>CAVZVP010000017.1:0-220977 GCA_963778745.1 uncultured Alphaproteobacteria bacterium | reverse complement strand
GAAGAGCCCAAAGCTGAAGCGCCCAAGGCCGAGTAAGTGAAGCGCCCGCTTCGTGCGGGCGGTTGCCGGCTACAAGTTTGCGGTGCAGTGCCTATCTAGTGCTTTCTGAAGACGGCCCGCGGCAAGCGGGGTGGAGCGCGACGGGGCGCGGCAGCAGGAGCGATTGATGGTTTCGGCAGCGGAACAACTGGCAGCCAATCTCAACTTCGGGGCCCTCGCCAAAGCCGAAGAGCTCAAAAAGCGGATCTATTTCACCGTCGGCGCGCTACTGGTCTATCGCCTGGGCACCTATATCCCGCTGCCCGGCATCGATCCGGCCGCCTGGGAGCAGATCTTCAACACCCAGGCCGGCGGCATTCTCGGCATGTTCAATATGTTCTCCGGCGGCGGCATCCACCGGATGGCGATCTTCGCGCTCAACATTATGCCCTACATCTCGGCCTCGATCATCATCCAGTTGATGACGACGGTCTCGCCCACGCTCGAAGCGCTCAAGAAAGAGGGCGAGTCCGGCCGCAAGATCATGAACCAGTACACCCGGTATCTCACCGTGCTGCTGGCCGCGTTCCAGTCCTACGGCATCGGCATCGGGCTGCAGGGCACCGGCAGCGTGGTCAGCGACCCTGGGATATTCTTTCTGATTTCCACCACGATCACGCTCACCGGCGGCACCATGTTCCTGATGTGGTTGGGCGAGCAAATCACCTCGCGCGGCATCGGAAACGGCATCTCGCTGATCATTCTGGCCGGCATCGTGGCGCAATTGCCGTCGGCGATCGCCGGCACGCTGGAACTCGGCCGCCAAGGTGCACTATCCACCGGCTTGATCCTCGCGGTCATCGTGATGTGCGTGGCGGTGATCGCCTTCATCGTGTTCGTGGAGCGCGCGCAACGCCGCTTGCTGATCCAGTATCCCAAACGCCAGGTCGGCAACCGCATGTTTGAGGGCCAATCCTCGCATCTCCCGCTCAAGCTCAATACTTCGGGCGTGATCCCGCCGATCTTCGCCTCTTCGCTGCTGCTGCTGCCGACCACGGTCGCCAATTTCAACGCCGGCAGCGGCCCGGGCTGGCTCACCACGATCACCACGCTGCTCGGTCACGGTCGGCCGCTGTTCTTGATCCTCTACATTGCGCTGATCGTGTTCTTCGCGTTCTTCTATACCGCGATCGTGTTCAACCCGACCGAAACCGCCGATAATTTGAAGAAGCACGGCGGCTTTATTCCCGGCATAAGGCCGGGCGAGCGCACGGCGGAATATATCGACTTCGTGCTTTCGCGTATCACCGTGGTCGGCGCGATCTATCTCGCCATCGTCTGCCTGATCCCAGAAATTCTGATTTCCTACGCCGCGGTGCCGTTCTATTTCGGCGGCACGTCGCTCTTGATCGTGGTCAGCGTCACCATGGATACGGTCGCGCAGATCCAAGGCTATCTGCTGGCGCACCAATATGAGGGCCTGATCAAGCGGTCGAAGTTGCGGGGGCGCAATCGATGAGACTGATTCTGCTCGGCCCACCGGGGGCGGGGAAGGGCACGCAAGCGCAGCGCTTGGTCCAGAAACACGGCATCGTCCAACTCTCCACCGGCGACATGCTGCGTGCCGCGGTCGCCGCCGGTACGCCGGTGGGCTTACGCGCCAAGAGCATCATGGATGCCGGTCAGCTGGTTCCCGATGAGGTGGTGGTGGCGATCATCGCCGACCGCATCGACCAGCCCGACGCCAAACGCGGCTTTGTGCTCGACGGTTTCCCGCGCACGGTGCCGCAGGCGCAGGCGCTCGACCGTCTGCTGGCCGAGCGCGGCCTCAAGCTGGACGGCGCGATCGAGCTCAAGGTGGACGAGGGCATCCTGCTCAAGCGCATCGAGACCCGGGTGGCCGAAATGACCGCCCGCGGCGAGAAGCTGCGCGCCGACGACAATCCAGAGGTGCTCAAGGGGCGGCTGGCGGCCTACCGGGCGCAGACCGCGCCGCTGGCCGAGTATTATGCCGGCAAAGGCATGCTCAAGACCGTCGACGGCATGGCGCCGATCGATACCGTCACCGTCGCCATAAACCGCATTCTGAGCTCGGCCACAAAGCCCAAGCCGGCCCGCCGCAAGGCAAAAGCCAAGTCTAAAACCAAGTCTAAAACCAAGCTAAAACCAAGGCTAAGACTAAAGCCAAACCCGCCAAGGGGCGGGCTAGACGGACCACCGCCCGCAACACGTCCAAAAGCAGGTCGAAAGCCCGCAATTCCGCCCGAAAAGCGAGCCGTCCGGGGCGCGCCAAAAACAAGGCTGGACAGCGCAAACTGCGTACCCGGCGGAGGTTGACGAAGGCCAGATGAATCCCTTAATAAGCTGCACATTCAGAAGCTTGACGCGATGCCGGGCCCCAGAAATCCGGGGACGGGCGTCGTGTTACGCTTTGGGCTATCCCCTTCCAGGGACACGAAGATTCGGCGCCTTGCGCGCGGCCGGACGATAACAGGAGAGACCATCTGTGGCTCGTATCGCGGGCGTAAACCTGCCCACCAACAAGCGTGTCGTGATCGCGCTGCAGTACATCCATGGCATCGGGCAGAAAAAAGCCCATGAAATCATGGAGAAGGTTAACTTGCCGCAGGAGCGGCGGGTGTCGCAATTGACCGACGCCGAAGTGCTGCAGATTCGCGAAATGATCGACCGGGACTACATGGTCGAGGGCGACCTGCGCCGCGAAGTGGCGATGAACATCAAGCGGCTGATGGATCTCGGCTGTTACCGGGGCCTGCGCCACCGCAAGGGCCTGCCGGTGCGCGGTCAGCGCACCCATACCAATGCACGCACCCGCAAGGGGCCGGCCAAGACCATCGCTGGCAAGAAAAAGACACCGACACCGCAGTGACGACAGGAATCGCCCGCGCCTGACGGCAGCGGGCTGTAAAGGGATCGAGAATGGGTAAGGAAGCCACCCGCGTCCGCCGGCGCGAACGCAAGAACATCGCGTCGGGCGTCGCGCATGTCGCCGCGTCGTTCAACAACACGATGATCACCATCACCGACGCGCAGGGCAACACCATTGCCTGGTCGTCGTCGGGCACGATGGGGTTCAAGGGCTCGCGCAAATCGACACCCTATGCCGCGCAGGTCGCCGCCGAAGACGCCGCCAAGAAGGCGCAGGAACACGGCATGAAAACCCTCGAAGTCGAAGTGTCAGGCCCCGGTTCGGGCCGAGAATCGGCGCTGCGTGCTTTGCAGGCGCAGGGCTTCACAATCACCTCGATCCGCGACGTGACCACGATCCCGCATAACGGTTGCCGGCCACGTAAGCGTCGTCGCGTTTGATTTTTGTTACTGGCGGACGTGACAAGCGTCCGTTACCGCCGAAATTTCCCCACACGGCGGGTGGGATGCGCGGGGAAAGCCTCGCGCCGCTCAATAGGTGAATGACGTGATCCAGAAAAATTGGCAGGAATTGATCAGGCCGAACAAGCTGCAGGTGACCGCCGGCCACGACGCCGCGCGGGTCGCCACGGTCGTCGCCGAACCGCTCGAACGCGGCTTTGGCGTGACCTTGGGCAATGCGCTGCGCCGCATTCTGCTGTCCTCGTTGCAGGGTGCCGCGGTGCAGTCGGTGCACATCGACGGCGTGCTGCACGAATTCTCCTCGATCGCCGGCGTGCGCGAGGACGTCACCGACATCGTGCTCAATATCAAGGACATCGCGATCAAGATGCAGGGCGAGGGTCCCAAGCGCATGGTGGTTAAGAAACAAGGGCCGGGCACTGTCACCGCCGGCGAAATTCAGACCGTCGGCGACGTGGTGGTGCTCAATCCCGACCTCGTGCTCTGCACCCTCGACGAGGGCGCCGAGATTCGCATGGAGTTCACCGTCAATACCGGCAAAGGCTACGTGCCGGCCGAGCGCAACCGTCCCGAGGACGCGCCGATCGGCCTGATTCCGGTCGACAGCCTGTATTCGCCGGTGCGTAAAGTTTCCTACAAAGTCGAGAACACCCGCGAGGGCCAGATCCTCGACTACGACAAGCTCACCATGACCATCGAGACCAACGGCGCGGTCACGCCGGAGGATTCGCTCGCTTACGCGGCGCGCATTCTGCAGGACCAGCTCAACGTGTTCGTGAATTTCGAGGAGCCACGCAAGGCAGAGGCCGCCGAGAGCATTCCCGATCTCGCGTTCAATCCGGCCTTCCTCAAGAAGGTGGACGAGCTCGAACTGTCGGTGCGCTCGGCCAACTGTCTCAAGAACGACAACATCGTTTATATCGGCGACCTGGTGCAGAAGACCGAAGCCGAGATGCTGCGCACGCCGAACTTCGGCCGCAAGTCGCTCAACGAGATCAAGGAAGTGCTGGCGCAAATGGGCCTGCATCTCGGCATGGAAGTGCCGGGCTGGCCGCCGGAAAACATCGAAGAGCTGGCCAAGCGCTTCGAGGATCACTACTGAGCCGCGCCGCGGCTGCGTCATAAGAGGTTGGGAGACTAGGCGATGCGTCACGGAAAAGTTCACCGCAAGCTCGGCAGGCATTCTGCGCATCGCACGTCCATGTTCGCCAACATGGCCGCCGCGCTGATCAAGCACGAGCAGGTCGTCACCACGCTGCCGAAGGCGAAGGAACTTCGCCCGATCGTGGAAAAGCTGGTGACGCTGGCCAAGAAGGGTGGCCTAGCCGCGCGCCGGCAAGCAATCTCGGAAATGCGCGACATCCCGATGGTCAAGAAATTATTCGACGTGATCGGCCCGCGCTACAAGGACCGCAAAGGCGGCTATACCCGCGTGCTAAAGGCCGGCTTCCGCTACGGCGACAGCGCGGCGCAGGCGGTGATCGAATTCGTCGACCGCGACCTCGAGGCCAAGGGCAAGGATTCCGGGCCGGTTCAGGCTAAGAAGGTAGACGAAGAGGCGACCGCGGCGGCTTAAACCCGCGTTACGACCCGCAATTCACAAGGGCGGCCACGCGGCCGCTCTTTTTTGTTATCCGGCGATAGCGAGCGGTAGCGGGCTATGTATACTCCCCCGCATAAAAACAGGGGGAACATCATGATCCGCTTTGTCACGACATTGCTCGCTGCGCTCGCCGCCACGCTTGGCACGGCCAATGCGCAATCCGACCTGGTCAAGCGTGGCGACTATCTGGTCAACGGTATCCTCACTTGCGGTAACTGCCATTCACCGAAAGGGCCGCCGGCGGCCGTCGCGGGCAAGGACTTTTCCGGCGGGCTGTCGTGGGATGAGGCGCCGTTCAAGGTCACCGCCTCGAACATCACGCAGGACAAGGAAACCGGCATCGGCAGTTGGACCGACTCGCAGATCAAGACCGCGTTGCGCAAGGGCGTGCGGCCGAACGGCACTCCGCTCGCCATGATCATGCCGAGCGATTTCTACGAGATCATGACCGAGCGCGACCTCGATGCGGTGGTCGCCTATCTGCGTACAGTCAAGCCGGTCAAGAACACGGTACCCAATCCGGTCTACAAGATGCAGCAGATGCATCACCCGTTCGCCGGGGGCGAGAAGCCGTACACCGAAGCCATGATGAGCGACAAGCTCAAGAAGGGCTTCTACCTCGCCACCATCGCGCATTGCATGGAGTGCCACACGCCGATGGGCTCGCGCGGGCGCGATTTCGCCGGCAAGCTCGGCACCGGCGGCTTCGAATTCCCCGGGCCGTGGGGCGTCTCGGTGTCGCGTAACATCACCTCGAGCAAGACCAAGGGCATCGGGGCATGGACCGACGACGAAATTAAACGTGCGATCACGCAAGGCATCAGCAAGGACGGCAACAAGATCAAACCGCCAATGGCGTTCCATTCCTATGCCATGCTGACCGCCGACGATCTCGACGCCGTCGTGGCCTGGCTGCATACGGTGCCGGCGAAGGAGTAGGGCTTTAATCTCTCCTCGCAAGAGCGGGGAGAGGGGGAAGCGTCCGGCCTTCATTTAGCCCCGGCCGGAGCCTATACCTCGGCCTTTCGCCGGGAATCGACACCATGCGCATGAAACGACCTTTGACCGTCGCCCTGCTTGCCGCCATTGCCATGGCCGGTATCGCCGCCGCTTACGCCCAGGAGCGCCGCGTGCCGACCACCACCGAGCTGCGGCTGTCTTATGCGCCGGTGGTGCAGCGCGTGGCGCCGGCGGTGGTCAATGTCTACGCCGCCAAGGTGGTGGTGAACCGCAATCCGCTGTTCGACGACCCGGTCTTCCGTCGCTTCTTCGGCGTTCCGGGCGACGGCGGCGGCGGCCGACAGGTGCAACGCTCGCTCGGCTCCGGCGTGATTGTCGAAGCCTCCGGCCTCGTCGTCACCAACGTGCACGTGATCGAGGGCGCAGACGAGGTCAAGGTGGCGCTCGCCGACAAGCGAGAATTTGAGGCCGAGATCGTGCTCAAGGACAAGCGCAGCGATCTCGCGGTGCTACGCATCAAGGACGCGCATGAGCGTTTCCCGGTGCTGGAATTCGCCAATTCCGACGCGCTTGAAGTGGGCGACGTGGTGCTCGCGGTCGGCGACCCGTTTGGCGTTGGGCAGACCGTAACGCACGGAATTGTCTCGGCGCTTGCCCGCACGCAAGTCGGCATCACTGACTACCAGTTCTTCATCCAGACCGATGCCGCCATCAATCCCGGCAATTCGGGCGGCGCGCTGGTCGACCTTAGCGGCCGGCTGGTCGGCATCAACACCGCGATCTTCTCGCGCTCGGGCGGCTCGCAGGGTATCGGCTTCGCCATCCCCGCCAACATGGTGCGGGTGGTGGTGGCGTCCGCCAAAGGCGGCGGCCATGAGGTCAAGCGGCCCTGGCTCGGCGCCAAGCTACAGGCGGTCACCGGTGACATGGCCGACAGCATGGGGCTGAAACGGCCGACCGGCGCGCTCGTCGCCAGTGTCGCGCCGGAGGGGCCCGCGGCGCGCGCCGGCCTAAAACCCGGCGACGTGATCGTGGCGGTGGACGATCAAGCGGTCGACGATCCCAATGCCTTCGACTATCGCTTTGCCACCAAGCCGCTCGGCGGCACGGCGGCGCTCGGGCTGTTGCGCGAGGGCCGCGAGTTGAGCGTGAATGTGGCGCTGCAAACTGCGCCGACGACGCCGCGCGACGAGATCACCATCCGCTCGCGTTCGCCGTTTTCAGGTGTCAAGGTTGCCAATCTGTCGCCCGCGCTCGCCGACGAACTGCAATTGCAGAACGCCGACGACGGTGTCGTCGTGGTGGACGTTGACCAGGGGTCCTATGCCAGCAATCTCGGCTTCCGGCGCGGTGACATCATCATGTCGGTGAATGGCGAGCGGATGGCCAAAACCAGCGATCTTGCCCAGGCCACCAGCACCCCGAGCCGCTCCTGGCAGGTCGTCATCCGCCGCGGCGGGCAGCAGATCAACGCTGTGTTCAACGGATGAGCCCGCGCGCCAAAGCGGGTCCGACTTTGTTCGCGGCCGCCGGCCTCGACAAGGACGCGCCGCGCCCGCTCGCCGACCGCTTGCGACCGACCAATCTCGCCGAGGTGGTCGGACAGGACCATCTGCTCGGCGCGGACGGCGCGCTCACCCGCATGCTGGCGACCCGCTCGCTCGGCTCGCTGGTGTTCTGGGGCCCGCCCGGCACCGGCAAGACCACGGTGGCGCGGCTGCTGGCGCAGGCGACCGACCTGCATTTCGAGCAGGTTTCGGCGATTTTCACCGGCGTCGCCGACCTCAAGAAAGTGTTCGAGGAAGCGCGCCGCCGCCGCGAGCTGGGCCAGGGCACGCTGCTGTTCGTGGATGAGATCCACCGCTTCAACCGCGCGCAACAGGACAGTTTTCTGCCGGTGATGGAAGACGGCACCATCGTGCTGGTAGGCGCCACCACCGATAACCCGTCATTCGAGCTCAATGCGCCGTTGCTGTCGCGCGCGCGTGTCCTGGTGTTCAAGCCGCTCGACCCCGAGGCAATCGAGAAACTGCTCGCGCGCGCCGAACAGATCGAGGGCCGCAAGCTGCCGCTCGACAGCGACGCCCGTACGGCGCTTATGCGCATGGCCGACGGCGACGGCCGCGCCGCGCTTACGCTGACGGAAGAAGTCTGGCGCGCCGCGCGCAAGGATGAATCCTTCGACTCGGCCAAGCTGCAGGATATCGTGCAGCGCCGCGCGCCGATCTACGACAAGGCGCAGGACGGCCACTACAACCTCATCTCCGCGCTGCACAAGTCGGTGCGCGGCTCCGACCCGGACGCCGCGCTCTATTATCTCTGCCGCATGATGGATGCCGGTGAGCCGCCGCTCTATATCGCGCGCCGCGTCGTGCGCATGGCGGTCGAGGACATTGGCCTCGCCGATCCGCAGGCGCTGGTGATCGCCAATGCCGCCAAAGACGCTTACGACTTCCTGGGCTCGCCGGAAGGCGAACTGGCGATTGCCGAAGCCGTGCTCTACATGGCGACCGCGCCGAAATCGAATGCTTCCTACGCCGCCTTCGGCGCCGCCATGCGCGCGGCAAAAGAGGCAGGCTCGCTGCTGCCGCCCAAGCACATCCTCAACGCGCCGACCAAGCTGATGCAGTCGGAAGGCTACGGCCGCGGCTACGCCTACGACCACGACCAGGAAGAGGCCTTTTCCGGACAGAACTATTTTCCCGATGCGCTTCCTCGCCAGCGTTTCTATAATCCGCCCGAGCGCGGCTTCGAGCGCGAAGTGCGCAAGCGGCTCGAGTATTGGGCGAGGCTGCGCAAGGAGCGGGGCTCCTAGTGAGGCAGCGCAGAAATGGCCCACGCCAGCCTGGCGGCGGACGACAACAGGCCGGCCCGCGCGGCCGCGGTCACGGCCGTGATCGCGATGAACGGATCAAAGAGCGCGCCAAAGAGCGATCCAATCCGCGGCAATCCGATTTGCGCGTGAAGCACTCGCCCAGGCGAGGCTCTCCCTCTCCCCGCTTGCGGGGAGAGAGTTGGGGTGAGGGGGCGTCTCCAAACGCTCAGAATTGGAGAGATGCCCCCTCACCCGACCGCCATCGCTCCGCTCTGGCGGTCGACCTCTCCCCGCAAGCGGGGAGAGGTTCAGCAGTCGCGCCCAAGCCCGTGCAATTCTCAGCCGGCGTACAAACCGTCGCCGTCACCCCTGACGAAAATGGCATGCGCGTCGACCGCTTCTTCGAGGCACGGTTTCCCGGGCTGTCGTTCAGCCACATCCAGCGCATCATCCGCAAAGGCGAGGTGCGGGTGAACGGCAAGCGCACGCAACCGAAGAACCGCCTCGAAGCCGGGCAGGCGGTGCGCATCCCGCCGCTGCAGCTCGATGCGCCCAAGCCGCGCGACGACGCGCCGCAAGCACAAAAAGATCGCGCCTTCATCCGATCGATCACGCTTTACGAAGACGACGACGTGCTGGTGCTCAACAAGCCGATGGGGCTCGCCGTGCAGGGCGGCTCCGGCACGACGCAGCACATCGACGGCATGCTCGGCGCCTTGCGCGGCGCGCATCCGGACGCGCAACGCCCGCGCCTGGTGCACCGGCTCGACAAGGACACCGCCGGCTGCCTGCTGGTAGCGAAAACGCGCTTTGCCGCCTCGGCACTCGGCAAAACTTTTCGCACGCGCGCCGCGCGCAAGATCTATTGGGCGCTGGTCGCCGGCGTGCCGAAGCCGCAGCAGGGGCGGGTCTCGACCTTTCTCGCCAAGCAGGAGGTCGAGGAGGATTCCTATATGCGTATCGCCAAGCACGGCGAGAAGGACGCCGTGCACGCCGTGACTTACTACTCGGTGGTGGAGACGGCGGCGCAGAAGGTCGCCTGGATTTCGCTCAAGCCGGTGACCGGCCGCACCCATCAATTGCGCGCCCACATGGCCCATGTCGGCAACCCGATCGTCGGCGATCCGAAATATTTCAACATCGAGAACTGGGAACTGCCGGGCGGCATGCAGAACAAACTGCATCTGCTGGCGCGCCGTATCCTGGTACCACATCCGCGCGGCGGAACCATTGACGTGAGCGCGCCGTTGCCGCCTCATATGGCGCAGTCCTGGAACCTGCTCGGCTTCGACGCCAAGCGTTACGACCCGATCGTCGAGGCGCCGGAGGAGTGACGTGCGTGCGGATTTCCATTGCCGCGCCACGTGCTGCTTGCAATGAGGCAGGTCGACCGGCGTGCCAACGGACAAGATGGACGACGACATGAGATGGCGCGCGCTTCAATGAATGTCGGGGCACCGCACGGTGCGTTTCTTGTTGCGCTGCTCGCGCTGACCTTGGCGGCGTCCGGCGCCTTGGCGCAGGGTCAGGCCGACGACGATCGCTACGACATAATGAGGCAGGAGCATCCGTCGGCGAAAAAGCTTCCGCCGACGCAGAAACAAAAAGGACGGCGTGGCTCTTCGGTTATGGTCTATCCCGCTCCCTTGCCGCGGCCGCTGCATTACAACCCGCAGCCTCCCCAATCGGTGACCACGAACCCGGCCACAGTGCCGCCGTCGCTTTACGTGCCGCAGACCGGCCGTACTTTGCAGAACCTGCCGACCGTCGCGCCTTCTGGTCCGGGCGGGACCGAAAGCTCTCAGGATCGCGCGATCCGCTGCACGCACCAGGCTGGCGCCTACGGTGCGGCCGCCGGCGACCGCAACGCCTATATCGGCAGCTGCATCAATCAATAGGCTTGCGCGAAACCTTGCCGGCGCTCAAACGCTAGTTCATTGGGATATCGATGTTTTCCGGGGTCGGTCCGGCCGCGAAGTTCCTGGCCTTTGCTAGGGTTTTGTCAACGCCTTATACCGGACTATTCCGGACCCAGGGCCGACTGTCGATGGATAGACGAACCAGCGTTTTGCCCGCGAGTTTTGACGCCGCGCCGCCGGAACTCAAGCCGGTCGCGGTGACGCCGTGGAACGCGCAGTTCGCCGATGCGCAATGCGAGCGCGACTATCGCGTCCATCACTTTGCCGACGATCGCCGCCGCGCCTTGCTGCTGATGGGGCTGATGACGGTGGCCGGGCTGCTGAATTTCCTGGTCGAGATTTACGGCTACCGGCACGGCGCCAGCCGTCTCGTCGCGCTGATCCCGCCCTTCGCCACGATCTGCCTGCCGATCGCCGGCCTGCTGATCGTACTGCGCATGCGCACGCCGATCATGTTGGAACTGCTGATGGTGGTGGCCGCCGCCGCCGGCAAAGCTGCCGCCCGCGCGGCCGCCTAGGCGCTCGCCTCGTTCAGCGCCGCCATATCCGCACCCGTCAGGGCGAGGCGAGGTGCCTGGATGATCTCATTGAGCTGCGCGAGACTGGTGGCGCTGGAAATCGGTGCGGTCACGCTTGGTCGTGCGATCAGCCAAGCCAGCGCAACTTGCGCCGGCGTCGCGGCATGGCGTCCGGCCACCGCATCGAGCGCCTTTAGAATCCCCAGTCCGCGCGCGTTGAAAAAGTCCTTGATGCGTGGCGCGCGCGCCGCGCTTTTCCCGATATCACCTTCCGATCGATACTTACCGGTGAGAAAGCCGGCGGCGAGCGAGTAGTAGGGGATGACGCCGATCCGCTCCTTGAGGCAGGTCGGCTCGAAATCTCGCTCGAAGGCGACACGGTCGTAGAGATTGTAGCGCGGCTGCAGGCTTTCATAGTGCGCCAGGCCGGGCCGCTGGCTCGCATCCAGCGAGGCCTGTAAGCGCGCGGGCGCGATATTGGAAGCGCCGATCGCGAGCACTTTACCTTGCGCAATCAATTGCGCGTAGGCCTGCAAGGTCTCATCCGGCGTGGTGTTTGGGTCGTCGAAATGGGTCTGATAGAGATCGATGCGGTCGGTCTGCAGCCGCCGCAGTGAATTCTCGGCTTCGCGCAGGATGTCGCTCGTCTTCAGGCCGCGGCCTTGCCCCATGTCCTCGCCAACTTTGGTGGCGATAACGACTTTAGCGCGCTTGCCGCTCTTTTTGAGCCAATTGCCGATAATGGTCTCCGACTCGCCGCCTTGGTGGCCGGGCACCCAGCGCGAATAGGTATTGGCGGTATCGATGGCGTTGAAGCCGGTGTCGACGAAAGCATCGAGGACGGCAAACGAGGTCGCCTCATCGACGTTCCAGCCGAACACATTGGTGCCCAGCATCAGCGGGGCTATGTGCAGATCGGATCGGCCGAGGCGGCGCAGTTCCATGGGCAACTTTAACGCCTACCGCAGCGACGCGTTGAACTTCTCCAGCGCCGCCTGGCCCGGGCAGAGCTCTAGCTCGTTGAGCGCATTGAGCGGCCCGTCGACCGTGCGCAAATGCGCGTGCAGGTCTTCCGAGTCCTTTTCCATATAGAGCAGGCCGGTGACGATCTGGCCCTTGCTAGCGTGCTGCTGCAGGAAGCCCAAGGCCGCCGTGCGGTCGCTGATCTCGTAGTCGGCGGCGAGCTTGCGCAGCGTGAGTTTGGACCCGTCGTGCTGCTCGACTACCTCGACGCTGCCGGGGTCGTATTTCACTTCGATCGGCATCCGGCTGGACATGAAATCGAGCCGGTTCACCGCCTCGTTATGTTCGCGCACGAAATCGAAGCTCTTGGTCGAGCCGGCGTGGTTGTTGAAGGCGACGCAGGGGCTGATGATGTCAATGAAGGCGGCGCCCTTGTGGGCGATCGCCGCCTTGATCACCGGCACCAGCTGATGCTTGTCGCCTGAGAACGAGCGCGCGACGAAGCTGGCGCCGAGCTGCAAGGCGAGCGCGGCAAGATCGATGGAGTTGTCAGTATTGATGAAGCCACGCTTGGATTTCGAGCCGCGGTCGGCGGTGGCGGAGAACTGCCCTTTGGTGAGGCCGTACACGCCATTGTTCTCGACGATATAGACCATGTTCACACCGCGCCGCAGGCAGTGGGCGAACTGGCCCAAACCGATCGAGGCCGAATCGCCGTCGCCGGACACGCCGAGATAGATCAGGTCGCGGTTGGCGAGATTGGCACCCGTGAGCACCGACGGCATGCGGCCGTGCACCGAATTGAAGCCGTGCGAATTGCCGAGGAAATAAGTCGGCGTCTTCGACGAACAGCCAATGCCGGAAATCTTGGCGACGCGATGCGGCTCGATCGACAATTCGAAGCAGGCCTGGATGATCGAAGCGGTGATCGAATCGTGCCCGCAGCCGGCGCACAGCGTGGAGACCGTGCCCTCATAGTCGCGATGGGTGTAGCCGAGCTCGTTCTTCGGTAGATCGGGGTGATGGAATTTCGGCTTGGTGAGGTAGGTCATGAGGATACCTTCATCGGCTTAACCTTGAGCTGATCGACATGATCGCCGATCGCCTTGGCGATGAAGCGCGCGGTGATCGGGGTGCCATCATAGTGCAGGATCGGCACCAGCCGCACCGGATCGATGCCGCACTCGTTGACGATGAGCGAGCGCAATTGCGCGTCGCGGTTCTGCTCGACGACGAACACGAAATCGTGGTCGGCGACGAAGCTGTTGACGCTCGAATGGAACGGGAAGGCGCGTACTCGCATGCGGTCGAGCGCGTGCCCGCGCGCTTCGATCATGGCGATTGCCTCGTCCATCGCCGGCGCGCTCGATCCGTAATAGATCACGCCGTATTTGGTGGGTTTGGCCGCATTGGCCTGCAGCGGGCGCGGCACCAGGTCCTTGGCGGTGTCGAATTTGCGGATCAGCCGCTGCATGTTGTCGACGTAAGGCGCGCCTTCCTCGGTGTAGCGCGCGTAGCGGTCGCGCGAGGTGCCGCGGGTGAAGAACGAGCCCTTGGTCGGGTGCGTGCCGGGGTAGGTGCGGTAGGGGATGCCGTCGCCATCGACATCGAGATAGCGGCCGAATTCCTTGCCGGCTTCCAGCTCATCGGCGGTCATCACCTTGCCGCGGTCGTATTTGCGGGCGTCGTCCCAGGCCAGCGGCTTTGACAGATGATGGTTCATGCCGATGTCGAGATCGAGCATGACGAAGATCGGCGTCTGCAGCCGGTCGGCGAGATCGAAGGCCTGGGCGCCCATGTCGAAGGCTTCCGCCGGATCCTCGGGGAACAGCAGGATGTGCTTGGTGTCGCCGTGCGAGGCATAGGCGCAGGAGATGATGTCGCACTGCTGCGTGCGTGTCGGCATGCCGGTCGATGGGCCGGCGCGCTGCACGTCGAACAGCACCGCTGGAATTTCGGCGAAATAAGCAAGCCCGATGAACTCCTGCATCAAGGAAATGCCGGGGCCCGAGGTGGCGGTGAAGGCGCGCGCGCCGTTCCAGCCGGCGCCGATCACAATGCCGATCGAAGCCAGTTCGTCCTCGGCCTGAATGATGGCGTATTTGGCCTGCTTGGTGTCCGGATCGATGCGGAATCTGGCGCAATGGCGGGTGAAGGCGTCGGCGAGCGACGACGACGGCGTGATCGGATACCAAGCGCACACGGTGGCGCCGCCATAGACCGCGCCGAGCGCCGCCGCCGCATTGCCCTCGATGAAAATGCGGTTGCCGACCTTGTCGCTCTTCTTCAGGCGCAAGCCGATGGGGCAGGCGAGGTTGAGGGTGGCATGATCGCGCCCGATATGCAGCGCCTTGATGTTGGGCTCGATCAGCTTTTCCTTGCCCTTGTACTGCTCGCCGATCAACTGCTCGACCACCTTGACGTCCATGTCGAGAAGCGCGGTGAGCACGCCGATATAGATGATGTTCTTGAACAGTTGGCGCTGGCGCGGATCGGAATATTCGCGGTTGCAGATCGCGGTCAGCGGCACGCCGATGACCGTGATGTCCTGGCGGAATTTGGAAGCCGGCAGCGGCTTGGTGGAATTGTAGAGCAAATAGCCGCCGGGCTCGATCCCGGAGATGTCGCGTTCGAAGGTCTGCGGGTTCATCGCCACCATCAAGTCGGTGCCGCCGCGCGCGCCGAGATGGCTCGCCTCGGTGACGCGCACCTCGTACCAGGTCGGCAGTCCTTGAATGTTGGACGGGAAGATATTGCGCGGCGCGACGGGCACGCCCATGCGCAGCACCGCGCGCGCGAACATCTCGTTCGCACTCGCTGAGCCCGAGCCGTTGACGTTGGCGAAGCGGACGACGAAGTCGTTTACGCGGCTGATCGGCGTGGCGGTCGGCATGAAGTCCCTGCGTAAGTCATTTCCAGGAGGAATTTCTGCATGTCCCAGGCGCCGGTCGGGCAGCGTTCGGCGCACAGACCGCAATGCAGGCAGACGTCTTCGTCCTTCACCATGACGCGGCCGGTCTTGAGCCCGTCCTGCACATAGAGATCCTGGCTGAGATTGTGCGAGGGCGCGTTAAGAGATTTACGTAGATCGGCTTCCTCGCGGTTCACCGTGAACGTGATACAATCCATCGGGCAGATGTCGACGCAGGCGTCGCATTCGATGCAAAGCTGCGCCGAGAACACCGTCTGCACATCGCAGTTCAGACAGCGGCCGGCTTCCGCCAGCGCCAGCTCGGGATCGAAGCCCAGTTCGACCTCGGCCTTGATGTCTTTCAACGCCACCACCTTGTCGCGCAGCGGCACCTTGTAGCGGTTATCGAGCGCGATCTCGTTGTCGTAGGACCATTCGTGGATGCCCATTTTTTGGCTCATCAGCGAGACCGCCGGCAGCGGGCGGTCGGTGACGTCCTCGCCATTGCACATCTTGTCGATCGAGACCGCGGCCTCGTGGCCGTGCGCCACCGCCCAAATGATATTTTTCGGGCCGAAGGCCGCGTCGCCGCCGAAGAACACTTTCGGGTTGCTCGATTGGAAGGTCTTCTCGTCGAGCTTGGGCAGGCCCCAGTCGTTGAACTCGATGCCGGCGTCACGCTCGATCCAGGGGAAGGCGTTCTCCTGGCCAACCGCCACCAGCACGTCGTCGCAGGGGAAATGCTGCTCGGGATCACCGGCGGGCACAAGCTTGCGGCGGCCCTTGTCGTCGAATTGCGCCTTCACCTTCTCGAAGGTGATGCCGGTCAGCTTGCCATTGTCATGGGTGAATTGCTTGGGCACAAGGTAATTGTGGATCGGGATACCCTCGTGCATGGCGTCTTCCTTTTCCCAAGGCGACGCCTTCATTTCCTCGAAGCCCGAGCGCACCACCACCTGCACGGCCTCGCCGCCGAGCCGGCGCGAGGAGCGGCAGCAGTCCATGGCGGTATTGCCGCCGCCGAGCACGATCACGCGCTTGCCGATTTTTGTGGTGTGGCCGAACGACACCGAAGACAGCCAGTCGATGCCGATGTGGATGTTCTTGGCCGCTTCCTTGCGGCCGGGGATATCGAGGTCGCGCCCGCGCGGCGCGCCGGAGCCGACGAAGATCCCATCCCAGCCTTCCGCCAGCAGCGCCTTCATGCTGTCGATGCGCTTGCCGCCGCGGAATTCGACGCCGAGATCGAGGATGTAGCCGCATTCCTCGTCGATGACGGCATCGGGCAGGCGAAACTTCGGGATTTGCGAGCGGATCATGCCGCCGGCTTTGGGATCGTTGTCGAACACCACGCAATGATAGCCGAGCGGCGCCAGATCGCGCGCGACAGTGAGCGAGGCGGGCCCGCCACCAACCAAAGCGATGCGCTTGCCGTTCTTCTTCTGCGCCGGCCTGGGTAGGCGCGCACGGATGTCGTCCTTGTAATCGGCGGCGACGCGTTTCAAGCGGCAGATCGCCACCGGCTCGTCCTCCACGCGCACGCGCCGGCAGGCCGGCTCGCACGGCCGGTCGCAGGTGCGCCCGAGGATTCCCGGAAACACGTTGGAGTACCAGTTGACCATGTAGGCGTCCGAATAGCGGCCCGCCGCGATCAACCGGATATATTCAGGGACCGGCGTGTGCGCCGGGCAAGCCCATTGGCAATCCACGACCTTGTGGAAGTAATCGGGCGCCGCAATGTTGGTATTCTTCATTCACTCCTCGAAACGCGCCCCTGCAAGCCCCACGCCTTCAACACGTGCAAGAAGCTTGCCGGTGTCGCGTGACAGCCTCAGGCGGCTGGTCTTCCCCCGGCGCGGCCTTATTGGGACGGCCGCGATTTAGGGGGCGAAATATATGGGTAAGAACCCCCCAAGGCTACCTATCCTTCCGTCATGTCCAGGACCTATCAACCGCAAGCTTTCGCTCATGTTTTTCGCTCCCTGAAAGGGGCGATAGGATGGCGGCAATGCGGGAAATTCGGCTGGTTACGTTAATGTTTTTGCTTGCCGAACCGGTTATTTTCCGCAAACGAGGCGGCTTGGGGCTCGTCGCGCCGCGGCCCATATTGCGGCGCACAATCACGCAATTCTGATGCGCGACATTTTCAACGAAATCTTCGAAAACCAGCCGCTCGACCCGCGCGAGTCGGCGCGCCTCGGCGCACGCACGGCACTGCGTAAACGTTTTTACACCCAGGCGCATGTGGGGGATGCCGACGGCGGCAGTTTCCCGCTGCTGCTCGACGGCAAGCCGGTCAAGACGCCGATGCGGCGCGCGCTTGCCGCCCCGACGCTTGCGCTGGCCGGACAAATCGCCGGCGAGTGGAACGCGCAAGTGGAACTTATCGACCCGGCGCGCATGCCGCTCACCCGGCTTGCCAAAGCGGTGATCGACGCGGTTGCGGATGCGCCAGGGCCGGTCGCCGCCGAGGTGACGCAATATCTCGGCTCGGACCTGCTGTGCTATCGCGCGCATGCGCCGGAAGGCCTGGTTAAGCGCCAGACGCAGCACTGGGACCCGGTGCTGGCCTGGGCGAGCGACGGGTTGGGCGCGCGCTTCGTCTTGGCGCAGGGCGTCGTGCACGTGGCGCAGCCGAGCGAGGCGATCGCCGCCGCACGCGCAAAAATTCCCGCCGACGTCTGGCGGCTGGGCGCGGTGTTCACGATCACCACGCTGACCGGCTCGGCCTTGCTCGCACTCGCGCTTGAGCGTGCCGCGCTTGACGCCGACACCGTCTGGGCGGCCGCGCATGTGGACGAGGACTGGCAGATGTCGCAATGGGGCCGCGAAGAGGCCGCGCTTGAGCGCCGCGCGTATCGTCATGCCGAGTTCGAGGCGGCGGTCGCGGTGCTGCGGCTGACTTAATGCCCGGTCGGGTCGCCTTTGCGGCTTGTCTCGTAGAGGAACCAGACGCGCCGCTCGGCCTCGTCGATGAAGACCTCGAGCAGGCTGGCGGTGGCGACATCCTCATGTTCGTCGCACAGGCCGTGCGCCTCGCGCATGGAGGCGACGACGCGCTGGTTGTCATCGCGCAACTCGGCCAGCATGTCCTGCGGGTCCACATAAGCCGCATCGTTGTCGGCGAGCCTTTGCTGGCGCGAAATGTCGCCGATCGAGCGCAGCGTGTTGCCGCCGATCTTGCGCACCCGTTCGGCGATCACGTCGGTTGTGGCGAAGATCTGGTCGGCCTGTTCGTCGAGCAGCAGATGATAGTCACGGAAATGCGGCCCGCTGACGTGCCAGTGGAAATTCTTGGTCTTGAGATAGAGCGCGAAACTGTCCGCCAGGATGGCGTTGAGCGCGCCGGCGATGTCCTTGCTGGCGTTGGAGCGCAGATCGGTCGGCGTTTGCAGGCGCGGCGTGCCGTTATGCGCCGCAGTGGCTTTGCTGGAGCCCATGGAAATTCTCCCCGTTGGCGTTGAGGTCGCGGACTAACGTGCGGGGAGGGAAAATCGTTCCATGCGCGCGATGACGGCCAGTTACAAAGTTCAGCTTTGCAGGCCCTGCGTCATTTTTTCGCGCACGGCCTCGACGACGCGCGCGATCCCCGGTTGCCATTGCCGTCCGGCGTCCTGGCGAAACAGCCGCATGGTCGGGTACCAGGGCGTGTCATCGCGGCCGATGAGCCAGCGCCAGTCGGCGATCACCGGCAGCGCAGTGAACACCTGCCGCGCCAGCGCGCCGGCCAGATGCGCGACCGAGGTATCGCAGGTGACGATGAGGTCGAGCTGGCTCATCACCGCGGCGGTATCCAGGAAGAAATCCGCATCGGCCTGCAGGTCGGCGTTGAGCGTCATAATCTTGTCGCGGAACGCGACCGAGCCAATCTGCGCGGCCGCCGCGCCCTTTTGCAGCGAAATCAGTTGCACGCCGGGCAGGGCGGCGAGCGGCGCGAAGTCGGCAAGCGCAATGTCGCGCCGAGTGAAGTGCGCCTTGTCCGAGTGGCCGGACGACCAGTTGATGCCGATCTTGAAGCCGCCGCCGAGCTGTGTGCGCCATGTTGCAATGCGTGCCGGCTGCGCCGCGAGATAAGGCACGTCGGCCGGCACGCGGTCCGGCCGGAGACCCAGCATGCCGGGCACGCTCAACAGCGGCGCCCAGCGCAGCGGCCGCGGATCTTGCGAGAGCGCATCGGCGTCGGTCGCGATCGTCACGCCTTTCAGCGTCGAGAGCAGTGGCGCCATGGCCTTGCGGGTCAATATCGTCACGGCGAACCCGCGCGCCGCCAGCAGCGGCGCGAAGCGGCAAAACTGGATGGCGTCGCCCAGGCCCTGTTCGCTCACCAGCACGAGGCGTTCGTCGACGCGCAGTTCGCCGTCCCAGCGCGGCTCATCCAGCGCGACAAAAGTCGGCTCGCCGACTTTTTCGCGGTGTTCGTAATCGGGAAAGCCGGCCGCCCAGTCGCCGCGCAACAAAGCGAGCAGGCCGCGCCCGAAATAGGCCTCGTCCATTCGCGGCTCGAGCGCGATGGCCTTGCTGTAAGCGGCGGCCGCCTCGTCGAAGCGTGGCGAAATTGGCAGGCCGCTTGCGGCGTCGAGATGGCCGAGGTCCTTGAGCGCGTTGGCGCGATTGACGTGAGCTTCGGCGACCTCCGGACCGCAGATGACCGCCTTGTCGAAGCTCGCCAGCGCGTCGGCGTGGCGGCCGAGTTCCTGCAGCAAGGCGCCGCGGTTGAGCCAGTCGGGCCCGGAAGCCGGATTGAGCGCGAGCGCGCGGTCGAAACTTTTCAGCGCCTCGTCGGGAAAGCCGGCATCGACCAGAATATTGGCGCGGTTGCCGTGGGCGTCGGCGAAATCGGCGTCGAGCGCGATCGCCCGGTCGAAGTTCTTGATCGCCTCCATCGGCTCGCCCAGCCGGTACTGCGCCTGACCGAGCAGATTGTGCACGCGCGCCTGCGGCGGGCCGTTCGCGATGGCGCGGCGGGCGAGCTCGACGCCCTGCTGGAATTGCTCCTCCTGGCAGGCGACCACCGCGACGTAATAGAGCGCGTCGGCGTTCTGCGGGTCGATGCGCAGCACCTCGACATAGCGTTCCATGGCCGAGGCGAGATCGCCCTGGCGGTGGTGGAATAGGCCCTGCTGGAGCAGTTGCGCGGAGGTGGCGGTTTCGCTCATAGGCGGGTTCTAAGGGGGGAGTGAGGGGATGCCAAGCGCTCATGCTATGTCATGCCCGGGCTTGACCCGGCCATCCCGCAACTTCCTAAGCTGACTGCCGGTCCGGATCGGCAGCCGGCTCAATCGGCAGCGTAATTTCGAATTGCGCCCCGGTATCGATACCGGATGACGCCGAAAGTTGGCCCCCGTGCCGTTCAATAATCATTCGACATATCGCCAAACCCATTCCCATTCCATCTTTCTTCGTGGTGACGAATGCGTCGAATATCTGGCCCAGGTGTTCGGGCTCTATTCCCGGGCCTGAGTCCTGTACGGAAACGCGGATTGCCTGGCGGCCCCGCGTCTCGGTTTGCACACGCAGGTTCCTTTTAGCAATTGAACTGCTCTTCATAGCATCGAGCGCATTGTTGAAGAGGTTGAATAGGACCTCCTGTAGCTGCCCCTTGTGGCCTAGGATGGTCGGCAGTTCGGTCTCCAGTTCGACATGGGATACGATCCCATGATTGTTCAGATGGTCCTGCAAGCCTTGCAACATCCCAGTGACAAGATCGTTCATGTTGACTTGTTGTAGATCCTCGTGGGAATTTCGGAACAAGCCGCGAATGTTCTTGAACACATCGTTGGCGCGATTGCTGCTATCAATGATCTCGTCGACGATCTCGCGCATCTCCTCGAGGTCCGGTGCCGCATGACCAAGGATTAGCTGCGCTGCCTCGGCGTTATAGACAATGCTGCTGAGAGGCTGTTTCACCTCGTGGGAAATAGCGCCGAGCGCCGCGTCCAAAGTCGTCAGCTTGCCGCTGCGTTCAAGCTGCAACGCCAGATGGGCGCGCGCGAGACGTATTTCTTGCCGGACCGTTTCCGCGAGCAGCGCAAACAATACGACCGTTGATGCGGCCATCGAAAGCGATCGGCTTGTGTAAAAGCCGAGGCTGAAGCGGCTGACGATGACGAAGGTCGTCATCCCGAGCTCCGCCACCAGCGCGACAACCGCGACCGTCAGCCAGAGATCGAGGACCGATTTTTGCCGGCGTTGCAGCAAGGCCAGCAGCGCAACGACGCTGATCAAGAAATCGATGCCGGTGACATAGCTCGCCAGGGGCGTAAAGCCGCGCTGATCGATAAAGAGGGCCGGCAGGGTGTCGCCATGCGCCGCCGCAATCCACGTAAGGACGAACACGAGAGCAACGACGAACGTTGCGCCCCAAAAAACGGTCGAGGCGGTTAAAATGTGCGTCTCGCGCGACAAGCAGGCATAGCCGATCACCGATGCGGGCAGTCCGAAATGCCAGAAAATGAAAAGCCATGCCGTGCTCTGCAGACCGGCGCCAAGAAGGCCGGACGGCGCAAATGCGCCTGGAAAAGTCAGGGCGTGCGGAACGACGATCAGCGCGTTGAACAAAAAGCCACCGGCAAGCAGAAGCAAGCCGCGTGAGCCAATGATCGTGGAGTGGCTGGCCAACAGCGCGGCGGTCAATAGATCGCAGATGAAAATCAATGCTTCGGTGGCTGGAATAAAACCATTCATTGGCCGCAACTGGGTGGCACCGAATGGGGCCACAATCGCGGTGGCAACAAGCACCACGGCTACGATCGCGAGCGTCAACCGACGTTGCTTCGCGGTCGGCGTGTGCGTTGCCAACGAAACCTTGGACGCATCCCATATCGTACGAGTGGCCATATACGCAGCCAGGCGGCGCATGCCCCGTAGCGCATGTAAAGCAGTATAGATGATTTTAGCGTGAAAAGTGAGAACCCGCAGTTGTAAGATATTTTGGTGATGGGGCGGGTACTAAGGGGGGAGCGAGGGGATGCCAAGCGCTCCGCCGTCATCCCCGCGCGAGCGGGGATCCAGTAACCTCGGTTTTTCCGCAACATGCGCGCCGGGGCTACTGGGTCCCTCGCCTTCGCGGGGGACGACGGAAGAATGTGGTGGTATGGCTTTTGCAGACCAATTCGGGAAACTATTGCGGAAATAGGCGGGGCAGGGGGTTGCCATGAAAGAAATCCTCGACAGGCTGGAGCAGCGGCGGGACGAAGCGCGGCTGGGCGGCGGCAAGAGCCGCATCGAGGCTCAGCACAAGCGCGGAAAACTCACGGCGCGCGAGCGCATCGAACTCTTGCTCGACAAGGGCTCGTTCGAGGAACTCGACATGTTCGTCGAGCACCGCTCCGGCGATTTCGGCATGGAGAAGACCAAGATCCCCGGCGACGGCGTGGTGACCGGCTGGGGCACGGTCAACGGCCGCACGGTCTATCTGTTCTCCAAGGACTTCACCGTGTTCGGCGGCTCGCTCAGCGAGGCGCATGCGGGCAAGATCATCAAGGTGCAGGACATGGCGATGAAGGCGCGCGCGCCCATCATCGGCCTGTTCGACGCCGGCGGCGCGCGCATCCAGGAGGGTGTCGCCGCGCTCGGCGGCTATGGCGAGGTGTTCAAGCGCAACGTGATTGCCTCCGGCGTCATTCCGCAGATCAGCGTGATCATGGGCCCCTGCGCGGGCGGCGACGTCTATTCGCCGGCCATGACCGATTTCATCTTCATGGTGCGCGACACCTCCTACATGTTCGTCACCGGGCCGGACGTGGTGAAGACGGTGACCAACGAAGTAGTCACCGCGGAAGAACTCGGCGGCGCCAGCGTGCACACCACCAAGTCGGGCGTCTCCGACGGCGCCTTCGAGAACGACGTCGAATGTCTCCTTCAGATGCGCCGGCTGATCGACTTCCTGCCCGCCAACAACGAGACCGGCGTGCCGGATTGGCCGACGCTAGACCCCGCCGACCGCATCGATGAATTGCTCGACACGCTGATCCCCGAAAATCCGAACAAGCCCTACGACATCAAGGAGCTGATCCTCAAAGTCGTGGACGAAAGCGACTTCTTCGAAATCGCGACCACCTATGCGCGCAACATCGTCACCGGCTTCGCCCGCATTGCCGGCAAGACGGTGGGCTTTGTCGCCAACCAGCCGATGGTGCTGGCCGGCGTGCTCGACTCGGATGCGTCGCGAAAAGGCGCGCGCTTCGTGCGCTTCTGCGACGCCTTCAATATTCCGATTGTCACTTTCGTCGACGTGCCCGGCTTCCTGCCCGGCACCGCGCAGGAATATAACGGGCTGATCAAGCACGGCGCCAAGCTGCTGTTCGCTTACAGCCAGTGCACCGTGCCTCTCGTTACTGTTATCACGCGGAAAGCCTTCGGCGGCGCCTATGACGTGATGGCGTCAAAGCACGTCGGCGGCGACCTGAACTACGCCTGGCCGACCGCGCAGATCGCGGTGATGGGCGCCAAGGGCGCGGTGGAGATCATCTTCCGCGCCGACATCGGCGACAAGGACAAGATCGCCGCTCGCACCAAGGAATACGAGGACCGCTTTTTGTCGCCCTTCGTCGCCGCCGAGCGCGGCTATATCGACGACGTGATCATGCCGCACTCGACGCGCCGCCGCTTGGCGCGCGCGCTGGCGATGCTGAAGAACAAGCATGTCGAGATGCCGGCCAGGAAGCACGACAATTTGCCGGTGTAATTACAAACCCCTTCGGCGCTATGAGCATCAGAGAAGTTGTTATAGACACCGAGACTACCGGCCTAGACTTGGGGATGGCCATCGCGTTGTCGTGGTTGCCTGTTTAGAACTATTTGACCGCATTCCGAGCGGTCGTACCTACCACCAATACATCAATCCTGAACGTGACGTACCGAAAAATGTCTCTAAGATAATTGGATTATCGACGAAATCTTTGCTGGATTGTCCGAAATTTGAATCGATTGCTGAAGAGTTGACTACCTTTCTCGGCGATTTACCGTTGGTGACTCACGCATTTTTGGTGGCGCTGGTCTGCACGTTTGTGCTCGCTCCGGCGCTCATCGCGGTCGCTTGGCTGTGGTATCGGCCGCTGGTCTCGATCGCCGTCCTCGCGGTTGGCCTCGGTGTGGCCTATGGCTTCCACACGCTCGCGGCGCGTAGAACGCCGGCGCGCGCCATACCCGCGCGCTGACTTGCCGGTATTTGAGCCGCGCTCGATTGGCTGGCATGGTCCGCGTAAGCATCGGCAGTGCCGGTGCCCATCGATGGAGCCCCCATGCCCGCCACCTTCTTCATCGTCCGCGCCGTCGTCGTCGCGCCTTTGCGCGAGAACTTCGACCATTGGTATTCGACCGACCACCTGCCGTGGGCGATCAAGGCGTTCAAATGCGAGAAGGCCTGGCGCTTCTGGAGCGAGCTGGAGCCGGGCGTGCACACCGCGGTCTATCGCTTCGCCGATAAGGCCAACGCCGCCCTCGCCGGCGACGAGTTCAAGGCGCTGGTCGCTGACTTCAACCGCGCCTTCCCGGAGGGCGTCACCCGCACGCGCGACGTGGTGACGCTGGTCGAGGAGCGGGAGGGGTCGTAGCTTTCTTATCCCTCCCCTGAAAGGGGAGGGTCGGCGCGAAGCGCCGGGGGTCAGGTAATTGCGCGGACGCCCCCACCCGCCGCTCGCGATCTCGCGGCTGCCCTCCCCCGCAGGCGGGGAGGGATAAGAAAGAATGCGCCTTTAAAGAATACCGGCGATGGCGCTTGCCCGCGCGCCGCGCCTATAATCCCCGCCTCACGCAGGGGGAAGGTCCATGCTCAAAAAATCGCTCATTGTCGCCACGCTCGCCGCGTTAGCGCTCGGCGGTGCCATCGCGCAGGAAGTCAAAGCGCCGGTCTCGCCGTCGCCGGTCAAGCGTACCATCATCGGCAAGATCGAAGTGCCGGGCGCCAATTACGAAGTCATCACCGCCATGGTGGAAATCGCACCCGGTTTCAAGGCTGGCCGTCATTTCCATCCCGGCATCGTCGATTTCCAGGTGCTCGACGGCGAGTTCTGGCTGGCGCCCGACGGGCAGCCGGAGAAGACCTACAAGGCCGGCGAGTCCCACGAGATCCCGATGAAGGCGATCCACAACGAAGGTTCGGTCGGCACCGGGTGGGCGAAGCTCGTCGTGACTTACGTGGTCGAAAAGGGTCAGCCGCTGGTCAATCCGGTGAAGTAGCGCGGGCCTAAACCTCCGGCTCCTCGATCGTCCGCCCGGCGGCATAACCTGCGGCCGTGAGCTCATAACGGTAGCGATTGCGCCGGTCGATTGTGACCCAGGAGTTCGCCACCGCTTTGTTGAGCCCGCGCTGGAAATCGCCGTCGCGCACGGTAAAAAAATAATTGCGCGGCAGCATGCCGCTCACCGGGATGCGGTTGCGGACGAATACGCTGAGGATTTGGCGGCCGACATCGTCGTCGGAATTAGTTTGTGACATGGGGCACCGGATATTGAAAAGCGTAAATTGCGTTACGCCAATGCGCAGTCGCTGTCGCGCCGACGCGGCACAATCCTGAGAGTTATACCGGCTAATTTCGCGTCACGTCGCCGCGACGACTTTGTTCCGCAACACACCGATACCGGTGATCTCGATCTCGACCGTGTCGCCCGGCTTGATGTTGGCTGGAACTCCGTCGGTTCCCATCCACATCACGTCGCCCGGTTCGATGGTGCAATACTTCGACACCTCCGCGATGTAGGTGGCGGTGTCGAAGATCATGTTATTGGTGGCGAAGCGGTCGGTTTCCTTGCCGTTGACGCGGATGACGGTCTTCATCGTGGCGGGGTCTAAGCCAGTGACGATCCACGGTCCCATCGGCTTGAAGGTGTCGGAATTCTTGGCGCGCCAGAGTGTGCGGTCGTCCTTTTGCCAGCCGCGCTCGCTCACGTCGTTGCCGATGGTCCAGCCCAGCACATAATCGAGCGCGTTTTCGCGCGAGGCATTGCGGCAGCGCTTGCCAAACACTGCTACCAGCTCGCCCTCGTATTGGAACGCCTCGCCGGCGTCCGCCGGCTTGACGATATTCTCCTCGTGCGCAATCAGCGCGTTGTTGGCGCGATAGCCGATGTCCGGCTTCTTCGGGAACACCGGCTCGGTGCCGCGCTTGGCCGCCATCTTGCGGATGTGATCGGCGTAATTGATGCCGACGCAGTAAAAAGTCGGCGGCACCACCGGGATCAGCAGTTTCACAGCGGTCAGCGGATAGGCGCGGGCGGTTCGCTTGTGTGCGCCCCAGGGCGTGCCATCCAAAGCAATCACTTGGCCGCCTTCCACCACGCCATAGCTGGTCGCGTTGTCTCTCTCGAAGCGGCACCACGTCGTCATTGCTTACCTCCAGCCGCCGCCGCCGTTCACATAGACCGTGTCGGCGGTCATGAATTGGCACGCGTCCGAACAAATGAACAGCACCAATTCGCCGATCTCCTCCGGCGCAGCGAAGCGGCCCATCGGCACGTCATCGAGGAATTTCTGCACCAATTCGGGCGAGGTCGCCGCCGCGTCCTGGAACGGCGTCTTCACCGGCCCGGGCGAGATCGACAGCGCGCGGATGCCTTGCGTGGCGAATTCGCGCGCCACGCCCATGGTCATGGTCACCACCGCGCCCTTGGCCGAGGCGTAATGCACCGAGGAGCCGGGCCCGCCGCGCCGGTGCGACATGCTACCCATGTTGACGATCACGCCGAACTGGTTCTTCAGCATGTGCGGCAACAGCGCCTGCATGGCGTAGAACGTGCCTTTCACGTTGAGGTCGAAGGCGCGGTCGAATAGATCGTCGTCGATATCGAGAAATTTGGAGCGGCGCAGCGCGGCACCCGCCGAATTGAACAGAAACTGCACGCTGCCGAAACCGTCGATCGCCAGCTGTGCCATGTCCTCGACCGCCGCGCGCTTGGTCACGTTGATGGTGAGCGCCAGCGCTTGGCCGCCTTTAGCGTTGACCTGCTCGACGGTCTGCTCGACGCCTTTCTCGTTGATGTCGGCGCACACCACGTTGGCGCCTTCGCGCGCGAAGATCAGCGCGGTGGCCCGCCCGATGCCGCTGCCGGCCCCCGTGATGACGATGGTTTTTCCTGTAAAATAGTTGGGCGTCTTCGTCATCATGTCCTCATGCAATGGCGGTCCCTGCGGCCGCGGACGAAGACTAGCGCATTCTTCAGCCGCCGTAAGACACCCCGCGAATTCGGATAGCCGCCTGGGTCCCAAGCAGGATGGCCCGCGACAACAGCGCGACATCGGCCGGCATGTCCTTGCGCCAGACGTCGAGCAAGAGCGCGATGCGGACCTGGTCGCTGCAGCTCAAGACTTCGTGCCGAAAGGTGTCGTCCCACAGCAGGCTATCGCCGTCGCCGAGACAATAGGGGACGCCGTCGATATTCATGACACAAGCGGGAAGGCCGTTGCCGTCGCGCGGCATCGACAGCATCAGATGAAAGCGCAAGATGCCGCGGAACGGGCCGCGGTGCTCAGCGATGTGCTTGCCGGGCGCCAGAAACGACAATATGGCCGATACCACATCCGGCGCCTCATCGAGCAGCGAGGCGACCGTCGGGCAGCCACGCGCCAGTCGCGTCCGTCAGTGGCCGAAATATCCGCCTGTGCCGGCATGATGTCGTGGAAACGCGGAACATTGGCGAGCATGCCGGCGACGGCGAGCGCCTCGCGGCGGATATCGGTCAAGCGATCGGTGAAGCGGTCGGCGTTGGGGAAATAGTGCGCGGCGTCGAGCGTCGCCGGCGTCGCGATACGGCACCCGGACGTGTCGCGCCCTTGTTGTGAATATAGTCCCGCGTGGGGTAGTCTTGCAAATGCGACGAGAAAGGCCAGGTGCCCCATGACGCTGCGAAAAATGATAATGGCGCTCTTGCTGGCGCCGCTGTTGAGCGTGCCGATCCGCGCCGAGGAAAATCTCGTCACGTTCAAGTCCATGAGTGTCGATCTGGCGCTGGCGCTCGCCCGCGCCGCGCTCGCCGACTGCCAGAAGCAGGGCTACCAAGTCACCGTCGCGGTGGTCGACCGTTTCGGCGTGACGCAAGTGCTGCTGCGCGACCGCTTCGCTGGCGCCCACACCGTGCCGACGGCGACCGGCAAGGCCTGGACCGCAGTCAGCTTCCGCACCAATACCAGCGAGCTGGTCGCCGCCAGCGGGCCGGGCTCGCCGCAAGCCGGCATCCGTTCGTTGCCGGGTGCGACCATCATCGCCGGCGGCGTCATGGTGGAGGCAGCGGGATCCTTGGTCGGCGCGGTCGGTGTCTCCGGCGCCCCTGGCGGCGACAACGACGAAGCCTGCGCCAAAGCCGGCATCGCCGCGGTGCGCGATAAGCTCGATTTCTAAGAGGTCAGCCATGAACGCCATTGAATACGCCGATGCCTCAGCCGCCGTCCGCGCGGTTTATGACGACATCAAGCAGACCCGCAACGTGCCGGACGTGAACAATTTCTGGAAATACCTGGCGCGCGATCCGGTCATGCTCAAACGCACCTGGGAAAGCATCAAGCAGATCATGGCGCCGGGCGCGCTCGATCCGCTCACCAAGGAGATGATCTATCTCGCGGTCAGCGTCACCAATGGCTGTGCCTATTGCATCGGCAGCCACACCGCCGCTGCCCGCAAGGCCGGCATGACCGAAGCCATGTTCGGCGAGGTGATAGCGGTCACCGGCATGGCTAACGAAACCAACCGGCTCGCCAACGGCTACCGGGTTCCCATCGACAAGGCCTACGAGACCTGACGCGTTTGCCCAAGCCATGCAATCCGTGAGAAGATTAAGAAAAAAGCTCGCAAGGACTAGGGGAAGTGGATCAAGGATGATCGACCGGCCGCTCATTGTAAAATTACTCTGCGTTGCGCTGGTCGCGGCGGTCATGTTGCCGTTCGGCCATGTGCTGTTCCCTTATGTCAGCCACGTCTTGAGCGGCATGCAATTCCAGGCGATCGATACGGTGATCGGCGCGACTGTCGGCTTCGGGCTCTCGGCGATCGTCGGATAGCGCCTCCAATTTATTGAGCCTCACTAATTATTGGCCGGATTCGGCGGCGAGGCGCTCGGCGATGCCGTGGCGGGCGCCTGGTTTGCTTTGTTACCCGCGTTGCCGTTCTGGCTGCCCCGCGCATTGGGTCCTTGGCCGGTCGTGGTTGAAGGGTTACTTGGGCCAGACGGCTGCGTGGCAGTGGAGTTTGGCGCGGACGGTTGCTGGCCGCCGCCTTGTTGCGATTGAGCTTGCTGCGGTTCCGGCGATTGCTGACCTTGCGACGGATTACGCTGACCGGGCGCCGGCTGCGGCGTGACCGTGATAGGGGCGGCGGTTTTCTTGCTGTCGCCTTCTTCACCCTCATGATTGAGCCCGTAGAGCACGAGGCCCACGATGAAGATCGCGCCGATAAGCGCGCCGACGATTTGCAGCGTGCCGGCCCGCGCCCCGTCTGCCAACGACCGATTACACGACTTGTTGACGCCCCAAGTCATTTGTCATCCCAAGTCATGGCGAGTCTCCTAAATCCATGAGCAGCCCCGGCGCGCGCGACGCCGAGGCTCTCCGTTCAAACGCGAACTCGTGCCGACCTACTGGGCGCTCTTGCTTGGCGCCGGCGTCGGAATTGGAGTCATCGGCTGCGACGTGGAGCCTGAGCCAGTGGTGGTCGACGGGCTCATTTGACGCGGCGCGCTGCCGGTGGTGGCAGGCGACGGATTATTGCTCGCGGTATTGCTGTTGCTGCCGGCGATCACGAGGAACGCGATCAATGCCACGATGGCGATGCCTGCAACCCAGCCCCAGATCCCACCGATGGGTTCGTCACGACGTAGCACTGGGTCGCTCAATCGCGGATCGGTAAAACGTGGGTCACTCATGGTAATCCTCCCTCGGTTCCAGACGCGCTCGTCGTCTCGTTATGAGAAACCCACTGGTTGCACCGCCGGTTCCAAAGAAAGAGACACGTGTGCATTGCGGAAAGAACTTTCGGACGTGACCTGGCACCGGAAATGCTAAGGGGAGCGGTTCCTGCACGATTCTTTGAATAGCCGATGCCGAGATCCCCATGCGCCTGACCAGACTGGCGATCGCGTCCGCGCCGATGCTGTTCGTGCTGCTGTGGAGCACCGGCTTCATCGGCGCGCGCTTCGGGCTGCCCTATATCGAGCCGATGACGTTTCTGGCATTGCGCATGGTGTTCGTTGTAGCCATCATGACCGGGATCGCGCTTGCCGCGCGGGCGCCTTGGCCGCAAGGGCCGGAGATCGGGCATAGCTTGGTGGCCGGCGCGCTGGTGCACGGGCTCTATCTTGGCGGCGTGTTCACGGCCATCAGCCAGGGCGTGCCGGCCGGCATCTCGGCGCTGATCCCGGGCCTGCAGCCGATCCTCACTTCCACTATCGCCAACCGCTTCATGGGCGAGCGGGTCACGCGCCGGCAATGGCTCGGCCTGGTGCTCGGTCTGATCGGCGTCGCGCTGGTGCTGCATGACCGCACAATCGTGGCGGCGGGCTCGACGCTCGGCTGGGTCGCGAGCTTCGGCTCGCTGTTCGGCATTACGCTCGGCACGCTCTATCAGAAGCGCCATTGCGGCCGCATCGACTGGCGCGCCGGCAATACAGTGCAATATTCCGGCGCGCTGCTGCTGTTTGGCGCAGCCGCCTTCATGTTCGAGACCCGCACGATCCACTGGAACGGCGAACTCATCTTCGCCATGGCCTGGCTGGTGCTGGTGCTGTCGATCGCTGCGGTCGGCCTGATGTATTGGCTGATCCGCCGTTCGGCGGCGACCGGCTTCGCCAGCCTGTTCTACCTGGTGCCGGTGGTGACGGCGTTGCTCGCTTTTGCGCTGTTCGGCGAAAAGCTGGACGCGCTGTCGGTCGCCGGCATGGTGGTTTGCGCTATCGGCGTCATATTGGTTAATCGCGGTGTCGGCGGCGTGAAGCCGGTGGCCGCGAAGGCGGCGGCGTCCGTTATCGCGGATAATTAGGCAATCCGAATCAACGTAACGCCGATGTTAGTTGGGGGTAGCTGGCTCCATCCCATTCTTCTTGATCACCGGAGCTGCGGCGGGCGCAGCAAGGAATGTTTGAAACGCCTTGGCCGCTTCCGCGTTCTTTGAGACTGTAAGAATGCCGCTGGAGAAGACCGTGATGTTCTGGATATCCGGCGGCAGCGGTCCGAGGAAATCGATGCCTTTTTCGTGGATCAACTCGGCGATTTGCTGGAATCCCAGTTCAGCGTCGCCGCGCGCCAGATACCCGCCGACCCGTGTGCCGGAGACGGCCTGCTTTACCTTGGCCTTCATCTGTTCGGCGATGCCGAGCTTTTCAAACAACTTCTGCATGTAGACCCCGCTCGGGCCGCTCGAATAGGCGACCGATTTGGCGGCGAGCAAGGTGTTCTTGATGGCCACAGATGAGCTGATGTCGGGCTTAGGCGCGCCGGCTCTGACCGCGACGCCGACGCCCGATCGCACGAGGTCAACGCGGCTGTTTGATTGCACCTTGCCCGCTTGGACGAATGCGTCGATTTCCGGTGCGCCCACGATTACGAAGTCGTAAGCATCGCCGTCGCCGATCTGTTTTTTGATCTTCGCGGTGCCCGACCAGGTGATTGCGACCTTGTGTCCGGACGACTTTTCGAATTGTGGCAACAGCTCGGTGAGGATTTCCCGGACCGCACCCGACGACAGCACCGTGATTTCGGCCGAATGCGCTGCTCCGGACATCTACAAGCCGCAAGCCGCGGCCACGATCAATTGATATTTCATGACAGCCCCTGATAGGTCACCAGCGAGTATCCGCAACGGCATGGCGCTTCGCAAGGCTGCGCGCTCAGTTCCGGCGCCTGTCTTGAAATTCCGATGGAACCTTTAATGACGAAAATAAATTTAAACGCGCACAAATTTGGCTGGCATGACGTTAGAGAATCGGCGCAAATAATCGCAAGCAAGAAAAACCGCAGTCGTGCGACAGCTCGACCACATTCTGGAGGGCACTCATGTCCCGTGAAGAGCCGAGTTGTATGCGTTCGGCCCGAGTCTTCGTTGTGGCCAATGAAAAAGGCGGATCGGGCAAATCCACCATCGCGATGCATATCGCGATCGCGCTGATGAAGTCGGGGCGGCGCGTCGCCACCATCGATCTCGATACCCGGCAGCGCAGCTTCACCCATTATATCGAGAACAGACGCGCCTGGGCTCAGCACATCGGGCGTGACCTCGAAACTCCCAACCATACGGCCTTCGATCGGCTCGTCGATTATCCATCGATGGAGGATGAGGCCGCCGGTGGCAAGGCTCTCACCGATGCCGTCGATGTGCTGGCGCAAAGCCATGACTTCATTGTGATCGATACGCCCGGCCACGATAGCGATCTGATGCGCCGTGCTCACACGATCGCCGACACTTTAATTACGCCACTCAACGACAGCTTTGTCGACCTCGACGTGCTCGGCACAGTCGACCCCGAGACCCTCAGCGTCACCGGCACCAGCCACTATGCCGAGATGGTGGATGAGGCGCGCCGCCAGCGAGAGCTTATCGACGACGTGGCCCCGGATTGGATCGTGTTGCGCAATCGCTTGTCGTCGCTTGGCTCACGCAACAAGCGGCTGGTGGGCGAGGGGCTTCAGGAGCTTTCACTGCGGCTCAATTTCCGCTGCCTCGAAGGCCTAGCCGAGCGGGTGATCTTCCGCGAGTTTTACCCGCGCGGTTTGACGGCCGTCGATGATATCGATGAAATCACGCTCGGCACGCGCCCGACCATGTCGCACGTCACCGCTCGCTTCGAGATCGAAAATCTGCTCAACAGCATGAACTTGGGCGAGCCGATAGCAACCAGCGAGACGGTCAACCACACCCGCGACGCGGCCTGAAGCGATCCGGCCCGAGTTCACTCGGTGCGATCGAGCACCATTTGCGTCTGCGTCACCACCGCGCAAAGCCTGCCGTCGCCGCGGGTGACGCGGGTCTGCCAGACCATGGTGGTGCGGCCGCGATGCAGCGGCGTACATTCCACATAGGCGGTGTCGCCGATCGGTACCGGAGCGAAGAAATTGGTCTTGCTTTCGATCGTCGTGGTGCGCTGCTCAGGTTTGAGATTGGCGATGGTGGCGGTGCCGCCGACATTGTCGGCGAGCCCCATGATTGCGCCGCCGTGCATGATACCGAAGCGGTTGTCGAGCTCCTCGCGCGCCGGCAGCTCCGCCGTGACGCGCTCGGGCGAGATGTGCGTGAACTTAATACCGAGGAAGTTGGCAAACCTCGGTTGCTTGTGGGCTCTTTCGGTCATGGCAACGGCTCCAGCCAGGGCGGGGCGAGTTTTGCGGGAAATTCAGTCGGGCGGGAAGAGGCTTATACGGCTATCGGTGCAGTCTTGGAAGCTTTGCGGCTTTGACGCAAGATAGCGGCGGGTAAGGGGAAATCGGCGGCGAGGGGCCGAACCCCATGTTCAGTCTGAAGACCCACGCGGTCATTACCGGCGGCCTGTTCGCGACGATCGTCGCGATGGCGGCGGTCGGCAATGTGCTGCACAATCGGGGCTGGCTACCCAACTCCTCGGCGAACCGGTTTGCCGCTCAGGTGATCTTATTAGGACTGTTCCTGGTTTTCGGCTTCTCATGCATCCCGCTGATGCTCAAATTGTTTATCGCCGGGCAGATGGCCATCGGCAATGGCGACGTGGGCATCATTCGCGCCGTAGCCGCGCACCAGACCGGCATCATCTTCTGCTTCTGGCTGTTTCTCGGCCTCGGGCTCGCGATCGCGATTCCGGCGGCAATCCAGGACGGATTTCTCGGTCCGGTGCCCGCCGCCGCCCTCGGACCGTCGCAAGGCAAGCTGATCGCCACGCCCGGCATGAGCGTCGACGATATGCAGCGGCTGTCCTCGCTCAAGATCAAACGCTCGCCGGACTCGGTGTTCGCCGACGGCGGCGTGTTCGATATTACGCTCGGCGACACCGGCTTCACGATTTCCGGCATCCGTTTTTATTACATCACCACCTCAAGGACCGCGCGCACGTCGACATGATGTCGAACGGCACCTCAAGTTGCAAAGGCTCGCGTGCCGAGGTTGAGGCCGCCAATTTCGATCTCGGCCGGCGCGGCCGTTGGCCGGGCTTCGAGCGTTACGTGTTCGAGAAACCTTAAGCCGCCCAAAACAAGGGCGCAGTTGCCCGCGCCCTTGTCGTAACCTATGGCGTGCGCGCTATTTCGGCTGCGGCACGATGCGGATATAGGGCTTCGGCGTCTTCCAGCCGCCCGGATAAAGCTTCTTCGCCTCGTCCTCGGTGATGGCGCCGGTCATCAGCACGTCTTCGCCCTGTTTCCAGTTCGCCGGCGTCGCCATGCGATGCTTGGCGGTGAGCTGGAGCGAATTGAGCACGCGCAGGATTTCGTCGAAGTTGCGCCCCGTGGTCATCGGATAGACCAGGATCAGCTTGATCTTCTTGTCCGGCCCGATGATGAAGACGTTGCGCACGGTCATGTTGTCGGCCGGGGTGCGGCCTTCCGAGGTGCCGGAGGTCGAGGCCGGCAGCATGCCGTAGGCCTTGGAGATTTTGAGATCGGTGTCGCCGATCATCGGATAGTTCGGCGCGAAGCCGACCACGTCCTTGATGTCGACCGCCCATTTCTTGTGGTTGTCGACCGGGTCGACCGACAGGCCGATGATCTTGGTGTTGCGTTTGTCGAACTCCGGCTTCATGCGCGCCATGGTGCCGAGTTCGGTGGTGCAGATCGGGGTGAAATCCTTCGGGTGCGAGAACAGCACCCCCCAGGAATTGCCCAGCCAGTCGTGAAAACGGATTTTGCCTTCCGTGGTTTCCGCCTCGAAATCCGGGGCGGTATCGCCAATCGCCATCGCCATGATAAACCTCCAATACGCGCTCAATGGTCGTTCCGGCGCTCAATATAGGCGTCCAAACGGGGGCGGAATAGGGCCGCGGGCAAAGAGGGGCGTTACCGCGCCGGATCGCCGCAGAGCAGCATAATGCCCTTTAGAACCCGCCCCACTGGGAAAAATCTTTGCGGTGGAGTGCCGGCAATCGCAGCGGCTGGTGGCCTTGCTTTCCTCGGAAAGGCCGACCGTGCGCCCGGGAAATCCGGCGGCGTCGAAGTAACGTGTGCGGCCGACCGATTGATATTTCAACACCGTGCGCAGCCCGTTGGCCGAGGCCTGCGAGGTGACGGTGCGCGACGCTGCGCTCGGCGCGCGTCCGCCCGGCATCGCCTCTTTGATGACGCGGCCGACCAGGCGGCCTTTCGGCTTGACGTTCAGACCGAGGATATGGGCGATGGTCTTGCCGACATCGGCATTGCTCACCGGCGTTTCGTCGGCGAAACTGGCCTTGAAGTCGGGGCCGGCGGCGGCCATGAAATTCATGGTATCGGCGCGGCTGAAGCTGCCGTGCATGCCCTGGCCTTGTTGCAGACCGGTGTCGGCCACTTCGGCCGCGCACAGGACCGGCTGATCGCAGCCGGTGGCGAACGAACTGAAGCTGACCGCGATGGCCGGATGCGGCGTGGTCGCCGCGCCGCTCAAGTTGATCGCCGACATCGGCAGCGTGCCGGGATAGCGGCCGAGCGAGGCGTCGACGAAGACGCCGCTGACGTAATCCTGTTCGAGCAACGCCTGCACCACCCGCGCCGCCACTTTGCGATCTTTGCCCGGCAGGTAGACGAGATCGGAGCCGCCATTGGCGGCGACCACCACGTCCGGCTTGGCGAGATCCTTGCCGATCACACCGTTGCCGGCCTTGGGATGAGCATTGCCGGCGACCGCCGCGTTCTTGTTGTTGGGATCGAACAGCGGCAGGTCCAGCGCGTTCGCCAGATCGATGGCGAGAAAGCCGGGCGGCAGCAGCCCCTTCTGGACGTCGGCGTATTCGGCTTTGGCGGCCGGACTGGTCTTGCTCTGCTTGGAGATGGTCGAGAAGCCATGATCGGCCGACACGATAATGTCGGTGGTGGCGGCGAGGCCGAGCTCGTCGAGCGTCTTGCGCAATGCGGCGAGATTGTCGTCGGCGTTCTTGATGGCGGCGAGCGAGGTCGGCCCGTTGATGCCGGGCGTCAGCGTGTTGAGGCTGTCGCCCTGATTATGCTGGGTGCCGTCGGGATCGCGCGACCAGAACACCAGCACGAACGGCTTGTTGCGCGCCTTGAACAGCGGCAGCACGACCTTGGTGGCGACGTCGGCGAAATAGGCTTGCTGCTCGACATTGGCGACGGTGGTGCCGGGCTTCTCAAAGGTGCCGGCAGCGCCGTTTTTGCCGCGCGTGGGCGCCACCAAGGGCAATCCCGCTTTGCTGAACGCAGCCTGCGCCTCCGCCGTGAGCGGCGCGCCGATCTTGCTGCCGGTCGAATCGTCGACGACGATGGTGTGCTCGCCCGGGCGGCTGACGCGGTCGGTGTGGTCGAAGATCAGCGTCGGCCCGAGCTTGCCGATGGCGGCGGTCTAGAAGCCCTGGCCGCGCGCCAGCTTCAGGATGGTTTCCTCATTGAGGTAGTTGCCGTCGAAATGCTCGTCGACGTCGAACAGCACCGCGTCGTTCTCCAGGAACGGCGTCACGCGTGCCGTCGGCCGGGCCGACCGGATAGCCGGTGTAGATCGTGTTGCTGAAATCGCCGGTATCGCCGAGATAGTGGCCGGTCGCCATCGCGGAGGCATTGGCGGTGGTGAAGGTCGGAAACAGCGAATGCGAGTTCTTGAAATTGACGCCCTTGTCGCGGATCGCTGCCATGGTCGGTGCGGTCTCCGGGGTAACTTTGAGGGCGCGCAAGCCGTCCGGCACGAACAGGATCACGTTGTGCGGCGGCTCGGCGCCGGCCGCGGTCAGTTGCAGGCCGATCACCGCGAATGCCAGGGCGTGCAGCACTTTGGACCTGAGCGACATGGCAATTCTCCCCGTTTATCTTTGTTGCAATGTCGCGCTAGATACCACGGCCGCAAGTCAGTATTGTAACAGCTGCCGGTTATCCGCAGCCATATCCGCCCGGAATGGCAAAGGGCGTTCCGCGTAATGTTCAAGCGCATCTTGATTGCCAATCGCGGCGAAATCGCCTGCCGGATCATCAAGACCGCCCGCCGCATGGGGATCGAGACGGTCGCGGTCTATTCGGAGGCCGACAAGGACGCCCTGCACGTCGAGATGGCCGATACCGCCGTGGCCATCGGCCCGCCCGAGGCGGCCAAGAGCTATTTGCTGATCGACAAGATTTTGGAGGCCTGCAAGGCGAGCGGGGCCGAGGCGGTGCATCCCGGTTACGGGTTCTTGTCTGAGCGCGAGGCTTTCCCCAAGGCGCTCGAAGCCAACAGCATCGTGTTCATTGGGCCGAACCCCAAGGCAATCGCCGCCATGGGCGACAAGATCGAGTCCAAGAAGGCGGCCGCCGCCGCCAAGGTGTCGACCGTGCCCGGCCATCTTGGCGTGATCGCCGACGAGGTTGAGGCCATGAAGATCGCCGACGACATCGGCTATCCGGTGATGATCAAGGCGTCCGCCGGCGGCGGCGGCAAGGGCATGCGCATCGCCTATTCCAAATCCGAGGTGGCGGAAGGTTTTGCGCGCTCGAAGTCGGAGGCGAAGTCCTCGTTCGGCGACGACCGCATGTTCATCGAGAAATTCATCACCGATCCGCGCCACATCGAGATCCAGGTGCTGGGCGACAAGCACGGCCACGTCATCTATCTGGGCGAGCGCGAATGCTCGATCCAGCGCCGCAACCAGAAAGTGATCGAGGAGGCGCCGAGCCCGCTGCTTGATGCGGCGACGCGCAAGAAGATGGGCGAGCAGGCGGTCTCGTTAGCCAAGGCGGTCGGCTACGACAGCGCCGGCACCGTGGAATTCGTCGCCGGCCAGGACAAGAGCTTCTATTTCCTGGAGATGAATACGCGGCTGCAGGTCGAGCATCCGGTGACCGAGCTGATCACCGGCATCGATCTGGTCGAGCAGATGATCCGCAGCGCGGCCGGCGAAAAGCTCTCGCTCAAGCAGGCGGACGTGAAGCTCAACGGCTGGGCGGTCGAAAGCCGCGTCTATGCCGAAGACCCGTACCGCAATTTCCTGCCCTCGACGGGTCGCCTCACGCGTTACCGCCCTCCGCAAGAGCACAGCGCCAACGGCGTCACTTTGCGCAACGATACGGGCGTCTACGAAGGCGGCGAGATTTCGATCTACTACGATCCGATGATCGCCAAGCTGGTGACGCATGCGCCCAAGCGCGAGCAGGCGATCGACGCGCAGGCTGACGCACTCGACGCCTTTTTCATCGACGGCATCCGCCACAATATTCCTTTTCTCTCGGCGCTGATGGCGCACCCGCGCTGGCGCGCCGGCAAACTCTCTACCGGCTTCATCGCCGAGGAATTTCCCGACGGTTTTCATGCCATCGCGCCCGAGGGCGAGCGTGCGCGGGTGCTGGCTGCCGTCGCGGTGGCGATCGACCATGTGCAGGGCGAGCGCAAACGCCGGATTTCCGGGCAGCTGGCGAGCCGCGTGGTGCAGCGCGCCCGCATGCGCGACGTGCGGATCGGCGAAAAATATTTCAGCGTCGAGATCGCAAACGACGGGAGCAGCACCGTCGTTTTCGGTGACGGTGTGCAGGGCGATGCGCTGCCCGATGGCGCAGCGCTCACGCTGATTTACCGCGGCAGCACTGGCGCCGCCGGGAATGTGGCGCCAGGTAGCGTGACAGTCGAGCCGCGCTGGAAACTGGGCGAACCGCTTTGGACCGGGCGCATCGATGGCCGCGAACTGGCCGTGCAGGTGCGCCCGCTGCCCAACGGTTTCGATCTGAGCTGGTCGGGCGTGCGGGCGAGCGTGCATGTCTATACCGAAGCGGAAGCCGCGCTGGCGCGGCTGATGCCGCGGAAGAAAGTCGCCGACAGTGGCAAGCAGGTGCTGTGCCCGATGCCGGGGCTGGTCGTTTCCATCGCGGTCAAGGAGGGCCAGGAGGTCAAGGCTGGCGAGACCGTGGCGGTGGTCGAGGCCATGAAGATGGAGAACGTGCTGCGCGCCGAGATCGACGGCACGGTGAAAAAGATCAACGCCAAGCCGGGCGACAGCCTGGCGGTCGACGCGGTGATTTTGGAATTTGCTTAGGTTGTCGTCCCGGCCAAGCATCGCGTAGCGACGCGCGAGCCGGGACCCAGTAACCTCGGTGGTCATGATGCGGAAGGGCCGGGGTTACTGGGTCCCCCCTTTCGCGGGGACGACTAGAATAAACCGATGACCCTTTACTTCGCCTACGGTTCCAACATGAACCGTGCCGCCATGGCGCGGCGCTGCCCGGGCGCGCGCGCCGTCGGGCCGGCGACGCTCGACGGCTATAAGTTTTTCGTCGGCATCGACGGCTGGGGATCGGTCAAGCCTCAGCGCAGCGAGCGCGTGCATGGCGTGCTGTGGCGGCTCACCGCGCGCGATATCGCGGCGCTGCACGCGTACGAGCTGCTGCACCAGGGTCTCTATGACGTGCGCCGTCTGCCGGTGCGCAGCGGCGCGCAACGCCGCACGGCGATGATTTATCTGTTGCGGCGCCGCGCAGCCGGAAAACCGAAGCCCGGCTATGTCGAGATGATCGCGGCGTCGGCGCGCACCTGGAAACTGCCGGAGGCCTACATCCGTTCGGTCGAGCGCTGGTCGGTTTCGCGCTGGACCGGCGCGCGCCTCGTCGACGCCGGGGAGCTAGCGTGAACGTCATTCGCCACATGATCGTGCGCGGGCGCGTTCAGGGCGTCGGCTACCGCGCCTTTGTCGAGCACGAGGCGCTCCGGCGCGGCGTCGAAGGCTGGGTGCGCAACCGTCGCGACGGCAGTGTCGAGGCGGTGTTCGCGGGTTCAATTGAAAAAGTTGAGGCGATGATCGAGGCCTGCCGGCAAGGACCTTTTTCCGCGCGCGTCGATACGCTCGATCAGCGCGAGGGTACTGACGACGAGCTGAGAATGCGTGCGCCCGGCGCTCTGTTTTCGGTGCTGTTCTGATCCGCGATTGCCCCGAATAGCGCCTCGAATTCTTGGGCCAGCACCATGTCCACTTCCGGCATCGATACGGGTATGCCGAGATCGGCCAGGCTTGTGACGCCGTAGCGCGGTTCGCTCATACCGCACGGCACGATGCCGGAAAAATGCGTGAGGTCCGGCTCCACATTGAGCGCCATGCCGTGCAGCGTGACCCACTGCGTCACGCGAATGCCGATGGCTGCGATCTTGTCCTCGCAGCCTTCGCCTTTGTCCGGCCGGCGCACCCAGACGCCGATGCGGTCCTCGCGCCGCTCGCCGCGCACGTTGAAACGGCTCAGCGTTCTAATGATCCATTCCTCGAGCGTGGCGACGAAGCGGCGCACGTCCGGTCCGCGCCGCTTGAGATTGAGCATCACATAGGCCACGCGCTGACCCGGCCCGTGATAGGTCATCTGGCCGCCGCGGCCGCTCTCGAACACCGGAAAGCGCGCCTCGATCAACTCCGCCGGCTTGGCGCTGGTGCCGGCGGTGTAAAGGGGGGGGTGTTCCAAAAGCCAGACCAGCTCCGGCTCTTTACCGGCGGCAATGGCCGCCGCGCGCGTCTGCATGGCATGCACCGCCGCCTCATAGGGCGTAGCCGAATCGCTCACCCGCCACGCAGCAGGCTTCGATCCGGGCGGCGCAGCAAGCCCAACCGTCAATTCGTTACGCGCGTTAACCATCCGTTCACCATACCATGGTGACTTGAAGTCTGCCCGCATACACGCGGGGCAATGGGAATGAAACACGTGGCAACTCTCGACAAGGTTACGGTCGATATCACGGTAGTGCTCGGCACCACCTTCATGCCGGTTCATCAGGTGCTCCGGCTCGGCCGCGGCGCCATCATCGAACTCGACTCGCACGAGGACGACCCCGTCAGCATCCTCGCCAATGACATGCCGGTTGCCAAGGGCACGGTGGTAGTCAGCGGCAACCGCATCGCGGTCGAGGTCGGCGAGATTATGCCCCGACAGCAGGACATGCGCTGATCGCTCGGGCCGCATTTCGCAGCCCTTGTCCCTCAAGACCCTATTTGTTACAGCAACCGCGCTCCCTCCATGCGGCCATGGCGGAATTGGTAGACGCACTAGCTTGAGGTGCTAGCGGGGCAACCCGTGGAGGTTCGAGTCCTCTTGGCCGCACCATTATTACCGGAATTTCAAAGCTTTATAGAGACACCCCGCGCGAGGTCGCGCGCGGCGGTATTTTCTACAGCCGGATGCGCAGCCGGTTGGCGATCTCGCCGACAATGCCGCGCCGGAACAGCAGCACGCAAGCCACGAAAATCACGCCCTGGATCACCAGCACCCACTCACCCACGATGGCGAGCTTGTACTGCATCGTCAGGATGACGAACGAGCCGACGATGGGGCCGAATATGGTGCCGAGCCCGCCGACCAGGGTCATCAGCACGACTTCGCCCGACATCGGCCAGTTGACGTCGGTGAGCGAGGCGAGCTGCAGCACGATCGCCTTGGTTGCGCCGGCAACGCCCGCCAGCGTCGCCGACAGCACGAAGGCGATCAGCTTGTAACGGTCGGTCTTATAGCCGAGCGAGATCGCGCGTTGCTCGTTCTCGCGGATCGCCTTGAGCACCTCGCCGAACGGTGAATGAACGATGCGGTAGATGAAAAGGAATCCGGCGAGGAAAATCAACAGGACGACGACATACATCGCCATCTCGTTGTGCAGGTCGATAAAGCCGAACAGGTGGCCGCGCGGGACGGCCTGAATGCCGTCTTCGCCGCCGGTAAATTTTGCCTGCAGCGCGAAGAAATACATCATCTGTGCCAGCGCCAGCGTGATCATGGCGAAATAGATGCCTTGGCGGCGGATTGCCAGCGAGCCGGCGACGAGACCGCAAAGTGCGGCCATCGCGGTGCCGGTCAGAATCGCAAGTTCCGGCGGGAAGCCCCAGGCTTTCGCGGCATAGGCCGACAAATAGCTCGCCCAGCCGAAATAGAGCGCATGGCCGAACGACAACAGGCCGACATAGCCGATCAGCAAATTGAAGGCGCAGGCGAACAGCGAAAAGCACATCACCTGCATCAGGAACAGCGGATAGGTGAAGAACGGTGCAACCACCAGTGCCACCACCATAACCGCGAAGGTGATGGTTTCGCTCGGCGTACGCGCCGTTGAACGGGCGCTCTGCAGGGGATCGGATGAGCGGTCCATCAGCCTCTCCGCCCGAACAGGCCGGCCGGGCGGACCAGCAGCACGACCGCCATGATGATGAAGATCACGGTGTTCGACGCCTCGGGGAAGAACACCTTGGTCAGGCCTTCGATCACGCCGAGCCCGAAGCCGGTGACGATGGCGCCCAGGATCGAGCCCATGCCGCCGATCACCACCACCGCGAAGACCACGATGATCAAGTCGGAGCCCATCTGCGGCGATACGTTGTAGATCGGCGCCGCCATCACGCCAGCAAAGGCGGCGAGCGCCACGCCGAAGCCATAGGTCAGCGTGATCATGCGCGGCACATTGATGCCGAAAGCGCGCACGAGGGCAGGGTTCTCGGTGGCGGCGCGCAAATAAGCGCCGAGCCGCGTGCGCTCGATGACGAACCAGGTGCCGAAGCAGATCCCGAGAGAGGCCACAATCACCCAGGCGCGATAGTTGGGAAGAAACATGAAGCCGAGGTTTTGCCCGCCGCGCAGTGATTCCGGCAGAACGTAAGGCAGGCCGGCCGAGCCGAAATAATTACGCGCCACGCCTTCGATGATCAGCGCCAGGCCGAAGGTCAACAGCAGGCCGTAAAGATGGTCGAGCTTGTACAGCCATCGCAGGAACAGCCGCTCGACTATCATGCCGGTGATACCGACCAGCACGGGCGCGACGATCAGCGCCGGCCAATAGCCCACGCCGGAATATTGCAACAGCAGATAGGCGGCAAAGGCGCCCATCATGTATTGGGCGCCGTGGCTGAAATTGATGATGTTGAGCATGCCGAAGATCACGGCGAGCCCCAGGCTCAATAGCGCATAGAACGAGCCGTTGATCAGCCCGATCAGGAGCTGGCCAAAAAGCGCTGTCGAAGGAATGCCGAAGATTTCAAACACACAAAGGCTCCGTCAGGGCGAAGGGGCGGGCCGAGGCCCACCCCTTCGTCTGTTGTCGTCGCTTATCAGCCGCTAACCAGCGGACAGTTGCCTTCCTTAAGCGGACGGAACGCTTCGTCGGCCGGGATGGTTGCGCGGACATGGTAAAAGTCGCCCGGATACTTGGAGTCCGCGGGCGCCTTCACCTCCAGCAAATATGCCGGATGCAGTTTGCGGCCGTCGGCCCGAATCGTACCCTTGCCGAACAGCGGATCGTCGGTGGGCAGCTTCTTCATCTCCGCCGCGACCGCTTTGCCGTCGGCGGCGCTCTTCAGCGCAGCCACCGCCTTCAGGTAATGGATCACGCCGGAATACACGCCAGCCTGCACCATGGTCGGGAATTTGCCCGGCGCGGCACGTTCCGCCTGCCAGCGCTTGGTCCAGGCACGGTTGGCGTCGTTCATGTCCCAGTACCAGGTTTCCGTCAGGGTCAGGCCCTGCGCCGTCGCCAAACCGAGCGCATTGACGTCACTGGCGAACACCAGCAATCCGGCGAACTTCTGACCGCCTTTGACGATGCCGAACTCGGCGCCTTGCTTGATCGCGTTGATGGTGTCGCCGCCGGCATTGGCCAAGCCGATGATCTTGGCCTTGGAGGCCTGCGCTTGCAGCAAGAACGACGAGAAGTCGTTGGTATTAAGCGGGTGGCGAACTTTGCCGATCACCTTGCCGCCGTTCTTTTCCACCGCGGCCGCGGTGTCGCGCTCGAGCGCATGGCCGAAGGCATAATCGGCCGTCAGGAAGAACCAGGTGTCGCCGCCGGTCTTCACCAGCGCTTTACCGGTTCCGTTGGCAAGCATCCAGGTGTCATAGGTCCAATGGATGGTGTTGGCGTTGCACTTCGGACCGGTGAGATCGGAAGCCGCCGCGCCGGAGACGATGAACAGCTTGTTCTTCTGATTGGTGACCTGGCTCACCGCCAGCGCCACGCCGGAGTTCGGCGTGTCGATGATCATGTCGACTTTGTCGACGTCGTACCATTGGTTGGCCATCTGCGAGCCGATATCGGGCTTGTTCTGATGGTCGCCAGAGATGAGTTCCACTTTGACGTTCGGATTGGCCTTGGTGAAATCGGCAATGGCCAACTTGGCGGCGGCAACCGAGCCGGCTCCGCCGATGTCGGAATAAAGGCTCGACATGTCGCTGAGCACGCCGATCTTGACGTTCACCTGTTGGGCACTGGCGGTGCCGCAGGCGAGCGTGACGGCAAGTACCGCCAGCCCTAAAGTTTTTTTCATGAGTGCATTCCTCCTTGTTGTTTTGGATAGCTTCGATCAGTCACCGAGATAATAATATAGTTTCTCGACATTGGCGTCCGCCGCCATTGCGAATTTGTCGGCGATGCGGCCTTTAGCCGCTCACCAGCGGGCAGTTGCCGTCCTTGAGCGGCCGGAAGGCCTCGTCAGCCGGGATGGTGGCGCGGGTCTTGTAGAAGTCACCGGGATGCTTGGATTCCGAGGGCTTCTTCACCTCGAACAGATAGGCCGGGTGGATAACGCGACCATCAATGCGGACGCTGCCCTTGCCGAACAGCGGATCGTCGGTCGGCATCCTCTTCATCTGCGCCACCACCGCCTTGCCGTCGGCGGCACTCTTGAGTTCGGCGACCGCCTTCAAATAGTGCATGATGCCGGCATAGACGCCGGCATGATTCATTGCCGGATATTTCTTGGGGTCGCCACGCTCCTGGTGCCAACGCTTGGTCCAGGCGCGGCTGGCGTCGTTCAAGTCCCAGTACCAGGTCTCGGTCAGGAACAGGCCCTGGGCAGTTTCGAGGCCGAGCGCATTGATGTCGGTGGCGAACACCAGCAGGCCGGCGAGGCTCTGGCCGCCCTTGACGATACCGAACTCGGACGCCTGCTTAATCGAGTTGATGGTGTCGCCGCCGGCGTTTGCCAGACCGATGACCTTGGCCTTGGAGGCCTGCGCTTGCAGCAGGAACGACGAGAAGTCGTTGGTGTTGAGCGGATGACGAACCTTGCCGAGCACCTTGCCGCCGTTTTTCTCGACGACCGCCGCGGTATCACGCTCGAGCGCATAGCCGAAAGCATAATCGGCCGTCAGGAAGAACCAGCTGTCGCCGCCGGTTTTCACCATCGCTTTGCCGGTGCCGTTCGCCAGCATCCAGGTGTCGTAGGTCCATTGCACGGTGTTGGCATTGCACTTCGACCCGGTGAGGTCGGAGCTTGCTGCGCCGGAGACGACGAACACCTTGTTCTTGGTGGCGGTGATCTGGCTCACCGCCAGCGCCACGCCTGAATTCGGCACATCGACGATCAGGTCGACTTTGTCGACGTCGTACCACTGGTTGGCAATCTGCGAGCCGACGTCCGGCTTGTTCTGATGGTCGCCGCTGACCAACTCGACCTTCACGCTGGGATGAGTCTTGGCAAAGTCGGCGATCGCCATTTTGGCGGCGGCGACCGAGCCCGGGCCGGTCGCGTCCGCATAGAGGCTCGACATGTCGGTGAGCACACCGATCTTGACGTTGATTTGCTGGGCGCTGGCCGTCCCGCAAGCCAACATAACGGCAAGCGCCGCCAAACTCATGGTTCGTTTCATTGACGTATCCCCCTAGTTTCGTGCGCTAGCGGCACTTTTGGTTACACACCGAGATAGTCATGCAGTTTCTCGACATTGGCCTCCAGTTCCGCGTTGGCGAACTGGTCGATAATACGCCCGTTTTCCATGACGTAATAACGGTCCGCGACGGTCGACGCGAAGCGAAAATTCTGCTCGACCAGCAGAATGGTAAAGCCCTGTTCCTTCAGCGTCCGTATGGTCTTGCCGATCTGCTGGATGATGACGGGGGCGAGCCCCTCGGTCGGCTCATCGAGCAGCAACAGCCGCGCGCCGGTGCGCAGGATGCGGCCGATTGCCAGCATCTGCTGTTCGCCGCCGGACAGCTTGGTGCCTTGGCTGGCGGCGAGCCGCTCCTTTAGATTGGGAAACAATTCGAAGATGCGCTCGAGCGACAGGCCGCCCGGCCGGATCACCGGCGGCAGCGTGAGATTTTCCTCGACATTGAGGCTGGCGAATATGCCGCGCTCCTCCGGGCAGAAGGCGATGCCGGCGCGCGCGATCTGATCCGACGAGCGATCGATCAGTTCTTGGCCCTCGAAGCGCACCGAGCCTTGCCGCCGCCCGACCATCCCCATGATCGACTTCAGCGTCGTGGTTTTGCCTGCGCCGTTGCGGCCAAGCAACGTCACCACCTCGCTTTCGTGCACGTCGAAACTGGCGCCGTGCAGGATGTGCGACTTGCCGTACCAGGCCTGCAAGTCCTTGATCGCGAGCAGGGGCGTGCGTGCATCAAGCATGCCCTACTCCCATGTAGGCTTCGCGCACGTCGGTATTGTTGGAGACCGTCTTGTAGTCGCCCTCGGCGAGCACGCGCCCGCGCGTGAGCACGGTGATGTGGTCGGAGAGGTCGGCTACCACCGACAGATTGTGCTCGACCATCAGCACGGTGCGATCGGCGGCGACGCGCTTGATCAATTGCGCGATGCGGTCGATGTCCTCGTGCCCCATGCCCGCCGTCGGCTCGTCGAGCAGCAGCATTTCGGGATCGAGCGCCAGCGTGGTGGCGATTTCGAGCGCGCGCTTGCGGCCATAGGGCAGCTCGACGGCCAACCAGTCGGCAAACGAGGACAGACCGACATCGTCGATCAGCGCCATCGCGCGCTCATTGTAGGCGGCGAGAACGGAAGCCGCGCGCCAGAAATCGAACGAGCCGCCGCGCAAGCGCTGCAACGCAATGCGCACGTTTTCTATGACCGTCATGTGCGGGAACACGGCGGAGATCTGGAATGAGCGCACCAGCCCGAGCCGGGCGACGTCGGCGGGCTGCATGGCGGTGATATCGTTGCCTTTGAAAAGGATGCGCCCGCGCGTCGGGCTGAGGAACTTGGTCAGCATATTGAAGCAGGTGGTCTTGCCGGCGCCGTTGGGCCCGATCAAAGCGTGGATAGTCCGGCGCTTGACGCGCAGGCTGACGCCGTTGACGGCGAGAAATCCGGCAAATTCCTTGGTTAAATCCTCTGTTTCGAGGATGATGTCGCTACTCATACAGGCCCCTGGCGCCGATATTGTCGGCGCATTGCGGCGAATGTCCAGGCCCCGAAGCGTACAATTTTTGCGCTGCAAAGCCGCCGCATTGTCTATTGCGGCGCCGACGTGCAAGCGCACCAGCCTTTTGAGGGCCGAGCGAATGCGGGGCTAGAATTGGCCTAGCTGCCAACCGTGCGATGCGGTGTTATCGGACGCCGGCACGCTCGCGACCGCCCCCGGACGGCGCTTTCTGGAGTGCGCCTTCTTGATGCGGTGGTGCAGCGCCGCCCTGCCGCTGGCGTGGGCCTTCGTGATGTGGTGGCGCGACGGCGTTTCATCGCTGGAGGTGCTGGCGCTGGTTTTCAGCACGCGCGGCCAGTTGCCCTTATCCTCGCCAGGCGAGGCCACCAATTCGGGTAACACCGCCGGCCGCTCGCCGGCCGGCACCACTTGCACCACGTGATAGCCCTGGCTCTTGAGTTCCTTGAGCAGCGTCGGCAACGCCATCGCGGTAGCGGGATGGATGTCGTGCATCAGCAGGATGCCGCGGCCTTTTGCATTCAGCCGGCGCATGACGCGTTTGACGAGTTGGCGCGCGCTGGTGCCGCGCCACCAGTCATTTGTGTCGATGTCGGCGCTCCAGGTCACCAGCGCTTTGCCTTCCAGGAAGTGCTCGATCGCATTGGTACGGCCGAGGCCGGGGATGCGGAAGAACGGCGCCACCGCTTTCGGATCGCCGAGCGCGGCGTCGAGCGAAGCGATGCCGCCGTCAACTTCGCGTTCGACCCGCTGGATCGACAATCTCTGGAAGGCGAACGGATGGTGCTGACTATGCGTGCCGATGGTATGGCCGGCATTATAGATGCGGCGGACGATGGACGGATAAGCGTGCGCCATGTCGCCGACCATGAAATAGGTTGCCTTCACGCATTGCGAGTTGAGCGTATCGAGGATGCTCTTGGAGTAGGGCGGAATTGGTCCATCGTCGAAGGTGAGTACCACCTCATGGTCGTTGAGCGGCAGCGTCTGTTTGTACTGCATGCGGCCGATGCGGCTGAAGTCGCCCGGGCTGATGGTGAGCACACGCGACGTGCCGAGCGCATCCGGATGGCCCGGGCAATCCCCCGCCATTGCCGGCCCGACAGCTGCAGCCAGCAAAAGACCAACCCCCGCGACAAGACGCATCACGCTCCCCCGGCCCCAATTTCGCGCCTTTTACCCCCGAATAGCGCGGCACGCAGAAAATACGAATCTCAACATTAACGGCAAATTAACCGACTAAGGCAGCCCACAGGATCAGCAAACCGCTGTTTTTCCTAAGATTTCGCGAAGAATAGCGCCGCTTTAGCGTGAAATGCCCCGGTCATTGGCCGGGACGACGTGAACGATTCCGTATCCGCGCCGTTTGAGCTCGCGCAGGAAGGCGGGAAGCATCTGGGCGGTCTGCTTCTTGGTGTCGTGGAAAAGCACGATACCGCTGCCGAGGTGCTCGATGCGGGACAGAATGAGGCGCAATTCCTGCTCCGGCCTCATCGGCAGCCAGTCGCTGGCCCAGACGTCGGCACCGAACACCACCATGTGACGGGCCTCCAGGCGGTCGAGCAGCGCGCGGTTCGAGGCGAAGCCGGGAAAACGGAAGAACGGCGTGGTCGGATCGCTGCCGCGCCGGCCGTAAAGCACGAGTTCATCTTCGGAGATGCCGCGGTTGATCTCGGCTTCTGCTTTGGCCGGCGTCATGCGGGCGAGCAAAGGGTGTGAAAACGTGTGGTGGCCGAGACTGTGGCCCTCGGCCAGCTCCCGCCGCGCGATCTCCGGGTGCGCTTCGACATTGCGGCCGAGCAGGAAAAATGTAGCGCGCACGCACTCGCTCTTCAGGGCATCTAGAACTTTCGGCGTGGTGCCGGGCCAGGGTCCGTCATCAAAGGTGAGCAGCAGTTCCTTGCGCCCGAGCGGCAAGGTAGTGGGAAAACTTTTGCGGCCGACCCGCGGCGTGCTGTTGGCGTCGACCGCTAGCACGCGCGCGGTGCCAAGTGCGTCCGAATTGCCCGGGCAGGGCGCGGCCGGAGCGGCAAAAGGAACGATGGCCACGAGGGCGGCGACGGCAAAGCGGCGAGTCATGGAGCGAATTTATGCGCTAATCATCGGCCTATTCCCAGGGCCACGGCATACAAGCGGCGCGCTTTAACATTCGATGACCGAGGCCGGCATATGAACACGTCAACCCTGGCGGGTCGAAGTGGTTTGAGGCGGCCCCAACATGTTGAACCGAGCTTTCTGCTCATCGGTCAGAGAGCCATAGAAGCTGACGAGCGCAGGGCGTACCGTCTTAATGGCCTCTGCCATAGCACCAAGCCGCTTTGCGAACGCGTCAAATCGATCCATTGGTGATTGCGGCGTCTGCGTAGGGCAGGATGCCTGCAATTGGTTGCCAGCCTCCGTTGACGCGATCTTTAGCCTGGCGAACGCGTCTTTTTGCTCCTGTGTCGGCTTGACGGCTTGCTCTATGCGCTCCACGGGCAGCTGTGTGAAACTTTCCGCGCGACGGCTGCAGAGTGCAGCCAGATTATTGCCCGAAGCCGATCCACGGCGGTTCGACCGTGCATCCGAAGCCGGACGCAGCGCGACGAAACGTTGCTTCTGCTCTTCGTTTAATGAATTGTAGAAATTGTCGAGCGGCGTACGCACGATCCCCACCGCCTGGATCATGCCGTCGAGTTGCTTTTGCACGATGTCGAGCCGACCCAGCGGTGTATGCAGGACTTCGCTCGAACAAGACGCCTTGAGAGCATCGCTCGCCTGTGCCGAAGCCGCTCTTAGCGCGACGAGTGCGTTGAGCTGTTCGCCGCTCGGCGTGATCGCTGCTTCGATGTAATCGACTGGAAGGTCGGTCACGCCCGGCGCCAGCCCGCCGCAGGTCTGCGCCAGTTCGTTGCTGTTGGTTGGGGTTGTCGAGCCAGTGGTTTCACGATCGACATTGCGGGCTCTCGCGGCGCGTGATCGTGCAGGGCCGCCATATGCGTAGTTTCCATATCCATCGTAGGCTGGGCCGTAGGCGTAATCGGGACCGGGCCAGAACATGGCATCCCAGACGAAAATATCTCCATAAGCCCAGAACGGATCGTAATAGTCGAAAGGCCAGAGCGTGAAGGCGAAGAGGTCGCCGTAGAAGTAGGGCCAGTAGGTCAATCCGCCCCATCCGCCCCATCCGCCGTGCCACCCGGCCCTCCAGTGATTAAGATGATTGCCCCACTGGTTCCAAGCGGTCCGACCGGCCAGCGTGCGAGCTCCACTGACGCGAGTGGCGCGAAATTGCGCGCCACTGATGTTAGAGACGCGAACATGTGTGCCGCTGATACGAGAGCCACGAACATGCGCGCCGCTGATGTGAGCGACACTACTGCGTGACATCCCGATGCGAGCGCCGCTGAAGCTGCGAACATGAGCACCACTGAACCGTGCGCCTCCGCTGCTGAAATGCGCGGCTCCGCCGCCGTAATGGCCGCCGCCGCCACCAAAATGGCCGCCCCCGCCGCCACCACCAACATGACCGCCGCCAGATCGCGCCAAGGTGAGGTCAGTTCCAAAGCATAGCACCGCGCCAAGCGCAATACTTGCCGCGAGGATTTTGAAAATCTTGGCCGCCATAGCGCTCGCTCCTGTAAACTTGTTCTTAAACTGCATATTTTCTCATATAGATATTGTAGATATTGCCCTTTGGGGCAGTATCGATCGGACCAAGAGGCGGCCGCGAGACGGTCTTATTATCTGTACACAAACATCAAGAAGTGAAACCGGGCTAACGGTAGCTATTGGCACTTACCCGACATGCCGCGCCGGCGATTGCCAATCTGCCCTCGGGGGCAATGCCGACCTTGATCGACGGCTCATCAACACTCGATTTATGCACCACGCTCTAGCGAATTGAGATGGTTATGTATCATTCACCTTGTTTGGTCATCCGCCATTAACGCTAAATCCCTAGCGTATTTGTTGATTGCCGCAGCGTAGCGCGGGGAGATCCGGGTGGACGGCGAGGTCATAACGCAAGCGACCGGCACGAAGCCTGGCCGCTCGCTACTGACGTTGGCGCCGCGCGCGCGCGCCAAACGTATGCTGTCGGCCTCGCAGCTGATAGTGGTGCTGGCGGTCCTGGCGATGGGCGCTACCATGCTCGCCGGCGCCGTCGGCTACGGGCTGGCGCGCCAGAGCGACGAGCGGCTGTGGGCCGAGCAGCGTGCCTCGCTGCGCAACGCGACGTCTGAATTCCGCAATTTGTTCGGCAAAGCCGACGCGGTCGATCCGCGCTTTGTGCGCATGCTCGAGCAGAGCGTCGGCCTCAAGGACCTCAAATTCGAAATCGATCCGGGCGTAATCGAGCGCGAGATCCAGCCGGTAATGGACGCGCAAGGGCGCATCGCCGGGTTCCTGACTTGGGAAAAAGGCCATCCGATGCTGCAAGCGATGGAGCGGTTGATGCCGCTCATCGTCGCCATCGCCGTCGTGCTGGTGGGCTTCGCCGGATTTTCGCTGCGTCAGTTCGCCCGCGCGCGGCAGGAATTGGCCGCGAGCGAGGAGCAAACGCAGCGCGCCGCCGACGAAGACAAGCTCACCGGCTTGCCGAACCACGCCAAGACGCTCGAATTGCTCGATCTCGCGCTGGCCGAACGCGCCGGCGATGACGTCACGACCTTCGCGCTGATCGAACTCGACGGCATGGCGGACGCCAATGCGCAGCTCGGCGTGCTCGGCGGCGACGAGCTCGTTGCCGCGGTGGCCGCGCGTCTGCAGCAGGCGCTGCCGGCGGACGCGCTGTGCGGCCGCATCGGCAGCGACGAGTTCGCGGTGGCGTTCACGGCCGCTAGCGGCGTCGATGCTGGCGCCGTCCTGCGCGCCGCGCTCGACGCTATCGCGCGCCCGCATTGGATCGATACCGTGGTGCGCATCAGCGCGCACGCCGGCTACGCGCAGGCGCCGCGCCATGCCACTACCCGCGCCGAGCTGATGCGCCGAGCCGAGCTCGCGCTGCGCGCGGCGGCCAAGAGAGGCGCGGCTGCGATCGTCGCTTTCGAGCACGGGATCGACACGGCATCGACCGACCAGAAATTCATCCGGCGCGAATTGCCGCGCGCGCTCACCGCCAACGAGCTGGAGCTGCACTATCAGCCGATCGTGTCGTCGCAGGGTGCGCGCATCGTCGGCGTCGAAGCTTTGCTGCGTTGGACCCACGCCACGCGCGGGCCGATTCCGCCGGCGACCTTCATCCCCGTCGCGGAACAGATGGGCCTGATGGACACGCTTGGCGCCTTCGTGCTGCGCCGCGCGCTCGGCGAAGCCAAGCGCTGGCCGGACCTTTACGTCGCGGTGAACCTGTCGCCGCTGCAGATGCGCGACGCTTCCATCGTCGAACTGGTGCGCTCGGCGCTCGCCGACAGCGGCGTGCCGCCAGCACGGCTGATGCTGGAAATCACCGAAGGCGTGCTGATCGACAACCCGGACGAGATGGTCAAGCGCATCGAGGACCTGCACGCGCTCGGCGTGCGCGTTGCGTTGGACGATTTCGGCTCCGGCTATTCGAACTTGGGCTATCTGCAGCGCTTTCCGCTCGACAAGCTCAAGATCGACCGCAGCTTCGTGACCGCGCTCGGCAGCTCCGCTAATGGCGGGGTGATCATCCAGGCGATCGTGGCGCTCGGGCGCGCGCTCGGCCTGGCGGTCGTGGTTGAGGGCGTGGAAACCGAGCAGCAACGCGTATTGTTGCGGCTGGCCGGCTGCGACGAGATGCAGGGCTACCTGTTCGCCCGGCCGGCGCCGGCCAAGGCCATCGATCGCTTGCTGGCGCAGGTTAAGCCCGCCCGCACCGCCGCGCGAGACGCTGACAGCATAAGCGCAAGTCTATAAAGTCATCTCCGATCTGCCGGAGACTACGTGATGATCCCTAATGCCTGGGCGGGCTTCGATTTCGGCCTCGGGCCCCACGTCGAAATGCTGCGTAGAACCGCGCACGATTTCGCGCAGGACCACATCGCGCCGCGCGCCGCGGCAATCGACCGCGACAATACCTTCCCGCGCAATCTGTGGCCGGAAATGGGCGCGCTCGGCCTGCACGGCATCACGGCCGAGGAGGAATACGGCGGCTCGGGCCTCGGCTATCTCGAGCACTGCGTGGCGATGGAGGAGATTTCGCGCGCTTCCGCCGCGGTCGGCCTGTCCTACGGCGCGCATTCCAATCTCTGCGTCAATCAGCTCAGCCGCAACGGCAATGCCGAGCAGAAGAAGAAATATCTGCCCAAGCTGATTTCTGGCGAGCATGTCGGCGCGCTCGCCATGTCCGAGCCCGGCGCCGGTTCCGACGTGGTGTCGATGCGCACCCGCGCCGACAAAAAGGGCGACCGCTACATTCTCAACGGCTCGAAAATGTGGATCACCAACGGCCCGGTCGCCGACACGCTGGTGGTCTATGCCAAGACCGACCGCACCGCCGGTGCGCGCGGCATCACCGCCTTTGTCGTCGAGAAGGGGATGAAAGGTTTCGCGGCGGCGCAGAAGCTCGACAAGCTCGGCATGCGCGGCTCCGACACCTCGGAGCTGGTATTCACGGACTGCGAAGTGCCGGAGGGCAACGTGCTGGGCGCGGTCGGCAATGGCGTCAACGTGCTGATGTCCGGCCTCGACTACGAGCGCGTGGTGCTGGCCGCAGGACCGCTCGGCATCATGCAGGCCTGCATGGACGTCGTGATCCCCTACGTGCACGAGCGCCAGCAGTTCGGCCAGGCGATCGGACGCTTTCAACTGGTGCAGGCCAAGCTCGCCGACATGTATGTGACCATGAACGCGGCGCGATCTTACGTCTACACAGTGGCGAAGGCCTGCGACGAGGGCCGCACCACGCGCGAGGACGCCGCCGGCGCCATTTTGTACGCCGCCGAGCGTGCCACCTGGATGGCGCTCGAAGCCATTCAGTGCCTGGGCGGCAACGGCTACATCAACGATTTCCCGACCGGGCGTCTGCTGCGCGACGCCAAGCTCTACGAGATCGGGGCGGGCACCAGCGAGATCAGGCGCATGCTGATCGGGCGGGAGATTTTCGAGAAGACGCGATAGGCCAATGGCCCAGTCGGCCGCCGGCTTATGGGTCAGCCGTTAACTTCTCCGTACAGCGAATCAGCTAGGCCTTAAGCCGACTTCACCAGCGATGGGGAAAAGCCATGCTGCGGGTGCGGCTGAAGGCCGATGGGCGGATCGTGGAGATCCTGCCCGATGGCAGCGAGAAGACCCTCGATCATAGTGACCCGGCGTCGTTCGTGCGCCAGGTGCGCTCGCGCTGCGGGCTCACGCAGGCGGCCTTTGCCGAAAAGATCGAGGTGCCGATCGAGACCGTGCGCAATTGGGAGCAGGGCAAGCGCCATCCGCGCGGGCCGGCGCGCGCGCTGCTCAAACTGATCGACAGCGCTCCGGATGCCGCTTTTGCGGCGTTACGTGGCAGACGACGCTGATAGCTTATTCGGCGGCCGCCGAGACGCGCGCGCGCGGCGCCGGGCGCGCCAGCCGCATCAGCAGGAACATCGCGAACAGCGTGGCGATATAGATCATCAACTGCATTTCGGTCGGCCGTTCGCTGTAGCCGATCAACGTGTGCAGCAACTTGCCGAACAAGCTGCCTTCCGACAGCATCCAGGACGTATCCCAGACCGTGCGGTCGAGCGCCACCACCACGCCGGCATTGTTGAGGAACTGCACCGATTGCGCCGCCATGCCGGCGGCGAGCAGCGCGATCAGCCAGCTCGTCACCGAGAAAATGTAACGGGTCGGGATCGCCAGCAGGCCGACATAAGTGAGCCCGGTGAAGGCAGCGCCGGCCGCGATGCCGAGTAGGCCGCCCACCAGTAGAGCCGCGCCCGAGGTGCCGGAGGCGAAAACTCCGTACAGGAACAGCACCACTTCCGAGCCTTCGCGCAGCACCGCCAGCCCCACCACGATAGCGAGCGCCGTCAGCGGCTTGGCGCCTTCGCTCACCGCCATGCCGATCGATTGCATCTCCTCGGCGATCTCGCGGCCGTGCCGCGCCATCCAGGCGTTGTGCCACATCAGCATGACCACGGCGATGCCGAGCACGCTGGCATTGAACAGTTCCTGGCCGGCGCCCTCGAAGGCCTGCGAGATCGCGCCGGCGAATATCGCCACCACCGCCGCGCCGAGCACGCCGGCGCCGATGCCGACAACGACCCAGCGCCCGCGTCCGAGAACGCCGCGCGTCGCCGCCATCACGATGCCGACAATTAGGCCGGCCTCGATGACTTCGCGAAAGACGATGATGAGTGCGCCGAGCATGGTTTTATTCTGCGACCAAGAACTTACCCAATTGCATTCCACACGAGCAATTGGCCTACACACAAAAGCATTATTCGTTATTGATGCAAGTCCTTATTTTTACTCTCGAATTATTCCAATGTAAGAGCCAGGGCCAAGAGCTTGGGGTACCAAATATTATCGCATGCTGAACGAGAGCGTGGACTTTTAAACGAGCATCCGAATAGCGACGCGGAAGCGGCGCCTGATATCCATTAGCGGGGGTAAAGCAGACATGGCATCCTCGCCATGTCCGTTAATGACCCAACGCGGGCTTTCGGCAGCGTCAGATTGGTTGCTTAAAATACACGCACCATTTTGGTTTAAATCGTTTCGCTACTTTAGGAGAACAGTTGATCTTGCAGGAACTAGTCACGCACTCCATCAACGATTCTTTGCCCCCGCTTGCGTCTGATTTAGGTGCAGCGGCCCTTGCTGCTGGAGACAAATTAAGTGGAACGACTTGCTTTGGCTCGCAGGACCCGCCACTTCCGCTGATAGTGGCGCGGCATTGCTCGATGGTGAAGAAGCCACAGTTCGTACCGCCGCCGCTTCCAACGGCGCACCATTTATAGGAGTCAGCAAATGCCGTACCGACCGCAACGAATATTGATGCGGCAGCCACGACCACGGCTCCGAAAAGCGCTTTGCGCACGAGAGGCATCCCCGCCCAAGCAAACCTTATAAATATACGCTCAAAGCGGACATGCTCAATGCGTATCGAATATCCATTATCCGCAGTAACGCGGACATTGGCCAACCGATGCTCACCAGCCTCAATTTATGAGTACACACCCTAGTCAAAAATCCCCATGATCTTTGAGCGGCACCGGCTTTAGCTCACTCGGCCCACGCCATAAACCGGTGAGCGGACCGGGTTGGCAGGGCGCGTTCAAGCGTGCATCCTCCGCCTCCCGTCCACTACCCATCCCAGCCGAAGGCCAAGGAGATCGCGATGCAATTTGTTGAAGCCCATAGTGTTCGTATCCCGCAAATCGGTCTCGGCACCATGACCCTTAAGGGGAATATTTGCGTGCAAGCGGTGAAGACCGCGCTGCAACTTGGCTACCGCCATATCGACACCGCCGCCTTCTACGGCAACGAGGTGGAGAACGGCGAGGGTCTGCGCGCCTCCGGCGTCAAGCGCGAGGATGTAATGATCTGCACCAAAGTGCGCGAGAACAATCTGCTGCCGGAAAATTTCAACAAGTCACTCGACCAGAGCCTCGCCAATCTGAAATTGCCCTATGTCGATCTGCTGCTGATCCATTGGAACAACAAGGACATCCCGTTCAAGACCAGCATCGGCGCACTCTGCGCGGCCAAGAAGGACGGCAGGGCCAAGCAAGTCGGCGTCGCCAATTTCACCACTACAATGCTGGACGAGGCCTGGGCGGTGACGACCGAGCCCCTCGTCTGCAACCAGATCGAAGTGCATCCCTTCATCAACCAGGACAAAGTGCTGGCGGCGAGCAAGAAGCACGGCATGGCGGCGGTCGCCTATGTGCCGATCGCGCGCGGCAAAGTGCCGGGCGCCGAAGCGCTCGAGCGCATCGGCAAGGCGCACGGCAAGACCGCCGCGCAGGTGTCGCTGCGCTATCTGGTGCAACTCGGCCTGTGCGCCATCCCACGCACGGCGAACCCGGTGCATCTGAAGGAAAATCTCGACGTGTTCGGCTTCAAATTGTCGGACGCCGAGATGGCGGAGCTCAAGAAACTCAACGCCACCAATATGCGCGTGGTCAGTCCGCCGCACGCGCCGGTGTGGGATACGCCATGATGCGATCGGTCCTGTTCGTCGCCGCGCTCATCTTGAGTGCGGCGGCATTTGCCCAGGACAAGCCGGCTGCGAAGGATGTGGCGGTGATCGAAAAATGCATCAAGACCAAGACCGGCCGTCATTGGGCCTGGGAACGGTGCATCGGCATCATTTCCGAGCCTTGCGCGGAAAAACGAGGAGTCGATGCGGCCGTCTGAGGTCATCGCCTGCGAGGACCGCGAGCGGGCGGTGTGGGACAGCATTTTGAACGAAAGCTACCGCCGCCTGCGCGAGGCGCTCGACGACGAGCAAAAAGGCAAGTTGCAAGAGATGCAGCGCGCCTGGATGGCGTCGCGCGACAAGACCTGCGAGTTCCTTTACGATTATTTCCAGGGCACGATGGCCAACCCGATGATCGCGGCGTGCTTGAGCCGCGCGACCGGGATGCAGGCGTTGTACCTGCGCGGCTTTGCCGACGACATCGCCGAAAGAAAATGAAGGCTTGAGATGCACTCGGTCGAAGCCAAGGGTTTCAAGATCCCGATCATTGGTCTCGGCACCTGGACGCTGCAAGGCCGCGACTGCGCGCGCCTGGTCGAGCAGGCAATCCACGTCGGCTATCGCCACATCGACACCGCGCAGATGTACGATAATGAGCGCGAAGTGGGCGAGGGGGTGCGCGCTTCGGGCAAACGCGATGAGGTGGTGGTTACGACCAAGGTGCAGCCGCAATGGCTCGCGCCGCACGACCTCGAACGCTCGGTGAAGCAAAGCCTGGCGCAGTTGCGGCTCGATGCCATCGACCTGTTGCTGATCCACTGGCCGAACCCGCGCATGCCGCTGGCGGAAACGCTCGGTGCCATGGCGAAGATGAAACGCGAGGGCTACGCGCGGGCGATCGGGGTATCGAATTTCACGGTTGCCTTGCTGGACGAGGCGAACCGGGTGTCGAGCGAGCCGCTGGTCTGCAATCAGGTCGAGTACCACCCTTATCTCGATCAGGACAAGGTGATCGCGGGCTGCCGCAAGCACGGCATGGCGATGGTGGCCTACAGCCCGATCGCGCGCGCCCAGGCCAAAGGCGACGAATTGCTCGCGCGCATCGGCAAGGCGCATAGCAAGAGTGCAGCGCAGGTTTGCCTGCGCTGGCTCACCCAGCAGGGCATCGCGGTGGTCCCGCGCACCAGCAAGGTCCAGCGGCTGGAGGAAAATCTCGCGATTTTCGATTTCGAATTGTCCGACACCGAGATGAAGGAAATCGCTGCGCTCGCCCGCCCGGGCGGCCGCCTCGTCGATTGGGCCTATTCGCCGAAGTGGGATTGAACGGTGGCCCCTGACGTCAGCTCCGACAATGCCCTCGTCCTCTTCTCCGGCGGGCAGGATTCGACCGTGTGCCTCGCCTGGGCGCTGGAGCGATTTGCGTGCGTGGAAACCGTCGGCTTCGACTACGGCCAGCGCCACAGAATCGAGCTCGACGTTCGCCCGCGCATCCGCGAGCGGCTGGCGGCGCTCAAGTTAGGATGGAAGACGCGGCTGGGCGAGGACCACGTCATCAAGCTCGACGCGTTGGCTGCCATTTCCGACAGCGCGCTCACCCGCGAAACGACCATCGAACTCCCCGGTAATAGTCTGCCGACCACCTTCGTGCCCGGGCGCAATCTGATTTTCTTCAGCTTCGCCGGCGCGCTCGCTTATCGGCGTAGCGCCCATCACATCGTCGCCGGCATGTGCGAGACCGATTATTCCGGCTATCCGGATTGCCGCGACGACACCGTCAAGGCCATGCAGGTGGCGCTTGGCCTCGGTATGGACAGACGCGTCGTCATCGATACCCCGTTAATGTGGATCGACAAGGCGGCGACCTTCGCCATGGCCGAGGACATCGCGGGGCAGCCATTCCTCGACCTCGTTGTCGAGGACACCCATAGCTGCTACTTGGGCGACCGCACGCAGCGCCACGACTGGGGCTATGGCTGCGGCGGCTGCCCGGCGTGCCAGTTGCGGGCGAAGGGATTTGCGACATTCATGAGCCGGCGAAAGACGACAAGAACATGAGCGGCTTAGAAAAGCAGAAGGACATCGAAGGCGTGGTTTTTCTGGTCCTGTTCTGCCTGACCATCCCGTTGGCCAATTGGATGATCGGCCACGTCGGTACGATTTGCGTGCCCAATGGCCCCTGCCTGCTGCCGGTGGCGCCCCACCTGATGGCGCCGTCCGGCGTGCTGATGATCGGCGCTGCTCTGGTTCTTCGCGACCTTGTACAGCGACGTCTGGGCGTCGAATTCGGCATTGCGGCGATCGTCGCCGGCGCTGCGATTTCCGCAGGCCTGGCGCCGCCGTCGCTGGTGCTGGCTTCGGCGGCGGCGTTTTTGCTCTCCGAGTTCGCCGATTTCGCGGTCTATACGCCGCTCGCCCGCCGCCGGCTTGTTCTGGCGGTGTTCGCCTCAAGTCTGCTCGGTCTTGTCGTCGATTCAATCGTGTTCTTGTGGCTCGCCTTCGGCTCGTTCGATTTCCTGGCCGGCCAGATCGTCGGCAAGCTCTGGATGGTGCTGCTCGCCATCCCGTTTGTCGCTTATCTGCGCCGCCGCGACGAGCGGCTTGGCCTGAAACCCGCGTGAGGAAACAATGACATCCACGCTCGAAACGCTTGCCAACGTCACCACCGGCACCATCACCACCATGCTCTTGAAGAAGGGCATCCGCCGCTCCTGGATGGCCGGCGCCATGCCGTTCGCATTTTCCGGCAAGCGGGTGGTTGGACCCGCTTTCACGCTGCGCTTTGTGCCGGTGCGCGAGGATCTGGCCACGCCGGAAAGCTGGTCGAAGCCGATCTCCACTCGCTCGGCCATCGAAGCCATGCCGGAAAAAGGCGTGGTGGTGGCCGACGCCATGGGCGTCACCGGCGCCGGCATCTTCGGCGATATCCTGTGCATGCGCATGGTCAAGCGCGGCGTCTCGGCGCTGATCACCGACGGCGTGATGCGTGACAAGCACGGGGTCATAGCCACCGGCCTGCCGGTCTGGTGCGCCGGCGTGGCGGCGCCGGCCTCGGTCAACCAGCTCACCTTCGTCGGCTGGAACGAGCCGATCGGCTGCGGCGGCTGCGCGATTTTCCCCGACGACATCATCGTCGCCGACGACGACGGCGCCGTGGTCATTCCGGCCGCGCTCGCTGATTTCGTCGCTAGCGAAGGGGCCGAGCACGAACTCATGGAATCCTGGCTGGTGCAGGAGGTCGAAAAAGGCGCCAAACTGCCCGGCCTCTATCCGCCCAATGACGAGAACAAGAAGCGCTACGAGGCCTGGAAGAAGTCGCGCTGATCTTGCTCGGCCCGCAACAGACGGGCCGTTCATAAAACCGTGATATTCTTTTTTGGAAGGGCGATTCGCAGCCCGGGTTCGCGTCAGCGTGCTCGTGCGTCGTCGCGGCCACGCGATGCCAACAGGGGGCAGCCCATCGCTTTGCAAATTCATACCACGCGTCCCGATGCGCCGGACGAACCGGCTGCGGACCGGCTCGGCGCGCTCTATCCCGATTGGAGCGAGCACCTCGTAACCATCGTCGCCGCCGGCCTGGCGGTGCTGATTGTGGCGCTTATCGCCGTCGTGATGGGGATGGCCTAGCGTTTCTGCCGCGCGCCGCGGCCGCGCCCGAAGAAATTCCTGCGCAGCGCGCGCATAAGCCTTTCCGCCGTGCCACGCGCGCCCAGGGCGGTGGCGGCGTGAACAAAACCGCCGCCGGCTTGCTGCGGCGAGGGTTCGGTCAGCAGCCCGCGCGCCCGCATATAAGTCCAGACCACAGGCGAACTCCGGCGCAACGTCGCGTGGCCTTCCTCGGACACTCCCGGCATCGTGTCCGACAGCCGGCGGTTTGCCAATGTGTTCCAGTGCGATGCGCCGCCCATAATCGGCAAGTGCATGGCAAAGACCACTTTGCCGATCCGGGTCTCGCGCACCGCGTAACTGCAAAAGGCGCAAGGCTCCATGTTGGCGAAGATGGTGCACTCGGAAAGTTCGGTGCAAGCGAGCGCCGCCTGCGCCAGAGAAATCGCCACCAATTCGGCATGGCGAGTGACGTCGCGGTCCTGCCCGACCTTGTTGGTGTTCTCGGCCACGATTTCGCCGTCGCGCACGATGGCGGCGGCGTAAGGATATTCGCCCTGTTCGGCCGATTTTGCCGCGAGCGCAAAGCAATGCCGCATCATGACTTCGTCGGTGGCCTGCGGGTCAATTATGAGCATGCTAGGCGTCCGTCAGGTCACCGTTTACGAAAATGCCAGGCGCGCATCCGATCTGAATTGCCGCCGCCATATCACAATGACGATGCCGGTGGTGGTAAGCGCCAGCGGCAGCGGCCCCAGAAACCAGCCGAGATAACCGAGCGCGAAGAAGAACGCGCGTTGGCCGCGGTTGAAATGGCGGCCGGCATCGGCGCATAGCCGCGCCGCGCGATGCGCAAAGGCCTGCGCCGCCGGGCTATCCTTTTCCGCCGGCGGCGGCGCCGCGCCGACCATAATGGCGAAATAATTGTACAGCCGGTACGACCAGGCGAATTTGAAGAAGGCGTAAACGAAGATGATGGCAAGACCGATCATCTTCACCTCCCACAATTCCGCCGAATGTGCGACTCCGAAGGGCAGCGCGGACATGACGGTTAATATCTGCTCGGTCGAGCGCAGCAGCGTCAAAGTACCGCCGATGGCGATCAGGCTGGTGGAGGCGAAGAACGCCGTGCCGTTCTGCAGCGCGGCGGTGACCTGGGCGTCCACCATGCGCATGTCGCGCGCCAGCAGGCGCTCCATCCACTCGTCGCGATAGAGGTTCATCATTGTGTTGAGGCTGCTGCGGCCTTTGGCGGTCTTCTCGATCAACAACGAATAAGCGAGCCAGACGCCGACGAACCAGGCGAAGGCCAGCAGGTCCGGTAGGGTGAATGCCAACATTGATGCGACTCCGGCCTTTATCGTGCCCGGTAGCGCGGCGCGGTACAACCGCCATCAGCTTGAGGCTCCGCCTTGGCTCTGTCACCATGGCGGCACAAGGAGCCCCCATGTCGCAAAATATCACCACCGGATACCGCGCCCTCGTGGACGCCGCCAATAAAGAGGTCGAAACCGTGCCGACCGAGGAGGCGATCAAGCTCGTCGGCAGCGATAGCGTGGTGCTGGTCGACATCCGCGATATCCGCGAATTGCAGCGCGAGGGCAGGGTGCCGGGCGCCGTGCATTGCCCGCGCGGCATGCTGGAATTCTGGATCGACCCGCAGAGCCCCTATCACAAGCCGATGTTCGCGCAGGACAAGCGCTTCGTGTTCTTCTGCGCCGGCGGCCTACGCTCGGCGCTGGCCGCGCAGACCGCCCAGCGCATGGGTCTCAAGCCGGTCGCCCATATCGAGGGCGGCTTCGGCGCCTGGAAGAAACTGGGCGGCCCTGTGGAAGCGCCGGAAGCGGCGCACGGCGAAAAAAAGAAAGTGTAAGCGAGCGGCGATGGCGCTCAAGCTGATCATCGGCAACAAGAACTATTCCTCATGGTCGTTCCGTCCCTGGATCGCCATGAAAGTGGCCGGCATCGCGTTCGAGGAGACGGTAATTTCGCTCGATGCCGCCGATTTTAAAAAGCGTGTCGGCGCCGTGTCCGGCACCGGAAAGGTGCCGGTGCTGATCGACGGCGACGTAAGCGTGTGGGAATCGCTGGCGATCCTGGAATACCTGGCGGAGAAATTCCCAAACGCCGGTCTGTGGCCGGCCGATGCCGCCGCACGGGCGCACGCGCGCGCCATCGCCAGTGAAATGCATGCCGGATTTTTGCCGCTGCGCCGGCATCTGCCGATGAATATGTGGCGGCCGGTGATCAAACTCGATCTGACTCCGGAAGCCGCGGTGAATGTGCAGCGCATCGAAGAAATCTGGAACGATTGCCGCGCGCGTTTCGCGCAAGGCGGGCCATTTCTATTCGGCCGTTACGGCGCGGTCGACGCCATGTACGCGCCGGTGGTGGCGCGCCTGCACACCTATGCGGTCGCGGTCGGCGCCGGCACGCGCGCCTATATGGACGCGGTGATGGCGTCGTCGGCCTGGCGCGAATGGCACGATGCCGCGGTCAAGGAGCCCTGGGTGCTGGCCGCCGACGAGGTCGATTGGCCGACGGTGCTGAAAGCGTGACGCCTTATTATGGCCGCGCGACTGAATTGGTCACGTGCGCGCGGTTGAATTGGTGCGCGGTCGCGCGAGGTAAAGCATAGGCCGATGCAAGCCGGAAGCCTCGCGCCGGCGGCAGGCCAGCACGAGGTTTTTGTTGAGTTAGGGCTTGCGAAAATACCTCAGTTCTTCGAGCCGGTGGTGCCGCTGCTCGGATTCGGCGCGCATTGCTGATTGGCAGCCCTCGCGTCCTTTTGACAGGCGTCGAGGCTCGCATATTTGCAGTTCAAAGCGCCGCCGGGCGACGTCTCGATGCAATATTTGCCGGTGCCGATTGCCTGTTGCGAGGATCCGGGCGACGCGCTGCTACCGCCCGGCGAACTGCTCGGCGGCGACATCTGGGCACTGGCGATGGAAATGCCAGCGATCAACGCCGCAACGGCGGTGAGGGTGGTCAATGTCTTCATGATTACCTCCTTGAGGGTGAATGCCGCGCGGGCGGCACCCACGACAACGAGGGGCTACAACCCATGTTCCGGGAACTCCGGCTTCAATGACAAAAATTTTAGAATGCGGCGCGCGCGTGGCAATTTGGCTGGATGGAGTTCCGAAGCAGTGACCACGATTTCGACCAGATGCGGAGGCTCGAGCGCGACGCCGAGGCAGGCGCGCATCGGAGGCTGAGTGCGGTCCACCCACTCGTCCCAGGCTTTGTTCATTTCTTCCTTGCGCGCGATGTCGGCAATGTAGACGACCGCCGACAAAATGCGGCTCTTGTCGCTGCCCGACATGGCCAGGCTCTCGTCGATGCGTTTGAGCGCCTTGCGGGTTTGCTCGTAAAAGCTCGGGTCGCCGTCCGGCGACACCGCGACCGTGAACACCAGGCCGTCATGGACGACGGCGCGGCTGCGGGTCGGGGTAAGGCCGGGAAAACGCGTAATCATCGGGGGCTCCTGCCAGGTTCAAAAGCAGGACCAGTGTAGGACGAAACCGCATGCAACGAAAAACCCGGCGCATGCGCCGGGCTTTCCAATTCAGGCAGCGTGGTCGTTCAAGCGGTCAATGCTTGACGGCTTCCTTGACTGTATCCTTGAAGCCGCCGACTGCGTTCTGTACCTTGCCGGCCACCTGCTGCGCCTTGCCCTCAGTCTCAAGTTTGCTGTCGCCAGTCACTTTACCCGCGATTTCTTTTACTTTGCCTTTGGCCTGCTCGGCTGAGCCTTCGATGCGGTCTTTGTTCATTTTTGTTTGTCCTCACTTGCTTTGACGTCGCTTTGACTATGTTCGCAAAGATAACGGTGCGAGGCTTGTAAAGTTCCACGCCCACGAATCCAAAAACGCCGGCGGCCCGCACTGCTGGTTACGGTACGGGCCGCCAGTCACGCGACAATGCAGAAATTATTGCTTCGAACCGGTTGTGCCCAGATTCGGATTCGGCGAGCACTGCAGCCCGCGCGGCTGGGCGTCCTTCGTACAAGCGGCCAAGCTTGCGAAGTTGCATTCGAGGCCGCCGCCGCTCTTGGAAACTTGGATACAAAACTTACCGGTGCCGGTGACTCTGGACTTCGCCGCGCCGCTTTGCATCGCGCTGCCGCCGCTCTGCGAGCCGCTTTGGGCGCCTGCGGGCGTGCTGGAATCCGAGCCCTTGTTGATACTGCTCGGCGAGGCAGTTTGGCCAGCGGGGCCGCCCGGGTTCTGCGCGCTGGCAATCGATATGCCGGCGACCAACGTCGTAATCGCGGTGAGAGTTGTAATCGTTTTCATCTTCATCATTAGCCTCCGTGAGGATCTCCATGGGTCGAATGCCGCAGCGCAGCACCTTGGAACAACGGGCGCACGGGAACCATGTTCCGAAAACTCACGAAAAAATTGAACCGCGATGAAAAAAAAGTCGGCCGCGGCAGTTGTCCGCCGCGGCCGGCCGTCAGACGAAAATTTCGTCTTACGCTTCGAGGATCGCGACGATCTCATGCGTGCGCGGATCGATGACGACGATTTCGTCGCCGACCAGGATGTAGTCATAGCCGCGCCATTCGGGATAGATCGCGATCACTTCCACCGGCAGCGGATAGAAGTGCACGGTCGCCGGCACCCGGGTTCCCACCCGCACCGAGACATTGAGGTGCGCGGGTTCCACCTTGTGCTGCTTGAGGATGGTGGTGATCTTGGTGCGTTGTTCGGTCGAGAGTTTCGCCGCGCCTGCGCCCGCGCCCTGGCCGGTGGTGGCGCCGGCCTTTTCGGTGGTCGTGGACTGGCCCGACTTCGCGCCCACCGGAGTTCTCAGCGCTTTCGCTGGCCTTGGGCTTCATATTGGTATCCGACGTGCCCTTTTTGTCGGTTGCGCTCTTGATATCGGACGAGCTCTTGGCGGCCGGGCCTTTCTCTATGGGCTTATCCATGTCGCCCTTCTCGGTCGCCCGCGGCTTGTCTGCGTCGGACGCCTTAGGAGCCTGGCCGGTTGTCTCCGGCGCCTTATGCTGTGTGCCGGCTTTCTGCTCGCCGCGTTTCATGGCGGGCGCTACCTTCTCGGCCGGGGCACTCTGTTGCGCCGCCGGGGCGCGACCGGGCGCCTCGTCGTTCTTCATGTTTTGCGCGGACGCAGCGGCCGTGCCTATCAGCACGACGGCAGCTACGGTTGATAATAGTCGAAGCTTCCTCATGGATGTCCTCCTCTAGACACCCCCGATTGCCCGCTCACAAATAGAGAAACGCGCCCCGGCCCGGTCCGTTCCACCTTATTACATCTGCACGCCCGATTTCAGCCGCCATTGCCTTCCCTTCGCCGCCAAGGCACGCTTGCGCAGCAATCGGGGAGGGCAAGTTGGCTATTCTTTCGTCGACCATCGACACCAGCGCAGCCGAATTTCGCGCTAACGCCGAAAAGATGCGCGCGCTCACGGCCGAATTGCAGGCGCGCCGCGCCGAGGCCGCTTTGGGCGGATCGGAAAAATCGCGCGAGCGCCATGTCGGACGCGGCAAGCTGCTGCCGCGCGAGCGCGTGATGAACCTGATCGATCCCGGCTCGCCGTTCCTGGAACTGTCGCCGCTCGCCGCCTTCGGCATGTACGACGGCGACATCCATGCCGCCGGCATCATCACCGGGATCGGCCGTGTCGAAGGGCGCGAATGCATGATCGTGGCCAACGACGCCACCATCAAAGGTGGCAGCTATCATCCGATGACGGTGAAGAAGCATCTGCGCGCGCAGGAGATCGCGCGCGAGAACCGGCTGCCCTGCATCTATTTGGTCGATAGCGGCGGCGCCAACTTGCCGACGCAAACCGATGTCTTCCCCGACCGCGAGCATTTCGGCCGTATCTTTTACAACCAGGCGGTTCTTTCGAGCCTGCGCATTCCGCAGATTGCCGTGGTGATGGGCTCGTGCACCGCCGGTGGCGCCTATGTGCCGGCGATGTCGGACGAGAGCATCATTGTGAAGAACCAGGGCACCATTTTCCTCGGTGGCCCGCCGCTAGTGAAGGCCGCTACAGGAGAGGTGGTGAGCGCCGAGGACCTCGGCGGCGGCGATTTGCACGCGCGCAAGTCGGGCGTCGTCGATCACCTGGCGCAGGACGATCATCATGCGCTCTCGCTCGCGCGCCGTATCGTCGCCAATCTCAACAGCCGGAAGAATGTCGACATTCCGCTCGCGCCGTCACGCGAACCGGCGCTGAGCCCGGCCGAACTCGACGGTTTCGTGCCGGTCGACTTGAAGAAGCAATACGACGTGCGCGAGGTGATCGCCCGCATCGTGGACGCTTCCGAGTTCGACGAGTTCAAACAGCTCTACGGCACCACGCTGGTGACCGGCTTCGCGCATATTCACGGCATGCCGGTCGGCATTCTCGGCAACAACGGCATTTTGTTTTCGGAGAGCGCGCTGAAGGCCGCGCATTTCGTCGAGCTGTGCTGCCAGCGCCGCATTCCGCTGTTGTTCTTGCAGAACATCGTCGGCTTCATGGTCGGGCGCGATTACGAAGCCGGCGGCATTGCAAAAGACGGCGCCAAGATGGTAACCGCGGTCGCCTGCGCCCAAGTGCCGAAGATCACCGTGATCGTCGGCGGGTCATACGGCGCCGGCAATTACGGCATGTGCGGGCGCGCCTACGGCCCGCGCTTTTTGTTCATGTGGCCGAACGCGCGCATCTCGGTGATGGGCGGCGAGCAGGCGGCCTCGGTGCTGGCCACCGTCAAGCGCGACAATATCGAGGGCGAGGGCAAAAGCTGGAGCGCCGAGGAAGAAGACGCCTTCAAGAACCCGATCCGCGAGCAATACGAAACCGAAGGCAATCCCTATTACGCAACCGCGCGGTTATGGGACGACGGCATCATCGCGCCCGCCGAGACTCGTCGCGTGCTGGCGCTGGCGTTTTCCGCCGCGCTCAACGCGCCGGTGCCAAAGACGAAGTTTGGTGTGTTTAGGATGTGATTTGACGACCCGAAGCCCGCTAAAGCGGTGTCCCCGGTGCCTGGCCCTGGCAGTCACCGACGCGCCGCATCATCGTGAGGATCGAGGAAGAATATTTGGGAGCGTCCACGATCAACGTTTCGATGGTGCCGCTCACGAGATCCTTCGCGAAATGAAAGGTGAGGATCGTCTTGACGCCCTTGCACTGCATCGCGAAGGCGAAACCGTTCGTGAGCGACTTGGAATCACTCAGTCGGCAGTCTTTCGCGAATTGCGGCGCCTTCTGATATTGCGTCATGGTCTCGTCCCGGAAGGCATCGAAGTCGGCCGAGGCAATGCAAATCTTGCTCTTGATCGGAGTGTCTTGGAACGCGGAGTTGCGGCTCTCGGTCTCGTAAAGACCGGGGACGAAGGTGGGCTTGGGCCCGAGCAGCGGCGCCGCCGTCTGCGCTGCGGCGCCCGAAGCCAATGCGGCGAAGGCCGCGGCGCTTATTGCAAGCCGTTTTGCGATGATCATCGCTTCAAGATAATTGCAAGGGTGCGGACAGGAAATAGCGCGCGCTTGGCAAAGGAGATTGCCCATGGACTATCGTAACGCCCTCATCGTCGGCGCCGGGTCCGGCTTGTCGGCCTCGCTGGCGCACGCTTTCGCCAAGGCCGGCTTGAAAGTCGCGCTGGCCGCGCGCTCGGCCGCCAAGCTCGATGAGTTCGTGCAAGCGACGGGAGCCAAAGCCTTCAACTGCGATGCCGCCAAGCGCGATGAGGTCGAAAAGCTTTTCGCCGATCTCGATGCGGCGCACATGACGCCCGACGTCGTCGTCTACAACGCCAGTTATCGCACGCGCGGGCCTTTGATCGAACTCGATCCGGCCGAGGTTGAGAAGGCGATCGCTATCACCGCCTTTGGCGGTTTCCTGGTGGCGCAGGCGGCGGTCAAGCGCATGCTGCCGCGCGGCCATGGCGCGATTCTGTTCACCGGCGCCTCGGCCAGCGTGAAGGGCTATGCGCTGTCGGCGCCGTTCGCCTCGGGCAAGTTCGCGCTGCGCGGGCTCGCGCAGAGCATGGCGCGCGAATTGTCGCCGCAAGGCATTCACGTCGCGCATTTTGTCATTGATGGCGGCATCAGGAGCGCGCGCCGCGTCGAGCCGCCGGACAGCCCCGACTCGCTGCTCGATCCCGATGCCATCGCCGCGACGTATCTCAACGTGCTCAATCAGCCGCGCAGCGCCTGGACGCAGGAGGTCGAGCTGCGGCCGTGGGTGGAGAAGTTCTGAATTATTGCCGGCGTCGGCCGGCGCGCGTTACATCCAACGGTAAAGTCCCAATTTCAAATGGATGAGGCTCGGCTCCATAAATCCGTGCAGGAACGGGATATCGACGAAGAACAATGCGATGCTTGCCACAAAGGTAACCGCGGCAAGGGCTATGAGAGCGGTCTCGCGGTAGAGCTTCTCAGGCGCCTGGGTGGCAGAATTTTTTCGCATGCCGATGGCGAGATACAGAGTGAACAGTGCTGCGAACAGCGGCGTGGTGAGCAAGAATTCCACGCGGTACTTGATCAAGAATTTGCCGATGGAAAACGCCGAGCAGAGCGCATAGAAGAACAACGACAGCAGGAGCGATTGCTCGGTGTAATGGGCGAACGACCGGCGGTACAGCGCCGCCCGCTTATGGTCGCGGATGCAGCGGTACTCCGAATACCGTTTCACGCCCATCAAGAAAGCGCCGCCCATCCAATAGGCCAGCAACACGATCAATGGCGGGAAAAATTCCGGGGCGACAATGAACCATCCGCACAGGAAGCGGATCGGGTTGTTGATCGATTCCGACAGCGTGTCGAGATAAGCTTTGTCTTTCGTGCGGATGGGAGGAACATTGTAGACCACCCCCATGAGCAGTAACCAGACGATCGACACCGCGAAGGGAGCATTCACGACCGCCGTTGAGCGATGGGATGATCGACTTTGCGAAATTGCAGAGCGTGTTCGGGGCTCGTTCGCGCGCTCGGCTTCTGGCCTGCCGAGGCGGCCGCGCTGGTCGCTGCCGCTGCCTGCATCCTCTTGTTTCCCTTTGCGGTCATGCCGACCGGCCTGCTGGCTATGCTCATCGCCACCGCGCTGATCTTTGCGCCGTGTGATGGTTGGCGAACGTCCGCTTTCGGCAGCAGAGCGGACTTAGCAGCGTATTCTGTGAGTACGCGACCCGGGCGTCGCGGCGGCGTCACCGCCCCAGCATCCCGAACACGGTGTCCCAGTTCACGAAAGGCTGCGCCGGGCCGGCCCGCACTACGCCGGTGTCGTGCAGATAGGCCGAGACGAGCATCAGCGCGGCGCCAACGAAAATGCCTAAAATGAATTTCATGATCGCCTCTCCAAATGAAGCCGGCCCGGCCGGACCTCGCAGATACGTATTATAGCCCATATTGGCTTCGCCAAGGCCCGGCTTGCATGTTAAATGCGGGCCGCATGACAAATCCGGACAATCTCAAGCAACTGGCGCCCACCGGCAAATTGCGCGGCGGCGTGGTGGTCTCGCCGGCGGCTTCCGCCTTTTTCGCCATCCGCGACGCGCAAGGCGCGTTGCGCGGCGTCACCGTTGACCTGCTCAATGGTTTTGCGTTGGCGCTCAAGCTTCCGCTCGCGATGCACGTCTTCGACAATTCCGGGCAGGTGACCGACGCGGTCGCGAGCGGCGAATGCGATGTCGCGTTCATGCCGCGCGATCCGACGCGCGAAGCCAAGGTCGATTTCGGCCCGGCCTATTATTTCATTTCGAGCACTTACTTGGTTCCTGCCGGCTCGAAATTTCAAACCATCGACGAGGTCAATCGCCCTGGCGTACGCATCGTCGCCATCTCCAACACCACGACCGCGCGTAGCGCGCGCCGCACCGCGCCCAATGCCGCGGTCGAGGAAGTGCCCAGCGTCGAGCAGATGACCGAGATGGCGCGGACAGGGCAGGGCGACGCCTTCGCGCTGTCGCATGAACTCGTTTGCAGGCCTGTTGCCGAAGCTTCCCGGCGCGCGGGTGCTAAGCGGCCATTTCCAGCAGACCGGCATCGCCGTAGCGGTGCCGAAGAACCGCCAGGCCGCGCTTCGGATCGCCAGTAAGTTGCTGGAAGACGCTAAGAAATCCGGGCTGGCGCGCCGCGCGCTCGATGCTGCCGGATTCAAGGACGCCGAGGTCGCGCCGCCCGCGGGCTGATCGCTAAGTGTGTCAGAATAAGTTACGGCGTATCTGCGCGCTTCGGTTCGCTCGCTCCAGCCAAAGCACTCAACTGACCGGCAAGCTGCTCTTCCAATTCCGCAAGCTGGAGATAAGTTTGCTCCAACTTTATAAACCGTTGGCGGCTTTCTTCATCGTGGGTCTGTTTCGCCAAAACGGCGCACCTTTCAGCCCGGTTTCTGAAGCGTTTGACGGTCATGAAAGCACCTCCGACCCTTCAGCAGGTGCATCGCAGCATTTTTTATGTCGCATTGCAACATAAATTCATCCCGCTGACATAATCGCGGTGGAAATGTCACATCGTCACAATAACGTTCCCGATCGTCCCGCGTTCCACCGCCTCATGGGCGGCGGCGGTGTCGGCCAGCGGGTAGGTCGGCTTCGCCACCCGGTTGATCAGTCGGCCTTGCTCGAGAGCACGGCCGATGCCGGAAACGGCGCGCTCGCGCTCGCGGGTGTCGAGCTCGTAGACCAAAAAGAATTGCACGCGGATGGATTGGGTCAGGCAGAAAAAGGCCGGCAGGCTCGCCGCCGCAGCTCCTGTGCCATAGACGATGACGCTGCCTTTCGGCCGCAGCACGAACGGCATGAGCTTGGCATTGGCGGCGAGATCCATCTCGATCACCGCGTCGACGCCGCGTTTGCCGGTGAGCTCCATCACCCGCTCGCCGACGTCCTCGCGTTTGTAGTCAATGGTCTGGTCGGCGCCGGCTTCGCGCGCGGCCGCCGCCTTCTCGGGCGAGGAAATGGTGGCGAGCACGGTCGCGCCCAGCGCCTTGCCGAACTGGATGGCGTATTGGCCGACCGAGCCTGCGCCGCCGGCAACCAGAAAAGTCGTGTCTTTGTCGGCGCCCGCCAATGCAACGGCATGGATGGCGGTCATGGCCGGAATGCCGAGACAGGCACCTGTCTCGAAGCCGACTTTGTCCGGCAGCTTGACCGCTTGCGCGGCCGGCAGGGCTATGAATTCGGCAGCGGTGCCGAAGGCGCGCTTCCATTGACCGTTCCAGATCCAGACCCGCTCGCCAATGCGCGATTTGGCGATGCCGTCGCCGACTTGGTCGATCGCGCCGGCGCCGTCGCTGTGCGGGATCAGGCGCGGCCAGGCGATCTTGCGGGTCGCGCCCTGGCGCGCCTTCACGTCGGAAGGATTGACGCCGGAAGCGGCTAGCTTGACGCGCACCTCGCCAGGGCCGGCTTGAGGCGTCTCGATCTCGTCGACGCGCAGGACCTCGCGCGCGGAACCGTTCTGCTCGTAATAGGCGGCTCGCATGCGTTGTCTCCCTTGGCACGGACCCGCGACACTATCACCCCGGAGCCGGGGTTTAAGGGTCATCCGGGCATTACTACATAATAACGCGAAAGCAGCCCGAACAAGGAGGTCCGGTCATGCAATATCGTGTCTATAGCGGTCCGAAGGGCTCCGGCGAGATATCGCCGATCGCAAAGGAGCAGATGCTGTTCAAAGAATTTTCTGCGCTCGACGACGCTTTGTCCTGGGCGCGTCACGTGGAGCAAAGCGGGCGCGTCCCGCTGCTGATTGAAGGTGACGACGGAACACGCATGGACCGTCGCGCCATCAGCGACGCGCTACGCGTCGGCGAACGCGAGCGGGTGGGCCACTAACCGTGCACCAGCGCTAGCCCGCGATCCGGATCCATTCGGCGCGGGCGCGCGTGGTGAGGTGGTTCCATTTGGTGCCGACCACGTCCCAGTTGACCATCGGCTGTTGCACGCTCGTAGATGTCTTCGCGGCAGCGAGTGAATTGTGTGAATCGTAGAGATAGGTGCCGCCGACGGTCAAAATGCCGCCTAGAATGATCCCAAGCAGGACTCGCATGTGAGACCTCCACGTCCACTGCGGCAGAACGCATGTACAGACCCGCTGGTTCCTTGGCCCCAGGTCGTGATTAGCGCCCGATTGGGGCAGCCGGGGGCAGGTGGCTTTCAGCCCGTTAACCACATTGGAACGTTTGTTGTAACCCATTGAAAGCGCGTGAGTTCCGACTTCAAAATCTTCGCACCGAGACAAAATAAGCTGCTATATTAAGCGGATGAGCAGCCATTCAACCAAGACCGCTGGCCGGTCCTCAAAGACGCCCCGGCGACCCGACAAAAAGAGCGCCAAAAACGCTCGCGTCGAGATGAAAAAGGCGCCGAAATCGGCGCGCCGTCCGGTCGGCAAGGCCGCGCGGCCCAATGGCGCTTCGGCGATCCGCGCGCCCAGCATCGCGCCCAAGTTGGCCCTCAAGTCGTCGGCCAAGATGATGCGCACGCAGAGCCCGCCGGTGCAGCCGGTATCCGCGCACGACATCAAAATCATGGCGCACAAGTACCAGGTCGGCGAGACCGTTTATTTCACCTCGCCGACGTTCGGCCGCGCCGCCGCGACCGGCAGCTACACCGTGATCAAGCTGTTGCCGTCGGAAGGCGACGACTATCAGTACCGGATCAAGAGTTCCGGCGAGGCGTTCGAGCGCGTCGCCAAGGAAAGCCAGCTCGACCGCGTCTAGCACGCGGCCGCCCGCGCTTTCGTCTCCGCCGTCGACTACGATGATGACCTCGGTGGAGGCCAATGGCGCCTTCAGCGGCAATGAGCAATCTGGTGCCGGGGTACAAGTCTGCGGGCGGGACGCGGCCACTTCAGGGAATAGACTAAACCATCCCAGCGTTATCAATATTCTAAACAAACGTCCTTACGGAGGATTCATGCTCAAAGCCCTGCGTCTCATCGGGTTGGCAGTATTGCCGGCATTGCTGGCGTGGCCTGCTGCGGCGGAAACCTATCCGAGCCGCAATGTCCGTTTGATTGTGCCGTTCGGCGCCGGCGGGCCGGCCGACGTTTATGCCCGCATCCTGGCCCAATATCTGTCTGAGGAAACCAAGCAAGCCTTCGTGGTCGAAGACCGCCCGGGCGCTGGCGCGCTGATCGGCACCGACGCCGTCGCGAAATCCACGCCCGATGGCTACACGCTGCTGATCATGTCGAATACCCACACCACCAACGAGTCACTGCTGGCCAATAAGCCCTACGAATTAATGCGCGACTTCGTGCCGGTGGCGTCCATCAATTATTCCGACCTGCTGATGGTGGTGCACCCCGACGTGCCGGCCAAGACGGTGGCGGAATTCATCGCGCTCGCCAAGAAAGAGCCGGGCAAACTCAATTACGCCTCTTCCGGACCCGGCACGCCCTATCACATGGCCGGCGAGCTGTTCAAAGCCATGAGCGGCAGCGATATCGTGCACGTGCCGCACAAGGCCTCGGGCGATATGCGCAACAGCGTGCTGTCGGGCAACGTGCAGATGATGTTCGACGCCATCACCGTGATGTCGCAGATGGCCAAGGCCGGCAAGGTCCGCGCACTCGCCACCAGCGGCAAAGAGCGCAACCCGCTCACGCCTGATCTGCCGACCGTCGCCGAGACCGTACCCGGCTATGAATCAACCATTTGGATCGGTCTGATGGCGCCGAAGGGCACGCCCAAGGAGGTCGTCACCTTCCTCAACATCTTGATCAACAAAGTGATCAATCTGCCCGCGGTCAAGGAAGCCTGGCTCAAGCAGGGCGCCATTCCGCTGGTGAAGACGCCGGAGGAGTTCGACGCTTTTCTGCGTAAGGACATCGAAAAGTGGGCCCATGTGGTAAAAGTATCAGGCGCCAAGATCCAATAACGGACGCAATCGCCGGAGGCCTATCCTGACCATAAGCGCGATGCTGAACGGCCTGTTGTCGAGCCCGCTGGTGCCACTCGCCGGTGTGCTGACGGCGGTGGGCGTGATGCTGCTGGTCATGAAGTACCACCGCGCCGACGCTGACGGACCGCGCCGTCTGCTGCTCCCGATCGTGGTGGTCGTATTGGCCGGGCTCGCGGTGATGTCCATTCTCGGGCGCATGACGCCGGACGAGCGCTTGGCCGAGCGCCGCGCGCTGGCGCAGCGCAGCGCGGAGCTGACCGCCCGGGCGCTGGCGCCCGGCTCGACGCTTGCCTGCCTCGATGGCGGCGCAGGCGAGGCGGTGGAGAACGCCTGCGAGAAGACGGTGTTCGGCACCCCGCAAAGCACTGCCGCCGCGGTCGCCTATATGGCGGCGCGGCTAACGCTACTCTCCGACGGGCTCGTTTTCGCCCGCCGTAGCGACCCCGATTTCGCCTTAACGTTTGCCGGCCTGCGCCGCGCGATCGAACTCGACCGCTTCGGCCTCGCCGCCCATGTGCTGGCCCTGCGCGACGGCTGTACCGCCGAGCGCTGCGCTGCGTTTGCGCTGCTCGGCGATGCCGAGGTGGTCAAGGCCAACCTCAAGGCCCAGGTGTTCGATCAATACGTCTCGCGCTATGCCGCTGACTGGGGCAAGTCCGAACCCATGGTCAAGGCGCCGGCGCCCGCGCCGGTCTCCAGCGCAACTGAATCGTTTGCGCCGTCCAAGACCCCATTGGGGAGCAAATACTCCTTCCCCTCCGCCGCTTCAATCCCGCCGGTGAGCATCATGAATTCCGAGCCGCCGCTGCCGAAGGCGGCGACCGAAGCGCAGGCGGCCCAGCCCGCACAGCCCGCACAACCGGCGCAGCCTCCGGCAGCGGCCGCCACGCCTGCGCCGGCGCCGCCGAAACGGCCGCCGCCCCCAGGGCTCCCGCTGCCCTTGCGTTAGCATTGGCATAAGCTGACGCTGGGCTCATTCATGTTCAAATCCGTCCTGATCGCCAATCGCGGCGAAATCGCCTGTCGCATCGCCCGCACCGCCAAGCGGCTGGGCCTGCGCACCATCGCGGTCTATTCCCAAGCCGACGCGAACGCACTGCATGTGCGGCTTTGCGACGAGGCGCATACGATCGGTCCGGCGCCGGCGGCCGACAGCTATCTGCGCATCGACAAACTGATTGCCGCTGCGCGCGCCGCGCACGCGGAATGCATCCACCCCGGCTACGGTTTCCTTTCGGAGAACGCCGATTTCGCGCAGGCCTGTATCGATGCTGGCATTACTTTCGTCGGGCCGAACCCGGCGGCGATACGCGCCATGGGCCTCAAGAGCAGCGCCAAGACGCTGATGGAGAAGGCCGGAGTGCCGGTCGTGCCGGGCTATCACGGCGATCGGCAGGAGCCGAAATTCCTCAAGGAGAAAGCTTACGAGATCGGCTACCCGGTGCTGATCAAGGCGGTGGCCGGCGGCGGCGGCAAAGGCATGCGCCGGGTCGACCGCCACGCTGATTTCGAGGCAGCGCTAGCGGGGGCCCAACGCGAGGCGAAAGCGGCCTTCGGCGACGAGCACGTGCTGATCGAGAAATACGTCACCGCGCCGCGCCACATCGAGATGCAGATATTTGCCGACCGCCACGGCAACGCCATCCATCTCAACGAGCGCGATTGCTCCCTGCAGCGCCGCCATCAAAAAGTGATCGAGGAAGCGCCCGCACCAGGCATGAGCGCTGGCTTGCGCGCACGCATGGGCGAAGCCGCTGTCGCCGCCACCAAGGCCGCCGGCTATGAGGGCGCCGGTACGGTCGAATTCATCGCCGACGGCGCCAGCGGGCTCAAAGAGGCCGGCTTCTGGTTCATGGAGATGAACACGCGGTTGCAGGTCGAGCACCCGGTGACCGAAGCCGTGACCAGGCTCGATCTGGTGGAATGGCAGTTTCGAGTGGCGGCCGGCGAAAAGCTCCCGCTGACGCAAGCGCAGGTGCCGCTCAACGGCCACGCGGTCGAGGCGCGGCTTTACGCCGAAGACCCCGAGCGCGGCTTTCTGCCCTCGACCGGCAGGCTGCTGGCGCTGCAATTCCCGCAAGGCGAAGGCTTGCGTGTCGACACCGGCGTCGAAGCGGGCTCGGAGGTCACCCCGTTTTACGATCCGATGATTGCCAAATTGATCGCCCACGGCAAAAGCCGCGCCGAAGCGTTCGACCGGCTGGCGGGCGCGCTCGATAAGACCATCGTCGTCGGCCCGCGCAGCAATGCCGGCTTCCTGGCCGCGCTTTGCCGCGCCGAGGGCTTTCGCAAAGGCGAATTCGATACCGGCTTCATCGACCGCCATCTCAGCGAACTTGGCGCGGCCCCGCAGGGACTCGACTGCGCCGCCGCCGCACTCGGCGCGCAGCGGCTGGTCGAGCGCGAAAGCGCGCGCGTCGACGCCTCGCTGGCGCGCGAGCCGGACGAGCCGCCTTCGCCTTGGGACAACGGCGACGCCTTTCAGCTCTCCGGCGCGCGCCGCCTCAGCGTTCCGATCCTGGCCGAAGGCGAAAGCGTGGTGGCGCAGGTCGTCTACGGGCCCGGCGGCGCGAAAGTCGCCATCGATGGCATCGCGCCCGCGACCGACGCCGTGGCGATCGACGCCGGCGATGCGGTCTATGTGCTGCGCCAAGGCCGCCAGACCAAGGTCGGCTTACGCGATCTCACCCTCGACGAGGCTGGCGATCGCGAGCACAGCGGCCTCGTGCGCGCGCCGATGCACGGCAAGGTGCTCAGCGTTTTGGTGGAGCAGGGCGCCCACGTCGTGCGCGGCCAGCGTCTTGCCATCGTCGAAGCGATGAAGATGGAGCATACGCTGACGGCCCCGATCGAGGGCACGGTCGCCGAGATTGCCGTCACCGCCGACGCGCAGGTGGCCGAGGGCGCCAAGGTGATGCTGATCGAAGCGGCAAGCGCGCAAGCCTAGAGCGTGGACGCCCCCCGAACGCCTGCTATTTCTTTTTCGCCTTATCGTCTTGCTGCATCGTAAAATAAACCGGCAGCGACCATGACGGCAGCAGTAGCGGGAGCGCATCCTTCATGGCGCGATAATTAAGCTGGTTCTGTTTGGCTATTTCCGCATCCCGTTTGGCCATCTGCGCTTCCTCAGCGGTCATTTTGGGCTTTTTGGACTTGGTCTCCGCCGCGGCCGGGGAAGCGGCAAATGCCGCGGCAACGAGCAGTAGAACGATTTTCTTCATGTGTCCCCCCGGTTTGCGCCAATTGACGATCTAACATCAACCCTGCAGTTGAATTTGCAATACGCAAAATCTGTGTTTCCCACATGTGCCCTGAACCGGCCGGTTTCAGCTCAAATGCGGTCCCGGCCCGCCGGCTGCCTCGAGCACCGCCGCGCGCCATTCGCGCTTGATCGGCAGGATCGGCGGCATCGGCGCGACGTTCGGTTCCGCCGTCGGCGCCGCGATTGAATCGATTTTCTCGGTCTGCGAGCCGCGGCGCATAAACAGATTATAGATCAGCCATTGCGCGCGGTGCCTCCTGCCGCGCAGTGGGAAGCGACCGGCGATGGAGGATTTGGAATAAAAATTATTGTAGGCGCGGCTTTGTCCGATGCGCAACTCGTCGCCCGACATTTGCGCCGGGCGGTAGACAACATGGCCCTGGTCGTACATCGTCCAGTCGAAGGAAACGATCCGGTTCTCCTTTTTCATCTCGTACCAAGTGAGCGTGCCGGGATAGGGCGTTAGCGTCGAATAGGCGCAGGCGTCGTAGTTGGCGGCGATGTTGAAATCGACAGTTTCGTCGAACACGGACGTGTCGTCGCCGTCGAAACCGAACATGAACAGGCCGAACACCATGATGCCGTAAGTGTGCACCTTCTCGACCAAAGCGGCGAAGGTCTCCGGCCGGTTGACGTGTTTGTGCACGCTCTTAAGCGTCGCACGCGAAATCGATTCAAAGCCGATGCTCAGCAAGGTGCAGCCGCTTTCGGCGGCGAGCTCGAGCATGCGGTCGTCCTGCGCGAGCTTCGAGGTGACGCCGGCCTGCCATTGGATGCCGCGGCCTTTCAAGGCGCGCATGACTTCCTTCGGACGCTCGGGCGTGCCGAAAAAGTCGGCGTCATTGATCGAGATGACGCGCGAACCGCAGTTCTCCATCTCGTTGATCACCTCATCGACCGGCCGGTAGCGGAACTTAAGGCCGTTCATCAACGGCTCGGCGCAGAACGTGCAGCCTTGGTGGCAGCCGCGCGAGGTTTGCACGAAAGTCTTGTTGACGTAGCGGTGTTTCTTGAGCAGGTCGTACCGCGGCATCGGCACGCCGACCATCGGGTGCAATGTGTCCGACTTGTAGGTCCCGCGCATCGAGCCTTGCTTGAGATCGTCGAGTAGCCTGTCGATCACCAGCTCGACTTCGCCGATCACAACGGCATCGGCGTGCTTGAGGGCCTCCCGCGGCATGAAGCTCGGGTGCACGCCGCCCATGACGACGGGCACGCCCTTGGCGCGGTACCGGTCAGCGATTTCGTAGCCACGGTTGACGTAGCTCGTCATCGCGGAAATCCCGACCAAGTCCGCCTGCAAATCGAAGTCGATCGTTTCGATATTCTCGTCGGTCAGGACCACTTCGTATTGGTCGCGCGGAATGACGGCGGCGACGGCAAGCAGTCCCGCGAGGGGAGAGTACAGCGCCCGGTTCAAGTAAAGCGGGCGAGTCGTGAGCGAATCCGTTTTTGGATTGATGAGGTGAATGACGCGCGAGCGCATCAAAATGTCCTCCGACATGGCCCCGGCAACGGACCCAATGATATCACGATGCAGAAAGTTCCGCTGCCCCTGGCAAATATTTTGTCTTATTGCGGGTCAGAGTCGATCCAGGGGCCGATAACTCCCTAAACTAGCGTGCAGAAAGTCCGCCGGCGGCTTCCTAATGGGCTTGCTGCGGGCTATCCATGGGCCCGTATGGCTTGTCGCGCTCGCGTTGGGAAGTCTGGAATGCCGCTTCATCTCATTAAGCTATGCGTCGGCTGCGACTTGGTCGCCGACCTGGAAGACTGGATCAAGCAGAAACTGAAAGAGAAGAAGCGGCGCGGGCAGAAGCCCGAGCACATTCACACCACCCGCATGGTGCCCAAGCGTGCCGAGGAATTGACCGATGGTGGCTCGCTTTACTGGGTGATCCGCGGCCAGATCACCTGCCGCGAGCACATCCTCGACATCCGCCCATTTACCGACAAAGACGGCATCGGCCGCTGCCGCGTGGTGCTCGACGGCAAATGCGTGCTGGTCGAACCGCGGCCGCGCTCGGCCTTCCAGGGCTGGCGCTATCTCGAGGCCAAGGAGGCGCCGCGCGACCTGTCGCGCGCCGCACCCGGGGCCGCCAAAATGCCGGAGCAGATGCGGCGCGAACTGCGTGAGCTGGGACTGTTGTAGCCGTCAAAAAAACTTATCTCCGCTCATTCCCTCGCCCTTACATTCGATGCGCCTTGCTCGGCTGCAGGCGTCATCTCGAGTGACGCTGCGATAGCGGGGCAGGGCGCGACGCCCGACAACGGCGTCGCGGTGGAGCGTCGGGAGGCGCCGGGCCCTTACGCCAAAGGGCTCGCGCGTCTCGCCAGACGCGCAGGCGGGTTGCGCCAAACCCGCCTAAGGGCGCTTCGCCAGCGCCCTGGCGCCCCCAGGCGCTCCATTCCCGTTTTTAGAGGAAGGAAAATGGGACACCGGCGCCCCCGCGCCGTCAAAGAACAGGGGCAGCGGAGCGTTAGCTAGACCCCCAAATTATCGATCAGCCGCGTTTTTCCAATCTTGGCGGCAACCAGCAGCCGGATCGGTCCGTCCTTGCGTGAGGCAATGGGCGCCAGCGTCAGCGTATGGCGCGCTTCCAGGTAATCGACCGCAAAGCCCGCGTGCGCGATCTCGGCTTGGCCTTCCTCCAGCACCATTTCGATCGGTTCGCGCTGCCGGATGCGCGCGGCGCTCGCTTTGAGGACCCGATAAAGGGTTGGCGCGAAGGTGCGTTCGGCGGCCGACAAATAGGCGTTGCGCGACGACAGCGCGAGGCCGTCATTCTCGCGCACGGTCGGCACGCCGACCACCTTGAGCGGCAGATCGAGGTCCTTGGCCATCTGGGTGACGACGCGGAGCTGCTGGTAGTCTTTCTCGCCGAACATCGCGAAATCGGGCGAAACTTGCGTGAACAGCTTGGCCACTACGGTGGCGACGCCGCCAAAGAAATGCGGGCGGAACTTGTCTTCCAGCCCAGCTTTGGCGGCGCCTTGCGGCTCGATCCGGGTGGCGAAGCCTTCCGGGTACATCGCCTCGGCCGACGGCGCCCATATTACGTCGGCCTTTGCTTCACTGAGAGCTTTAAGATCAGCCGCAAAGCCGCGCGGATAGCTGCCGAAATCCTCGTGCGGCGCGAACTGGGTGGGATTGACGAAAATCGAGACTACGATCCGGCGGGCCCGCCGGCGCGCCTCGCGCACCAGCGCCAAGTGGCCGCGGTGCAGGGCGCCCATGGTCGGCACCAAGGCGATGCGTTCGCCGGCCTGCCGGAACCGCGTCAGAGCGCGCCGGAGCGAGGGAACCGTGCGTGCGACGGTCGGACGGCTTGCCATGTTTAGCGGCCTTGTCGGCTGAATGTCATAATCCGGGCTAGCCCATAGCAAAACGCCGTCGGTCCGGCCACGCGGCGTTCGGCAAAATCATAACGAGCTTGACGGCGGCGCGGGAATAATTCGAGAATTGCACGCCCTGGGGGCGCGTCATGTTGGTGCAGCCGATCGAGCACGCTCGTCAGTCCGCTCACGTGGTTGTTCTCGGCAACGAGAAAGGCGGGTCGGGTAAGTCGACGATCGCTCTGCACATTGCGGTCGCGCTGCTCAAAGCCGGCCAACGCGTAGCGACTATCGATCTCGACAGCCGGCAGAAAAGTTTCACGCATTACATCGAGAACCGCAGCGCCTGGGCCGAACGGGCGCGTGTCAAGCTCGACCAGCCGACGCACTACTGCGTGGTGCGGGCCGAAAGCGGTTCGGTGGAAGCCAACGAGGCGCAGGAGTTAACCACCTTCTCTAAAGCGGTCAGCGCGATCGAGCACAGCCACGACGTGGTGGTGATCGATACGCCCGGCAGCGATACTTATCTGATGCGGCTCGCCCATTCGATGGCCGACACGCTGGTCACGCTCAACGACAGATCGTGGTGCGCAATCGCCTGTCCAACCTCGGCTCGCGCAACAAGAAACTGGTCGGCGAAGGCTTGACCGAATTGTCCAAGCGCATGGGCTTCCGCTGCGTCGACGGTTTCGCCGAGCGCGTGGTGTATCGCGAATTCTTCCCGCGCGGCCTCACCGCGTTCGACGACCTCGACGAGACCACCCTCGGCATGCGCCCGAGCCTGTCGCATCTGACGGCGCGCGAGGAGGTGATCACGCTGCGCTGCATCTGCCGCTGTCGGAGAACGGCAAACGGCGGCCTGCCGCCCGCGCCGAATGGTATTCGGTCATGGACCAGCCGCTGCAGGTCCATGACGTTATCGAGTAGCGCCCAGATACCTTGCGAGGCCACCGATTCCGCTTAAATCGGTGTAGACTGTGGCCATGAGCAAGGACCCTTCCCAGCAAACCCCGGCGCCGGGCTCTTCGCGGCCGGAGATCGCCGCGTTCATTAACCGCGTGCGTGCGCTCGGACCCGCGGCGGCGGGGGGCAAACGCGGGCGGCTGATCTTCGCGCTCGACGCCACCATGAGCCGGCAGCCGACTTGGGATTCCGCCTGCGCGCTGCAGGCCGATATGTTCCGCGAGGCGGCAAGCGCCGGCGGGCTCGATATCCAGCTGGTCTATTTCCGGGGCCTAGGCGAATGCCGTGCCTCCGGCTGGGTCGCCGGAGCTGAGAAACTCGCCGCGCTGATGTCGCGAATCGATTGTCGTGGCGGACACACCCAGATCGGCAAGGTGCTCAGCCACGCTCGCGAGGAATATGGCAAGCAGCGCGTGCAGGCGATGGTGTTCGTCGGCGATGCCATGGAGGAGAAGATCGACGATTTGTGCAGTGCGGCCGGAGAACTCGGCCTGCTCGGCGTGCCGGTGTTCATGTTCCAGGAGGGCGACGATCCGGTGGCCGAGAACGCCTATCGCGAGATCGCCCGGCTGTCGCGCGGCGCCTATTGCCGCTTCGATACCGGCGCGGCGCATCAACTCGGCGAATTGCTGCGCGCGGTCGCGGCCTATGCCGCCGGTGGCATTAAAGCGCTCGCCGATCTTTCAGCGCGTCATTCCGATGGCGCGCGCAAACTGCTCGCCCAGCTCAAATAATATGCCGACCATTATCTTCGGCCTGTTGGTGTTGGCGCTCGCTTTGTGGGCGCTCGGCGTCATCTCCAAGGTCGATCCGAAAATCGCCGCGCGGGTGCTCAAGGCCTCCGGCGGCATCCTCGCGATCGGATTTGCTGTGTTTCTCGGCCTGCGCGGGGAAGTCGCCGTCGCTATTCCGCTCGGCCTATTCGGACTCGGGCTGCTCGGCTGGATCCCATTTGGACCGGCGGGCTTTTCCCAGCGCACTCAGAAGAGCGCCGGCCAGACTTCGCATGTGCGCTCGGCTTTTCTCGAAATGGAGCTCGACCACGACAGTGGCGCAATGCGCGGCCGCATCGTCGCCGGCCGTCACCAGGGCGCGGCGCTGGAGACGCTCGACGTCAAGACGCTGGCGGCTTTACTGGACGAAATGGACGAAGAAAGCCGCGCGCTACTGGTGGCTTATCTTGACCGCCGGGATCCCAGCTGGAGTGAATACGCGCAAGGACACGCGGCAGCGGGGCGGGCTGCGACGTCCAGCGGAAAAATGACGGAACAAGAGGCCTATCAGATCCTTGGCCTGCAGCCGGGTGCGAGCGCCGACGACATCACGCGCGCGCACCGCACGCTCATGAAGAAAATGCATCCCGACCAAGGGGGGTCGACGTACTTGGCCGCTCGTATCAACGAGGCCAAGGAAGTCCTTTCTCGCCGTCATCGCTGAGGTACTCCGTACGCAACACCACCATCAGCGGCTCCTGGGTATCGACACGTCTCTGTTAATTATTTTTGTTTCTTAATCTCTAAGCAGCATGCATGGAATTTCGCTGCGTTTGAGGTGTTTGCAGGCGCTCTCCGCCTGATCTTTATCCAAACCGGCAAAGCGCGCGCGATAAAGCGGCTTGTCGCCTTTCGCCGTCCGCTCAGTGAACGGATTGGCCTGGCCGAGCTGGTCCTTGGCTTTGCCTTGCGCCGCGACTAGGCGCTGCTTGGCTTCACGTTCCTCGGGGAATGCCCCGACCTGGATCATCCAGCCGCCGTGCGGCTTGGCCGCGGGCGTTGCGGCTGTGACCGGTACATCGTCGCTCGCCGAGGCAACCTTGGCCGGCAGCGCGCCGAGCACGCCAGGTCTTGCGCCCGACGGCGGCGGAGGCTCGCGCTTTGCGACGACGACGTTCGTTACATTGACCGGGTTGGCGGTGGCCGCCGCCGGCGTGAGCTTGCGGCTATCGGACGGCTGTGACGGCAGCGATGCGGTGCGCATGGCGCTGACCTGGACGGTGAAAGTTCTTACCGGATTGGGCTTAATCGGCTCGGTGGAGCCGAGCGCCGGCTCGGCGCGAAGCGGCGTGGACGAAGCAACAGCGAATATTTCCTTGCCGTCTTTGGCGCGCGCCTCGGCGGTCTCCCAGCCCTCGACGACCGGGGGAGCGGTGCGATTGACCGCGGCGATATTGATGTTGTTGTCGATCAGACTGACCACGCGGGCGTCGCGCGCATTGGCCGTCCGGCCGCCGAACACCACCGCCACGATGTGGCGATTGGCGCGGTGGACCGAGGTGACGATGTTGAACCCGGAATCATGGATGTAGCCGGTCTTGATGCCATCGACCCCGGAAACGGTGCCGAGCAGATGATTGTGATTGCGGATCGTCTTGCCGTGAAACGCGAAGGTCCTGGTGGAGAAATAGGAATAATATTTCGGGAAGCGGTCCTGGATGGCGCGGCCGAGAATGGCCTGATCGCGCGCGGTGGTGATTTGCTGATCTTCGGGCAGCCCAGACGCGTTGCGATAGGTCGTGTGCGTCATGCCGAGCGTGTGCGCCTTGGCGGTCATCATGCTCGCGAAGGCCGGCTCGTCGCCGCCAAGCGCTTCGGCGACGATCACCGCCACATCATTGGCCGACTTGGTGACGATGGCGCGGATCGCGGTTTCCACCCCGATCGTCTCGCCCGGCTTCAAGCCCAGCTTGGACGGCGCCTGCGATGAGGCATGGGCGGAGACCGGCATTTCGGTCGACATCTTGATCTTGCCCGCCTCCATCCGCTCGAACAGCAGGTAGAGCGTCATGATCTTTGTCAGTGAGGCGGGATGGCGCGGACTGTCGGCATTGGTTGCCTGCATCACCGCGCCGGAATTGGCATCCACAACGATCGAAGAATAGGACGGCTCGTAGCTTTCCACCGCGGCGGCGTGCGGCCGGTGGCGGCGACCGCGGGCATCGGCATCGGCGGTGATGGCAGCGAGCGCGAGCAGCGTCGCCAAGCCGAGGACGGTCCAACGGAGACGGCGTCGGACAAAGGCTCCTGGGCGCAACATCCGCTCTCCCCCAACCCCGTTTTTTCAGATGGACTAGAAGCCCGCCAAATCAGGCGATTTTATAGCGTCCCTGCGCCGCCACAAATTACGACGGTAGGGGATCACAGTTTAAAAAATCTTAACACAATCCCCTGGAATTTAAGGATTTTTCGCGCTGCAAAATAATAGTTGACTTTATTGTGCAGTGCGGTATAAGTTTCATCCAATCCCGGATAGGCCGGGTACCGAGTTCAAACGTAGACGCCGCTTTGCGGCCGGGAAGGTATCACAATGGTAAAGAATTTAGAGGACCTGCAGCAGGTCGGAAAAGAGAACGTCGATATCGCGCTGAAGTCCATGGGCGTGCTGTCGAAGGGCACCCAGGCCATCGCGACTGAAGTGGCCGACTACTCGAAGAAGGCTTTCGAAGACGGGACTGCCGCGCTGGAAAAGCTGTTCGGCGTCAAGTCGTTCGAAAAGGCGATCGAAGTGCAAACCGAATACGCCAAAACCACCTACGAAGGCTTCGTGGCCAAGGCCTCCAAGATCAGCGAACTCTATGCGGATCTCGCCAAGGAGACCTACAAGCCGTTCGAGAGCTTGATGGCGAAGGCGAAATAAGTCGCGTCGCGTTAGTCGTTGAGTTTTGTGCGTAGCGTTGCGTCAGCGTCAAAGTTCGTAGCGTTGCGTCAGCGTCAAAGATAAAGCCCGGCTCGGTTGGCCGGGCTTTTATTTTTTCCGTGCCGGATTATTGCGCGATGCGTAGCTGGCTTAGTTCGGTGCCGATCAACGGAATGATGGCGATCCGACCATGGGAGCCACGCTCCCAAACCGGTCCTTCCAAAAGCGCTTGAGCAGCATCGCGGTACCCCATATCGACCGCCGAAATCGACGGTCAGAATGCCGCCAAACAAGCCGGGCCGATCTAAAAATACTGTCGGAACCGCGGCCTGAATTTGCGGAAAAATCACTTTGCATAGTCCGCAAGCCGCTTGTGATCGGGTAACCAATGGATATCTGCCCCGATGTAGCCGGAAACGTCGGAATCGGCTTAGTTTGTCCCGTAGCGGGACAAAATCCCGGCTTGGCCTGGCTAGGCGTCGGTCCTTATGATGGGGAGGAGGCTGCGCCGGCGCGGCGTAGAGTGCTACGATTCTGGAATGTTTCTTGCCTCGGCAATGTCATGACCTCGACTGTTAGGAAGAACTCTTTCGGCGATAGGGCGGGGCCCGCTCCAGGCGGCGACCGGTCGCCCCGCATGGCGGACGACGATCGCAAGCGCAAAGGCGGAAACTTGGGCGAGCCGGGCGGGCCGGGTACTGCGGTCATCACCAAGACCAAGCCGCAGACCAAACGGCCGAGTTTGTACCGGGTGCTCATCCTCAACGACGACTACACGCCGATGGAGTTCGTCGTGCACGTGCTGGAGCGCTTCTTCGGCAAGGATCACGAAGCCGCCACACGCATTATGTTGCATGTGCATCACCACGGCATCGGCGAGTGCGGGATCTATACTTACGAAGTGGCGGAGACCAAAGTGACGCAAGTCATGGACTTCGCCAGAAAACATCAGCATCCTCTGCAATGCGTGATGGAAAAAAAATGATGTTTTCTCTGCGCAGACGGGACGAGAGCCAGTATCGGGTGATGTTGCTCAACGATGATGCGACTTCGATGGAGTTCGTCGTGTATGTGCTGGAGACCTTCTTCGATATGACTGACCGGGCCGCGCGCGAATTGATGCTCCAAGTTCACAACAACGGAATTGCCGAATGCGGAGTTTATTCGAAGAAAACCGCAACGCCTATCACGGCACAAGGTGATGGACTTTGCTCGCAAATATCAGCATCCTCTGCAATGCGTGATGGAAAAAAGTGAGATTCTGGGAGAGGCGTCCAATACAAAAGGAAATGGGAATCTTCTGATGCCAACGTTCTCGCGCAGTCTCGAGCAGTCGCTCCACCGGGCGCTCGCCATCGCCAATGAGCGGCATCACGAATATGCGACGCTGGAACACCTGCTGCTGGCGCTGATCGACGATCAGGACGCCTCTGCCGTGATGCGCGCGTGCAATGTCGATCTCGACAAGCTGCGCCGCAACCTGGTCGCCTATCTCGAATCCGAACTGGAAAACCTGATCACCGATGGCGCCGAGGATAGTAAGCCGACGGCCGGCTTCCAACGCGTGATCCAGCGCGCGGTCATCCACGTGCAATCCTCCGGCCGCGAGGAGGTCACTGGTGCTAACGTGCTGGTGGCGATCTTCGCCGAGCGCGAGAGCCACGCCGCCTATTTCCTGCAAGAGCAGGACATGACGCGTTACGACGCGGTCAATTACATCAGCCACGGGATCGCCAAGCGGCCGGGGCTCACCGAGTCGCGCCCCGTACGCGGCGCCGAGGAAGAGGCCGATACCAAGGGCGGCGACGAGCCCAAGAAGAAGGGCGACGCGCTCGACGCCTATTGCATCAACCTCAACAAGAAGGCCAAGGACGGCAAGATCGATCCGCTGATTGGCCGCGATGCCGAGATCAACCGGACGATTCAAGTGCTCTGCCGCCGGCAGAAGAACAATCCGCTGTTCGTCGGCGATGCCGGCGTCGGCAAGACCGCGATCGCGGAGGGCCTCGCGCGCCGCATTGTGCATGGCGAGGTGCCGGACGTGTTGAAAGGCGCCACAGTGTTCGCGCTCGACATGGGCACGCTGCTCGCCGGCACGCGCTACCGCGGCGACTTCGAAGAGCGGCTCAAGCAGGTGATCAAGGAGATCGAAGCCTATCCGGGCGCGATCATGTTCATCGACGAGATCCACACCGTGATCGGCGCCGGCGCCACCTCGGGCGGCGCCATGGACGCGTCCAATCTGCTCAAGCCAGCGCTCGCGTCGGGCACAATCCGCTGCATCGGCTCGACCACCTACAAAGAATATCGGCAATATTTCGAGAAAGATCGTGCCTTGGTCCGCCGGTTCCAGAAGATCGATGTCAACGAGCCGTCGGTGCCGGATACCATCGAGATTCTGCGCGGCCTCAAGCCTTATTTCGAGGAATACCACAAGCTCAAATACACCAACGAGGCGATCAAGGCGGCGGTCGAACTGTCGTCGCGCTACATCCACGATCGCAAGCTGCCGGACAAGGCGATCGACGTGATCGACGAGTCGGGCGCAGCGCAGATGCTGCTGCCCGAGAGCCGCCGCAAGAAGACCATCGGCATCAAGGAAATCGAGACTACGATTTCCACCATGGCGCGGATTCCGCCGAAGACCGTCTCCAAAGATGACGCCGAAGTGCTCCGGCATCTCGAGCACACGCTCAAGACCGTAGTCTACGGCCAGGACAAGGCGATCGAACTCGCTGTCGGCCTCAATCAAGCTGGCGCGCGCCGGTTTGCGCGAGCCGGAAAAGCCGATCGGCTGCTATTTGTTCTCCGGCCCAACCGGCGTTGGCAAGACCGAGGTCGCCAAGCAACTGGCCGTCGCCCTCGGCGTCGAGCTGATCCGCTTCGACATGTCGGAATACATGGAACGGCACACAGTGTCGCGCCTGATCGGCGCGCCCCCCGGCTATGTCGGCTTCGACCAGGGCGGGCTGTTGACCGACGGCGTCGATCAGCATCCGCATTGCGTGCTCCTCCTCGACGAAATCGAGAAGGCGCATCCCGACCTGTTCAACGTGCTCCTCCAGGTCATGGATCACGGCAAGCTCACCGATCACAACGGCAAGCAGGTCGACTTCCGCAACGTCATCCTGATCATGACCACCAATGCAGGTGCTGCCGACATGGCCAAGCAGGCCTATGGATTCACGCGGACCAAGCGTGAAGGCGACGACCACGAGGCGATCAACCGCATGTTCGCGCCGGAATTCCGCAACCGGCTCGACGCCACCATTACCTTTGCGCACCTGTCGCATGAGGTCATCGCCAAGGTGGTAGAGAAATTTGTGCTGCAGCTCGAGGCGCAACTCGGCGACCGCAACGTCACCATCGAGCTGTCGGAAGAGGCCGCGCGCTGGCTGATCGCCAACGGCTACGACGAATTGATGGGCGCCCGCCCGATGGCGCGCGTGATCCAAGAGCACATCAAGAAGCCGCTGGCCGACGAGGTGCTGTTCGGGCACCTGAAGTCGGGTGGCCACGTGCGCGTCGTGGTGAGCAAGGACGAGGAAGGGCGTGACAAGATCGGCTTTGAATTCCTCGATGGGCCGGTCACGCCGAAGCCGGAAAAATTGCCGGCCACGCAGCCCAAGGCCAAGCGCCGCTCCTCGCCGCGTCCGAGGGCCAAGCGCAGCACCGTTCCGAAGGTGCCGTTGGCGAAGGTTTAACCCGCCAATTTAAACGAGAACGGCCAAGGCCGGGCTTTGCGCCCGGCCTTCCTATTTCGCAGGTGCCACATGCGGGCTTCGGCGGTTGCGCAGGCGGCTGCGCTATGAGACAGGAAAGCCGCCGCCATGTCCGCGCCCGGCCTCTTCAATTCCAATGCGGCCGCCTTCTTCGGCGGCGTGAAATCGGCATGGACCTCGGTGTTCTTTCTGGTGCTGATGGGCACCTACATCGGCATTGGCGCGCTCGCCCATGACTACGGCTTTGCGTCCTGGTGGCTTGCGCTGTCGACTTTGCTGGTATGGGCGGCGCCAGGGCAGGTGATCCTGATTTCCTCGCTCGGCCTCGGCGCGCCGCCGATCGAGGGTGCCATCGCGGTGGGCTTGAGCGCGATCCGGCTGTTTCCCATGGTGGTGGCGCTGCTGCCGCTGTTGCGCGGCCCCAGCACGCGCCTGCGCGATCTTCTACTGCCGGCCCACTTCACGTCGGTGAGCATGTGGGTGGAGTCGCTGCGTCTGCTGCCGGCAATGCCGCGCGAGTGGCGCATCGCCTTCTGCAACGGCCTGTCGGTCGGCTACATGGGCACGGCGATGGCGTTTGGCTTCGTCGGCTATTATCTCGCGGCCGGGCTGCCGACGCTATTTGCGGGAACGCTGTTGTTTCTGACGCCGATGTCGTTCCTGATCTCCACCGCGCGCAACAGCCGGCAAATGGTTGACCGGCTGGCGTTGGTAATCGGCCTCGCGCTCGGCCCGCTGCTAACCTATTGGCATGTCGGGCTCGACCTGATGTGGACCGGCGTGGTCGGCGGCTCGCTCGCCTACGGTGTCCACCATTTGCGGCGGATCGCCGCATGAACGCCGCGCTGACCGAACTTTGGCCCTATCTGCTGCTGATCTTGGTCGGCTACCTGCCGAACGAGATGTGGCGCGCGCTCGGCCTGGTGCTGGCGCGCGGGCTCAATGAGGATTCCGAGATCGTGGTGTGGTCGCGCGCGGTGGCGACCGCGATCATCGCCGGCGTCATCGCCAAGCTGATTCTGTTTGCCGCCGGCGCGCTGGCCGGCATCCCGCTCACGGTTCGTGTGAGCGCGGCGCTATGCGGATTCCTGGCCTTCCTGGCGGTGAAGCGCTCGGTGTTCGTCGGCGTGCTGGTCGGCGAGGCGGTGCTGCTGCTGGGCGGATTTTTGTTCGCCCGTTAAGGCACTTCAGCCGGCGGCAATGGCCGCGGCGAGCTTCTTGGCGTTCTCGGCGAGCACGTCAGGCTTTTCCTTCTCGCTCGCCGGCGGCTTCATGGGAGCGCCGGTCTTGCGCGGAATGACGTGAACATGCAGATGGAACACCACCTGTCCGCCGGCGCCCTCATTGAACTGTTGCACAGTGATGCCGTCAGCCCCGAATGCCTTCATGGCGGCTTTGGCGACCTTTTGCGCCACCTTCATCACATGCGCGAAATCGTCGGGGCTGACATCGAGAATATTGCGCGCCGGCGCCTTCGGCAGCACCAGCGTATGACCGGGCGAGCGCGGCATAATGTCGAGATAGGCGAGCGCCTTGTCGTCTTCGTAGACCTTATAGCAGGGCAATTCGCCGCGCAGGATCTTGGCGAAGATGTTGTTGGGATCGTAGCTCGGCATCGACGTCTCCCCGGGACTCAGTCTTGCTCCACCAAATCCTTGCGGAATGGCGCCGCCGCCGCAAGCTCTTCGCCGGCCGCCCGCACATAGGCCCGCTCGCGCGCGAGATACTCGGCCACCGCCCGTCGCAACGCCGGATTGGCGATGAAATGGGCAGAATAGGTGGTTTTCGGCAAATAACCGCGCGCCAGTTTGTGCTCGCCCTGGGCGCCGGCCTCGACGCGCGCGAGCTTGTGGGCAATCGCGTAGTCGATGGCCTGATAATAGCACAGCTCAAAATGCAGGAACGGATGATGCTCGATGGCGCCCCAGTTGCGGCCATAGATCGCCTCGCTGCCGAGAAAATTGATGGCGCCGGCGATCCAGCGCCCGGCGCGGCGGGCCATCACCAGCAAAATGCGGTCGCGCATCTTTTCGCCGACGATCGAGAAGAATTCGCGGGTGAGGTAGGGCCGGCCCCATTTGCGCGAGCCGGTGTCCATGTAGAAGGCGAAAAAGGCGTCCCAGACCGCTTCGGTCAGATCGGAGCCGGTCAGCCAGGCCACCTCGATGCCGGGCCCCAGCGCTTCCTTGCGCTCGCGGCGGATGGTCTTGCGCTTGCGCGAGGCGAGCGCGGCCAGGAAGGCCTCAAAGCTCGCATAGCCGGCATTCTCCCAATGGAATTGCTGGTCGTTGCGTTGCAGGAAGCCGCGCTCGCCGAGCGCGCGCCATTCCGGCTCGGTCAGGAAGGTGACGTGAGCCGACGACAGCTCGCTGGCCGTGGTGATCTCGATCAGCGCATCGGCGAGGCCGTCGCGCACAGCTTGTGCCAATGGACCGGGGCGGGCGAGCAGGCGAGGGCCAGTCACTGGCGTGAACGGCACCGCGACCTGCAGCTTGGGATAATAATTGCCGCCGGCGCGCTCGAATGCCTCGGCCCAGCCTGCATCGAAGACATATTCGCCGCGCGAATGGCTTTTCACGTAGCAGGGCGCGGCGCCCAAAAGGGTGCCGTCAGCGTCTTCCGCCAGCAGGTGGCGCGGCTGCCAGCCCGTTCGACCGCCGACCGAAAACGAAGCCTCAAGTGATGACAGAAAATAATGAGATATAAATGGGTTAGTGACTTGTCCTCGTGTGGATAGCTTTGGGGGCGGGTTATCCTCATGTGTTTGTTTAACTGTTGATGCTAGCGTGCTGCCGGCGCAAGCATTGTTATCGCCGCCGGCGCAGGCATCCCAGGCCGCGGCCGGAACGTCGGCGAGCGATTGCGCGATGCGGATTCGGAGATCGATGTCGGTCATCGGGTCGAGGTCTGTTACCCAGACTTTATGCCGGAAATCGTGCGAAGTTGATCATCCCTTCGGACATGACGGGCGGAAGCCTTCGAAGATCATCTGATCGGCCCAGCGCGCCGCGCGGCGGCGGTCATCGCCGCTGCGCACGGTCCAGGTGAGCAACGGCAAACGGAAGATCGCGCGGGCGACGAGAGGCGCCACGGACGGGAGATCTTTCACCCCATAGGCGATAAAGTGCGGCCGGGTGCGGGTGACATGCAAGAGGAACGCCATGCTGCGCTTTTCCGAGCGCGAGAAGCGATTCCACTCACGGTGGGCGTAGTGGCGCTCGGCGACGATGCCGCGCGTCATATGGGGCGCGATCCAGCGGGCCATCTCGATCATGGTGGGATCGAACGACATCACAGCCACCGGCCCGGCATAGTTCGCCAGCACGTGCGCGCAGCGTTGCACCAGCCGCCTGTCGCCGTCGAAGTGGCTCTTGAGTTCCAACACCATGGTGGCGCGGCCCGCCACGAAATCGCACAAGTCGCCGAGTGTCATGATGCGGTCGCTAGTCGCTTTGAAGCGCACAGCCTCGATCTCGGCCGCAGTCATATCGGCGAGCCGGCCGCTGCCCTCGGTCAGCCGGCCGAGCGCGTCGTCGTGGTGCACCATGGCCTCGCCATCGGCGCTGATCTGCAAGTCGGTTTCGATGCCATAGCCGCCCGTGATAGCGGCGGCAAAGGCGGACGCCGTGTTCTCGATCACGCCGGCCGACGCGTCATGCAGCCCGCGATGGGCGAGCGGTCGCGCGGTGAGCCAGTCGAGACCGGGCAATTAGGTCACCTCGAACAGGCCTTCGACTTCGACCGCCGCGTCGGCGGGCAGGGCGGAGACGCCGACCGTGCTGCGGGCGTGGCGGCCTTTATCGCCGAACACCTCCACCATCAGGTCGGACGCGCCGTTCATCACCTTCGGCCCGTCGGTGAAGCCGGGCGCCGAATTGATGAAGCCGCCGAGCCGCACCACGCGAGCAACCTTGTCGAGATCGCCGAGCGCGCCCTTGATCTGGGCCAGAAGATTGACCGCGCAGGCGCGCGCCGCCTTCTGCCCGTCCTCGATCGATACACCGGCGTCGAGCTGGCCTTTGGCAACCAGCTTGCCGTCGGCGCCAAAGCAGAGCTGGCCGGAGACGACGAGCAGAGTCCCGCTGCGCACGAACGGCACATAATTGGCGATCGGGCTGGCCGGCGTTGGCAGGCTGATGCCGAGACTTACGAGCTTGTTTTCGACGGTTCCGGCCATGCATTGCTCCTCCGATGATGACTCTGTCTTGGCCGATCGAACGCACCTGCGCAAGCATGCCTCGCGCCGATTGCCCGGAACGTCGGCGGCCTCTATCTTGCCCTTATCTTGCACGATTCATCTCCCGGACGCCGCCGCAACTTTGCCGCCGGAAGGCCCGCATCGATGAAAACGCTTAAGGTCGCAAGTTCGCTGATCTTGCCGGTCTTGGTCATCGGCCTTGCCGCGGCGGCGGCCTACCGTCCGGCCGTGGCCGCGCCGCCCACCGACATAGTGCTTCTGGCGCCGCATCGCGCGGTCTACGACCTCAAGCTGGCGAGCTCGCGCGGCAGCCGAGGCCTCGAGGCGGTGCGTGGGCGCATCCTGTACGACTTTTCCGGCAATGCTTGTGACGGTTACGAATTGCAGTTCCGCCAGGTGTCGGAGCTCGATTCCGGCGAGGGCAAAACCGCGCTCAGCGATCTGCGCTCCACCACCTGGGAAGACGGCAGCGCCAAGGCGTTCCGCTTCAATTCGGAAAACACGCTCGACGACAAGCGGACCGATGCAGTCGATGGCCATGCCGACCGCAACGCCAAGACCGTCGCGGTCAGTTTGAACAAGCCGAAGGAGAAGAACTTCACCCTTCCTGAGGGCGCAGTGTTCCCGACAGAGCACATGCGGCGCATCATCATCGCGGCGCGCGAAGGCAAGAGCATCCTGGAATTTCCGGTCTTTGACGGGTCGGAGACCGGCGAGAAGGTCTACAGCACACTCACCGTGATCGGTAAGCCGATTGCCCCGGGGGCGAAGCCGCCGGACGATGCGGCGGCAAAAGTCCCCGAACTGGGTACGCTCGCGCGCTGGCCGGTGACCATCAGCTATTTCGAGCAGGAAAGCGCCAAGCAAGAGCAGACCGGCGAGCAAACGCCGGTCTATGCGATCTCCTTCGAGCTATACGAGAACGGCATCTCGCGCGCGCTGGTGCTCGAATACACCGACTTCAGCATCAAAGGCGAAATGACGTCGCTGGAGCTGAAGAAGCCAAAGCCTTGTCCTTGAGCGAAAACTAATCGTCGTCCAGCGCCAGACCCTTCACCACAGCGTCGCGGCCGAATTTCGCACGCAGACGATCCACCGCGTGCTCGGCCTCGGCAGCGCGGCGGTCGATGAGATCGGCGAGATCGTCGCCCGCGGCATCCTCCAGATGACTGACGCCGATGCCGATCAGGCGGAACCGGGTCGTGCCCACCTCAAGGCTAAGCAGATCGCGGCCGGCAGCGAAGATGCGCGCGGCGAGCTGAGTTGGGTGCCCGAGTGCGCGCGCCCGCGTGCGGATTTTGAAATCGGCGCTCTTGAGCTTCAGCGTTACCGTCGAGCCGGCAAGGGCATTGGCTTTCAGCCGCGCCGACACTTTCTCCGTCAGCTCCCATAGCGTTTGTTCGAGCGGCCGGAACTCGCTGATGTCGCGCTCGAATGTGGTTTCCGCCGAAATGCTCTTGGTGTCGCGCTGCGGATCGATCGCGCGCGCGTCGATCCCGCGCGCCAGGTGCCAGAGCCGGGCACCTTCCTCGCCGTAGCGCCGGATAAGGTCGTGCTCATCGGCGCGCTGCAGGTCCGCGATCAGCCGATAACCGTCGGCGGCGAGCTTGGCCGCGCTAACCGCTCCGACGCCGTAAATGAAGGCGACCGGTTTGGGCGCCAGAAACGCCGCGGCCTCGTCTTGCCCAAGCACGGCGAAGCCGCGGGGCTTATCCATATCGGAGGCAATCTTGGCGAGGAACTTGTTGGCCGACAGTCCGATGGACACCGTAATGCCGAGATCGCGCTCTACTCCGCGTGCGAAACGCGCCAGCACCTTGGCGGCGCTCATGCCGTGCAGGCGCTCAGTGCCGGACAAATCAAGAAAAGCTTCGTCGATCGACAGGGGCTCGACTAAAGGTGTGAGCGCCAGCATGGCGCGGCGCACCTCGCGGCCGACTTTGCTGTATTTCGCAATGTTCGGTTTAACAACCACCGCATGAGGGCAGCGGCGCTTGGCCTCGAACATCGGCATCGCCGAGTGGATGCCGTAGGTGCGCGCGACGTAACAGGCAGCCGCGACCACGCCGCGCTTGCCGCCGCCAACGATCACCGGTTTGTCGATCAGCGACGGATCGTCGCGCTTTTCGATGGTGGCGTAGAAGGCGTCGCAATCGACATGCGCGATGGTGAGCCGGTCGAGTTCCGGATGCCGCGCCAGCCGTGGCGAGCTGCAGGCCGGACAGCGCGTCGCGGTGTCCGGCGCATCTGCCAGGCAGTCGCGGCAGAAACTCACGGTATCTCACGCTCCCCGTGCCCGCCTAACGCCACCAACGCCTTGCCGATATCGCCGGGATCGCGGCCGGTCTCGGCGGCAAAAGCCGACAGCAGGCGCTCGTCGCCGGCCAGGTAGTCCAATACACCGATAAGAAAACCCGGTTCCTGGGCAGCGGCGCGAATCTGGGCCGGGCCAATGCCCGTGGTGGCCAGGAAGCGCCCGAGCCGCTCGCCGTCCCCGGCAATGAAGGTAAGCACCTGAACTGCAAGCCCTTCCGCCGCTTCTTGGGTTAACGAAACCCCCAGTTTCATCAATCAAATTTGCCTTTCCGTAACATATCGGCACTACCGTAGCTCGATCATGCCCGAGCACGCGCGGCATGGCGACGCCGAGCGCGCTGGGTTGGGGACGGACTGGGGACAAATGGGCCGGGTGACATGCCGAAGACCGTCCTGATCGTGGAGGACAACGAGCTGAATATGAAGCTCTTCCACGACCTCCTGGAAGCCCATGGCTACCAGACCGTGGGCACCCGCAATGGCATCGAGGCGCTCGATCTCGCGCGCAAATACCGGCCCGATTTGATTCTGATGGATATCCAGTTGCCGGAAGTCTCCGGTCTCGAAGTGACCAAATGGCTCAAGGACGATCCCGAGCTCAAGGCGATTCCCGTGGTGGCGGTCACCGCCTTCGCCATGAAGGGCGACGAGGAGCGCATCCGCGAAGGCGGCTGCGAGGCCTATTTGTCCAAGCCGATCTCGGTCGGCAAGTTCATCGAGACCATCCGTCATTTCCTCGGGGCTGCCTGATATGACCGCCCGCGTTCTTGTCGTCGACGATGTGCCGGCCAACGTGAAGCTGTTGGAAGCGCGGCTGTCGGCGGAATATTTCGATGTCACCACCGCGCAAAGCGGACCGGAGGCGCTGGCGCTGTGCGAGCGAGCCGAATGCGACATCGTGCTGCTCGACGTGATGATGCCGGACATGGACGGCTTCGAGGTTTGCCGCAAGCTTAAGTCCAATCCGGCAACGCATCATATTCCGGTGGTGATGGTGACTGCGCTCGATCAGGTGGCCGATCGCGTGCGCGGCCTGGAAGCCGGCGCCGACGATTTCCTCACCAAGCCGGTCACCGACGTGGCGCTGATCTCGCGCGTGCGCTCGCTGGCGCGGCTGAAGATGGTGACAGACGAGCTGCGCCTGCGCGCGCTCACCTCCAGGGAAATCGGCATCGAAAGCCCGGAGCGGGAAGCGGTGGCGGAAACCGGACGCCATGGCCGCATCCTGACCGTCGACGACCGGCCGAGCTCCTATGAGCGCATCGCCGCGACGCTGTCGGCCGAACACACGGTGGACGTGGAGAGCAATCCGAGCGAGGCCTTGTTTCATGCCGCCGAGGGCGATTACGACCTGCTGATCGTTTCGCTCGGCTTGAAGGATTTTGACGGCCTGCGGTTGTGCAGCCAGGTGCGCTCGCTCGATCGCACCCGCAATGTCCCGATATTGGCGATCGCCGAAGCCGACAACAATACGCGTCTGGTGCGCGGTCTCGAGATCGGCGTCAACGACTATCTGCTGCGCCCGATCGACAAGAACGAAATGCTGGCGCGCGTGCGCACGCAGATCAAGAAGAAGCGCTACACCGAGCGGCTGCGCGACAACGTGCAACTGTCGATCGAAATGGCGATTACCGACGCACTCACCGGGCTGTTCAACCGCCGCTACATGGAATCGCATTTGGCGACTTTGGTCGAGCAGGCCGCCACGCGCGGCAAGCCGATCGCGGTGCTGCTGGTCGACATCGATTATTTCAAGGCGGTCAACGACACCCACGGCCACGACGCCGGTGACGACGTGTTGCGCGACTTCGCGCTGCGCATCCGCAAGGCGATCCGCAACATCGATCTCGCTTGCCGCTATGGCGGCGAGGAATTCGTCATCGTCATGCCGGAAACCGATATGGCGGTCGCGACCATGGTGGCCGAGCGATTGCGCCGGCGCATCGCCACCGAGCCGTTCGCGATCCAGCAGGGCGCGCGCAGTCTCGACGTGACGATCTCGATCGGCATCGCTGCGCGCGGGGACGCAAGCGACAATGTCGCGGCGATCCTCAAGCGCGCCGACACGGCGCTCTATCGCGCCAAGCGCGACGGCCGCAACCGGGTCGTGCCAGACGCGGCTTGATACCGTCTGAGCCGCTCACGGCCGAACGATCGTCCAACCCTTTTCGCCCAGTTCGATCAGCGTGACCACGCCGGCCTTCACGCGCACGGCATTCTCCACCAGCGGCGGCTCCTTGCCTTCGGTGCGCGTCATGGATTCCAGCGTGTTCTCGCAAGCCATGAACGAGACATCGGGCATGCCCTGCTTGAAGGATTTCAGCCGCTCGAGCACCGGCGACTTGTCCGCGCGCAGCATGTTGAGGCCGGCGTTGAAGGCGACGATCTGGATATCAACCTCGTCGCCCTTGTCGGAATAGTATTTCGACACGTTGGCGGCGACGTTGAGCACGGCGTTCATCTTGGCCGGATCGTTGTCGCTGATTTGCAGTGCCAGACGGTGCTTTTCCATCGCGCTCGCCGGCGCGAAAGCAACCGGCAGCAGTAGAAGAGCGGCAATCAGAGCGCGTCGCGCGACGGACATGGGTGGCTCTCCTCGGATGGTCGTTGGCCTCGACAATATCAGGTCCGCAGGCAGCGGAATATTCCACGCAACGTGCCTGGCGGCCGAAATTCAAAGGGCGCCCAGCGGGCGCCCCAGCAGGATTCGGCTAACCGCCCCAGATCACTTGATCTTGGATTCCTTGTACTCGACATGCTTTTTGGCGATCGGATCATATTTCTTCTTCGCCAGCTTGTCGGTCTGGGTGCGCGAGTTCTTGCGGGTCACGTAATAGTGGCCGGTGCCGGCGCTTGAGACGAGCTTGATCTTCAGACTGATGGCTTTGGCCATGGGACTACCCTCGAAACTTGAATAACGGCGGCGTTTTTAGCCTGTTCCCGGCGGACCGTAGCGCCGAAGCGGAAAATGTCAAGAAAGCCCCGATTTTGCTGGGATTACAGCAGTTCCCGGAAGAACTGCTTCTCGATCATGAAATAAAACGGCACCGGCAAATCATGGCCCATGCCGGCCGCGACCCGGGCGGCGAGTTCCTCCAGCACCACCCCGGTAATGGTCGGCATGTCGAGGTGGGTGGCTTCCTCGATCGGCACCCAAGCGAGTTCGACAAGTTCGGAATCCAGCCCCACCACGCCGTCGATCTTGTGGGCGATCGAGGAGACGTCGGTGGTGAAGAAACGCGTGTCGAAGCGCTTTGGCCGCCGCGGCGGTGTGATGGCGCGGGCGATGAGATGGATCTGCGCGAGGTCTGGATGCACCTTCGCCTTGGCGAAATCGTCCCAGATCTCGCCCGGCACCGAAGGCGCATCGTCGCGCTTGACGCCGAGCAGTAGTCCGGTTTCCTCGGCCATTTCGCGCACGGCGGCGAGCGCGATGGCACGCGCGAAGGCATCGCCCGGGTTCTGCACCCGCTCCAATAATTTCTTCTGCGTGTCGGGATGTAGTTCGCTCACCGCCGGCATGACGCGGTCAAGCGCCTCGATCCGTCCGCCAGGAAAGACGTACTTGCCCGGCATGAATTTGTGACTGAGGTGGCGGCGGCCAAGCAGCACCTTCGGCTTCGTCCCCGAGCGATCGATCAGCATTAGCGTCGCTGCGTCGCGCGGCTCGCTGTCGGGGAACGTCTGGTCACGTTCCTGCTTGGTCATCCGTTCGGCCCAGACTTTTCCCAAGTCCTTCGCCGGCAGGTCTTGTGTCATCGTGCCTTCCGTTGCTTGCCGCGCGGCCGATACTGGCGCTGTTCGTGACTTGGACGGCGGCTCGGCTTTCCGGGCCTGCCTTCCGATAAAAGCTCGAAGCGCAAGGCGCCGGCAACGGGGGCGGCTTCCACCAGCTTGACGGTGACGCGGTCGCCGAGCCGGTAGGTCTCGCCGGAGCGGTTGCCGACCATGGCGTGGCCGGCCTCGTCGTGGCGGAAATACTCGTCGCCGATGGTGCGCGCCGGCACGAAGCCATCGGCGCCGGTTTCGTGCAATTTCACGAACAGGCCGGCGCGATGCACGCCGGACACGCGGCCGTCGAAAGTGGCGCCGATGCGATCGGACAGAAAATGGGCGATCAGCCGGTCGTTGGTTTCGCGTTCCGCCAGCATGGCGCGGCGCTCGGTCGCGGAAATCTGCGCAGAGATTTCCGCCAGCGCCTTGTTGTCAGTTGCCTCGGGTAGGCCATCGCCGCCCAGCTTGAGTGCGCGGATCAGTCCGCGATGTACGATCAAATCGGCATAGCGGCGGATCGGCGAGGTGAAATGCGCGTAGCGGCGCAGGTTCAAGCCGAAATGGCCGTAATTTTCCGCCGCGTATTCGGCCTGCGCCTGTGTACGCAGCACGACCTCGTTGATCAGCGGCTCGGCATCGCGGCCCTTGGCCTGGGCGAGCACGCGGTTGAAGGCTTCCGCCCGCAGCACCCCGCCTTTGGCAAACGGGATGTCGAGCGTGGCGAGGAACTCGCGTAGCGCGTTGACCTTCTCTATGCCCGGCTCGTCGTGCACGCGATAGATCAACGGTACCCGCGCTTTTTCCAGGGTTTCGGCGGCGGCGACGTTGGCGAGGATCATGAATTCCTCGATTAGCCGGTTGGCCTCCAGGCGCTCCGGCGTGGCGACGCGGTCGACGGTGCCGTCTTCCTTGAGCAGAATCTTACGCTCCGGCAGATCGAGATCGAGCGGCCCGCGCTCGCTGCGGGCGCGGACGAGCGCTTCATAAGCGTTGTAGAGCGGCCGCAGCACAGGCTCGATCAGCGGGGCAGTATCCTCATCGGTACGGCCGCTGATGGCGAACTGCGTCTGCTCGTAGGAAAGTTTCGCCGCCGACCGCATCATGATGCGGTGGAACGTGTGCGAGCGCTTGCGGCCGTCCGCGCCGATCACCATGCGCACGGCGAGCGCAGCGCGATCCTCGCGCGGACGCAGCGAGCACAGGTCGTTGGAAATGCGCTCCGGCAGCATCGGCACCACGCGGTCGGGGAAATAGACCGAGTTGCCGCGCACCAGGGCTTCGCGATCGAGCGCGGAGCCGGGCGTCACGTAATGGGCGACGTCGGCAATCGCTACGCTGACGATGAAGCCGCCGTGATTGTTGACCGCGCTGTCATGCTCGGCGTGCACGGCGTCGTCGTGATCCTTGGCGTCGGGCGGATCGATAGTGATGAACGCAACGTTGCGCCAGTCCTCGCGGTGAGCAAGCGTCGCGGGTTTTGCGGCGTTTGCTTCGGCTTGGGTGTCGTGGCGGAATACCTGCGGGATGCCATGGGCGTGGATGGCGATCAGGCTAACCGCCCGTTCGCTCGCCAGCGAGCCGAGCCGCTCGACCACGCGGCCGGTCGGCAGGCCTAAGCGCGGTGCGCGACTGGTTTCGACCGCGACCAGGTCGCCGTCTTGTGCCTCGGCGGTAGCGCCGGCAGGAATACTGAGCTCCTTGCCGAGCATCTTCTTGTCGACCGGCTCCAGCCGTCCGCCGGCATGCGGGGTTTTGCGGAAAATCCCCAGCACGCGGTGCTTGGGGTGATCGATGATCTTGATGACGCGGCCGCGGTGGCGGATGCCATTATCGTCGTCGGTTTCCTCCACGTGCAGCAAAACGCGATCGCCGATGCCGGCGGCTTCACCGGGGCGCGCCTTGTGCGGGGTGTGAATGCGGATTTTCGGCGCCGCCCCGTGCACTTCCTCGTCCCATTCGTCGGGGGTGGCGAGCAAATCGCCGTCGCTGTCTCGGGCGGTGACGTCGGCGAGCACGGTCGTGGGCAGGGTGCCGGCGTGATGCAGTTTTTTGCGGCGTCTCTCGATCGCGCCGTCGTCGGCCAGATCGCGCAGCATGCGCTTGAGTTCGGCGCGCATGGCGTTCTTGAGGCCGAAGGCGCGTGCGATCTCGCGGGTGCCGACTTTGCCGGGCTGCTTGCCGATGAAGGCGAGAATGTCAGCCTTGGAGGGGAGGGAGGGTGTTCGTTTGGTTTGTTTGTTCAAAATAAATTTTCCTGCGCCAAAACGGCGCCAGTGAATGTGAATGTAATGATCGAAATCAGGCTTCGCTAGCTACTCGGCGGCGGTCGCCTTGGTGCGGCGTGCCGGCTTCGCGTGGGCTGCAACCGCGGCCTTCTTTGGTTTGGCGGCCGCGGGTTTCTTCGGTTTGGCAGCGGGTGAGGCCGCGACCTTGCCGGAGGCGTTCTTGCGGCCGGCGGCGCGGCGGCCTTTGGGCGAATTGCCCATCATGGCCGCGCGGGCGTCGAGCAGCACGACCGCTTCATCAAGCGTCACCGAATCCGGCGTCTTGTCGCCGGTGAGCGTGGCGTTGACGCCGTTGTGGCTGACATAGGGTCCGTAGCGACCGTTCTTGACCACGATCGGTCCGCCCTTGTCGGGATGGTCGCCCAGCGCCTTGCCGGGATCGGCGCCAAAGCGGCGGCCGCCCTTTTTCGGGTTGGCGATTTTGTCGGCGATCAGGTGCATGGCGCGATTGAGGCCGACGGTAAGCACGTCATCACCTTGTTCCAGGCTCGCATAAACCTTGCCGTGCTTGACGTAGGGCCCGAAGCGGCCGACGCCCGCCATGATCGGCTTGCCGTCTTCCGGCGATAAGCCTACTTCGCGCGGCAGCGACAGCAGTGCCAATGCCTTGTCGAGATCGATGTCCTCGGGCGCAACGCCTTTCGGCAGGCTCGCGCGCTTCGGTTTTGGCGGCTTCTCGGCTTTCTCGCCCTTCTTGGGCTTTTCGGCTTTCACTTGTTCGCCCAGTTGCAAATAAGTCCCGAAACGTCCGCCGCGTATGGTCACTTCGAGACCGGTCACCTGGTCGATACCGAGCACTTTGGTAGCCTGGATGCCGCCCGCGCCCGGCGTCATCTGCCGGGTGAACGTGCATTCCGGATAGTTCGAGCAGCCGATGAAGGCGCCGAAGCGACCCACTTTGAGCGAAAGTTGACCGTTGCCGCATTGCGGGCACTGCCGCACCGGGCCGCCGTCGGCGCGCGCCGGGAAAATATGTGGCTCGAGCAGATCGTTGAGCGCGTCGAGTACCTGGGTGATGCGCAGTTCCTTGATGTCGTTGACCGCGCCGATGAAGCCGGTCCAAAAATCTTCCAGCACCTTCTTCCAGTTGAGTTCGTTGTTCGAGACGCGATCAAGCTGTTCTTCGAGCGAAGCAGTGAAATCGTATTCCACGTAGCGCTGGAAAAAGCTCTCCAGGAAACCGACCACGACGCGGCCCTTGTCTTCCGGGATGAGCCGCTTCCTGTCGATGCGCACATAGCCGCGGTCTTGCAGCACTTGCAGGATCGAGGCGTAGGTCGAGGGGCGGCCGATGCCGAGCTCTTCCATGCGCTTGACGAGCGCCGCCTCGGAAAAGCGCGGCGGCGGCTCGGTGAAATGCTGCGAAGCTTCGATCGCCTGTTTCGCCAGCGTCTCTTTTTCCGACATCGCCGGCAGGCGGCGCGACTCTTCGTCTTCGTCGGCTTCGTCGTGGCCTTCCTGATAAAGCGTGAGGAAGCCATCGAACTTCACCACTTGGCCGGTGGCGCGCAGGTCGATGGTGCGGCTGCCGGATTTGGCGACGATATCGACTGTGGTGCGTTCGAGTTCGGCGGCCTCCATCTGGCTCGCGACCGCGCGATTCCAGATCAGCTCGTACAGGCGCGCCTGATCGCGGTCGACATATTTGGCGACTTGGTCGGGCGTGCGGTGGGGATCGGTCGGGCGCACCGCTTCGTGCGCTTCTTGCGCGTTCTTCGATTTGTTGTGATAGATGCGCGGCGAACCGGGCACGTATTCCTTGCCGTAATTCTTCCCAATCATCGAACGGATATCGGAAATCGCTTCCGGCGCGAGGTCGATGCCGTCGGTGCGCATATAGGTAATGAGGCCGGTGGTCTCGCCGTCGATTTCGACGCCTTCATAGAGACGCTGCGCCAGCCGCATGGCGATGGCGGGCGCAAAGCCGAGCTTGCGGCTGGCCTCTTGCTGCATGGTTGAGGTGGTGAAGGGCGGCGGCGGATTGCGCCGCGCCGGCTTTGCCTCAACCGAGGCGACGGTGAATGTAGCGCTTTCGAGCGCATTTTTCAGGTCGTTGGCCTGGACGCCGGTGCCGATATCCAAACGCTGAAGCTTCTGTCCGTCGGCGCCGACCAGGCGGGCTTCGAAACTGTCGCCGCGCGGCGTTGCCAGCTTGGCGAGGATCGACCAGAATTCCTTGGCGACGAATTTCTCGATCTCCAGCTCGCGGTCGCAGACCAGCCGCAGCGCGACCGATTGCACGCGCCCGGCCGAACGCGCGCCCGGCAGTTTGCGCCACAGCACCGGCGAGAGCGTGAAGCCCACGAGATAGTCCAGCGCGCGGCGCGCGAGGTAAGCGTCGACCAGCGCGCCGTCGATGGCGCGGGGGTGTTTCATCGCCTCGGTTACCGACTGTTTGGTGATCGCATTGAAGACGACGCGTTCGACCGCCTGGCCCTTCAGGGCCTTCTTTTCATTGAGGGCTTCCAAAACGTGCCAGGAGATGGCTTCGCCTTCGCGGTCAGGGTCGGTCGCCAGAATGAGGGTATCGGCGCCTTTGAGGGCATGGGCGATATCATTCACCCGCTTCTGGGACTGGGGGTCGACCTCCCAGAGCATCTTGAAATTATTGTCGGGATCGACCGATCCGTCCTTGGCCGGCAGGTCACGGATATGGCCAAAGGAGGCCAGGACCTCGTAACCGGGGCCAAGATACTTATTGATGGTCTTCGCCTTGGAAGGCGACTAACAACGACAACTTTCATGAGAATCCAATGGGTTATCCGCCAGAATCGTCTCGATCCCGGGCGGAATTGGCCGCTTGCTTTGGCCGGAACATGGTGAAGGCACCCCTTGCTGTCAAATAAGGGTGCCCGGAAAACCTTTATGAACAGCCAATTCGGGCATCAAAGAGACCGGGTCTGCGCTCAGATGCAACCGCAAGATGTGTCTTCTTCAAAGGACAATTAATCGGCAAAACAGACTGTTTATTTTCGTTCAGGCGAATCCGGCGATCGCACAGCGGTAGCCAACCGCGTAGCGTTGGCCTCGGCCTATGCCATAATAACTAAATAAACATAAGCACTTAGGTGTATTTTCCGAGAGAACTACAAAACACCCACCCTCCCTCTCCCCCAACACGCCCTCACCACCCGACCCAACCCGCCTCGCTCCTCAACCCACCCTCCACTACCAACAACACCCGATAACCGCACCACACCCCCGCCCCCCACCCCCACCACCCCACCACCCCACCCCCCCCCCCCCCCCCCCCCCCCCCGCCCCCCCCCCCCCCCCCCCCCCCCCCCGCGCCGAAGTGCTCGATCGCTGTTGTGCGACACTCTGCTGTACTTGCCTCTCACTTAACGCCCTGCCGATAAGAGCGACCAAGACCGATCATAAAAACGATATCTCATCACACTTACTAAAGCTCGGAGATCCACGCTTCATACCATCGAGCGCAACATACCCGAGAAATCCCGCAGCCGAAATCATGAGTCAACCGCTGAAACGGCCCATCTCTGCGCATGCAATTCCAAGGCAACGCCCACTCTCCGTCCATCCCTCGGCGCAATCGCCTTCCTTATTTGCGGCATTGCCGTCCACCATAAACCCGACATCAACAAAGCGACAGCGAGCATACTATGTGCGGCGCGTACGACTTATGCTGACGCACCGCTTCTCTATAAAGCGAGATCGCAGCCTCGCTGTCAGCTGGTGTCATGCGCCAGAAAATTGAACTCGCCCGAGCTACTAGCTCCCAGGCGTCGAGATCCGCTGGGGCCGAGTTAAGGCACGAATACCTTCAGCTCGAGCAACCGCGGCTCAATGGCCGAAACCACTTTCTTTGTATTTCGTCCTGTAACGCGAAGATTCGTCAGATCGCCATCATAGCGGTCCGCCCATACGTGGTTACCGTCGCAGCATCGATTAACTGGCCGTGATGCGCACGCGATTACCGGCTCGGCGAACGCTGCCCTCCAGATGTAGCGCACGCCAAGCTCGCGGGCGGCGCGCTTCACATCGACTGTTTTCCCCTTGTAAGCGAACGACGAATTGCGAGCGATGACAAAGAACCAGCGCAGTTTCGAGAGACCAGTGATGATGTCTTCGGAAATGCCGTCGGCAAAGTATTCCTGCTCCGGGTCGCCGCTCATGTTGGCGAATGGCAGCACGGCTATTGAGGGCCGGTTGGAACGTGCAGATTTAGATTTCAAAGCCGCTGCGGCGGGTTGAGCCAAGGCCAATGGGGCGGTCTCGGCAAGGGACACGCGGTGGACGCCAATTGGCCGTGCGATGTTCTTGACAGTCTGCTCGCCCATATCATCGAATCCAAAGCTGAGCTTATCGCGCACCTGATCATGCACGACGCTCGAAACCATGATACCGCCGGGATCGGCCAGCGCCTCCAGCCGCGCGGCCACATTGACGCCGTCACCGAAGATGTCATCCCCGTCGATTATGATATCGCCGACGTTGATGCCGATGCGGAATTCGATCCGCTTGTCCGCCAGTACACTGGCATTGCGCTCGGCCATGCCGCGCTGAATGTCGACCGCACAGCGAACGGCATCGACCACGCTGACGAATTCCACCAACATCCCGTCGCCGGTCGTCTTGACGATGCGGCCGCGATGTTCGGTGATCTTGGGGTCGACTAGTTCCTTGCGATGCGCCTTCAGCTGGCGCAGCGTGCCTTCCTCATCGACACCCATCAGCCGGCTGTAACCGGCAATGTCGCCTGCCCATATCGCAGCCAGTCTGCGGTCGACACGGTCTTCAGCCATACACGCGCCCCGGCAGAAATATTTTTGAGTGTAGTGGGTATCTCCGAGAGCAACAATGACCGCTTGGGTCAATCGCGTCTTATCCAACGCACGCCAAAGACCAACTTTGTCCGCTATGCCCCCAAAAGCGACCATTCGACGGCTGAGTTCGTTTGTCGGCTAAATGCCAGTCGCGACCGATGCACCGCAGCAAAATGCATCTCTATTCGATCACTTCGTCGGCGCGGCGAGCAGCTGCGGCGGCACGGTAGGACCGAGCACCTTCGCTGTTTTGAGGTTGATCACACGTCAACTCCCGCTATGCCCCGTTTGCGACCGAAGGCGCTCGGCGCTTGCCAGCAAATATAAGGTGTGAAATCATTATTTAGCCAGCCCGCTGGAGCAGAAAGATTGCGTAATCGGCTGAAACTGGGAGGAATGTTCTCATGGTGCTCACGGACAGGGGCGTGATGCGCGAGGCAGAAACCGACGAAGAACTTCTTATTTATAATGTTTTGGATGACGCACTGGAGCGCGCCTCCGGCATTACCGACCGACAAGCTTTTACGTTGGTATTTGGTACTTTCATCGTGGGCAATTGCGGCTGTCCCGCATAGCCGACGTGAACTGCTTTCGCGAACTTGCCGATCACCTAGTCCCGATTAGGAAGTTAAGTCCACTATCCCTTGAGATGCGCAAGAGCGAAGTGTCCGCTTTGGATCAAACGCCGACAAACCGTCGCGGGCCAAAATCAACCGTTGTCCGCTTTGCCCTCAATAACGGCGCAAATTGGCAGCGTGGCCGGGCGATGACCACCACAACGCAATCGCCGCGCTTCGTGTCTTCACGCCGGCAGCAACGTTCTCGGCACGCGCGCCCCGGCGCGCGCGATCCACAAAGCCTGCGTGATCCATCGAGCCGCGCCGCGCCATGTCGTTGGAATGTTCCTGCGCCAGCTTCTGCATCGTGGCGCAGCTGGCCTGCGCCTCGATGGTGGCGAACAGCAGAGCAGCCAGGACAACGGCGAGCTTCATGTGATCCTCTCGAAGTCGATCGACGAGCTTCCCAGAACGAATTTCAGAATAGGAAATTTATTCGGCTAGAAGCGTGATGAACTCGCGCCGCTTCATTCAATAACCTCATCAGCGCGCGCGAGCACGGACGGCGGCACGGTGAGGCCAAGAGCCTTTGCGGTCTTGAGGTTGATTACCAGTTGGTACTTTGTTGGTGCTTGCACGGGGAGGTCTTCAGGCTTGGCACCCTTGAGAATGCGATCGACATACGTCGCTGCTTGGGGAAACTGTTCGGCGAAATTGTTAGCATAAGCAATCAGACCGCCAGCCTCAACGAATTCGCGCCTATAATACATGGCCGGTACGCGGTAGTGAGCCGCCAGCAAAGTGATGTGTTCGCGATTTGCCGCGTTAAAGGGGTCGGGCATCACAATGAGACTGCTACCCTGATCGCGCGCTTGCGCGGCGATAACGCCTTCGATCTCATCCTTGGCGTGAACAGGTGTTGCATTCACTTCAACGCCTAAAGTTGATGCGGCAGCCTGAACGGATGGCATGTAGAACTTGAGCGGCACGGCGGTCGTCGGGTTGAACATTAGCGCTGCGCGCACCGTCCGCGGGGCGATTTCCTTCAAAAGCTGAACCCATTTACCGCCAAGTGCAGAATTGTCTGTGGTGAAACCGGTCAAATTGCCGCCCGGACGCGCGAGACTTACGACGAAGCCGCTGCCTATTGGGTCAGCTACATTCAGGAATACGATAGGAATTGTCTGTGTCTCTCGAACAGAGCGACAACTACGGGAGTGCTCTGACCGACGATCGCGTCGGGCCGCAGATCGACTATTTCTTTTGCGAACGACCGGATTTTATCCGCATCACCAGCACCCCAGCGAACTTCGGTCCGGAGATTGCTGCCTTCTCCTCCACCCGAGCTTTGTGAGCGCACCCTGGAACGCCGTCACGTAAGACTGCGTACTCGGGTCAGCAAATGACATCAGCATGCCGATGCGCCGTACCCGCTCGGGCTGCTGCGCCCAAGCCAACACCGGCCACTGGACCGCAGCACCACCGATAAGCGCGATGAACTCGCGCCGCTTCATTCGATCACCTCGTCGGCGCGGGCGAGCAACGCTGGCGGCACAGAGAGGCCGAGCACCTTGGCGGCCTTAAGGTTGATCGCCAGCTCAAATTTTGTCGGCGCCTGCACCGGGAGATCAGCCGGTTTCTCGCCCTTGAGGATGCGGTCGATGTATCCCGCAGCTCCGCGCCACTGATCGATCTGATCGGGACCGTAGGAAATCAGACCGCCGTCGGTCGCAAAATACCGGTACGGATAGATCGCCGGCAGACGATGACGGTCTGCGAGCGCAATGATCGAGCCACGACTCGCAATTGTGTTTGGATGCGGGAAAACCAGTAGGCCGCCGTCTGGCTGGCTGGCAAACGCGGTGGTCGCCCGCTCGATGCCACCACTGTCTTGCACGTCGACAATGCTCACCGAGACGCCAAGTGACGGCGCGACTGCCTCGGCAGCGCGCAAAAATGATGCATGAGGCGCAACGTCCGAACTGAACATCGCGCCGACGTGCTTCAAGTTCGGCGCAATCTCCTTGAGCACGCCCAGCCACTTGCCACCCATCGCTGGTTCGAAATTCTGGAAGCCTGTGATATGACCACCCGGCCGCGCCAAACTGGCGACAAATCCACTATCGACCGGCTCGGAGACCTGGGTGAACACGATTGGAATCGTGCTTGGCAGCTTGTGAAGCTGTGCCAACGCCGGATCACCCGCCACAACGATTGCGTCCGGAGCCGAATGCAATAGGTCCGCCGCAAAGATTTTTGCGTTGGCAGCATTGCCGCCACTCCAGCGATAATCAAAGCGGATATTGCGACCGTCGCTCCAGCCTAGTCCTTGCAGAGTATTGCGGAACGTCGCGATGCGCGCCTGGCCTGCTCGATCGGTCTCCGTGTAGGCCGCAAGTAACACGCCGACGCGCCGCACGCGCTCCCTCTGCTGCGCCTGCGTCGCGAGCGGCCATGCCGCCACCGCCCCACCGAGAACCGTGATGAACTCGCGCCGTTGCATGCCCTACCCCAAGCTAAAGCGACGGCATCTTATCGGCTCAAACGAGGACTTTGATAGGGGCTGAAACCGGCATCAAAACCATTGCCGCAGTGCACAGCCAATGTCGCATTTGGGTCATTAGCGACCGAGCTATTCGGCACCAGTCCCGGCCAATGTCCGCTATGCACCCAATAGCGACCATTCGACGGCTGAGTTCGTTTGTCGGCTAAGTGCCAACAACCGACATCGCCTCTGCAAAGTCAAAAGAATTGAGGACATCGAACGCGGTGACAGAAGAAGCCCGTGTACGGACCACGGGCTTCTCCGGACGCTGTCGAAAGGATACTGACGAAAGCAGCTTAATCGCGACAGCGCAGACAAAAGTGCCGGTGCCGTAATTGCAGCTAAGTGTTATTAGCGGACACTGAGGCATGTCCGCGCGACGTCCGTTCAAGTGACAGGCGCCAGTTTCATACGAGACACGCGACGTTGCTGCACAACACCGTCCCAGCCGGGCCGATGAATTTTGGGCCTAAATGCACATGCAGTAAAAGCATAAGCGCCAGCAAGGCGCCCGTCGCCAAATAGGTTATTTCAAGGAACAGGTCTGCTCTGCGTTCCGCGGCGGTTTTTTGTCTCATTTGTTATCGCAGTCCCAAGAAGCCCAGAACGAAGAGTATTACGACCACGACGCCGATGATGTAGAAAATGTTCATGTGTACTCCTCCGGAAGCATGTGCGGCTTCAATAGGAAATGGCGCTCTAATCGAAAACGCATTGCCATGGAACAAAGTTCCATCAACTTAGCTTTAAAAAACTGAGTACTATTCCCGCGCAATCAACTCCTCGACCCTAGGACTATCGCGATCGCGGCCAGGTTAAGGGATGAAGCGCAGAATACTCAAACGCTGGCAGGGCCAATAGTTCGGCCATTCGCTCAATCTGCATTCCGTTTTTCACCAAACCGGGTAAGCCACGCGCCACCAATTCTGCAACCCGAAGGCGTTCCGCGTTGGTTGGTAGACGAGTGTTGACGTAATTGACCTCCTTATCGTTCGCATCGAGACGCGTGAAGAGGTCAACAAGCTGCCGCTCAATGCCCGGATAGATATTTGCTAGCTCGGCAGCCAGTTTGTCGCGCTTAACTTTCCTCGTAAGCAATCTGCCGCCGCTGGTCCTCCTCCGCTGTCCTGAGTTCGCCCAGCCGTACGCCCAGCTTCGTCACGGCCACCTGCATTCTGTCGCGCCTGAACTCCGCGTCGTCCATCTCTCGGCGAGCGGCGGCAACGTCTGGTGCCGACAGCACAGGATCAAGAGCGCGCGAGCGCGCCCGCTCGGCCATCTCGCCGACGGCAATCGCTGCGGCCTCAACCTCTCCGATCAGGCTCGCGACGTCATCCGACTTTGCGCCGTCGGCAAATGCGGCTGCGATCCGGTCGTCGATGTCCGCAGTTGCGGTACTCATCGTGGTGTCCTCCAGGCATCGCGCAGCCAAGCGTCATGCGCCGCATAGGCAGCCTCGGCCGCGTCAGCTGCTGTTGGCTGGGCATCGGTCGGCGCTGCTGCATGAGTGGCTGCCAGCGGACCGCACCTTAACCGACACTTTTGTTAAAGGGTCCCAGTGGTGTTCGCGCTTGCCGGCCGGTGCCGACTTTAGCCCAGGTGCACCGCTTCGGCGTTCGCGTCACCGTTTACGTGGCGACCCTGTCGGCCGATCTCGCCGCCATGGCGCGGCGGAGCGGTCTCGACACCCTAGGTTACCTACTCGAAATGGTCTGCCTCGAGGCCGAAAGCGTTTACGGCCACAGCGATCGGAAAAACGGCAGACGTTGACTACGGCACCTTCACGCCGAGCTTTTCCAGAAACAACGGAGTCGGGTTGCCGTCCGGCAGCATACCGAGCTTGGCTTGTTCGGCGCGAATGTTATCGCGCAGATCAAAATCCACGTGGCCGTCGAATTCGTTCACCTTGTAGCCGAGCGCTGACAATTTTTTCTGCAAGGCGACGCGCGCGTCGCGCGACAAAGGATGATCGTCCTTTGGCCAGGCCGCCCTGATCAGTTGCCCGCCATTGATCCGGTCGGCGAGGTGGCCGACCGCGATCGCGTAGGCATCCGAGTTATTGTACTCCTTCAGCACGTCGAAATTCTCGGTCACCATAAAAGCGGGGCCCTTGGCGCCGCTGGGAAAGAATACAATGCCGTCACCCGCCGGCGGAAAAGGCTTGCCGTCGGCGCGGCGGAGCCCAAGTTTTTGCCAACCCGTAAACGTGTCGCGGCTATGCATGTAGTCGAAGCCGTCCGGGACGGTGACCTCGAAGCCCCAAGGCAGGCCGGACTTCCAATGTCCCTTGTGCAGATAATTGGCGGTGGAGCCGAGCACGTCCGGCACATTGGTCCAGATGTCGGCCTTGCCGTCGCCGGAAAAATCAATGGCGTAGTCGACGAAATTCGTCGGCATGAACTGGGTCTGCCCCATGGCGCCGGCCCATGAACTAACCATCTTGTCGCGCGCGAAGTGGCCGTCCTGCATGATGCGCATCGCGACGACCAGCTCGTTGCGGAAATAAGGATGGCGGTAACCCACATAGCCAAGCGTAGCGAGTGAACGGAACACGTCCCAACGGTCTTTTTCGGTGCCGAAGTCGCTCTCCATGCCCCACAGCGCCAGCAGTATCGAGCGCTCGACCTGAAATTTTTTCTCCACCGCATCGAAGGTCTTGGACCATTCCCGCGCCTTCAACTGTGCGTCGGCGATGCGGCGGTTGGAGACGATCGCATTGACGTAGTCGCCGACCGGCTTGCCGTATTCGGGCTGGCGCTTGGTGGCCGCGATCACGCGCGGATCGGGCGTCACGCCCTTCATGGCGAGATCGAAGGTTGCGCGCGTGATGCCCTTGGCCTGCGCGTCCGGCCAGAGCGCGGCCTCGAAAGCGGCGAAGGATTGCTCCTGCGCGTGCGCCGGCGCGCAAAAGGACGCGAGGATGAAGCCAAGGGCGGAAATGTGACGCAGGTTCATGCGTTGCAACCGGGTGCGCGACGATTTGTCGTGCCTGTTATAGCAGCGACACCAAGCCGCCGCCGTGGCGTTCCAGCCGGCCGACGATCTCGAGTTCCAACAGCACCGTGCGTACGATCGCCGGCGACGTGCGTGACAGCCGCACCAGATCGTCGATCGACACCGGCGTCGGACCCAACAGGCCGACAATGCGCGCGCGTTCGTCCTCGCCGGGTTCGACATCGAGCGGGCCGAGCGAGTTCGGCTTCAGGCTCTTGCGCCGGCACGTCGAAGCCGCGCCCGAGGATTGGCTCCAGCACGGCAATCACGTCGGCAGCTTCGGTGACCAGCGTCGCGCCTTGCTTGAGCAGCCCGTTAGTTCCCTCCGCGCGCGGATCAAGCGGCGAGCCGGGCAACGCGAACACTTCGCGGCCCTGCTCGCCGGCGAGCCGCGCGGTGATCAGCGAGCCGGAACGGCGCGCCGCCTCCACGATCACCACGCCGACCGATAGGCCGGAGATCAGCCGGTTGCGGCGCGGGAAGTCGCGTGCGCGCGCGGCTCCCAGGCGAGCGGCATTTCCGACACGGCGGCGCCTTCGGCGAGGATAGCGTCCAATAGATCGGTATGCTCTGCCGGATAGACGCGGTCATGACCTCCGGCCAGCACCGCGATGGTGCCAGTCGCTCGGCGAATTTGACGCCGGCCGCGGAAGCGTTGCGCGAGCCGACGATGGCGACCAGCGGCCGTGTCAGCACGGCCGATTTTCCATGCACCGCCAGCAAAGGTGGCGCGTCGTCGATCATCGGCAGGCGCGGCGGATAATCCGGCTCGCCGAGCGAGACGAACTCAATGCCGCGTACGCGCGCGGCCTTTAATTCGGCCTCGGCGTCCTCGCGCGAGCAGATACGAGCCGGCGTCGATGCGCCGCCGCGGCGAGCGAGGGCGGACAGGGCGGCCAGCGCGCCGCGCGCGCCTCCATAATGATTGATTAGGTCGCTGAACGTGCGCGGCCCGATATTGTCGGTCAGGATGAGGCGCAACCAATCGAGCCGTTGCTCCTCGCTCAGTCGCATCCGCGCGCCCAACGACGCCCCCCGTCATACCGGGCTAAGCCCGCTTAAAACGCGGCGCACTACAACCTGATTTGGCGGATTGCAACCCAGGGTCAGGCGGCGGGCGTGGATTTTGCCCCGATCTTGCCTTCGCTCCCTTGGAGTAGGCGGGCGATATTGGCACGATGCATGATCCACAAGAGCGCGCTCAGAGCCAAGAATAATGCCGCGGCGCTCGGCTGGTTATGCAGCCACAGCACAAGCGGAGTGAGGGCGCTCGCAACCAAGGCCGCGAGCGAGGAGTAGCGGCTTAGCGCCGCAACAGCGATCCAGACGGTGCAGAAGATCAGCGCGCCCGGCCAATAAAGCCCGATCAGCAGGCCGATATAGACGGCGACACCCTTGCCGCCTTTAAATTTGAGCCATACCGGAAAGAGATGGCCGAGGAAGGCGCCGAACCCAGCGACAAGCGCGGCATCGGGCGTCGCATAATGCGCCACGAGCAAAACCGCGGCGGTGCCCTTGAGCGCGTCGCACAGCAAGGTCGCGGCGGCGAGGCCCTTCTTGCCGGTGCGCAGCACATTGGTGGCGCCGATATTGCCCGAGCCGATCGCGCGGATGTCGGGTCCGCCGGCGGCGCGCGTCAGGATCAGCCCAAATGGAATGGAGCCGAGCAGATAGCCGACCACCAAAGCGAGCGCGGGGATCATACGTATTCGTAGACGGTGCGGCCGGCGACGATGGTGCGCACCACGCGGCCCGTCAGTTTGGCTTCATCGAACGGGGTGTTCTTGCATTTCGATTTGAGCTCGGACGGATCGAGCACCCACGGCAGCTCGGGATCGACCACGATGACGTCGGCCGGCGCGCCGCTTTTGAGCGTGCCGCCGGGCAGGCCGAGCAATTCCGCCGGCCTGGTCGACATCGCGCGCAGCAAGGTCATCAAGTCGATCTCGCCGGAATGCACCAAGCGCAGGCCGGCGACCAGCATGGTCTCCAGTCCGATCGCGCCGGGTGCGGCTTCCGCAAAGGGCAGGCGTTTGGTTTCCACGTCCTGCGGATTGTGGTCCGACATCACCATGTCGATGAGGCCGCTCGCCACCGCTTCGACCAGCAGCTTGCGGTCGTCTTCGGCGCGCAGCGGTGGCGACACTTTCAGGAAGGTGCGGTAGGGCCCGATGTCGTTTTCGTTGAGCGTGATGTGATTGATCGAGCACGAAGCGGTGACGCTAAGCCCGGCGTCCTTGGCGCGGCGCAGCACCTCGAGCGATTCCGCGCAGGTGATCGAAGCGGCGTGATAGCGCCCGCCCGACAGAGCGACCAGGCGGATGTCGCGCTCAAGCATCATCGTTTCCGCCGCCTTCGGGATGCCCAGCAGGCCGAGGCGCGCGCCGAATTCGCCTTCGTTCATCACGCCGTCGCCGATCAGATCTGGATCCTCGGTGTGATGCACGATCAGTGCGTCGAAATCGGTGGCGTAAGTGAGCGCGCGCCGCATGACTTGGGCATTCGTCACACTCTTGTCGCCATCCGTGAAGGCGACCGCGCCGGCCGCCTTCAAGAGGCCGATCTCGGTCATCTCGTTGCCTTCCAGCCCCTTGGTCAGCGCCGCCATCGGATGCACGTGCACGATCGCAGTGTCGCGAGCGCGGCGGAGCACGAAATCCACCGTCGCCGGATCGTCGATCACCGGCGACGTGTTGGGCTGGCAGATGATGGTGGTGACGCCGCCGCCGGCGGCGGCCTGGCTCGCCGAAGCGAAAGTTTCGCGATGGCCGGCGCCGGGCTCGCCGATGAAGGCGCGCATGTCCATGAGGCCGGGCGCGACCAGTTTGCTGCGGCAATCGATCACGTCGGTGCCTTCCGGCACGCCGCCGGCGCCGATGCCCTTCTTGGCTTCGCGGATCACGCCGTCGGCGATCAGCAGGTCGCCGACGATATCGAAGTCGCGCGACGGGTCGACGATCCGGGCGTTGGCGAGCAGGATCGGGCGGCGGTCAGACAACATTTTGCAACTTCATGTCAGGCGTTCGGCAGGTTACGCGACAAAGCTTCCAGCACGGCCATGCGAATGGCCACGCCCATTTCGACCTGTTCGCGGATCAGCGATTGCGCGCCGTCGGCGACGATCGAGTCGATCTCGACGCCGCGGTTCATCGGCCCCGGATGCATGACCAGCGCGTCGGGCTTGGCGTAGCTGAGTTTCTTCTCGTCGAGCCCGTAATAGTGGAAATATTCCGAAATCGAGGGCACGTAAGAGCCGTTCATGCGTTCGCGCTGCAGGCGCAGCATCATCACGATGTCGGCGCCGCTCAGTCCTTCGCGCATGTCGCGCGCGACTTCGACGCCGAAGTGCTCGATGCCGGGCGGCAGCAACGTGGAGGGCGCCACCACCCGCACGCGCGCCCCCATGGCGTTGAGCAGGATGATGTTGGAGCGGGCGACGCGCGAGTGCAGGATGTCGCCGCAGATGACCACCAGCAGGCCTTCGATGCCGCCTTTGTTGCGGCGGATGGTGAGCGCGTCGAGCAGCGCCTGCGTGGGGTGCTCGTGCGAGCCGTCGCCGGCATTGATCACCGAGCAGTCGAGCTTGCTCGCCAGCAGCGCGACCGCGCCGGAAGCGTGATGGCGCACCACCAGGATGTCGGGATGCATGGCGTTGAGCGTAATCGCGGTGTCGATTAGCGTTTCGCCTTTGCGCATCGACGAGGAACTCGTCGACATGTTCATGACGTCGGCGCCCAGCCGCTTGCCCGCCAGCTCGAAAGAGGACTGGGTTCGCGTGGAGACCTCGAAGAACAGATTGATCTGAGTGCGGCCGCGCAACGAGGTGCGCTTTTTTTCGACCTGGCGATTGAGTTCGACGAATTCCTCGCCGAGATCGAGCAGGCCGGAAATTTCCGCGTGCGAAAGCCCTTCGATCCCCAACAGGTGCTTTTTGTTGAGGACGAACGATGATTTCGGCGCAATGTTCATTAAAGGCAGGTCTATAGGCGCAAGTTCCGCCCGCGGCAAGGGCGCTGGCGGCCGATCCACAGCCGGCTGGGTAAATCAGTCTCGAATTTGCCCATCATAATGAACGCGCCGCGTCAAGGCCTCTGGAACCATCGCGGGCGTACCCACGTTAACTCCCCGAATTCGGCGCCAATCCCGGCAGCTATTATTCTTCGGTGTATAATCCCCGCTTCGGCTATGTACCCGAGTTGGGTTATTCGAACGCGTTCAGGAACTATCCACTGAGCGACTAACCGTGTTTCAACCCAGCGAGCCGATCGAGCGCGCCTTGCAGAATATAGGCGGCGGCGTGCTGGTCGATCACTTCGGCGCGCCGCGCGCGGCCCATGTCGATCGCGATCAGTTCGCGCTCGACCGCGGCGGTGGATAGCCGCTCGTCCCACAGCGCGATCGGCAACTCGGTAAGCTTGGCGAAATTGCGCGCGAAGGCGCGGGTCGATTGCGCGCGCGGGCCCTCGGTGCCGTCCATGTTGATCGGCAGGCCGAGCACGAAGCCGACCGCGGACCGCTCGGCGGCGAGCGCCAGCAGGCGGCGGGCGTCTGCGGTGAATGTCTTGCGCGCGACGGTCTCGACTCCGGCCGCCAGTCTGCGGTCGGGATCGCTCGAGGCGACGCCGATGGTCTTGGTCCCGAGATCGAGGCCGAGCAACGAGCCGCGCGCCGGCCAAAGCGGCGCCATATCCACCAGCGTGCCAATCGCCATTGTTAGTCGGCACCCGGCGGCTGCTCGGGATCGAGCGAACGCAGCAGACGCCGATAGTCGTCTTTGCTCAGAGCGCTGAGCGCGGCGCGGGCTTTGTCGACTGCGTTGGCCTGGCGCCGCTTTTTGATCTCGTTGATTTTTTTCTGCGCCTCTTCGAGCTTCTTCAGCGATCCCGCGGCATCCGTATTGGGTTTCACCGCGCCCGGCGCACTGAGCCAGCCGATCTGGCGGCCATAGCTGGCGACGTCCTCGTTGACTTCGCGCTCGATGCCCGCATCGCCGGCGAAGTTCAGCGAAATATTGGGTGACCACCAGCGGGTCATGATCTCCTGCCAGTTGCCGCCGGCGCCGGGAAAGACATTGAAGGGATTTGAAAATGTCGTCATGACGGAGTCTCCATCCCGGCAATTGGTTTCAGTCTATCACGGTACGCTGCCTTGCGGCAGGCTCGCCGCGTGGGCCGCGATCGCGCCCGACGTGGTGAACCAGACCTTGTCGTCGACCTTGCGCACGATGTGATGGAGCGCGCGCGCTAGATGCTTGAAGCGGTGCGGCTGGCCCATAATGTAAGCGTGCAGGGCGATGCCCATCACCAGCGGGCGTTTGTCGCATTCGGCGTGCAGCACGTCGAAGGCATCGACGATCATGTCGGCGAAGGCGGCGCCCTCGCGCTTACGGCCGACGATCTGCGGGATGTCGTTGAGCTCCTGCGGGTAGGGCACCGACAGGATGCGGCCTTTGCGCGTTTTCATCCAGACCGGCTGATCGTCGTGGCACCAGTCGAGCAGATAGTTGTAGCCGGCTTCCTGCAGCAGATCGGGCGTCACATGCGACTGCGAGATCCAGGGCCCGAGCCAGCCGCGCGGCCGCGCGCCTGAATGTTGCTCGATCGCCGCGGTGGTCTGCCCGATCAGCGTGCGTTCGTCGTTCTCGCTCAGCGTACCTTGGCGCTCGGAATTCGTGCGGCCGTGGCTGACGATCTCCGCGCCGGCAAACGCAGCGATCGCCTGCGGCGCGTGCATATACATATCGGCGTTGACCAAGAGCGACACCGGCAGGTTCAGCGCGGCGAATACCTCCGCCAGCCGGAATACGCCGACGCGATTGCCGTAATCGCGCCAGGCGTAATTGAGCACGTCGGGCTGATGCGCGGTGGGCACCAGCTCGGCGCCGAGGCCTTCGCCGAAGGCGAACCATTCGAGATTGAGCGCGACATAGACCGCCAGCCTTTTGCCGCCCGGCCAGTCGTAGACCGGGCGGGCGGGGATTGGAGAGTAGGGGTAGCGGTCGTGGGTTCGGGCCGAGTTCATGAAACTATCGTACCTCGCCTCGCGCATTCTTTCTCTGAAAAGCCAACGCTCCGCCGCCCGTATTCTTGGCGGCGCCGGGTACGCCGTCGTACCCTTTCTTTCCCCTCGACTAAACGAGGGGACGGAGCGCCGAGCGGCGCATCCTAATCCGCGCCCATGATAAGTCCGCCCGGACGAGCGGGGATAAGTTCTCACGATATTGTGATTATAGTCCTAGCACCCCGACCGTCGTCCCGGGCGTAGGCTCGCTTCAAGTCTTACGAATTCGCCGGCGCCAGCGCCCGCGTTAATCTGTCATAAGCGCACATCCAAGCCGGGAGAACGCATATGTGGCCGGACCGTCGTTTGCTTGACCTGTTCAAGATCGACTACCCGATCGTGCTGGCGCCGATGGCCGGCGCGGTGGACGCCGCTCTTGTGATCGCGGTGGCGGAAGCGGGCGGGCTCGGTTCGCTGCCGGTCGCGCTGTTCAACGAGCAGCAGATGCGCGAGCAGATGGCGAAAATCCGCGCCGCTACGCGTAAGCCGGTCAATCTGAATTTCTTCTGTCATACCCCGCCGGTGCCGAACAATGCGCGCGAGCACGCCTGGCGCGAGGCGCTCAAGCCTTATTACGTCGAACTTGGCATCGATCCGGCGGCGCCGGTGCCGTCGAGCAACCGCACGCCGTTCGACGCGGCATTCTGTACGGCAGTGGAGGAGATCAAGCCGGAAGTGGTGAGCTTCCATTTCGGATTGCCGGAAGCGTCTTTGCTTAAACGTGTGAAGGCGACGGGCTGCCTGGTGATGAGTTCCGCCACCACGGTCGCGGAGGCGCGCTGGCTGGAAGCGAAGGGCTGCGATGTGGTGATCGCGCAAGGCTACGAGGCGGGCGGCCATCGCGGCATGTTCCTTTCCGACAATCTGGCGACGCAGGTCGGCACCATCGCGCTGGTGCCGCAAATCGTCGATGCCGTTAAATTGCCGGTGATCGCCACCGGCGGCATTGCCGACGCGCGCGGGATCGCGGCGGCTTTGGCGCTGGGCGCATCCGCGGTGCAAGTCGGCACGGCCTATATGTTCTGTCCGGAATCGACAATCCGGCCGCCGCACCGCACTGCGCTGGCTGCTGCGCACGACGACGGCACGGTGGTGACCAATCTAATGACTGGCAAGCCGGCGCGCGGCTTCATCAACCGCGTGATGCGAGAGCTGGGGCCGATCAGCGACATCGCGCCGGAATTTCCGCTCGCCGGCGGCGCATTGGCGCCGCTCGGGGCCAAGGTGCTGGCGCAAGGCTCCGGCGATTTTTCGACCATGTGGGCGGGGCAGGCGGCCGCACTCGGCCGCGAGCTGCCGGCGCGCGAGCTGACGCTGCGGTTGGTCGCGGAAACGCAGGCGCTGATGCGAAAGATGGCAGGCGGTTGATCGGCCAGGCGATGGCCTTATGTTAGGTGTGCGCTTCAACGCGATAAGGCTTCGCCATGCACACCCATTCGATCGAGCCTTGGCAGCATCCGCACGTGTTCCTTGGGGCCAAGCACGACCGGCACGAGCGGCGCACCTGGTTCGTGGTGGCGCTCACTGCCGCCATGATGGTGGCGGAGATCGTCGGCGGTACCATCTTCGGGTCGATAGCGGTGGTGGCTGACGGCTGGCACATGTCGACGCATGCCGGCGCGCTCGCGATCGCGGCGCTCGCCTACCTTTTCGCGCGCCGCCACGCGCACGATCCGCGCTTTACCTTCGGCACCGGCAAGATGGGCGAACTGGCGGCGTTTTGCAGCGCCGTGATCCTCGCGCTGATCGCGGCGGCGATCGGCTACGAGGCACTGACGCGGCTCTATGCGCCGGTCGTCATCCATTTCCGCGAAGCGATCGCGCTGGCGGTCGTGGGGCTGGCGGTCAATCTGGTGAGCGCTTGGCTGCTGTTCGACAAGGATCATCATCACCACGCGCTTGCGCATGACGACCATGATCACGACGACCATGACCATGAGCATGCACATGACCTTGGGCAACATCACCACCACGCGCACGATTCGAACATCCGCGCGGCTTACGTGCACGTACTCGCCGACGCGCTCACCTCGGTGCTGGCGATCGTGGCGCTGTCATGCGGGTTTGCGTTCGGCTGGGTCTGGCTCGACCCGCTGATAGCGCTGGTCGGCGTTGGCGTGATCCTGAGCTGGTCGTTCGGGCTGATGCGCGCGTCCGGCACGGTGCTGCTCGACATGGTGCCGGACCGCCATCTCGCAGGCCGTATCCGCAAGCGGCTCGAAGTCGACGGCGACCGGGTGAGCGATCTGCATCTGTGGCGGCTCGGGCCCGGCCACGCTGGGCTAATCGCTGCGGTGGTGTCCGACCGCCCGCAGGCGCCGTCTTTCTATAAGCACCGGCTCGAGGGTATCGCGGGGCTCTCGCATGTGACCATCGAGGTGCACGCCTGCGAGGACCACAAGCGCAAAGCAGCGTAGTGGCAGGCCGAACGGCCCTCTGCTATACGCGGGCCGCATCGAGGTAATTGCATGTCCGTCGACGCCGACACCGTCCGCCGCATCGCGCATCTGGCGCGCATCGCCGTGCCCGAGACTGAAATCGCGCATTTGCAGGGCGAACTCAACGCCATGCTCGCGTTCGTCGAGCAGTTGCAAGAGGTGAACGTCGAGGGCGTCGAACCGATGACCTCGGTGACGCCGATGGCGATGAAAAAGCGGCACGACGTGGTCACCGACGGCGAGATCGCCGAATACATCGTGAAGAACGCGCCGGCGACCGAAGATCATTTTTTCCTGGTGCCGAAGGTGGTCGAATAAATGTGCATCGCCTGTGAGCTCAGCTTCTGGAACATGATCGACGCGCTGCCGCCGGAGGACCAAGAGCGGATCCTGCGCGAGCAGGCCGCGCGGTTTTCGTGCGAGGCGGGCGAAGGCGAGCCGCCGTCCGCCGCGCAACCGGCGCCGGATGAGCGCAATCCTGGTGTGAAAAGCCGTGAGTGATTTTAATTCGCTCACGCTGGCGCAAGCGCGCGACGGGCTGAAGAAGAAATCCTTCTCGGCGGTCGAATTGGCCGACGCGCATCTTTTGGCCATGGAGAAGGCGCGCGCGCTCAATTCCTATGTGCTGGAAACGCCCGAGCGCGCCTCAGCCATGGCCAAAGCGTCCGATGCGCGCATCCACGCCGGCAAGGCTGGCCCGCTGGAAGGCATTCCGCTCGCCATCAAGGACATGTTCTGCACCGAGGGCGTGCGCTCGACGGCGTGCTCGCACATCCTCGAGAATTTCGTGCCGACCTACGACTCGAGCGTGACCGCCAATCTGTGGCGCGACGGCGCGGTGCTGCTGGGCAAGACCAACAACGACGAGTTCGCCATGGGCTCGTCGAACGAGACCTCGCATTTCGGGCCGGTGACCTCGCCGTGGCGGCGCAAAGGCGCCAACACGAAGCTGGTGCCGGGCGGCTCAAGCGGCGGCTCGGCGGCGGCGGTGGCGGCGCAACTTTGTTTGGGCGCGACCGGCACCGACACCGGCGGCTCCATCCGGCAACCGGCGGCCTTTACCGGCACGGTCGGCATCAAACCGACTTATGGCCGCTGCTCGCGCTGGGGGATCGTGGCCTTTGCGTCGTCGCTCGACCAGGCCGGCCCGTTCGCGCGCACGGTCCGCGACGCCGCCATCCTGCTGCGCTCCATGGCCGGGCCCGACGCCAAGGACACCACCTGCGCCGATCTGCCGGTGCCCGATTACGAGGCCGCGGTCGGGAAGTCGGTGAAGGGCCTGCGCATCGGCATCCCGAAGGAGTACCGGCTCGACGGCATGCCGGCCGAGATCGAGAAAATGTGGCAGCAGGGCAGGGAATGGCTCAAGGCGGCGGGCGCGGAACTGGTCGAGGTGTCGCTGCCGCACACGAAATATGCGTTGCCTGCCTATTACATCGTCGCCACGGCGGAGGCCTCGTCCAATCTCGCGCGCTACGACGGCGTGCGCTACGGCCTCCGGGTGCCGGCGCGCGACCTCGTCGACATGTACGAGGGCACGCGCAGCGCGGGCTTCGGCGCCGAGGTGCGCCGGCGCGTGATGATTGGCACGTATGTGCTCTCGGCCGGCTATTACGACGCCTATTATTTGCGCGCGCAGAAAGTGCGCACGCTGATCAAGCGCGACTTCGAGAACTGCTTCAAGGCCGGCGTGCACACCATGCTGACGCCGGCGACGCCGTCGGCGGCCTTTGGGCTGGGCGAAAAGGGCCAGGCCGATCCGGTCGAGATGTATTTAAACGACGTGTTCACGGTGACGGTGAACATGGCAGGTCTGCCAGCCATTTCGGTCCCGGCGGGGCTCGACGCGCAGGGCCTGCCGCTCGGCCTGCAATTGATCGGCCGCCCATTCGACGAGGAGACGCTTTTTTCGGCAGCACAGGTCATCGAGCAGGCGGCAGGAAGGTTCACGCCGCCAGCGTGGTGGTGAGGCGCCCGGCTATTTCTGCTCGGCGCTCGCGATCGGCGGCAGGTCCTCGTCGCCGTTGATGACTGTCTTGCCGCCCAGTTCGCCGCCGCCGAAGATAAAGAACATCGCCGCCAAGGCGACGATCCCGCCGACGAGCAGCCCGAAAGTGCCATTGTCCTGTTTCATGGTCTTCGCTCTTTTGTCCGCTATCCAAACGTTGCCGTTTGAATGAAGTTCCTAGCGGGGCTTCGTGCGCCCCCATTTACAGCAATATACCATGCAGAATTCGGGCCAATTCTGGCCCGGGCGAAATATCGTTGCGCGAAATTTACAGAGCCTGGCCGCCCGCGCCGGCATTGCCAAATTTTTAATCGCCTGGGAGCGCTTGGGAGAGCATTACAAATTTAGCCTGGCTCCATGCCTCGCTTCTTGAAAGCCTCGGCGGCTTGCTGCGAGGTGAGGAATTTCACCAGTTGCTTGGCCGCCTCCGCTTCCTTGGCGCCGGCGATGATGCCGCTGGAGAACACCGTCGTCTGCTGCACCGCTGCCGGCAACGGCGCGACGAAATCCACGCCCGGGTACGTCGCGATCTCGCTGACCTGCTGGAAGCCGATCTCGACTTCATGCTTGGCGATCAGATCGCCAACGAACACGCCGGACGGCGTCTGCTTGAGCTTGCCTTTGACTTGGTCAGCCATGCCGAGCTTCTCGAACAGGCTGATGAGATAGACGCCGCTCGGGCCGGTCGAATAGCCGATCGACTTGGCGTTCAGGATGGTAGTCTTCAGCGCCTCGACGGTGCTGATGTCGGGCTTGGGTGCGCCTTTCGGCACGCCGAGCGCGACGCCGGATTTGGCGAGATCGACGCGGCTGCCGGCCACCGCCTTGCCGGCTTTGATCTGGGCGTCGATGGCCGGCCCCGCCATGATGATCATGTCGTAGCTCTCGCCATCGGCCAGACGCTTTTGCACATTGAGCGTGCCGGTGAACACGGTCGTGACCTTGTGGCCGGTCGCCTTCTCGAACTGCGGAACCAGTTCGCGATAGGTGTCCTCGGTAGCTTGGGTGGACAAGACCTTGATGTCGGCGGCGTTGGCCATGCTTGAGAATAGCAGCAGTCCCGCCGCAGCGGCGGTGAATTGGCGTGTCATGCGAGCCTCCCGGGGGCCGTTCTTTTGTTCTTTTGCCGCAGTCTAGTCTTACAGCGTTTCACGCGATAGATAGTCGCGTTATGACCGTTCAGACCAAATCCTCCAAACTGATCAAAGGCGCGACCGGCGACTGGGAAGTCGTCATCGGCATGGAAGTGCATGCCCAGGTCACCTCCAAGTCGAAGCTGTTTTCCGGCGCCTCGGCCAAATTCGGCGGCGACCCCAACAGCCACGTATCGCTGTTCGACGCCGCGATGCCGGGCATGCTGCCGGTGATCAACGAGGAATGCGTCAAGCAGGCGATCCGCACGGGGATGGGCCTGAAGGCGAAGATCAATTTGAAATCGGTGTTCGACCGCAAGAATTATTTCTATCCCGATCTGCCGCAGGGCTATCAGATCAGCCAGTACAAATCGCCGATCGTGGGCGATGGCGAGGTGATCGTCGATTTGGATGGCGGCGAGGCGGTCACCATCGGCATCGAGCGGCTGCATCTCGAACAGGACGCCGGCAAGAGCCTGCACGACCAGCATCCGAACATGAGCGCGATCGATCTCAACCGCTCGGGCGTGGCGCTGATGGAGATCGTGTCGAAGCCCGATCTGCGCTCGGCCGAGGAGGCCAAGGCCTTCCTCACCAAGCTGCGCTCAATCCTGCGCTATCTCGGCACCTGCGACGGCAATATGGAGGAGGGCTCGTTGCGCGCCGACGTCAACGTTTCGGTGCGCAAGCCGGGCGCGCCGCTGAATACGCGTTGCGAAATCAAAAATATGAACTCGATCAGCTTCATTGGCGACGCTATCGACCATGAAGCGCGCCGCCAGATCGAGGTGATTGAGGAGGGCGGCGAGATCGTCCAGGAGACGCGGCTCTTCGACCCGAAAAGCGGCAAGACGCGCGCCATGCGAACCAAAGAGGAAGCGCACGACTACCGCTATTTCCCCGATCCCGATCTGCTGCCACTGGAATTCGACGACGCCTATGTGGCGGCGCTGAAGGCCCATTTGCCGGAGCTGCCGGACGAGAAAAAGGCGCGTTTCACGCGCGATTTCGCACTGTCGGCCTACGACGCCGGTGTGCTGGTGGCGGAGCGCGAGACCGCCGACTATTTCGAGGCAGTGGCCAAGGGACGCGACGCCAAGGCCGCGGCCAATTGGGTGATCAACGAATTGTTCGGGCGGCTGAATAAGGAGGGGAAGGACATTGCGGCCTCTCCGGTATCGCCCGACCAGCTCGGCAGCCTCGTTGAACTGATCGCCGACGACACGATTTCCGGAAAGATCGCCAAGGATCTGTTCGAAATCGTCTGGAGCGAGGGCGGCGATCCACGAACGATCGTCGAGCAGCGCGGCCTAAAGCAGGTCACCGACGTCGGCGCGATCGAGAAAACCGTCGACGACATCATCGCCAAGAACCCGGACAAGGTCGCTGACGCCAAAACCAACCCGAAAACGATCGGCTGGTTCGTCGGGCAGGTGATGAAGAGTTCCGGCGGCAAGGCGAGCCCGCAGGCGGTTAACGAAATCCTAAAAAAGAAACTCGGACTCTGACACGTGCGACGATGTACGCGCGTCGGCATCTGTTTTGTGTGCAGTGCGGCAATTGCGCACCGCGCTTTCGCGCGCGTGATCCAAAAGTTTGACGCAAGATGAGATCGGCGCGCGCATTCGCGTAAAAAATTCCCGCCGGTCACCGCGCGCGCCGCGAATCACTCGGTACTGATTCGCTCATTTTTTGATCGATTCCGGCCGGCGCGCGCCATTTGCAACGCAAATTGTGAAAAATATTTTAGCCTGTGCAGATGTCTGCGCTGCGCGCGAGGCGTATGCAAAACTTAACGCGCATACACAAAAATATTTTGACGCGCGGTGAACACGACGAGGTGCCGTCGTTGCAAGAAGTCCTTATTCCATCGTGCTTTATGCATCGTCGCGACTATGTGCCGGTCAATGTGCGACGCTTGCGTTGCACGCGTTGTCGTGCCGCGCATGCGCGACGTTGACGACATTGCAAGGCGCGGCGCGCGTCGCGGTTACACACATCGTTAAGTGGAGTCAGTGTTTTTTTCATTGCACTGTAGTACACGGAGTGCAGTGCGTGTCGATCCGCGACCGTACTGATGCAGACATCCGCCATGTTTCATGGCTAGGAGGGCAGCAATGGCGAAACGTAGAAAGAAGAAGGCAGCGAAGAAGAAAAAGAAGCTCTAGTAGCTTCCTATTCTCTTCCCGATCTTCGGACTTAACGTTTCGAAGATTGCGTCATACGGGCCGGGTCGCGTCATGGTGCGACGAGCGCGATGCAGTTGCGCTGGGACGCCCCGGTACCGATGACAAGAGAGGGCGTCGGCGAGGCTTCGAGTCTCGCCGACGCCCTCGGTACGTCTGGATCGCAAAAAGTTTTAGACGCGCTAGCCGGCGCCCTTGAGGCACTTGTTGCAAGCGCTCCAATATTTCGGCCACTTCATTCCCTTCTCGATCTTGCCGGCGGCTTTCGCTTCCTTCCATTCGGCGGCGCACTTCTTCAGACGCTCGCGCGCCGCGAGCTGTCCCGCCGTCGGCGGTTTTTTCGCCTTGGCTTGCTTCTATTCCGGTGCGGCCGGCTGCGTGGCCGGCGCCGCGGCGAGCTGTGTCAGCGCCGGCAGCGGCGCCGCGATCAGGCCGGCCGCCAGCACGGCGGCGAACAATGCTTTGGACATGAATCCCCCCATTTTGTGGGTGCAAGTCTGGGCCTTGCAACCAGCGAAGAAAAATACCATCGGAGGTTGTAGTCGGCAAGTAGTTGCGGTTTGGTGGCGCCCGCCTTACGTCAGATGACGGTTTTCCGAGGCTTTGTGGGCAGGGAGCGTTGCAATGGCGCGTGCGAAGGCGAAGCGAGCGGCGAAAGCGAAAGCAGCAAAAAAAGCGACGTCGAACGCCAAAAAATCAGCAAAGCCGATCGAGCTTTATTACTGGCCGACGCCGAACGGCTTCAAGATTTCGATCATGCTGGAAGAGTGCGGCACGCCTTACACTATGATCCCGGTGAACATCTCCAAGGGTGAGCAGTTCAAGCCGGACTTCCTAAGGATTTCTCCGAACAACCGCATGCCGGCGATCGTCGATTCCAATGGGCCGGGCGGAAAACCGATTTCGATCTTCGAATCCGGCGCGATCCTGCAATATCTCGGGCGCAAGACCGGCAAGTTCTATCCCAAGGAGGAGCGCGCGCGCGTCGAAGTCGAGCAGTGGCTGTTCTGGCAGATGGGCGGCATCGGCCCGATGGCGGGGCAGTTGCACCACTTCAAGAACTACGCGCTGGAGACGCTCACATACGCCATCGACCGCTATACCAACGAAATGAACCGGCTCTACGGCGTGATGAACTTGCGGCTCAAGGATCGTGAATTCATCGCCGGCAAATATTCCATCGCCGACATGGCGATCGTCGGCTGGGCCAATGGCTGGGAGCGGCATGGGCAGGACATCAACGAGTTTCCGCACTTCAAGCGCTGGCTCGAGACCATGAAGGCGCGCCCGGCGGTCAAGCGTGGCATGACGCTCGGCCTCGAACTGCGCCAGGGCATCGATATGAAGGATCCGAAGGTGCAGGCGGTGCTATTCGGACAACGCGCGCGCACGGCATAAACGCCGAACGTCGCGCCTTGTCGCCTGGGTGGTTAGTCAGCGCTTACCCAGCGCGGTTAGCACTTCCTAAAGTTACGCTCGGCGGACTTCTCATTTAGGCCCAGAAATACAGGGATTGTCACGCAAGCGCGGGCGGGCGCAGGTGCCGCGCATTCATGTTCGATTCATCGCATCGCTTAAACTGTCATTCAAATTTTCTCTCTTAGATCGCGCTGTCGGACGGACAAGTTTCCGGACCGACACAGGGACGACGTGACCGGCCGTCGGGGGCGGCCGGTTGCGATCATGGGGAGGCTACAATGGCCATCGAAACTACGGCGGCTTATGCCGTCGAACCTAATGATGCGCAGAGCTGCTTCGCTCTCGGCATGAACTATTCGGCCGGGGCGGGTGTCGCGGTCGATCTGATCGAGGCGCACAAGTGGTTCAACATCGCGGCCATGCGCGGGCACGCCGACGCGGCGCGGCTGCGCCGCGAAATCGCCGAGCAGATGGCCGACGCCGAGATCGGCCGCGCTCAGCGCGCGGCGCGCGATTGGCTCAAGAGCCATCCGCAGGCGCCGGTGCGCGCGCCCGCCATCCGCGCGGCGGCTTGATCTAGCCAGTAGCGACGAAGCGCGCGAGTTCCGCGCTCAGTATCGCGATCGCGGCCGGCCAGTCGCTGAGCGCGCTTTGACGGAACAGCCGCGCTTGCGGGTACCAGGGGCTATATTCGTCAGATAACGTCCAGCGCCAGTCGGGCGCGAAGGGCAGCATCACCCAGACCGGCCGCGCCAGCGCGCCGGCCAGATGCACCACCGACGTATCGACCGAAATCGTGAGATCGGCGAGCGCGACGACCGCCGCGGTATCGGCCATGTCGGACAATTCGCCGCCGAGATGGGTGACGTTGCCCTGGCGCGCCAATAGCTCGGCATCGTTACCGCGCAGTTCGCGCTGGATGCTGATGAACGAAACGCCTTCGAGCGCCAGCAGCGGTTCGAGCAGCTTGAGATCGATCGACCGGTTGCGGTCGTTGGCGTGGCTCGAATTGCCGGCCCAAGCGAAGGCGACGCGTTTGCCGGGCAGGGCATCGATGCGCGGCCGCCATTTCGTAAGGTGGATTTCGTCGGCGTGCAGATAGGGAATGCCGGCGGGAATGTTTCCGGGCTCGGTCTTGAGCGCCAGCGGCAGGCTGCCGAGCGGACAATGCACGTCGTAGGCCGGAAGCCGATCGCCGCGCGCATGGCAGGAGGCGACGCCTCCAATACCCGCCAACAAATTCTTCAATTCCGGCTGCACTTCGAGCACGACGGTCGCGCCGGCGCGCGCGAGCAGCGGCGCATAGCGCGCGAACTGGATCGTGTCGCCGAGGCCTTGTTCGGCGTGCAGCAAAATGGTTTTGCGCGCGAGCGGGTATTCGCCGAGCCAGAGCGGCTTGCCGTAGCTCCGGCGCGTGTCGGTCATGCCGCTACGCTTCCAGCGCCATTCATATTGCGCGAAGCCGCGGGCGAGGTCGCCGAGCGTGAGCAGGCTCAGCGCCCGATTGAAATTGGCGTCGGCATAGTCCTTTTGCAGGGCGATCGCTTTGTCGAAACTCGCGACCGCATCTGCGTGCCGGTTGAGCGCTTGCAGCGCGCGGCCGCGGTTGTTCCAGGCCTGCAGGTGGTTGGGGGCGGCGGCGAGCGCGCGCTCGAAGGCGGCAAGCGCCTCTTCATAGTGGCCGAGCGCGGACAAGGCGTTGCCGCGATTGTACAGCGCCGCCGGATGGCCCGGCATTAGCGCCAAGGCGGCGTCGAAATCGGCGAGCGCCTGTTCGTTGCGTCCGAGGCTCGCGAACGCCGTGCCGCGATTGAGCATAGCGTCGCCATGGCGCGGATTGCGCACCAGCACTTGATCGAAGCAGGCGAGAGCAACCTGAGGGCGCCCAAGTGCGAGCAACGCGTTGCCGCGATTGTGCAGGGCGTTCAGATCGCCCGGCCGCAACGCCAGCGCTTTGTCGAGGCAGTCGAGTGCCTCGGCGTCGCGCTTGAGGGCGTGCAGCACGTTGGCGAAATTCATCAAAACGTCGGGCACTTTGGGATTGATCTTGAGCGCGGCCGACATCAGCCGGAAGGCTTCGTGCATCTCGCCGCCCTGCGCTTTCGCGAGGCCAAGCAGATGCAGCGCGTCGAAATGGTCAGGCGCCGCCTTCAGCACGCGTGCGTAAAGCTTCTCGGCCTCGCGCAGCCGCCCCTGCTGGTGCAGGGAGACGGCGTCCTGCATCGTCTGCGGCAGGTTGAAACGCGGAGGCTGCGCCATGGCGCGCGATAGGAACCCGGTTCATCCTGGCGCGCAAGCCGTGCCATGGGGCGGCGATCGCCGCCTAGAATGCAAGGACGCTTTGCTGCGAATTAGTCGTCGCGATACTTGCGGGTGCGCTTGGCGGGCCGCTCGGCGAGGCCGGTATAGAACAAGTTTTGTTCGCAAAATCCGCCCATTCCGCGCACCGTTGCCATGCATTGTTCCCAGCTCACGAAGCCGCAATTGCGGCCGCCGCCGCCTCTGCCGCCGGCATATTGCGCGCACCACGGATAGGGCTCGGCCTGGCTGGCGGACGGCGTGAACACGTCTAGTGCCGCAAGCAGGGTCAGGGCGAAGAGAACCAAATATAATTTGCGCATCGAATGCCTCCCGGCTGTGCGTTCGCGTGCAAAACGTCTATTCCGCGTCAATCGTTCCGGCGTTTACGCGTTGGCTTGGCGGGCCGCTCGGCGGGGCCGGTATAAAACAGATTTTGTTCGCAGAATTCCGCCGATTCCGCGGACCGTCGTCATGCATTGCTCGATGGTGGAAAAGCCGCAATTTCTGCCGCCACCCTCCTCGCCGTTATATTGCGCGCACCAGGGATATTCGATCGCCGCGGCGGGCGAGGCGAGGGCCGTCATGGCTGCGATGCCCACAGCGGTAAAAAGCGGCAAACTGAAGCGCGTCATGGCTGTTATCCGGATCAGAGGCAGATCACTCTGAGAGCGCTAACCCGCCGATTGGCGCTTTAGTTCGCACGACGTCAAATTTTATGCGGCAAATACGGCGCGTCGTCAGCTTTTCTGTACCCATATCTGATACATAGCCGAGAAGGTATTTGGGTGTTGGCTCTCGACCGCGTACCATTTGTCGAGGTCGGTCATCGACCAGCCATTGGCGGTAAACAGGTCGCGGAAATACTGCAAGGCGGGCGGCGTGAACTCGAAGCCGATAAAGCGCAATCGGTTGGCGACGAGGAAGTCGCGGATCTCCGGGATCGTGAGCCGGATTTCCTGCACGTGGAACAAGAGGTCGCGGCATTCGCTGATGCTGTAAAAATCGTCGAAGGAAGCGAGGCGCGCGAGCGGCGTCTTCAGTAACTCCTGCCGGCAGCGGCGGATTTCTTCCACGCTCGAGCCGAAACGGCGTTCGGCGATGAAGGTGCGCGCCGCCACCATCTCGCGCCGTCCGCGCTCGCTGTAGAAGCCGAGATGCATGAAACCGTCCGGCCGCAGCATCGGGAGCAGCGCGCGCCAGCCAGCGAACGGATCGGCCATGTGATGGAGCACGCCGCTGCTATCGATCACGTCGAAGGTGCGCCCGATCGACGACAGCCTCAGGATATCGGCTTGCGCGTATTCGATGCGCTCGTTGAGCGGCGCCGGCGTGTTGCGCTTGGCGTAGCAAAGACTGCTGAGGCTCAGATCGATCGCCAGCAGCCGGGCGCCGAGATATTTTTGCGCGATGCCGGTGGCGTGCCAGCCGGTGCCGCAGCCGGCCACCAGATAGTCGAGGTCGGTAGTCTTGCCGAGCGGCGTGAACGGCGCGGTCGGAAACATGTCGCGCAAATATTGGTCGATGTTGACCGGTTCGATGCCGCCGGCGACGGACAGCCAGCGCGGGTAGGGATTTTCTTCGTATTGCCGTTGAACGCGCAGCGAAACGTCGTCGTCGATGGCGGTCAGGCGCGGAATCGTGGCGCGCAGCGCAAGCTCCTTAAGCGGCTCGCGCAACTGCTGGTTCACCACGCCGGCGAGCGGGGCCGGCCAAGCGCGCTCGAGCAGCGCGGCGGCGTTCGGTAGTGCATGCAGCGGCAGATAAGTTGCGAGCGCCGCCAACACCATCGGTGCCATGGCGGCGCCGGAAGCGATGGCGTCGGCGAGCCGCGCCTTGAGTGCGGCGACGCCGGCATCTTCCTCCCGCGTGGTGGCGAACAAGTATTCGTTTATGAAGCATTGCCGCGCGATGGCGCAGCCAAGCGTCAATTCGCTGGCGCTGCCCGCCGGCGCGTCGAGCGCAACGCGCAGCAGGTGAGCGCGCAGCGTGGTGAGGGCACACTCGAGCGTAAGGTCGCGGACCACGGTCGATTGCAGGATGCAAATCAGCATCGGATCGGCGGCGAGTCTGTCGAGGCTCGCGCCGTCGAGCAGTTGCGCCAAGGAAAGGTGCGCCGGCCAGGCCTGCATCGCCCGCGCCATCGCTTGCGCGATCGTCGGATTGACCGCGGCGAGCGTTGTGCAGATGGCGGCGAAGGGGCTGAACAGTTGCGGCATCAGCGTGAGCGCCCGCGCGAAGCACGCGGACGCTTCAGCGCGCTTGCCTTGCGCCAGCAGCACCACGCCGAGATTGTTAATGGCCTCGGCGTGGTCTGGCCTGAGCAACAGCAGGCGCTTGTAGGCGCGCGCGGCATCGGCATGCTTGTTTTCGCGCTGGAGCCGAGCCGCTTCGGCGAACAACTCATTGGCCGGACTGGTGCGATGGCCGCCGGCCGACGGGTTCTGCTTCGGCGCGGCGCGGCGCTGTTTTCGGTTCATCCGCTTTGCCTTTTATTGTGCCGCAGTTGGTCTAGTAGTTTGACCGAGGAACATAGATTCTATACGCCTTTCCATTATCGGAGCTGTGGCCGAGTGGCTGAAGGCGGCGGTTTGCTAAACCGTTATACGCTCCAAAGGCGTATCGAGGGTTCGAATCCCTCCGGCTCCGCCAGCCTACAAGGCGCAATCCATTCGAACGCGCTCTTACGACTCGGGGGAATTGGCGAGCGCCGCCGTGATTCGGTTTAGTGAGCTCGAATGACGGCCTTGGCGGTGCTCGGGAAACGCAATGCGGGTCGAACCCTCGCGGAAACGTGGGGAACAGCATTAAAGTCAAATGCCTCGAAAATGCGCTTTTCAACCGCATCAAAGAGCAAAAGGCGCTAGAACTCGATCAATTTGGCCGAGCGTGCCATCCCGGGGTCTTCGGCCAGGTATCGAATAAAATATCGGCGAATGCACCTCTTTTATGTAACATATTGAATATACGTGAAAATATCGGCTAAAATTTGGTTGGGCGGTGGCTCGCCTCTGGGTGTGAAACTTTGCGTGTTGTTTGCGCAACAGTTATTTGAAAAGTGTCTTCGGGACCTGTGGGAATGGCGCTTCTTCGTTGCGCCTTGGGCTTCGTTCGATAATGTCACAGGTGCGACGGAGGGGGGCATCCCCGTGTCGCGCTTTCCGGGTTGACGGATTGCACCGTGTGGCAAGCCCAAGTTTGGCAGTCAGAGTTGGGTCGATCGGGCGGTGCGAAAAGTTTGTCCGGGCAGCGGGGAGCAAGGGGAAGTTCCATCGGTGCTGTCGCACTGGGCGGATACAGAACCCTCTCAATATTCAACGTTTGGAGGTTCAAGATGAAGATGGTGAAAAGCCTTCTCCTCGGCAGCGCAGCGGGTCTCGTTGCGATCGCAGGGGCGCAGGCCGCCGATCTTCCCGTTAAGGCCAAACCGGTCCAGTACGTGAAGATTTGCAGCCTGTATGGTGCGGGGTTCTATTACGTCCCGGGCACAGATATGTGCTTGAAGATTGGCGGTTGGGCCCGCATCTATGTCGTGTGGAACAGCAACGGGAATACGACCAACGGCCCGGTGCAAAATCAGGACGTGTTCACGCGGGGTACGCAGAACTATACGATCAAGTCGCGTGGCTATATCACCGCGGATGCTCGTAACCAGACCGAATACGGCACGGTCCGCAGCTATATAGCGGTCGGTTATTCGTCCTCTGGCCCCAACACTGCGGTTGGTCCGGGTTCCCCGAACTACGACGCAGCAAGTGGAGCCCTCGGCTTCAGCGCCAACCGTGCGTTCATCCAGTTTGCTGGGTTCACGTTCGGCGTGACGCAGTCGTTCTATGACTTCTACTCGCAAGCGGCGACGGCGTACTACGGTGGCACAATCAATCCGGCGAGCGACACCGGCGACGGCGGCAAGTTTGTGACTGCTTACACAATGCAGTTCGGTGGCGGCTGGTCGAGCACAATCTCGGCTGAAGCCCGTCGCGACATCGGCGTCATCAATGCTGGCACCACCACTGTTTCCGCTGCCGGCGTCATCACCAACACCGGCGGCACTTCTCTTTTACCCGGTTCTGTTGGGCCGGCCTCTTCGGCAGAAGGTACCCAGTGGCCTGACATCGTCGCCAACGTACGTCTCGACGGTACGTGGGGCTCCGCCCAGATCATGGGTGCTCTCCATGACGCTAGCGGCCAGTACTACTCATCGGGCATAACAGGCCTTCCCTGCACTGCTGGCACCACCACTTGCGGCAATCCCAGCAATGCTGTGGGCTGGGCGGTCGGCGGCGGCTTCAAGTGGCTCACGCCGATGATTGGTCACGGTGACTACTTCCAGATGCAGGTCAACTACTCGCAAGGCGCCAGCGGCTACCCTAGCGCCTCCGCTAACAACCTGCTCTTCCAGGAACATGGCGGTGCTGGGGGCAGCCTCGGTTTCGGCCTCCAGTCCGACAGCGTCTACGGCATCATCAATGGAGCCGGCCAGGACATCCAGTTGACGACCATGTGGGGCGTCAACGCTGCTTACGAGCATTTCTGGAGCCCGCACTGGCAGACGTCGATCTACGGCGCCTACATAAAGACGACCTACAACAGCACAGCTAATGATATGCTGTGTGCGAACGAGTTCTTCGGAGCTACTGGTTTTACTGCTGCAGCGGGTACTTCACAGTCTTCCTGCAACAACAACTGGAACTACTGGAACGTTGGTACTCGGACGCAGTGGAATATCGACAGCCAGACCTATATGGGTGTTGATATCGTCTACACCAACACGCAGACGGCAAACGGCGGGATTGTTGCGACTATTCCGCAAATCGCTACGCAGCCGACGGCAGTTCGCACGTTTAGCGACCAGAGCGCGTGGATTGGTCAGTTCCGCGTGCATCGTAACTTCTATCCCTGATCGTCTGATCAAGGTGAAGTTCGCTTGAACCTCAAGCCCCCGGCGGGAAACTGCCGGGGGTTTTTCTTTCCAGCCGTCGCAAGCGTTTCGCCATGTGGCCAGCTATGGCTCAAAAGCAGCGGCTTGTAGTCCGCTATTACCTGTGGGCCAACGATGGTCCGTGGCGGCTTCCTGTTCGGCTGCATCAGGACCTAATCGACCGCAAAGTGGCGTTTCCGCAGTACGCTGGCACCAAGCAGAAAATCCTTGAGGTGTTTGCGCGCTGGATTACCAGCGACACCTATTCTCTGAAAGGGCGTGGCAGCATCGACACCTTCGATGCCGACGGTTTTATGGAACGAGATCGGGCCGAGGAGTTGGTTGGATGGGTCGTGGAACGCGCGCATCAAAAACTTACCGGTGGCAATGCGGTGAACCTTACCGGCGGCAATGTGGTGAACATTGAGCCAGCATTACGTGAGCGGCGCTACAAACGCGAACATTTGTGGAAACCGACAGCATCAATGCTTCGCCTTATTGAGACTGATTTTCAGAAGGTATCCCGAGCGACCGGCGTACGCAGGGTTCGGGTTCTTAAGAGGCCGACTTAGGTCCATTCGCGCCATGCCAACTGGTCGCATCCTCATTGTAATCTGGCGGGAAGCAATCGGCATATTATGGCCGCTTAGGTTGCGAAATATCCGGGCGTAAAACCCTGATTTTTTTGGACCGCGTATTGGAAGCCCGTTCCAGGATTGGCTTAACGATGTTTCCCATTGCTTCTGCGGCGTCAGCTAGAGCTTCTGGAGCAAGATGCGCATAGCGTTGTGTCGCTTTTGCATTTGCATGGCCAAGCAGTCGCTGGACCCTATAAAGCTGCTTACCTTCGTTGACTAGCACGCTCGCAAATGTGTGTCTCAAATCGTGAAGCCGAACGTCTGAAAGCCCGGCTTCAGTCCTGATACGGTGCCACGGGAAATGGAGTGAGGCACAAGGACGGCCAGTAACCGGGGAGGGAAACACGTAGGGATTGCCAGGGAGCCGAGGAACTGAACTCAATACCTCAGCAGCCGCCGCATTAAGAAAAACATATCGAGGCTTGCCAGACTTAGATAGCGGCACGAAAAGCGTGCCCGCCTCCAGATCAACATGTTCCCATCTGGCTTGCGTAATCTCATTCCGTCTTGCCCCAGTTAACAGCAGTAAAAGTATTGCATTGGCAGCTACCTTGTTTTCGTCCGTTGAGAGGGCATCAACTAGTCGTGCGATTTCGGTCTTGTCGAGAAAGCGATTGCGCTGGACATCAGGAGGGAGGCGTCATTCCAGATCGCCTTCACTACGATCTGCTTGACCGCGTCCTGTCGCTTCCAGAGTTCGCTGGTACTCGCCAGAAGGTCATCGAGGTGTTGTATCCAGCCGCTTACGTCAACAACTCGATCCATAACGGCGCGAGGCGTAACAGGCAACGCTGCCGCCTATAAGCCGTCGATCAATGTGCAGTTTCGGGGGTAGGGCAGCCGTAACGCGGACATTGCAAATTCGACGTAATTGACCCCCGTAGCAAACAATATTGAGCCGCTATAACATCGCTCCGCTAACTCGTTGACCGCAGTCGGCGATGGAGAGATTTTTGCCGCTGTCAAGTAACCTATCATGACTTCAATTATTCAATTTAGTGTGTCAGTGGGGGTACTGGTACTTGCAAGTGCGAGTTTATTCGGTTGGGGCGCCATTGTACGCCGCCTTGCAAGAATGGCGAATGGCACATGGCCCGTAACAATCGGGCTTGGGGTCAGCGCAGTTTTATTGATTGGCGGTCTGGCCAACCTTGCAAGAATTGCATTCACCGCGACCCTTTTGGGCATAACGATTGCTGGATTTATGTTCGCGATTTTCCATTTCACGCGATCGAAGGTTTCCGGACCCACCTTCTTTCGTCAGGATTGGGTGATGATGACATGGATTGAGGCTGGATTAGCTGCCGCCTTCATTGCTATTACGATCGGCTTTACTATCGCAACGCAATTGCCACCTGACGTGTTCAATTTTCATGACGATCTGCAGAAATATTTCGCGCACCCGGTTCGTCAATTGGAAACGGGGACGTTGTATGGTAGTCCATTAAGTGCGCTCGGGTCAGAATCCCTCGGCGGCATTGCTTTCCTTCACAGCTTTGTTCTGTCGATCGCGCCAATCGAATTTATCAATGGCGTCGATGCGGTATTCGGATTGTTTTTGTTGCTATGTCTCGGCGCTGCCGCTGGCTGGCAACGTTTGAAGTTGCTGCCGGGAGCCCTGTTCGCACCGTTTTTCATTGCCGCTATCAATCCACAATATGTCAACGTCTCGGCGCTTTTTCTTGGTGCTGCGCTGATAGCAACCGCAGTGCTGCTGACCGCAGATGAGCGTGAAGAATATCCACCATCTGCGCTCGCGGTCGGGCTTGTCTATGGCGGACTGGTCGCGCTGAAACCTATATTTGCGCTTTTCGTGATGCTGCACTTACCCTTAGCGGCAATTGCACTGTCGATCGTCCGCGGCTCGGTGCGCGACGGGGTTTTGTGGGCGCTGCGCTGCGCAGCATTTACCGCCCTAGCACTATCTCCTTGGATAATTTTGCACTTGCCGCATTACCTCGACGTCTCCACTCTCAATATGTCCGCCGTGTCGAGTGGTCGGCAAGAACAAATTAATCTCTTTTCAGGCGATCGTCTATTCTACGGCGCGACCATGGCAAGCTATACGATCTTGATCGGGCTTGCGCTCTTGGCGGCGCTTTGGAGTCTTATCGGTCTTGTGCAAGACGGCGCAAAGAGCAGCACTCGGCGATTTTCCAACCTGCTCGCGGCTGCAACTACAGTAACGATGGCCTACGCAACTCTCATGCTGCTGAGCCCGTTGCTCGCGGGATATGGAACCAGCTTGCGCTATTCGATACCGTTTTTGATTGGCGTCGTTCCCGTGATCACCGTTCTTTCAGCGCGCAAGCTTCCTTCCTGGCCGAGTTGGCTTGGTATCGGTCTTCCACTGGCCGCGTATATGGTGGCGGTGATCAGCTTCATTCCGTCATTGCTCGAACGATGCCGCCAAGCCATCGAGTATCACTCCATCTTGGCGTTCTCGAACATACTTCGGATACCGGCATACATTGAGTACAATCACGCGGCGCTTTCACCGGTCTCAGCGCAAGTGGTCCGAAAGTTGCAGAATTTGGTTCCGGCTGGCGAGCCCTTCATTGCGTGGATCAACCAGCCCTACCATTTCGATTTTAGCAGAAATCAGATTCTTGACGCGGAGCCAGCGGGATTGGCGACGAATTGGGCCCGTAGGCCGAAATCAGTTCGGTATGTCATTTGGCAATTTCAAGGATTTGGAGTGAGGAGCGCGCAACAATATGCAGACGGATCGCACGTTCCCGGCTGGCATGAACGACTTATCTCCGTGCGAGCGCTTGCCTTCGTTCTATCGCTGAACGCTGAACTAAAAAACGCGACAATTATTTATGCCGACGACCAATTTGTGGTCGGTCAGTTATCGCAACCCTAACCCGATGGTTCTGATTGCTGACGGCATTTGCTGTAGCGCGTCTCAGTTGTAAAGCGTTTAAGCTCGGCGCCCATGGTGGAAAAAGCCGGCACGCAAATCTGCGAGCTGCATTAAGCTTTGTTCGGAGGATGCGGGGTTCTTTGGTCCATGCCAAAGTTTCGACAGCCGTTGCTGGGACAAAGCGGCCAAGCTAACCGCGTTGGGGGAACGTCTGCCTTCGCTGGTAGAGCAAACGTTTCAAAAAACTTTAGCAAACCTGAACATTGGAAAATCTGAGATGGTTTATCCGCAATGTTGCTTTGAGGGTAAAATGGGCATCAATATTAGTGGCCTTTAGTTCCGCTTTTGACCCAACCGAGATATTCGACGCCCCGCTACTCGATCATTGCGTTGGCGTAAGAGCTGGTCCCATTGCGGTCGCCAATGTCGCTGTATTACACTCACCTAAACGGCCACAACCAATGACCAAACAATGAGCGCAACACTGACGGCCGGTTCAGCCGCCGCTTCGCCTCAGGAGCCACCGGCGGTCGGCATCAAATTGCATATTGGAGGTACAGTGAAGCATGAGGGCTGGACAATCCTAGATGCGTTGCCAAGCCCCATCGTCGATTACGTCGGTAACTGCAACGATTTATCTTTCCTCGCTGATGAAAGCTGCTGTGAGGTCTATGCATCGCATGTCTTAGAACATCTTGGTTACAACGGCGAACTACAGAAGACACTCAAGGGTATTCACCGCATCTTAAAGCCCGGCGGCCGCTTGCGCGTTTCTGTCCCCGACTTAGAGATACTCTGCCGGTTATTCGTGCATCCGGCAAACACCGGCGAGGGCCGATTTCATGTCATGCGCATGATGTTTGGTGGCCGAACCACCGCTTATGACGTACATTACGTCGGACTAAACTTCGAATTTCTCGGAGGGTTCTTGCACGAGGCTGGTTTTCACGACATTCGGCGGGTGCCGGAATTTAGCCTATTCAATGATACCAGTACGCTCCGTTTCGGCGATGCGCCGATCAGCCTCAACGTTGAGGCTCGGAAGTAGCGGAGCGCGTCTGATCTGCAGCGGCTTCAATAATCACCGCTCTAATTTCAAGGTCGAAGACGTTCGACCAAAGATGCTGAGTTTTAGTTCGGGTCCGCAACGCGTTGGCAAACAGCCGCCCCAGTGCCAAGACAAGGATGCACGGTTCAACATCGCCACCGCCTCGGAGCGCATAGCGTTCGGCGGTCTTTGTTTGTCAACGTGCACATTGGCGAACGCGACCAGGCGTCGCGCCATCCCGCCTTCCGCCATGATGGCACCCGCCAACACGAAAAACGGAATGGTGAGCATCGCCACCTTGCTCACGCCGTCGGAGATTTTCAGCATCACCGCTTCCGGCGGAATGCCGATCCATAAGGCCCCGGCGAGCGCGCCGAAGCCGAGCGAGTACGAGATCGGCATGCCGATGCCGAAGCAGAGAAACAAGGTTCCAACGAGAATCAAGAGGTCCATGTGCGGTTATTCTACCGGCTAATGCGGGTCGGCTCTGCGAGCGGGTCGTCCGATCGTGAGATGTTCGATGATGAACAGCAGCGTGAACACCCCGCCCAATGAAATCGGCGAATAGACCACGCCGACACTCAAGGAAGGGAATTCGGCGATGGTGTTGTTCCAGGTCGCCACGCACAGCTTGATGCCGTAAATAATCATGAACACCGCGATCACCGCCATCAGCAACTCGACGATCATGTCCGCAATCCGGCGGCCTATCGGCGGTAGGAAGTCGACGCCAACGGTGACGTTCATATGTAGGCCAAGCCGGTAGCAGGCCGCCGCGCCGATAAACGTGAGCACGATGGTGAGTAGAACCGCGGCCGGCTCGGGCCATGACGCGGCGCTATTGAGAACGTAACGCGTAAAAACCGCCCACGGGATCACCGCCGAGATCAGTACCAGCGCGGCGCCTGCGACCACCACGCAGACCAAGTAGAGCGCATCCATGACTTTGCGGAATTGAGCCGCCAACTGAGCCATCATTGGGGGAGTCATTGCGAGGCGCCCGCGCAGGCAGCAGGACCCGAATTCGGAGAGATGAACATTGCGGCCTTGGATTTCTGAACCGCGGTCAGTCGGCGGTTGCCGGCTTGCTGGCCGCTTCCCCGCAATGACACGTCGATTACTTCGTGTCTTGGATACGCTTGATCGTAGCGGCGTATTTCGGGCCGTACTTGTCCCACACCGGCTTCACCGCGTCTTGGAATGCCTTTTTGTCGGCGGCCGAGACCTCAATGATTTGGATGCCGGCGGCTTTCGCCTTCTCCATGGCCTTCGCTTCATACTCCGCCCAGAGCTTGCGCTCTTCTTGTTGCGCTTCTTTAGCAAACTTCATCAGCGACACCTGATCTTCCTTGGACATTAAGTCCCAGGTTTTTTTCGAGAACACCAGCATTTCCGGAACAATCAGATGCTCGTCGAGGGTGTAAAATTTCGCAACCTGGTAGTGGTTGTCGAACACGAAGCTCGGCGGATTGTTCTCGGCGCCGTCGATTACGCCGGTCTGCAGCGCGCTGAACACCTGGTCATAACCCATGGCCACGCCATTGCCGCCCATCGCGTTCGCCATATCGACGAAGATCGGATTGCCGATGACGCGGATCTTCATGCCCTTGAGGTCGGCGATGGTCTTTATCGGCTTCTTGGTGTCGTAGAAATTGCGGGCGCCGGCATCCATCCAGCACAGACCGATAAGCCCCTTTCCGCTGTTGGTGACCTTGTCGAGCAGGTCCTGGCCAATCGGGCCGTCGATCACTTGCTGCATGTGTGCGGTATTACGGAACACATAAGGCAGGTTGAACACGTTGAGATCGTCGACCACCGGGCCGAGCGCCCCGACGCTGACGCGCGCAAAGGCGATGGCGCCGACCTGCGCCTGCTCGATCGCTTCTTTCTCGCCGCCGAGTTGCATGGCGGGATACATGCCAACCGTCAAACGGCCGTTGGTCGCCGCCGCGAGCTTCTTGCCGAGATTTTCAACGGCGACGACGGTCGGATAGCCAGCGGCATGTACATCGGAGGCCTTGAGCACCAGGTTTTGCTGGGCTTGCGCCGAGGTATACGCAAAAGCGGTTAAAGCGGCGAGGAGGCCGGCAGCTATTAATTGGGTGTGGGGTCGCATGGCGAACGGGTCCTCCCGGTTTTCGTTATTAACTGGCGACATCAGAAACACGGCCGCCAGGCCGCGCGGCCTTCTGCAGTTTACATAGCTAACCTTAGCATATGTCTTGGTGTCAAGAAATCGGCCCGCTTCCGGGGCGATGCAAGAAATAGTCGCCGCAGAGAGCGGGATCTAGTAGCGTCGGCGGCGCTAATATCGCGGCAGAAATCGTCAAGAGAGAAAGATGGAAAAAATCCTCGTCACCGGAGCCGCCGGCAGCATCGGCACTAGTTTCTTCAATTCAAAAGGGTGCATCGACCTACGAGAGGCAACCGAAGCTATGGCCATCGCTGTTGAAGGTTCGAAACCAAAACGGCGAAACGAAAACGTGCTGGACATCGGACCTGTGATCCGTAGCCGGCGCTGGTCACGCGAACACACTTGGAAGCCAGCGCCAACATTGTTGCGGATGATCACCGAAGACATTGAAGGTCAGGCTAAAATTCCGACCATGCGACCAATCTGAACGCTTTACTGAGCCTGCTGCCGCCAATGATCTATTCGACTGGCCCGGTGGGTCGAAATTAGAAATAGCCCCTAAAAGGGGCTCGACGAAAGGGACTACTCAGTGCGTTCTGGGGGCTCCATAGGAGCACGATAGTGGGTCCCCCGGTCAGATCGCAACCCGTCAATCCGGTACCCACGCTGACGAATGCCCCGTTGACCAGCACCACCCGTTGTAATCTGCTGCAAGAGCGGAAAAGTCATTGGGGAAACGCCATGAATATCGCTCGCCATTTCGCTGCTGGGCTGATCGCAGCCCTCCTCGCTACTCCGTGCTTCGCCCAGTCGACTGTGAAAATCGGCCTGCTCGTGCCTTTAACCGGTCCTTTCACGCCTACAGGAAAACAGCTCACCGCCGGCGCTCGGCTCTACATGCAGCAAAATGGCGACACGGTCGTTGGCAAGAAGATCGAACTGATCATCAAGGATGACACCGGCAATGCCGATATGACTAAGCGGCTTGCCCAAGAGCTGGTGGTGAATGACAAGGTCTCATTCCTTGCCGGGTTTGGGCTTACCCCCGGCGCACTGGCGACGGCGCCAGTCGCCACCGAGGCCAAAATTCCGGAAATTGTGATGATGGCGGCTACCTCGATCATCACCGAACGCTCGCCCTACATTGTCCGCACGAGCTTCTCGGTTCCGCAGACGACAGTTCCGCTCGCCAATTGGGCGGCGGCGAATGGGATCAAGACCGTGGTAACGGTGGTGTCAGACTATGCACCCGGGATCGACGTAGAGACCGCTTTCAAAAGACAGTTCGAGGGCGCTGGTGGCAAGGTGATCGAATCCTTGCGAGTGCCATTGTCCAGCAACGATTTCGCGCCGGCGCTGCAGCGCGTTGCGGATGCAAAACCGGACGCCATTATGGGGTTTGTCCCCGCGGGCGTCGGCCCTATCTTTATCCGCCAATTCGTCGAGCGCGGTCTCGACAAGTCAGGCATCAAATTCATCGCCGAGGGCAGCTTGACCGAGGACGACATCGTCAACCAGATCGGCGATGCGGCACTTGGCGTCATCACGTCGCAGCATTACTCGGCTGCTCACAACAGTCCTGAGAATAAGAGCTTTGTAGAGGCTTTCAAGAAAGCCAATGGCGGAATGCGGCCAAACTTGATGGCGATGCAGAGCTACGACGGAATGCATTTGATCTACGAAGCCTTGAAGAAAACCAAAGGATCGACCGATGGCGCCGAAATTGTCGACGCGATGAAGGGCATGAGCTGGGTCAGCCCGCGCGGACCTGTCACGATCGATCCAGCGACGCGCGAAGTGATCCAGAACATCTATATCCGCAAGGTCGAGCGAGTGAACGGCGAACTGTACAATGTTGAGTTCGCGACCATCCCCGCCTTTAAGGATCCGTCCAAGGTCAAAAACTAGGTCTCCGATCGAATAAAATGCAGCGTGGCAATCCGCCCTTTCGTGCCGATCACGTCGGTTCGCTATTGCGGCCGCTTCCGATCAAACAAGCGCGCAGCAAGCATGCGGCCGGACAGCTATCCGCAGCCGAACTCACCGCGATTGAAGACGCCGAGATCAAAAAGATCATCGCCAAACAGGAGGTGATCGGGCTTCGTTCGATCACTGATGGCGAACTGCGGCGCGCTTACTGGCATTTCGATTTCCTCGCCGGGCTCGACGGCGTGGAAATGGTGGAGGCGCAGGGGATCAAGTTCGCGGGAGTGACGTCCAAGGCCGAGGCGCCCCACGTGAAGGGCAAACTCGGCTCCAGCCACCATCCCCAGATCGCGCATTTCGAATTTCTCAAGGCAAATACCAAACGCACGGCCAAGATGACGATCCCGAGCCCGTCGATGCTGCATTATCGTGGCGGGCGCAAAATGATCGATCGCTCCGCCTATCCGAGCATGGACGAGTTTTATCGCGACCTCGGTCAGGCCTACAAACAGGCAATTCGGGGCTTCTACGCGGCCGGTTGCCGCTACCTTCAGCTCGACGATTGCAGCTTCGCGTACTTGTGCGACCCGGCGCAACGCGAAATGCTCGCTCAGCGAGGTGACGATCCCAACAAGCAGGGCGAGATTTATGCCGGTGTGATTAATGCCGCGCTGGATGGACGCCCGCGTGACCTCATCGTCACTACGCATGTGTGTCGTGGCAATTTCCGCTCAACCTTCATCGCCTCGGGCGGCTACGAATCGATTGCCGACCTGCTGTTCAACAAGGTCAATGTCGACGGTTATTTTCTCGAATGGGACAGCGACCGCGCCGGCGGGTTCGAACCGTTGCGCTTCTTGCCCAAAGGCAAGACCGTCGTGCTTGGCCTGATAACCTCTAAGACCGGAGCGATCGAAAACAAGGATTTTGTCAAACGCCGGATCGAGGACGCATCAAAATACGCCCCACTTGAACAACTTTGTCTGTCACCGCAATGTGGATTCGCCTCGACCGAGGAAGGCAATGTGCTCGCCGAAGACGAACAATGGGAGAAGCTACGTCTGGTGACCGAGGTGGCCGACGAGGTTTGGGGACGGTGAACGAACACTCGGCGGCATTTCATATGCAACACGGATCAACATTGTCAACGCCGCGTCACCGATCCTTGATGAGCAAAGATTAGCGACGGGTCCAGCACACAATTGCCTGCGATTGGGGTAAAGCGGACATTGCAATGAGAAAACTTTACATGGGGCTAGAGGCGGGTCACTGCCCGATAATCCAAACAGCAGTGGCATTCTTTAGCCCGCGTTTTGAAATCGCGGGGGAGAGTTTGGGAGCGCAGAACGCATGGCCAAGTCACACCTCAAGCTGGTCGCGCCAGCCACCGTAAAACGAACAGTTATCCCCACGCGCCCTCCCAATGCCGACCTGCGCGCTACACCGAACTATCACCGGCGCGGTTCAAGGATTTCTGGCGTAGCTAGGGTGTCATCCTGTAAGCCGATGCAAACATTAGCAACTATCGGACAGTCGTTTAGCTCTACCAGCTATTTTGACAAATTTGGTCAACGTGGGCACTTACACGGCGGCAGAGCGGCTCATGGCCGAATTCAGAAATGGTTATCGCGTTATCGCTGTAATTGCCTGACAACATTAGGATAAATAGCCCTGAACGATTACTCCAACTAGCCAAGCCAATGTCTCAGCTTATACTTGCCGTTCACAACGGGCTGCATGATGGTGTAGCCGCGGTACTGGTTGACTATGAACTGAAAGCCGCCATCCAACTTGAGCGCCTCACCCGCGTCAAGGGCGATGGGCGCTATCCGGACTTGTGTATTGACGAGACCCTTGCCATTGCGGGTGCCACTCGTCGCGATGTTGACGTTCTTGCTGTCAGCCGATCCGACTTTCCAGTGCAATATTTCAGGAATTTTCGTGGCTGGCGTTGGCTGCGTGAACAATATCGGACCAGAATAGAAGGCAAGAAGCTACGGTTTCTCGCGCGCGAGGCAATTCGCGCAGGCGATGCAGAGATTGAGACGATTTTCGACGTGGCGGCATTTCGGCGGGATGGCGGTTTTCGTGACGACACCGAATTGTATTTTTACAATCATCACGAGGCGCATGCTCTTCCGGCGCTGTTTTTCACCGATTGGGACGGGGCGCTCCTTGTCACTTCCGACGGCGGCGGGGATACGGTAAACCACAGTCACCGTTTTTTTCGTGATGGTAAGATTGAGACCATCTATGGCGGTGAGGAATGCTATCTTCTCCCATATCCAATCGACAGTATCGGTCGGGCCTATGGCGCGGCGACACGCGCGCTCGGATTTCGCGAGAATAGGCATGAAGGCAAGCTGACTGGCCTTTCGGCAATGGGCCAGCCGGCTTTCGCAGAACGGATCGCGCGGCACTTTACAGTCGATAAAGCCGGTCGAATACAATCCGACTTCTTAAAGATTCAGGAACTTTACGACCTACTTAACAACATAGCGAAACTGGGCCGCCGCGAGGATGTAGCGGCCTCAATACAAAAAGTTTTGGAGGATACCATGCTCGCCTCGGTGCGCCGCTTACTGGAGCGCTACCCGTCGCGAAACCTCGGACTTGCCGGCGGAGTGTTCGCTAATGTGCGCCTCAACCGGTTGCTGGCTGAGAAGCTCGATCTCGAGGAAATTTTCGTATTCCCGCCGATGGGAGATGAGGGATTGCCGGTGGGCGGCGCGCTCGCATTTCTGTTGAAACGCGATGGCATTGGCCGTTGGCTCAACCAGCGCCGGCGGCTACGCGATGTCTATCTTGGCCGCGACTACACCGACGAAGCCGATGGCGTACTTGGTGCAATCGCCGGTGTGCGGCGTCTTCCCGGGAACCCTATTGAGGTGGCGGCAAAACGGCTAGCGGCGGGTGAGATCGGAGCAATCTATACTGGCCGCATGGAATACGGTCCGCGTGCGCTGGGTGCCCGCTCAATCCTTGCAAATCCGGCGAGGCGAGAGACCAACGATCTACTTAATAAGCGGCTTGATCGCACCGAATTCATGCCATTTGCGCCAGTGATTGCCGCCGAAAAAGCGTCTGAGGTGTTCGACGTGACCAATGTAAATCGCTACGCCTGCCAGTTTATGACGATGACTTGCGATGTGCGGCCTGCTTGGCGCGAGCGCATCGCCGCAGTGGTGCACGCGGACGGTTCTGCTCGGCCTCAAACGATAACACGCGAGGTTAACCCGCTGTATTACGATGTGCTAGGCGCGTTCGAACGCGAGACGGGGTTACCCGTTCTTGTCAACACCAGTTTCAATGTACATGAGGAGCCTATTGTAAATACGCCGCGGGAATGTGCAGAAGCCTTGCTGGAGAAGAGGGTCGACTTCATTGTTACGAAGGAGGCAATTTACGAAAGTCATTATTCGTCAGTAGGGGAGGGCCCGCATCTATGTCGTGTGGAACAGCAACGGGAATACGACCAACGGCCCGGTGCAAAACAATGAAGTAAATACGCGGGCTTCGCAGAACTATACGATCAAGTCGCGCGGCTATATCACCGCCGATGCTCGCAACCAGACGGAATACGGCACGGTCCGCAGTTATATGGCCGTTGGTTATTCGTCCTCTGGTCCGAACACTGCGGTTACTTCGGCTTCCCCGAACTACGACGCAGCGAGCGGATCGCTCGGCTTCAGCGCTAACCGTGCGTTCATCCAGTTCGCTGGGTTCACGTTCGGCGTGAACGCAGTCGTTCTATGACTTCTACTCGCAATCGGCGACGTCGTTCTTCGGCGGCGTAATCAATCCGGCGAGCGACACCGGCGACGGCGGCAAGTTTGCGGTTGCTTACACCGCGCAGTTCGGTGGCGGCTGGTCGGCCACTCTCTCGGGTGAAGCCAGGCGCGACATCGGCGTGTTCAACACAGGCAGCACCACTATTAACGCTGCCGGCGTCATCACCGCCAACGTCGGCGGCACTAATCTTGGACTCGGTTCTGTTGGGCCGACCTCGTCGGCAGAAGGTACGCAGTGGCCTGACATCGTCGCCAACGTACGTCTCGACGGTACGTGGGGCTCCGCTCAGATCATGGGAGCTATCCATGACGCCAGCGGCCAGTACTACTCAACGGGCTTAGCGGGCGTACCCGCCTGCGGTACTGGCGCCACTCTCGTTGGTAATGGCACCACCGCTTGCGGCAATCCCAGCAATGCTGTTGGCTGGGCGGTCGGCGGCGGCTTCAAGTGGCTCAAGCCGATGATTGGCCAGGGTGACTACTTCCAGTTGCAGGTCAACTACTCGCAAGGCGCCAGCGGCTACGTTTCCGCTTCCGCTAACAACAACTACTCCCAGGAAAATGGCGGTTTCGGGGGCAATCTCGGTTACGGCCTCCAGTCCGACAGCGTCTATGGCATCATCAATGGAGGCGGCCAGGACATCCAGTTGACGACCATGTGGGGCGTCAACGCTGCCTACGAGCATTTCTGGAGCCCGCGCTGGCAGACGTCGATCTACGGCGCCTACATAAAGGCGAGCTACAACAGCACTGCGAATACGATGCTGTGTGCGAACCAGTTCGTAAGGGCTACTGGTTGGACTGCTGCTGCGGGTACTTCAGCGTCTTCCTGCGACAACAGCTGGAACTACTGGAACGTTGGTACTTGGACGCAGTGGAACATCGACAGCCAGACTTATATCGGTGTTGATGTCATGTACACGAGCTTCCAAACGGCGAACAACGGGATTTCTGCGACCATTCCAGTAAACGGTACGCAGCCGTCGGCACTTCGCACGTTTAGCGACCAGAGCGCGTTCGTCGGTCAGTTCCGCGTGCATCGTAACTTCTATCCCTGATCGTCTGATCAAGGTGAAGTTTGCTTGAACCTCAAGCCCCCGGCGGGAAACTGCCGGGGGTTTTTCGTTCTCTCATTTTTTCACGCAAGCGTCTCGCCATGTGGCCAGCAATGGCAGCCCGCAGCGCCATATCAATCCGCTATTACCTGTGGGCCGACGATGGTCCGTGGCGGCTACCTAATCGGCTGTACCAAGACCTCATCGACCGTAAGGTGGCGTTTCCGCAGTACGCCGGCACCAAGCAGAAAATCCTTGAGGTGTTTGTGCGCTGGAATACCCGAGACACCGGCCAGAGTTTGGGTCATAGTGGAAGCGCACTTCTTCAATTTGCAATAACAATATGATCTGGCGCCAAACCAGCCTGACAGCGCTCGTACATTGCAGTGAAAGCCGCTTCGATGTGTTTGGTAAAGAGTTTGGTATCGAACAATGGCGTAGCAAGACGATTTTCCGCTAGCTTACGTTTTATATTCGCCAATTTTTTAGGATGTGTAGCAAGATCAATCGCCAGTTGCTCATAGGCTTCTGGCGTTGTTGTTATAAGTTCTGGCAGACGGATCGCATTCAACAAGCTTGCAGCAACTCTGCCTGCGAAGGTCTCACCGAGACAGGTTAACACAGGCAAACCAGCCCATAGTGCATCACATGCGGTCGTGTGTGCGCTGTAGGGCAGCGTGTCTAAGAATACATCTGCCAATTGATGACGAGCGAGGTGATCCTCATTGAGAGACACGCGCTGTGCAAAAACAATCCTTTTTGGATCTACTCCGCGATTTTGCGCTTCACATTTTAGGTTGCGAATTGCAGCTTCATTTGTATTTGACAACCATAAGACGCTGTTATCAAGTTGGCTCAGTAGTCGCATCCATATTTCGAATAGTTTTGGCACGATCTTATAGCTTTGATTAAATGAGCAGAAAACAAATCCTGTATCTGGTAAATTATATTCCAACCGCTTCAGCAAACGCGTGGATATTTTTCGTTTAGAATCAGTTCCCATAAAACTATCAGGCAGATAGACCACTTTTTCCAAATAACATTCTCGTTTCCCTTCAGGGATTACAAATCGGTCCGCGAGAATGTAATCAATATATTGGGCGCCCATTGTTCCAGCATAGCCCAGGTAATTTACCTGAATTGGCGCAGCGCGCTGAGCAAAAATGCGTGTTCGTGAATCTGCCGTAAGGCCCATTAAATCGATTAAGATATCCACTTCGGACGATCTTACGAGATTGGCGATCTGCTCGTCGCTATATGTCTTGGCATCAATAAACCGCTCAAACGATGCCTTCAATCGCTGGCGCATTTCCGAATTATCGTCAGATCCAAGCGATATAGCGGTAACATCAAAACGAGATTTGTCGTGGCACTCAAACAATCCAGCCATTAGATGGGACACTGGATGTTCACGAAAATCTGCGGAAACATAAGCGACACGAATTCTGTCGTGTCTATAGCGCTCACCTTGCCAAATAGGCTTTTGAGACGGAGGGCATTTTTCTTCGACCCACAATTTGGAGCATTGGAGTTGGTCACCAGGTGATGAAGACATGGCAAGAAACGCAAACGGGTTAGCGTTTGCTTTTTTATGGTATATAGATGAAGTCAAGTGCGCACACTCAGTATCAAAATTAATCCAGTCACAAATATGCATTTTCGCATGAAGACGCGCGCCTTCCGTGCCGACTAAATCGGGCTTAAGTGATAGAGCCTTTTCGTAATTGGCAATGGCTTCATCGTGGCGCTTGAGTTCGTTGAATACATTGCCGCGGCCAAGCCAAGCCTCAGCAAGGTCAGCGTTCAACGACAGCGCCTTGTCATAAGCCGTAAAGGCTTCATCATTGCGCTTGAGTTTATTGAATACATTGCCGCGACCAAGCCAAGCCTCAGCAAGGTCAGGCTTCAACGACAGTGCCTTGTCATAGGCCGCAAAGGCTTCGTCATCGCGCTTGAGGTTATTAAATACATTGCCGCGACCAAGCCAAGCGTCAGCAAAATCAGGCTTTAACGACAGCGCTTTGTCATAAACCGCAAAGGCTTCATCATAGCGTTTAAGATCAAATAAAATATTACCGCGACCAACCCACGCCTCGGCAAAGTCAGGCTTTAACGACAGCGCCTCGTCGCATGCAGCTAAGGCTTCATCATAGCGTTTGAGTTCTGCTAGAGATTTTCCTTTGTTACAAAATGCCTCGGAATAGTTTGCGCGTAACGATATGGCTTTATCAAAGTCTAAAATAGCATCATCATAACGCTTCAGGTCGTTGAGAACTGTGCCGCGGTTGTTCCATGTTTCCGCAATGGTCCCGTTGATTGATAAGGCTTGGGTGAAGCGCTCTAGTGCTTCACTTGGTCTATTCAAGAATTTCAAAATAATTCCATAATTATAAAGGGTGGTGTCTGAGTTCGAATTCAGCTTTAGTGCTGACTTTATATAAATCTCAGCCTCGGCATAGTTTTTAAGAACCGTTAGAACGACGCTCAATAAATTCAGTGCTGCCACATCCTTTGGTTGATGTTGCAATACCTCTTTGAAGAGCCGCTCAGCATCACTCAATCTCCCTGCTTGAAATGATGCTATTGCTTGTCTAATTATATCTTCGCCAGAGAATGCCATTTTAAAAGTGTATTGTTTGCTGTGTTTTGAAGAGTGCGTGAGTGGTTCGGTTTGTTATTATATTAAAATCAGGTTATTTCATTTTCCACAAATTAGAAAGCAAATCAAAACTCCAATTCGACCGCATTCCGCATCGTTTCAAAGGTCACTTCGTAATATAGCCGCGTGGTTACGATATGGCGATGGCCATGAACGTCTGGATTATCAGCATTCAGGCGAGTGAGCGGCGTCATTGCTCGAATGGTAGTGTGCTGCGTATCCCGGAATTTTCCGTTTATTCTAGTTAACCGTCCGGTGCAGGTAACCAATTTGGGCGGGCTGCCTGCTGCGGTCCGCACGATTAGCAACGAGAGCGCGTGGTTTGGTCAGTTCCGCGTGCATCGCAACTTTTATCCCCGATCGTCCGATTATGGTGAAGTTCGCTTGAACAAAAGCCCCGGCAGGAAACCGCCGGACTTTTTTCTTGAAATGGCTTAAACCCGTGGCGGCATTCTATTCTCGCGCGCGGTCCGGATGACCGCAACGAACCTACGGGATGACCTCGCCCACGTCCCGGCAGGAGCACCGCGGCTCGACAAGCGAAAGATGCACAAAGGCGGTCAGCATATGCCCCGAGCCTTTGCCAATTTGCCCCAATCTGTCTTTGCGTCGCCATCAGTTTTCCGTCGAGGCCTTGGCGGCATCTTCATTGGGATGGACATCTGCCGCCGCGGACTTTGGATGCGTTTGCTCCCACAGCCCCTTGGCAATAGATAGCACATTGATTTTCAGATTCTCCCACCAAGCCAATTCATTACCGGCCTGATGCAGCTGGCGATGATGGCCGCGGCAGAGCGGTACGGTGAACTCATCGCTGACTTTGAGACCGAGCGCCCTGGGTTGCGCAAACCGCAGGTGATGCGGGTCGGATGGTTGTCGTCCGCAGATCAAGCAGGGCTGCGCGGCAACAAACCTCAGATGGGCTTTGTCGCGCAGCCGCTTGGGCTCGGCGATGGTGAGAAGGCTCTTGTCGATTTGCCCTGGGACGAGGCCAGGTGCGGCCGGGAGAATAATCGAGCTGCCCATTGACGGCCGGACTTCCAGCTCACGTCGACCCTGTGCCCGATCCCGGGTGACCGGATCCTGGCGACGGCCATAGTAGCGGGACGGCCGTGGAATAGGGGTCGTATCATCCGGATGGAAGCTGACACGGGCATCGGCGGGTAAGGGGACAGCAGGCCCGGTGACAGTGGTCTGTGAGGGCAGGGGCTTTTGAGATGATACTGCTGTCCTGCCACCCCGATAGAGCTCGAGGCCGAATGGTTTGCCGAAGGTCGCCAGCGCTCGTTTGGTGGCATCGGTTTCCGCGACCTTGAGGGCGATGTCGTGCACCTCGCCGGGAGACACGCCACGCCCTTCGCCAGTGCCATGGCCTTCCCGGATGACGGTTGTGCCATCCGCATGAACGGTGACCCTAACCCTTGCGATATAGACCGCCAGGAAGGTGCCGCGGTTCTCGCGGGTAAGGACGCATTTGGATTCGACCGTTTCCCGGTTCCAGCCATCAAACCCGAAGATCCGGTTGGCTTCTGAAATAGCGTACCAGCCCTCGAGATAGGATAGCTCCCGGCCATGGGCCTCACGGGTGCGGATATGGCGACCACTAGGTTGACGCCGCAGCGCCTGTACTTGCTTTGCTGAGAAGCCCATTACCGTGTCCTCACGCTCAGAATTGGTTCCGGATTGGAGAGAGTGGCGCCAGCGACCTCGGCGCCCCGTTTAAGGTCGAGAGCCAAGACCTGGCGTCGCAGGCGCGGTTCACCTGGCTCCCAATAGGTCTTGGGCACGGCGCGAGCAGCGCGGATCTGAGGAGCGCGGATTCCCAATCGTCCGCCGCACCGCAGTCGCGTCGGCGAGGTTTTGACCGCCACGCGGCCAGTGCAGCATTGGAATGCTAGACTTGCGCGAATGTCTGACATAATGTAGTATTATGTCAGACGTTCAATAAGGGAGCGCCGCGATGACATTCGCAAAAAAATTCAAAAAAACTCGCCTGCGAGGACATAAGCTCACGTTTGCTCGGACCAAATCAATTGATCCGATAACATCGGCGCGGGTTGAGTTCGCGCTCTCTTCCTTGGCGGCGAGCGGCAAACTGAAAGGCTCGCGTACCGAGCGGCTCAGCGCCCGCGTCGATCCAGGGCTGATCAAGGCGGCTCGCACCAAGACCGGTCTCAAGAATGACTTGGAGCTGGTCAACGCAGCGCTTGCGGTGCTTGCCGCACCTGATGATTTTGGACCTTGGTTCGCAGCCCAAGCTGGACGCCTGCCAAAGGATTTTGAGCTTGGGCTCTGATGTTCAGTCGATTATCGCCCGCCACGATCCCCGCCGTTGGTCTCAACCTCTGGCCCATCGGCCAAAGGCGGATCTTCCTTTTGATCCATTGCAGGTTCCCGCCGGGGTATGTCTGCTGTTTGATGCCACCGTCTACATCGATCAGCTTAAAGGCCAATTGCCTACTGCGATCGTCAATTTGATGGCCTCGCGGACTATCCTACATGGCGCACCGGCACTTGCCGAGCTCGCAGTCACCATCGGCGCCCTCGATCCGGTCGATCGCCGTACGCACGCAACATTAATCCCGATCATCGAGATGCTCACGCGGATCAACCCCTCGCGCATTATTGCGCCGACCTATGAGGTCTGGTTAGAGGCGTCGGTGATCGCGGGCATTCTGGCGCGCACGCAAGGTATTCCAAAGCAAGATCGTCGTAAATTTCTAAACGACACCCTGCTGTTTCTGCAGGCAGCAAATACCGGCTCCGTTATGATCAGTAGAAATTCCCGCGACCTCGATTTATTGCTGCAATTAAAGCCGAAGGCAGGCGTGCTTCTTTACGACAAGAATTGAGGCGCACGCGACCGAACATCTCGCCCGCACTGTCGTGGAACGCGCCAAACTTTCGCGTGAATATCGCGCCCACGCGTTCGACTTTTCTCGCGAGCGCGATCGCAAGAGATATCTATCAATACTCCTTCGGCCTCTCTCCCATAATTTGAATTCGATAAAATAGATGACCGGCCATGCTCACGTCCAGGCCCCCCAACCCACTTTAGACTGTGGCCTGCGGATGATCCGCGACCGTTCGAAAGTCCGTACCCACTCCGATAAATGCGGATGCCGTGCCGCCCATGCCAGCATGGCGCAGGAAATCCCCAGATCATCATGCCGCCCGCTCGGATAGTTATAGAAGCGGCCAGTCTCTTTATCCACGACTTCTAGCTCAGCCAGTTGCTGATAAGCCCGGCGGCTCATCTCATTATTGACGACCCGCATATCGCCCCGTTCCAATTCAGCTAGATAGTTCTCAATCAAAGTTGTGCGACCGATGGAATAAACCCAAATGACCCCGCCCGGCACTTGCCGACGGTCAAAGTCCATTCCATTGCCATGCCGCACACCAACAATTTTGTGACCGAACATGTGCCACAAATCCTCGGCATAGCTCGCATCGTTGCTCAGATCGGCGACGATCAGAGCATTGGAATTATAACGGCGGTCCACTGCCGCCAGCGCGCTGGCGCGCTGCGATCCTGACTGTCCTACTGGCAGTTCCTCGAGATGCGCTATGCCAAACAGCCTAGGCTGGTGATGACTTAGCCCGCCGACAACGGCGGTGGAGCGGTCGTGGCTGCGCGCTACATCGTGGGCAATGATGATCGGTTTTATGTCCGGCCATGTGCTGGGATCATTGCGGTTGAATTTCATCATTGGATTAATCCCCCTCTCAGGCGTTGGAACGGATTTTCAGCGGGTTTTGCAGGCCCCGGCTGGGGCGGGCAGAATGCCGGACCCGGGGGGACAGTCGGGGTATGCGAACTCGTTATTTTTTCAAATAAAGCCCAGGTGAATGGACTTGCTTGTCCGCCCAGGGGGATACCGAGGTATTCGCGCTTGAAAACATTTTCACCCAGCGCACTCCGCTCTTGCTCGAGGAATTCCGCGGAAAACGTCTCGACCTCATCAGCCGTCGCCTTCAATCGGATCCATGATTGCTCATCACTCGCCCAAGCGGTCCAGAATGGGTCGGTGCGGCTCCACGCAGTCGACAACATGGAAAATCGTGCCTGCGGGCGACGAGCACGCATTGGACGAAGAGCAGCAATCAGGTCATTGGGTAGTCTCGCCGCCTCGTCCGCCACGATCCAGCCATCGACCGTTAGGCCGCGGATCGAATCATCGCTGCCCGGCAGCGCCAGAACCCGTGATCCGTTCTCTAGCTCCAGCCCGTAGACGTGTTCGCTCTCGAATTTAGCCCCCGCCTTGATGAGGGCGTCTTTCACACGCCGTACCGCCTCCGCACTTTGGCGTTGGGCGGGACAGGCGATTACCGACAACGACCCCGGGGTAAACAGCATGCAATGGGCAATGCCCCACGCCGCGGTGGTGGTCTTGCCGACTTGCCGTGCCGTCAATGCCAGAATGGACGCTCCGCGCGGCGAGCGCAGAAATGTCTCCTGCCATGGCGTTGGCGCCATCTTTAAGATTTCGCGCACCCACAATACCGGGTCGACCCGATAAGCGATCTCACGCAGATTGTTCATGATCGATCTCCACTAATGCTTGCGCGATCCGCGCTTTCAGTTCCGGTTCGTGATCGAAGTGCTTGACCAGGCATTCGGCGATCTGCGTTAGATCCACATTGACTTTGGTTTGCACCGCGACATTGACCTGTGCGCCGGCCGTGATGCCCGGCCAGTCGTGCCAGGCTATCCAGGGTTTGGCGCAACGAATTGAGCCCTGACACGGCAACGGCAAGCGATCCTTGTTGCTCGGCCTGCGCCACGATCTGATCAATCCGGGTCCGCAACTCGAAATAGGCCCCGCTCAGTGTTTCTTTCGACGGCAGCAGCGCGACCGCAGCACTCCCGCGGGCGGCGTCTTTCATAATGGCATTGGAGGAAGCGAGTTTGAGGCAATTCAGCCGATGCCGATGCAAGCTCGATGCATTCAGCTCATAGTCGCGCGCGACCTGCGCCGACGGTTCCCCGGCGGCGAGGCGGCGGTCGATTTCGGACCGCTTGAGATGCTGACATGTTTTGCACGATCTACTCATGCCCACGATAGAATCGGGCAAACATTAAGCAATCCTTAATCATGTTTTCGGAAGAAATCCGACCAAGGGTGATTCGTTATCGAAAAATTTCGTTATTCTCCGGTCGTACGCCCCGCATATCGATTGGCCCGCGTCGATACGCCACCTCAACATGCTGAGCCGGGCTCGTTAATTGGGGGTAGAGGGGTACAAACTGAATGCGCCTCGGCCCATTAATTCGATTTTGTGCGCCAAGCTTGAAGACGTTTTCGCCGGCAAGCGCTACCCGAAAAATTCCGCTTAATCCGTGATTGCTTTAGGCGTTTCGTATATGGCCGATTAATGCCCGCAGCGTGCGGCAAAATCCGCGATGCGCGCGATCACGTCGGCCTCCACCAACAGCGGCGCGTGCCCCTGATCGGGCACCTCGATCGTCTCCAGCGTCGCGCGGCGCGCGCGCATCGCATCGACCGTTGCGGGCGACAGGATGTCGGAATTGGCGCCACGGATCACCATCAGCGGGCAATGGGCGAGCGCGTCGAACTGCGCCCAAAGCGGCGGGAAGGGCTTCTCGAAATCGACGCCTTCCAGCGTCTTGGCGAGCTTGACGTCATATGTCGGCACCAGAGCGCCGTTTTCCTGGCGGAAGGTGCGGCGGGCGCTGGCCAGCCAATCCTCGTGCGTGAGCTTGGGAAACTGGTGGTCAAACAGCCGGCGCAGGATTTCGGCGGCTTCCTCGAAGGATCGCGGCTGCGGTAGCTTGCCGACATATCCCTTGATCCGCATCAGCCCCTTCGGTTCGATCACCGGACCGATATCGTTGAGTACGCAGCCTGCGATCGCCGTCGGCCGCACGGCGGCAAGCAGCATCGCCAGGATGCCGCCGCGCGAGGTGCCAATGAGGACCGCCCGCGCGGCGTCGAGCGCGGCCATGACGGCAAGAACGTCGGCGAGCTCGACCTGGAAGTTGTAATTTGCCGGATCGCGGTCGTATTCCGATTGGCCGCGGCCGCGGTAATCAAGCGCGATGACGCGGCGCGGCCGGCTTTGGTCGCTCGCCAGCGCTTCGCCAAGCGCCTCGAAATCCGCGGCCGTACGGGCGAGGCCGGGCAGGCAGACCACCGGCAGTGCCGGGGCGATGCGGGCGCCATAGCAGCGCGCATGCAGCCGCAGTCCGTCGCCGGCGGAGATGAAGGCGGAGGTGGCGTTTCTTGCTGCGTCGGGGGCTGGCATGGCACCGCAAGGTGACCGATCAAGCGGACGATTTCAATTCGTCGCGCCGCGCTTGAGATCGGCCTCGATCATCAGCTTGCTGCCGCCGCCGAAACGGACGCGGTAGACCTGCAGGTTTTCCATGATCCGTTCGACGTAATTGCGGGTCTCGGAGATCGGAATGCGTTCGACCCAATCTACCGGATCGACTTTTGGGTCGCGCGGATCGCCATAGGCGGCGATCCACTGGCGCACGCGGCCGCGCCCGGCATTGTAGCCGGCGAAGGTGAGGATATAGGAGCCGTTATAGCCGGTGAGCAGATTGGAGAGCTCGGCCGCGCCCATTTGCATGTTGTAGACCGGGTCATTGAGCAGGCGGGCGCGGTTATAAGTTGCCTTGAACTTCTTGGCGGTATCGATGGCGGCCTCCGGCGTCACCTGCATCAGCCCCATAGCATGGGCGACCGAGACGACCTGCTGGCTGAAATGGCTCTCCTGGCGGGCGATCGAATAGGTCACCGCCGGATCGATCGGCGGCGCGATCGGCTGGAAATCCGGCAGTCCGACGGTCGGATAGGCGTAATATTCGAGCGGCAGTCCGCGCCCATAGGCGCCTTCGCCAAGCAGTAGCATGGCGCGGCCGTCGCCATTCTTGCCGGCAAGTTCGGCGAGCGCCGAAAGAGCCGCAACGTCGGTGCCGCTTTCGCCGAGCTCGGCATAGATCGACGCCAGAAAATCGCGCTCGTTGAGGGCGTAAAGGATCTCGGCCGCGCGCACGACCTCGAGATTACGCATCTCGACGTGCTTGGCCGGCGTGAAGGAGGGCGGCCCGCGCAAGCCCAGATCGGCGAGCCCCAGCCGTGCCCGCGCAATCTGTCCGTAATAGGTCGCGGTATATTGCGACGCCATTTCGTAATAGGCTTTGGCCTGCGCGTGCTGGCCCATGGCCTCGGCCGCGCGGCCTTGCCAATAGCCGCCGCGCGCCAGCGCATACGGGCTGACGGTGTCCTCGACGATGTGAGCGAAATGGCCGGCGGCGGTCTTCGGATCGTGCAGGAAACGCAGCGCGATCCAGCCGGCGGTGAAATATTGGTCGGCGCGGAATTGGCCGCGCGGCGGCGGGGCGGCATCGCGCGCGACGAGATAAGCGGTGCGCGGGTCGCCATCGTCGAGCAGCTTGCGCACCAGGATGCGCCGCTCCTGCCACCACTGATTGAGATCGGCCAGGGCGGTGGGGTCCTGCCGCACGGTGAGGATCAGCTTTCCGGCTTCTTCCGCCTTGTTGTTCTGCCGCAGCCATTGCACGCGCGAGAAAATGTAGCCAGGGTCGTTGCGGGCCGAGGCCGGCACCGCGTCGAGCAGCGCCTTGGCGGTGTTGAGCCGCTTAATCACCGCGGCGCGCGCGCGGCCGATCGCCAGTTCGTCGCCGCCAAGCCGGTTGGCGGCGCGCATGCCGGCTTCGATGTCATCGGCGTAGAAGCGCTGGTCCATGCGCACTTTGTGGTCGGCGCTGGTGAGCAAACCGCCGAACATTGCAAGCACCTTGCTCTCGGCGTCGGCGCTGCCTTCCTCGTAGCGCCAAGCATAGCGCACGAGCGCTATCGCGCCCGCGCGGTCGCCTTGCGCGAGCAGAGTGCGCGCCAGCATGTAGCGGCCCTTGGCGGTGCGCGGCTTATGCTTGGCGAAAAAGGCGAGCACGGTGGCGTCACTGACGCCATCGTTCCACAGCGCGTTCTCGGCGCGGCGGCGGAACAGCGGCGCGTGCGGCCAGCCCGGATTGGCGGTCACGAAAGCGGCGTAGCGTTCGAAGCTGGGATTGGTGTTATCGCTGCGCAGGATCGCCCATTCGGCGAGCTTGCGCGCCGCCGGGTTGCCAATGCTCCTTGCCGCCGCGTCGGCATCGGCTTCGCGGCCCTTGCGGGTAGCCTCGATCACTTGCTGGACCGCAGCAATATCCGCGGGCGAGGCCGGGGCGGCAGAGGCGGTGGGCGCCGGCTCAATATTACCGGACTGCGCCTGCGGCACCGGACTAAACATCGCCGGGGTGGCGGCAACAGGCCCGCGCAGGGCCACCTTGCTTGGCGCGGGGGCTGACGCGGCGGCGGCCTTCAGCGGGCGTTTGCGCGGCAACGGAACCTGGCGGACCACCCGAACGGCTGGAGGTTTGACCGCATGGATTCCCGGTTTCGGCTGCTCGGCGGCGGGAACTTTCTTGGGCGCGGCCATGACGGACTGGGCGCCCAGCGCGCCAGCCGCCGCAATCGCCAGGGCAAGCCCAGCGCGGTTTCGTTTAATCGCGTCCATTCAAACCCTTGCCCGGCCGTCGCAATCGGGTTCAGGCCGCCGATTCGGGTGGCGGCCCGGCAGCCCCCATTAGGCCTATATTGACGCCAAAAGGATAGCCGAAATCCCGATAGATCGAGGGTAGACCGCAAGCCGGGCAAAAGCGGGGCAGGGCGCAATTTATCAAGCCAATTCATGGAGCTATTTGATGGGAGGGCTTTTATCGGGGGCGGCGACCCGATATCTATGAGCTGCCGCCCAGGTCCCCTGTGGAGAAGTCGTGCCAAGGAACAGCACCATGACCGCCAAGACGAACTTCCGAGGATCGTTCACCGCGCTGGTCACGCCGTTCAAAAACGGCGTGCTCGACGAAAAGGCGTTCCGCGAATTGGTGGACTGGCAGATCGCCGAGGGCACCAACGGCCTAGTGCCGGTCGGCACCACCGGCGAGAGCCCGACGCTCAGTCATGATGAACACAAGCAGGTGGTCGAATGGTGCGTCGACCAGGTCGACGGCCGGGTACCGGTGGTCGCTGGCGCCGGTTCGAATTCGACCGCCGAGGCGGTCGAGTTATCCAAGCACGCCGAGATGGCGGGCGCCGACGCGGTACTGATCGTGACGCCCTATTACAACAAGCCGACGCAGGAAGGGCTCTATCAGCACTACAAGGCGATCAACGACGCCATCGGCATCCCGATTCTCATCTACAACATTCCCGGCAGGTCTATTGTTGATATGTCGGTCGACACCATGAAGCGGCTTTGCGAGCTCAAGAACATCATCGGCGTTAAGGACGCGACCGCCAATATGTCGCGGGTGTCGCAGCAGCGCGCCGCATTGGGCGAGGATTTCAACCAGATGTCAGGCGAGGACATCACCGCGCTCGGCTTCATGGCGCATGGCGGCCATGGCTGCATCTCGGTCACCTCGAACGTGGCGCCGCGGCTATGCGCCGAATTCCAGAGCGCGTGCCTGAAGGGCGATTACAAGACCGCGCTCAAGCTGCAGGACAAGCTGGCACCGTTGCACATCAATCTTTTCGTCGAAACCAGCCCCGCGCCGATAAAATATGCCATGTCGCTGATTGGCAAGTGCGCCAACACAGTACGGCTGCCGATGGTGCCGGCGAGCGAGAAGGCGCAAATCGCCGTGCGCGAAGCCATGGTGCACGCAGGGCTTATCAATTAGCAGCAGCGCGAGTAAGCCTTTCGGATTTTCACAATCCTGTCGGGGGCTGCATGCCTGAAGAATTCAAAAAGTTTGCGCTGCGCGGCAATGTGGTCGATCTCGCCGTCGGCGTGATCATCGGCGCTGCCTTCGGCGCCATCGTGAATTCGCTGGTCGGCGACGTCATCATGCCGTTGGTGGGCGCGGTGACCGGAGGCCTCGACTTTTCCAACTATTTCATCCCGCTCTCGTCCAAGGTCACCGCGGCGACTCTGGTCGAGGCGAAAAAGCAAGGCGCGGTATTGGCTTGGGGAAATTTTCTCACGATCGTCATTAACTTCATCATCATCGCTTTCGTGCTGTTTCTGGTGATCCGCGCCATCGGCCGCATGGTGGCCAAGGAAGCCGAGAAGCCGCCGGCTTTGTCCAAGCAGGAACAGTTGCTCACCGAGATCCGCGATCTGCTGAAGCAGCACTGAACCAGCGCATGGACTCATAAAACCCGCGGCCAACGTCCGCTTTCGCGGGATGATCAGACATCACGAGGACTTGCCGATATATTTGCTTATGACCCGACTGCGACAGTTTGGCACTCAGGTGACCGGGCAGGAATTGATAGGGGACTTTTGCGTCAAGTTCCATCCTTGCATGGGAACTGATGAAATGCGCTCGACCATAATTGAAGAGGAAAAATGTCATGACGCCAAGTAACGGAAATAGCTCGCATTCCACGCTTTCACACGCCGATAGCCTGGCCGCGAGCACCTCCGACATCGTGCTCTTGATCGGACGCATTCTGTTGGGCTGGATATTCGTGCGCAGCGGCTATGGCAAAATGTTCAATGTTGAAGCCGTTGCCAACTCGTTTCCGCTGCGCGGGTTGCCATCTTTCCTCGCCTACATCGCCGTTCCGTTTGAGTTCTTCGGCGGGATTGCGCTGATCTTCGGCTGCGCCACCCGCTACGTCGTTCTGGGGTTTGTTTTCTTTATGCTGGTCGCGACCTTCAGCTCGCACCGCTATTGGGAAATTGCTGATGCGGCTGCACGCCGCGCGCAGGATTCCAGCTTTTATAAAAACATGGCCATGCTGGGCGGTTTCTTCTTTTTATTTATTTGCGGGGCCGGACGGCTCAGCGTTGACGGTTGGCTACGCGGGCGTAGCTAGAGCGCGTTCAGCAAGAGCCGCTTCGGTTTGAAAGGCCGGCCATCTCGGTCCTCTCCTCCTTTGCGGCGAGAGGAAATTTATAATCGCTAACACGCAAGATATCCGAGTTTGGCGCCTCGCAACCAGCGAGACCCATGTCTTGAACGGTCGCGATTGGCGGTGGGTTCAACCGATCGACGCAACACCTTCTAATCTTGCGAGATGAGGAGGTGTGCGCATGGAGGGGAATGCACGGATATGGTTCACGCCGCAGCAGAAGGCTGAGCTCTGGGAGCGATGGAAGAGCGGTCAATGTGTGGCCGACATCGCGCGAGCTCTTGAAAGGAGGAACAAGAGCGGCGTCTATCGGGTCTTAGCTCTCAATGGAGGCATTGCTCCAGCGCCCCGCCGGAGAGCTCTGGTAACGCTGAGGCTTGAGGAGCGCGAAGAGATCTCGCGTGGCATTGCCGCCGGTCGAGCGATACGGCGGATTGCACAGGGCCTCGGACGATCGCCCTCGACGGTAAGTCGAGAGATAAAGCGTAACGGCGGCTGCAGAACCTACCGCGCAAGCGAGGCTGATACGCGCGCCTGGGAGCGGGGGTTGCGCCCGAAGGCTTGTCGCCTGGCGCGCCATGGCGAGCTACGATGGCGCGTTGCGCAGAAGCTCGCGCTCGAGTGGTCGCCGGAGCAGATATCCGGCTGGCTGAAGCGGCAATTCCCTGCCGACCAAGGCATGTGGGTATCTTACGAAACGATCTATCGGAGTCCTCTTTATTCAGACACGCGGTGTGCTGAAGAAGGAGCTGATGGCGCACCTGCGTACAGCGCGGCAGATGCGCCAAGCCAAGGGCGGCACCACGAAGAGCGGACTGGGGCAGATCGTCGATACCGTCTCCATCCGCGAGCGGCCGGCCGAGGTCGAGGACCGCGCCGTGCCAGGCCACTGGGAAGGAGACCTTCTCTCCGGAGCGAACAACACGCACATCGCGACGCTCGTCGAGCGCCATACTCGCTTTACGATGCTTCTCAAGGTTGCGAGCAAGGACACGGCGACCGTGGTAGGCGCGCTCGGTAAACACGTGCGCAAACTGCCTCAGGAACTGCGCCGCTCCTTGACCTGGGATCGAGGCAAGGAGATGGCTGACCACAAGAGCTTCACCGTCGCCACCAACGTGCAGGTCTATTTCTGCGATCCACGCAGTCCTTGGCAGCGCGGCAGCAACGAGAACACCAACGGCCTGCTGCGACAGTATTTCCCGAGGGGAACAGATCTCTCGCGTTTCTCTCAGGCCTACCTGAACAGGATCGCACTGCGGCTTAATCAACGCCCGCGCAAGACCTTGGGTTTTGAAATCCCTGCCGATAGATTACGAGCGGTGTTGCAGTGACCAATTGAACCCACCGCACAAAGCGGACATTCCCCGACTGCGGTCGATCGCCCGCTTTTGGTGGCAAAGCGGACATTGACTAACCGCTACCCAGCAACCTCGATTTATAACGACGCGCCCTATTCCAGTTTATTTGATTTCGACCAACCCCACTTGATTGGCCAAGCTGTTGGCGGTCACCGGATTGCCGTCCGGCGTCACGTCCATGTTGCGTACGATGTCTCCGCCGCCGGGGATCGCCCAGCTCTGGAATTTCTCCGTCTTGGGATCGAAGCGCACGATGGTGTTCGGCTTGGCAAAAGATTCGGTGTACCAGAGCGCGCCTTTCGTGAAGACGATGCCGTAAGGCTCCGATTTGGGCCCGCTTGGCGATTGCCACTCGCTGACTTTGCCTGTCTTGGGATCGAGCCGGCCAAGGAAGCCGCGCGCGAAATCCGTGTACCAGATCATGTCGTCTGGCGAAATCGCGATGCGGCGCGGACGTGCGCCAGGGTCGGGCAGGATGTATTCCTTGATTGCCATTGTCTTGCGGTCGATGGTGGCGATCTTGTTGGCGCCGAACTCGACAAAGTGCACGACGTTTTTCGAATTCACCGCCATCCCGTAGGGCCGCGACTTCGGCGTCGGCGAGGCGACGAGCTTCACCGCGCCGGTGTGCGGATCGAGGCGGCCGACCAGGTTGGCCTGCTGCACCGTGAACCACAGCATGCCGTCGTGGTCGAACAGCAAAGTGTGCGGATCTTTGGCCGCCGGATTCCCTAAATTGTATTCGATGACCAGCCCGGTTTTCGGATCGAGCTTGCCGATGAAGCCGGCGACGTTGCCGGTGAACCAGATATTGCCGGCCTTGTCTTCCTTGAGGCCGTGCGGCCCGCTATGCGGCGTCTTTATGAGGTATTCCCTGATGGCGCCGGTCTTGGGATCGATCCGTCCGAGCTTGTTGGAAAGCTGACCGGCCCACCAGATCGCGCCATCCTTAGTCACCAGCGGATCATGCGGGCGTGATCCGATGGTGGGGACATCCCAAAGCTTGATGCTCGCCTGAACCGGCCCGGCGATCACCGCGGCGGGCGGCCGCGGCTTCTCGGGGAAGTTCTTCATCAGATAAGTGGTGACCGTCGGCCAATCCTCCGGCGCGATCGGGGCGCCCATGTTCTGCATCATGTGCTGAAGCATGTTCCAGCCGGCCGCCGTATAGCCTGCACGAATGCGGTTGATGTCATGGCAGCCGCCGCAAACCGCGACGACGGTGTCTTTGCCCGGTCCGTCCGGAAAACTCTGCGGCGCCGGCTGTCCCCAGGCGGCCGACGCGGTGGATAGCATTGTGGCCGTGAGAATGGCCAGAATTGGCCTGTTCGACATGAAAGCCTCCCCTGTGTGCGCTTCTTGGACTTGTCTGGGCGCGCCGGCTGGGGCGATCTTCCCGCCCGGCTGGACGCAACGTCAAGGTGGGGCGCGGTTGACCGGAACGCCCGCATTTGATCGATTGCCGCCATGGCTGCAAAACCCGAGCGCCGCTTCAAGGTCGTCGCCGACAACCGCAAGGCGCGCTTCAACTACGAGATCGGCGAGGTCTACGAGGCCGGCATCGCGCTCACCGGCAGCGAGGTGAAATCGCTGCGCGCCGGCAAGGCGACGATCGCGGAATCCTATGCCGACGCGCGTGGCGGCGAGATCTGGCTGATCAATTCCAATATTCCGGAATACCTGCAGGCGGCGCGCTTCAATCATCTGCCCAAGCGGCCGCGCAAATTGCTGCTGCACGCGCGCCAGATCAACAAACTCGCCGGCGCGGTCGAGCGCGAGGGTATGACCATCGTGCCGCTCAAGATTTACTTCAACGAGAAGGGGCGGGCGAAGGTTGAGATCGCGCTCGGCAAAGGCAAGAAGCTGCACGACAAGCGCGAGACGCTGAAGAAGCGCTCCTGGGAGCGCGAGCGCGGCCGGCTGATGCGGCAGAAGGGATAGCGCAATGGCAGTCCAGCGCCATATCGGCATGCTGATCTTTCCGCGTATGACCCAGCTCGACTTGACCGGGCCCTATGAGGTGCTGGCGCGGCTGCCCAACACCACGGTCGATCTCGTCGCGCGCACGCTTGAGCCGGTGACCACCGACCGCGGCATGCAGATCGTGCCGACCGCTACGTATGCCGATTGCCCACGGCTCGACGTGGTGATGGTTCCGGGCGGGGCCGGCCAGCAGGACCTGATGGAAGACGAGACGGCGCTGGAGTTTTTGCGCAAAGCCGCGGCGTCGGCGAAATACGTCACCTCGGTGTGCACCGGCTCGCTGGTGCTGGCCGCGGCCGGACTGCTCAAGGGCAGACGTGCCACCAGTCACTGGAGCGTGGTCGATCATCTGGCGCTGCTCGGCGCCATTCCGACGCATGAGCGCGTGGTGGTGGACGGCAACGTCGTCACCGGCGCCGGCGTCGTCTCAGGCATCGATTTCGCGCTCCGGCTCGCGGTCATTCTCGACGGCGAACAGGTCGCGCGCGAACTCCAGTTGCAGATCGAATATGATCCCGATCCGCCGTTCGATTGCGGCTCGCCTAAGAGCGCGCCGCCGGAAATGGTCGAAAAACTGAAAGCGCGCAGCGCCAAGCTGACGGAAGAGCGCCGCGTCACGGCGGCGCGGGTCGGCAAGAAGCTCGGGGTTTGATCGTGCCAATTCCAACCAAGCTCGACCACTGCGTCATCCACGTCTCCGATTGGGAGCGGTCCAACCAATTTTATACGGAGGTGGTGGGCGCCGAGCTGGTGACGCGGCCGGTGGGCTTTGCCTATCGCTTCGGCAACAAGCAGCTCAACGTGCACGGCCCGGGCGTGAAACCTGCGGAAGTGGCGTTGTTGCCGGTACAGCCGGGCAATTCCGATCTCTGCTTCGAATGGGCGGGGCCGATCGAAGACGCGATCGCGCATTTGAAGGCGCATAAGGTTGCAGTTGAGCGCGGGCCGTTGCAACGCTTCGGCGCCAGAGGGCCGGGCACCTCGGTCTATTTCCGCGATCCGGATGGCTCGCTGATGGAGTTCATGAGTTACAGCGCATGATTTCGAAAAGTGGGCACCGGTTTTGGATAAGATCATGCGCAAGCAAGGTGACGCAAAATGAACGAAGCGCTGGGAATGCATAATCCGAATGTGCTGCCACCCGGAATTCCGGCGCCGCAGGACGATGGCGCCGCCCGCCACCTCACCGGAATGAAGCTGCCCGATCTGGCGCTGCGGGCGACGTCGGGCGCCTCCGTCAATCTGTCCAAGCTCGAGGGCCGCACCGTGGTCTACGTTTATCCGCGCACCGGTGTGCCGGGCGTCGATCTGCCTCCAGGCTGGAACGAGATTCCGGGCGCGCGCGGCTGCACGCCGCAATCCTGCGGCTTCCGCGATCATTTCGACGAACTCAAGCGGCTGGGCGTGGTGCAACTTTTCGGACTATCGACACAGGATACCGTGTATCAGCAGGAGGCGGCGAGCCGCCTGCATCTGCCGTTCGCGATCCTATCGGACGAGAAACTCGCGCTCACCCGCGCGCTCAAACTGCCGACTTTCACCGCGTCCGGCATGACCTTGCTCAAGCGTATGGCGCTGGTGATCGACGATGGCGTAATTACCAAGGCGTTCTATCCGGTGTTCCCACCCGACAAGAACGCCGAGGAAGTCATCGCCTGGCTTCAGGTGTCTAAATAAGCACGTACGTCAGCAAATACTTTGCGAAACATCTCTGGCGTGAGCACGCCGGTGTTCGTGTTGTAGCGCGAGCAGTGATAGCTCGAGAATAACGCCAGCGCGCCCAGCCTATTTTTCCCGCCATGCTTGAACGGCGTGGCGGATTTCTTGGCGCCCAAGGCGGTCACCACGCTGTTATGGGCGACGTGCCCGAGCGCGACAATCGCGCGCAAGATCTTCATTTCCGCGATGGTGGCTTTCAGGAAATCGCGGCAAGTCGCGATCTCGACGGTCGTCGGTTTGTTCTCCGGCGGCACGCAGCGCACTGCATTGCTGATACGGCAATCGGTCAGCTCCAACCCGTCATCAAGATGGGCGCCGTATTGGCCGCGCGCAAACTTGTAGCGCGACAGCGTATCGTAGAGCAACACGCCGGCGTAATCGCCGGTGAACGGGCGCCCGGTGCGGTTGGCGCCTTGCAGGCCGGGCGCAAGTCCGACGATCAACAGGCGCGCGTCGAGCGGGCCGAAGGAGGGGACCGGCGCGTTGAACCAGGTTGGCTCATCCGCGCGCCATTTTGTGCGGAACGCCGCCAGCCGCGGGCAGCGCGGACAGTTGCGCCCGGGCTCAGCCTCGGTATTCGGCATAGCGCGTGATCCCGAAAAGTGGGCACCGGTTTTCGGATAAGATCACGCGCCACCAAAAAAAGTCTACTCGAACAATTCTTCGTCGTCGTCCTCGGCGCCGACCGTGGCGCCGGCGCGTTGTGGCACCGGCGGACGTTGCAGGAATTGCGGCGTGTGCTGCGGCGACTCTCCGCGGTCGTCGCGCGGACCGCGCGCTTCGCGGGCGGCGCGCTCGGACGGATCGCGGCCGATCTTGCTTTGCAGCGTGACAATATCGGTGAAGATGTCGGCCTGGCGGCGCAATTCGTCGGCCACCATCGGGGGCTGGGTGGTGACGGTCGAAATCACCGTCACGCGCACGCCCTTGCGCTGTACGGCTTCCACCAGCGAGCGGAAATCGCCGTCGCCGGAGAACAGCACCATATGGTCGATCGAGCCGGCGATCTCCATGGCATCGACCGCGAGTTCGATGTCCATGTTGCCCTTGACCTTGCGACGGCCGGTCTGGTCGACGAATTCTTTTGTCGCCTTGGTGACCACCGAGTAGCCGTTGTAGTCGAGCCAGTCGATGAGCGGGCGGATCGAAGAGTATTCCTGATCCTCGATCACCGCGGTGTAATAGAACGCGCGCAGCAGATAACCGCGCGACTGGAACTCACGCAGCAGCTTCTTGTAGTCGATGTCGAAGCCGAGCGATTTGGCAGTGGCGTAAAGATTGGCGCCGTCGATGAACAAGGCGATTTTTTCGCCGGGGACTGTCATGGTGTCTCTCTCGCAATACGACCCAAATTTTATTCTGCGCACGCCTCAATATGCACTCGGCGCGAATCAGGTCCGCGCTGCCTTGAATCGGCGTTAACAGAACGGTTGAAGGCACCTTTGATCAATGCAGTCGGTACCCACGCAATCACGCCGTTGCCGCTAAAATCCGCTCGGTCGGCCTGCTTGCAGCGATTTCGGTATCAGACGGAAGCGTTTAATCCAAGACAAAAATACTTGAACTTTCAACCCACACAGGCTACTTACCAGGCGATTTCATGACAAAGTTCCATCCATAGGAGTGACGAGCCGATGGCCCGTGTCACCGTAGAAGATTGCATCGACAAAGTTGAGAACCGCTTCGATCTCGTCCTTCTGGCGAGCCACCGGGCGCGCATGATCTCGTCCGGGTCTCAGATTACCGTCGAGCGCGATAACGACAAGAATCCGGTCGTCGCGCTGCGCGAAATCGCGGAAACGACGGTCTCTCCGGGCGATCTGAAGGAAGACTTGATCCATAGTTTACAGAAATATGTCGAGGTTGACGAACCGGAGCCGGAAGTGCCGCTGATTGGGGCCGGTCCTGGCGCCAGCATCGATTCCGACGATACCGAAGTGACCTCCGAGCGCATGACCGAGGAAGAGCTGCTCAAGGGTCTCGAAGGCCTGGCGCCGCCGGAAGAAGTGCCGGAAGAAGACGCCGAGTAGGTATCTCGCGCCATTTCCGCTTTAAATTTAGATAACGGCCCGGCCCTCGCGCCGGGCCGTTCGTTTTCCATCAACCAGAGTGGCAAACCCTTGTGGCGCCAGCGAATTGCCGTGATATCTATGGTAGAAACGGTCGCCGGCGCCGTTTTTCATTTAGATTCGGCGACCGCGAGGCACGAGAATGGCGCGCGCGCGCACTGACTTACCGCGGATGCAGAAGCAGTCGCCCACCAGGGCGCCGCTTGAGCGGGCCGTTGCGGTGCCTCAAGTCGTTGAAAAGCCGGCGCAATCCCGTAAGCCGCCGATTATGCGGCACAACGATCTGATCGAACGGGTGCGCCAATACAATCCCAAGACCAACGAAGCTTTGCTCAACCGTGCCTACGTCTACGCCATGAAGGCGCATGGCGAGCAAAAACGCGCCTCGGGCGACCCGTATTTTTCGCACCCGATCGAGGTGGCGGCGATTCTCACCGATCTCAAACTCGACGACGCCACGATCGCCGCGGCGCTATTGCATGACACCATTGAGGACACCGCAACCACCCGCGCCGAGATCGACAGCCTGTTCGGGCCCGACATCGGCACGCTGGTCGACGGATTAACCAAGCTCAAGAAGCTCGATCTGGTCACCAAGGAAGCCAAGCAGGCGGAGAACCTGCGCAAGCTGCTGCTGGCGATCGCCGCCGACGTGCGCGTGCTGCTGGTTAAGCTCGCCGACCGCCTGCACAATATGCGCACGCTCGACTACATGCCGGTCGAGGCGCGCCGGCGCGCCGCCGAGGAGACGCTCGAAATCTATGCACCGCTCGCCGGCCGTATGGGCATGCATGCGATGCGCGAGGAGCTCGACGATCTGGCGTTCCGCGAGCTCTATCCGGAAGCCTACGGCGTGGTCAGCGGCCGGCTCAATGAACTGGCCGACCGCCACAAGCATCTGATCTCCGAGATCGAGCAGCAGCTCACCAAGAAGCTCGCCGACCGAGGGATTACGGCGCGTGTGCTAGGGCGCCGCAAGCGCGCCTATTCGATCTGGCGCAAGATGGAACGCAAGTCGGTCGGCTTCGAGCAACTGTCCGACATTTTCGGATTTCGCGTGATCGTGAAGACGGTGGCGGACTGCTATCAGGCGCTCGGCATCGTGCATACCACCTGGCCCGTGGTGCCGGGGCGCTTCAAGGATTACGTCTCGACGCCCAAAGCCAACGATTACCGTTCGATCCACACCACCGTGATCGGCCCGGGCAAGCAGCGCGTCGAACTGCAGATCCGCACCACCGAGATGCACGAACTCGCCGAATACGGCATTGCCGCGCACGCGCTTTATAAGGACGGCGAAGGTTCGCCGACCGAAATGTTGTCGCGCGAATCGAGCGCCTATTCCTGGCTGCGGCGGACCATCGAGCTCTTGGCGGAAGGCTCGAACCCGGAAGAATTTCTTGAGCACACCAAGCTCGAGCTGTTCCACGATCAGGTGTTCTGTTTCACGCCCAAGGGCAAGTTGATCGCGCTGCCGCGCAAGGCAACGCCGATCGATTTCGCGTATGCGGTGCATACCGACGTCGGCAACACCGCGGTGGGATGCAAGATCAACGGCCAGATCGCGCCGCTCGGCTCGGAAATCGTCAATGGCGACGAGGTCGATATTCTCACCTCGAAGGCGCAAACGGCGCCGCCGGCGGCCTGGGAATCGATCGTGGTCACCGGCAAGGCGCGCGCGGCGATCCGGCGCGCCACGCGTGCGGCGGTGCGCACGCAATATACCGGGCTCGGCCGCCGCATCGTCGAGCGCCTGTTCCAACGCGCCAAGATCGTCTACTCGGACGAGAAGCTTAAAGGCGCGCTGCCGCGGCTGGCGCGCGCGTCGGTCGAAGACGTGATGGCGGCGGTCGGTCGCAGCGAATTGAAGGCCTCCGACGTCGCCCGCGCTATGTATCCCGACTACAAGGAAGAGCGCGCCGCCGCCATGGCGGTGAAGCCCAAGTCCGAAAGCGGCTGGTTCGGCTTGAAGAAGCTCACCTCGGTCAAGTTCAAGGTGCCCGACGCCACCGGCCCGGCGATCCCAATCCGTGGCATCAACAGCGAGCTGCCGGTGCGCTTTGCCCCGGATGGCGGTGCGGTACCGGGCGACCGTATCGTCGGCATCCTCACGCCGGGCGAGGGGATCACCATCTACCCGATCCAGTCGCATGCCTTGGGCGAGTTCGAGGACACGCCGGAGCGCTGGCTGGATGTACGTTGGGACGAGGAAGAAAATACCCCGCAACGGTTCCCGGCCCGCGTCGCGGTGCAATCGGTGAACGAGCCCGGCTCGCTCGCGCAAATCACGCAAGTGATCGCCGAGAACGACGGCAACATCGACAACATCCGCATGACGCGGCGGGCGCCGGACTTCACCGACGTGCTGATCGATCTCGAGGTCTACGACCTCAAGCATCTCACCGCCATCATCGCGCAGTTGCGCGCCAAATCGGTAGTGGCGAAGGCGGAACGGGTCACCGGTTAAATGGCCTCGTATCTTCGCCTCGGCGTCAACGTCGACCACGTCGCCACCATCCGCAATGCGCGCGGCGGGCGCCACCCCGATCCGGTGCGTGCGGCCAAGCTCGCGATCGCGGCCGGCGCCGACGGCATCACCGCGCATCTGCGCGAGGACCGCCGCCATATCCGCGACGACGATATCGCGCGCCTGAAAGCGGAGATCGACAAGCCGCTCAATTTCGAAATGGCGGCGACCGACGAGATGACCGCGATCGCGCTCAAAACCATGCCGCACGCGGTCTGCCTGGTGCCGGAAAAGCGTACCGAGCGCACCACCGAAGGCGGGCTCGATGCTGTCAAACAACGGGCGCAGCTCAAACCGGTGGTGCATGCGCTCAAGCATGCCGGCATCAAGGTCTCGCTGTTCATCGGCGCCGCGACGGCGCAGATCGAGGCGGCGGTCGAGTTGGGCGCGCCGGTGATCGAAATTCATACCGGGTCCTGGTGCGACGCGTTGATCGAGAACCGGGCGGCGGAGGCCGACGCCGAATGGCAACTCATCCGCGCCGGCGCGCTGCTGGCCAGGGGCTTGGGCCTTGAAGTCCACGCCGGCCATGGGGTCGACTATGCGAGCGCGGAAACCATCGCCGCGCTGCCGCAGATCGTCGAACTCAATATCGGCCATTTCCTGGTCGGTGAATTGGTATTCGAAGGGCTCGCCGACACCGTGAAATTCATGCGCGCGGCGATGGATCGCGGTCGTAAGAAAGCCAGCGCATGATTCCGAAAAGTGGACACCGGTTTTTGGATAAGATCATGCGCAAGGAAAAAGCATGATCATTGGTCTCGGCTCGGACATGGTCGACGTGCGGCGCATCGCGCGCAGCATCGAGCGTTACGGCGACCGCTTTCTCGGACGCATCTTCACCGACGCCGAACGTTCCAAGGCGGAAAACCGCGCCAGAAAGGTCGAGACCTACGCCAAGCGCTTCGCCGCCAAGGAAGCCTGCTCGAAGGCGCTCGGCACCGGTTTCCGCAGCGGCGTGTTCTGGCGCGACATGGGCGTGGTCAATCTGGCTTCGGGGCGCCCGACCATGAAACTGACCGGCGGCGCGCTCAAACGCCTGCAGGCGATCACGCCGGCCGGCTGCGAGGCACAGATCGACGTTTCGCTCACCGACGAAGGCCCAAGCGCGCAGGCCATCGTCATTATTTCGGCGCGGCCGCGAAGCTTGACGTAAAGCCAGGAACGACAATCCAACCAAGTGCTTATAGAGCGGTTCAGGCGTTCTTGATTGCGCGCCCGGATGGCAGCCGCTACAAGGGCGCCGGGGCGCTGCGCCTTTAACGGCGGGACAAGAGGCTGATGAGCGTGACATCCGGAACAAAACGGAAAGAAGGCGGCGTTGCCGAGACAATTCGCGTAATTTTCCACGCGCTGGTCATCGCGCTGGTGATCCGCACCTTCCTGTTTCAGCCCTTCAATATCCCGTCCGGCTCGATGAAGGCGACGCTGCTGGTCGGCGATTACCTGTTCGTGTCGAAATATACTTATGGCTACAGCCACTTCTCGCTGCCGATGTCGCCGCCGATATTTTCCGGCCGCCTCCCGGCCGGCTGGCTGCCGCAGCGCGGCGACGTGGTGGTGTTTCGGCTGCCCAAAGACACCTCCACCGATTACATCAAGCGCGTGATCGGCTTGCCCGGCGACAAGATCCAGGTGACCGACGGGCAGGTCTTCATCAACGGCGTCGGGGTCAAGCGCGAGCCGGCGCCGCCCTTCATCGAGACCGAAGAAGGCACGCGCGCCGCGCCGGTCAAGCGCTGGAAGGAAACGCTCGATAACGGCGTGAGCTTCTACACGCTCGACTTGGTCGACAACGGCTTTGCCGACAACACGCAGGTCTACACCGTGCCGGACGGCCATTATTTCATGATGGGCGACAACCGCGACAATTCAACCGACAGCCGCTTCAGCCAAGTCGGCATGGTGCCGTTCGAGAATATCGTCGGTCGCGCGCAGATCATTTTCTTCTCGGTCTTTGAGGGCGAGCGCGCCTGGGAATTCTGGCGCTGGCCGGTGTCGGTGCGCTGGAACAGGCTGTTCACGATCGTGCGATGAGCCGAAAGGCCAAGGATAGAGCGGCGCTCGAGGAGCGGATCGGCTACAAGTTCGCCGATAAAGCGCTGCTGGAACGCGCGGTCACGCATATTTCCGCGCTGGCCGGCGGTGCCACCCGCGCCAACAGCTACCAGCGCCTCGAATTCCTCGGCGACCACGTGCTCGGCCTTGTGATTTCCGACATGCTCTATCGCGCATTTCCTAAAGCCAACGAGGGCGAGTTGTCGCGCCGGCTCGCCGATCTGGTGCGCAAGGAGACCTGCGCCGAGGTGGCGCGCGCGATGGATCTCGGGCCTGCACTCAATCTCGGCAATTCGGAATCGCACGCCGGCGGACGCTTGCGAGCCACCATCCTGGCCGACGCTTGCGAGGCGCTGGTGGGAGCGGTGTTCATCGACGGCGGGTACAAAGCTGCCGACGAACTGGTCGCGCGCTTCTGGAAGGACCGCATGCTCAAGCCGCTGCGCCCGTTGCGCGACCCCAAGACCATGCTGCAGGAATGGGCGCAGGCGCGCGGGCTGCCGACGCCGGCCTATCGGGAATTGGCGCGCACCGGCCCGCATCACGATCCGGAATTTCGCGTTGCGGTGGTGCTGCCCGACCGGCCGCCGGCCGAGGGCATGGGCTCGTCGAAGCGGGCCGCCGAACAGGCCGCCGCTGCCGCCATGCTGACGCGGGTTGGTGTGGCGGCGGACACGCTTGATGGTTGAGGTAACGCCAGCCAACGACACGCGCTGCGGCTTCGTCGCGCTGATCGGCGCGCCCAACGCTGGCAAGTCGACGCTGCTCAACGCGCTGGTCGGCTCCAAGGTCACCATCGTCTCGCACAAAGTGCAGACGACGCGCGCGCTGATCCGCGGCATCACGCTCTCAGGCAAATCGCAGCTTATCTTCGTCGATACGCCGGGAATTTTCGCGCCCAAGCGGCGGCTCGATCGCGCCATGGTGACGACGGCCTGGAGCGGCGCGCACGAGGCCGATCTGGTCGGCGTCTTGATCGATGCGCGCAAGGGGATCGACGAAGAGGCGGAAGCGCTGCTCGATCGGCTCGCCGGCGTAAAGCCGACGAAAATCCTGATCCTCAACAAGATCGATCTGGTGCCGCGCGACACGCTGCTGTTGCTGACCAAAATCGCCAACGAAAAAGCCAAGTTCGATTCGACCTTCATGATCTCGGCCTTGACCGGCGACGGCGTCGCCGACCTCAAGACCTGGCTCGCCGAGTGCATGCCGGCCAGTCCGTGGCTTTATCCGCCCGAGCAGATGTCGGACGCGCCGGTGCGGCAATTGGCGGCCGAGATCACGCGCGAGAAGCTGTTCGGGCGGCTGCATCAGGAACTGCCCTATCACTCGACGGTCGAGACCGAGGTGTGGAAGGAATTGCGCGGTGGCAAAATCCGCATCGAGCAGACGATTTATGTGGAGCGCGAGAGCCAGCGCAAGATCGTGATCGGCAAAGGCGGGCAGACCCTCAAGTCGATCGGCGAGTCGTCGCGGCGGGAAATTGCCGAGATTGTCGAGGCCAAAGTCGACCTGTTCCTGTTTGTGAAGGTGCGCGAGGGCTGGGGCGATGACCCGGAGCGTTACCGCGCGATGGGGCTGGAGTTTCCCAAAGAGTGACGTAGAACTTGTCAGGTAATGTGAGTCCGGACATTTCTATGCATTGGACCGATGAAGGCATCGTGATCGGCGTCAAGCGGCACGGGGAGGAGAGCGCCATCCTCGAGCTGATGACCCTTGCGCATGGCCGCCATCTCGGGCTGGTGCGCGGCGGTTTCGGCACGCGCATGAAGCCAATCCTGCAGATTGGCAATAGCGTGAGCGCCAGCTGGCGCGCCCGGCTCGATGAGCATCTCGGCAATTACACAATAGAGCCGACGCGGCAGCGGGCCTCGAACTTCTTCGCGGCCCCGCACGCGATCTACGGCGTCACCCATCTGGCGGCAATGATGCGGCTGCTGCCCGAGCGCGACCCGCATGCCGGCCTTTATTCGGTGTTCGAAGAGGTGCTCGACCGGCTCGAAGATCCGGTGCTGGCGGCGCCTTTGGTGGTGCGGTTCGAATTGCAGCTTTTGACAGAGCTGGGCTTCGGCCTTGACCTCGAGCAATGCGCTGCGACCGGGACAAGTGCCAATCTCATCTATGTCTCGCCGAAGTCGGGGCGGGCAGTCTCGCGCGAAGCCGGCGCACCTTACGCCGACCGGATGCTGCGGCTGCCGGCCTTCCTGCGCGACTTCAATTTGCAGCCGGCCGGCCGCGATCTTGCCGACGGCTTTGCGCTGACGGGCATGTTTTTGGAACGCCACGTGCTGGAGCCGCGCGGGCTCAGGCTCTCCGACGAGCGCGCGCATTTCATCGCGGCGTTGAAACGACTCCTAGGCTAGCGCCGAATCCGGAAGGTCGTCAGGGAAAGGTCCGAGAGCCTTTTGAAATTTGTCGGTGTGCCGGCTCTCCACGGCCTCGATCAGTTCGTAATAGAGCATCTTGTAGGTCGAGAAAATAACGCCGGCGGCTTTCATGCGCATAATCGCCGCCTCGACATTGCGTGACGAGGAAAATATCAACTCCTCCATGACGGTGACCTCGTAGCCGAGGCTGAGCAGGCCGAGGCATGACTGCATCACGCAGACATCGGTTTCGCAGCCGGCCACGATCACTTGGCGTCTCTTCAAACGCGCAAGGTGGTTCTTTATCGTTTTGTCCTTGCACAAGTCGAAGTAGTCTTTTTCGAAAATATGGGCGCGGTCGTCCAGATGTTTGCCGATCTCTTTCGGCAAGGATCCCTTAAAATCGACCGGCCGCTCAATCGTGACGACGATTGGGATTCGGAAATAATTGAGCAGGCGGACAAGGGTGGCGGTATTGGTCTTGATTCGGGCACCCAGGCGCCGATCAACCTGAGACAGGAAGAAGCCCTGGAGGTCGACAATGACGCCGCAGCAACAATTGGGAACAACGCGTTTCAGCGCTTTCATGGGGCCAGCCGAGCACACCCGTGTCATAGTTGCAAATATCGTGCGACATGATGCAACATTGCTTTGATCGTTCAAGCTACGTCGAACGAATTGACCGAAACAAAAGGCGGCCCATTTGCCAGAAAACAATAGCGCCACGGGTTCGACGCCTAAGAAGCACAGCTACATCATCGGAATAAACGCCTACGACCACGACGTCAGCGCCTGTCTGCTGCGCGACGGCGAGATCGCCTATGCGATCGAGAAGGAGCGGATCACGCGGGAAAAGCACGCCGGCGGATTTTTTCAGGAGGTGGTCGACTATTGTCTCAATGCCGAAGGCATCACGCTCGACGACGTCGATCTGGTCGTGCGCAATTGTTACGTCATGCCGGTCGAGGACCTGGAAGTTCGCATGATCTACCAGGGCGACATGATCGAGCGTGAACGCGACCAGGTGGCCAAGAGCCCGCTTTATCTGCCGAGGTCGAACAAGGTGATGACGGTCTCGCATCATCTCGCCCATGCCTACAGCGCGTTCGCCGTCTGCCCGTTCGACGAGGGCGTGGTGATGGTGGTAGACGGCGTCGGCAGCTACGCCTCGGACGTCAAGGAGCAGGGCCAGCTCACGCAGGGCGTCAATCCGCTCGCCCGCGAATCGGAGAGCTATTACAGGTTCAAAGGCAGCGAACTCGAAACGCTGAAGAAGGTGTGGCTGCAGCCGTGCCGCGGTCTCCTGAGCGACGAGTTCTTCAACATGGATGGGCTCGGAGCGCTTTACAGCCGTGTCTCGAGCTACATCTTCGCCGATTGGAACAAGTGCGGCGAAGTGATGGGTCTCGCGCCCTATGGCCGTCCCGATAATTTCAAGCGTTTGCTCGAGATCAAGGAGGGCGAACTGCAGGTCCCGGAGTGGGACGCGAGTTTCAATCAGCCTTGGACGCCGGACGGACAAAAGAAGTGGGAAGTAAGCCCGGCCATGCGGCATTGGGAAGATTTGGCGTGGCGCGTTCAGCACGACAGCGAGGAGGTGCTGCTCGCGCGCGCGCGTTGGCTGCGCGACACGACCGGGGTCAGGAACCTGTGCCTCGCCGGCGGTGTGGCGCTTAATTGCGTCGCCAACGGGCGCCTCGTGCGCGAGGCGGGGTTTGACAATGTGTGGATTCAGCCCGCCGCCGGCGACAACGGGATTTCGATCGGCTGCGCCTATTACGGCCGTCTCGCCATGCAGAAGAAACCGCGCACGTTCGTGATGAAGCAGTCGACGCTCGGCGTCGAGTACGCAGACGATGTCGTGCGGCGCGCCGGCAATCCGCTGCTGGTCACCCGCAAGACGTTCAATGGGCCGGGGGAGAGCATTTGCAAAGAAGCGGCGAAATTGCTGGCGGACGGCAAGGTGTTCGGCTGGTTCCAGGGCCGCTGCGAATTCGGGCCGCGCGCGCTCGGCAACCGGAGCATTCTGGGCGATCCGCGGCGACCGGAGATGAAGGACATCCTGAACAAGCGGGTGAAGTTCCGCCAGGCCTTCCGTCCTTTTGCGCCGATCGTGACCTATGAAAGGGCGAAGGACATTTTCGTCGGCGAGGACGAATCGCCGTTCATGTTGCGCGCCAAGCAGGTTCGCCCGGAATGGAAGGACCGGATTCCGGCGATCGTCCACGTTGACGGCACCGCCCGCGTCCAGACCGTCCGGCGCGAGCAAAACGAGCGGATGTACGACCTGCTGACGAAATTCGAGAAGCTGACCGGCGTCCCGGTGCTGGTGAACACGTCATTCAATATCAAGGGCGAGCCAATCGTCGAAACGCCCCAGGACGCGATGAATTGCTTCATTTACACCGGTATCGACTATCTGGCCTTGCACGACACGCTGATATCGAAGAATGCGCTCTACAAGGTCTTAGCGCCGTTCATAAAGGTCTATTATGAATCCAAGGGCATTTCGCGCGAGGAGACCGATTGAATGGGTCTTTTGACCCAAAGGGTGGAATCGACCACTTAGGGCCGATGGTATTATGATACCAACGATTAACGATGAATGTGTCAAATGGAACCTTGGCAAGGCTTTCGTATTATTGAATGATGACGGCATCGGTCACGACACCCTCTAAATGGCTGGGTATCCGGGTCGTGTTCGTCAGGACTCGATCTTGGCAGGAATTGGGAGGCAGACCTGATGCAAAGAATAATGGTAGCAACGCTAATGGCTTTGGTCTTTGGCCTGTTCAGCATGCCGGCGTTGAAAGCTGCTCCAGGGAATGGTTCGGCGATCGGCTCGGCAGCAGATGGACTTGGGACGGTTGAAAAAGCCCAATGGCGCCGCTGGCGTGGCCGTCGATGCTGGCATCGGTGGCGGTCGCGGAGAGGCTGCTGGTAGAATTCCGGCGCCACGACTTTCGAATTTGCGGGCCGGCGGTGCAGACCGCCGGCCCGTTCGTTTAAGCGGTGAGCGAACTTAGTTCGCGACGCATCTCATCGGGCCTGCCGCTGCATCGCTATCGGTCGCGCGTCTACGCCATTGTTGCCGCCCAGCGGCAGCGCGAAACAGGCCTCGTACAACGCCGCTGGAATCCGCCGGCTGGTCGCGCAGCGATCGAAGATCGCGAGGTCCTTCGGGCTCCGGTATTCCATATAGGGCGCCACCGCAACTCGCGCGCCGTCGGCCAGACTGCCGTACCGATTGATCTTGCCCTTGAGATTCGGTTCGACCGCCAGAATGGCCTGCCGGTATAAATCGCCTTCAATGAAATTATCGGGCATCTGATCGAACGGGCCGTCCAAGTAATTATTCGCCACAACATTGTCGTGGTACACGCCAATCAGAATCTTTCGATCGCGCCGTTGATCGCGATAGAACGCAAAGCCCGTACGCTTGCCGATGAGAATGCGCCCATCGCCGACGGGGGCGGGCACGAATACTTCGGGGTTTTTGACCGTCTCGTCGAGAATGTAGTGGAATGATTTCAGTTTCGCATTGAACACGAAGAAGAACCTGAACTCCGGATTCGTCGAAGACCGGACCGATGAATTGATCGCCCGGAGCCAGCGCGGCCGCTGGCGGTTTGACCTTTGACAAGTCATTGAGCGCAAAGACGACGCTCTTCTTGCCGTAGCTCACCCGGTAGGCCAGCGGCTCGACTTGCTCCACTGTCACGCCGCGCGCGGCGCCGAGGGCGATCCCGGTGCCTTCCGAGTCCTGCAGCCAGTTTGCGCGATCTTCGTAATAGGAGAATTCCACCTGGCCTTCGGCGCGCAGGCGGGCGTCGATCTTGATGTTGCCGGCATAGCGCGTGCCGTTGAGGTCGAACGAAAAGTAATAGTGGTTCTCAGTCGGATAGACCTTGACCCGCTCGGGCAGGTTATCGAGCACATAGGCAAAGACCGCCATCGTATCGTCGGTCGCGAGCGTTTGGCTGCGCGTCATCATCCCGTCAATGTAGGCCTCATTGGTCTGCAGCCGTGGCAAATCCGCGTTTTGCGCGGCGGCTGAGGAAACGATCATCGCAGCACTGAGCGCGGCGACCATTGCGTGCAGGCTTGTTCGGGATTTTGCCATCACAGAGGGCCCTCAGACCGATAAGTCGTTAAAGAATACAGATCAAAGTTGGAACATTATACGGTCGCCATGTTCTTCGCTTGTTCATGGCCGAACGACGCAGTAGCTATCAAACATGGGAAAAAGACTGATTCCCCCGGACAAGGGCCAGGTCGAAGAGGTTGCACTGCGCGGGGCGCTGGAAGAGCGCTACCTCGCCTATGCGCTCTCCACCATCATAAATCGCGCGTTGCCGGACGCGCGCGACGGGCTCAAGCCAGTGCACCGCCGCATCCTCCACGTCATGCGGACGCTGCGGCTCGATCCCGGCGCCGCCTTCAAGAAATCGGCCAAGGTGGTCGGCGACGTGATGGGCAACTTCCATCCGCACGGCGACCAGGCGATCTACGACGCCATGGTGCGGCTGGCGCAGGATTTCGCCCAGCGCTATCCGCTGATCGACGGGCAGGGCAATTTCGGCAATATCGACGGTGATAACGCCGCCGCCATGCGCTACACGGAATCCCGCCTCACCGAAGTTGCGCGCCTGCTGATCGACGGCATCGACGAGGATGCGGTCGACTTCCGCCCGAGCTACGACGGCACCGGGCAAGAGCCGGTGGTGCTGCCGGCGGCGTTTCCCAATCTGCTGGCGAACGGTTCGCAGGGCATCGCGGTCGGCATGGCCACCTCGATCCCGCCGCACAACGCGGCCGAATTGTGCGACGCGGCGCTGTTCCTGATCGACAATCCGAAAGCGCGCAGCCGCACGCTGCTCAAATACGTCAAAGGTCCGGATTTTCCGACCGGCGGGGTGATCGTCGACAAGCCGGCGGAAATCTCCGAGGCCTATACCACCGGCCGCGGTTCGTTCCGCGTGCGCGCGCGCTGGGAAAAGGAAGACCTCGGCCGCGGCACTTACACGATCGTGATCACGCAGATTCCCTGGTTAGTGCAGAAGTCGCGGATAGTCGAGAAACTCGCCGAACTCATCAACGAAAAGAAGCTGCCGCTCGTTGCCGACGTGCGCGACGAATTGGCCGAGGACCTCCGGCTGGTAATCGAGCCGCGCGCGCGCACGGTCGACGCCGAATTGCTGATGGAGTCGCTGTTCAAGTTCACCGAGCTCGAAAGCCGCATTCCGCTCAACATGAACGTGCTGGTGAAGGGCCGCATTCCGCAGGTGCTGGGTTTGGCCGAAGCCCTGCGCGAATGGCTCGATCACCGCCGCGACGTGCTGGTGCGTCGCTCCAAGCATCGCCTCGCCGAGATCGAGCACCGCCTGGAAGTGCTCGGCGGCTATCTCATCGCCTATCTCAACCTCGACAAGGTCATCAAGATCATCCGGCGCGAGGACGAACCCAAGCCGGTCTTGATGAAGACGTTCAAGCTTTCCGACGTCCAAGCCGACGCCATCCTCAATATGCGCTTGCGCAATTTGCGCAAGCTCGAGGAGATGGAAATCCGCGGCGAGGACAAGGCGCTGCGCGAGGAACTTAAATCAATCAAGGCGCTGATCGGCTCGACCGACAAGCAATGGAAGACCATCGCCGCCGAAATCAAGGACGTGAAGGCGAAATTCGGGCCGAAGACCGATCTCGGCAAACGCCGCACCACTTTCGCCGAGGCGCCCGAGCACGACGAGGCCGCAATTGAAGAGGCAATGGTGGTGCGCGAGCCGATCACCGTCGTGGTCTCGGAAAAGGGCTGGATCCGGGCGCTGCGGGGCCACGTCAGCGATCTCACGGGCGTTACGTTTAAGACCGACGACGCGCTGAAGTTCGCGTTCCCGACCGAGACCACCGCCAAAATTCTGATATTCGCCGGCAACGGGAAGTTCTACACGCTGGAAGCTTCCAAGCTGCCGGGCGGGCGCGGGCACGGCGAGCCGGTGCGGCTCTATTTCGATATCGAGCAAGACGCCGACGTGGTGGCGGCCCTTGCTTACGAAGGCAAGCGCAAATTCCTGGTGGCAAGCTATGGCGGCAACGGCTTCGTGGTGCCGGAAGATGAGGTGCTCGGCACCACCCGCAAGGGCAAGCAGGTGCTCAACCTCAAGGGCGCCGACAAGGCGGCAGCGCTGACCACGGTCGACGGCGAACTGGTGGCGGCAATCGGCGCCAACCGCAAGATGGTGATTTTCCCGCTCGACCAAGTGCCGGAGATGACGCGCGGGCGCGGCGTGCGGCTGCAGCGTTACAAAGAGAAGGGGCTGTCCGACGTCACCACGTTCAAGGCGGACGATGGGCTGACCTGGATCGACGGTGCCGGCCGCACCCAGACGTTGTCGATTAAGGAGCTCACGGACTGGCGCGGCAACCGCGCCGATGCCGGCCGCATTGCGCATGGATTGCCCAAGAACAACAAATTCCGCGGCGCGCCCGGCGCCGGAAAAGTCGATGACGAAGAGTGAGCGTACAAGTTCAACTCGCCACGAACAGTAGCGAGCATTCAGCGTCCTCCAGCAGCGAGGAGGCGGTGTCGCCGAAAAACAGCTTTTCGCCGGGCCTGCGGCCGACCCCCATCACGATCAGGTTGTTCTTGCGCCGCGCGGCCTCGTTGAGGATGGCCTCGTCGGCGGCATTGTCGGCCAGCACCGCGGTGCGGATGGCCATGTTGTATCCGTCGGCGATGGCGACGATATCTTTCAGGATGGCTTCCTCGTGGCGGCGCGTACGAAGGCCGCGCCGCACGCTTTCTTTGCCGGCCGCGCGCACGGCGACATAAAGCACCGTGAGCGAGGCCTTGGTGGCGCGCGCCATGGTGATGGCGACTTCCGCCGCGCGGCGTGACGGCTCGGTGCCGTTCACCGGAACCAGGATGCTGAGCTTGCCGCCGGGTTTTTCGGACAAATCACTGCGCACGGCGGTGATCGCCAGCGGTCCGTCGAAGCCCTTCGCCAGCGATGTCACGCTTTCGTGGAAGTCCTTGCCGCGATGGGTGGTTTTCTCCACGCCGATGATCATGAGGTCGTAGCCCTTCTCGGCTTCCGCAGCGATGACGTCGGGGCCCGGGGCCTCGTGCACGATGGTGGTGACTTCCACCGGCGTGTCGACCTTTTCCTCTTGCTTCTGCTTGCTCTTGATCAGTTCGGCGGATTGCTTGACGGTGTCGCCAGCCTTCGCGGCCTTCTTCTCCTGCCGCTTGCTGGGTTCTTCCGCTTTGGCCGAATTCTTGCCGGTCAGCGAATCCTTATCCTTGATCTCTTTGTCCTCGATTTTCGCGGCGTCCTTGATGTGGAGCACGGTCGTCGGCATGCCGTGCGTACCGGCCAGCATTCCGGCGACGCGCGAGGCGAATTTGCCGTTCGGACTGTCGTCGACCGCGATCAACAGACGCTCGAGGTTCGACACGAAGCCCTTTTCTTCCTGCTCTTCGCGCTCAAGCCGCTGCTTTTCCTCCTTGCGCAGTGGAATGCGCAAGAGCGCCCAGCGCAGGGTTAGCGGCATGGCCATGGTTGTGATGATGGCCATGGCGACGATCATGGTGAAAAGGTTCTGGTTGAGCGCGCCCATCGATAGGCCGATGATGGCGATAATGACCTCGGTCGAGCCGCGCGCGTTCATGCCGCAGGCCAGTGCAAATCCCTCCCGCCGGGTCAGGCCGCCGAAACCGGCGCCGATTAAGGCGCCGCCGAACTTGCCGATGCTGGCGATCAGGATCAGCCCGACGGTGAGGAGGGCGATTTTCGGGTCGGCGAGAATGGTGAGGTCGGAGCTCAAGCCGGCAATGCCGAAAAACACCGGCGCGAAGAACGCGGTAATGAGGCCGCGCAATTGCTCGTCGATATGACGCGTCAGGATCGGGGATTCGCCAATCAAGATGCCGGCGACAAAGGCGCCAAGCACAGTGTGCACGCCGATACCATAGGTGATCAGCGACATTCCGCCCATGATGATCAGGATCGCGGTGACGACCGCGAAGTCGCTGACGAAGGTGTCGTTGACCCAGCGGATGATGAAAAACACGATGCGGCGGCCGACCGTCAGGCTCACGGCCAAAAACAGAAGCGTGCCGATCACGCTCTGCGCCAGCGACCGGGCGTCGACCTCGCCATGCAAGGCGAGGCTGAAGATGATCGAGACGATGATCCAGCCGATGCTGTCGTCGATAATGGCGGAGGCCAGGATGACCTGGCCGACCACGCGCCGCATGAAGTTCATCTCGCGCACGACCATGGCCACGATCTTGACCGACGCGATCGATAGCGCGGTGCCGAGGAAGAGCGCGGTGATCAGCCGCTTGCCGGGGTCCGGCAATAGCGAGTCAGGCAGCATTTCACCGAGCGCGACTCCGCTGGCGAAGGGAGCGACGATGCCCATGAGCGATGCAAAGACGGCGGCGCGCCCGGTTTGCCGCACCAATTTGAGATCGGTTTCCATGCCAGTCAGAAGAAGCAGCAGAAGAATGCCGAACTGCGAGATCGCGTCGATCATCGCCTTCTGTTCGGGGTTCTTCGGAAACAGCGAATGCTGAAGGTCGGGCAGCAATAGTCCGAATAAGGAAGGGCCGAGCAGCAGCCCTGCGATCAATTGCCCCATAACCGCCGGCTGCTTGAGCCGCAACATGGCTTCGCCGAGCAGCCGGCCGACGATCAGCAGCGCCAGGATTTGCGCGATGAAGATGACCTCGGAGGGGCCTTTGGCGGCTTCCCCCGCGGCGAACGCCGGCTCGATGGCGAGCATCGCCAGCGCGAGCGGCAGGCAGAGCCAGCGGCTGCGGATCTTGGTCATCGCTGGCGCCGCCCTTATTCTGGTCGCAGGTTTGAAGCCTGCAACAACCCGATGGAACTCGGTAAGTTCCAGTCAAAATGCAATTGCAAACTATTTGCAACAAACTTATGCTGCAACCCGCGCAAGGCCGATTTATAGTGACGGGGAAAGAACTTAAGCCTGATGGACGCCGAAACCCCGACCCCCAAATCGCTCACCGACCGTACGGTGCTGGCGGCGCAGGCCATTCTGAGCGGCAAAAGCCGTGGGCCGGGGGCCTATCTGGCCTTCGCCGGCCCGGCGGTGGTCGCCTCGATCGCCTACATGGACCCCGGCAATTTCGCCACCAACATCCAGGCCGGTGCGAAATACGGCTACACGCTGCTGTGGGTCGTGCTGCTCGCCAATCTGATCGCCATGCTGTTCCAGGCGCTGTCGGCCAAGCTCGGCATCGTCACCGGCCGCAATCTCGCGGAAATGTGCCGCGAAAATTTCTCGAAGCCGGTCGTCATGGCGATGTGGGTGGTGAGCGAGATCGCCGCCATGGCCACCGATCTTGCCGAATTTCTCGGCGGCGCGGTCGGCCTGGCGCTGCTGTTCAAGATGCCGTTGATTTACGGCATGGGCGTCACCGCCGTCATCACCTACGCCATTTTGATGGTGGAAAGCCGCGGCTTCCGGCCGGTGGAGCTGATCATCGGCAGCTTGGTCGGCATCATTGGCCTTTGCTATTTGATCGAGATGTTCATCGCGCCGGTCGACTGGGGCGCGGCGACTTATCACTCGGTCGTTCCGGGACTGCCCGACGCCGAGGCGCTGATGATTTCGGTCGGCATCATCGGCGCCACCGTCATGCCGCACGCGGTCTACCTGCATTCGGGGCTGACGCAGGCACGCACGCCCGGCCGCGACGAGCACGAGCGCCGCCTGCTGGTGCGCATCTCCAACCATGAAGTGGTGATCGCGCTGGCGATTGCCGGTCTGGTCAACATGGCGATGGTGATGATGGCGTCGGGCGCCTTCCACGCCGGCCATCCCGACGTCGCCGAGATCGAAACCGCCTACCACACGCTGGCGCCTCTGCTCGGCATCGGCGCCGCCGGAATATTCCTGCTCTCGCTCATTGCTTCCGGCGTATCGAGCTCGGTGGTGGGCACCATGGCCGGGCAGATGATCATGCAAGGCTTCGTCGGATTCCGCATTCCGATTTGGCTGCGCCGCGTCATCACCATGGTGCCGGCTTTCGTGGTGGTGGCCTATGGCGTGAACGCCACCACTGCGCTGGTGGTGAGTCAGGTGATCTTGAGCATTGCGCTGCCGCTGCCGATGATCGCGCTGCTGATGTTCACCGGCCGCGCCGACATCATGGGTAAGTTCGTCAACGGGCGCATTACGCGTATTGCGGCCGTGGTGGCGACCGTTCTGGTGCTGGTGCTCAACGCGTTTCTGATCGTACAGACGCTGGGCGTGCCGATCCCGGGGCTGCGTTAGGGCGTCTACCCATAAAACACGCCGTGCGATGCGTCCGCTTTGCCCCCGAAAGTGGACACTCGCTACTGTGGTCGGAATGCCCGCTCAGTGCCACTAGGCGACATTGCTTGCTTCGATTAAAACGAAAGAGGCCGCCATCTGACGCTGCGCCATTGGATTCGAAATTCAATCTGATATTGGTCAACATGCTGTCTAACAAGCAGGGACCGTGGCTGATCATGCTCGGTCCGTATTTCGGGCGATGGCTGGCGTGGATTAACTTTTTCGTCGAAAGTTGCAAGTGGAACCGGGATATTCACTGGCGCCTTTACACCGATTGCGGCGAGCCGGAAAATCGCGCCGACAACATCGACTTTGTGCCGGTCAAATTCGAGGACTACAAGGCGTTTGTGCGCGCTCGGCTCGGCACGACGTTTGACCCAGTTCAATCCTACAAGCTTTGCGATCTGAAGCCGGCGCTCGGCCTCGTCCACGAGCAGGATACGATCGATTACCCTTTTTTGGTTACGAAATACCGCGAAGTGGCCGGAAAGTCGCTCGCGATCAGCCGACACTATATCAAGGTCAGCGAACTGCTCAACTCCATAGAAACGCGATATTTTGCCATAGATCAGGTCGATGTCACCGCCCGATCGACACGCCTTCGAATGCATTCCCGATTATCGAGCGCGGTTGGAGGCGCCGGAATACTCGCACCTTGATGTTCATGCGGTGGAAGTCCGGGCGATGGATCAACAATCCGCCACAGCGGGGGGAAGCGGCATGGGTGGGTCGCGATGTGGATTGGCGGCGCGCCACCGGTGGCTTTTGTATCAGCCCAGTGGGGTTCACCTCAATCCGTTAGCCGTGCAGGGGGCCGGAAGCCACAAACCGAATTCGGCCGCACAGTTTCCCAAGCCGAGTGCTGCCCCCTATCGTCACGCTCGAATGTTCGCTTCGGGTCATTAGCGTACATCGCTCGATGTCCAGAGCGTGTCCGCATTTCTCCAAATAGCGAATATTCGTCGGCGGCTCGTGCAAATCGGATTTTGGCTGCGGCTTTATGAGTCCACGCCGAAAAGCTATTTTTCGACCCGGCTCCAGCCCGACGGCAGCAGACGTTCCTGCGGCAGGAAGCGGCCTTTGTAGTCCATCTTGCGCGAGCCCGGCACCCAATAGCCGAGATAGACGTATTGCAGCCCCATAGCTTTCGCGCGCGTAATGTGGTCGAGGATCATCAGCGTGCCGAGCGAGCGCTCGCCGGCGTCCGGATCGAAGAACGAATAGACCATCGACAACCCGTCGCTCAGCACGTCGGTAAGCGCGACCGCCAGCAACTTGCCGGCGCCGCGGCCGTTGATGCCGGTATCCGGCCCGCGCCGGCGGTATTCGACCAGACGCGTGTCGACGTGGCTGTCCTCGATCATCATGGCGTAGTCGAGCACGGTCATGTCGGCCATGCCGCCATCGCGGTGGCGAGTGTCGAGATACGCGCGAAACACCGAATATTGTTCGGAAGTCGGCGCCGGCGTGCGCATGTCGCCGACCACGTCGGCATTGCGCTCGGCGATGCGGCGCATGTTGCGCGAGGGCGAGAAATCCGCCGACACCACGCGCACCGACACGCAGGCGCGGCAGGTCTCGCAGGCCGGCCGGTAGGCGATCGACTGGCTGCGGCGGAATCCGCCATGGGTGAGCAGGTCGTTGAGTTCCGCAGCGCGCTCGCCGACCAGGTGGGTGAACACCTTGCGTTCTTCCTGACCGTGCAGATAGGGGCACGGCGAGGGCGCGGTCAGATAGAATTGCGGCGTATCGCGCGAATGCTGGGTCACGTCGTCAGGCCGTCATGGCTCCCGATTCACCTCTAGCATCGCGCGCCGCAGGGGCCCCGTCAAAGCCCTTTATCGCGCGGGGGCGCTGGGCAGGGCCGCGCGCGCCGGATTATTGATGATCACGGTGCCGAGCATGATGTCGTGCAGCAGCCGGCGGCGCTCGTTGAAGAAGGCGACCAGCAGGACGAAAGGCGAGAAGAACGACACCGTGAACCAGAACGCGACGGCGTGCACGGCGCCGAGCACGAAATAGGCCGGCGCGCCGTACGAGGTGCGCATTTCGAGATCCATGACCCGCATCCCGACGGTGGCGGAGCGCTCGCTACCGAGCGTGACCCCGAAATAGACTAGGGCCCAGACCACCGAGATTGCCGGCAGCAGCCAATAAAGCGCCCACCCGAGTCCCAAAGTGATGATCCCGAAGGCGAAGATGAACATGGCCGCCAGCACCACCGGAATGGCGATAATGACAAAATCGATGAAGAAAGCGACCACCCGGCGCGCGAGGACCCCCTCGAACAGCTCCGGGTTCGTGTCCGGGTCGTAGGCGTGGGGCTTGATGTCGATCGACATGGGGCTAGGCCTCTTAAAAACTCTGCCGGCCTCAAGCATACCTTTCGGCACGGCAAACTGCGAGATGGCGAAGGAGTAAGGCTTATGCAAGAGCCCCGCCCGTCGGGGGACGGCTGGAACGACGGACCGCCTTGCGGCATGGTGCGTGGGACGCCGGGAGACCTCGCGTGACCGTGACGATCGCCGATATCGAAGCCGCCCGCCGCGTGATCCAAGGCGCAGTGCTGCGCACGCCGATGCTGCCGGCGCCCCGGCTGTCCGCGCTCACCGGTGCCGACGTCTACGTCAAATACGAGAACCTGCAGGTCACCAATTCGTTCAAGGACCGTGGCGCGCTCAACAAGCTCGCTTCGCTCGGCGAGGCCGAGCGCCGCCGCGGCGTCATCGCCATGTCGGCTGGCAATCACGCCCAGGCCGTGGCCTATCACGCCGCGCGGCTCAGGATTCCGGCGACCATCGTGATGCCGGTGACCACGCCCTTCGTGAAGGTGGCGGCGACCCGCTCGCATGGCGCCGAAGTCGTGCTCGACGGCGAGAGCGTGGCGGAAGCGCAGAAGCGCTGCGAACAGATCTTGGCCGAGCGCGGGCTTACACTGGTGCATCCTTACGACGACGCCCGCATCATCGCCGGGCAGGGCACCATCGCGCTCGAAATGCTGGAAGAGGTGGGCGACCTCGATTTGCTGGTGATCCCGATCGGCGGCGGCGGCTTGATCGCCGGCAATGCCATCGCCGCGCGTGCGGTGAGGCCCAAGATCGAGCTCGTCGGCGCCGAAGCCGCACTTTATCCCGCGATGTGGAACGCGCTGCAGAACAAGAGCTTAGCCGTCGGTGGGCCGACGCTGGCCGAGGGCATCGCGGTCAAGAATGTCGGTAAAATGACGCTGCCGGTGATCCGCGAACTGGTTTCCGAGGTCGTGCTGGTCGACGAGGCGCATCTGGAGCGCGCGGTCAACGCGTATCTCACCTTGCAGAAGACCATGGCGGAAGGCGCCGGCGCCGCGGGCCTCGCCGCTCTGCTGGCGAGACCTGAGCGCTTCCGCGGCAAGAAAGTCGGCCTCGTGTTGAGCGGCGGCAATATCGACCCGCGCATCTTGGCATCGATCATGGTGCGCGAGCTTGAACGCGAGACTTCGCATTGTCTCGTTCCGCCTCACCATTCCGGACCAGCCCGGCGTACTCGGCACCATCGCGACTCGGCTCGGCGAACTGGGCGCCAATATCCTGGAAGTCGATCACCGCCGGCTGTTCCTCGACGTGCCGGCCAAGGGCACCAAGCTCGACGTCACGATCGAAACGCGCGACGCCGCGCACGCCGGCGACATCCTGGCGACGCTCGCCGCCGACGGCTATCAGCCGGTGCGCATCGAGACCGGCAGTGCGATGGAGTGAGCAGCGGATATGAATATTCCGCCGGCGGCGGGCCGCGCAGGGATTTGTTGCCGTGTCATCTAATGGCAATGAAAAATATGGCTCCGGCGGGCAATATCCTTTCATGATTGTGGCACACGGAATGACAGTCCCTATCATTGCGCGCGTTCAACGACGGAATGCTGCATGGCGCGCCAGATCCGCTCCGCCGTCGCCGGCATCTCGATGTGTTTGACGCCGAATTCGGCGAGCGCGTCGATCAGCGCATTGGCGACCGCGGGCAGCGCGCCGACATTGCCGGCTTCGCCCGCGCCCTTGGTACCCATTGGATTGGTCTTGGTCGGCACCCGATTACTCTCGATTTCGATATTGCACAAATTGTGCGCGTGCGGCATGGCGTAATCCATGAACGAGGCGGTGACGAGCTGGCCGCTGGCGTCGAAGTGGATGTCCTCCATCAGCACTTGCCCTGCACCTTGTGCGACACCGCCGTGAATCTGCCCGTGCAGCAGCATTGGATTGAGTATGGTGCCGACGTCGTCGACTACGTAGTAGCGAACGAGTTCGACCACGCCGGTTTCCTTGTCGATTTCCAGCTCGCAGATATGGCAGCCGTTCGGAAAGTTTTGCACCTGCGCCTTGTAGACGGCGGTGGCGTACAGGCCGGGCTCCATCGCCGCCGGAATCTTGGCAGGGTTCGACGAGTTCGACGGCGATTTCCTGGATGGTTATGGTGCGGTTGGTTTTCGGCGATGAAAATACGCCGTCGGCGAAGTTGACGTCGACGACGTCAATCTTGAGCGCAAACGCGGCGATCGCCTTGGCCTTCTCGATCACTTTGTCCATTGCCATCAAAAACGCCGCGCTCGACATGGTGGAGGTACGCGAGCCGCCGGTGCCTTCGCCGTAGAACACCTCGTCGGTATCGCCTTGCACGTAGCGCACCTCGTTCGGATGCAGGCCCAGCCGGTCGCAAACGAGTTGCTTGAACACGGTTTCGTGGCCTTGGCCGGCGGTCACCGAGCCTGAGAACAAAGTCACGCTGCCGCCGCGGTCGAAGCGCACTTCGGCGCCTTCGGTGCCGCCGGCCGCGGCGCGCTCGATGGTGTTGGAAATACCGAAGCCGCGTAGTTTGCCGCGCTTGCGCGCCTGCGCCTTGCGCGCCTTGAAACCATTGAAGTCGGCGAGCTCCAGCGCCAGATCCATGTTCTTTTCAAATTCGCCGCTATCGTAGGTAAACGTCAGCCCGGTCTTGAACGGCATCTGAGCGGGCGAGATGTAATTGCGGCGCCGCAATTCGACCGGATCGAGGCCGAGTTCGCCGGCGGCGAGATCGACCATGCGCTCGATCACGTAGCCTGCTTCCGGGCGGCCGTTGCCGCGATAGGGACGTACCGGATTGGTGTTGGTGAACACGCCAGTGATGTCCACATACATCGCCGGCGTGCGGTAGCAGCCGGCGAGCGTCCCGGCATTGAGGATGAAGGCCGGCATGTTGTTCTGCAGATAGGCGCCGATAGCCGCGATCGTCTTCACGCGAAAGCCTAAGAAACTGCCGTCTTTGTCGAGCGCGAGCTCGGCTTCGGTGACATTGTCGCGGGCCTGCGCGTCGCTCAGGAAAGCCTCCGTGCGTGTGCTCATCCATTTCACCGCGCGCCCGGTGAGCTTGGCGGCAAACATCGTCAACGGCGCTTCATTAAACACCGGCGTCTTCATACCGAAGCTGCCGCCGACATCGATGCAGATCACGCGCACTTTGCTTTCGGCGACTTTAAGAACCTTTGCGATTTCGCTGCGATAAGGATGCGCGCGCTGCACCGGCGTGTGGATGATGTAGCGGTCTTCCTCCGGCAGATAGACGCCGACCGCGCCGCGCGGCTCCATCGCGGCCGCGGTGACGCGGTTGATGACGAAACGGTGCTTGACGACGTGCGCGGCCTTGGCGAAAGCGGCGTCGGTCGCGGCCTTGTCGCCGATCAGTTCGACGAAACAGATGTTGTCGGCGCAGCCTTCCCAGACTTTGGCGGCGCCCGGTTCGGTCGCTTTGGCAGTGGAGACGCCGGCGGGCAACGCCTCGTAGTCGACTTCGATCAATTCGGCGGCGTCGGCTGCTTGTGCTGCGGTTTCCGCGACCACGAAGGCGACCGGGTCGCCGATCCAGCGCACATGGGTATCCGCCAGTACCGGATAGGACGGCTTGAACATCGGCGAGCCATCGCGGCGCTTGAGGCCGCCATGGGAGGGCAATTCGCCAAGGCCCGCCTTCTTCCAGTCGGCCGCCGTGATGACGGCCAGCACGCCCGGCGCGGCGTTGGCGGCGTCTGTATTGATCGACAGGATTTTCGCGTGGCCGTGCGGCGAGCGTAGCACGACGCCGAAGGCCATGCCGGGATAGACCACATCGTCGATATAGCGGCCGCCGCCGCGAACGAGCCGCGGATCCTCGAAGCGCGACACGCCCTGACCGATTGCGAATTCACCCATGGAAACGATTACCCGTCGATTTCAGGAACCACCGGCCGGTGATCGGGAGGGAAGGGAGCGGGCGTTTAGCCGGTTTTTAGTTTTTCCGCCACGCGCGGCGCGAAATATGTGAGCACGCCGTCGGCGCCGGCGCGCTTGAAGGCCGTGAGCGTCTCCCACATCGCGCGCTCGCCGTCGAGCCAACCGTTGTTCGCTGCGGCCATGATCATCGCGTATTCGCCCGACACTTGATAGGCGAAAGTCGGCATCACGAAGGCGTCCTTCACGCGCTGTACGATATCGAGATAGGGCAGGCCGGGTTTGACCATGATCATGTCGGCGCCTTCCTCGATGTCGAGCGCGACTTCGCGCAGCGCCTCGTCGGTGTTGCCGTAATCCATTTGGTAAGTGCGTTTGTCGCCGGATAGCGTTTTCGAGGAGCCGACCGCGTCGCGGAACGGGCCGTAGAACACGGAAGCGTATTTCGCGGCATACGCCATGATCGACACGTCGAGGAAGTTTTCCGCATCGAGGCCCTTGCGGATAGCGCCGACGCGCCCGTCCATCATGTCGGAGGGCGCGATAATGTCGCAGCCGGCCTGCGCCTGCACGATCGCCTGCTTGACCAGCACGGCGACGGTTTCGTCGTTGAGGATTTCGCCGTCGCGCAGCAAGCCGTCATGGCCGTGGCTGGTGAAGGGATCGAGCGCCACGTCGGCCAAAAGGCCAATCTCCGGCACTTCCTTCTTGATGGCGCGCAGGGCGCGGCAGACCAGATTGTCCGGGTTGAGCGCTTCGCTGCCGGTCTCGTCGCGCAGGCTCGGATCGGTGTAGGGGAACAGCGCGAGGCACGGGATGGTCAGCTTGGCGGCGCGTTCGGCCTCGCGCACCGCCTGGTCGACGGAAAGCCGCTCGACCCCGGGCATCGAAGGGATCGCCGCGCGCTTATTATCGCCTACCATAATGAAGAGCGGCCAGATCAGGTCGTCGGTGCTGAGCTGGTTCTCGCGCACCATGCGGCGCGCCCATTCGTTGCGCCTGTTGCGGCGCAGGCGGGTGGGCAGGTCCAGGCGCTCGCCAGCCGCCGCCTCGTTCTCGACGGGCGTCAGGCGAGTGCGGGCTTCGATAGGGCGGCCGAATTTGATTGCCATTGCGGGTCTCCGTGGCCTCTTTTTAGCCGGTCCGGAGGCCGCCCGCTACCTGCAGTTTTGGTCACCCTCAACCGCCGTTGACGGGGCTAAGCCCGCCTTCTATCGGTCGAGGCCATGGATTTCGACCTCACCGAAGAACAGCGGGCGTTTCAGGCTACCGCGCGGCAATTCGCGCGCGACGAGATGATGCCGCATGCGCGCGACTGGGACGAGAACGAGACCTTTCCAGTCGAGGCGCTGCGCCAGGCGGCGGCGCTCGGCTTCGGCGGCATTTACGTTAAGGAAGATGTCGGCGGCTCGGCGCTGACCCGGCTCGATGCCGCACTCATTTTCGAAGAACTGGCGCAGGGCTGCACCTCGACCGCCGCCTATATTTCGATCCACAACATGGCCGCCTGGATGATCGACGCCTTCGGCGGCGACGCGGTGCGCAAGAAATTCCTGCCCAAGCTCTGCAGCATGGAGCACTTCGCCAGCTACTGCCTGACCGAGCCGGGAGCCGGATCGGATGCCGCGAGCCTGACCACGCGGGCGCGCCGCGACGGCGAGCATTACGTGCTCGACGGCAGCAAGGCCTTCATCTCCGGTGGCGGCGTGTCCGACGTCTATGTGGTGATGGCCCGCACCGGCGAGGGCGGCCCGCGCGGCATTTCGACAATCGTGGTGGAGAAGGGCACGCAGGGACTTTCAAACGGCGCACCGGAAAAGAAGCTCGGCTGGAAAAGTCAGCCGACCGCGATGGTGAACTTCGAGAACTGCCGCGTGCCGGCGGCAAATTTGATCGGCCGCGAAGGCCAAGGCTTCCGCATCGCCATGGCCGGGCTCGACGGCGGCCGCTTGAACATCGGCGCCTGCTCGATCGGCGGCGCGCAATTCTGTCTCGACCGCACGATTGAGTACATGAAGGAGCGCAAGCAGTTCGGCTCGCGGCTGGCCGATTTCCAGGCGCTGCAATTCCGCATCGCCGATTATGCCACCGAACTGGAAGCCGCGCGCTTGCTGCTGCATCGCGCGGCGGTGGCGGTCAGCGCGGGCGAGCCGGCGGCGACACGGCTCGCCGCGCAAGCCAAGCGCTTGGCCACCGATACCGGTTTCGAGGTGGTCAATGGCTGCCTGCAGCTGCACGGCGGCTATGGCTATCTGCGCGATCATCCGATCGAGCGCGTGTTGCGCGATGTGCGCGTGCATCAGATCCTGGAAGGCACCAACGAGATCATGCGGATGATCGTCAGCCGCGCTATGCTGGGGAATTAGCGCGCATGAGCGCTTTCCGTTCCCCTCCCTCCACGAACGCTTGCGAGTGGCGGGGAGGGGTCAGGGGTGGGGGGCAAGAAGCGATGAGCGGCGGAACGGCCAGCGAATGAATCAACGCTCCCCCACCCCAGTTCGCATCGCTACCGCGATGCTCACCGACCCTCCCCGCCGCTTCGCGAGGAGAGGTTAAAGAGCGGCTGCGCGTGATGAGCGACGATATTCTTTTCGAGCGTCGCGGCGCGGCCGGGCTGGTGACGCTCAACCGGCCGCAGGCGCTCAATGCCGTCACCCATGCCATGGTGCTGGCTTTACGCGCGCAGCTTGACGTTTGGGCCGACGACCCGGCGATCACGCGCGTGGTGATCAGCGCCGCGGGCGAGCGCGCGTTCTCCGCCGGCGGCGATATCCGGGCGCTCTACGATCTAGGCTGTGCCGGCCGGCACGCGGAGGCGCTGCAATTCTGGGGCGACGAATATCCGCTCAACGTGGTGATCAAGAATTTCCGCAAGCCCTATGTGGCGCTAATCGATGGGCTGGTCATGGGCGGCGGCGTCGGCCTGTCGGTGAACGGTTCGCACCGGGTCGCAGGCGACCGATTCCAGTTCGCGATGCCGGAAGTCGGCATCGGCTTTTTTCCTGATGTCGGTGCCACCTGGTTCCTGCCGCGCATGCCGGGCGAACTCGGCACTTATTGCGGGCTGACCGGCGACCGCTTCGGCAACGCCGATGCCGTGGCGGCGGGGATCGCCACCCACCGGATTCCTTCGGCCCGCTTCGGCGCACTGCTCGACGGGCTGACCGGCGCGCTATCGGTGGGCGCGCTGGTCGCCGCCTTTGCCGAGCCCGCGGGCGAGGGCGCGATCGTGACGCGGCGCGCGACAATCGACCGTTTGTTCGTCGGCAACAGCGTTGAGGACATCCTCGCTGCGCTCGACCGCGAAGCGGCCTCCGGCGGCGCGGATGCCGAATGGGCGGGTAAGACGGCGGCCACTATGCGGACGAAATCGCCGCTCAGCCTCAAACTGGCGCTGGCGCAGGTGCGGCGCGGTGGGCGGTGGGATTTCGAGACGTGCATGCGCGCCGAATTCCGCATAGTGTCGCGCCTCATCCATGGTTCCGATTTTTACGAGGGCGTTCGCGCCGTGATCGTCGACAAAGACAACAAGCCGCGCTGGCAGCCGCCTACGCTCGCGCAGGTGAGCGAAGCCGAGGTTGAGCAACATTTCGCGCCGCTCGGCGCCGATGAATTGGTGCTGCCATGAGCGAGCCGTACACCAGCGACGACCTGCAAAGCCTCGAGCCGGTGCAGGAGAACGAGGGGGAGCAGAGCGTCGGCCGCTGGACGCGGCGGCTGGTGCTGTTCCTGCGCGTGATGGCCGGCGTATCGATTCTGAAGGGCCTTTATCATTGGTCGCGGGTTTGCGGGATCGGCGTCGCTCCGAGCGAAGTGTTCCAATATCATTCGATCGCCTGGCAATCCGCCACCGTGTTCTTCGCGGTGATCGATCTGGTCGCAGCCGTTGGGTTGTGGCTCGCCGCCGCCTGGGGCGCAGTGATCTGGCTCACCGCCATTGCCTCGATGCTGGCGTTGGAAATATTTTTCCCGCAGGTGTTCGGCGCCGGTCTGGCGACGGGCCTGGCGGAAGGCGGATTGCTCGTGCTCTATCTCTGGCTGGCATTGAAATCGGCGCAAGAGCAGCCGCAGTGACGCGCGCATGATCCCGAAAAGCGGGAATCGATTTTCGGATAAGATCGTGCGCAAACAAAAATAGATCGGGGAGGTCGCTATGGCGCGCATAGGATTTGTCGGGCTAGGCAACATGGGTTTGCCTATGGCGCAGAACCTGCTCAAGGCCGGCCACCAGGTCGAGGGCGTCGACGTCAATCTGGCGTCGGTCGCGAAACTCGTGGCGGCCGGCGGCACCGGCGTCGAGACCGCCAAGAACGCGGCGGCGCGCGCCGACGTGTTCATCACGATGCTGCCGTCGGGCAAGGAAGTGCGCGAGGTCTATCTCGGCTCCTCCGGCGCGATCGAGAATGCCAATGCCGGCACTTTGCTGATCGATTGCTCGACCATCGACGTGGAAACCGCGCGCGCCGTCGCCAGTGCGGCGGAGCAGAAGGGCCTCTTGATGCTCGATGCGCCGGTGTCGGGCGGCGTCGGCGGCGCGACCGCCGCGACACTTACCTTCATGGTCGGCGGCAGCGTGCAGGCTTTCACGCGTGCGGAGTTGACCCTGCAAAAGATGGGCAAGACTATCGTGCACGCCGGCGGCGCCGGCAACGGGCAGGCGGCGAAGATTTGCAACAACATGATCCTCGGCGTCTCGATGATCGCGGTGTCGGAAGCTTTTGTGCTGGCGGAGAAGCTCGGCCTCGATCACCAGAAGCTGTTCGACATTTCCTCGAAGTCGTCGGGCCAGTGCTGGTCGCTCACCAGCTATTGTCCTGTTCCGGGACCGGTGCCGGCTTCCCCCGCCAACCGCGAGTATCAGGCCGGGTTCACCGCGGCGATGATGCTTAAGGATTTGAAACTGTCGCAGGAAGCGGCCAAGGCGGCGGGCGCCAAGACGCAACTCGGCGCCGACGCGGCAAGGATTTATTCGGCATATGTCGAGAGCGGGGAGGCGGGCAAAGATTTTTCCGGCATAATCCGCTTCGTACGCGGGTGACGCGGCCTCTCTAGGTGAACGAAAGGTTGCGTCATTCGATTCAATTGTGCGATCAACGAAACGTTCACTGTTGCAAATAAATCTAATCTTTATCGTGTTATTTAAGCCGTTTTTAGAAGGCCCCTTATAGGGTCGACATCTGGAACGGGGAAACAGGGCCTCGTTACCGGATAGTTGCGTAAACAATAAAACGCAAAAAGGGGTGTTGGACATGAAAGCCGTTGTGAAGACGGTCGAACCCGCCGAACGTGAGGCGAAGTTCGACCACATCAGGCCGCTTTATCACGAGGCTTTGACCTTGGTCGAACGGCTGCATCGCCGGCTGCTCGACGTCATCAAGGACGAATTCGACCGCCGCGGCCGCGCCGACATCAATTCGGTGCAGGCGCTGCTGCTCTACAATATTGGCGACAAGGAGCTGACCGCCGGCGAGCTGCGCACGCGCGGCTACTATCTCGGCTCCAACGTCTCCTACAACTTGAAGAAGCTAGTGGAGATGGCCTTCCTCGATCACCAGCGCAGCCGCGTCGATCGCCGCTCGGTGCGCATCAAGTTGACCGAGAAGGGCAACGAGGTGCGCGACATCGTCGACACGCTCTACCAGAAGCACGTGCGCACGGTGGAACAGGTCGGCGGCATCAATGCCGACGAGTTCGCCACGCTCAACAAGTCGCTGCATCGGCTTGAGCGCTTCTGGACCGATCAGATCCTTTACCGCCTTTAAGTCCTCCTACTGGCGGAATGACTTGCCCCGGCCATTGCGGCCGGGGTTTTGTCGTTTGGCTGTCGCCTTTACTCCCTAGATATTGCGGTTCGCACACCATCCACATGCCAGCGCTTGGCGGGTGGCGGCCTATATGCTATTTGCGGTCTAATCCCGGAAGTTGCCCGTAATTCGGCCCGGCTCGCCCCGGCGCCAGGAGATCATGATGTCGGCGACGTCGAGTTCCAAGCCTACAAGCGGTGTGGAAAACCTATTCTCGGCATCTTTGGCAGAGGTCGATCCAGAGATCGCCGAGGTCGTTCGGCAAGAACTCGGGCGGCAACGCGACGAGATCGAGTTGATCGCCTCGGAGAACATCGTTTCGCGCGCCGTTCTGGACGCGCAAGGGTCTGTTCTCACCAACAAATATGCCGAAGGCCTGCCGGGCAAGCGCTATTATGGCGGCTGCCAATTCGTCGACGTGGTCGAGGAGTTGGCCATTCAACGGGTAACAAAGCTGTTCGGCTGCAGATTTGCGAATGTACAGCCGCATTCTGGTGCTTCTGCTAACGCGGAGGTGTTTTTTGCTCTGATGCAGCCCGGCGACACCTTCATGGGGCTCAATCTCGCCGCCGGCGGGCATCTCTCGCACGGCTCCCCGGTCAACATGTCGGGCAAATGGTTCAAGCCGGTGCCCTACGACGTGCGGCGCGACGACCAGCGCATAGATATAGAGCAGGTCGCGCGGCTGGCGCGCGAGCACAAGCCGAAGCTGATCATCGCCGGCGGCTCGGCCTATCCGCGTATCATCGACTTCCGCGCCTTCCGCGAAATCTGCGACGAGGTCGGCGCGCTGCTGCTGGTGGACATGGCGCACTTCGCGGGCCTGGTGGCGGGCGGGGTGCACCCATCGCCATTCCCGCATGCGCATGTGGTCACCACCACCACGCACAAGACGCTGCGCGGTCCGCGCGGCGGCGTGATCCTGTCGGACATCGAAGAGATCGCCAAGAAACTCAACTCGGCGGTTTTCCCCGGCATGCAGGGCGGCCCGCTGATGCATGTGATCGCGGCCAAGGCGGTGGCCTTCGGCGAGGCGCTGCGGCCGAGCTTCCGTACCTACGCCCGCAACGTTGTGGAGAACGCCAAGGCGCTGGCCGAGACTCTCAAGTCGAAAGGCGTAGACATCGTTTCGGGCGGCACCGACACGCATCTGATGCTAGTCGATCTGCGGCCGAAGCGCCTCACCGGCAAGGTGGCGGAACTAGCGCTCGGGCGCTCGTACATCACCTGCAACAAAAACGGCATCCCGTTCGATCCGCAGAAACCGACGGTGACCTCGGGCATCCGGCTCGGCACGCCGGCCGGCACCACGCGCGGCTTCGGCATCGCCGAATTCCGCACCGTGGGCGACATGATTGTCGAGGTGCTCGACGTGCTGTCGCAGAAGGGCGTAGAGGAAGATTCGCTGATCGAAGCCGCGGTGCGCGACAAGGTCAAAACATTGATTTCGCGATTTCCGATCTACCAATGAGTGACCGGACCGGAGTGGGGGGCTAGTCATGCGTTGCCCGAGTTGCGCAAGCCTCGACACGCAAGTGAAGGATTCGCGGCCGACCGAGGATTCGGCAGTGATCCGCCGCCGCCGCGTGTGCCTGACCTGCAATTTCCGCTTCACCACTTTCGAGCGCGTGCAATTGCGCGAGCTCACCGTGATCAAGCGCAACGGCCGGCGCGTGCCGTTCGACCGCGATAAATTGATGCGCTCGGTGCAGATCGCGCTGCGCAAGCGCGCGGTCGACCCGGAACGCATCGAGCAGGAAGTCTCCAAGATCGTGCGCGAGCTGGAAAGCCAGGGCGAGAACGAAGTATCCTCCGAGGCGATCGGCGAACTGGTGATGGAGCATTTGCGCGGGCTCGACGACGTGGCCTATGTGCGCTTTGCCTCCGTCTACCGCAATTTTCGCGAGGCCAAGGACTTCCGCGCCGCGCTCGACGAATTGTCGGGCGACGACTCGCCGCCCGCGGCGACCGCGCGCAAATGAGCGACCAAGCAGCGCCCATCATTACCACGCCGACTAATGCGGCGACCGCCGCGGACGACGCGCGATTCATGGCGCTGGCGTTTACGCTCGGCCGGCGCGGCCTGGGCAACACCTGGCCCAATCCGGCGGTCGGCGCGGTGATCGTCAAGGACGGTGTTATTGTCGGGCGCGGCTGGACGCAAAGCGGCGGCCGCCCACATGCCGAGGTCGAGGCACTGCGCCACGCCAAGAAAGCGGCGCAGGGCGCGACCCTATACGTGACGCTCGAGCCTTGCTCGCATCAGGGCAAGACGCCGCCTTGCACCGACGCCATCATCAAAGCCGGCATCGCGCGCGTGGTGTCGGCGCTGGAGGACCCCAATCCGGAGGTCGCCGGCAAGGGCCATGAGGGGCTGCGCGAAAAGGGCATTACGGTCGATGTGGGCTTGGGCGCCGACAGCGCTGCCTACGTGCACGCCGGCCACATCATGCGTTTCACCAAGGGTCGGCCGTCCGTGCGACTCAAGCTGGCGGTGTCGGCCGACGGCAAGGCCGGCCTGGCGGGGCGCAAGCCCTTTGCGATCACCGGCGAAGAAGCGCGCGCGCGCGTGTTCCAGATGCGCGCGGCGAGCGACGCCATCCTGGTCGGCATCGGTACCGTTCTGTCCGACAATCCGCAACTCAGCTGCCGCTTGCCGGGCATGTTCGAGCGCTCGCCGGTGCGCGTGGTGCTCGACGCCACCTTGAAGCTGCCGCTGTCGACCTCGGTGGTGGCGACCGTGCGCGACACGCCGACTTGGGTGTTCACGTCAAGCAAGCCATCGTCCATCGCCGAAGAAATTTTGCAGCAAAAAGGCTGCAAGATATTCCGCGTCGCCGACGTGGACGGGCGGCTCGATCTCGAGGAGGTGCTCAAGGTTCTCGCCGAGCAGGGTATCACCCGGCTGATGGTGGAGGGCGGGCCGAAGGTGGCCGGTGAGTTCGCCGCCGCCGGCCTGGTGGACGAACTGGCGCTGCTGCACGGAGCAAAGAGCATCGGTGCCGACGGGATCGACCCGCTGGAGGGCATGCCGCTCAACGGCTTCACCGGGCAATTGCACGCGCGCGGCCGCGAAAAGCTCGGGCCCGACGTGCTCGAAACGTTCGAGCGGGCCTAACATGTTCACCGGCATTGTCACCGACGTGGGCGAAGTGCGGTCGGTCAAGCCGCGCGCTGATAATTTACACCGCATCACCATCGCCTGCGACTATACGCGCGCCGAACTGATCGAGGGCGCCTCGATTGCCTGTTCCGGTGTCTGCATGACGGTTGTCGGCACCGGCGAGGAAGACGGCCGCACCTGGTTTGCGGTCGACGCGGCGGCGGAAACTTTGGCGGTCACCACGGTCGGCCGCTGGCAGCACGGCGGGCGCGTCAATTTGGAGCGCGCGCTCAAATTGGGCGGCGAATTGGGCGGCCATCTGGTCGCCGGCCACGTCGATGGGCTCGCCAATGTTGTTGCGCGCCAGGACACGACCGATATGGCGCGCTTCGTGTTGCGCGCGCCACGTGAGCTGGCGCGGTTCATCGCGCCCAAAGGCTCGGTCGCGCTCGACGGCGTCTCGCTCACGGTTAACGAGGTGGAGGGCGATACCTTCTCGGTGCTGATCATCCCGTATACGCTTGCCGTGACGACCTTCGCGGCCTTGCGCCAAGGCGACGACGTCAATCTCGAAATCGACACCATGGCCCGCTACGCGGCGCGGCTGATGGACGCGAAATAGAACCCTTGTTCGCCGCGCGTGCACTTGCTACCACGCGGCTCAACAAGGAATTTTGACACATGGCCAAGAAGACGAGCGCTGCGAAAAAGCGTGACACACTGCGCGTTTTGATTGTCGAAGCGCGCTTTTATGAACACATTTCCGACGCGCTGCTCAAGGGCGCCGTCCGCGTGCTCGACGAAGCGGGCGCCACCTATGATCGCATCGCCGTGCCGGGCGCGCTCGAAGTGCCCACCGCCATCGCCATCGCAATCGACGCCGCGACGAAAAAGCGCGCGCCCTATGACGGCGTGGTGGCGCTCGGCTGCGTGATCCAGGGAGAGACTTATCATTTCGAGTTGGTGTCGAACGAGTCGGCGCGCGGCTTGATGGATTTGAGCGTCAGCCGCCAACTCCCGATCGGCAACGGCATTCTCACCGTCGACAACGAGGCGCAGGCGCTCGCCCGCTCCACCAACGATGGCCGCAACAAGGGCGTTAGCGCTGCCCGTGCCGTGCTGACGATGATCGTGCTCAAACGAAGTCTCGCGGACAAATAGATGGCCAAGAGCGCGCCAGTCGCGGACAAGGACGCGCGCAAGGCAAACAAACGCGGTGCGGCGCGGCTAGCCGCCGTGCAGGCGCTCTACCAGATGGATTTGGCCGGCACCGGCCTGAACGAGATCCTCGCCGAATTCGAGAGCCATTGGCTCGGCCGCGAGGTCGAGGGCGCACAATATCTGCCGGCGGAAACCGCGTTCTTCCGCGATATCGTCTCGGGTGTAGTGCGCGAGCAGCGCAAGCTTGACCCGATCATCGATGAGGCGCTGGCGAAAAGCTGGCCGCTCAAGCGCATTGAGGCGGTACTGCGCGCCGCCTTGCGCGCGGGCGCCTATGAGCTCGACCACCGCCGCGACGTGCCGGCGCGCGTGGTGGTTTCGGAATATGCTGACGTCGCCGCCGCCTTTGTCGAGCGCGACGAGACCGGCATGGTCAATGCGGTGCTCGACCAACTGGCGCGCCAGATGCGCGCGGCGGAGTTCTTTGCCTGAACCCCCCTTTTAGCGGGAGGGATAAGAAGGCAAAGTCGCGCCATGAGTTCTGACGATGACAAATTGTCGGCCGAAGACCGTCTGATCGCGCGCCACTTCCAGCCGATCGCGACCCATCCGGGCGCGCTCGGGCTCAGCGACGACGCCGCCTTCATCAAGCCGCCGCCGGGGTGCGACCTGGTGCTCAAGACTGACGCCATTATCGGCGGCGTGCATTTCTTTGCCGGGGATGCGGCGCGTGATGTGGCGCGCAAGGCGCTGCGGGTGAACTTGTCAGACTTGGCGGCCAAAGGCGCAATTCCGCTCGGCTTCCTGTTGTCGCTGGCGCTGCCGAAGGAGGTCGGCGACGACTGGCTCAGCGGTTTCGCGCAAGGGCTGCGCGACGACGCGGCTGAGTTCGGCTGCCCGCTGTTCGGCGGCGACACCGACCGCACGCCGGGTCCGGTCACGATTTCAATCGCCATGTTCGGCAGCGTGCCGGAAGGCAGCATGGTGCGGCGCGCCGGCGCCAAGCCGGGCGACGCTGTGTTCGTCAGCGGCAGCATCGGCGACGCTGCGCTCGGATTGGCGCTGCGCAAGGGCGCGCCCTGGACGCTCAGCGATGACCAGCGCCAGCATCTGCTGTCGCGCTATCGGCTGCCGCAGCCGCGCAATGCGCTCGCCGAGGCGGTGCGCACGCATGCTTCGGCGGCAATGGATGTGTCCGACGGCCTGGTTGGGGATTTCAGCAAGCTCGCCCGCGCCTCCAAGATGGCGGCCGAGATCGCGGTCGCGCGCGTGCCGCTGTCCGATGCGGCCAAAGCCGCGCTCGCCGCCGATCCGGCCATGCTCGAGACCACGCTCACCGGCGGCGACGACTACGAGATCGTCTGCACCGTGCCGGCGGGTAAGGCCGATGCGTTCCGCGCCGCGGCAAAATCGGCTGGGGTCGCGGTGACCGAGATCGGTACGATCAAGGCGGGCGAGGGTGTCCGCTTCGTGGACAGCAACGGCGGGGCGCTCGCCTTCAAGCGCACCTCTTTCAGTCACTTCTGAAGGTGCGCAGGCCCAGTGGCGATCCCGGTGCCGGGCGCGCTATAATTCAAAGAAAAAGATTTAGGGAAACGCCATGGATGACGTGACGGGAAAAAAAGTACTGGCGCACTTCCCCTCGGGGATCAGTCCGAATTTCGAGGCGCTGCATCGGCGGTTTCCGAGCTCGGCTTACTTGCGCTCGCGCGCGCCGAAGAACGTGCCGCGCTTCTCGTTCGAATACGGTGACACCGGCGCCGGCGCCGATGTCGGCATCGCGCATAATTGGGCGGCGTTCGATGCCATCAAGGTGGTCGCGCGCTACGGCGCCATCACCATGGTGCCGCCGACCGATTTAGACTTGTTCGGCACGCGCTATGCCGCGCCGATCGGCATCGCGCCGATGGGGGGCCCGTCGCTGGTGTGGCCGGGCGCCGATCTGTTGATGGCAAAAGCCGCGCAGCGCGCGCGCGTCCCCTACACGCTCGGCGTCGCCGGCGGCGCAACAATAGAGGACGTCGCGAAAGTCGCGCCCGACGTTTTTTGGCTGCAGCTCTACCGATTTTACCAGAACGATCACGCCATCGGCTTCGACGTCATCAAGCGGGCGACCGCGGCGGGCGTCAAGGCGCTGGCGCTCACCATCGACGTGCCGGTGCGCACCACGCGCACGCGCGAAAGCTACGCCGGGTTGGGGCGCGAATTCCGGCCGACCCCGCGCATGATCTACGAAATGATGATCCGGCCGCGCTGGCTGCTGGCGCTGTTGCGCAATGGCTATCCGCGCTTTGCCACCATCCGCCAGTACACCCGCGCCGGAGCCAGCACCAATGAGGTGATCACCTTCGCGCGCCAGAACATGGGCGGCGTGTTTTCCTGGGAAGAAGTCGCGCGCTACCGCGACCGCTGGAAGGGGCCGATGCTGGTGAAGGGCATCCTGCATCCGGCCGACGCCGAAAAGGCGGTGGCGCTCGGCATCGAGGGCATCTGGGTGTCGAACCATGGCGGTCGCCAAATCGAGGCGCTGGCGCCGACCATCGACGTGCTGCCGGCAATCGTCGCGGCGGTGGGGCAGAAGGCGACCGTCGTGCTCGACAGCGGCATCCGTTCGGGCCAGGACGTGATGCGGGCGCTGGCGCTCGGCGCCAAGGCGGCCTTTGCCGGCAAGTCGTTTTTGTGGGCGGTCGGCGCGCTCGGCGACGCCGGGCCGGGACACCTGATCGACCTTTACATCGACGAATTGCGCTCCTCGCTCGGCCAGATCGGCGCCCGCTCGCTCGATGAGGCGCGCGACGCGGTGATCCGCCATCCCGGCGCCTGGCGTTTCGACCGCAACGATTAGGCCAGGCGGGTGGGGGACAACGCAGCCCTGCACCGGCGGCAGTGGTGGTATTCTACGATCGCCGGTAAAAGGAGAATCCTTTTACCGGGAATCCTTCATGTCGGCTGTCGCCGAACCGATCCTGTACGGCACGATCGACGACGGCCTGGCGCGCCGCAACGCCATGGTGCTGGCGGTGGCGCAGGCGCTCGCCGGCGGCAACAACACCGTCATCGTCTCGACCGCCTCGATCGTCGGCGCCGTGCTGGCGCCCGACAAGGGACTGGCGACGCTACCGATCACCGCCATGGTGATCGGCATGTGGTTCGGCACGTTGCCGGTAGGCGCGCTCGCCCGCCGCTCTGGCCGCCGCTTCGCGCTGCAGACCGGATCGGTATTCGGCGTTCTGTCCGGGCTGATTTCCTATTCCGCCGTGATGAACGGCCAGTTCTGGCTGCTGCTGATCGGCACCTTTTGCGGCGGACTTTATGCCGCCGCGCATAACTCCTACCGCTTCGCCGCCGCCGATACCGCGAGCGAAGCGTTTCGGCCCAAGGTGGTGTCCTGGGTTTTGGCCGGCGGCGTCTTCGCCGCGGTGATCGGGCCGCAGTTGGTGATCTTCACCAAGGATCTGCTGTCGCCGCATATGTTCGCCGCTAGCTATCTCGGCCAATCGGCCTGCGCGCTCATCGCCGCGGGCGTGCTGATGTTCGTGAAGATGCCGCCGCTGCCGGCGACACCCGCCGAAAACCCGCGGCCGCTCGGCGCGATCATGCGCACGCCGCGCTTCATCGTCGCCGTCGCCTGCGGCATGGCGAGCTACGCGATGATGAACATGTTGATGACCTCGGCGCCGCTCGCCATGGTCGGCTGCGGGCACTCGGTGACGGACGCCACGCTCGGCATCCAATGGCATGTGCTGGCGATGTATGCGCCGAGCTTCGTCACCGGCAGCCTGATCGCGCGCTTCGGGATCGAGCGCATCACCGGCATCGGCCTGGGGTTGATCGCGCTCGCCGGGGTGGCTGGCGTTGCCGACATCACGGTGGCGCATTTCTGGAGCGCGCTGATATTGCTCGGTCTCGGCTGGAACCTCGCCTTTATTGGCGCCACCACCATGGTGACGCAGTGCCACCGGCCGCAGGAACGCAATAAGGTGCAGGCATTCAACGACTTCCTGATTTTCGGCAGCATGGCGATCTCATCGTTTTCCTCCGGCCAGATGCTGGAATATCTCGGCTGGGCGGCGATCAACGAGGTGATCTTCCCGACCATTTTCCTGGTCGGCGCGATGCTGGCGTGGCTTGCGTTACGCAAGCGGGTGGCGGCGACGGCAGGATGAGGACGGCGTTGATCCTTGCTCCGCTCATTCCCGCGCACCCATAAGTGCTTTGTGGCAGCCGTCATCCGCATATCGCTGTCTGGCATGGTCGCTTTGGCGATCATTGTTGCCGTGATCTACTTCAGTTATTCACCCTGACCATGCGAGACCACGTCAAATCTCCCCGAGTCATCTTTCATCCCAAACGGATTGCGGAAAGCGACTGGCAAATCGAGGCTCACTGTCCCGGTGCAGAAATTCGATATGTAACCGGCTTCAAAACCAAAGCCGAGATTGACGCGTGGCTTGCGGGAGACGGCAAAATTAAATGGCTAAGGTCACAGGGCTACGCAAAATGACTAGCTACCCGCGCTTGACAGGATTACGTACCTATGACTATAGTCCTCCCATCCCATCCCATCCCATCCCATCCCATCCCTCGTGACCGAGGGGTGTCTGGTCAGCGTCTCCAGACGCGGGGCGGGGAGCGGTGGCCGGGGGGTGGGGGCGTCGGAGATGCGGCGCCATAACCCCTCCGGCGGTCCAAGCCGCGCCGGTCTTGGCGTGTCCAGCCGCACGGCGCGGGACCTGACGGCCGGTAGGCCGGCGTTCCCAGCGCATCGCCGGCCGAGTTGCCTAGCCCCAACGGTGGAGTGTTGCGGCCCCGAGACGGGGTAGCGTGACGAACGGACGACCACCGCGGACGGCGTGGAGCAAACCTATAAACAACGCGCGCGGGACGGGTTGGGCGGACTTGCGACTTGCCGCGCGAAGCTCGTTAAGAGCGAACGCGGGCAATACGGACTTCGAGTTTCTTCGAGGCGGCGGTAAATGACTACGGCCTACCCGGGGCCGCGAAGAATACGGGTGATGAAGCTTGCGCGCTTCACCCTCCCCCTCCAGGGGAGGGTAAAGATGGCCGCAAGCGGGGGGTAAGCAAGAAGCACAGGGGAATTACGCATTGCGCAGCCCGCTGCTTTTTGGCTATATCCGCGCGCTTTTCCGGTCGGGGTGAAGCGCCCTCCATAGCGGCCATCCTCGACGCTCCTGTGCCGGCGGGAGCGTTTTTTCCGCCTGCCATAAATCGAGTTGAGGGCAACCATGAACACATTGTGGATGATCGTCGGCTGTGGCGTGCTCGCGATCCTTTACGGCATCTGGGCCACCAGGTCGGTGCTGAGCGCCGACGCCGGCAACACGCGCATGCAGGAAATTTCCGCCGCCGTGCGCGAAGGCGCGCAGGCCTATCTCAAGCGGCAATACACCGCCATCGGCATCGTCGGCGTGGTAATCTTTGTCGTCATCGGCTTCACGCTCGGCTGGCTGGTCGCCATCGGCTTCCTGGTCGGCGCGCTGCTCTCGGGCGCCACCGGCTTCATCGGCATGAACGTGTCGGTGCGCGCCAACGTGCGGGTCGCGCAGGCCGCCACCAAGACTTTGGCCGGCGGACTGGAACTGGCCTTCAAGTCGGGCGCCATCACCGGCATGCTGGTGGCGGGCCTGGCGCTGCTCGGCGTCACGCTCTATTTCGGCTTTCTCACCGGCACGCTGCATATGGCGCCGAACGACCGCACCGTGATCGATGCGCTAGTCGCGCTCGGCTTCGGCGCTTCGTTGATTTCGATCTTCGCCCGCCTCGGCGGCGGCATCTTCACCAAGGGCGCCGACGTCGGCGGCGATCTGGTCGGCAAAGTCGAAGCCGGCATTCCGGAAGACGATCCGCGCAACCCGGCAACCATCGCCGACAACGTGGGCGACAATGTCGGCGACTGCGCCGGCATGGCTGCCGATTTGTTCGAGACCTATGCGGTGACCATCGTCGCCACCATGGTGCTGGCCTCGATCTTCTTCGCCGGCACGCCGAAGCTGCTCAACATGATGATCTATCCGCTCGGCATCGGCGGCGTCTGCATCATCACTTCGATCGCCGGTACGTTCTTCGTGCGGCTCGGCAAGAGCGAGTCGATCATGGGTGCGCTCTATAAGGGCTTCATCGCCTCGGCGGTGCTCTCGCTCGGCGCCATCTGGTACATCACGTACCGGCTGGTCGGCTTCGGCGCGATCCCGGGCGTGGCCTATACCGGCCAGTCGCTCTTCATCTGCGCCATCGTCGGCCTGGTGGTGACCGGCCTGATCATCTGGATCACCGAATACTACACTGGCACCAATTTCCGCCCGGTGCAGTCGATCGCCTCGGCCTCGGTCACCGGCCATGGCACCAACGTGATCCAGGGACTGGCGATCTCGATGGAGTCGACTGCGGCCCCCGCAATCGTGATCATCGCCGGCATCCTGGTGTCGTTCGGGCAAGCCGGATTGTTCGGGATCGCTGTCGCGGTTACCGCGATGCTGGCGCTCGCTGGCATGGTGGTTGCGCTCGACGCCTTCGGCCCGGTCACCGACAATGCCGGCGGCATTGCTGAGATGGCCGGCCTGCCCAAGGGCGTGCGCAAGTTCACCGACGCACTCGATGCGGTCGGCAACACCACCAAGGCGATCACCAAGGGCTATGCGATCGGCTCGGCAGGCCTCGGCGCGCTGGTGCTGTTTGCGGCCTATAACCAGGACTTGCTGTTCTTCTCCAAGGACACGGCGGCCCATCCGTACTTCACAAACGTCAAGCTCGATTTCGCGCTGACCAACCCCTACGTCGTGGTCGGTCTGCTGTTTGGCGGCCTGCTGCCTTACCTGTTCGCCTCCATGGGCATGACCGCGGTCGGCCGTGCCGCCGGCGCGATCGTCGAAGAGGTGCGCCGGCAATTCCGCGAGCACCCGGGCATCATGAAGGGCAAGGAGAAGCCGGATTACGGCCGCGCGGTCGACATGCTCACCAAAGCCGCGATCCGCGAAATGATCGTGCCGTCGCTGCTGCCGGTGCTCTCGCCGATCGTCTGCTACTTCGCGATCTATCTGATCGCGGGCGGCGGGGCGGCCGGCAAGTCGGCGGGCTTCTCGGCGCTCGGCGCCATGCTGCTCGGCGTCATCGTCACCGGATTATTCGTGGCGATCTCGATGACCTCGGGCGGCGGCGCCTGGGACAATGCCAAGAAATACATCGAGGACGGCAATTACGGCGGCAAGGGCTCCGAAGCCCACAAGGCGGCGGTGACCGGCGACACCGTCGGCGATCCCTACAAGGACACGGCAGGGCCTGCCGTGAACCCGATGATCAAGATCACCAACATCGTGGCCCTGCTGCTGCTAGCGGTGCTGGCGCACTAGTACAAAGCGCATTGTCGAATACGACGAAGGGTCCGCCATTTGCGCGGGCCCTTTTTATTGAACAATCCGTCAGGCTGCCGACTGCGCGCGACGTCAGATCTTGGGAACGATATTCTTGAAGACGTTGCCGAGGTAATTGAGTTCCTTGCCGCTGGTCGGCGTCGTCTGCGACACGAAGTCAAAGATCTTTCCGTCCTTGAGGCCGTAATTGGCCAGCCGCTGAACCCGGCGATCTTTGTCGAAATAAACCGCGATAACGCGCTGGTCCTTCACCTCATAGGGCATGAACGCCGCCGTGCGCTGCGAGGTTTGTGAAATGTAATAGAATGCTTCGCCGCTCACGGTGGCGACGGTCGACGGCGTGCCGAGCACGATCAGGACCTGCTCCTGGGTGGCGCCGACCGGGATTTGTTCGAGCGTGCCTTCCTGCGCCACGTAGCCGCGCTGCAAGGTCTCGGTGAAGCTGCCGCAGCTGGCAAGCGCCAACCCACAGGCAAACGCCAGCGCGAGCCGGATTGGCCTGTTGCGATTTCGATGGGTCTTTGACTGCAAAAGCGGCACCGTCATTTCGGTCTTGCATCGGCGGAGGCGTTCACTAAACCGGGCGGCAGCCTCAGTCAGCTCAGAACCAACGCGATGATTTTCCCCCATTTTCGCCGCGGGCCACGCGGCCCTGACACCATTTCCACGCTGTATGGCATGATCGTGGCACAGGCGCGATTGCCCTGTTTTTATCGCGACTACGCCGTCGCCGACACAGTTAACGGCCGTTTCGATCTGATCGTGCTGCATTTGGCTCTGGTTCTCGATCGGTTGGCGCAAGACCCCGGCTCGCGGAGCCTCGGGCAGGGCGTTTTCGACCGGTTTTGCGACGATATGGACCACAATCTGCGGGAGATGGGCGTCGGCGACCTGAAAGTGCCGAAACAGATGCGGCGCATGGGTGAGGCCTTTTATGGCCGCTCGCAGGCCTATCGGGCGGCCTGGGCGGCCAAGGACGAGCGCCCGCTGGTCGAGGCTTTGGCACGGAATATCTACGGCGGATCGCCGTCAGCCTCCGCGACCCGTCTTGCAGCCTATGTGCGAGAGGCGCTACGTGATCTTGGCACGCAGCCTTCGGCCAGCCTTGCGAGCGGTGAGTTATCCTTTCCCGAGCCGAGCAAAATCTCCCCGGTCATAAGTTAAGAGACTGATTTTAATGATGAAAGCGGCAAACCCCTGGAGCGTGCCGGTGGCCGTGGAAGATATCCCGGACGCGGGCCTGCATATGGCGATCGAGGCGCCGGCCGCCACCCGCGCGGAGCTCGCCGAGCTTGCGGCTGTGCGTGATTTACCACAGCTCTCAGCAGTATTCGACCTGACACGCCAGGGCGGAGGCGTTCACGTCGGCGGCCAGGTGCGCGCCCGGGTCGGCCAGACCTGTGTGGTGACCCTCGAACCGCTGGAGAGCGCGGTCGAGGAGGCGGTCGACCTCCAATTCGCGCCGGCGAGCGAGACCGAAGCGGGGCCCAAAGCCGCTAGAACACGCTCGCGCGGCGGCGACGAACCGCCGGAACCGCTGGTCGACGGAACATTGGACCTGGGCGCGCTGGCGACCGAATTTTTGATCCTCGGCATTGATCCTTACCCCCGTAAGGCCGGCGTCCAATTCTCGCCGCCCAAGGTCGAAGTTGCCGGCGAGCACCCTTTTGCCGCGCTGGAATCGCTGAAAAAAAACATCGGCGGCGGCAAATCGTGAGCGGGGGACAGGTCGTGGAACGTTGTCAGAACCGCCTTGTCTGCCGCGACCGAGCGGTTATGGTCGCCTCCGTGCCACGAACCCATTTGGCTAAGTTGCCGGCGCGCAAGCCAGCGCCGCCCAAGTCGATCCATGCCTGACAAGGCTCGCATCGCGCTTGACGCTATGGGCGGCGACCATGGTGCCTCGGTCGTCTTGCCCGGTGCCGATATTTCGCTCACCCGCCATCCCGATATGGAGTTCCTGCTCTACGGCGACCGCGCCGTGGTGGAGCCTTTGCTCGACCGCCTGCCGCGGCTTAAGGCCAAATCGAAACTGACGCATACCGACGTGTCGATCCGCATGGACGACAAGCCGAGCCAGGCGCTCAAGCACGGCCGCTGGAAGTCGTCGATGTGGCTGGCGATCGACGCGGTGAAGAAAAGCGAGGCCGATGTCGTGCTTTCGGCCGGCAATACCGGCGCCTTGATGGCGATGTCGCGCTTCAATCTCAAGATGATCGAGGGCATTGAGCGGCCGGCGCTCGCCGGGCTTTGGCCGACGCTGAAGGGCGAGTTGGTGGTGCTCGATGTCGGGGCCTCGATCGGCGCCGACGAGCAGCACCTGATCAACCTTGCCGCCATGGGCAGCGCCATGGCGCGCGTCCTGTTCGACATCGAGCGACCGACCGTGGGCCTGCTCAATATCGGGGTCGAGGAGGTCAAAGGCCTCGAGCAGATGCGCGAGGCCGGACGCCTGCTGCGCGCGGGCCATTTCCCGTATTTCGATTATGTCGGCTTCGTCGAGGGTGACGACATCGGCAAGGGTTTGGTTGATGTGGTGGTGACCGAAGGCTTTGCCGGCAATATCGCGCTGAAGACCGCCGAAGGCACCGCCCGCCAGTTCGCGCAATATCTCAAAGCCGCGATGAATAGGACTTGGGCGGCGCGCCTCGGTTATCTGCTGGCGCGCCAGGCCTTCCGCACGCTGCGCGACAAGATGGACCCGCGCAAATCGAATGGCGGCGTGTTTCTCGGCCTCAACGGTATCGTGATCAAGAGCCATGGCGGCGCCGACGCCGAGGGCTTCGCCTCCGCCATCGACATGGGGTACGACATGTTCCGCTACGAATTGCTCGCCAAGATCGGCGAGTTGATGGCGCGCGACCTGCAGGCAAGCGCGACGGCGCGCGTGGCGAGCGGAGCAATCTCGTGACCTTAATGCGTTCGGTTGTGCTTGGGTGCGGTGGCTATCTGCCGGCGCGTATTCTCAGCAACGATGAGCTGGCAAAATCGGTGGATACCACCGACGAATGGATCGTGCAGCGTACCGGTATCCGCGAACGCCATATCGCCGCCGCCGGCGAGATGACCTCAGACCTTGCGCTGCATGCGGCGCGCGCCGCGCTCGCCAATGCCCATGTCGAGGCGGATTCGATCGACTTGATCGTGCTCGCCACCTCGACGCCGGACCAGACTTTTCCCGCCACCGCGGTGTCGGTGCAGGCCGGGCTTGGCATTACCCGCGGCGCCGCCTTCGACCTGCAGGCGGTCTGCTCGGGCTTCGTCTATGCGCTGTCGATCGTCGACTCGATGCTCAAAAGCGGCGCCTTCAAGCGCGCCCTAGTGATCGGGGCGGAGACCTTTTCGCGCATCCTGGACTGGAACGATCGCACCACCTGCGTGCTTTTCGGCGACGGCGCCGGCGCCCTGGTGCTGGAGCTGCAGGCGCAGTCGGGCACGTCGGCGGACCGCGGCGTGCTGAGCACCCACCTGCGCTCGGACGGCCGGCATAAAGCCAAGCTCTATGTGGACGGCGGCCCATCCTCGACCCAGACCGTCGGCCACCTGCGCATGGAAGGCCGCGAAGTGTTCAAGCATGCGATCGCGATGATCACCGACGTGATCTATGACGCCTTCAAGGCCACCGGCACTAGCGCGGCCGATATCGACTGGTTCGTGCCGCACCAGGCCAACAAACGGATCATCGACGGCTCGGCCCATAAGCTCGGCATCGCGCCGGACAAGGTAGTGGTCACCGTTGATCGCCACGGCAATACCTCGGCGGCCTCGATTCCACTGGCGCTGGCCGACGCGGTCGCCGACCGGCGCATCAAGCGCGGCAATCTTATCCTACTGGAGGCGATGGGCGGCGGTTTTACCTGGGGCTCGGCGCTGCTGCGTTGGTGAGCGGCCGGCAGAGTGTATTTTCGGCGGGACGGGCCGGCCGGCCGGGTTGCGGGCCGTGAAGATTGCTCGCGCGCCATGGCCGCGGGTGGGCCTAAGACCCAGCCGGATACCCCTTCATAATTTGAATCGCCCCGTTGACCCCTGGGGGGGATGCTAATATCGTCGATAATTCAGCAGGATATCTTCGCCAGGGGCAGGGCGGGCGATGACCGGTAAAACAGTGACGCGGGCGGACCTCTGCGAGGCGGTCTACCAAAAAGTGGGCCTGTCACGGACGGAATCCGCAGCGCTCGTAGAGTTGGTGCTCAAGGAGATCACCGACTGCTTGGAGCGTGGCGAAACCGTGAAGCTTTCCTCGTTCGGTTCGTTCGTGGTGCGCAAAAAGGGCCAGCGCATCGGGCGCAATCCCAAGACCGGCAAGGAAGTGCCGATCTCGCCGCGCCGGGTGATGGTGTTCAAGCCTTCGGCGATCCTCAAGCATCGCATCAATGGTCACGCCGACCCGAGCTGACGACCCGAGTTTGTTCCAGTAACCGCGTTCAATTCAGCATCGAGAGGGGCCGCTTTGGATCACAAGGCGCCGGGCGCGTTTCGCAGCATCAGTGAAGTGGCGGAAGAGCTCGATCTGCCGCAGCATGTGCTGCGCTTCTGGGAAAGCCGTTTCCACGACATTAAGCCGATGAAGCGCGGCGGCGGCCGGCGCTATTACCGTCCCGACGACGTCAGCCTTCTGCGCGGCATTCGTCACCTCTTGTACGGCGAGGGCTACACCATCCGCGGCGTGCAGCGCATCTTGCGCGAACAGGGCGCGAAATTCGTGGCCGTCGTTTGGCAAGAAGGCGCGCCGCAGCCGCCGCATGGCGCCAGCGAGGACGAGAATTTGGCCGACGAAGCCGGTGCGGAACCCCTTGAAAAAGATCGCGGCCTGCGCAGTCGGCTTTCTTCGTTGATTGGCCGCGATCTCGGCGATCGCCAGGACGACGTCGAGGCGCGCCGCGAACCGCCGCTCAAGAGCGCGCCGGTGCCGCGCATCGAACCCACCGATCGCGCGATCCACGGTGCCGATCTTGGCGCGGCGGAGCCGGCGCCCCCGGCAATCGAACCGCAGCCCGCCGCGCCGGTGGCTCACGCAGCGCCCGCTGGCCGGTTGGCGCGCGACGATCTGCGCAAGTTGCACGCCGTGCTGCATGAGCTCGCCGAATGCCGCAAGCTTATTGAGACCGCGGTGGTGCGTGCCGAATAAGGCGCCGGCGGTCAAATGACAAATGCAGCTTCACGCGCCTTTGAATTTAGGCCCGTGGCGGCGCCGGCGTGATGGACGCGCTCGGCGCAGTCAATTCGGTGAAGAAATAATAACCAGGCGGCCTGCCGCTGATGGGGAAATTTTGATCGGGGCTAGGGAGCGAACATGTCACTGAGCCGGAACATCGTGATTATCGTCGCCCTTATCGTGGCCAGCCTGGCTGCGGGAGTGGCGCTCGTCTTGGGCATCATTACGCCGGATATGGATTCCGATCGGGTCGAACGGGTGAGTTTTTTCGTCGAAGCGTTTTTCGCAACCGGCTTTTACGGCGCCGTGGCGATCGTGCCGGCTTTGGTGCTGATCGGTCTCGGAGAAGCGTTGCGCATGCGCAATTTCATCTATTACGGTGCCGCCGGCGTCGTGGTCGCCCTGGTCTCATATTACGGCTGCAACATTTCGGCGATGCTGGAAAACACGACCGACGTCCCGCCGGTCGAACACGCGCTGCTGCTGGCGGCAGGGGCTGGGATTATTGGCGGTGTCGTGTATTGGCTGATCGCCGGGCGCCAGGCCGGGGGCTGGCGAGCAAGCTGATTTTTTGGTCGAGGCGGTCCTATGCCTTTGCCCTCAGCCCAGTTGCGATGTCCCGCATTTTTCTCCAAGCCAATTTATTCACCAGTTTTTCTAAACTAGAGATTGCCCGCATCGGCCCGAAGCCAAGATTACCAATGAAATCAACCGACAACTTGCCGCCGTCGAACTCAGCTATCAGCGCGACAGGACTCACGGTGGCTATTATCCTGATCGCAATCCCGTTGCTCGGATTTGCCCTTGGGATGATCGCCGCGTGGCTGGCGTGATCGTCTAAAGTAAGCGTCTCACTTCTTTTAAAAAAACCGCGCTGGTTAGGGCACCGTTTTGTGCGTGAAGTGTGGAGCGCCACTGCTACCGTCGCCTAATCAAAACACTGATTGGATTTCGGAGAGACCGCCGCGAGGCGGTCTTCCTGTTTTGCGAGCGAGCAAGACGAAAACGTGCGTGGTGTCGGAGGCAAATCCGTCACCTCCGGCACCGTTGCACTCCATCCTGCCGGGGGAACCTGCGAGCAGGGAACAGATCGTAGTTCGGTCGCCGGGCGAAATCCCTTCGCCCCGGCGACCGTTGCGCTCAGTTTTACCGGTAGGCGCAGCGCCTCAATGAAATTGGTCAGCACCGGCACCGGAGAGCGGAGTTCGTGTTCTGCTCTTTACCTCGCCGTCTTCCAAAGTAATCTTCACAGCAGCCCCCGTCAATATCAATTGATACTCAAAGCTGGCGTCGCCGACGCTCCAATGTCTTTAAGCGGACATTTCCGCACATCGTCGAGGTGGCCGTACCTCGGGGCGGCCTCGGCAGGCGGCTCGATGCGATGCATGAATTTCATGCCGAGCGCGGCATAGAGGCATGTCTTGGTCGCGGTCGCCGAGAAGATAACCAAGATTACCTTCGCTGGTATTTTGCCGATCCGACCACAGCCGCCTCATTTGCAATCGAGTTCAGTGGCGAGATCCTAACACCACCCATCACAGCGAAGTCCGGACCTGAAATGCTCAAAATCCCTGATTTTTTGGTCGGGGCGGCGAGATTTGAACTCACGACCCCCTGTCCCCCAGACAGGTGCGCTAACCGGGCTGCGCTACGCCCCGACCTGAACGGCGCGGACTATAGGACTGTCCACGCATGTTGTTTTAATTGGGGTATCTCCCCGCATGTTGCATCCTTGTCGCAAGGCGTTAAGCAGCCCGGATTGCGGCTTCGATTTTCGCCATGTCGGCGCGATCCGCTTCGATGTTTTCGAACAGGTGGCCGTAAAGATCGAAGGTCATGTTGATCGATGAGTGGCCCATGACGGTTTGCAGGCGCTTGGTGTCCAGCCTAGGTGGGCGATAAATAGCGATGCAGCGGCGTGCCGAAGCATGTGGAAGCCGTAGCGGTGACCTGGAATTGGATTGCCATCGGCGTCCTTCCTGCCCGTATCTACGGTGAGCCCGGATTTGATCTGTAACGGGTACCAGGTGAGTTCGTGGATGTTCGACATACGCTCGATCTTTCCTCGCCCGTTGGGGAATACGAGGTTGAGCTCGCCCTTGGGGCAATTTGTACCGCTACGATACGGTCGCCAACGAAATAAAATCCGGCAAGCCGTTTTCAAATCGCGTTCGCCGCACAGTGGACGTGCTCACGGCCGGCACCGGTGCGGGTGATGGGCCCGGCGATTGGGAATTTATCAATAGTCGCGGCGAAATCGAAAACATACTTCAGCCGCCATCGCCGCGCGCCAAGGTGCCGGTGCGGGACATTATTTTCGACGATTAAAAATAGGTGATACATGGAAATTCAAGTACCGACTGAAGGCGGTTTTGCCGAACGAATTATGACGGCGCTTGGAGATGGCGGCAACGCGCCGGTTAACTGGAAAAACTTGCCGAGGTCATGGGGTGTGTTGTTGACGCGTCCGGCTCCAGAAAGCTTTGGCCGCGAAACGCGACGAACGGATCGCCGCACTGGAAGCAAAAATCTTGAACCTGGAAGCAACGCTCGAACAACGGAATTTTTCATACCAGGGTGTTTGGAAGGAAGGCCGAACTTATAATCCCGGCATGTTCGTTACTTTTTCCGGCGCGATGTGGCACTCAAACGTGTTTCATAACACCGTGCGCCCAGGCGATGGCAACGCGAGTTGGATTCTGGCAACGAAGGCCGGCCGCGACGGAAAGGGCTACTTCAAATGATGCCACGCTCGGTGAACTTGCGCGGCCTCTCGGCGGCCGAAGTCGAGGCGGAAGTTCGGAAATTAATTGACGGTGTTCAGGCCGAAGCCCTGGAAAATTACGAAATCACGCTAATCGACTTTGGTGCCGATCCTGACGAACTCGCTGCCGAACTTGCGCGCCAGCGGGCCGAGCATGTGCAGTTGCGCGAACGGGCGATCGAGAACATGCGCGCCATGAACGAGCGCGACGGGAAAACCTTGAACTAGTCGGCGCGCGCCACCCCTCGCGGTCAATGTTGCCGGTAGGCCCTATGCAGGACCGAATGCCCGATTTAACGCCTTGGCACGGCTCTCGGCGCTGCCTGAATTGACGATGCAGCTCTCTCGTACCAGTTGCTAGTCTTGAAAACCTTTTGACGTCTAACGGTTTTGCGCTTGGTGCTGTCGTTATTACCGGGCGTAGCGACACGCTTTACGACATGAAGCGGTTTATCCTGACGCATGGAATACCCCCTACGCTCAACACATGCGGCGTCTCAGGGCAGGCGAGGTCTTTCGCAGTTCAGGTACGAAGCTTATCGCGAAATGCCTGCGTCCGCCGCTCGTTATGCCCGTACAGGCCGCTGGTCTTCTGCTCAACATACTCTTCGACTTTTCGTCGCGCCTCCGGCGGAATGTTCCGCGATGAAAGAATGCGCTTGATGACAATGGCAGTAGGACCGGCTCTCGTGTCACGATTGAGCAACACCCAGGCCGTGGATCGGCATAGCCCGAGGACCTCGGCTTGCTTGGCGGCCGAATTATACCCAGCGGCGATCAACGCTTCGCGTATCTCTGCGAGCTTTGAAGCCTGCCTCTGGCGGTTTTTTCTGGTCTGTCGCATCGCCCCCCTCATCAATTAGGTGTCTCGCTAATGCTGGCCGCTGAGCAATAAATTTGCGTTGTATTGATTTGCTATGGCCGTACAGTCCGGCGGCTTTTTCCTCGATGAACTCTAGGATCTTGGCTCGGACACACGCAGGCAATCGAGGTGCCGCCAATATCCGTTTGACGGTTGGCGCTGAGAGACCTCCCGTTTTGTTGTGACCGTTGAGAATGGACCAAGCCGTGCTTCGACTAAGTCCAAGCACCTCGGCTTGCTCGTCGAGTGTGAAAATTCCAGCCGTAACAAGAGCAGCTCTGAGTTCCCAGATTTTGGCCGACTGTCGTTCTCTCATTTGCGTCACGGTTAAACGGCCTGGTTGATACGAACGCGGCGCATCGATTGTCATCGAGGACTTCATGGGCAACCTCCTACGAACGCTGGAAGCTGTTGACTCCCCCGCTGTTCAAAAAAGAACAGGAAGCGGCTTTTTACTGTGACCGCCGTCACAAAATGATGCATTTACGCGCAAGTGGCGCGGATGTGTTTGGGAGCCGGGCTTTGTGGTTGCGTCAATGCTGCCGGTAGGCCCTATCAGCGCCGGTGAAAGCTGAGAGGCCTGTCTCGGGCTGGATCAGGTGAGGCTTTTGTCCATAAAATAGCGTCTGACCGCCCCTATGCAGCGCCCTCAATAAAGCCCACGGTGACCAAGTGGCGTGGGAGGAATTTCCGTGAAAATTGGAGCCTTGAGGGCAGCCGCAATTTGCGGCGCGCTAGCAATTATTTCTGCAACAACGCCAGGTCCCGCCGAGGCGGCGACCTACACTTTCAGCTTCAGTAACGAGGACGGTGCCGTCCCCGGCGATGTCAGCGGGACAATCGTCTTGCCGAACGGAGATGGCACCTTTGCCGCGACCTCGGTGGTGGTCGACGCCTTTCCTGCGGCCCTCAATCTCGGCACGCCGCCAATCATTGCGGGCTTATTCGAGGAGAATTCCTTTACGGTGTCCGCCGGAAACATCACTTCTGGAGCCTTCTTTGGCACCTTCGACGCCAGTACCGCTCTCTTTCTGGCCTCGAGCATTGGTGGCGGCACCGGGCTCGATCTTCGAAGGCTGTGAGTGTTTTGGCACTCTGGGCGTTCTCGACAGCGACAACTCGACGTTGAGGTTCGCCGCTACGGTCACGCCACTCCCAGCCGCACTCCCACTCTTCGCCACCGGCCTCGGCGCATTGGGTCTGCTTGGCTGGCGCAGGAAGCGGAAGGCCGCTTGAGGTTACTCATTTCAGCGGTTTGAGTGATCGAACGCCTCACCAGGCGCTGTCGCCCAGCATGCCGCGCCCGCCTTAACCAAGAGCGGGCTCCGCCTAAAGCTTCGCGCTGCTTAATCGGCCTATGAGTTAGTCTTGTCGCATCCATGTCGCATGGAGTAGCCGGGAGTCGCTGGAAATTGCTGGAATTAAAGGAGAACTGTTGCGACATACTGCAACAGAAAAAGGGCCTAGCTGAAACCTAAGCCCTTGAAATATTAGCACTGCCTGCAGAATCAGACA
>CAVZVP010000016.1:0-215144 GCA_963778745.1 uncultured Alphaproteobacteria bacterium | reverse complement strand
CAGGCTGAGCAATTTTCGCTTCCTGGTGACGCTGGTTTATGATACTTTAAGAATTGGCAGGCGGGCCAGCACGATTTTGCCCGCCAGGCGAAGCCGAAAATTGTTTCCTAGCCAAGCATGACTGGGCCGGCTTGAGGTTGTTTGGTTCTTGTGATATTGGCCTGATGGCTTTTTTGGGGCGATTATTTCTTTCGACTGATCGGCTTAGGCCCGCTTTCTCGATGAGAATCCTGCGCCCGCTATTCTGGTGCCCGCAGGTCGTCGAATGGGCGTGGTTTGCGCCTGCTGCGGCGAACGTAATGTCGTTTGCTCTGGATCACAGCGTACGACAACACGCTGAATTTTTTTCAAAGAAATAATCTCTCATCTGGGTCAGGCTGATCGCGACCGATGGAAATTCGACTTGTGGCCCATTGGCTTGAACAGCTCATTGCACGCGTGTCAATTGCGCAGGGCGCGGTAACAGGGCCCATGCTTGCATGGTTATCCGCACCGAGGTTTTCCAGACGATCGGCGGCACCGACGAAGGCATGCCTCTCGTTTATAACGATGCCGACCCATGCTCTTCGTCTGCGGGCCGCCGGTCAGCGCATCATTTGGGCGCCCGCCGCTAAGCTGGTGCATCACAAGTCGGCGTCGGTAGGCAGGCATGATGCGGGCGCGCGCGCCGAGCAATATGCGTGCGCAACTTTGCCTTGATGCACCCGCGCTGGCGGCCTATTCTCAATGTTGACCCTATTTATAATTGCAACCTGTCACTTGAGAACGCGGGTATAAACTCGCGTTCCCTCCACGGCTTCTGCTCGAGGAGCAATTTATCACGATGCCGACAAACATTGACCAGAAGTTACGACTGTCACCGGCCCTCCGCAGACTGAACGCACCAATTGCACCATAGGCCGCGCCGAGGCAATCATTACGTCTGGAGAATGTTCGCTTATGAAACGTCTAGCCCTAAAACATTGGGTTGTAGGCGCATTAGTCTTAATCTTCAGCTTTGTTATCACCCTTTGGCTCACCGAGCCCGAGGTCCCGTCAGGTGACATGATAAAGTCATTGGCTGCGGCAACTGTGAATGACGGGGCCAGCTTAATGTGGCGGCCCGGACGGACAGGCCTCAATATTCGTCTTTTGTGAAAGGGCTGTCGATGGGCTTGTTCGAGTAAGCTAATCATGTCAAGTATAAATGGCTGGGCAGTCGAAACGGTTTTAGCAATTACAGCGAGAGGCGCACCGATCACCGTAATGGCTTTCAGCGGCGGAAGACGCATTTTTAGTGTAGAAACGAAAGGCGAGCGTCCGGACATTACTTCTGGGTTAGATTTATCTGAGGAAACGGCTAAGAACGTAGCATATGAAGGCCAGCTGGAATGTAGTACCGGACAAAAATTGCTTATAGTCGGCGCCACCCTAAGTGGTACGTATGCTTTGCTGGACACAAAAAGCTGCCCATAATTGACCAGCCCTCACTGAGTGGTCTAATTGGTATAAGGCCGCTAACGGAGTCGGCCTCTGGGAGTTTTCGACAACCATTGTCGACGCTGAGCCGCTGTCGCTCGATCGCGAACCAGCGGTTCTTCAAGCCGCGACAGCGCCGCGCAAGTCCGCGCCGACACCGGCGGGACTGCATTCGCTGCACGCCTAGAGAAGAAGATGCGAGAGCGGGCACCGAAGAGCGCGACAAGAGCACGCAAGTTCAGAAAGGGTCCGAGACCGGATTTCGTGCGTCTGATGCAGCACTCCCCGAGCGCAGGAAGCAATAGGCGATAGGGTGAGTGACTACGAGAATTTGTCGTCGCTGTGGGAGCATTGCCGCCGGATCCATCCGCTCCACTCTGGCAAGTCGCACAGGCGCTAGGGATAGCCGCCTTGGCGGCCTGATGGCTCATGCATTAGGCAAACTTCAGTAATTAAGCGAATTGCTAAGTTTCTGGTGTTGCCTAACCTTAGTCATCCGAGGTCGTCGTCGCCCTCGCGGACCGAGCGTGCAAGGACGTAGGCGCGGGGGCGAGTTTCCGGATAGTCTTTCTCGCCGGTATTTCGATCCAACGCCAAAGGGCGAAGGCGAGCGCCAAACTGGTGGCGCAGCCAAATGCGAACCCAAAGAGTCCCGTGATGCCGAGATACTTGGCAATCGCGGCAAACGCCATGGAATGAACGAGATAGAGCGAGTAACTCGCCTCCCCGAGAAGAAGGAACGGTTTTAGGCTTAGCGCTCGCGAAATTGCGCCTTTCTGAAAGGCGAAAACGAAAATAATCGGAACCACACCGGGCCACAAATCCGCATGCGAGAGATAGATGATGGCAGTTGACGGCAGTAGTCGAATTGCCGGGCCCAAGAAAGTATGGTTTACCAAAACCCACCCAGCGAAAAAGAGTGCGCCTATTTCCAAGACCGTGAAAATCCACGCTGACGCTGCGGTGATTTTCGGTACAGCCCGCCTAAAAGCAATGCATGTTGTCATGCCCGCAACGAATTCTAACAACCGCGCGAGCGGCGATATGTAAAGGAGCCCGTGCAGGCTAGCCGTATCGGCAACCGTGATATCCGGCAGATTTAGTTCACGCCCTGCGATCATTAGAGCCCACAGCAAGGCGGCGCATAATAGGAATTTCCACCAAAAGGTTCTGCTCCACCCGATAATTAGGAACGGGAACGCCAAGTAGAAAAAGAACTCCGTCGATATGCTCCACGACACCGCGTTGTAGCTGAAATACCAGGGCCAGTTCGGCACCCATGCGTGCGTCATCGCCAAGTTGGCGATGATCTTGAGGTCGATTGGCACGGAAAGAATGAATGGAAACGCGGTAACGGCATGTGCGGGCCAAACACGCGCAATTCGGAAGATCAGAAATCGGCGGACTTCTGCCCAGCTTCCAAAACTGGGATAGCTATAAGCGAGAATGAAGCCGGAGAGCACAAAGAAGAATGACACCCCCTGATCGAGGGTAAGCGGAACGTGGGAGAGGCTTCATCGCGGGAAGGCCGTGATGCAAAACGATCATTGCCGCTGCGAAAAAGCGCAACGAAGTCAATGGTAGAAGCGCGTGCTTTTCCGTCGGCCAGTTTTGCTCATTGTGCACAGCTGTATCTAACGACTCTGTGGAGAGCCTAGCAAGGACCGCTAGGTGGCTCTGCCCATCACGGCGAACGCATAGGCGGCCACGGCTATAACGTTGATTTGTAGCCTATGTGAAAGCGCTGCCAACGATCAGGCCACACCATTCTGGCGAGAACCACAAGCGCACGGGGCTGCCGCTATATCGTTAAAGACCGCACGGTATAATTAGCGATCAGAGGTACTGGCCTGGTTTGGATCGGGGGTGCCGATGTCGGGTTTACTGGATCGCCAAACCGAGGTCCTCCCGCCAAAATCGTAGTTCAGGTAGGAATAGGTGGAATGAGATCTTTAGAGGAATTCGCCTGTACGGAACGATGCGGCGTTAAGCCCCAAGGTCTTCAAATAAGACTTCGCAGAATCGATCAATAGTGAATACTGAATTAAAGGCGCTGCGATCAAAATTGCGGCAAGCGCCTGCAGCCGAGAATGGTATAGGTCCTTGTCACCTCGTGCTCCTTCAATGCAGTGCCGTGAATTAGGCGATAACCTATTGGTAGATAATCGGTCGAATTTCGTCATTTTTTCAGAATTCGCATTGATTTCAAAGGAGGACTGGTCCGATTTTGATTCCGCATCTCGACTCGGATTGGGAAGTGTCGCAACGGCCTTGTAGGCCGAGGTGCCGACGACGAGCAGCGATGCGGCGACTATTCGCAATGGTTGGCGCTCCAGCCCCGGAGCAGCGGCTGGACGACCAGAGCATTGATGAGGAAATGAGCGACGAGAGCAGGCCGAGCGCAGAAAATACCACTCCCAGCAGCGTGAAATTCTCAGCACGGTCGTCGAGAAACCGAACAGGGCATCGTACACGCGCCCTGCGTTGACCTCGCGAGCGACCTGAACTCTCTACAATGCGCCGGGCTCGCGTCGCCGGAATGAGAATGGAAAAGTTGAACGGGGCCCCTGTCGCTTGCGGCGCTGCAACGACTCCAGCGTAAACAGAATCGACGGGCCTGCCGCCAGAGCAAATGCTCGTAACGGCTGAGGCGATCAAGCGCGAATGTCGGCTGAACGGCCAGCGCAAGAAGGCGTCGGCGATATCCTTATTCGTATCGAGATCGAATTCGTTTCCCGCCGGCGCGCCAGATTGCCGTGTTGCGACCAGGTGCAATTGGCTGCGATCCGCGAGATCGGCTGCCTCGACGAGGGTTGGGTTGAAGACCCCTGTTCGACCTTGCCTGCTACGGTGGCCACAGACTCGAAAAGGGAGGTCTCTATGCCATTCGCGCGACGAAGTCGCCAGAGCACGCTTGCCAAGCGAAGCACCAGCTCGCGCTCTACCGCCGATTTCGGCGTCATAGTCGGCAATTACCGCGGCTTGGAATGCCTGGTAATCCTCGGCATCCTCGAGCGCCACGATGACGGTCTCAGCGGTGAGGCCGTGGCGCAAGGCATTGCGGCGCGAATGCTTTTTGCCTTCCGGCGTCGTTGGTCCGGTGCTTTTAAGCGAGTTGCGGCGATTGGCTTCGATCTGTTCGAGAGATGTCATTGCGGATCGGTCAGAACAATTGGGTTCGATTTGTTATTCGAGAGGGCACAATGCCATTCAGCATGGCCAGGTGCTATGCCCAGGCCCGTTGCTGATTGGCCTAATCTCCTCTTGCGTCGCCCATCAGTTTTCCGTCGGGGCCTTGGCGGCATCTTCATTGGGATGCGCGTTCTGCCGGCGCAGATTTTGGCCGCGTCTGCTCCCACAGTCCCTTGGCAATTGGCAGGGCATCGATTTTCAGATTCTCCCACCAGGCCACTTCATTGCCGGCCTGATGTAGGTGGCGATGATGACCGCGGCAGAGCGGCACGGTGAACTCGTCGCTGACTTTGAGACCCAGCGCTCTTGGTTGTGCAAACCGCAGGTGATGCGGATCGGACGGCTGCCGACCGCAGACCAGGCACGGCTGTGAGGCGACGAATCTCAGATGGGCTTTATCGCGCAGCCGCTTGGGCTCGGCGATGGTGAGAAGGCTTTTATCGATTTGCCCTGGGACGAGACCGGGTGAGGCCGGGACAATAATCGAGCTGCCGGCGGACGGGCGGACTTCCAGTTCACGGCGACCCTGCGCCCGTTCCCGGGTGACCAGATCCTGGCGACGGCCATAGTAGCGCGACGGCCGTGGAATAGGGGTCGTATCGTCCGGATGGAGGCCAAGACGGACATCGCGGGCACGGGGACGAAGCCGCAGGGACAGCAGGCCCGGTGACAGCAGTCTGTGAGGGCAGGGGCTTCTGGGATGATGCTGTCGTCCTGCTACCCCGATAGAGCTCGAGACCGAAGGGTTTGCCGAAGGTCGCCAGTGCCCGTTTGGTGGCATCGGTTTCTGCGACCTTGAGGGCGATGTCGTGCACCTCGCCCGGTGATGTGCCGCGGCCTTCCCCGGTGCCATGGCCCTCACGGATAATGGTGGCGCCGTCGGCATGCACGGTGACCCTCACTCTGGCGATATAGACCGCCAGGAAGGTGCCGCGGTTCTCGCGGGCAAGGACACATTTCGGATTCGATGGTCTCCCGGTTCCAGCCATCAAACCCGAAGATCCGGTTGGCCTCCGAGATGGCGTACCAGCCCTCGAGATAGGACAGTTCGCGGCCATGCGCCTCGCGGGTGCGGACATGACGATGATCGAGATTGCGCCGCAGCGCCTGTACTTGCCTAGCTGAGAAGCCCATCACCGTGTCCTCACGCTCAAAACCGGTTCGGGGTTGGAGAGGGCAACGCCTTCGATTTCTGCGCCCTGTTTGAGCTCGTAGGCCAATTCCTGGCGCTTAAGACGCGGCTCGCTCGGCTGCCAATAGATGCTCGGCACGGCATCCTCGTTGAGGACCATCAGCGAGGGCATCCCCTCACGAATCGAGGCGGTAAAGTCCGGCGCATTGAGCTTCTTCAGGTCGAGCTCGACCATCACGTCCTTGGCAATCTGCCGGCGTTTGGCGGCCCGGTCCTGCAGCCGGTCAAGCCGGCCCTGCATGTCCGAGATCCGGCATTTGAGCCCCAATACCAGGGCCTCATCGCTCAGTGCTGCCCGGATGATGGCCGAGATGATTTCATGCACATCGGTGAGCCCCTCCACGGTATCGGCGAGGGTCTGCTCGTCGATCTGGGGGTCCTGCGCCCGGATGCGGTCGCGGATGGCGCGGTAGGTGGTGGCGGCGAACGTTATCTGGTCCATCGGTTTACTCCACAAGGCTGGGCGATTAAGGGTGGTGTCTGCTAAACTGGCATTTATGCCGATAAACAGCATATGATATGAAACATAGCATAAGCTTTTAAAGCAGTCAACATGCAATTTAAGCCCCTTATTAGTGCTCAACTTAGGGCCGCCCGATCTCTCATCCGGTGGAGTGCCGAAGACCTGGCCCGAGAAACAGCACTAAGCGTTGCCACCATTCGCCGGGCCGAGCTGTCCGACGGCGAGACGTCCATGACGGCGGCTAACGACCTGGCAGTTCGACGTGCCTTGAGTTGGCCGGCGTCGAATTCATCGACGAGAACGGCGGCGGCCCGGGCGTGCGTCTGCGCAAACCTCAGCGGTCAAAGCAATCCAAATAACAAGCAGCCGCTCAAAGTTGTCCTCGAACGGGAGGGATCAGCTTTATAGCCGAACCGGAGCGCGGATTCCCAATCGTCCGCCGCACCGCAGCCGCGTCGGCGAGGTTTTGACTGCCACGCGGCCAGTGCAGCATTGGAATGCTAGACTTGCGGGAATGTCTGACATAGTATACTATAATGTCATACAGTCAAGAACGGAGCGCCGCGATGGCATTCGCAAAAAAATTCAAAAAAACTCGCCTGCGAGGAGATAGGTTAACGTTTGCTCGGACCAAATCAATTGATCCGATAACGTCGGCGCGGGTTGAGTTCGCGCTCTCTTCCTTGGCGGCGAGCGGCAAACTGAAAGGCTCGCGTACCGAGCGGCTCAGCGCCCGCGTCGATCCAGGGCTGATCAAGGCGGCTCGCACCAAGACCGGTCTCAAGAATGACTTGGAGCTGGTCAACGCCGCGCTTGCGGTGCTTGCCGCACCTGATGATTTTGGACCTTGGTTCGCAGCCCAAGCTGGACGCCTTCCAAAGGATTTTGAGCTTGGGCTCTGATGTTCAGTCGATTATCGCCCGCCACGATCCCGGTCGTTGGGCTCAACCTCTGGCCCATCGGCCAAAGGCGGATCTTCCTTTTGATCCATTGCAGGTTCCCGCCGGGGTATCTCTGCTGTTTGATGCCACCGTCTACATCGATCAGCTTAAAGGTCAATTGCCTACGCCGATCGTCACTTTGATGGCATCGCGGACCATTCTACATGGCGCACCGGCGCTGGCCGAGCTCGCGGTCACCATCGGCGCCCTCGATCCGGTCGATCGCCGTACGCACGCAACATTAAATCCGATCGTCGAGATGCTCACGCGGATCAACCCCTCGCGCATTATTGCGCCGAACTATGAGGTTTGGTTAGAGGCGTCGGTGATCGCGGGCATTCTGGCGCGGACGCAAGGTATTCCAAAGCAAGATCGTCGTAAATTTCTAAACGACACCCTGCTGTTTCTGCAGGCAGCTGATACCGGCTCCGTTATGGTCAGCAGAAATTCCCGCGACCTCGATTTATTGCTGCAATTAAAGCCGCAGGCGGGCGTGCTTCTTTACGACAAGAACTAAGGCACGTGCGACCGAACGTTTCGCCCGTAACGCAACTCGTCAACTTCAAATCACGTCCAAGCTGCCGCACTCGGCGCTTCTCGTTTGCGTACAGGCCGCGGCGCCTCCAATGTTCTTGTCCAGTACTCGAGATGGGGATGTTGTGCGGCCCATACGAGCATCGCGGTTGAGATAGCCAGGTCATCGTGCCGCCCTGACGAACACCCATAGATCATTCCGCTCTGCCGGAATTCAATTTCCAGCGCCATTAGCTGTTCGTAAGCGCGGATGCTTGCCGGTCCATGAAGAATTCGAACGGTTTCGCTTTGCATTTCACGTAGCAACAGATCGATTAGATAAGTGCGGCCAATCGTGTAAAATAATATCGCGCCGCCTTTCACCTGTCGCCTATCAACAGTCATGCCGTCGCCGTGGTTCGTGATGCGAAGACCAATCAATCGAGAGCCCAATCTCTCAAACAGCGGCTCGGCATATGTTGCATCATTACTCAAATCGGCGATGACTAGAGTTTTGCCATTATAGCGGCGGTCAACCATCGCGAGTGCGTCAGCACGTGCACTTCCGTAGAGGCCCAGCGGCAATTCCTCGAATTCCTTTATGCCGATCAGATTCGGCGCGAGGGGACTTCGTCCTCCGACGACAGCGGTGGAGCGGTCTTTGGTATGTCCGACATCATGCGCAATAATATGCGGTCTGAAAAAATCCCACGTCTTGGGATGCACGGAAGGCTGCGTTGCCCGTTCATATAATTCGAATGTGAATGGGCTTACCTGCGTACCCGCTGGGATGCCGAGGTATTCGCGTTTGAAATCATCTTCACTGAGTTGGCGTCTTGCTCTTTCCAAGACGTCCGCGGCAATCTCGGAAAATGCCTTTGGTCGAAAACTATTTCGGTTTCGAAAAATTCCGTTATTTTCGGACGTCTCCTTGGGGCCTATCGATTGGCCGCCTCAGTAATATCTCCCATTAAATTAGGACAGACCTCCAGAAAAATCGGGGTAGATAGGGACAAACCATCCCGCCAGACTGGCGCATCTTGCGCCAGCTAAGCGGTACCCGAAAAATTCCGGATCACAGCTATAAATTTCGAACGGGAAGCAGCCCGCCAGGTCCAGTGATGGGCTACGCCTCGAATCCTGGCGGCTCGAAATGAAGCCTCCAAAACGCTGGCTTGATTTTACGAAACGAACCCAAAATGCCCGGTCCGAATGCTCAGATCCAACAGCCATTATCGATGGATCGAGGGGGCCGAGGGCGGTCCTAGTGCTGGACGCCGGCTAACGACTTAGCGATCTGGGGCGCCTTAAAGGCTTCCGGCGTCGAATTCATCGACGAGAATGGCGGCGACCCGGGAGTGCGGCTGCGCAGGCGTCAGCGACAAAGGCAGTCCAAATAGCCGCCCCCTGCCGGCGCATCGTCAAAGATAGCGGCAAAGCGAGCCTAATTTTTTTCATCTGACGAAGCTCGAGGGCAACCGGAGATCTTAATAGCTATCGGCTAATCCTACCGTGAAGCAGCTTACTGTGCATGGGGTTGTTCTTTAGAAAAAGTCTGACTAGATGCGCAGTCATTCTGACGCCGATTTGTTTTCCGTATTTTGGTTGTGAAACCACATCCCGAATCCGGAGACCGTTGACGAAAGAAACCTAGCGATAAGCCGTTCCTGATTTTGCAGAAGCCAGATAAAGCATCGAAGAACGCTGATGCGGATTCAATCTGCCTTGTCAAACGTAGCGGTACGCTGCTTTCTCTGTGCGAATTTCAATACGCGCTTCAATGATTTGAGTAGCCGCAACGGCAGAAAATTAGCCAACGAAAAGGTGACGCGCCCCGGGCAACTGTGCTAAACGCCCGCCTTCCGTAACAACAAGCCACGAAATCCCCAGTTGACCACCGGATGACCACGGCCGCCCTTCCCAAACAACCAACGCCTACCATTCGCATCACCGCGGAAGCGGTGCCGGCGCAAGCCTTCGCCGATATCGTCAACGGTGCCCGACTCTACGTGCTGTGGAGCCACTTAGCCTTCCACGATATCCGGCAGCGGTTCCGGCGCTCGGTACTCGGCCCGTTCTGGCTGACGCTTTCGATGGGTATTTTGGTCGCGACGTTAGGCTTCGTGTTCTCCACTCTGTTTCAACAGGATGTTGCCAAGACGCTGCCCTATATCGCGACCGGCCTCATCTTCTGGGGCCTGCTCACGAACTGCATCAATGAAGGCACTACGGTTTTTATCGCGGCAGCATCCGATATCCGCAACCTCCCCATGCCGCTCAGCGTCCATTTTTACCGGATGATGGCACGCAATGTCATGATCTGGGGCTTCAACATGGCGATCTATCTCATCGTGGTTGTCTGGTTCGGGCTAGTGCCCGGATGGAACATTCTGTGGTTCATCCCCAGCTTCATCTTGTTCCTTATCAACACCGCGTGGATATCGTTGGCGGTCGGAGTGCTCTCTACCCGCTATCGTGATATTCCACAGGTGATTGCCAACGTACTCCAGGTCATATTCTTTCTGACTCCAATCTTTTGGTCCCCCGAAACCCTACCAAACCGTCCGGCCTTTGTGATACTCAACCCGTTCTATCATCTCATAGAGATCGTGCGGGCGCCGCTGCTTGGCGAGATGCCGTCGCAACCGAGTTGGGTCCTCTGCATTGGCATGGCGGCAGCCGGGCTGGGCTTCAACGCCTGGCTCTATCGCCGAGCCCACGCCCGCATCGCATACTGGGTCTGAGTAGGATGGCGCATATTTCTATCGAAAACCTGACAGTCGAATTTGCGATTTTCGGCGCCAGCGCCCGCTCGCTCAAGAACAAGATCTTGTCCCAGGCGACCGGCGGCCGCGTCATGTCGGGTGCGCGCGATGTCATCACCGTACGCGCCATCGATGGCCTTAGCCTCGAGATCAACAACGGCGACCGCATCGGCCTCGTCGGCCATAACGGCTCGGGCAAGACTACGCTGCTGCGCGTGCTCGCCGGCATCTACAAGCCGAACGGTGGCACGATCACCATCGAGGGGCGGGTCGGTGCGTTGTTCGACGCCCACGCCGGAATGGACCCGGAATCGACCGGCATCGAGAACATTTATCTACGCGGCTATATGATGGGCATGAACCGGCGCGAGATCGCGACCAAGCTCGACGACATCGCCGAGTTCACCGAGCTCGGTGAATTTCTGGAGCTACCGATGCGCACCTATTCGGCCGGCATGTTCGCGCGGCTGGCGTTCGCGGTCTCCACAGCCGCGCATAACGATATCCTGCTGATCGACGAGGGGATTGGCGCCGGCGATGCGGCGTTCCAGAAGAAGGCGAGGCAGCGCATCGAGAGCCTCTTCGATCGCACCCCTATCGTCATTCTCGCGAGCCATTCGGAAGCGCTGATCTCGGAATTCTGCAACCGCCGGGTGCAATTGGATCATGGCGTCCTCACGGACGCCGCGTAACGCCGAATGAACTTTAATCCTCAATTTAGGCCGTGCCACCCGAGAAGATGAAGCTCGGCTCGCCGAAGCCAAGACTGGTTTACTATTGCTCGCGTATTTTCATTCCCTCGATACAAAGCGAGAGGCTCTGCTTCCAGTCGGGCAGCGCGATTCCAAATCGCTTGCTGAGGCGTTCCCCGGCCAGACGGGAATTCTTCGGCCTGGCGGCCGGCGTCGGATACTCTGCGCTCTGGATCGGCTTGAGGTGCGGCACGCGTTGCAGCAAGCCGTGGTGCCTAGCATCTTCAAAAATGGCCTTGGCAAACTTATGCCAGCTTGTTGCTCCGGACGCGATTAGGTTGAAAATTCCGGATGCGAACCGGCCCTCCGCCCGTTCGCGGCGAATGGCCAGGATGATTTGAGCCGCCGCATCGGCACTGTCGTGGGCCCAAGTCGGCGTGCCGATCTGATCATCGACAATGCGCAGCTCATCGCGTTCGCCCGCCAAGCGAAGCATCGTACGCACGAAGTTGTGGCCGCGTCCGGCATAAACCCAACTCGTGCGCAGGATCACATAGGCGCCGCCGGCCTGGCACATCGCCGTCTCGCCCGCCAATTTGCTGCGTCCATAGGCGTTGATGGGATGCGGCGCATCTTCCTCGGTGTAAGGCGTTTCCTTGACCCCATCGAACACGTAGTCGGTCGAGTAATGGACGAGGAGGATGCCGGCTATGCGCAACTCTTCCGCCAGCACGCCGACAGCCGTGCCATTGATCGTCGTCGCGAGCTGTTCGGCGTCATGTCTAAAGTTTCGCGAACCCACAACACCGGATCGACCCGATAAGCGATCTCACGTAGGTGGTTCATCGTCGAGCTTTACTAGTGCTTGCGCGATTCGCGCTTTCAGTTCCGGTTCATGGTCGAAGCGCTGGATCAGGCGTTCGGCGATCTGCGTTAGATCGACATTGACATTGGTTTGGACGGCAACATTGACCTGTGCGCCCGATGTATGCCCGGCCAGTCGCGCTAGGCTATCGAGGGTCTGGCGGATAGAGTTGAGACCTGAGACTGCAACCGCGAGCGATCCCTCTTGCTCGGCCTGCGCCACGATCTGATCAATGTGGGAACGCAGCCCCCAATAGGCGTCGCTGAGAGTTTCCTTCGACGGCAGCAGCGCGACCGCGGCACTGCCGCGCGCGGCATCTTTCTTTATGGCGTTGGACGAGCCGAGTTTGAGGCAATTCGTGCGGTGGCGATGCAGGCTCGAAACGTTCAACTCATAATCGCGGGCAACCTGCGCCGACGGTTCGCCGGCGGCCAGGCGGCGGTCGATCTCCGGGCGCTTCAAATTCTGACACGTGGTGCATGACCTACTCATTCCCTCGATAAAGGCAGGGTCCCGTAACAAATTGGTTTATGGTCAATAGGCGTTAACCATGGGCGTAAAGCATCGGAATAAGGGCTCAAGGCGTCGGATCGGGTGGCGAGGGTGCTCCAATATGTCTTTAGAGATGATCGACATCGAATTCATCGACGAAAACGGCGGCGGTCCCGGAGTGCGTCTCAGCAAGTCGCAGCAAGCGGCTGGACGTTCTTGCACCGCTCGCAAAATAACATCTCCAGCGGAAAGAAGTCTTCCGCGGTGAATTGCTCTTGTGTCGGGTAGTTGTCGGCGAGCGGCTGGCGCCCCAAGTCAAGAAACATGATCGAATGCTCATATTCTCAGGGGCCACAAAATGAAAAGCGTCGTATTAGGAGGATCCGGCGTAGTTGGCGGATATATCGTACAGCACCTTGTGCGCGCTGGACAAAGACCGATCGCAGTTTCAAGATCTCGACGAGATGATAAAAATTTCGACTGGCTTCAGGGCGACCTCGAGCGGCCGGAAGAGCTTGAACTGCCCCCATTTTGTACACTCTATTGCACGGCTGATGTCCGTCTCTTCGCGAAGGCATTGTCAGATGTTTGCACACCGGTAACAAAGCGTATTGTGGTGTTCACCTCGACGAGCATTCTGACAAAATTAAACTCGGAAATTGAATATGAACGCAAAATGCTGCGGGAAATTGTTGATGCGGAGCAGCAGATTATTACAACATGCGGGCAACTCGGGATTGGTTGGACGATCTTGCGACCAACGCTCGTATATGCCGAAGGTCACGATCGAAATATCACACGTATGTCGCGGATGATCAGACGATTCGGATTCATGCCGCTTGCCGGCACAGGCTCTGGTTTGCGGCAACCCGTCCATGCCGAAGATCTAGCGGCCGCAGCATTAGCCGCGGCGTCAAGCCCAGCCGCAATCAACAAGATTTATGCAGTCTCTGGCAAAGAGACGATCACATATAGGGAGATGATCGGTCGTATCTTCGACGGGCTCAACCTGCCAAGACGAATCATATCTGTCCCGCCGTTCCTGTGGAGAGCCGCGTTCTTAGTAGCAAAGCCTTTTTTTCCTGGGTTTAACGCAGCGATGGGTACTCGGATGTCAATGGATATGGTTTTCGATCATTCTGCAGCGGTCAAAGATTTTGGCTGGAACCCGAGAGAATTCCATCCCCATTTTAATGATTAAATTGTGTACACAATTAAAGGGAGGCCTGCCGTTTCACTATCGTGACTTTCGATACGTCACGCATGTCCATCTATTGAGCGACGCGCACGTGCGAATCTCACGCCCGACCGGTACAAAAGCTTGAAACCTGAAGCACTTTGAGCTGCGAAAGCGGTGGCTCTAGGAATGCAGCCCGTGCAGCCGTGCATTGGTCGACCGCCGGCCGTTGATTAGAGCCGTCCGCGCCCTCTGGGCAGTGCAGCGGCGCGATCGGACGTCAGTGGGCCGTGCCCATCTCAAATCCTTTTGAGAAGTGTTGCTGCAAGCAGACCGATATTGCCGAGCAAGGTTTGGCGGTAAACGCCGGACCGCTTCAGATAGTAAAGACGCTTCAACAGCGACGCTGCTCTCGCTTTGGCGAACAGCTGCAACACCACGCTATTTTGCGGCTTGATTAAATGGGCGGGTACTTTCTCGAGCGCGGCAATGTTCATCTTGTTCCAATCGCGAAAACGTCCCTTCCGCATCATGCGGATGCGAACCATGCCCGCGCGCCAGCCGCGATTCGATCCGACGAGGTTGTCGAGATGCTGGCGATATTTGAGCATCGGCTGCGGATCGTAGCAAATGGCGCCGCCCACCGCGGACACCAATTGGTACATCCACCAGTCATGCATAACCACGTCAAGCTTGCCGGCTGTCTCTAGCAAGCGCTTGGCCGCTTTATTGAACACCATCGTATTGCCCCCTCCCAAACTCTGGATGATAGCGTTGCGGAAGGCTATTGGGCGGGTAAACAGTGGCGAGAATCCATAGGTTCGCCCATCGTTAGATACCAGTTCGGTGCGGCCGCAATAAAGCGCCGGCACATCGGCCGGGACGGTGGCGAGCCAAGCCTGCGCGCGCTGAAGTTTATCTTTGTACCATATATCGTCTTGATCGCTGAAGGCAAAATAGTCCGCATCGATTGTTGGATCGGTCGCCAGCGAGAGAAAATTGACACAGGCGCCTTTCCCCGGCCCATTTCTAATGACCGTTTTCTGCGCGTGGCTAGCGGCGAAGCGCTGGAGAATTTTTATGGTCTCGTCGGTCGATCCGTCATCGGATACAAATAAGCTCCAGTTCGGATGGGTCTGATCCGCGATCGACTTGAGTTGGTCATCGAGAAACGCGGCGCCGTCCTTCGTGCACATCAAGATGGCGACCCGCGCGGTGCCGATGCTCACTTGTGGCATCTCGGTGGCAATGTTGCTGTGGGCCGGCATGGTCTCTTTAAGGCGTCGTGACGATGGAACGCAGAGGTGGATGAATTACTTGCCGGCCCTGCGTCGAATATTCAACTGGCCGCGCGTGCGGGCTGACGATCTGATCTGCCATCATTTTATGGTAAGCGTCGCGTTCTCTTAAGTAAATGACCGCCAAGCGATTGGCCTATCCGCTCGACGGCCTGCGGGAATACACAGAATAATATCCGCGAGAGCAATTGCAGCCTTTAAGGCAACTTTATCAGCCACGACTGCAGAGCCTCACATAAGAGGCGGGTTTTTCGCGTACCACGCTACCTCGGCGCTATGCTGCACTTTTGAGTACGCCACGCTCCAATTGCGGCCGGCAGCCGGTGACCTTCCAGGTAATCTCATATCCGCTTGCCGTCTGCTCGGCGCCGATCAGCGCCCAGGAACTAAACTGACCGGCCACAACGGCCGGGCCGGCATATTTCAGCTCGGGGCCCGACGACCCACCAGCCGCATATAGGAAATAATTGTTCGCAATTTCGGCCAGGCTGGTCGATCCAGCTGTCTCGATCACCGTCGTGTCCAACGTAAGTACAATCTGTCGCGCTTGCCGCCAAAGCAAATGCTCGTAACGGCTGAGGCGATCAAGGGCGAAAGTCGGCAGAGCGGCCAAGCGTGAGCAGTTGTCGGCAATATCATTATTCGTAAAGAAACCGGGCTCGTTTCCTGCCGCCCGGTCAGATTGCTGTGTTGCTACCAGGTGCATTTCATTTCGATTTGAGAGATCGGCTGCCTCGACGAGGGGCGGGTGTGAAGAGCCATGTTCGATCTTGCTATTGTCTGCGGTCATAGACTTAAAAAGGGCGGTCTCTATGCCGGTTGCGCGGCGAAGTCGCCACAGGACGCTCGCTAAGCGAAGCACCAACTCGCGCTCTACGGCTGACTCTGCGTCATAGTCGGCAATCACGGCGGCTTCGAAGGCCTGATAATCCTCGGCGTCCTCGAGTACCGCAATGACGGCCTCGGCGGTAAGACCATGGAGTACGGCATTGCGGCGCGAACGCTCTTTGCCTTCCGGCGTCGTTGGCCCGGTGCTTTTGAGCGCGTTACGGCGATTGGCTTCAATCTGCTTGAGAGAACTCATTGATATTCAACCGGAGAAATTGGCTTTGTTTTTTCATCGGAGACCGGACAACGTCGTTTAGCATGGCCTGGCGCCTTCGCCGGCCTCGATTGCCCCAAAGTCGCCATCAGTTTTCTGTCGGGACCTTGGCGGTAGCATCATTGGGTTGGAGTTCTGTCGCCGCAGATTTTGGGCGGGTCTGCTCCCATAGTTGCTTGGCAAGGGGTAGGGCATTGATTTTCAGATTCTCCCACCAGGCCACCTCATTGCCGGCCTGATGCAGTTGCCGATGGTGACCGCGGCAGAGGGGTACGGTGAATTCGTCGCTGACTTTGAGACCGAGCGCTCTGGGTTGCGCAAACCGTAGGTGGTGCGGATCGGACGGCTGCCGGCCGCAGACCAGGCAAGGTTGAGAGGCGACGTATCTCAGATGGGCCTTGTCACGCAGCCGTTTGGGCTCGGCGATGGTGAGAAGGCTCTTATCGATTTGCCCCGGGACGAGACTCGGTGAGACCGGAACAATCGAGCTGCCGGCTGACGGCCGGATTTCCAGTTCGCGGCGAGCTTGCGCCCGATCGCGCGTGACCAGATCCTGGCGTCGACCGTAGTAGCGCGACGGTCGCGGGATCGGGGTCGTGTCGTCGCGCGGCAGACTGACCTGGTGGCTTTGATCCAGCGCCTTCGGCTCTGAGGCTACGTTTTGGGCAGACAGCGCAGCCTTCCCGCCCCCATAGAGCGCCAAGCCGAAGGGTTTTCCAAAGGTGGCAAGCGCCCGTTTGGTGGCATCGGTTTCGGCGATCTTGAGGGCAATGTCGTGCACTTCGCCTGGCGATGTTCCGCGACCTTCGCCGGTGCCATGACCCTCACGAATGACCGTTGCGCCGTCAGCGTGGACGGTGACCCGCACCCGGGCGATATAGACCGCCAGGAAGGTGCCTCGATTTTCGCGGGCAAGGACGCATTTGGATTCGATGGTCTCCCGGTTCCAGCCGTCAAACCCGAAGATCCGGTTGGCTTCTGAAATCGCGTACCACCCTTCGAGATAGACTGAGTTCCCGGCCATGGGCCTCACGGGTCCTGATATAACGACTATTGGGATGACGCCGCAGCGCCTGTACCTGTTTTGCTGAGAAGGCCATTACCGTGTCCTCACGCTCAAGACCGGTTCTGGGTCGGAGAGGGCAACGCCTTCGATTTCCGCGCCCTGTTTGAGTTCGTAGGCCAATTCCTGGCGCTTAAGACGGGGCTCGCTCGGCTGCCAATAGATACTCGGCACGGCGTCTTCATTGAGCACCATTAGCGCGGGGGTGCCCTCGCGGATCGAGGCTGTAAAATCCGGTGCATTCAGTTTCTTCAGATCAAGCTCGACCATCGCATCACGGGCGATCTGCCGGCGTTTGGCGGCCCGCTCCTGCAGCCGGTCCAGCCGGCCCTGCATGTCGGAGATCCGGCATTTGAGCCCTAGGACCAGGGCCTCGTCGCAAAGCGCTGCCCGGATGATGGCTGCGATGACTTCGTGCACATCGGTGAGCCCCTCAACGGTATCGGCCAGCGTCTGCTCGTCGATCTGGGGATCCTGCGCCCGGATGCGGTCGCGGATGGCGCGGTAGGTGGTGGCGGCGAATTCGAGATTCATGGCGTACTCCCTGCTTCAGCTCGAGGTGGCTCTTCCCCCGCCGCGTCGGGCGAGCCCTTACGCCCCTCAACCCCAGCGGCGAGGGATTGCTCGTCGATCTCGGGGTCCTGGGCGCGGATGGCTCGGTAGGTGGCAGAGGCAATTTCTAGATTCATAACGTACGCCCTGATCAGCCCGAGGTGGCTCTACCTTCGCCGCGTTCGGGCAACCCTTGCGCCCCTCAACCGTCGCGGCGAGCGTTTGTTTTGTTGATCTGGGGATCTTGGCGCCCGGATCCGGTCGCGGATGGGCGCGGTAGGTGGTGGCGGCAAAGGCGAGACTCATGGCACAACTCCTACTTGGGTCATCAACATTTTATATTGACTGGAAAAACGGATGTCAACAGAAAATGTTGATACTATAACTATGGCCCAATGTCGCGGCGCCCGAGGATTACTTGGCCTGACGCAACCGGCACTCGCCTCAGCAGCCCGACTGGGGCTTTCGACTATTGTCGATTTTGAGATATCCAGAAGGCCGGTATCGAAGGAAGCCGTTCAAGCCATCCGCGCAGCGCTCGAGCGCGCCGGGGTCGAATTCATCGACGAGAACGGCGGCGGGCCGGGCGTGCGCCTGGGCAAACCTCAGAAGTCAACAAAATTTAAATAAAAAGCAACCGCTCGAAATGACCCAGGAAAGGCCTAGCCAGCCGCCTGGTAGCGAGTGTTGCGTGAGGTACCGGTCGCGAGGCCGGCCACGAAGCGTACACAGCGAGTGTGTGGGGTGGGGGATTGAGCCCCGAAATTGCATTAACCGCGGGGGCGGAGACTGTCTTCGTAGGCGAACGCAACATGAGCAACACCGTCATGCGAGGTGTTGTTCGCCCCGCCGGGGTCGAAGAGCCCATCACGCGCACAAGGATCGCGTCGGAACCTGGGAGGTCCCGCATCTGGCCGTTGGTGGAAGACACTGACGGTCCGCATCCGGAAGGCGAGGAGCCGTAAGCCGATGATGAACGGAAGCGCGAAGTCGGACGAGGCCATAGTAGCGTTGAAGCCGGCGAACAAAGTGGAGCAATCCACAGCGGAACTGGTGGAGCGAAGGGCCGAGGCCGAGGAGAATGCGAGCCAGCACGACACGTGCCGGACATTGAGCCGGGCTCACGTCCAGGCCCCCCAACCCACTTTAGACTGTGGCCTGCGGATGATCCGCGACCGTTCGAAAGTCCGTACCCACTCCGATAAATGCGGATGCCGTGCCGCCCATGCCAGCATGGCGCAGGAAATCCCCAGATCATCATGCCGCCCGCTCGGACAGTTATAGAAGCGGCCAGTCTCTTTATCCACAACTTCTAGCTCAGCCAATTGCTGATAAGCCCGGCGGCTTATCTCATTATTGACGACCCGCATATCGCCCCGTTCCAATTCAGCTAGATAGTTCTCAATCAAAGTTGTGCGACCGATGGAATAAACCCAAATGACCCCGCCCGGCACTTGCCGACGGTCAAAGTCCATTCCATTGCCATGCCGCGTAATATGAACACCAACCATTCTGTGACCGAACATGTGCCACAAATCCTCGGCATAGCTCGCATCGTTGCTCAGATCGGCGACGATCAGAGCATTGGAATTATAACGGCGGTCCACTGCCGCCAGCGCGCTGGCGCGCTGCGATCCTGACTGTCCTACTGGCAGTTCCTCGAGATGCGCTATGCCAAACAGCCTGGGCTGATAATGACTGAGGCCACCGACAACGGCGGTAGAGCGGTCGTGGCTGCGCGCTACATCGTGGGCAATGATGACCGGTTTTATGTCCGGCCATGTGCTGGGATCATTGCGGTTGAATTTCGTCATTGGATTAATTCCCCTCTCATGCGTTGGAACGGATTTTCAGCGGGTTTTGCAGGCTCCGGCTGGGGCGGACAGAATGCCGGACCCGGGGGGACAGTCGGGGTGTGCGAACGCGTTATTTTTTCAAATAAAGCCCAGGTGAATGGACTTGTGCCCGCACCCGTCGGAATGCCGAGATATTCGCGTTTGAAGGCGGCCTCACCGAGAGCGAGACGCTCTTGCTCCATAAATTCTCGGGTTAATGTTCGGGTTCACATCGGCCGTTGCGCGGAGCCGGATCCACGTAGGATCATTGCTCGACCAAGCCGTCCAGAACGGGTCAGCCAGGCTCCATGCCGTCGACAACATGGCAAAACGCGCCTGTCCGGTTTTCGGGCGCGCATCGGACGTAAAGCGGACATGATGTCGTTGGTCAGCCGCGCCGCTTCGTCCGCCACGATCCATGCGATCGACGGTCAGCCCGCGGATTGAATCGTCGCTGCCCGGCAGTGCTAATACCCGTGAACCGTTCTTTAGCTCGAGGCCGTAGACATTGTCACTCGTGAGTTCGGCACCACACCTTAACAATACCTCGCGCACCCGGCGCACCGCTTCGGCGCTTTGACGTTGGGCAGGGCAGGCGACCACCGACAGTGACCCCAGGCATAAACAGCGCTGCATGTGCCATCGCCCACGCCGCGGCGGTCGTTTTGCCGACCTGGCGCGCCGTCAATGCCAGGATGGATGCTCCTTGCGGGACCGCAGAAATTCCTCCTGCCACTGGTGCCGGCTCATCATCCGAGCACCTTCACGCACCCACAGCACCGGATCGAGCCGATAAGCAATCTCACGCAGATTGTTCATCATCAATTTCCACTAGTGCTTGCGCGATCCGCGCTTTCAGTTCTGGTTCATGGTCGAAGTGCTTGATGAGCCGTTCGGCGATCTGCGATAGATCGACATTGACATTGGTTTGCACCGCGACATTGACCTGTGTGCCGGCTGCCCTGATGCCCGGCCAGCCGCGCCAGGCTATCGAGGGTCTGGCGCAACGAGTTGAGCCCGGAGACGGCAACAGCGAGCGATCCTTGTTGCTCGGCCTGCGCTACGATTTGATCAATCCGGGTCGCGCAGCTCGAAATAAGCGCCGCTCAGTGTCTCTTTCGACGGCAGCAGCGCGACGGCAGCACTGCCGCGGGCCGCGTCTTTCTTGATGGCGTTGGACGAACGCGAGTTTGAGGCAATTCGTCCGATGCCGGTGCAAACTCGACAGGTTCAGCTCATAGTCGCGCGCAACCTGCGTCGACGGCTCGCCGGCGGCGAGGCGGCGGTCGATTTCAGGGCGCTTGAGATGCTGACACGTGCTTACAATTCTCTCATGCCCCAACATAAAGAACGCCAAGGCTTATTAATTCGTTAACGAACTGTTAAACACGCGTTGTAGACCATGTTTTGCTAACCAAAATTATGGGGTTGAATCGTTCAACCCTAAACTATTGCGTATCGAAAAATTCCGCTATTTTCGGCCACTCGCTCGCGCCGCATATCGATTGGCCCCGTCAACGCATCACTTCGTTAAGATGGGAGGCCCCCGTAAAAGCGAGGGGCGAGGGCTCAAATCGAGCGCAGGCCGGCTACTTAAGTTAGTTTTGTATATTCGGGGGGCAGGGGCCTTGTGCGGCCAAGCGGTACCCGAAAAATTCCGAATAACGGATTAGGCGTGATTGATTATTCAGCGCCGAAAGAAACCATTCAACATAACTCTGCGGTACCACGGGCGTAACTCGTACCCGTGTCGAACAGGCGAGCGCGGTCCTCATTGCTGGACGCCGGCTAACGGCTTGGCGATCCGGCGCGCCTTAGAGGCAGTCTGGCGCCGAGTTCAACGACAAAAGCGGCGGTCGCCCCGGGTGGACGACTGCGTGTCTAGCCCATGAAATCTGATATTAGGGACTTTGCTGCAATTAACTGGGGGCCAACCCACACTGGCCCCATTTCATCTTACGGGACGGACCGAGCCATGGCTGATAAAACTGCACTCATCACCGGCGCCACTGGGCAGGACGGCGCCTATCTTGCCGAGTTTCTGCTCGGCAAGGGCTACCTCGTGCATGGCATCAAGCGCCGCTCCTCCTCGTTCAATACCGGCCGCGTCGATCATCTCTATCAGGACCAGCACGAGCAAAACGTCCATTTCAAGCTCCACTACGGGGATATGACCGATGCGACTAACCTCATCCGCATCATTCAGGAAACGCAGCCAACAGAAATCTACAACCTCGCTGCGCAGAGCCATGTGCAGGTGAGCTTCGAGACCCCGGAGTACACCGCCAATGCCGACGGACTCGGCACATTGCGCATGCTTGAGGCAGTCCGAATTCTCGGAATGGAAAAGCGTGCGCGGTTTTATCAAGCTTCGACTTCCGAGCTGTATGGCAAAGTGCGTGAGGTGCCGCAGCGCGAGACTACGCCATTCCACCCGCGCTCTCCGTATGGTGCCGCCAAGCTCTATGCTTTCTGGATCACCGTCAATTACCGCGAGGCGTACGGGATGCATGCGTCGAATGGCATCCTTTTTAATCACGAAGGTCCAACGCGGGGAGAAACCTTCGTGACGCGCAAGATCACACGCGCCGCCGCGGCAATTTCACTCGGGCTGCAGGACAAATTTTATCTCGGCAATCTTGACGCCGAACGCGACTGGGGCCACGCGCGCGATTATATTGAGGGCATGTGGATGATCCTGCAGCAAGAGGAGCCCGACGACTATGTGCTGGCAACCGGCGAGAAGCATTCGGTCCGCGAGTTTGCCGAAAAGGCATTTGCCCATGTCGGAAAGCGTATCGAATGGCGCGGTAAGGGCGTTGAAGAAAAGGGCATCGACGCGCTCTCGGGTCAAATACTAATCGAGGTCGACCCCCGCTATTTCCGGCCCACCGAGGTTGACCTCTTGCTCGGCGATCCCTCCAAGGCGCACCAGCGACTCGGCTGGCGGCACAAAACAACCTTCGACCAACTGGTGAAAGAGATGGTCGAGGCCGACCTCGCGATCGTACGCCAGGAACAAGAGCGTAAGAACCGTCATGACTGACGTCGGCCGCAATGCGTCGCTATTCGATTTCAAGGCCAAGCGTGTCTATGTCGCGGGCCACAACGGCATGGTCGGTAGCGCCATCGTCCGCCGGCTCAAATCAGAAGCATGTAAGATTATTACAGCCGATCATACGACAATTGATCTTATTCGGCAGGACGAAACCGAACGATGGATTCGCTCGGCAAAGCCCGACGCCGTAATCGTTGCGGCGGCCAAAGTCGGCGGTATTGCCTTCAACAGTGCCTATCCGGTTGACTTCCTGGCAGACAATCTTGCTATCGAGCTCAACGTCATTAGCGCCTCGTATGCGGCCGGCGTGAAGAAGCTTTTGTTTCTTGGTTCTTCATGCATTTACCCGAAATTAGCGCCACAGCCGATGTCCGAAGAAATGCTGCTCACGGGGCCGCTCGAACCCACTAATGAATGGTATGCAGTGGCAAAAATCGCCGGAATCAAACTGGTCGAAGCCTATCGTCGGCAATACGGCGCCGACTTCATTTCGGTGATGCCGACCAATCTTTATGGGCCTGGTGACAATTATCACCCCGAACACAGCCACGTTCCCGCAGCCTTGATCCGCCGATCGCACGAAGCCAAGCTGGCTGGTGCATCGACTTTGACTGTATGGGGCACTGGACGCCCGCGGCGGGAATTTCTAGCGGTCGATGATCTAGCCGATGCCTGCATATTCGTCATGAAACATTATTCAGGGGACGGCTTTCTCAATGTCGGTACTGGGCAGGACATTACGATTGCCGAGTTCGCACAGCTCGTCGCTGAAGTCGTCGGCTATCGCGGGCGATTCGTATTCGACACCACGCGTCCAGACGGCGCTCCGCAGAAGCTTCTTGACGTGTCTAAACTGACGCAGCTCGGCTGGCGTGCCAAGACCCAACTGCGGGAAGGAATTGCAGCAGCCTACGCCGATTTTCTCGCAGGCAGCGAACGTATGAAAATTTTAAATCGCTAATTCAGGAGCGACGCTCTCCAAACTCGGCAGCGTATTGCAAACGTTGCCTGAACTGTTCGAAGAAATCGCCCGGCTACCCGCCGACTGGCTCCGCCGGCCACGCTGGCGTTACCGCCAGCGCTAAACTAACATTCCCCCTGGACCACCCAATGCAGGCCGGTCAGTGAAGCGTTCAAATAATTTTGCTCGACTCAAACATTCTCGTTCACTCGCATGTAGAATCTGCCGCGCAGCATAAATCTGCACGCGAATTGCTCGACCAGATGTTTCATGCATTATGATTTCGCCTTATGGGTGATTGTTCCTATCTTGCAACCTTAATGAAATTCCTGGTACAGTAATCTGTTATCAAGATCGACAGCGGATCGGTTCGCCCGCGGCGCGGGTGGTCGATTCGCGTCCCTTGCCAGCGCGCTATTTGAAAACGGCGGCGGCCGGCTCAGAACGTAAAACTTTTGGCAGAACGAAGCCAAAATAGTCAATGATTTCAAACGCCGTTTCAATGGACTAAATGTGTCGTAGGTCACAATTACAGGGCCACACCGTTTCGTCGCCGTCAGCGCCTATCCTCAAATTTGTCTAGCCCGCAAAGCCTCAAACATGTTGTTGCGGCTGTTCTTTATTCTTCACGCCGCAATCACAACCCTGTCAGGTCGTTTAGCCTGCGGCGTTTCGAGGTTGCCCCGGATGGACGCCGATGGAACAATTGCGTCCATAATTCGTATCCGTACGTACATCGACTGCCGCTGCCCCTTTCATATTGTTACGGAGATAAACCATGGCGCACACCGCTACTTCGCACGCTCCGCGAGGTGCCGTCGGCAAACTGCCGCTTGCGCCAATATCCCACTCTCAGTCGCTCGATGAGGTGCGGGCCGGCTGGCGCGATGCGTTCCGCCGCGTGCGCGCGGAGACGGAAAAGCGCACCGCGCATCTGTCGGCCGAGGACCAGATCGTGCAATCGATGGCGGATGCCTCGCCGACGAAATGGCATCGCGCGCACGTCACCTGGTTCTTCGAGCAATTTCTGCTGGTGCCGAACGATCCAACCTACAAGATTTTCGACGAACGCTTTCCGTTCCTGTTCAACTCCTACTACGTCGCCGCCGGTCCGCGCCACGCGCGCCCGCAACGCGGGCTTGATCACGCGACCGAATGGCGAGGACGTCGCCGGCTATCGCGCCCATGTCGATGCGGCGGTCGAGCGGCTGATCGAGCAAGTGCCGGCGGCGAATGCGGAGCGCGTGTTCGCGATTCTGGAGATCGGCCTGCATCACGAGCAGCAGCACCAGGAACTGCTGCTCACCGATATCCTGCACGCCTTCGCGCAGAACCCGACCGACCCGGTCTATGACGCCGGCTGGATACCGCCGCGCGTCACGCAAGGTCCGCGCGGCTTTGTCGATGTCCCGGCCGGCATTCACGCCGTCGGCCACGAGGGGCAGGGGTTCTGCTTCGACAACGAGACGCCGCTCCATGACGAACTCATCTCCGATGTGCGGATTGCGCGCCATCTTGTCAGCAATGCCGAGTGGCTCGAGTTCATCGAGGCCGGCGGCTACGCGACGCCCTCGCTCTGGCTGTCGGATGGCTGGGCGGCGGTGCAGGCGGAAGACTGGCAGGCGCCGGGCTATTGGCGGCAGAAAGATGGCATCTGGTTTTCGATGACGCTCGCCGGATTGCAGCCGGTCGATCCGGCGGCGCCCGTCACGCATATCAGCTATTACGAGGCCGACGCCTTCGCCCGCTTTGCCGGCAAGCACTTGCCGAGCGAGGCGGAATGGGAGGTGGCGGCGCGCGCCGGCCTTCTCGCCGATGCCTTCGGCATCGCCTGGCAATGGACGCGCAGCGCCTATCTGCCCTATCCGGGCTACCGCGCCGCCGAAGGCGCGCTCGGCGAATACAACGGCAAGTTCATGGTCAGCCAGATGGTGCTGCGCGGCTCCTCGCTGGCGACGCCGGAGGGCCACGCGCGCGTCAGCTACCGCAATTTCTTCTATCCGGGCGCGCGCTGGCAGTTCAGCGGGCTGCGGCTCGCCGAATTCGTTTGAGGGAGCCATCATGGTCGCGCTCGCACGATCTCGCCGCGTACTGCCGCAAACTGCGGAAGACTTCAACGTTCGAGAGCGACGTGCTCGCCGGCTTGAGCGCAACGCCGAAATATTTGCTGCCAAAATATTTCTACGACGGCGCCGGCTCGCTGCTGTTCGAGCGCATCACCGAGGTGCCTGAATATTACCCGACGCGCTGCGAGATGCAGATCCTGCGCGAGCACGCGCGCGATATCGCCAAGCTCGTTCCGGCCGGTGCTGCGCTGGTCGAATTCGGTAGCGGCTCGAGCAAGAAGGCGCGCATCATGCTGCGCGCGCTGCCCAAGCTCGCCGCCTATGTTCCAGTCGATATTTGCGGCGAGATGATCGAGCAGGAAGCGCTCGAGCTGCGGCCGGATTTCCCGGGGCTGAAGGTACTGCCGGTCACCGCCGATATCACGCAAACTTTCGTGCTTCCGGAGCCAGCGCGTGCCGCGCCGGTGCGCGTCGGATTTTTTCCGGGCTCCACCATCGGCAATTTCGAGCCGCACGAGGCGGCGGCGTTCCTGCGCAATGCCGGCCGCATCCTCGGGCGCGGGCGCGACGCTGATCGTCGGCGCCGATCTGATCAAGCCGGTCGATGTGCTCAACGCCGCCTATAACGACGCCGCGGGCATCACCGCCAAGTTCAATCTCAATCTGCTGGTGCGCATCAATCGCGAGCTCGGCGGCACCTTCAAGCTCGACAGCTTCGAGCACCACGCCTTCTACAACCGCGAGCGCCATCGCATCGAAATGCACCTCGCCAGCCTGAAGCGGCAGAAGGTGAAGGTGGCGGGCGAGAGCTATCGATTTCCGCGCCGGCGAAACCATCCACACCGAGAACAGCTACAAATACAGCATCGAGTCGCTGGGCGCGCTGGCGCGCGGCGCCGGCTGGCAGCCGGTCGGGCGTGTGGACCGACGAGCGCCAATATTTCTCTATCCAGGCCTTCACGCTGGCCGATTAGTGAGCTTCCCGAATTCGCCTTCCTGCGCTAAGCCTTGCCTAGTCATGACAAGGCAGGAACAGGATTCATGAAGATTGTCGGTTTTGAAGCGAATAACGGCTTGCGGCTTGGCGTGGTCGAGGGCGACGCCGTCATCGATCTGCAGGCGGTTGACGCCACCATGCCCGTCGATCTCGGCGAAGCCCTGCGCGCGAGCAATGGCGACCTTAAAGCCCTCGCCGATCTCGCTAAACGCGCGCCCGCCTCCGCCCGCCGCCCGCTCGCCGGATTGAAATACGGTTTCCCGGTCGCAAAGCCCGGCAAGATCATCTGCCTCGGGCTCAATTATCTTGACCACGTCAAAGAGGGGCCGCAGCGCGACAATATTCCGAAATTCCCCTCGATCTTCTTCCGCGTGCTGACGTCGATGGTGCCGCATTTGCAGCCGATCATTCGCCCGCGTGTATCGAACCAGCTCGATTACGAAGCCGAAATGGTCGCGATCATCGGCCGCCGCGCCAAGCATCTGACGATGGAAAACGCGCTCGGCTGCATCGCCGGTTATTCGTGTTCGAACGAAGGCTCGGTGCGCGAATTCCAGCGCCACACCACGCAATGGGGCATGGGCAAGAATTTCGATCGCACCGGCGGCTTCGGGCCGTGGATGGTTTCCACCGACGAATTGCCGCCCGGCGGCAAGGGCCTGAAGATCATGAGCCGGCTCAACGGCAACGTCATGCAATCCGACAACACCGACAACATGATGTTCCCGCTGGCCGAGACGCTGGTTTATCTCACCAAGGGCATGACGCTGGAGCCCGGCGATATCATCCTCACCGGCACGCCGTCCGGCGTCGGTCACGCGCGCAAGCCGGAGCCGGTCTGGATGAAGCCGGGCGACACCATCGAGATCGAAGTCGAAGGCATCGGCGTGCTAAGCAATCCAATCGAAGACGAAAAGGCGTAGGCCCAAAGCGCGAATAAGCGGAGGGGAGCTTCATGAAACGCACATTCTTAGCAGCAGCCATTGCGGCCGGTTTTGTTTTTGCGGCGGCTGCACCCGCGGTCGCGGAATGGCCGGCGGACCGGCCGATCCACGTGATCGTCGGATTTGGCGCTGGCGGCGGCACGGATATCGTCTCCCGCATCATTGCGCAGTCGCTGTCCGAGTTGCTGAAACAATCGGTCATCGTCGAGAACAAAGTGGGCGCCGGCGGAACGCTCGCCGCCGAGTATGTCGCGCGTGCCGACAAGGACGGCTACACCGCGCTGATGACCAGTCCCGCCCACACCGTGTCGGCGGCGATGCTCAAATCAATCCGCTACGACGCGGTCAAGGACTACGCGCCGGTCTCATGGGTCGCCGACTCGGCCTTCGTCTTCGTCGCCAAAAAAGATTTCCCCGCCAACGACATCAAAGGCCTGATCGCGCTGGCCAAGGCCTCGCCCGGCAAGCTCAACTTCGCCGATGTTGGGGTTGGCTCGACCCAGAATTTTGCCGGCGAACTGATGCGCCAGATGGCCGAGATCGACGTCAAGCACATTCCCTACCGCAACACGCCGGGCGTGGTCGCGGCTTTGCTGGCGGGCGAAGTCGATTACGGGGTCGAGTTGGCGCACGCGGTGCGCGGCCAGGTGCAGGCCGGCCAATTGAAACTGCTCGCGGTCGGCTCGCCGGCGCGCTGGCCGACGATCCCCGATACGCCGACGGTCGCCGAATCCGGCGTGCCGGGCTATGCGGTCGTCGGCTGGTACGGCTGGCTCTATCCTGCCGGCACGCCGCAGGCGATCGTCGACAAGACCAATGCTGCGCTGAAAGAAGTGCTGTCGCGCCCCGCGATCCGCGAGGCGCTGGAGAAGGTCGGCGCCGTGGTGCATATCTCGACACCGGCGGAATTCCGCCAACATATCGCCAACGAAGTCGACAAATGGAAAACGGTGCGTGAGAAGGCTGGAATTGAACAGCAATAGCCGTCGTGCTTCCCGTGTCCGGATCAATGAAAGAGGTTTGAAATGGCCGACCAATTGAATGTGCTGGTGATCTGCGGCTCGCTCCGCAAAGGCTCATATAACGCCGCGCTGACCCGCGCGCTGCCGGCGCTGACGCCGCCCGAGATGAAGCTCGTCACCGCGCCGCCGTTCGAGACGCTGCCGCTCTACAATGAGGATGTGCAGAATGCGTCCGGCTTTCCGGGCCCGGCCGTGGACCTCGCCGCTGCGATCCGCGCCGCCGACGGCGTGCTGTTCGTCACGCCGGAATACAACTGGTCGCTGCCGGGCGGCCTGAAGAATGCGATCGACTGGGTCTCGCGCATGAAGGAGCAGCCGTTCGAGGGCAAGCCGGTGGCGATCCAATCCTGTTCGCAAGGCCCGCTTGGCGGCGCGCGCATGCAGTATCACTGGCGCATGTCGATGACCTTCCTGAAGGCCTTCATCTACGGCACGCCCGAGGTGTTCGTCGGCTTGGCCGCGACCAAGTTCGACAAGGACACGCTCGAGCTAAAGGATCAGCCGACCAAAGATGCCGTCAAGACGCAGCTCGCGGCTTTCGCGAAGTTCATCGCGAAAATGAAGCGCTGAAAACGCCCGCATCACCCAGCTCTCGGGGGGAACGGTGGCCGAATTCAAGATCCGCTTCGACGACGGGGCCGCCTACGAGCGCATGATGGGGGTCTGGAGCCGGCTGGCCGGCGATATATTTCTCGATTGGCTGGCGCCCCCGTCAGGCTTGCGGTGGGTCGACATCGGCTGCGGCAACGGCGCCTTTACTGAATTGATCGTCGAGCGCTGCGCGCCGGCCGAAATTCAAGGCATTGACCCGTCGCAAGCCCAGCTTGCCTTCGCACGCACACGTCCCGCCGCGTGCGTGGCGCATTTCGAGCAAGGCGACGCCATGGCGCTGCCGTTTCCCGAACACCGGTTCGATGTCGCGGTCATGGCGCTGGTGCTTTTCTTCGTGCCCGATCCGGCGAAAGGCGTTGCCGAGATGGTGCGGGTGGTTCGCCCCGGCGGCACGATCACGGCCTATTTGTGGGATTTGCCGGGCGGCGGTTTCCCCATGGAGCCGGTGCAGGCCGAGATGCGCGCCATGGGTTTTCCGACCGTGCGTCCGCCAAGCGCCGACGCGTCGCGCATGGATGCGCTGCGCGGCTTGTGGACGGATGCCGGTCTTGAGCAGATCGAAACGCGGGAAATTGCGGTGCGGCGCAGCTTCCCCGATTTCGACGACCTCTGGGCGACCTGCCTGCTGAGCCCGAGCGTCGCCGCGGTCCTCGCCACCATGGCGTCCGGCGATGTTGACCGGCTCAGGGAGCGCCTGCACGCGCGCCTGCCGGCGGATGCCAGCGGACGCATTACCTATGGTGCACGCGCCAACGCGATCAAGGGGCGCGTGCCGGCTCTGCGCTGACGATCACCCCGCCGGCTGCGCTCGCTTGGGGAACAACTGCGGGCGCAACTTCGGATGTCCGGCCATGGTTTTCGGCGCGTAGGGCGTCTCGGCGCCGAGTTCTTCGGCGGCGTGCCAAGCCCAGCGCGGATCCCAGATCGCGGCGCGCGCAAGACACACCAGATCGGCCTTGCCGGAAGCGACGATGTCCTCGGCCTGCTGATAGCCGGCGATCAGGCCGACAGTCATGGTGGCGATGCCGCTTTCCTTCTTCACTTTTTCCGCGAACGGCACCTGATAGCCGGCCGACAGCGGAATCTTCTGCGCGGGCGAAAGCCCGCCGCTCGACACGTCCATGTAGTCCATGCCGCGCTTCTTAAGTTCCTTGGCCAAGATGACGGTCTCTTCCGGCGTCCAACCGCCGTCGACCCAGTCGGTGGCGGACACGCGCATGCCGATCGGCTTGCTCTCGGGCCAGACCTTGCGCACCGCCTCGTACATCTCGATGGCGAAACGCATGCGATTGTCGAGCGAGCCGCCATATTCGTCGGTGCGCTTGTTGGAGAGCGGCGACAGGAATTGATGCGTAAGATAACCGTGCGCGCCGTGCAGTTCGATCACGTCATAGCCGATGCGATCGACGCGCTTGGCCGCCGCGGCAAATTCGCCGATGCAGCGCTTGATGTCGTCCTTGGTCATGGCGTGCGGCATTGCCCAGCCGGTGTCGTAGGGGATCGCGGAGGGCGCTTCCGGCGTCCAGGCGTCCGGCCCTTCCAGGATCGGCTTGCCGCCGGCTGCCGGCGGCGTGGTCGGCGCTTTTCGCCCGGCATGCGCGAGCTGCACGCCCAACTTGGCGACGCCGTATTGCCGGCAGAAATCGTACACGCGCTTGAGCGCGGCTTCGTTCTCGTCGGAATACATGCCGGCGCATTTCGGCGAGATGCGGCCTTGCGGATTGACGTTGGTCATCTCGCACATCACCAGCCCGGCGGCGCCGAGCGACATATTGCCGAGATGCATCAGGTGCCAGTCGTTGGCCGAGCCGTTGTTGGAATTGTACTGGCACATCGGAGACACCACGACGCGGTTAGGCAAAGTGAGACCGCGCAGGGTGATCGGAGAAAACAGAACGCTAGCCATTTTTCGATTTTCCTTTCAAGGAGCGGAGAATTCAAACGGTTGATTTCGATTAGCCCCAGATGCCGCCGGCGTAATAGGTGTGCATGGCGACGACGGCGCAGCAGATCGCCCAGAACAGGCAGAATTCGAAGCCGCCGATATTCCATAGCCATTTGCCGGTGACGCGATAGACGCCGACCGCGGCGACTGTAAGGTGGGCGGCCATGATCGCGGCGCAGATGGTGGTGTAGATGTTGAATATCAGGCCGAACGCCAGCACGACCTCGATGGCGCCGGCCAGATACATCCAGAACTTGGGCGGCTTGAACCCGGCGGCGACGAAGAAGCCGAGCGCTGCCGGCACATAGAACTTGCCATAAATATGCGGAATCATGAACAGGCCGCAGATCAGCCGCAGGATATTGAATTCATTGAGTAGATTGAAGTTGGCGGTGAGTGAATACATCGCGGCCCCCGAATGGTTTGATCCCCTACCGTATTGGCCAAGGTCGCATTTCTGCGCATTTCAGCCAACCCCTGCGGCGGTAGCCGCGTATAGCGGTCACAACTTGCGGCCCTTTAGCCAGGCCGCGCCCCTGGCATAGAGCGCATCCAACTCGGGACCTTCGAGCCCGGGCATGTCGGTCTTCACCTTATAGCCGACGCGCGTCTGCATATAGGCGAGGTGGCGGTAGCCTTCGGGAAATGAATTTAGCAGCTTTTGATCGAGCGAAAGCTTCGCCGCGGGATCGACCACGTTGATGCGGTCTCGCTCGTAAATCGGCTGGCGCAGCACGAGGCCCCAGCGCCCCTTGCGCTTTTCCAGGAAGTCGTAGAAGCGGCCGGTGCAGACCACGTCGCAGATCACGCCCTCGATCGGCGCGCGCTGGGAGATGGTCATCTTGGTCTGCGCGATGGCGCGTTTGCCTTTGACGTCGACCGAAGACCCGCCGAGGAAATGCAGGAACTTCATCCCGCGCTCCCAGCCGTCGTCGCTCATCTTGATGAATTCCTCGACGGTGCCTTGCGTCCAGGTCGCCATCATCCGCCCTTCTTTGTGCCAGACGGTGCGGAAACGGTCCCACAGCCGGGCATCGCGCCAAATCGCCCAGTTCTCGACCAGCGTGCGGATGGTTAGTTGGTCGGCGGTCGTTGTCGGCATGGTGAGCCCCTCGGTTTTGCGCTTCATAGCTGATAAGAATTTGCCAGTCACCTGCGGCAGGAGAAGCAAATGGCCCGGCTGGAAGGTAAAACCGCGATCGTCACCGGCGGCGCCAAGGGCATCGGCCGGCATTATTCGCAGGCGCTCGCCGCCGAGGGCGCGCGCGTGATGATCGCCGACATCGCCGACGGCAAGGACCTCGCCACGGAAATCGCCGGTCGCCACGGCGCAAATAGCGTGGCAAACGTCAAATTCGACGTCAGCGACGAGAAGGCGGTCAAGAGCCTGGTCGCGCAGACCATCGAGCGCTTCGGCCAGATCGACATCCTGGTCAACAACGCCGCGCTCTATTCGACGCTCAAGCCCAGAAATTTCAACGAGTGGGATGCGGATTTATGGGACCGCGTGATGGCGATCAACACGCGCGGGCCGTTCCTGATGGTCAAACATGTCGTGCCGCACATGATCGAGCGGCGCAGCGGCAAGATCATCAACATCGCCTCGGGCGCCGCCTACAAGGGCGTCCCGCGCATGCTGCCTTACGTCACCTCGAAGGGCGCCATGCTCGCGTTCACCCGCGCGCTGTCGCGTGAGCTCGGACAATTCGGTATCGCGGTTAATTCGCTATCTCCGGGCTATATCCTCAGCGACACTGGCCTGGAGAACGCGACGCACGTCGAAGAGGAGCGCATCCCCGTCCGCAATTCCCGCGCCTTCAAGCGCGACGCCTATCCGGAAGATTTGCTCGGCGCGCTGGTATTTCTCGCTTCGAGCGACAGCGATTTCGTCACCGGCCAATCGCTGGTGGTGGACGGCGGCGCGGTCAACAACTAGGGCAAGGACGCAATCGGCTTGACCGCCTATTCCGCGCTAAGCGGGACGGCGGACGCCGCCACCTTGTGGGTCAGTTCGGCGATCTTCTTGAGGTGGCTGATCGCGGCCTTGGCGCCGTCCGTCTTGGTCAAGTAATCGAAGGTCTCATCTTCATCGATCTCGACCGGCAGCAAGGCCGTATCCACGTACGAATGCCGGTTCGGGTCGTGCGCGATGCGCCACGCCGTCATCAGTACCCACCGCGTGGTCCACAGAAATGCGGCGTTGCGCACGATCAAGTCCCGTAAATAGCGCGCGTAGAACATCAAAACATTTTCGGGCGCCAATCCAGGCCGCCGTTCGCTCGGATGTTTCATCCGGATCAGGCCGCTTTGCAGCGGGTGAACCTTTTCAAACTGCATCATGGTCGAAAACTGCACCAGAACCTTGGCGAGGCTAAACATCGGAACCTTGGTGACGGCGGCCCGTTTCAGCAGCGTCGTCATGTGCGCGCGCGTGTAGTAAAGGCCCCACACCTCTTCATAGATCGACTGCAATTCCTGCCGGGTCATCTTCGGATGATCGGTGACCGGATGCTCCAGGTCGTATTTATTCAAATCGCTATCCATCGCGACGCCCTTGGTCCACATCACCTTGTGGTCCTCGGAGCCGGGGAGCGGCGTCAGGATATTGAATTCCAAGAGATCGACCGGCAGCTCGCGCTGGACGATTTCAATGTCGCGCCGGATCGATTCCGGTGTCTCGCCGGGAAAGCCGAGAATGTAGCCGGCATAGAGGAAGATACCTTCCGCCTTCCAGGCCAGCATCATCTTGCGGTATTCGGTGATCTTGTTCTGTTTTTTCTTGGCGGCGGCGAGATTGTCGGGATTGATGTTTTCAAGCCCGAGAAAGACGCGGGTGACGCCGGCTTTTTTCGCCTTCTCGATGAAACGTGGAATCTTGTGACACATGGTGTCGACTTGGATCATCAGGCCGAGCGGGATCTTGTCCACCTCGCGCAGTTTCGCCAGGCGGTCGAAGATTGCTTCCCATTCTTTGTTGCGCGCGAAGTTGTCGTCGGTGATGAAGAAGCGCGAGATTTTTTGGTTCCAGTTGGCGCGCACGACTTTCTCGATGTCGTCGGGCGTGCGATAGCGCGACTGACGGCCCTGAACATTGATGATCGTGCAGAAGGAACACTGGAACGGGCAGCCGCGGCCGGCGTCGAAGGCCGCGTTGGTACCCGCAGTCCGCCGCACGAAATGCCGCGGCAGGAACGGGCTGGGAGCTCCGCCCAGTCCGGGCAGATCGTTCATGTAATTGTAGAGCGGCTTTAGGTGACCGGCGGCTGCATCGCGCAGCAGGCCGTCGAAGCGTCCTTCGGCTTCGCCGGCGAACAAAGAGATGCCCATGTCACGCGCGCAATCGAGGTCGATCGCTTTGCCGTCGAGCATGGCCAGGCAGCCGGACACATGGAAGCCGCCCATCGCCACCTGGATGCCGGCGGCGCGGAAGGGTCTCGCGATATCGAGCGCGCGCGGATATTGGTTCGACTGCACGCCGACCAGTCCGAGCATTCCGAAATTGCCGTGGTTGCGGAAGCGCCGAATGAGTTCGTCGATTTTGACGCGGGTATTGGTCTCGTCGATGACGTCGATGTCGATCTCGACGTCCTCGCCCAGGACGCGCCGTTGCGTCGAGTTCGAGCGCCAATCCGTAAACGGCGGCGAGCGAGTTCGACGGGATCAGCGCCCGCCACCAACGGATGACGTAGCCGTCATCGTTGTAATGTGAAGGCTTCAGGAGGATAAGCTGAAACCGGCGCTTTGACGCCAATTGGACCGCCTTTGCTGTCGACGCATGAGAAGCTTGCACAGTCGCATGGTGCGGCCCCGGCGGCAAATGTGGCGGGCGACCTTGGGGGCCCGTTCGGTCAATAATCGGCCAAATGCCGTGCTGCGCTGCTGGTGCCGGGATATTCCTGCGGCGCTGGAATTGCGTTATAAGGCTGCAAAATCAATGATCGGACTGGAAGGAACACGCCCATGGCGGTCGCAACCGCAACAACGCCCGGCTCCAAGCACAATGTGCAGGCGGCGCGGCAGGCCTATTACGACAAGATCGCGAAGTTCCACATGGCGCCGCTCTGGGAAGTGCTCAAGGATCTGGTGACGCCGGAACCGAAGACGCAAGTCCAGCCGGCAACGTGGAAGTTTTCCGACGTCAAAAAGCTGATGCTGGAAGCCGGCGACGTGATCGGCACCGAGGAGGCCGAGCGCCGCGTGCTGGTCTTGGAAAATCCCGGCATGCCGGGCAAGTCGCGGGTGACCAATTCGCTGTTCGCCGGCATCCAGTTGATCCTGCCCGGCGAGATCGCCGACGTGCATCGGCACTCCGCCTCCGCCATTCGTTTCGTGCTGGAAGGCGAGGGCGCCTACACCGCGGTCGAGGGCGAGAAGTCCATGATGAAGCACGGCGACTTCATCATCACCGCCAACTGGGCGCCGCACGACCACGGCAATCCGGGCAAGCAGCCGGTGATGTGGCTCGACGTGCTCGACCTGCCGACGATCATCCATTTCGAGACCTCGTTCGCCGAGCATCCCGACGAGAAGATGCAGAAGACCAATCACGAGAACGGAGATTCGTTCGAACGCTATGCCTCCGGCGTGCTGCCGGACGGCGCGCCGGCAACGATGAATCGCAGCCCGGTGATCAACTACCCTTACGCCAAGATGCGGCCGATCCTGGAGCGCCTGAAGAACACCGGCGACATCGACAAGCGCCACGGTGCGCGCGTGCGCTACGCCAATCCGATCAATGGCGGGCCGGTGCTGCCGACCATGGGCGCCCATCTCGCGTTGTTGCCGAAGGGCTTCAAAGGCGAGCCCTACCGCTCGACCGACGGCACCATATTCGCGGTCGGCGAAGGCCAAGGCACCACCATCATCGACGGCAAGCCGTTCGACTGGGGCGTCAATGACGTGTTCGTGGTGCCGCCGTGGCAGCGCTACTCTCACAACGCGGCTGCCGAATCGGTGCTGTTCTCGATTTCCGACCGGCCGGCGCAGGAAGCGCTCGGCATCTGGCGGGAAGGGAACTAACGGCTTCGTGTCCCGGGCGTAGCGCGGCATGAATTGACGCGCTGCAGACCCGGGACCTTTACGAATTCAGAATTTGGAAAGACCCCGGCTCAGCGTCGCATCACTGCGTGCTGCGCCGCAGCCGGGGCAAGAACTTCTTTCCGCAATGCGCGTTATAAATTGACGCCACGGAGCATATTCAATGCAATTCGACCAACTCACCGCCGGCCACGGCTCGCTCACGGCGGTGCGCACCGGTCAGGGGCGCGATCTGGTGGTGCTTCATTCGCTGCTCGCCGACCGCCACGCCTTCGATCCGGTGCTGCCGGCGCTGGCCGCCAAGCATCGCGTCACGCTGATCAACCTGCCGGGCTTCCACGGCTCGCAGCCGACGCCGCTGGCGCTGATGGACGCCTATGTCGCGGCGATCGAGGACGGCTTCCAGGAATTCGGCATCGCCAACGACGCGATCCTGATCGGCAACGGGTTCGGCGGCACGGTCGCGCTAGCTTTCGCCATGGCGCACCCCGAACGCATCGCCAAACTGGTGCTCAGCGATGCCGCCGCCGGCTTCCCGCTGGAAGGCCGCCAGCAGTTCGCGGTGATGGCGGCAAAGGTCGCCGAAGCGGGCCTAGGCTCGATCGCCGAGATCGCCGCCAAGCGGGTGTTTTCGCCGGACTATCTCGCCGCCCATCCGGAGAAGATCGAGGAGCGCAAGCAAGTGCTGCTGGAGATCGATCCGAAGGCGTTCCAGGCCGCCTGCAAGATTTTGCAGGAGGCTGATCTCGAGAAGATGCTGCATCGCATGCATGTGCCGACGCTGGTCGATCTGCGGCGAATTCGACCAGGCCACGCCGCCGGTGCTCAACAAGGCGATCGCCGACAAGGTCGCGGGCGCGCGCTATGTCGAATTGCCGGGCTGCGGCCATTGCCCGCCGCTCGAGCAGCCGCAGGCGTTCCTGGCGGCGATCAAGGAATTCGTCGGGCTCTAATTACTCTTTCCGATCAAAACGCTGTGTCTCAACCTTGGCCCGACCGTCCAAGACCATTAGGCTGCCGAGCGAGCCCTTGCCGTCGTCGGCGACCAGCGGCCGCTCAAAGCACCGCTGGACGGCCAATCCAAAATTGTTGGAAAATCAGCCTGCGGTAAGTGCGGAAACTGCGGGATGGAAGTGAGGTTTCATGCCGAACGGACATTGCGCACTTCGCGCACTTTCCGCACCTCATGTACTGATCCTGGCGACACGAATATTCTCATCCAGGACGCTATTATCAATTCCGGAAGGGAACAGCTGGGTTGTGGGCGAGACAATAGAGGAATCGGCGGATGCCTAGACTGCCATTATGGATAGGCCCTGAGCCCAATCCGGTCACGCGATCCTTGTGGTGACAATAGCTGCGCCGCAAGAAGGTCGTCGCCGGATTGGGATAGGCTTAGGAGTTATCTGTTGCAGTCGCCAACGTCGGCTCCCTAATTTGTAAATCCGGGCGCACTTGAAATGTCTTGCGTGGGAACAGTGGAGTCAGAACTGGCTATCGATTGGAACAAGCCCCGAGCAGCCTCCCCCGGGGACAATCCCGAAGGAGGCCGCTCGCTTCAGATCAAGGCCATTTCAATGGCCCACTCTTTACTTCAAGGTATGGCCCGTTCGGCGCGTATTGGCTGTTGCCGCGCCCGACGCAAATACCCGGCTTCTTGAGATCGGCGGCGGACATTGGGCGAGGAGCATAACCGGACGCCTGGCTGTTGCCGGCCATGACCATCGGGAACTCGGCCATCGTCGGCGCCGGTTTGGCGAGCGCACCGTAGGCTTCGACGTAATCCGCCATTTGCGTGAAGGCATCGATTTGGTCGCTATGCTTCCCGTATGGGAACGCGCCAAATTCCTCGATGACCTCGGCCCAGTAATCGCGATGCCCAGCCAAGTGGACGCGGCCTTGGATGATTTTGTCGATGTGACGATAGAGGCGCGACGATTTCGAGCCGTGCGGGGTGATCGGTACGATCTGGCAGTGATGCTTGAGGGCCTGCGTAAGTTCAGACACCAACGCCGGACCATTCGCGGTGTTTTCGATCAGCACCACCCAGGGGCGATATTGTCTTATCAACCCACGGACCTTCTTCTTTAGATCGTTAAACTTGCATTGCGCGCGATAGCCATCAATCAAGTAAAAGGTTTCGCGGTTAAACGCCCAGACGTGGGCGACACTGAAACTCGCGTGTTTTCCATCGCTGCTTCCCGGATCGATGCTGAGCACGCGAGGCAAGTCAGCATAAGTTTCCGGCACCGCGATCGGGAAATGCTTGGCCGTGATCGAGGGCAATGCCTGGCCATCGCAATCTTGCTGATAGAGCCAATCATAGTTGAACTGCGTTTCCTTCAATTCGGCGACGGTCTTCTCATCCGCGAAGTCAGCCCGCAGCAGTTCGCCCTTGCGACGGCGCCAAACCACCCCATTGGCTTTGAAGGTCTGATTGCGGGTCGCCACCAAGGGCAACACCACGTGCTCCCAGTCACCGCGTGCCAGAAGGTGTGAGGTGAGATCGCCGTCGGCGACGCGATGCGCAACCAGGAGGATGCCACCGGTCCGCTGGCTGTTCAGACGCGACTTGACGTTCTTGTTGAAGCGCTCGATCACCTCGGCGAGCGGTTGCGGCTTGTCGGCAGCGTCAGTATCGTGCGGATCGTCGATCACAATAATGTCACCACCGCGCCCGGTGATGTTGGCATGAATCGAGGCCGCGAATACTTCGCCGCCGGCCGTGGTGACAAAATGTGTAGCACTGCCGTGACCCTTCTTAATCCGCGTGCGAAACGTAGCGCGATACCACGAGGCGCGTATTATCGCGCGAATAGCGCGGGCATGCGTTTCGGCTAGGCTCATCGAACCGGCGAGCAGAATTATTTTTTTTCTGGGGTCTTGTGCCAAGATCCATGCGATGAGACACACGGTCCCGAGCTGACTTTTTAAATGTCGCGGCGGCGCATTTATGATCAGCCGTTCGGTTTTGCCATCGGCAAACTCCGTCAGTATGGCCGAAAGAAATTCAAGGTAGCTTATCCTCGCTGACGATCGTGCCATCGAACTCGAAAAGGGCTTTGCAGGCAAACGACAGGAAGTCGATGCGGAGCAGGGTGATTTCATTTTTTGTCATGGTTCTGTACTCACGTTGGATTGTGGCATTGAAGATTCTGCATCGGCCTCGCAGGCGTCGCTGTGGAGTTGGGCTTCGCGGCGTCGATAAGCCTCGACGATTTGTGAATCCTCAGGCGCGATGTCGTCGCCGTGTGACTCCTCGGTGCCGCCGAGAACTCTTGCCGAAGAACGTCAGTAGCGCGGTTGCCGCTCGTAGGTTGCCGTCGACGGCAGCTTGAACGAGCGACTTCACGATGGCGCGCCCCTTTGTGAGCTCGACAACGTCGCTGCCGTCCTCGCGAACATGCATCACCTCGCCCAGCTCATCGAGCAGCTCGGCGCGCAAACTACGCACGCGTTTAGGGCGCCCGCTGGGGTTGCCGCTTTGACCGGGTTTGAATCGTGTTGCCACTGGAGGGTGACGATAGCCGACCCGTTCGTCCTTTTCGTTTTCAGTTGTCATGGTGTTCACCATTGGATTGCGCTGCCACGACTTTGTGGTCGGCAATGTGCCGATCGGCTGGGTTGTTCGTGATCGGAGATGACTGATGTGTTTTTCCGCAGCAACCAGCGCGCCGGGAAAAGCCGTTTACGTTGTTGAGCGGCCTGGAAGACCGGTCGATCGATTTATCGAATTGCATATGTGCTCCGTGTGCTGTGGCGGAGCGCGCGCGTAAAGCTGCAATGCCTGCTATTGACGCAAATTCAAAAGTCGATCGCAGCCGGCTTCATTGCTGAAGCCGGGCTGTCCGAAAGATTTCGAATGAAGCGCAATGTTGCGAAGGCCATATCGCCACTCAAACGCGTTCTCGCGTGCCGTCAGGTTAACATCTGGGACTGACAGGCGAGACGTGTCGACGATTGACACATTCCGCAAACCGCCGAGGATCTGATGAGGCGGTACAACTTGGACTGACAAATGCATATATTACGCTTCAATCGGCTTATTTCAAGAAAAATCGGGACGGCGGCGCGCTTGACTTGTTCGCGATCGCCTACTTCACTTGTCGCCTTATTAAAGCGTCTCACCGGGTCACTGCAAAAACCGCAAAAAGGCATAGAGGTGAGTTTTTGCAGTTTTTGCAGTCGACGACATGCACGCTTTCAACCGTTCAACATCTTAGGGTTGACCAGGTGGATGTAAGCGGGGCGCCCTGCAGTTTCGAGTTTACGCAGCCTTAGCCAGTCATAATCGACCAGCATATCTAGAGCGGCCCGGACGGCATCGCGATCATTCAGCTTGGACCATCCCGGACGCCAAACTTCATAAGAGCGAAATTCGGATTTCAAGTGGCCAGAACGGATCTTGGCGATGATCGCCTTAGCCGTAGTTGCCGCAACTGCCGTTACACTACCATACGCGCGACGCGCGTGCGTCTCCAGGTACTTTGCCCAAGCTAGGGCGCGCTCTAGCTCAGCCAGCCCCACAGATCCCGTCTTCACGTCGACAAGGTGACAGATCAGCGCTAGTCCAGGCACGAGCTTGCGATATTTTGCCAGATGGGATTCCAGCGCGGGATGCAAATCACCGCTGCGCAGCCGCTTTTCCCAGTCAGTGCGCCATCCGACAAACCGATCGTTTGCGTCTGGTCCGAACCGGAGATACGGCAATCCATCCTCGTCACCGTCAATACCACGATCCCGCTTAGCGGCAACGGTGTGCCAATCTAGAGCTTCCAGATCTTCGAAAACCTTAAATGCGGCAGCTCGCGCATTCTTATCGGGCCAACGGTCAACGTTGCTCCACGTGGAAGAAACGTCTGGCCATACCAAGAGGCCAAATCGCTGAATAAGCCCGTCGTCACCGCGACCACCGCGAACCGCCCTGGACAGATATTGCGAAATTATACCCGGCTGCGTACTGCCAAGCATCGAGAGGCACAGCGCATCGATATGCAAATGCAGACCGCGACCGATTCGATCGAACGTGTAGCTGCTTTTGCCTGACCATGCGGTCAGATAAAATCCGCGCTCGGATGCGTTTTTTTCCTGATCCAAGTGGGCTAGGAGCGACACCAGTTCATCGCGGAAGACCAGCAAGCCGTTCGGATTCTGTTGCAGTAGAACACCTAGCGACGCGACGTTCGTGTCGTTAGCGATGTAGCGCCGCAGAGTGGGCTCAGGCGCTTCGTCTTCAGGACTCAACAGATAACTGATGTCTGCCGTAAACTCCTTTTGCAAGAGTTTTGTCGCCTTCTTCATATTCTCCTGAGCGCGCAACTTTGTGACGTTTGCCGTCACTTGGTATTCGTAGCGCGCTTTCTTGAATGCTGCTTCGGCTTTCGCCGAAAGTATTTTCAGCGGCGCCAAAGCCTCCTCCATGGCCGGGCTCTTAAGCACGCCGGAGCGGCCGATTAATAGCGCCCACATGTTGCTGGTCTCTCGCCAGTCATTATGGAGTTGTGGTCGAATGGCCACCTTGCGGCCGATCAAGCTTCCAATACCAGTGATCAAGCTGACTGCCGGAAAGTCCGGGGGGCATTGCATTCGCTCGGTGACATCGGCGAGCCAGGGCCGCAACTTTTCTGGCATGAAGTCGAGATCGAAAGGATCGACTGCTAGCAAGGAATCGGGAAGCGGGCATGGATCGGGCCAGTCCGCGCCAATCATCGACTCGACCTCGGCTTTTTGGGTGCTGAATCTTGGGGTTCCTCGCTGGGACGCTACGCGGCAGCCGATGTGTCGCGACGCGCCGTCGCCCGAAATTGCTCGAATTGTTCGAGTTCGGTGTCGTTCATGCGACGGCCCTTTTTCGAATGTTGTCATTGAGTTCATCGCTGGAGCAAAGCGGGATGGCGTGCAAAAATTCGCGCTCAGTCTTGGTCCACCGATCGGAGCGGTCGATTGCTCGAAGCTGGCCGATGTTGCTCTCGTCGTCATCGACGGGGATGGTCAATGTCCCGACGTTCGGCCGTGAGTGAGACCTTGTGATGCCGGCAGCATCGGCCACGGACCACGTCGGCCGGTATGCACGCTGAGTACTGCAGAGATCATCAACGCAGAAACGCGCGCTGAGTGGTGGCAGCGTACGCCGCGTCCAGTTCCAAACTGACGAGCAGCAGCTCGCGAGCACTAGCGGACCTCAATCGACCGGAGTGTTCTCTTGACTGACCGGTGCGAGAGCAGGGGCATCAACACCCCCGAACCGCTAGACCACCGCAAAGGCGGCCACAGTGCTACCTCGCCAATATATGCCCTGATGCCGATTTCGTGCAAGGCCGAGGTCGTTAAATTTCTTTTGCCGCTGGGATCGGACAATCGCGCCAGAATCGGTATCACCACGATCTGTCAGATCGAGGCCAAGAAGACCCATTGATGGGCTAATTGCGCGTGTCCTCATCATGGGCTGGCCGAAAAAATTTAAAATCCCTGTTAAATTCCCTGTTAGCAGGGAATTTGATATCGGAACCGACATGGCGAACCTCCTTGGTTCGCCACGTTGATTCAGGCCGGCGACGTTTTGGGATCCCCAACGAGTCGCGCCCTCATGAATTTGGTATTAGTCGAGCGCTTTCAACACCGCATAGACGATCGCCGTAGTGCCATCCTTGCCGCCAAATTCCATCGGCTTGATGCCGCCGGCATAGGCCATGTCGACTGCGCGCTCGATGCGAAGTGCGGCTTCGGCGGCCGGCGGATGATCGTGTTTGTCGGCCAGCCAGTCGAGCATCATCGCGGCCGACAGAATCATCGCGGTCGGATTGGCCTTGCCTTGCCCCATGATGTCGGGCGCGGTGCCGTGGCAGGGCTGGAACACTGCATGCTTGTCGCCGACGTCGGCCGACGGCGCGATGCCGAGGCCACCGATCAATCCGGCGGCGAGGTCGGAAAGAATGTCGCCGAACATGTTCTCCATCACCATCACGTCGAAGTCCCATGGCTTCTTCACCATCATGGCGGCGCAGGCATCGACATAAAGCAGATCTGTTTTAACGTCGGAGAATTTCGTCTTGCGTTCGGCGAATATGTCGCGCTGCCAGTTAAAGGCTTTGAACACATTGGCCTTGTCGACCAGCGTGAGACGGCCGGGGCGGCCGCGCTTCTTGCGCCGCTCGGCGAGCCGCAGCGAAAAATCGAACAGCCGCTCCGTGGTCTTGCGGGTCACGACCAGCGTCTCGCGCGCCTCGTCATGGGTGGTGACGCCTTTGCCCATGGAGGCGAACAGGCCTTCGGTCAACTCGCGGATCAGCACGAAATCGATGCCATGTTCCTGGGCGCCGACGATCGGGCTCGGCACGCCGGGAATAAGCCGCGCCGGCCGCACGCCGGCATAGAGATCGAAAATAAACCGCAGTTCGACCTGCGGCATGATCTCGGTGTTGTCGGGATAGCGCACGCTCGGCAGGCCGCAGGCGCCGAGCAAAATGGCGTCGGCCTCATCGCACAGCTTGACGGTGCTCTCCGGCATCGACTTGCCGGTCGCGCGATAATGCTCGGCCCCGGCGGCGGCTTCGGTGAAGCGGAATTTCAGGCTCGGCGTCGTCGCCTCGATGCGGCGCAATATGTCGAGCGTGGGCGCCATGACCTCCAGCCCGATACCATCGCCGGGCAGTACGGCGATATGAAAGGCGGTGTTGGCGGACATGGGTGCTATCCCGGATTGGCATTGGTTGTGTAGGATCGCTAATGAATACGGCAGAGGTTTCTTGCGCAAGCCGTCATCGATGAGGGTCGGACATGCCGCGTTTCGCCGCCAATCTGGGTTACCTGTTCACCGACCGGCCGCTGCTCGAGCGCATAGACGCCGCGGCGACTAGCGGTTTCAAGGCGATCGAGCTGCAATTCCCCTATGACGTGCCGGCGTCCGCCGTGAAGGCCGCGATTGTAAAAAATCGGCTCACCATACTGGGCATCAACACGCCGCCCGGCGATGGTGACGGCGCATTCGGCTTTGCGGCAGTCCCCGGCCGCGAGCTGGACTTTCAGAGATTGTTCGCCCGCGCGCTCGATTACGCCGCCGCGATCGGCGGCAGTGCGGTGCATTGCCTGGCCGGCAAGGTCGCGCTCGAACAGCGTCCGGCGGCCGAACGCGTGTTCATCGACAATCTTAAGCGCGCCGCCGATCTCGCCGCCGCCAAGAAGATCGGCCTGCTGATCGAGCCGATCAATGCGCGCGACCGGCCGAATTATTTCCTCAACCGGGTCGAGCACGCCGCCGACATCGTCGCCAAGGTCGGCAAGCCGAACGTGCGTGTGCAATTCGATTTCTACCACGCGCAGATCGTCGGTGGCGATCTGCTCTATCGCTTGGAGCAGCACTTGCCCGTGGTCGGCCATCTGCAATGCGCCGCGGTGCCGTCTCGCCACGAGCCGGACGAGGGCGAGGTCAATTACCGCACGATATTCGAGGCGGTCGACCGGCTCGGCTACCGCGGCTGGATCGGCGCCGAATACCGGCCGCGTGGGCGCACCGAGGCAGGTCTCGGCTGGGCCCAGCCTTATGGCGTGGCTCCCATTCGTTAATGTTTGATTAACTATCAAACGTCTTGAAAAGCCTTATTTTTTTGGCATTGCGCGAATCTCGTCTGTTGCTAGATTGGCCCTATGTGGGGACGTGGCAAAAAAACCGACGCGCCGACGGCAGGGTCGCCGAACGTACTCAAGGAGGCCGTGCGCGAGGCGCGCATCGAGGCGGCCGAGCGCTCGGCCGTGGTGGTCGATCTGCGCGACGCGGAATTGGCGCGGCTCGAACTGCTCAACGAGGCGCTCGACCCCGTGTTCAAGGACATTCCGGCCAGCGTCGACTTGTTCGATCGCGGCGTGAGCAAAGGCGACGTGTCGCGACTGTGGGTCGACGTGATCGCGCACGTCGCGATGGGCCGCGACAAGCGGCAATACCGGTTCGTGCAGGACACCCGCTATGGCCGCGCGGTCTTGGCGGAATCCTACGAAATCCCTGAGATGGTGCAGGCGGTCACCCGCTACGTGGCACGCCGGCTGGTCGAACGCGAGCGCGCGCTGACCGACGATGTTGCATCAGGTCAGGTGGTTGCGGACAAGATCGCGCAGCTCGAGCGCTCGCGCCGGCGTTGGCGCGCGGTCTTGACGTTTGTCCTCGGGCTGGTCGTCGGCGTCGGCGCGCTGTTCGCGCTGGCGCTGCTCAGTCGGCCGCATCTTTAGCCGAAAAGTTTTACGCGTTGCCGCTCTATCACCGCGCCGGTGGGGTCGATGCCACGCGAGGTCAATTCGCAGGTCCAGGCGCCGGGCGCGTCGTCGATGGCATAGAGATTATAGCCGGCTGAGTGTTTGCTTTTGCCGAACGCGGCCGATGCCGACGGCACGCCCACCGCTGGCACGCGCGTGCCGTTCGGACCGCTCAGCCAGTTGAGCATGTGCAGATGATCGTGGCCGTGCAGCACGAGCTCGGCGCCGTGCACGGCCAGCACACGCAAAAAGTCGGCGCGGTCGGTCAACAGCTTGTGACGCTTGGCTTCGGTCACCGGCGGGTGGTGGATCAGCACCACGCGAAAAACTTTCTCGCCGGCGAGCGCCGCGAGCGTCTCGCCGAGCCGCGTGAGCTGCGCCTCGCCGAGCCGGCCGGTCGCCATCAACGGCGCCGTCGGCACCCCGGTCGACAGCCCAATCAAAGCCAGTAGCCCGCGCCGGCGCACAAATGGAAAGCCGGCCTGGCCGTCGTCGTTGCACATATGCGCGCCCCAGGCGCGCTGCGCCAGCGCTTCCGCGCCGCGCACATAGATGTCGTGATTGCCGGGAACGAGCGTCACGTCCTTGGACGAGCCGAGGCGGTCGAGCCAATGGCGCCCGCGCGTGAACTCCTCGGGCAGCGCGATATTGGCGAGATCGCCGGTGACGGCGATGTGGTCCGGTGCCTGCTGCTTCAGGTCGGCTACGATCTTGTCAAGCACGGCGCGATCATGGATGAAGCGCCGCCAGCGCCACCAATTGACGTAGCCGGTGCCGCGCTTGCCGATGAGTTCGCTCCAGCGCGGCTCAGGCAGCGGCGCCAGATGCGGGTCGGAGAGATGGGCGAGGGTGAACATCTGTTTCTTGTCATGCCCGCGAAGGCGGGCATCCAGTAATCACAGAGGCAACATGGGTCCGAGGCGTCAACTGAGACTGGGCGTACTGGGTCCGCGCTTTCGCGGGGGCGACACTGCTGAACTCACGAACTCCCGATCAATATCCCGGCGAGGAACACCAGCACGCCGCCAACCACGATCTGGAAGGTGGCGGCGAGGAATGGCGTATCCATGTAGCGGTAACGGATATAGGAGATGGCGGCGAGTTCGACGGCGACCACGATGATCGAGACGATCGTGGCGGTCAGGAAGTCGGGGATGAGGTAGGGCAAAGTATGGCCGAGCCCGCCGATCGCGGTCATCAGGCCGCATATGGCGCCGCGCAGCCAGGGCGTGCCGCGTCCGCTGAGCGCGCCGTCGTCGGACAGCGCCTCGGCGAACCCCATGGAAATGCCGGCGCCCACAGAGGCTGCCATGCCGACCAGGAAGGTCGCCCAGGTGTGGTGGGTGGCAAAGGCGGCGGCGAACAGTGGCGCCAGCGTCGACACCGAGCCGTCCATCAGCCCGACCAGGCCCGGTTGCACGAATTGCAATACGAACACGCGCCGCGCCGTTTCGTCCTCGGTGGCGCGCGTCTCCGGGGTGAGCAGGCGCTCGCCGAGCCGGTTGGCGATGCCCTCGTGTTTGTCCTCGGCCTCGGCCAGATCGATCAGCAACTCGCGCACCGATGCGTCGCGGCTGGTTTCCGCCGCCTTGCGATAGAAGCGCGCGGTCTCGTATTCCATCTCGGCGGCGTATTTGCGCACCTCGTCGAGGCCGAGCGGGCGCACCAGCCAGAGCGGCTTGTGACGTATGAAGCCCTTGACGTCCTGGCGCCGGATCAGCGGCAGGTACTCGCCGAACTTCTGCTTGTAGAGGTCGCTCAAGCGGCTGCGGTGGCGAATTTCCTCCTGCGCCATCAGCTCGAACATTTTGGCCGAGGCGGGGGCCTGTTCGCGCAAGCCCTCCGCGAAGCCGCGGTAGATGCGGCTGTCCTCCTCCTCGTTGGTGATGGCGAGTGCCAGCACTTCCTGCTCGGTCAGGTCGGAAAATTTCTTCACAGAGCCCCTCTGATCGCCAGGCCGGCGGGTGTATTTCATATATTGAAGTCATCGCGATCTTGAAAGGCCCCATTGATGCCCTTGCAATCTCTGCGCCGCGCGCTTGAGCCGCTGATCCGGCGGCTGATGCATGTCTACTGGCGTTTCTCGCGCGCGGCGACCTTGGGCGCGCGCGCCATGGTGATCGACGGCCAAGGCCGCGTCTTCCTGGTCAAGCACTCTTACGTGGCGGGCTGGCACTTGCCCGGCGGCGGGGTGGAGACCGGCGAGACGTTCCTTAAGGCGTTGACGCGCGAACTGGCCGAGGAAGGCAATATCGCGATGACGGCGCCGCCCGTGCTGCACGGCGTGTTTTTCAATCAGCGGGCGTCGCGGCGCGACCACGTGGCGCTCTACGTCGTGCGCGAATTCCGCCAGGACACCCCGCCGCAGCCCAATTACGAGATCATCGAACACGGTTTCTTTGCGCCCGACGCGCTGCCGGACGGCACCAGTCGCGCCACCCACGCGCGCATCGCCGAGGTGCTCGACGGCGCGGCGGTGAGCGAGGTGTGGTGAGACCGACCGATTTGGCCGCCCTTTTTGCGTTTACACTATGTCGCGCACGGAATAGGATTTTCGGTAACCGCACTTTCGCGCTCGCCGCCGCGGCGCAAGACGCACCAAATCTGACGTGAGTGAAAAAGATCATGCAAGCACGCCAGATCGGACTCGGCATCATCGGGTCTGGCCGGATCGGCACGCTGCGTGCGCGCCTTGCCGCCGGGCATTCGGCTGTCGGTAGCATCGCGGTTTCGGATTTGGATGCGGCCAACGCGGCAAAACTCGCCGAGATCGTCGGTGGCCGCTCGCACGGCGACGATAATCTGGCGGTCATCGACGATCCTGAGGTGACAGCGGTGATCGTTTCGACCAGCGAGGGCGAGCACATGGCGCCCATGCTGGCCGCGATTGAGCGCGGCAAGCCGGTGCTGGTCGAGAAGCCGATCGCGCTTACCGTGCGCGACGCCGACGCGGTGTTGGAAGCGCTCGCGAAATCCGGTGGCAATGTGCGGGTCGGCTACAGCCGCCGTTACAAGGAGCGCTATCAGATTGCCAAGGAGCAGGTCGTCAATTGCCGCGTTGGCACGCTCACCGGCGGCGCGGCGCGGGTGTTCAATTCGCGTTCGCAGGCGCTGGCGATGCTCAAGCGCAATCCGCACGCGACACCGGTGGTCGATGCGCTGACTTATTATGTCGACCTGATGAACTGGCTGTTCGAAGGACGCAAAGTCGTCGAGATCTACGCGCGCGGCCAGAACGGCGTGTTGAAGCAGGCGACCGGCTACGAGGTGCCGGACGTCAGTTATGCCGTGCTAACCTATGACGACGGCGCGGTAGTCAACCTCGGGGTCAGTTATGCGCTGCCGGAGAAATATCCCGCGCTCGGCCATGCGGCGCGCGTCGAGGTCATCGGTACCGGCGGCGTCATCATTCTCGACGACGACCATACCGACCAGTTGATGTACACCGAAACCGGCGTGCCGCACGTTTATCTGCCCGATCACACCGTCAACATGGTGTTCCTGCAGAGTGGAACGCCGGGCGACTGGGCGTTGGGGGAATTCTGGGGACCGATCGCCAACGAGACGCGGGCCTGGCTCGACCATCTCGCGACCGGACGCCCCTGCACGCTGGCGACGCCGCAGGACGCGCACGCCACGCTCGAGGCGACGCTCGCCATCGAGCACTCGATGCGGATTGGCATGCCGGTCATGCTGCCGCTGCGCAACGGATAACAGACCGCCTTAAACGGCGGCAGTTCAGGGAGAACGACCATGGCTGATAAGACTTGGCCCACCCGCCGCGCTTTGCTGCAAGGCGCCGGCGCGCTGGCCATCGGCGCATTCGCACGGCCGGCCGTGGCTGCCGGCTATCCCGATCATTCGGTGCGGATCATTGTGCCATTCTCGGCCGGCGGGCCGAGTGACATGACGGCCCGGCAGATGAGCGTCAAGCTTGGCGCGGCGCTCGGTCAAACCTTTGTGGTCGAAAATCGCCCCGGCGCCGGCAGCAATCTCGGCACTGCGGCGGTCGCGCGCAGCGCGCCGGACGGCTACACGCTGCTGGTCACGTCGAGCGCGTTTGTGGTCAATCCCGGGCTCTACAAGGAGGTACCCTACGATCCCTTCAAGGACTTCGCGCCGGTCGCCGCACTCGACACCTCGCCCAATGTGTTCATCGCCACCCCGACTTCCGGCATCACCTCGATCGCCGAGCTGATCGCGCGCGCCAAGGCAATGCCCGATGAGCTCAGTTACGCCAGCGCGGGCCTCGGCACCACGCCGCACCTGGCGGCGGAGCTGTTGAAGATTGCGGCCGACATCAAGATGACGCACGTGCCGTATCCAGGCGCCGGCCCGGCCATGCAAAGCATCCTGGCTGGTACGGTGCCGCTCGCCTGCGCCGCGTTGCCGGGCGCGCACGCGCACATTCTGGGCGGCAAATTGCGCGCGCTCGCCGTCACCGGACCGGAGCGCTGGTACGATCTGCCCGACGTGCCGACCATGGTCGAGTTGGGTTACAAGGATTTCGTCGTCGACACGTTCCACATGATGCTGGCGCCGGCCGGCACGCCGCCCGACATCGTCAATCGGCTCGCCGATGTCTCGCTGAAAAGCCTGAAGCAGCCGGAATTCCATCAGCAGCTGCGCAAGCTCGGCTTCGAAGTGATCGCAAGCGGGCCGGACAGCTTGCGCCTCCGCATCGCCGAAGAAGTGCCGCGTTATCGCGAGCTCATCGCCAAGGCGGGAATCCCGCGGGTATAGCCGTCGCCAAAGGAGTCTGAGGCTTGCGCGCCTTTGGCCGCCTTATGCTTGCTTCTTGTTCTTAAAATAAGGTTCGACCTTGCCGGTAAGCTTGATCGTCAGCGGGTTGCCGAAGCGGTCCTTGGCGTTGCCGGCGGCGACCCGGATCCACCCCTCGCTCACGCAATATTCCTCGACATTGGTCTTCTCGACGCCTTTGAAGCGGATGCCGACGTCGCGCGCCAGCGCTTCCTCGTTGAAATAGGGGCTGCGCGGGTCGTTGGAGAGCCGGTCGGGTGGTGTGTCGGACAGCATAGAGAGCCTTTCGGCTTAGGGTGAAGGCCTTTGTAGCATTGCGGCCGCAAAATTGCTCTCGACTTAATTCCTATATGATTATATGCCTATTCTATCCCACCCAACTCGAGGGCGTTGTCATGAGACGTCCTGCTGGCGGGGTGGGATGCGGCGCCTGCGGGCGGGGGTTCGTAACACCGTCCCCGGGAGGCCTCGGGACCCGATCGGGCGGTACTACCCGCCGAAGCGCAGCGAAGGCGGGCTGTTTGACAATTGGATCGGTTATAGACGGGCGGTGAGCGAATTATGGTGAGGCACCACGATGACGGCTAAGGATTGGCTCCCCGCTACGGTGCGCGCCGCCGCGATCGACCGCAAATTGAAATCCGGCGAGGCGCTGTTCCGGCTCGGCGACAAGACCACGGGTCTTTGCGAAGTCCTCGCCGGCCGCGTGCGGATGTGTCGGGTTGACCGCGTCGGCCATGAAGTCATTCCCTACGTCGCCGGTCCGGACGAGACGCTGGCCGAGGCGTTTCGCCGGCCTATCACTGCGACGCCATCGCCAGCACCGATGTGACCGTGCGGATCTATCCGAAAGCGGCGATGCTGGCCGCTTTCGACAAGGACCCGAAAGCCGCGCAGGCTTTCACCGCGACGCTGGCGCGTCAGGTGATGAACCTGCGCACGCACATCGAGCAGCGCAACATCCGCTCGGCGCGCGAGCGCGTCCGCCATTTTCTCAAGTTGAACGCCGGGCGCCGACGACCGCACCGTCGATCTGCCCGGCACGCTCAAGGATCTCGCCGGCGAACTAGGCCTCACCCACGAAGCGTTCTACCGTACACTGGCCGTGCTTGAGCGCAGCGGCGAGATCAAGCGGGCAAAAGGAACGATCACGCTCGCGCGGGTGCGCAAAGGCGGCTAGCCGAACCTTGCCCGGTCGTGCGGCGCGGCGAAGTCGAGCTGCGGGCCGACCGGCACGATCCCGGTCGGGTTCACCTGCCGCTGGCTAAAATAATAGTGCCGCTTGATCTGCTCCAGGCTCACGGTCTCGGCCACGCCCGGCACTTGGTATAGGTCGCGCACGTAATTCGATAGGTTCGGATATTCGGAAATGCGCCGCCAATTGCATTTGAAGTGCGAATAATAGACGGCGTCGAAACGGATCAGCGTGCAGAACAGCCGCCAGTCGGCCTCGGTGATGGTGTTGCCGGTAAGATATCGGTGCTGCGACAGAAGCTGTTCCATTTCATCGAGCGTATCGAACACGTTGCGGAACGCCGTTTCGTAGGCCGCCTGCGACGTCGCGAAGCCGGCGCGATAGACGCCGTTGTTGATGTTCGGAAAAACGAGATCGTTGATGCGGTCGATTTCGGGGCGCAGTTTTTCCGGATAATAGTCGGTGTGGATATTGGTGAAGGCGTTAAACGCCGAATTGAGCATGCGGATGATTTCCGGCGACTCGTTGTTGACGATCGTCTTGCGCTGCTTGTCCCACAGCACCGGCACGCTGACGCGGCCGGAATAGCGCGGGTCGGTCAGCAGGTAGATTTCGCTGAGCTTGCTCTTGCCGTTGACGTCGTCGCCGGTCGAGCCCTCGTCCTTGTTGAAGGTCCAGCCGTTCTTCAACATGTCAGGCGACACCACCGATAGCGAGATGACGTTTTCCAGGCCCTTCAGCTTACGGAAGATGATGGTGCGGTGCGCCCAGGGGCAGGCGAGCGAAACATAGAGGTGATAGCGGCCGGCTTGTGCGGCAAACCCGCCTTCGCCAGAGGAGCCGGCGCTGCCGTCGGGCGTGACCCAATTGCGGAAACGGGTGGTCGGCCGGATGAATTGGCCGTCTTTGGTCCGCGAAACGTCGTCCTGCCAAACGCCGTCAACCAGCTGTCCCATGCCGATAACCTCTGCCTTTGTTGCTATTCATCTATGCAATTAAGGCGCAAAACGCCACGGGCAATGGACCAGAATCGACCCAAATGCTAATCGGCACAAGATGAGCGGACTTGCGCTGACAATTCTGCAGGAAACAGCCGGCGATGCGCTGGCGGTCGAGCGGTTGCATGAGCGCACCTTCGGCCCCGGCCGCTATGCGAAGAGCGCCTATCGCTTGCGCGAGGGCCGCGGGCATATGCTCGAGCTATCGTTCACCGCGCGCATCGGCTCGCTGCTGGTCGGCTCGGTGCGGCTGACGCCGATCTGCATCGACGAGGCCCCGGCGCTGCTGCTGGGGCCGCTCACGGTCGAGCCGCCGTTTCGCCGGCGCGGCGTCGGTTCAGCGCTGATCGAGCGCGCGATGAAGGACGCCAAAGCCGCGGGCCATCCACTGGTAGTTCTGGTCGGCGACGAGCCTTTTTACCGTAAATCCGGCTTCAAGCGCATCCCGAAAGGCCGGGTGAAAATGCCGGGTCCGGTCGACCCGTCGCGCCTGCTGGTGGCGGAACTCAAACCCGGTGCCTTCGAAAGCGTCAGCGGAATGATCAGACCTGACTGGGAAAAAGTCTAGCGGCCCTCTCTCGCCCACGTCGCCGCGAGCGAGCCGATCAGCAGCAACAGCCCGATCAGTCCGGCGAAGATCGGCAGCACGCCGATGCCGCGCACCACGCTGACCTCACGCATCCTCAGGCCGATCCAGTCCTCGCCTTTGAACGTCGTTGAGGTGCGCACCGGCACCACGCGCGGAACGTCGAGCCTGTTGCCGTCCGCCAGCCGCCGTGCGTCGCCGCCGGTAGCGGCAGTGAGCGTCTTCAATACGTCGGTGGTTGACGTTACTTCGGCGAATTCACGCGGGTTGGCCGGTCCGACATTGGCGAGCGCAGTGAGCTTGCCGTCGGTCGCGCGCCAAAGCCCGAGTTCGTTGGCGGTGATCTCGGCACGCCATACGCCCGGCTCGACCGGCTGCAAATTGAGCGTACGACTGGCGCCGGTCGGCGAGGTGAGCGTCACTTCGTTGACGTTTTCGGCCATGGTCTGGCGCTGCACGGTGATGGCGTGGCCCTTGACGATCAGGCGCAGCGCTTCCTCTTCCAGCTCTGGCTGCTTCATCAGCCAATGCGACAGCCGCCGCAGCAGATCGAGATGCGGCCCGCCGCCTTCGTAGCTGCGCGCCCACAGCCAAATGTGGTCGGACAAAAGCAGCGCCACGCGGCCCTCGCCCTCGCGCGCAAGCAACAAGAGCGGCTTGCCATCGGGGCCCTGCATCACACTGGTGCCGGTGGCGCGCTTGATGTCGACCAGCCGGAACCATTGGCTCCAATGCGGCGGGTCGCTCTGCGAGCCCTCGAGCCCGCGCGTTACCGGATGGCGCTTGCCGGCCTCGGTAAGCGTCGCCTGAAACGGCCGCTCGGTGACGTCGCCGCTTGGTTCCGCCGGCAGGATCACGTCGAGCGGCGTGCGCCAGATGCTGGTCGGGCTGGCGTAATCCGGGCCGGCGGCGATCATCACGGCGCCGCCGTCGCGCACGTATTTGGCGATGTTGTCGAAATAGATCATCGGCAGCACGCCTTGCCGTGCGTAGCGGTCGAAAATAATGAGCTGGAATTCGGAGATTTTCTGCTGGAACAGCTCGCGGGTCGGAAACGCGATCAGCGAGAGCTCGTTGATCGGCGTGCCGTCCTGTTTTTCCGGGGGACGCAGAATGGTGAAATGCACCAGGTCGACCGAGGCGTCGGATTTCAACAGATTGCGCCAGGTGCGTTCGCCGGCATGCGGCTCGCCCGACACCAGCAGCACGCGCAGCTTGTCGCGCACGCCGTCGATCGAAATCACCGCCCGGTTGTTGACTTGGGTAAGCTCGCCGTCGAGCGGCGAGGCCTCAACCTCGACGATATTGGCGCCAGCGTGCGGGATCGGCACCTTGACCTTGACGTCGGCGCCCACAGGGACGGTGCGCTGTTCCACAACGTCGCCATCGCGCCGCACCGTGACTTGCGTGCTGCCTACTTTGGCGCCTTGATCCGCGACGTGGAAGCCGATGGTCTGCGATTGTCCGACAATGCCGAAGCGCGGAGTTTGCGTTAGGACGACGCGGCGGTCGATCTCGTCGGGGTGTCCGGTGATCAGCGCGTGCAGCGGCGCGGCAATGCCGAGCGCTGCCGCATTGGCCGGCACGTCGTGCACGCGGCCGTCGGTAATCATGATGGCGCCGGCGATGCGGTCGGGTGGCACGTCGGCGAGCGTGGCGGACAGAGCCGAGAATAGTCGCGTACCGTCGGTCTCGCCGTCCGCCGCGCCCGCTTCAGCGACGCGTACTTCCAGGCCGGGAATGCGCTTGAGCCGCTCGACTACCGTCGCCAGCGCGGCCTCGGTCTGCGCGTTGCGGTCGCCGAAATTCTGGCTCGGGCTCTTGTCGACAACGACGGCGGCGACCGAAGGTATCGGATCGCGGTCCTCGCGCGTGAACGATGGATTTGCGAGCGCGAGCACCATCAGTCCAAGCGCCAGCGCGCGCGTCGCCGCACCGCGGCTGCGCGCCAGCAGCAATACGATCGAAATCAGGAAAGCCGCGCCGAAGGCCGCCCACACGACGTAGGCCGGCACCAGCGGAGCGAATGAGACGCCAAGATTCAAATCGAACTCCTACTGCCCCAGGCGCTCGAGCAGCGCCGGGATATGCACCTGGTCGGTCTTGTAGTTGCCGGTGAGTGCGTACATCACGATGTTGACGCCGGCGCGGAAGGCGAATTCGCGCTGGCGCGGCTCGCCCGGCACCAGCGGCAGCATAGGCTGGCCGTCCGGGCGCATGGCCCAGGCGCCGGCGAGATCGTTCGAGGTAATCAGGATAGAGGACACGCCGTCGCCGGCGCGCGCCGGGCGGTTGACGTCTTCCTCGGGCTCCTCCGGCAGCGCCTCGACCCAGAGCTGGCCGGTCGTGAAGCGGCCCGGGAAGTCGCGCAGCAGGAAGAAGGTCTTTGTGAGCACGTGATCGCGCGGTACTGGCTGAAGTTCGGGGATATCGAGCGAGGATAGGATCGAGCGCAGCGCGACCATGCCTGGCCCTTGCATCTCGCCGCCGGGCCCGGGCGGCGCGTCAATGGCATCGCGGGTGTCAAACAAGACGGTGCCGCCGCGCTTCATGTAGGTGTCGATGCGGTCGAGCGCCGCCTGCGAGGGCTTCGGCGCGCTCGCCGATACCGGCCAATAGATCACCGGGAAGAAGGCGAGCTCGTCACGGGCCGGGTCGAGGCCGATCGGCTCGCCGGCTTCCAGCGCGGTGCGTTGCGCGAGAAACAGCGTGAGGCCTTGCAGGCCGGCTTCACTGACCGCGTCGACATCGGCATCGCCGGTGACGATGTAGGCGAGACGCGTTTGCATCGTCGCTTTCATGGCGAAGTCTTGCTGCTGCGCGGACAATTGCGGCGGTTGCGGCAGGGCGGACTGCGCCTGCGCGGGATGCTGCATCAAAAGCGCGCCCAGCAAGATCCCCGCCAGCAACGTCGTCGTTACGCGCCGGCGCGTCAGCATGCTGGCAAAGCCGCCGGAGAGCGCGATCACCACCAGCGCGTCGAGCATCAGCAGCGCCAGTGCGGCGAGGAAAATCGGGCCCCGCAAATCGAGCGGTTCGCCGTGACGGTAAATATCGAGGCGGGCATTGAGTGGCGAAAAATCGAGCGGCGCCGGGCGATCGCTGGGCGCCAGCGTATTGACCGCGACCAGGCCTTCCGGCGGTCCATAGAAGCCGGGCGGATGGTCGGCGCTGGCGCGCGCGTTGAAATTGGCAGGGATCGGACGCGCTGTCGGCGGCGGCGGCGAGAAGGCGCCGAAGCCGTCGAGCACGCGGGTCGCCGGCACCGCCTGATTGGCGTGGCCGGTGGCGGCACTGGCCTCGCCGGCACTGTCGCTGTCGGCGGTCGCGGTCGAGTTCGCGAGCGCGACGATGCGCTTGAGCATGTCGACGAAGGTGCCCGACAGCGGCAGGTCGGACCAGCGGGTGTCGGCGGTCACGTGAAACAGCACCAGCAGGCCCTTGCCATAGCGCTGGGCGGTGACTAGCGGCGTGCCATCGGCGAGCGTTGCCCAGGTGTGGTCGGAGAGTTGCGAATCCGGTTCGGCCAGTACCTGGCGGGTGACCGTGACATCGTTCGGCACCGGCATGCCCGCGAAGGGGCCTTCGCGCGCGAAGGCGGCAAGCTGTTGCGGCTTTTCCCAGCTCAGGCTGCCGCCCAGGATGCGGCCGCCGCGGCGCAGTTTCACCGGCACCAGGTCGTCGTCGGTGGCGCCGGCGAGGTGCGGGCCGGCAAAGCGCACCAGCACGCCGCCGTTGTCGATCCATTTGTCGAGCCGCTCGCGCGCCTCGGTGACATTGCCGACGTCGGCGAGAATCAGCATCGGCAGATGCTGATCGAGATAACGCTTCACCGCTTCCGCCGGCGCCACGCCCTCGGCGAGGCGGATATCGGCGAACGGATTGAGCGCGCGCGCAAGGTAATAGGTCGCGCCGATCAGCGGCTGCGATCGGTCGGCCGCCGAGCCGGACACGATGCCGACGGTGCGCCGCCGCCAGCGCTTGTCGAGCAATTGCACCGCCCCGGCCGAGCGCTCGCCGGCGATCTCCAGCCGCGCCACGTCGTTGCGGATCTCGACCGGCAGATCGATCACCGCCTCGGCTTCAGGTGCGTCGGATCGGAACGCGAACGGCGCGTCGCCGAGCGGCAGGCCTTTAAGATCGATGGCGTTAACAAAGCCGGTGTCGGCGCCGCCGGTTTGCGCGCGCAGCACTTTCACCGTCAGCGCGCCGGCCGCGTTGTCGGCGGCGGCAAGCGCGTGCGGGATGGGAAGGCCGCCCGCCACCACGGTGAGCGGATGGTCGCCGATAATGCGCTGCAAGCCGGCGATGAATTCGCCGCCTTTGCCGAGATCGACGCCATCCGAGAGCCAGACGATCTCGACGCCCGGCGACGTTTTGAGGAAGCGCTCGATCAAGGGCAGCGCCTCGGTGCGGTCGACGGTGTAAGGCTTCGGCTTGAGCTGCTTGATCTGCACGCGCGCGGCGCCGGCGACCTGCAACGAAAGATCGCGCGCGGTTTCCGACAGCGGCAGCAGCGCGACGCCGCGATTGTCGGCATCGGCGCGCGCCAGCAGCTCGTCGGCCGTGCGCAGCCGGGCGTCCCAAGATGCGGCCGCGCCCCAGCCGTCGTCGAGCATGACCAGGAGGGGAGCCGCCGGGTTCGAGGTGGCGAGCGGCGGGTTCCACAGCGGACCGGCGGCCGCGATGATGACCAGCGCCGCCAGCGTCAGCCGCAGCAGGATGAGCCACCACGGTGTGCGCGAAGGAGTTTCCTCTTTGGGCGCGATCTCGAATAACAGGCGGGTGGGCGGGAAATCGATGCGGCGCGGACGCGGCGGCACCATCCGCAGCAGCCACCACAAGACCGGCAGGCCGAGCAGGCCGAGCAGCACCAGCGGCTGCGCGAAGCCGAGCGGCAGCGCCCCGATCATGCTGTGCTCTCACGAAGTGCCGGCGCGTGGCGGGCGGCAACGGTCGGCGTATGCGCACTGGCGCCCATGCGTGCATGGATCGCAAACAGCAGTTCGGTCGGCCCGCGATCGGTGCGATGAACGATAAAGGTCCAGCCGAACTGCTCGCACTCCGCCCGCAGCGCCGCACGGTGGTTGGCGAGCAATTTCTGGTAATCGCTGCGCCACGTTTCGGCGCGGCCGGCGGTGACGCTGCCGAGCCCCTCGGACTCGATGAATTCAATTCGGCCGGCGTAGGGAAAGCTTTCTTCCGCCGGATCGACCACTTGCACAACATGGCCTCGCGCACCTGTCGATGCCAAATGGCCGATGATGCGCCGAAAGTCGGCGATTGGTGACCAGAAGTCGGACAGCAGCAGGACTTCCGAAAATGGCGCCGGGGTGAAGTTCGGCGGCAGGCTTGGGCGTTCGCCGGTATCGTGCACGATCGCCTGCGCCATCTTTTCGATCACGTTGCGGCTCGCGGTCGGCCGCATGATTTCGGGAACGCCGACGCGCTCGCCGCCTTCCACGAGCACGTCAGCCAGCGCGAAAGACACGACCAGGGCGCGATCGAGCTTGCTCCACTCCGTCAGCGAGGAGTTGAACTCCATCGAGGGCGAACGGTCCGCCCAGAGCCAGATCGTGTGCGAGGCTTCCCACTCCCGTTCGCGCACGTAGAGATGATCGTCGCGGGCGGAGCGCCGCCAATCGACGGCGTTTGACGGCTCGCCGCTAACAAACCGGCGATATTGCCAGAAGTTTTCGCCGGGCCCCGCGCGGCGGCGGCCGTGCAGGCCGTGAACCAGGGTCGACGCTACGCGGCGGGCTTCCAGGATCAAGCGCGGCACCCGCGCGGCAAGCTTTCGGCTTTTGCCGACAGCCGCTTGTACCGCGTCGTTCTCGGTCTCGCTGCGTGGAAGCTCGGGCATTAGAACGCGATCCGTTTAGATTGAATCACCATGCGTCCCTGACATTTTGTCGCTTGCGCATGATCTTTTCCGAAAACCGGTTCCCACTTTTCGGGATCATGCGCTATCCGATGCGTGTTTTCAGCCGCGTGATCAGGTTGGGGATGGTCTCGCCTTCCGCGCGGGCGGCGAAGGTCAGCGCCATGCGGTGCTTGAGCACGGGCTCGGCCAGTTCGAGCACGTCGTCGACCGACGGCGCGAAGCGGCCTTCGAGCAGTGCTCGCGCGCGTACCGCCAGCATCAGCGCTTGGCTGGCGCGCGGGCCAGGGCCCCAAGAGATCAGCTTGCCGATGTCGCCGGCCTCGGGACCCGGACGCGCCGAGCGCACCAGCTTAAGGATCGCTTCCACAACCAACTCGCCGACCGGTAGCCGGCGCACCAGTCGCTGCGCGGCGATCAGATCGTCGGAGGTCATCGCCGCTTTGGCGCGGGTTTCGTCCGCGCCGGTGGTATCGAACAAGATTTTACGCTCGGCTTCGATGTCGGGATAATCAACGTCTACCTCCATCAGGAAGCGGTCGAGCTGTGCCTCGGGGAGGGGATAGGTGCCTTCCTGCTCAAGCGGGTTTTGCGTCGCCAGCACATGGAACGGCTTGGGCAGATCGTGGCGTGCGCCGGCGACCGTCACATGCTGCTCCTGCATCGCTTGCAGCAGCGCCGACTGGGTGCGCGGGGAGGCACGATTGATCTCGTCGGCCATCAGCAACTGCGCGAACACCGGGCCGGCGATGAAGCGGAAGCTGCGTTTTCCGCCCGGACTTTCCTCCAGCACCTCGGTGCCCAGGATGTCGGAGGGCATTAGATCGGGCGTGAATTGCACGCGCTTGGCGTCGAGCCCCAGTGCGATGCCCATGGTCTCTACGAGCTTGGTCTTGGCAAGGCCGGGCACGCCGACCAAGAGCGTGTGACCGCCGGACAGCACGGTGATGAGCGCGCGCTCGACCACGATGTCCTGACCGAAGATTACGGAGGTGATGGCGGCTTTCGCTGCGCGCACATGTGCGGCGGTCGATTCCGCCGCGCGCACGATCATATCTTCCAGTTTTTCAAGGCTTTCGCCGCTTGCCGACGCCATGATCCCGGTTCCTTTCGTCGCTCGCCTTTAGACAAGTTGGGAGCTATGCAACAAACGCACCAGACGCGAATTTTGTGCGCCATTTAAAGCGAATTTGCCGCATTCTGTGGCCAAGCTTACGCTATCTTCCGCCGCTTGCAGGGTAGAGTCACAAAGTTGCGAACAGGCCGGAGCCGGTCTGAATAACGTAGGGAAACAATGGCGAAGACAGGGCAGGGAGGACTGGAGAGTTCTGACGGCGTCAATCCCGCGCGAAAATCGTGCTTTGCCGCCAATTGAGCGCTGGAATCCGCCGTTTTGCGGCGATATCGACATGCGGATCGCCGCCGATGGCACCTGGTTCTACCAGAAGACCCCGATCGGAAGGCCCGCGCTGGTTAAGCTTTTCGCGTCGGTTTTGAAGCGCGAGGGCGATAAATATTTCCTGGTCACCCCTGTGGAGAAGGTCGGCATAGTGGTCGAAGACGTGCCCTTCCTCGCCGTAGAACTGGCGGTGGCCGAGGCAGAGCAAGATGTTCGTCGACAAGTTCCACCTGGCCGTGTTCTGCGCTTCCGAACCAATGTCGACGACTGGGTCGATGCCGGCCCGGGTCATGCGCTGCGCTTCGAGCCGCAGGCCGAAAACGGCGGCCTGAAACCCTATCTGCATGTTCGCCGCGAGCTGTGGGCCAAGGTGACGCGCGCGCTGTTCTACGATCTGGTCGAGCTCGGCGAGGAACGCGTGATTGACGGCAAGCCGATGTTCGGCGTCGTCTCAGGCGGCGATTTTTTTGCGATGGCGGAAGCCAGCGCCGTACGGGAGTTCGCCTGATGCACGGCGCGGGGGCGGCGCAAGCGATGACGGCGGATGAATTTTTCGCGCGCGCGCGCGCGCGGCTCACGCTCGACATGCCGGCCGGCATCACCGATCCTGCCATCACGCCGGCGCACGGCGACCATGTCGCCGATCCGGTAATGGAGAAAATCGCGGCGGTGCGGCCGATCCGTCCGGCGGCGGTGCTGGTGCCGATCGTCAATCACCCCGAGCCGACGGTGCTGCTCACGCAGCGCGCCCAGCATTTGCCGGACCATGCCGGTCAGGTGTCGTTTCCCGGCGGCAAGATCGACAAGAGCGACGACAGTCCGCTGGCTTCCGCTTTGCGGGAAGCGGATGAGGAAATCGGCCTGGCGCGCCCATTCGTCGAGCCGCTCGGCTATCTCGACCTCTATATGACCACGCTCGGCTACCGCATCGTGCCGGTGGTGGCGCGGGTCAAGCCCGGCTTTTCGCTCATGCTCAACACCAGCGAGGTGGACGCCAGTTTCGAGGTGCCGCTCGCCTTTCTGATGGATCAGAATAATGTGCAGCGCCATGCGCGCGACTGGCAGGGAATGACCCGGCATTATTACGCGATCACGTTCGGCGAGCGCTACATTTGGGGTGTGACCGCTGGTATCCTGCGCAATCTGCACGAACGGATTTATCGATGATCCGCATAGGCTTTACCGAAGTCGCCTTGTTCCTGGCGCCGTTCGTGCTTTACGCGGTGTTCCTGTGGGCGACTAAGGCCGGCGTGATGGACCCCGAGTCCTGGCCGATCTCGCGCATCGCCTGGCTCGCCATCGCCGCACTTTTGCTGGTTATCGGCAGCTTCGTCTATTTCGCGCATTTCACCGGCGCCAAGCCTGGCTCGACTTACGTGCCGGCGCATATGGAGAACGGCGTTTTCGTGCCGGGACAGACCAGGTGACGACGGGCGCGACATCCCGCAGTCTGGCCGGCGCTGAATGGCTGACCGCCGGCGCGCTGCCGCGCCTGCTCGGCGTGCTCGACGGTAACGGCGAGGAGGCGCGCGTGGTTGGCGGCGCGGTGCGCAACGCGCTCATCGGAATGCCGATCGCGGAAATCGACGTCGCCACCACGGCGGTGCCGGACGAGGTGATCAAGCGCGTCACCGCCGCCGGCTTCAAGCCGGTGCCCACGGGCATCGAGCACGGCACCATCACTGTCGTGATTGACAAGCATCCGTTCGAGGTGACCACGCTGCGCCAGGACGTGGAAACCTATGGCCGCCACGCCAAGGTCGCCTTCGGTCGCGACTGGAAGACCGACGCCGAACGGCGCGACTTCACCATCAATGCGCTGTCGGCCACGCGCGACGGCGCGGTCTACGACTATGTCGGCGGGCTCGACGATTTGGCCGCGCGGCGCGTGCGCTTCATCGGCGATCCAGCCAAGCGCATCGCGGAAGATTATCTGCGCATTTTACGCTTCTTCCGCTTCCATGCCGCCTATAGCGACGGCGGCCATCCGGGCGCGGAAGGCCTTGCCGCCTGCATCGCCGGCCGCGAGGGTCTCGCCCAATTGTCGCGCGAGCGTGTGCGCATGGAGCTGATGAAGCTCCTGGTCGCGATCCATGCAGTGCCGACATTGATCGCCATGACCGACGCCGGGCTACTGCTGCGGGTGCTCGGCGGGGTGAGCTATCTCGGCTCGTTCGAGAACATGGCCAAGGTCGAAGCGGCGATCGGCGTGGCGGGCGACCCGGCGCGCCGGCTGGGCGCGCTCGGCGTGGCGGTGGCGGAGGACGCCGAGCGGCTGTGGCAGAAGCTGCGGCTGACAAATAACGAGCATGAGCGGCTGGCGTCGATGGCGGATGGCTGGCGGCGCATCTCGCCCAGTTTCGGCGAACAAGGAGGGCGAGCGCTGCTCTACCGGCTGGGGCCGGAGCATTTCACCGATCACGCGCTGCTCGGCTGGGCGCGCTCGCAGGCGAGCGCGAGCGATGAGGCCTGGCACGCGCTGGCGACCCTGCCAGCGCGCTGGAGCGCGCTGGTGTTCCCGCTCAAGGCGGCGGACTTCGTCAAGCGCGGGGTGGAGAAGGGGCCGGCGCTGGGCGCGGCACTGGCCGCCGCCGAGCAGGCCTGGATCGCGGCGGGATTCCCGAACGACGCAGGGGCGCTTGCCAGCATCGCCGATGCCGCAGCAAAACCGCCCGCAGTGTGACGATTGACGTCATGAACATCCTGTCCGGCTTTGCCGAAGTGTCGCTTTTCCAGCTCGCGCTGGTCGCGGGCGTTGCGCTGTGCGCCTCGATCGTCGGCGGCGTGTCGGGCTACGGCACCGGCGCGCTGATGCCGCTGGTGCTGGTGCCACTGATCGGCGCCGAACCGGTGGTACCGATCATCGCCATCTCTGCGCTGTTCAACAATACGAGCCGGCTCACCGCCTTCAGCAAATATGCCGATTTCCGGCGCGCCGGCATCGTACTCGTAATGGCGGTGCCGACCTGCGTGCTCGGCGCCTGGGGCTATTCGCGGCTCTCCAGCACCGGCGCGGCGCTGGTGATCGGCGCGATGCTCATCCTCAGCGTGCCGCTGCGCCGGCATTTGAAGAAGCGCGACTTCCAGGTGGGTGACCGCGGGCTGGCGTTAGGCAGCCTCGGCTATGGCGTGGTGGTCGGCGGCACCGCGGGATCGGGCGTGATCCTGCTCTCGCTGCTGATGGCGGCGGGCGTCGAAGGCGCCGGCGTGATCGCCACCGACGCGGCGGTGTCGATCGTGATCGGCGTCGTGAAGACGTCGGTATTCGGGCTCGCCGGTGTGCTCACCGCGCAGGTTGTCTCTTTCGCGCTGCTGATCGGGATTGTCGCGCTTCCAGGCGCGTTCCTGGCGCGCACCTTTGTCGAGCGCATGCCAATGCACGTGCACACGGCGATCCTCGACGTGGTGGTCCTGCTGGGCGGGGTAGTGATGGTGGTGGCGGCGTTGCGATGATCCTCATCCTGAGGAGCATCGCGAAGCGATGCGTCTCGAAAGGTGAGGCCCCTCATGGTTCGAGATGGCCGCTTCGCGGCCTCCTCACGATGAGGTCACGGCCACTTCACCACCGGCGGCATCGACGACAAGATCGACTCCACGTTGCCGCCGGTCTTGAGGCCGAAAATGGTGCCGCGGTCGTAGAGCAAATTGAATTCGACGTAGCGGCCGCGGCGGACCAGTTGCTCCTCGCGCTCGGCCTCGCTCCAGGGCGTCGCGATGTTCTTAGCGACCAGCTCGGGATAGACGCGCAAAAACGCGCGGCCGACGTCTTGCGTAAAGGCGAAGGTTAAGTCCCAGTCGGTTTCCAGATAGTCGTAGAAAATCCCGCCGATGCCGCGCATTTCGTTGCGGTGCTTGAGGAAGAAATACTCGTCGCACCATTTCTTGTATTTGTCGTAGGGCGCGACGGCCGCGTGCGCATCGCAGGCCGAGCGCATGGCGGCATGAAAAGCGATGCTGTCGGGGTCATCCTGCGCGCGGCGCTTGTTGAGCACCGGCGTCAGATCGGCGCCGCCGCCGAACCAGGCCTTCGATGTGACGACGAAGCGCGTGTTCATGTGCGCCGCCGGCACATGCGGGTTCTGCGGGTGCGCAATCAGCGAAATGCCGGAGGCCCAGAAGCGCGGATCCTCGGCGGCGCCTGGAATTTCCTTGCGGAATTCCGGCGCAAACTCGCCGAACACGGTCGAGCAGTGCACGCCGACCTTCTCGAAGACGCGGCCGCGCATCAGCGACATCACGCCGCCGCCGCCGGGACTGCCGGAATGGTCAGTGCGGCTCCAAGGAGTGCGCTGGAAACGGCCGGCGGGGTTTTGTGCGAGCGGAGTGCCCGCCGGCAGCGCGCCCTCGACTGCCTCGAAGGCGGAGCAGATATCGTCACGCAAGTGTTCGAACCAGGTGCGCACGCGGGTCTTGCGAGATTCGATCTGGACAGCGTCCATCACTTGATTCCGAGTTTGGCCCTGGCCGCGCCGAGGTCGCCGGCGGTGTAGCCTTGCGCGCAGTCGCGGTCGAATTCGGCGACCGCGGCGTCGTAGGCCTTCTGCTTTTCCTGGTAGAGCGGAAATTCGGCCTTGAATTTTTTCGCCAGTTCCTCGTGGCGGATCACGCGCTTTTGGAAAGCATTGAGCCCGGGCTCGTCATAGCCGCCCAGCATCGGCATTTCGGCGTTGATCTGGTTTTGCAGGAACATGGCTTCGGCGGTTTCACGGTCGATGTTGGCGATCTCGTAGTCGATCGCGGTGCCTGTGGCGTCGAGCTCGCGCGCCTGGCGCAGACAAGCTTCCAGCGCGAGCGCGCTCATTGCCGGCTTGCCGGCCGCGACCGGCGCGCGCGCCAGCAACTCGGCAAGCAGCGGGCGCGCGGCATTGGCTTTGCCGGCGCCGAACAAAAGCAGCGCGGGCAGTGCCGCAATGGCTATCAAGCGCGACCGGGTCATGGCGGCAATTTTATCACTGGGGGAAGCCCCCCGTCTGCCGCAGCGCCTCGCCAGAAACCAGCGCCACCGCCATCGCCACGTTGAGCGAGCGCAGACCCTCGGCGATGGGAATCCGCAATCGGGCATCGGCGGCCTCATGGACCGCCTCCGGCACCCCCGCGCTTTCGCGGCCGAACAGCAGCACTTGGTCGCCCTGGTAGGCATGGTCGAGATAGCTGCGCTCAGCCGCGGTGGTCATCAGCACCAGCTTGAGCCGCTCGGCGCGCCGCCAGTTCTCGAAAGCCTTGAACGAGCCATGGCGGGTGAGGGCGACCCGGTCGAGGTAATCCATGCCGGCCCGGCGGAAGGCGCGGTCGGTGACCGGAAAGCCGGCCGGCTCGATGATATGGGCCTCTAGGCCCAAGCAAGCGCAGAGCCGGAGAATCGTCCCGGTGTTCTGGGGAATGTCCGGCTCGTAGAGGGCGATCCGCATCGGCCGACCTGTCGATTGTTCCGGTTGTGCCCGAGGTAACCCGCTCTAGACGAACGGTTTATGCGACTAGTGGGCACTGGCGCGATAGCGGGCTTGCGCAAATACCGCAAGGGTGCCAATAAAACGCCACCGCAGCGCCGTCCTGTCTTGCCCAGGGCTGCCGCAACCGGTCCGCCCCGCCGCCGCGGGACTTTTCCTGCCGGCTCAAAGCCGCGGGCGGATGATTAGCCAGCCGGGGGAGAGGGCCTAAGACGTGACGACCGTGTCTTCTGCGGAGCACACGCGCCGCGATTTTCTCTATATCGCCACCGGCGCCGTCGGCGCCGTGGGTGCCGCCGCGGCCCTGGTGCCGCTGATCGCGCAAATGAATCCCGACGCCTCGACCATTGCCGCGGGCGCGCCGGTCGAAATCGACCTGGCGCCGATCGCCGACGGGCAGATCGTCAAGGTGTTCTGGCGCTCGAAGCCGATCTTCATTTTCCATCGCACCAAGAAAGAGATCGAAGAGGCGCAAGAAGATCGACGTCGCCAGCCTGCCCGATCCGGAAGCCGATAAGGATCGCGTCAAGGAAGGCCACGATCAGTGGCTGGTTCTGATCGGCATCTGCACCCATCTCGGCTGCATCCCGCTCGCCCACCAGGGTGAATATGACGGCTGGTTCTGCCCCTGCCACGGTTCGCAATACGACACCTCCGGCCGCATCCGCAAAGGCCCGGCGCCGAAGAATCTCCCGCTGCCCCCCTACGCATTCATCTCCGACAGCAAGATCCGGATCGGCTGATCATGAGTGGAAACTCGACCTACCAGCCGACCAATAGCGTTTTGCAATGGCTCGAGAAGCGGCTGCCGATCGGCGGCCTGATCCATTCCTCGTTCATCGCCTATCCGACGCCGCGCAACCTGAACTACTGGTGGACCTTCGGCGGCATCCTCTCGTTCATGCTCGGCGTTCAGATCATCACCGGCATCATTCTGGCGATGCACTACACCCCGCATGTCGATCTCGCCTTCAAGTCGGTCGAGGCGATCATGCGCGACGTCAATTTCGGTTGGCTGCTGCGCTACCTGCACGCCAACGGCGCCGCGATGTTCTTCCTCGCCGTCTACATCCACATGTTCCGCGGCATGTATTACGGCTCCTACAAGGAGCCGCGCGAAGTCCTATGGATCCTCGGCGTCATCATCTATCTGCTGATGATGGCCACCGGCTTCATGGGCTACGTGCTGGTCTGGGGCCAGATGAGTTTCTGGGCGGCGACCGTGATCACCAATTTGTTCTCCGCCATTCCCGGCGTCGGCGACGCCATCGTCACTTGGCTGTGGGGCGGCTACGCGGTCGGCAATCCGACGCTCAATCGCTTCTATTCGCTGCACTACCTGCTGCCGTTCGCGATCGCCGGGGTGGTGGTGCTGCACGTCTGGGCGCTGCATGTGACGGGGCAGAACAATCCGGACGGCATCGAGCCGAAGTCGGACAAGGACACGGTGCCGTTCACGCCCTATGCGACCGTCAAGGACGGCTTCCTGCTGGTGTGCTTCTGCATCCTGTTTGCCTGGTTCGTGTTCTACATCCCGAACTTCCTCGGCCATTCCGACAACTACATCCCGGCCAATCCGGCGGTGACGCCGCCGGAAATCGTGCCGGAATGGTATTACCTGCCATTCTACGCGATCCTGCGCTCGATCCCGAACAAGCTGCTCGGCGTGATCGCGCTGTTCGGCTCGATCGGCATCCTCGCCTTCCTGCCCTGGCTCGACACCTCGAAGGTGCGCTCGGCGCGCTATCGGCCGCTGTACCGGCAGTTCTTCTGGCTGTTCGTGATCGCGGCGATTGGGCTTGGCTGGCTCGGCACCAAGCCGCCGGAAGGCATCTATGTCATCCTCTCGCGCGTCTTCACGTTCTACTACTTCGCCTTTTTCCTGATCGTCCTGCCGCTGCTCGGCATCTTCGAGAAGACCAAGCCGCTGCCGAATTCGATTTCGGAATCGGTTCTGGGCGCCAAGGCGTGAGGATGGTCATGAACTTAAAGCGTCCTATCCTCGCCCTTGTCCTTGCCGGTGCGCTGGTCGCAATGGCGTGGCCGGCGTCCGCGCAGTTGACCGAGCAAGTGCCGCCGCCGCGGCAGAAATGGTCGTTCGCCGGCCCGTTCGGGAAATACGACGAGGCGCAGCTGCAGCGCGGTTTCAAGATCTACCGCGAGGTCTGCGCCAACTGCCACGCGGTGGAGATGCTCTCCTTCCGCAATCTGGCGGACGTCGGCGGTCCCGGCTTCAGCGAGGCGCAGGCCGAGGCGGTCGCGGCCGATTACAAGGTCAAGGACCTCGACGATCAAGGCAATCAGATCGAGCGGGCCGGCCGGCTGGCCGATCATTTCCCGCCACCATTCGCCAACGAACTGGTAGGCAAGGCGACCTATGGCGTCTCCCCGCCCGACATGTCGACGCTGGCCAAGGCGCGCAGCTACGGCCGCGGCTTCCCCTGGTTCTTGTTCGACATGGTCACGCAATACCAAGAGCAGGGCCCGGACTACATCGCCGCCTATGTCAATGGCTACAAGGAGGCGCCGAAGGGTTTCGCGGTGCCGCAGGGCAGCCACTACAACGAATATTTCCCGGGCCATAACACGGCCATGCCGCCGCCGCTGCAACCGGGGCAGGTGACCTATGACGACGGGTCGCCGCAGACTGTGGAGCAGTATGGCAAGGACGTCGCGGCCTTCCTGATGTGGGCGGCCGAGCCGCACCTCGACGCGCGCAAGCGCATCGGTTTCCAGGTGATGATCTTCCTCATCGTGCTCGCCGGGCTGATGTACTTCACCAAGAAAAAGGTGTGGTTGGCGGTGCATTAAGCGGCACAATATTTCTTGACGCTGGGCCCCCATTTGGGGCCCCTTCGATTTGAGAAGGCGGCAATTGAGGCGGCCATGACCAAATCCGTTCTTGGCATCATCGGTGGCAGCGGCATCTACGATCTGCCGGACTTGGAGAACGTGCGCGAGCAGCGCATCCCGAGCCCCTGGGGCGAGCCGTCGGGCGCCTTGCGTATCGGCGAGATCGCCGGCTTGCCGGTGGTGTTCTTAGCCCGCCACGACAAGGGCCACCGCCTGTCGCCCTCCGACATCAACTACCGGGCCAATATCGACGTGCTCAAGCGCGCCGGCGTCACCGATTTAGTGTCGCTCTCGGCCTGCGGCTCGTTCAAGGAGGAATTGCCTCCAGGGACGTTTGTCCTGGTCGACCAGTTCGTCGACCGCACCTACAAGCGCGAGAGCTCGTACTTCGGCAAGGGACTGGTGGCGCATGTCTCGATGGCGCACCCCGTTTCGCCGCGCCTGCGCGCACGCATCGGCGAGGCCGCTTTGCTGGAAGGCATCGAGCCGAAATTCGGCGGCACTTATGTCTGCATGGAAGGCCCGCAGTTCTCCACGCTGGCCGAAAGTCTGACCTACAAGCAGCTCGGTTATTCCGTGATCGGCATGACCAACATGCCGGAGGCCAAGCTCGCACGCGAGGCGGAGATTTGTTACGCCACCCTCGCCATGGTGACCGATTTCGACTGCTGGCACCCCGACCATGACGCGGTCACCGTGCAGGACATCATCAAGGTGCTGCTGGAGAATGCCGAGCACGCTAAGCGGCTGGTGGCGCGGCTGGCGCGCGATTTTCCCCGCCAGCATGAGCCGTGTCCGATCGGCTCCGACCGCGCACTCAACTCGGCGCTGATCACCGCGCCTTATGCGCGCGATCCCGAGCTGATCAAGAAGCTCGACGCGGTGGCGGGCAGGGTGCTCAATCGCTGAGCGCCGGGCGCTTGCTGGCCCAAGCCTGCGGCTTTAAAGTCGATGATCCAAAGTGATGTGTAGGGTCATGCAAGAACGTTCCGGCGCAATTTTTATCGCTTGCGGTTTCGCCCTCTCGGTACTGGCCGCCACGTCGCTTCATTCCTCCGCACACGGCCAATCGGCCGATCTAGTGTTGTGCGACCGGATCGCCGCCGACCCAGCCGATCTGGATAAGCCGGCGGACGTCAAAGGCGTCTCGCAGGTCGCAGCGTCCGATATCGAAACGGCGATCAAATATTGCAAAATCGCCGCGGCGAAATCGCGCCGCGCGCTTTATCAGCTTGGCCGCGCCTACGCCGCCAATCGTCAAATGCCGGAAGCGTTGCGCGCCTATCGCCAAGCGGCCGACAAGGGTAGCACGTCGGCCATGGTCGAACTCGGCGTCATGCTCGGAACCGGCGCGGGCGTGCCCAAGGACCAGGCCACGGCGCGCGAGCTGTTCGAGCGCGCGGCCAAGGCCGGTAATCCGCGCGGCGTGGTAAACCTCGAGGCGACGAGGGGCGGCACGCCGTCCGATCCGCGCGAGGCCAGGGCGCTGCTTGAGAAGGCGGCGGAAGCGAATTCGGCCGAAGCGCAATTTCAGATGGGAATAATGCTGGCCGAAGGAACCGGCGGTCCAAAGAACGACGCCGCCGCGCGCGCGTTGTTTGAAAAGGCGGCCGCGCAAGGTCATGCCGATGCGATGATGTGGGCGGGCGCCTATGCGCAAATCGGGCGCGGCGGGCCGGAAGATTCGCGCGCGGCAAGGTCGTATTACGAGAAAGCCGCCGCGCTCGGTAACGAAGATGCGAAGGTGCGGCTCAAGAACATGGACTGCCCCTATGTCCTCAAGGACAAGCGCGGCAACGTGATGACGCATCTCTGCTTCTAGCAATCCTCGCAAGCCCGACGGGAAACGTATGACGTCCTTCGACCTCGATAACGATCTGAAATCCGCGATCCGCTCGATCCCCGACTATCCGAAGGCGGGCATCATGTTCCGCGACATCACCACGCTTCTGGGCGATGCGCGCGCGTTCCGCCGCACCGTGGACGAGCTGGTGCAGCCCTGGGCGGGCATGAAGATCGATAAGATTGCCGGCATCGAAGCGCGCGGCTTCATTTTGGGCGGCGCGGTGGCACACCAGGTCTCGGCCGGCTTCGTGCCGATCCGCAAGAAGGGCAAACTTCCCCATAAGCGCGTGAGCGTCGCCTATGCGCTGGAATACGGCGAGGACATGATCGAGATGCATGCCGACGCGCTGGTCGCGGGCGAGCGCGTGGTGCTGGTGGACGATCTGATCGCCACCGGCGGCACGGCGGAAGCGGCGGTCAAGCTGCTGCGCCAGCTCGGCGCCGACGTGCTGGCGGCCTGCTTCGTCATCGACCTGCCCGACCTCGGCGGCGCCGAGCGTTTGCGCAAGCTCGACGTGCCGGTGCGCACGCTGATTTCATTCGAGGGGCATTAGCCTAATTTTTCAACGGTCCCCACGGACCAGACGGCGCGGGTGCCTGTTGCGGCGTCTCGGGCGCCCAAGGGCCTTCCGGCGGCGGCTCCGACGTGGCCGCAGCTTCCTGCGGCGCTTCCAGCGCCAGCGGGCCGGGATCGTGGCCGCCGGCGAATTTCACCAGCGCCTCGATGCGTTTATCGACCGGCGGGTGGGTGTCGAAAATATTGGAAAATCCCTCGCGCGGATTATCGATGCACATTTCCATCACGGCGGAATTGGCGCCGGGGATTTCGCCGCGGCCCTCGATCTTGCGCAGCGCCGAGATCATGGCATCGGGATTTTTGGTCAGCTCCACCGAGCCTGAATCTGCGAGATATTCGCGCTGCCGCGACAGCGCGAAGCGGACCATGATCGACAAAATCCAGACCAGTGCGATGATCGCCAGCGCGATGACGATGCCGATGCCGGCGCCTTTGCCGCTCTCGCGGCTCGATCGCCGCCCGCCGCCCCAGAACGCGTTCTGGAAGAACATGCGGAACACCAGCTCGCCGAAGAAGGCGATCACGCCGGCGATCACTACCGCGATCACCAGCATGCGCACGTCGCCGTTGCGGATGTGGGTGAGTTCGTGGCCGAGCACGGCCTCGATTTCCTGGTCGTTGAGCGCCTCGATCAGGCCGCGCGTCACCGTGATGGAATATTGCTTGTCGTTGAGGCCGGTGGCGAAGGCATTGAGCGCCTCGTCGTCGGCGATGCGCAGCGTCGGCATGGTGATGCCGCGCGAGATGCACAGGTTTTCCAGGAGGTTATAAAGCCGCGGCTCCTCGGTCCGGCTGACTTGATGCGCGCCGGTCACCGCGTCGATCATCGACTGATGGAATTTGTAGCCGATCAAGACCCAGATTACCGTGCCGACGGTGGCGAACGGCAGCGCCTTAACGAAATCGAATAGCGCCGCGCGGATCAGATAGTCGAGCGGCTGGTTGTCGTACGCGGCGAGCGCTTCGGCCAGCAGCGCGCCGGCGAACACCATCACATAGATCAGGAAGAACAGCCCGATCAGCAGCGCGATCGAGCGGCGCTTGTTCGATTGGATATGCGTGTAGAGACCGAAGGCGGCCATTTTAGGTTTCCGTCATTCCAGGACGGCCCGAAGGGCCGGACCCGGAATCCAGAGAGTGACTCCGGTGCTTGTGTCTGGATTCCGGGTTCGCGGGCTTCGCCCGCGCCCCGGAATGACAGCGGTTAGAACTTCACGCTCGGCGCCTTCTCGAGTTGCGCGCGCTCCTCGCCGACGTCGAAGAACGGACGCTGCGCGAAACCGAACATGCCGGCGAACAGCGAGGCCGGGAACACCTGGATGCCGGTATTGTATTCCTGCACCGCGTTGTTGAAGAAACGGCGCGAAGCGGCGAGCTTGTTCTCGATGTCGGACAGATCGCTCTGCAGCTGCTGGAAATTCGCGTTGGCCTTCAGGTTCGGATAATTTTCCGACAACGCGAACAATTGCCGGAGCGCGCCGCTGAGCATGTTTTCAGCTGCCACTTTCTGCTCGACCCCGGGCGCGGCGATGGCGGCGTTGCGGGCCTGGATCACCGCCTCCAAAGTTCCACGTTCGTGGGCGGCATAGCCCTTCACCGTCTCCACCAGATTGGGGATCAGGTCGTGGCGCAGCTTGAGTTGCACGTCGATGTCGGCGAAGGCCTGGTTGGTCCTCTGCCGCATGGCAACGAGGCCGTTGTAGATGCTGATCGCCCAGATCACGATCACGACAACGATGCCAAGAACGACCCAGCCGGTGGTGGACATGGAACGGCTCCTGAAAAGAATTTCGACGGAACAAGCCTAGCCTAGATGGGTAGAGCGCCGCCAACGGCAACGGGGTAGGGCTCACGCGGCATCGCGACGCGGCCGCCGCATCTCGCGTAACCGGTTGATGTTGCAAAAAAAAGACCCCGGGCGGCAGCCCGAGGTCTTTTCGCCAGACGGCTATTCGGGGGGTAAGGGGGGAGCCGCCCGACTGAAAGGTACGTGCGAATAACGCAGTCGACTGGGATTGGTTCCGGGCTCCGTAGCGATCACCAAGACTTTATCCACAAAAGTTCCGCCGGTCTTAAGACGGTCACGATCCATCGGTTCCATGGTCGCAAGAGTTCGGTCGGGGTCAATCGAAGGGGGTCTGCATGAGTTCGGTGATGATCACGTGCCCCATTACCCGCGAGCCGGTGTCGACCGCGATCGAGGTCGAGCCGAGCGTGTTCCGCAAATTGCCGAAGGTCGCGGCGCGCATGCTCTGTCCGGCCTGCGGGCAGGAACACGTCTGGGCCACGGGTTCCGCCTGGCTTGCGGATGAGCCGCGGCTCAACAACGGGCAGCGTCCGACCGCAGTGGCTTAACCGGCCTCCCTGAACCGCACCGCGGTTCCCAGATCAACCGAAACCAATTGCGACACGCCGCGCTCGGCCATGGTGACGCCGAACAGGCGGTTCATGCGCGCCATGGTGATCGGGTTGTGGGTGATGATCACGAAGCGCGTGTCGGTGGCCTTTGTCATCTCGTCGAGCAGGTCGCAGAAGCGCTCCACGTTGTGATCGTCGAGCGGCGCGTCCACTTCGTCCAGCACGCAGATCGGCGCCGGATTGGTCAGGAACACCGCGAAGATCAGCGCCAGTGCGGTCAGCGCCTGCTCGCCACCCGATAGCAGCGAGAGGGTCGCCGGCTTCTTGCCTGGCGGCTTGGCCATGATCTCGAGGCCGGCCTCGAGCGGGTCGTCGCTTTCGACTAGCTGCAATTCAGCCGTGCCGCCGCCGAACAGTTTGGTGAACAAATGCTGGAAATGCTTGTTGACCTGCTCGAACGACGCCAGCAGCCGCTCGCGCGCCTCGCGGTTGAGGCTCTGGATGCCGAGCCGCAGTTTCTTGATCGCTTCCACCAGGTCGTCGCGTTCGGTGGTGAGGTTGGTGTGCTGGGCCTCGACCTCGCGCAACTCCTCCTCGGCGCGCAGATTGACCGCGCCCAGCCGCTCGCGTTCGCGGCGCAGCCGTTCGAGTTTTTCTTCGATCTCGGCGAGCTCGGGCAGCGCCTCGCCCTCCTTGATCTCGGCCAAAGCCGCGACCGCGGCGGGTTCGATCTCCAGCATGTCGCGGATTTCACGGCCGATGTCGGTGAGCCGCCGCTTGGCGCCCTCGAAGCGCTCCTCGGCGCGGGCCAGTTCCTCGCGCGCGGCGGAGGCTGCTTCCAAGGCGGCGCGGGCGTCGCGGTCGGCTTCGGCAAGCGCGTTCTCGGCCTCGGCCAAGCGATCCGCGCAGGCGCGTCGCGCCGTTTCCGCGTTCGACACCTCGCCGATCATGCCCTTGCGTTTTTCGGCGAAGATCTGCGGTGCGTTTTCCAGTTCGGCGCGGTCGCGCTTGGCCTCGGCAATGCGCTGGTCGAGGGTGGCGATCTGATTATGCGCGCCGTCGCGGCGCCCGATCCAGCCGGCTTTGTCGGTGGCGAGCGCCGCCAGGCGCTTATCGGCCAATTCCGCCTCGCGCACAATGGCCTGCTGCTCGGCGCGCACCTCGGCGAGCGTGGCGCGCTTGGCCGTTATGTCGTCGCGCACGGCGGCGAGTTTGCTTTCGACTTCGGCAGCGGGCGCCAGCGCATTAAGCGCGCGCTCGGCTTCGGTCTTGCCGGCGCTCGCCTCGTCGCGGCTGGCGGTGAGGCGCGTGCGCGCCTCGGCCAGCGCCGATAGCCGCGCCGCCTGGCGGTTGAGGTCGCGTTCGCGCGCGCGCGTCTCGGTCTCAGTGTGGCCGGCGGCATCGAAAGCCGCTTGCGCGGTAGCCAGCGCGCTGCGCTTGCCGTCGACCTCGGCGCGGGCCATTACCAGCTCGCCGTCGATCTCGGCAAAGCGGCTGCGCTGCGCAAGACGCCGTGCCGCCCCGGTCGGCGCGTGCGCGGCCGCGACGTAGCCGTCCCAGCGCCAGAGATCGCCTTCACGCGAGACCAGGCGCTGGCCGGATTTGAGGGTGGCGGCAAGCTTGGCTCCGGTCTCGCGATCGACCACGCCGATTTGCGCCAGCCGGCGGGCCAGCTGCGCCGGCGCCTTGACGAAGCGCGACAGCGGCTCGGCGTCTTTCGGCAAAGCCGGATCGCTGGCGTCCTTGGCCATAGTCGACCAGTGCAAGGGTGCGGAGGCATCGACCGGGGCGTCGAGATCGTCGCCGAGCGCTGCGCCCAGCGCCTTCTCGTAGCCTTTGTCGACCGAGACATGATCGATCACCGGCGGCCAAAGGTTGCGCGTCTCCAGCGCGAGCATCTGCCCGAGCGTCTTGGCTTCGGTCTCCAGCCGCTGCACGCGCTTGTCGGATTCGCCTAAAGCGGCGCGTGCGACTTCCAGATCCGCGCGCGCATTGTTGTGCGCGGCCTCGGCGGCGACCGCGGCGACTTCCGCTTCGGTGAGCGCAGCCTGCGCGCCTTCGACCGCGGCCGCGAGCGGGGCATGGTCGGCGCTCTTGAGCGTAGCCAATTCGCGTTCGATCGCAGCGATCTCGCCGGCGATGCGCGTGATGCGCTCGCCATGCTCGCGCGCGGCATTCTCGAACTGATGGCGCTGTGCGGTGAGATCGGCGAGCGCGGTGGTCAAGTCGGAGAAAATCTTCTCGGCCGCGGTGAGTTCGCCGTCGGCGCTCGCCACCTTGGCATCGACGCCGCTGCGGCGGCCGGCGCTTTCGTGCGCCTCCTTGCGGATGGTGTCTTCTTCGGCGGCGAGCCGCGCCAGCGCCGCTTCGGCGTCGGCGGCGAGCTTCTTCTCGCGCTCGCCGTCGGCGGCGAACTGCACCAGCCGCAGATCGAGCTCGGCGATGCGGTCTTTGGCGCGTGCCTCCTCGCGGTCGAGGTCCTGCAGCGCGACGTTGAGCCGGTGCAACGCGGCGCCGGCGCGCGCCTCGGCCTCGCGCAGTTCGGGCAGCGCGGCGGAGGCCAGCGCCTGGCGCTTGGAGGCTTCGGCTTCGGCACCCACGCGGGTCGCCACCTCACGCACGCAGACGTCCTTGGCATGCTCGGCTTCCGCGACCTCGCCGGTCGCCGCGGCCCAGCGCAGATGGTAGAGCGTCGCCTCCGACTTGCGCACTTGCGCGGATACGGTGCGGTAACGGATCGCCTGGCGCGCCTGCTTCTTCAGCCCGTCGACTTGGGCGGCAAGTTGGCCGATCACGTCCTCGATGCGCAGCAAATTGGTTTCCGCCGCCTTCAGGCGCAGTTCCGCCTCGTGCCGGCGCGCGTGCAGGCCGGCGACGCCGGCGGCTTCCTCCAGCACGCGGCGGCGCTGCTCGGGCTTGGCCTGGATGATCTCGCCGATGCGGCCCTGATGTACGAGCGCCGGCGAGCGTGCGCCAGTCGAGGCGTCGGCGAACAGGATCTGCACGTCGCGCGCGCGCACCTCGCGGCCGTTGATGCGATAAGTGGAGCCGGCTTCGCGCTCGATGCGCCGCGCGATGTCGATTGAGTCGGAATCGTTGAATGCTGACGGCGCCGAGCGCTCGGCATTGTCGATCGAAATTCCCACCTCGGCATTGTTGCGCGCCGGGCGGTTATTGGTGCCGGAGAAAATCACCTCGTCCATCGAGGAGGCGCGCATGGATTTGTAGGAGGACTCGCCCATCACCCAGCGCAGCGCTTCGACCAGATTGGATTTGCCGCAGCCGTTCGGCCCGACCACGCCGGTGAGCCCCGGTTCGATCAGGAAATCGGTCGGCTCGACGAACGACTTGAACCCGAGCAGGCGCAGCCGCGTAAGCTTCATGGTTCAGGCCTCGAGATTTTTTGCAGAATCGTAATCCTGTCCGGGGGATAGCCCCGAAAGCTGGTCAGCTTGCGCCGCATCGGCGGGAGAATAAATCGCCGCGCCCGCTTGAGCAACAGGCCAGCGGCAAGGAAGTGTGGTTTTCCAGACCTTTCGGGCCGGCCTGGGTCAAAAATGGTGCTGCGCGGCACCCGTTCCGGGCGGAAAAACCCTTATCCGCCCTTGAGATAGGGGTCGATCACCTTGGCAAAGTCCTCGATCGAGACGGCGCCGGTGACCTGCGTCCCATTGACGAAAAATGTCGGGGTCGACTGCACTTTGAACTCCTTCATAGCGCGCTGACGCACGCTTTCCATGGCATCCCAGGCCTTCTAATTCGTTAGGCAGGCGTTGAAACTCGCCTCGCTAAGGCCGGCCTGTTTGGCGATCGCCATCAGCGGCGGGACCGGTTCTTTCACGGCCCACTGCTGCTGCTGGGCGAACAAGGTGTCGATCATGGAATAATATTTGATCTTGTCGTCTTTGGCGGCGCAGTGCGCAAACACGAAGACCGCGCCCGCCAGATCGTCGAGCGGGAAGTCGCGCAGGATATAGCGGACCTTGCCGGTGTCGATGTAGCGCTTCTTGAGTTCCTGGAACGTCGTCTCCTGGAAATGCGCGCAGTGCGGGCAGGTCATCGAGGCGTATTCCACGATGGTGACCGGCGCTTTGTCGTCGCCCAAGGCCAAGTCGGGCATCGCGTCCGGTTTCATCAAGTCGGCGAAGGGGACATTTTGCGCCAGCGCCTGGCCGGGGAAAGGCGGCAGCGTGGAGACGCCGAGCACGGCGAGGCTAAGCGCGACAGTGGCGGTGCTCAGGCAAAACTCGCGTCGGGTGATATGCAACTGAAACTCCGTTGGCTTAAAAGTTCGACTAAACCGGTGAAGTCCCTAACATTTTTCTTTCGCATGATCTTGTCCGAAATCCGGTTCCCACTTTTCGGGATCATTGCGCGATGGCTAGCTGGATACGATAATTGTGGCAATGGCGCGCCGTCCTGCCAAGGTGGCGGCAAGGCTCAATTTCGCTTGATAGCTGCGCCCAAACGGGCGAGCGCCTGGCGCAAATCCTCGTCTTCGACGGCTAGCAAGCTTGCCGCGATGCGGGCGGCGATTTCCGGGTCGAGCGGCGGTGGTGGGGTAGGCGGCTCGCGCCGGCGTAGCGGCGCCTGGCGCAAGCCGATGCGGCCGATCGCTTGCCAGCCGAAGAAGCGGTTGACCCGTTCCAGAATCACCGCCGACAAATGCTGGATTTCCAGCGCCGCCGGACCTTCCACCCGCAGCACCAAAGTGGCTGGTTCGGGGCTGTCTTCGCCGACCGCGCGCGGCCAGGCGATCTTCATCGGCTCGCTGTGGGCGGCGATTTCCGCGCCGACAATATCGGCCCACCGCGCGATGATCTCGGTCGAAGCAAAGCCCTGCGCCTTGAGGCTGTCGCTCAAGGTCGCGCCAGTGAACTCCGAAAGCGGGCGGGGAAAACTGCGCGAGGGCTTGTTCATGAACTGGGCTTCTCGTGCCATCGTCGGCGCCATGAGCCTAGCAGTCCGATTGCCTCGGCGGAAGAAAGCCGAGGCCCCAGCTCCCGCAGACCTGTTGGCCTGGTACGACCGCCATCGCCGCAGCCTGCCCTGGCGCGCGCGCCGCGGCGAGACGCCCGACCCTTACCGGGTCTGGCTGTCGGAGATCATGCTGCAGCAGACCACGGTGAAGACGGTCGCGCCCTATTACGCCAAGTTTCTGGCACTCTGGCCGACCGTCGAGGCGCTTGCGCGGGCGAGTCTCGACGAGGTGCTGCGGGCCTGGGCCGGCCTCGGCTATTACGCCCGCGCCCGCAATTTGCACGGCTGCGCGCGCGCCGTGGTCGAGCGCCATGGCGGGACATTTCCGGAGAGCCTGGAAGCCTTGCGCACACTGCCCGGCATCGGCGACTACACCGCCGCGGCCGTCGCTGCGATTGCGTTCGACGCGCCTGCGGTGCCAGTGGACGGCAATGCCGAGCGCGTAGTGACGCGGCTGTTTGCGGTCGAAGACGCATTGCCGGCGGCGAAACCGGAGATCAAGCAGCTGGCTGCGTCCTTGCTTCCGGCGCGCCGCGCCGGCGATTTCGCCCAAGCGCTGATGGACCTCGGCGCAACGCTTTGTTCGCCCAAACGTCCCGCCTGCGCACTGTGCCCGTGGAATGATTCATGTCGCGCGTTTGAGCGCGGCGACCAGGAGACTTTCCCGCGCAAGGCGCCCAAGCGCGAAGGCAAGTTGCGACTTGGCGCCGCCTACGTGGCCATGCGCGCCGACGGCCGCGTCCTCTTGCGCACGCGTCCGGAAAAGGGACTGCTCGGCGCCATGACCGAAGTGCCGGGAAGCGATTGGGCGCATGATTTCGATTTGAAAACCGCGCTTCGCTTCGCGCCGCGTTTTCGGATGAAGACGCGATGGCGCAGGCTGCCCGGCGTCGTGCGCCACGTGTTCACGCATTTTCCGCTCGAACTCACGGTGTTCATCGCGCACGTGCCGCGCGCAACGCCGGCGCCGAAAGGCGCGCGCTGGGTGAAGATTATGGATTTGCCGGGCGAAGCTTTGCCGAACGTCATGCGCAAGGTTCTGGCCTATGCCATAGAAACCAATGACCAACCGAGAGGAACGCCATGAAAATCGAACGTCACGATGTCGCCGCCCGCATGAGCAAAGTGGTGGTGCACGGCGACACCGTCTATCTTGCCGGCATTGTCGCTGATAATCCCAAGGGCAAGAGCGTCACCGAGCAAACCAAAAGTATCCTTGGCCAGATCGACGGATTCCTGGCGAGAGCCGGCACCGACAAATCCAAATTGCTGTCGGCCAATATATGGATCACCGATATGGCCAATTTCGCCGAGATGAATGCGGTCTGGGATGCTTGGGTGTCGCCGGGCAATACGCCGGCGCGCGCCACGGTCGAGGCCAAACTCGCCACGCCCGACTACAAGGTCGAGATCATGGTGGTAGCGGCACGCGCATGATCCCGAAAAGCATGTCCTCGACTTGATCAGGGGGTAGAAGCCGATTTTCGGAAAAGCTCATGCGCAAGAAAATAAAATGAGCACGCAGGGCATCCTGGCGATCTTCAACGATTGCCGCGCCGGCCGCGAGGCCGAATTCGAAGCCTGGTTTCAGGGCGAGCATCTGCTCGAGCGGCTCGCCGTGCCCGGCTTTCTGTATGGCCGCCGCCACGCGGCGATTTCCGGCAGCAGCGGCTATTTTAATTTCTACGTCGTCGTATCCCCCGCCGTTCTGACCTCGCAGCTTTATCTCGAACGGCTCGACAATCCGGCGCCGATGACGCGCAAAGTGATGTCGGAAATTTTCCTCAACATGAACCGAACGGTGTGCCACCGAACGCTTCGGCGCGGCGGCTTCCGCGGCGCCTATGCCGTCTCCGTGCGGTTCAACGACGTGGCGGACATCGGCGGCCTGACCAGGCTGTCGGACGCATTGGCGCGAGACCCTGGCATCGCCGCCTGCGAGGTTTGGACGGCGATCGATCCCGCGGGCCAGCCGGTGTCGATGGAAGAAAAGCTGCGCGGCGGGGACAAGAAGATCAAAGCCTGCTTCATGGTCGATACGCTGCGCCAAAGCGATGCCGAAAAACTCGGCGAGCGGTTCGCGAAAGATTTCGCAAGCGCCGAGGTAGGGGTATTTCGCGTGCTGTGCCAATTGGGAAATGGGGGAATTTGAATGATGCAATCGCTCTTGCCGATCGCGGAAAAAATCGCGGCGCGACTGTTCGAGCGCGAAGAGACGATTGCCGTTGCGGAGTCGTCGACCGGCGGCCTGATCGCCGCGGCCTTGCTCAGTGTTCCCGGCGCGTCGGCCTACTTTCTCGGGGGCGCGGTGGTTTATACGAAGGCCGCGCGCACGGTGCTGCTCGACATCGGGGATGCCGACATGGCGGGCTTGCGGCCGTCGACCGAGCCCTATGCGCTGCTGGGCGCGCGGCGGGTGCGCGAGCGTCACGGCGCGACGTGGGGGCTTGGCGAAACCGGAGCGACGGGTCCTACCGGCAACCGCTACGGCGACGCGGCGGGCCACACCTGCATCGCGGTTGCCGGGCCGAGCGAACGTACGACGACGTTGGAAACGGGCAGCGCCGACCGGCAGGCCAATATGATCGCTTTCGCCAAGCGCGCGCTCGAGCTTCTTTACGAGGTGATATCCGCCAAGGCGTAACGCGGACTATTCCACCGCTTCCGCCATCTCGGCGCGGACCTGCGCGCGGAACTCGTCGATCAGCGTGAGGCCCTTCGGCGTTTGCAGATGCCAGAAGGTCCAGCCGTTGCAGGCTTCGAGCCCTTGTGCCAGCGCGCCGATGCGATGGATCGAGCCGACCGCCTCACCCAGCGAGACCGCGCCGTCGGCGCGCACCGTCGCCTTGTGCCGCTTCTTGGCGTCGACCAGCAGCGCGCCCGGCGAAACCAGCCCTCGCTCGATCAGCAATGAGAATGCCACGCGCGGCGCCTCGCGCGCGGTCACGAAGGGCGCGATCGAGGGCGAGGGCACGACCTCGACGCCGGCGATGCGCTTTTCCGCGGCCTTGGCGTATTTCGCTTCGCGCTCGATGCCGATGAAGCGGCGGCCGAGCCGCTTTGCCACCGCGCCGGTGGTGCCGGTGCCGTTGAACGGATCGAGCACCAGATCGTCCGGCCGCGAAGCCGAAAGGATCACGCGCGCCAGCAGCGCTTCCGGCTTCTGCGTCGGATGCAGTTTCTTGCCGTCGGCGCCTTTCAGCCGTTCCTCGCCGGTGCAGAGCGGGAAGGTCCAGTCCGAGCGCACCTGCACGTCTTCGTTGCCGGCTTTCAGCGCCTCGTAATTGAAGGTGTAGCCCTTCGCGTCGGCGTCGCGCGAAGCCCAGATCATGGTCTCGTGCGCGTTGGTAAAGCGGCGGCCGCGGAAATTCGGCATCGGATTGGTCTTGCGCCAGATCACGTCATTGAGGATCCAGAACCCGAGGTCCTGCATGATGGCGCCGACGCGGAAGATGTTGTGATAGGAGCCGATCACCCAAATCGTGCCGGCCGGCTTCAATACGCGGCGGCAGGCGGTGAGCCAATCCTTAGTGAAGGTGTCATAGGTGGCGAAGCTGTCAAACTTGTCCCAGTCGTCGGTGACCGCGTCGACGTGCGAGTCGTCCGGACGTTTCAAGTCGCTGGCGAGTTGAAGATTATAAGGCGGATCGGCGAACACCAGATCGACGGAACCCGCCGGCAGTTTCGCCATCTCGGCGACGCAGTCGCCGACCAAAATGCGGTGATGTGGAGTCTCTGAAACTCCACGGGGCGCCCGTGAGGGCGCCCCGCGACGCGACACAACCATGACTCAGGACTCTGACTCAGGTGACGCGGTCGGCGACGCGGGACCTACAACCGACAGGCCTGCATCATGTCTGCTCAAGGTGAAGAAACGGTTTATCGGCAGCACTTCCAACTGGGCAAATTCTGCCTATTTAACCGAGGCTTAATCGATGGCGGCGGCTGCGAAACAGCGCGCGGTTGGACGCCAGCGTGCGCTTCAGCAATGATCCGCCGCAACAAGTGGGAGACGTTTTAAATGCGTTGGGACGATTTCCGCCGCAGCGACAATATCGAGGACGATCGCGGTTCCGGCGGCGGTTTCGGCGGCGGCGGTTTCGGATTTCCGGTCGGCGGCGGCGGGCTTGGAATTGGAACCGTGATCGTGCTCGGCCTGATCGGCTGGGCGACCGGCATCGATCCGAGCATTTTGATCGGCGGCGCGGAAATGGTCAGCCGCGGAGGCTCGCAATACCAGCAGCCCTACCGGCAGCCCAACCGGCGCACCGGCACGCCGACCGATCAAGCGGGTCAATTCGTCGCAGCCGTCTTGGGCAATACCGAGGATACTTGGGGCGAAATTTTCCGCGCCGGCGGACAGCAATATAGGCCGCCGCGGCTGCGGCTGTTTTCCGGCTCGGAGCAGGGCGGTTGCGGCTTCGCGCAGGCCGCGATGGGGCCGTTTTATTGCCCGACTGACCGGCGCATCTATCTCGACACGTCTTTCTTTCGTGAAATCGAAGCGCGCTTTCGCGGCTGCCAAGGCAACGCGTGCAAATTCTCGCAGGCTTATGTGATTGCGCACGAGGTCGGCCACCACGTGCAAAACCTGCTCGGCACTTTGCCGAAAGCGCAAGCCGCGCAACGGGCCGCCGGCAGCAAGGTGGCGGCCAACCGCATCCAGGTGCGCGTGGAATTGCAGGCGGATTGCTACGCCGGCGTATGGGCGAACCATTCCGAGCAACGCAAGCAGTTCCTCGATCCCGGCGACATCGATGCGGCGCTGCAGACCGCCAGCGCGATCGGCGACGACACGCTGCAGCGGCGCGCGCAGGGGCGCGTCGTGCCGGATGCCTTTACCCACGGCTCGGCCGAGCAGCGCAAACGCTGGTTCACGACCGGCTTCACGCAAGGCAAACTGGCGGCCTGCGACACCTTCGCGGCGGCGCAGCTGTAAGGAAACGCACCATGCCCGGCATCGACGACAGCCGACAATTCGTGCCGCTGAAGATCGCGGTGCTCACGGTGTCCGACACGCGCGAGCGCGCCGACGACAAATCCGGCACGCTGCTGGTCGAGCGCATCCGCGCCGCCGGCCATACGCTCGCCGAGCGATCGATCGTCAAGGACGAGGTGAAGGCGATCCGTCAGCGCGTGAAGGACTGGATCGAGGACAAGTTCATCGATGTGGTGATCACCACCGGTGGCACCGGCTTCACCGGCCGCGACGTGACGCCGGAGGCGGTCGAGCCGCTGTTTGAGAAAAAGATGGACGGCTTTTCGACGATGTTCCTGCTGGTAAGCGAGAAGAAGATCGGCACCTCGGCGATCCAGACCCGTGCCACCGCCGGCGTCGCCAATGCGACTTACATTTTCTGCCTGCCCGGCTCGCCCGGAGCTTGCAAGGACGCCTGGGACGAAATCCTGGTGCACCAGCTCGATTACCGCTACCGGCCGTGCAATTTCGTGGAGATCCTGCCGCGGCTAGACGAACATCTGCGGCGGCCGGAGGCGAAGGATGCGACGGCGTAACTACAGCTCCAAATCCCAAAACTCCGCGACTACGTCCTTGCCCCAAGTATGACGCGGCTCGCTGCTGGTCAGCGTGAAGCCGGCCTTCTCGTAGACACGTCGCGCGGCGGTGAGAACGCTGTGGGTCCACAACGTGACTTTCTTGTAGCCCGCCTTGCGCGCGAACTTCACGCATTCGTCGGTCAGGCGCTGTCCAAGGCCAAGCCCGCGCGCCTTCGGGTCCATCAGCAGCAGGCGGATGCGCGCGACCTCGTCGGAATCCTTCACCAGCATGACGCAGCCGGTATTCTCGCCGTTCATCTCCGCGATCCAGCAGCGCTCGCGCTTGGCGTCGTAGTTGTTGACGAAATCGGCGACGATCTGCGCGCACAGACCCTCGAACGGCTCGGTCCAGCCGTATTCCTGGGCGTAGAGCTCGGCGTGGCGGGAAACGATCCAGCCGAAATCGCCATGGCGCGGTTCGCGCAGCACGTAAGCCGATTTAGCGGCTTCGTCTGCTGACTGCTCGCCGAGCAAAGTTTCGATGGTCAGCATGGCCGCGATCAGCTGCGCCTGCCGATCGGGTTTGAGTTTGCCGAGCATGGCGGCGACGTCGCGCTGCGAGCGCTCCTCAGCGGTTGCGAAAGCCTTCTTGCCGCGCGCGGTCAGCGCCAGGTGGCTCTGGCGCGCGTCCTTAGCGGAGGACTTGCGGGCGATCAGACCGCGATTCTCGAAATTGCGCAGCACGCGGCTCAAATGGCCGGCGTCGAGGTCGAGCGCGCGGCCGATGTCGCTCGCGGTGACGCCGTCACCGTGCGCGATCTCGTACAGCACGCGCATTTCCCCCAAAGAGTAGGCGCTGTCGAGATAGGTCTTGCGCAGCACGCCGATCTGCCGCGTGTAGAAGCGGTTGAAGCGGCGCACCGCGCCGGTGCGTTGCTTGATTGCCGACATAGCGGCACGGTCGGACAATTAGTTGACTAAGTCAAGTACAGCTCAGCGCTCGAACCGCGCCCCGCTCGTCAGCATGGCGAGGCGGCGCCGGCCGATCCGCCGCAGCATCGCGGCCTCGGCGTCCTCGCCGCCAGGATGGCCGCCGAGCGCATCGTAGTGCCGCCGCGCGATCAGCAGGCCCTGCTCGGGCCGAGGCCCGCCGCCGAGGGTAACGCGCAACAGCGCGATCAGCTCGGCCAAGCCCGGCCGCAACAGGTCGGCCACCCCGGGCGGGCGGAACACCGCCGCGCGGGCGTTGTCGAGCCGGTCGGTTGCCTCGATGAAATGTTCGGCGGCTTCGACCCAGTCCGGCGCCGGCACGCAGCCGGCGCGCAGGAACATCAACCAGGGCGAGCGCGTGCTTGTCGCCGCAGCCTTCAACCGCGCACCCAGCGGCTCGCCCGACGCCATCAAGCGGCAGCCGGCGATATCGGCGACCTCGGCGGTGGCGTCCTTGGAGCCGGCGTCGGCCACGATCACCTCGCCGAGCAGGCCGGCGGTGGCGCCCGGCACCAGCGCAGCCAGCGTCGGCACCAAAGCGCGTTCCGATTCATGGGTGGCGATGATCGCGTTCAGCATGGAACCTGGGCCTGTCTGGATTGGTTGGCACCATATCATGTGGACTTTGCCGAGCGCGCCACGAGATCGGGCCCCTAACTGCATAAATTGTGGGCCTTTTTAAAATGTTCTTGTTATGTTCACGTTCGGCCGTTAGGTTACCGTCATGGCTCGAAATAGCGCAGCCCTGAGACGCCCGCCGGAAAAGGAGCTGCCCTCCACGCCGGCGGGCGTCTATGTCGACGACGCGACCGAATTGCTCGGCGTGGTGGTCGAGCACGAGCGCCGGCGTGGGCGCGGCGCACAGACCAATGCCTCCGGCCGCTACGAGCCACTCGCCCGCATCGCCTTCGACGATGGCTGGCGCTCGCTCGACGAATTGCCGCCGTTCAAGACCACGGTCGCGACCGACGCCACCCGCAAGATCATCACGCGCAACGATTTGCCCGACATCGGCTTCGACCGCTCGATCAATCCCTATCGCGGCTGCGAGCACGGCTGCGTCTACTGCTATGCGCGACCGACCCACGCTTTTCTCGGCCTGTCGCCCGGGCTCGATTTCGAATCGAAATTGTTCGTGAAGCCGGAGGCGGCCGAGTTGCTCGAGCGCGAACTTTCTGCGCCCGGTTATGAGCCGAAGGTGATCGCCATCGGAACCAATACCGATCCCTATCAGCCGATCGAGCGCCGCTACAAAGTCATGCGCAGGATCCTCGAAGTGCTCGAGCGCGCCGGCCATCCGGTCGGCATCGTCACCAAATCGGCGCTGGTGTTACGCGATCTCGACATTCTCGCGCGCATGGCCGAGCGCAAATTGGCCAAGGTCGCGCTCTCGGTCACCACGCTCGATCCCGAACTGGCACGCAAGATGGAGCCGCGCGCGGCGACGCCAATGCGCCGCCTGGATACGCTGCGGCGGCTGGCGCAGGTCGGAGTGCCGACCACGGTGATGGTGGCGCCGCTGATCCCGGCGCTCAACGATATGGAAATCGAGCGCATCCTCGATGCCGCGCAGGCGGCCGGCGTCAAGGAAGCGGGTTACGTGCTGCTGCGCCTGCCGCTCGAGGTGCGCGACCTGTTCCGCGAATGGCTGATGGCGAATTATCCCGACCGCTATCGCCACGTCTTCAAGCTTATCCGCGAGACGCGCGGTGGCAAGGATTACGATTCGAACTGGGGTAAACGCATGAAGGGCACCGGCCCTTATGCCTGGATGATCGGGCGGCGTTTCGAGATGGCCTGCGAGAAGCTCGGCCTGAATGCCAGCAAGATCTCGCTCTCGACCGCGCATTTCCGCCATCCTAAGCCGGCGACGGAGCAGCTCAGTTTGTTCTAACTTCCGTCATCCACATGCCGCCTGACGCGCATTGACTTGAGGGCCGTGTCGCGCACTGTTTGCGCGTCATGCCCCGCAAAGCCGTTGCCCCGCGCTTGCCGCTCACCGAGCCGATTCTGCGCCCGAGCTTCCGGCGCGAGCGGCGCGCGCTCAACAAAGGCATCTTTCCGATCGCCGGTTGCGACGAGGCGGGCAGGGGGCCGCTCGCCGGCCCGGTGGTCGCGGCCGCCGTCATCCTCGATCCCAAACACATTCCGCGCGGCTTGAACAACTCCAAAAAGCTCGACGCCGCCGCGCGCGAAAAGCTGTACGAGAAAATCTGCGCCACGGCGCAGGTGGCGGTGGCGTTCGGCGCGGTCGAGCGCATCGACCGCGACAACATTCTGCGCGCCTCACTCTGGGCGCTGGCGCGCGCGGTGAAGGCGCTGCCGGTACGGCCGCGGCTCGTTTTCGTCGACGGCAACATGAAAATAGACTGCGGCTGCGACTGCGAAGCGGTGGTCTCGGGCGACGCGCTGGTGCTGTCGGTGGCGGCGGCCTCGATCGTCGCCAAGGTGACACGCGACGGGCTGATGGTGCGCCTCGGTCTTGAGCATCCCGGCTACGGCTTCGAGCGCCATATGGGCTATTCGGTGCCTGAGCATTTCGCGGCGCTCGCGCGCCTGGGGCCGACCATCCATCACCGCAAATCCTTCGCCCCGGTGGCGGCCAGGCTCGCGATGCTGGGCGCGGTTTCCGACGAGACCGTCGTCGAGTTGTTGCCTCTTTAGCCCGCGTTCTTTATCTCTGGCCCCCCGTATTCACCCCGTCCGGGCCAATGCATTACGTTTCCCTGATCATCGAATTCCTGCGTGGACGCCCGGCCGTGGTGTTCTGGACCGTCGCGCTCGCGCAGGCAGCGCTTTGGACGCTGATGCCGGCGCTGTTCTACAGCGCGCCGCCCGGCGACGTGCCCTTGTTGTTGGCCATAGGCCACGAATTCGTGCTCGGCAGTTATCTCGGGCCGCCGCTGGCATTCTGGCTCGGCGAACTCGCGTATCGCCTCGGCGGCGCCTTCGGGCTCTACGCGCTGGCGCAAGGCTGCATCGTCGTCACCTACTGGGCGGTGTTCGCGCTCGGCTGCCGCATCGTCGGCACGCGCCACGCGGTGCTCGCCGTGCTGCTGATGGTCGGCATCGCGGCTTTCACGGTGCCGAGCCCGGACTTCGGCCCGGCCGTGCTGGCGCCGCCGCTGTGGGGGCTGGCGCTGCTGCACTACTGGCGCGCGCTCGGCGAAGGCGAACGCGGCTATTGGTTTCTGCTCGCGCTCGATCTCGGCCTACTGCTGCTCGCCAGCTATGTCGGGCTGATCCTGATCGCGCTGTTGCTCGTGTTCGCGTTGGTGAGCCCGCGCGGGCGCGCGGCGTTGCTCAAACCCGAACCGTGGATCGCGGTGCTGCCGTTCGTCTTCGTCATCTTCCCGCATCTGGCGTGGCTGAAGGGCGGGGGCGATCTCGTCGTCTCCGGCCTCAACGATCGTGCCGCAGGCATCGGCACGCTGTCGCCCGGCGTCTGGCTCTGCATCGCGCTGGTGCTGACGCATCTCGGCCTCGGCCTACTGGTCGCGTTCGCCAGTGGCTGGCCGCGCCGACGGCGCGAGCGCGCGCCCTTGATCGACCGCAATCCGGTCGAGCCGCTAGCGCGTCTGTTCGTTTATTTCTTCGCGCTGATGCCGGCGGCTGCCGCGATCGCCGTCGTCTTCGCCAGCGGCCGGCTTGGCCCGCTCGATCGCGTCGCCCCGCTGGTAGTTTTGTCCGGTCTTGCGGTGGTGGTCGCCGCCGGCGATCAAATGCCGCTCTATCGCGAGCGGATGGTGTCGTCGACCTGGTTCGGACTATTGGTGGCGCCGCCGGTCCTCATTTTGCTCGGCATCGCGCTGCTGCCGTGGATGGCGACGGTTGACTTGCAGGTTTCGCAGCCGGCCAGCTAGCGAGGGGCGTTTCTTCGCCGATAGCTACCAGCGCCGCACCGGCCAGCCGCTCGGCTATGTCACCGGCGACGCGCAAATCGCGCCGCTGGTCGCGCTCGCCAGCCCCAGCCGGCCGCATGTCTATTTTGACTGGGCGCCCGAGCGCAGCCCGTGGGCGAGCCCCGCCGATTTCCGCAGAGCCGGCGGCATGCTGGTCTGGCCGGCGCACGACAACACGGCCACGCCGCCGGCGACGCTGAAGGCGCAATTCCCCGCCATGGTTCCGGAAGTGCAGCGCTCGTTTGCGCGCTTGATCCAGGGGCTGCTGCCGCTGATCCGCGTCGGCTGGGCCATGGTGCGCCCGCCTCAATGATATGATTCGCCTTCGCTCACTTTGCCGCGGAACAGCCAGTAGATCATCACCACGTAGCCGATCACGAACGGCAATAGCAGCAACGTGCCGAGCAGCATGAAGATCTGGCTCGCCGGCGCCGCGGCAGTATCCCAGACCGTGAGCGAGGGCGGCACCAGATAGGGGAAGTTTGAAATTACCAGCCCGAGATAGCCCAGCATGAAGAGCGCGATTGCCGCCAAAAACGGCGGCACTTCGCGGCCGGTCTCGAGCCAGCGCCAGCACCAGAATGCAGTGAGCGCGGTCACCAGTGGCACCGGCCATAGGAAGTAGAAGTTCGGCAGCGAGAACCAGCGCGCCGCGATGCGCGGCTCAGCCAACGGCGTCCATAGGCTCACCACTGCCATGAAACCGAGCACCGCCAGCAACAGCCATTTCGCCTGGGCGCGCGAGCGCATGGCGACCGGCCCTTCCGTCTTCATCGTTAGCCAGGTGGCGCCGAGCAAGGCGTACCCGGCGACCAGTGCCAGCCCGCAAAAAAGCGCGAACGGCGTCGCCCAATGCAATGGCCCGCCGGCATAGGCGCCGTCGCGCACCGGGACGCCTTCGATCAGCCCGCCCAGGATCACGCCTTGCGCGAAACCGGCGAGCGTCGAGCCGCCGGTAAACACCACGCTCCACCAGGTCTTGCTGCGCGAGACAGTGCGGAATTCGAACGCGATGCCGCGGAACACCAGCGCCAGCAGCATGACGATCACCGGCAGATAGAACGCCGGCATCACCACCGCATATGCGCGCGGGAACGCCACGAACAATCCGGCTCCGCCGAGCACCAGCCAGGTCTCATTGCCGTCCCAGAACGGCGCCACCGAGCGCATCATCTGATCGCGCTTGCCCTCGCTGTGGGCGAACGGGAACAGCACGCCGATGCCGAGATCGAAGCCGTCGAGGATCACATACATCGCGACGGCGGTGCCGATGACGGCGGCCCAGATCACAGGGAGATACCATTCCATGATGCGGTCCTAGTGTGCGGCCGATATCGGGCGGCGTGAAAATTGTCCGGCCTCTTCGGCGACCTGACTCGGGCCCTGTGCGATCAGCCGGTTGATGTAGTAGATGCCGAACCAGAACACGATGCAGTAGGCCACCACGAACAGCGCCAGCGTGCCGGCGATACTCGCGGCCGGCACCGGCGAGGTGGCGTCGACAGTACGCATGACGCCATGCACAATCCAGGGCTGGCGTCCGCTCTCGGTCACCACCCAGCCGGCAATCACTGCGACAAATCCGACCCACCAGCATTGTGCCATGGCGCGCTGGTACCAACCCGTTTCGAACAGCTTGCCGCGCCACCACAAGAACGCGCCGAGCAGCGCCGCGGCGATCATGAAAAAGCCTAGGCCCAACATGATGCGGAAGCCGAAGAACACGATCTTGACCGGCGGCCGCTCCGATGTCGGCACGCTGCTCAAACCGGGGAACAGGCCGTTGAGGTGGTGGGTGAGGATCAGCGAGGCGCCCTTCGGAATCGAAATCTCGAATCGATTGATGCCGGCTTTATCATCCGGCCAGGCGAAGATATGGAAATCGCCCGGCTTGCTGCCGTCCCAATGGGCCTCGATGGCCGCAATCTTGATCGGCTGATGCTCAAGCGTGTTGAGGCCGTGCTGGTCGCCGATCAGCAATTGCAGCGGCGCCAGCACCGCGGTCAGGCCGATCGCCATGCGCAGCATGATGCGGCCTTCTTCGATGTGGCGGCCGGCGATCACGTAGCGCGCGCCCACCGCCAGCACCACGAAGCCGGTGGTGAGATAGGCGGCATTGAGCATGTGCGCGAAACGATAGGGGAAGCTCGGATTGAAGATGACGGCAAGCCAGTCGATTGGAAAAGCTACGCCGCCGCGCATCTCGTAGCCGGCCGGCGTCTGCATCCAACTATTGGCCGATAGGATCCAAAACGCCGAAATGGCGGTGCCGGTCGCGACCACCACGGCGGAGAGCACGTAAAGCCAGGGTGGCACCCGGTTGAAGCCGAACAACAGCACGCCGAGGAACGTCGCCTCCAGGAAGAACGCCGCCAGCACCTCGTAGCCGAGCAGCGGCCCCAGCACGTTGCCGGTGGCGACCGAGAAGCGGCTCCAATTGGTGCCGAACTGGTAGGACAGCACGATCCCCGACACCACGCCCATCGCGAACGAGACCGCGAAGATCTTGGCCCAGAACCGCATCAGCCGCTGGTAGCGCTCATCGCCGCTGCGCAGCCAGATCGCGCCGAGCGTGGCGATATAGGCCGACAGGCCTATGGTGAAGCTCGGAAAAATGATGTGAAAAATGATGGTGAAGGCGAACTGCAGGCGGGCCAGCAGGACAGGATCAAAATCCATCACGGCCTCCGTCCGCACGCGCCCCGGGGAGCGACTTTAATCCCAACCATCAAGTCTTTGCGAGCCCGTTGCGTTCCACCGCTCGCGCTAAATCGTAGCGGGTCGCCCGGCGCTATCCACAGCATCCACAACAGCGGCTCCTGCGGGAAACCGGCGCCCGCGCTAGGCTTGCCGCTTGAGGCAGTCGGCGGAGGGGGGCCCATGGCCAAAAAGGCAAAGCGAACGGAAGCGAAGGCGGCGGCGAGCGCGACGCTGGCCGCGGGGATGCTGGAGAAGTTTTTCGGGCTCAAGGAGCAGGGCACCGACATCCGCACCGAATTCATCGCCGGCCTGACCACGTTCCTGACCATGGTCTACATCGTGTTCGTCAATCCGGCGATCCTGAGCAAGGCCGGCATGGACCAAGGCGCGGTGTTCGTCGCGACCTGCGTCGCCGCCGCCCTGAGCACCATGGTGATGGCGCTCTATGCCAATTACCCGATCGCGCTCGCACCCGGCATGGGCATCAACGCCTTCTTCGCCTTCACCGTGGTGCTGACCTATAAATATACCTGGCAGCAGGCGCTCGCCGCGGTGTTCTGCTCCGGCGTGCTGTTCTACCTGATCTCGGTGTTCCGCATCCGGCAATACGTGATCGAGTTCGATCCCGCAGAATCTCAAGCTCGCGGTCTCGGCCGGCGTCGGGCTGTTCCTCGGCATCATCGCTCTGGAGGAAGCCAAGGTCGTGGTCGCCCAGCCGACGACGCTGGTCACGCTCGGCGATCTGAAGAACCCGGTCGCCGCTTTGATGCTGCTCGGCTTCGTGCTGATCGTCGCGCTCAATTATCGCCGCGTCATCGGCGGCACGCTGATCGGCATATTCGCTGTTACTATCATCGGCATCCCGCTAGGGCTCGCGCATTATTCCGGCATCGTGTCGCTGCCGCCCTCGATTAAGCCAACGCTGTTGCAACTCGACTTCTCGCGCGTGTTCGAAGGCACCTTCCTGATCGTGGTGTTCTCGATCCTGTTCATCGACGTGTTCGATAACGCCGGCACGCTGATCGGCGTCACCCACCGCACCGGACTGATGAAGAACGGCAAGCTCGCGCGCATGAAGGAGGCGCTGATTTCCGACAGCTTCGCCGCCATGTTCGGCGCCGCCATCGGCACCTCCACCACCACCAGCTATATCGAGAGCGCGGCCGGCGTCTCGGCCGGCGGCCGCACCGGACTGACCGCGGCCTTCGTGTCGATTTTCTTTCTGCTGGCGCTGCTGTTCGCTCCGCTCGCCGGCATGATCCCGGCCTACGCCACCTCGGCGGCGCTCTTGTATGTCGCCTGCGTGATGGCGCGCGGCCTCTCCGAAATTGGCTGGGAGGACATCACCGAATGCGCGCCGGCGGTGGTGACGGCGATCACCATGCCGCTGACTTATTCGATCGCCACCGGCATCGGGCTTGGCTTCATCACCTATGCGCTGGCCAAGCTGATCTCCGGCAAGGTCAAGGAAGCCTCGCCGGCGGTGCTGGTGCTGGCGGTGCTGTTCGCGATAAAGTTTGCGGTGTCCGGCTAAGCACGAGAAAACGGAGGTTGCATGCCCGTCCTATTCGGTTTCCAGCAACTCGCGGCGCTGCCCGAAGAGCGCATCACCGACAAGATCAGCCGGCGGGTCTTGTCGGGCAAGCAGAGCATGATGGTGTGGTGGAAAATCAAGGCCGGCGCGCACGCGGCGGCCCACAAGCATCCGCACGAGCAGATCGTGTGGATGCTCAAGGGCAAGATGGATTTCCGCATCGGCGACGAGCACCGCAGTATGGGCGCCGGCGACGTGGCGGTGATCCCCTCCGGTGTCGAGCACGAGGGCTTCTTTCCGGAGGACACCGAGGTGGTCGACATGTTTGCGCCGCCGCGCGAGGATTTTCTCGCCGGCGGCACGCCCGCCTATATGAAGAAGGCTTGATCAGCCCGCGAGCGCCTTCTTGATCGCCAAAAAATCGCGCCAGGCGAAGCGTTTCTGTAGCGGGCTGCGCAGCAGGAAGGCGGGATGGAACGTCGGCATGGCGCGGATCTCGCGTTTGCCGGTGTCGAAAGCAAACCAGCGGCCGCGCGTCTTGGTGATGCCCTCCTTGAGGCCGAGCAGCGTCTGCGCCGACGGGTTGCCCATGCAAACCAATATGTCGGGGTCAACGAGCTCGATCTGCCGCAAAATGAACGGCAGACAGATGGCCAACTCCTGCGGCGTCGGCGTGCGGTTGCCGGGCGGCCGCCAGGGCACGATGTTGGCGATGTAAACGCTCGTGCGATCGAGCCCGATCGCCGCCAGCATGCGGTCGAGCAGTTTGCCGGAACGCCCGACGAACGGTAGTCCCTCAATGTCCTCGTCGCGGCCGGGCGCTTCGCCGACAAACATCACCTTTGCTTTCGAGTTGCCGTCGGCGAACACCAGTTGCGTCGCGGTCGTCTTCAGCGCGCAGCCGTCGAATTTCTCCAGAATGGCGCGCAACTCGTCGAGCGTCTTGGCCGTTTTAACCGCCGCGCGCGCCGCCATGGCGGCTTCGTCGGGGGCAGGTGGGGCGACAAGCGGGCTGGCGTGGCCCTTGATCTCAAGGTCGCCCGGCAGCGAAACCGGCTGCGGCGCGCGGGTCGGCGGCGCGGCTGTCTCGGGCGCGAAGCGGTCGACCGGCGTTTCGCCGACCAGCGCATCGGCGCCCGCCTCGATGTAGAAGTCCAGAAGATCGCGCGCGGTGGACCTTGGGTCGGGGTTCATCATTCGGCACGCAAATGGTCGTCGAGGAATTTTCGAGTGCGATCGACCGCGTCGGCCGCGGCATTCGGGTCGTACGCCAATTCATGGCCATAATATACCCGCTCCGGCCGCTGTGAATTGAAAGAATGCCTCACGCCGGGATAAACAACCAAAGACGACCGGTGTGGCGCGTCGGCGCCATAATTGCCCACAAAGGTCGTGCAGTTCGACGCCTTCGCCCAGTCGTCGGCATCGCCGATGAAAATCTGCACATCGGTTGCCAGCGGCGGCCTGACTTTGAGAGGGCAGAACGGATAAAGCGCAACGATCGCCCGGAATGGCGGCACGCCTTCCTGCTCGACGCGTTTTACGGTGGATGCGTTCAGCGCGGTCCAACCGCCGTGCGAATAGCCGAACACGCCGATGCGTTTGCCGTCGATGTCGGGACGCGCGCGCAAATAGGCGGCGGCTGCGAATACGTCATTGACGCGCTCCGGCCCGGGCAAAGCGCGGCTGCCATCGCAAACCTGAGCCAGCCCGCGCGGGGTCAAGCTGTCGATGATGAGGGCGGCATAGCCCCAGGAGGCGAGGCGGCGGGCCCAGACGCGGGTATTCTGCGAAATGCCATTGCACCCATGCAAGACCACGATCGCGGGGAACGGCGGCTTGCCTTCCGGCAAAATGATAGAGCCGATCTGGCGCATACGCAGTTCGCCGATGGTGTCGTTATTGATAACAAGCGGCGCATGGACTTTGCGAGCGGGGCGTCGGTTCTAAGGGCGACATCAGCTTCGGGATCGGAGCCTTGTGCCCTGGCGGCAAAAGCCAACATGGCGATCAGCGCAATGTAGGTCGCTGTGGTGCGGGCGCGAACTACCACGCGAACTGTCATAAGCCAATAACGCACGAACCGGAAAATCGCTGCATAAACAGACGGCGAAAAATCCGGCGCCCGCCGGGCCGGCATAGCTCGACCGCTGCATGCTCTATCGCGCGGCCCGCGACAGCGATATGACGGGGGCGGACTTCAAGGGAGTAGGAGACCCCCATGACGGCCGAGCTACCTGCCCGGGAGGCGATGGAATTTGACGTGGTGATAGTCGGCGCCGGCCCGGCCGGCCTGTCCGCCGCCATCCGCGTCAAGCAGATCAATCCGGATATTACCGTGGTGATCGTGGAGAAGGGTTCCGAGGTCGGCGCCCATATCCTGTCCGGCGCGGTGATCGATCCGGTCGGGCTCGACCGCCTGCTGCCGGAATGGCGCGGCGAGGATACCCCGATCAAGACCGCGGTTAACAACGACCGTTTCTATTGGCTGTCGGCCGGCGGCGCATTGCGGCTGCCGAATTTCGCCATGCCGCCGCTGATGAGCAACCACGGCAATTTCATCGTCTCGCTCGGCAGCGTCTGCCGTTGGCTGGCGACCAAAGCCGAAGCGCTCGGGGTCGAGATCTATCCGGGCTTTGCCGCCGCGGAAGTGCTGTTCGACGGCAACGGCGCGGTCACCGGCGTCGCCACCGGCGACATGGGGATCGGCAAGAACGGCGAGCCCAAAGACAGCTTCACCCGTGGCATGGAATTGCGCGCCAAATACACGCTGTTCGCGGAAGGCGCGCGCGGCAGTCTCGGCAAGCAGCTAATCGCCAAATTTGGCCTCGGCGAGGGCCGCGAGCCGCAGAAGTTCGGGCTCGGCTTGAAAGAGCTTTGGCAGGTCGCGCCCGAGCAGCATCGCAAGGGGCTGGTGCAGCACTCGTTCGGCTGGCCGCTCGATGGGCGCACCGGAGGCGGCTCGTTCCTCTATCACTTCGACGACAATCTGGTGTCGGTCGGCTTCGTGCTGCATCTCAATTACACGAACCCTTATCTCTCGCCGTTCGAGGAATTTCAGCGCTTCAAGACCCACAAGTTCGTGCGCGACATCTTTGCTGGCGGCAAAAGGCTGGCCTATGGCGCGCGCGCTCTGACCGAAGGCGGCTACCAGTCGGTGCCCAAGCTTGCGTTCCCCGGCGGTGCGCTGATCGGTTGCGATGCCGGCTTCATGAACGTGCCGCGCATCAAGGGCAGCCACAACGCCATGCTGTCTGGCATGCTCGCCGCCGAAGCTGCCGCCGCGGCGCTTAGCGGCGGGCGTGCGCATGACGAGCTTGCCGACTACGAGGCGTCCTGGCGCTCATCGCCGATCGGTAAGGACTTGTGGAAGGTGCGCAACGCCAAGCCCTTGTGGTCGAAGCTCGGGACATTCATCGGCATCTCGCTCGGCGGTCTCGACATGTGGTGCAACACGTTGGGTTTCTCGTTCTTCGGCACGGTCAAGCATGGCAAGCCGGATTGCGCCACGCTCAAGGCGGCGTCGGAATGCACGCCGATCGGCTATCCCAAGCCGGACGGCAAGCTCACCTTCGACCGGCTGTCGTCGGTTTTTCTGTCCAACACCAATCACGAGGAAGATCAGCCGGTTCATCTACGTGTGGCGAATTTGAATATGCAGAAGACCTCCGAACACGATGTCTTCGCCGGACCTTCGTCGCGTTATTGTCCGGCCGGAGTCTATGAATGGGTGGAGGAGGGCGGGCAGCCCAAATACGTCATCAACGCGCAGAATTGCGTCCACTGCAAAACCTGCGACATCAAGGACCCGAATCAGAACATCACCTGGGTTCCACCGGAGGGCGGCGGTGGGCCGAACTATCCGAACATGTGACCGGAGGTGGCCGGTTCCGGTCACGATGCTGCCACATCGAGGTTTTCAACCTCCTGTCTGAGCGCCGCGACCGCCGTTCTTGCGGGGGCAGCGCAAAAAGGCCATTCTCGGCCCAACCTCGGCGGTTCGCGCGAAAACCCGCGGTCAATCGCCCCATTGGAGCATTGCCAGTGACTTCTTCGAGCTTTGGCCGGTGCGTTATCGGCGCCGCGCTTGCTGCATTCCTGGTGGCGGCGCCGTTCGAGCTTGCCGCCCAGGCGCCGGCCGCGCAGGACCTTGCCGGGCTAACCGGCTCGGGGAGCTATCTGGCTGCCCGTCATGCCGGCCAGCAGCGCGACGCCGCCGCCGCCGCCGCCTATTACCGCGAAGCGCTCAAACACGACCGGAGCAATGGCGATCTGCTCGACCGCACTTTCCTGTCGCTCTTGGTCGACGGCGACGTCGACGAATCCGTGACATACGCCGAACGCATCGCGCAGGCAGACAAGAACGATCGCGTTGCCGAGCTTGTGCTTGGCGTCGCCACGCTCAAGCGTAAACAATTTGCCGCCGCGCGCCGCAATTTGGCGCTGTCGATCCGCGGCCCTATCACCGATCTGACGGCGACGCTGCTCACGGCCTGGTCCATGTACGGGACCGGCGAGGCCAAGGGCGCGGTGGCGGCGATCGATCGGCTCGCCGGACCGGAATGGTACGCGATCTTCAAAGAGCTGCACGCCGGCATGATCTACGACCTAGCTGGCAGCAAGGCGGAAGCTGGAAAACGCTTCGAGCACGCCTACAAGCTCGATCCCACCGCGCTGCGTGTGGTCGAGGCCTATGGCAGCTGGCTGTCGCGCAACGCGTCCCCCAAACAGGCGCTCGGCATTTACGAGGCCTTCGACAAAGTGTTGCCGCGCCATCCGCTGGTGGTGGAGGCGATGAATCACCTCAAGTCCGGCGAAAAATTGCCCCCGTTGGTGGGGACCGCGCAAGTCGGCGCCGCCGAGGCACTTTACGGGCTCGGCGCCTCGCTCGGCCGCCGCGGCGGCGAGGATCTCGGTCTCGTCTATCTGCAGCTTTCGCTTTATCTATCGCCCAACCATCCGTTGGCGCTGCTCTCGCTAGCCGATCTTTATGAGTCTCTCAAGAAGCCGGCGCTGGCGATCAAGGCCTATGAGCGCGTTTCCGCGAGTTCACCATTGCATCGCAATGCCGCGATCCAGATGGCGGCCAATCTCGATACGCTGGAGCGTGCGGACGAGGCCGAGAAACACCTCGACGCGTTGATCAAGGAGCACCCGGACGATATCGAAGCGATCATGGCGCTGGGCAACGTGCAGCGCGGGCACAAGAAGTTCGCCGAATGCGCCGACGTCTATTCCAAGGGCGTCGCCACCATCGCGCAGCCGGAAAAAGCCAATTGGGTGCTGTTCTACTTCCGCGGCATCTGCTTCGAGCGTTCGCATCAGTGGCCGAAGTCGGAAGCCGATCTCAAGAAGGCGCTTGAACTGTTCCCCGAGCAGCCGCACGTGCTCAATTATCTCGGTTATTCCTGGGTCGATCAGGGCGTCAACCTCGACCAGGGCATGGACATGATCAAGCGCGCCGTGCAGCAGCGTCCGGACGATGGCTATATCGTCGACTCGCTGGGCTGGGCCTATTTCCGGATCGGCAATTACGAGGAAGCGGTCAAGCAACTCGAGCGCGCGATCGAGCTCAAGCCGGAAGACCCGACTATCAATGACCATCTCGGCGACGCCTATTGGCGCATTGGGCGCGTGCTCGAGGCCAAATTCCAGTGGGCGCATGCGCGCGACCTCAAGCCCGATCCGGAAGATCTGCCGAAGATCGAGGCCAAGCTCAAGAACGGGCTGCCGGAAGAAACGTCGTCGCAAGCCAAGAATGGCAAGAAGAGCGGCGACGGGGGCTAAGGTTTTTGCGTGGCTGCAGTCCTGACCGAAAAGGCCCCGGCCAAGATCAATTTGACATTGCGCGTGCTCGGACGGCGCGCCGATGGCTATCACGAGCTCGAGAGCCTGGTCGCCTTCGCCGATGTCGGCGACATGTTGCGGCTGCAGATCGGCGCCCCGCTCACCCTGGAGATTGGCGGCCCTTACGCCGAGGCGTGCGGCGCGCCGGCCGATAATCTGGTGCTCAAGGCCGCGGCCGCGCTGTCCGCGCGTGTGGAGGGGCTGAGGCTCGGCCGCTTCGTTCTCACCAAGGAATTGCCGGTCGCCTCCGGCATCGGCGGCGGCTCATCGGACGCAGCTGCGGCATTGCGTCTGCTCGTCCACGCCAATCGGCAAATCTTCAGCCGCGTCGATTTCAACGATTTGCGGGTGCAGGAGGCGGCGCTCGGCGTTGGCGCCGACGTGCCGGTTTGTCTATCGTCGCGCGCGTGCATTATGCGCGGCGTCGGCGAGCAATTGTCGGACCCGTTGGATTTGCCGCACGTGCCCACGCTTCTGGTCAATCCGGGCGTGCCGTTGTCGACGCGCGACGTGTTCGCTAAGCTCGGCGGCAAGTTCAGTAAACCGTCGTCTGCCGAGGTGCCGCGCGACTTTGCGGCCTTGGTCGAATGGCTCGGCCAGTATGGCAACGATCTCACTGAACCTGCCATCGCCTGCGTGCCCGTCATCGCCGACGTGCTGAACGCTTTAAGTGCCTTGCCGGGCGCCCGGCTCGTGCGCATGTCGGGATCGGGATCGACCTGTTTTGCGTTGTTTGCATCGGCCAATGAAGCCGCGGCGGCGGCACAACAGCTCAAGACGGAGCGCAAGGATTGGTGGGGCCATCCCACCACGCTCAGTTAGGTGGAAAGTCGTCCTTGAAAACGCCCGGTTTGCGGGGAACCTCTGCCGGTCTGGCGATTTTCGATTGGGCGGCGGCTGCGGGATGGAATGAATTCAGATGGATCATGACTGGCGGCACGGCGCTCGTCGTGGCTTTTGGAGTTGTCGCGGCCAACCCCGCGTTCGCGCGTGTCAAGCATAAGGCTCATTCGCAGTGCGCTCCCCAGGCGCGCGATACTTCCACGCTCGGCTGGCTGTTCAATCCGGCACCGCAGCCGAACGGCTGCGCGCCGCCGGTCTATGCCTATGGCAAATTTGTCGGGCAGGATCCCGACCCTTTTATTCGCCAACAGTTGAATCGCGATCCGCAGACCGGCTATTCGCCGTTCTAGCCGCTCAGTGTGCGCGCGCGATGCAGAAGGCTACGGCTTCTTCCAGCGCCGCTTTGATCGCGGACGACGGCACCAATGCCAGCGCGTCGGTGGCGATCGAGCCGTAGTGGCGAGCGCGCCCGACCGTATCCTCTATGGCGTGGTGCTTGGCCATCAGCGACATCGCTTCGTCGAGATCGCCGTCGCGCACCTCGCCGGCGCCGAGCGTGCGGTTCCAGAAAGCGCGCTCGCTTTCGGTGCCACGCCGGAACGATAGCACCACCGGCAAGGTGATCTTGCCCTCGCGGAAATCGTCGCCCACGTTTTTGCCGAGCTTGGCCGACTTGCCGCCGTAGTCGAGCGCGTCGTCGATCAGCTGGAAGGCGATGCCGAGGTTCATGCCGAACGAACGGCAAGCGGCAAGGTCCGCCTTGTCCTTGCCGGCCAGCGCCGGACCCACCTCGCAGGCGGCGGCGAACAGTTCCGCGGTCTTGGCGCGGATCACCGCCATGTATTCGTCTTCGTTGGTGGCGGTGTTCTTGGCGGCGCCGAGTTGCATCACTTCGCCTTCGGCGATCACCGCGGCGGCCGAGGAGAGGATATCGAGCGCGTGCAGATTGCCGACCTCGACCATCATCTTGAAGGCCTGGCCGAGCAAGAAATCGCCCACCAGGACGCTGGCCTCGTTGCCCCAGAGCATGCGGGCGGCGAGCTTGCCGCGGCGCATGTCGCTCTCGTCGACCACGTCGTCATGCAGCAGCGTCGCAGTATGCATGAATTCGACGGCGGCGGCGAATTTGATATGGCCGTCGCCGGTGTAACCGGCCAATTTGGCCATAGCCAGCGTCAGCATCGGCCGCAGCCGCTTGCCGCCCGACGAAATCAGGTGGTTGGCGACTTCCGGGATCATGGCGACGTCCGACCCGGTGCGCGTCAGGATCGTCGTGTTGACGCGCTCCATGTCCGGTGCCACCAAATCTGCAAGTTGGGTGAGGGAAGCTCCCTGCGGGCTTTCGAATGGTACGATGACGGCCAAAATGCTTCTCCGGGGTCGTGGCAGCCTGCGAGCATAGAAACGCTATGTTAACAGGGCAAGTGCGTTAAATTGTCCGTTCGCCTCAATGTGGCAAGAGCTGGGCAAGGGGGCATCGATTGGCGAAACAAGCATCTACGTCGGCGGCGCAAAAGCCCGGCGGCTTCGGCCAATATTCGGTGGCCGTGCTGGTGCCTTGCTACAACGAGGAAGTAGCGGTCGCCAAGGTGGTCAAGGACTTCCACGCCGCACTACCCGATGCGGCGATCTTCGTATTCGACAACAAATCAACCGATAATACCGCGGCGGCTGCGCGCGCCGCGGGAGCCGAGGTTTACCAGGAAAAGCGCCAGGGCAAGGGCTACGTGGTGCGGCGCATGTTCACCGACGTGGAGGCCGACGTCTACGTTCTGGTAGATGGCGACGCCACCTACGACGCGCCAAGCGCCGTGGCCATGATCGAGCGGCTTTTCAACGACCGGCTCGACATGGTGGTCGCCAACCGCGTCGACAGTGACGAAGCCGCGTACCGCGCCGGCCACCGCACGGGTAACTGGCTGCTCACGTCGTTCGTCGCCTCGGTGTTCGGCTCCGGCCTCAAAGACATGCTGTCCGGCTACCGGGTGTTCTCGCGCCGCTTCGTGAAGTCCTTTCCGGTGCTCTCGGGCGGCTTCGAGATCGAGACCGAACTCACCATCCACGCGCTCGAACTGGGTCTGCCGGTGGCGGAGATCGACACGCCTTATTACGCGCGGCCGGAGGGCTCCGCCTCCAAGCTCAACACCTGGGCTGACGGCTTCCGCATCCTACGTACCATCGTCAACCTCTACCGCGCCGAGCGGCCGCTGCCGTTCTTCGGCGCTATAGGACTGATGCTGGCGATCATCTCGGTCGGGTTCGTCACCCCAGTCGTCATCACTTATGTGGAAACCGGACTGGTGCCGCGGCTGCCGACCGCGGTGCTGGCGACCGGACTGATGATTTTGGCTTTTCTCTCCAGTGCCATCGGGCTGGTGATCGATACGGTGACGCGCGGACGGCGCGAGATGAAACTGCTCGCTTATCTGGAGCACCGGGCGCCCGGTGAGGAATGCCGGCGACGCTGAGGCTGTCTTATTGCGAATTGCAGAACGGGAAATGCTCGACCAGTTTGGCGCGGTCGTACAGCCCGCAAAGCACCTCCGGCCCATCGGTCCTGAAGATATGTTTCACTGGCTCGGCTTGGCTCACCAAGATATGGGCGACGATGAGCGCGGCGCCGACCGGATAGGTCCGGCGGTGGCGTTGCAGGTCGGTGAGCTTTGCAATCAGCAGGGCGGCGGCAATGATGACGAGCGGATCGGTGAGGATGAAATATTCCTGCTTCAATCCGCGCGCCATGCCGAGCGTGTCCACGCTCCAATCGGTGAGCATGAGGACCGCCACCTGTAGCACCAGCCGCCATTCGCGCCGGCGGACGGCAACGATTGTCGCCGCAATGACGAACCATTCGAGAAAGATCGTCGGGCGTGGCGAAGATGCCAGCACAAAGGTGCGCCGCGCGACCACGCCGGCGATGGCCTCGAACAAAAACTCAAGGCGCTTGGGGTTGAGCAACGAGCCGGTCGCGAGCTGCGGCTCCGAGCCTATCGCCAACGTGAACATCTGTTCCAGCGGATGGAAGACGATGGCGACGTCGTTTGGGTGATAGCGTATGTAAAGCGCCAGCAATCCGATCAAGCAGCCGCCGACCGCGGCGAACATCGCGGCCAATGTCTCCGCGACGGTGACGCGCCAAAACCACGCATAGCCGACCATGCCGATCGCGATCCAACCCGCGAGTGCGGGCCAATAAGTGTCGGCGCCGAAGCGCAGCGCCAATAATGGGAGGCTCGTGCCAAAGCTTGAGAACCCGGTGCCCAACAGATTTTTGGCGAGATAGGTCGCAATCAGCACGATCGCGAGCCAAAGAGCGACCGCTAGCCAGGCGCGGCGCGGACCAAAACCCTGACAGCGGCGCTTCGGGGCCGAACGGCAATAGCAGAATCGGCAAAGCGCAGATCAATAACAAGAACTGAATCTTGTTCAGCAGCGCCAGCGTAATTAGCAGGCTTGCCGCGCCAATCATGGCCGGCCGCCACCATCGGTCGCCGCGCATCGCAACAACCAGCAACATCAAAAGTGCGCTGGTAAAAAAGGCGGCGGCCAGCAGCTCGGTGCGTAGAATGCGCATTTCCATCGCAATGCCGCCGGAGAACGCCAGCAGAAACCCGCCGAAGGCGGCGATGCGCCAGTCGCGCACCAGGGCGCGTAGCAAATATGAGAACGTTAACACGAAGCCCATGGCGTAAATAAGCGACAGCACCCGCCCGGCCTGCGTGGCGCCGGTCCAGGCGCGGGCGAAGCCGACGGCGTCTGCGACCGGGGGTACTTCCGAAAGTGATAAGACGTGAACGATGCCGAGGCTGTGCAGCGCGCGCAGCCAATAGCTCAACAAAACGATCGACAGATAACCGGGGTGGTCGAAATATTCCTGCGGCAATGGAACGTTGAGCAGGAAAGCGTTGTAGACGACCCAGAAATCCATGTCGGCAATACGCCAATAGGGATACCAGAAGCCGGCGACTAGAAACGACGCCAGCATGCCGAGGCAATTGACCAGCAATTCGCCGCGCCAATTGAACGGAACCAGCCGCTGGAACGGCTGCGTCGTGTCCGGGCTGTGCAGGGCCTGCAAGATCCGAGCTGGGGTAGACATGGGCTTCCGAAATTTCGTTATCGGCGGGGATGGCAAAGCAAGTAAAATAGTGCCTTATAAAAACGCTGCCGGCGAGGCAACAGGAACACGGCAAGTTGCGCGAGCTCGTTCGTACCAATGACATGGTCCTGGTCTCGGCAGTGGTGGCCCTGCTCGAGGGCGCCGGCATACGTCCCATGGTGCTCGACCAGAACATGAGCGTGCTGGAAGGCTCGCTCGGCGTATTGCCGCGGCGAATTCTGGTCTCCGAAGGACACGAGCGCACCGCGCGGCAGATCCTGCAAGACGCCGGGCTTGGCAAGGAGCTGCGTCCCGATGAGGACTGACGTCCTCGAAATCAGCGAAGACGCCGTGCTCGGCGGCCGGCTGCGCTTGCGCCAGCTGCTGACCGGTCATCGCGTCGGCCATGATGCGATCCTGCTCGCCGCTGGCACCGGCGGCCGTGCCGGCGAGCACGCAGTCGATCTCGGCGCCGGCGTCGGCGCGGCGGGTCTTGCTCTAGCGGCGCGGGTACCCGGGCTTAAGGTCACGCTGGTCGAGATCGATCCGGCGCTATGTGCGCTAGCCTCCGGCAATGCGCAACTGAACAACATGGCCGACCGGGTGAGCACGATTGCTTGCGACGCCGAGGATGCCGATGCGCTCGCGGCTGCCGGCATTGGCAATGTTGATCGCGTGCTGATGAACCCGCCGTTCCACGATGCCACTCGGCTGAACCTGTCGCCCGATCCGGGCCGTCGCCTTGCGCATGCGGCGGCGCCCGGTCTGTTACGGCGCTGGGTGGCGAGTGCGGCGCAATTGCTCAAGCCGCAAGGCGTGCTGACGCTGATCTGGCGCGCCGACGCATTGGCCGAGGTGCAATGCGAACTGGCTGAGTTCGGCGGTATCGGCGTTCTGCCGGTTTATCCGCGCCCTGACGCGGCGGCGATTCGCGCGCTGGTGCGCGCGGTGAAATCGGGCGGCGGCGCCGGTGTGACCTATCCCGGTCTCATCCTCAACGACCAGCAAGGCAAGCCGACCGCGGCTGCGGAGGCCGTGCTGCGTGGCGGAGGTACGCTGAATATTACCAAGACCTAAACGTGGGCGGTCTGCCTAGGATTTATGCCGTCCCGGCACGAATTCGCGCCACCGCCGGATGACGAGCTGGCGCCGCACACGATCGAGATTCCCGTCGTTGAGGTGCGAAAGCCCAATAACGCCGCTGATTAGCAGGAACAGGATGGCTAGTTTGGGATCCATCGATCCGCCTCTTTCAAGAACCGTCACGATCTGACGGCAACTTCGCACTGCAAAAACCGTTCCAACATTAAAGATTACGCAATTTTGGGCATTTCCAGGTCGTTTACAAGAAATCTACTGCGGCGCACCAAAAGTTGATCCGCCCGCAATGTTGAACCGGCAAGCTTTGACTTGGGTTCCAAGGATGCCTAACTGGCCTGCATGGCGCCCGCCGCGACTTAACCGATGCCCGACATCCTCAAGCGCACGCTCGAGCTTCTCAGCAAGCTCATTCCGGCGCGTTTCCGCGCCGACATCCCGGTGGTGCCGGTGGTGCAGCTATCCGGCCTCATCGGTGTGAGTACGCCGCTGCGGCCGGGGCTGATGATTTCCGGCGTTGCCCGTTCTCTGGAGCGCGCGTTTGCGACCCGCAACGCGCGCGCCGTGGCGCTGATCGTCAACTCGCCGGGCGGCTCGCCCGCGCAGTCGCATCTGATCTTCCGCCGCATCCGGCAATTGGCCGCGGAAAAGAAACTGCCAGTCATCGCGTTCGTCGAGGATGTCGGCGCCTCCGGCGGCTACATGCTGGCCTGCGCCGCCGATGAGATCATCTGCGACCAATATTCCATCGTCGGCTCGATCGGCGTGGTTGGCGGCTCGTTCGGCTTTCCCAAACTCATGGAAAAGCTCGGCATCGAGCGCCGGGTCTACACCTCCGGTGAGCGCAAGGTGATGCTCGATCCGTTCCTGCCGGAAAAACCGGAGGACTTGAAGCGCATCAAGGCGATCCAGAAAGACATCCACGAGCACTTCATTGCTCTGGTCAAGGAACGCCGCGGGAGCAAGCTAAAGAACAACGACAAAACTTTGTTCTCAGGCGAGTTCTGGACCGCGCAGATGGCGATCGAGCTCGGCCTGGCCGACCGCATCGGCGACTTGCGCTCGACTTTGCGCGAGCGCTATGGCGAGAAAGTGCGCACGCCGCTGATTTCCGAGGGCCGCGGTTTTTTCGGCCGCCGGATTCCGGGCCTCGGTTCGCTCGACACCTTGGCGCGCCAGCCAGGCCTCGCCGCCGATCTCATCTCGGCGCTGGAGGCGCGCGCGCTGTGGGGGCGGTACGGCCTCTAGCGCTACTGCACCGGCTTGTTGCCGAAAAGCTTCGCCACCGCCGCAACCTGCGCCTTTTGTTGCGCGATCGATTCGGCGAATTCCGCCGCGTTGCCGGGACTGACGATCTGCGCGGTGGCGTTCATTTTCTGCACGATTTCGGGATCGCTAGCGATCGTCTTGATGTCGTCGGCGATGCGCTTGCGCACGTCATCCGCTATTCCTGGCGGACCGAACAGGCCCACCAACCCGTCGAATTCGAGCGATGGATAGCCGGCTTCGAGCGCGGTCGGAATTTCGGGGATCGCCTTGGCGCGCTCGTGATTGGTAACGGCCAGCACCTTGACCTTGCCGGCCAGCACCTGCGGCCGCACGATGGCGTAAGCCGGCATGTAGACTTGGATGCGGCCTTCGGCCAAATCGTTGACCGCGGCGACCGGGTTCTTGTACGGGACCTTCGCCATTGTGAGGCCGACACTGTGCAGAAATCCGGCGAACACGAAATCGGTGAAGCCGGTGGCGGTGGTCCAGTTCAGTTGCCCGGGCTTGGCGCGCGACAGCACTTCCAGTTCCTTCAACGAATTGACATTGAGCGCGGTCGGCACGCTGACCGCGACCACCGTCTTGGAGATGCGCGCGATCGGAACCAGGTCCTTCGCGTCGTAGGGCAGCGTGTCGTGGAAATAGGGATGCGCCGTGAATGCGGCCACCGGCGACACCAACAACACGTGATCGTCGTGCGCGCCGAGGAAGCTGGTGATGGCGACGATGCCATCGCCGCCCGGCCGGTTTTCGACCACGACCGATTGGCCCCAGCGTGCCGACAGCTTGTCGGCGAACAGCCGCGCGCCGATATCGACGCCGCTGCCGGGTCCGAGCGTCACGATGAACCGCACAGGCCGGCTCGGCCAGGCCTGCGCGGCGGCGCCGGAAGCGGAGATCAGCGGCAGAAGCGCCAGCGTTGCGGTGGTCAACGCGAACAGCGCCCATTTGGCGATCACAGTAGTTCTCATTGTTTCCTCCACGCGCCGATCGGCCATTCATGAGCGATGGCCGTTTTCGGCAACTCTAAGAATTGCGTCCCGCGTCATCATAGCCCATCCTCTGGCGGCGGAAACGGCCGGGTCAGCCCCGAAAATGCCTTGTTCGCGGCTGAGTTTTCTACTTGGATGATTGTTCGGAGATGCCGATGCCCCCGATTTTGCTCTCGCCGCTGCTGAAATGGTCTTTCGCCGCGCTGGGCGGCGCCATGATCGTGCATTGGGCGATGAAGGAAGCGCGCCGGATAAACGAAGAACTCGACCAGGCCAAGCGCGCGAAGGTGCGCATTTCCGATCAGGAAAACCGGCCGACGTTGCGGCGTGACCCGACGACCGGCGAATATCGTCTCTAGATTTAGAGATTTCGGTATTGAATTGGTGGCTCAGCCGCCGGACACCCGCCGGCTACCGCTGACCATGGCGCCGAAAAACAGCACCGAAAACGCCAGACCAATAAGCTGAAATTCGAACATCGCCTTCTCCTGCAACCCTGCCTGTTCTTTTTGTTGGTCGCTGGCCTATCAGCGTCGGTTCAATGCTCAGTAAATTGCGCTGTGCCTTGACCCCTTTTTGACCCCCCGATAGGGTCCCAATCCATTCCCGTGCTTAAGAATCAGTAATTTTCGATGGCCGAAGCGAATCTTCTCGCCAATGACCGCGCGCGCCCAGACAATCTGGACCCGTCGCGCTCGTTCCAGGCGCTCATCCTGGCGCTGCAGCAGTATTGGGCGAACTGGGGCTGCGTCATCTTGCAGCCCTACGACATGGAAGTAGGGGCGGGCACCTTCCACCCGGCGACCACGTTGCGGGCGCTCGGACCCAAGCCCTGGAATGCGGCTTACGTGCAGCCCTCGCGCCGGCCCAAGGACGGCCGCTACGGCGAGAACCCGAACCGGCTGCAGCACTACTACCAGTTCCAGGTGATCCTGAAGCCGTCGCCTCCCGACATTCAGGAGCTCTATCTCAATTCGCTGAAAGTCATCGGCATCGATCCGAAAATCCACGACATCCGCTTTGTCGAAGACGACTGGGAAAGCCCGACGCTGGGCGCCTGGGGGCTCGGGTGGGAGTGCTGGTGCGACGGCATGGAGGTCTCGCAGTTTACTTACTTCCAGCAGGTCGCCGGCTTCGAATGTTCGCCGGTCGCGGGCGAGCTCACTTATGGGCTTGAGCGCCTCGCCATGTATGTGCAGGGCGTCGACCGCGTGTTCGATCTCAACTTCAACGGCCGCAGCGATGAGAAGAAAGTGACCTATGGTGACGTCTTCCTGCAGGCCGAACAGGAATATTCGCGGCACAATTTCGAGTTCGCCGACGCCGCGATGCTGTTCGAGCAGTTCAAGATGGCGGAGGCGGCCTGCCAGAAATATCTCGCCGATGGTTGGAGTAAGGACAGAAAGCATCACTTGATGGCGCTGCCGGCCTATGACCAGTGCATCAAGGCGAGCCACGTGTTCAATCTGCTTGACGCCCGCGGCGTGATCTCGGTCACCGAGCGGCAGAGCTATATTCTGCGGGTGCGCGAGCTGGCCAAAGCCTGCGGCGAGGCCTGGTTGGCGACCGAAGGGGGAGGGGCCTCGTGACCCAGGCGCGCATTTTGCGGCAGGCACCGATCCTGTTTGCCAGCAATCTGCGCGACACCTATTGGCGGGACAAGCTCGGCTTCGAGCAGCACGGCATTCTCGGCGAGCCGCTCGAATTTGTAATCATGCAATACGGCAATGCCGTCGCGATGCTCAAGCAGGGCGCCGAAGGGCACGCGATCATTCCCTATGGAAGATCAGCGAAGGAATATGGAATGCCTATTTCTGGGTTGACGACATCGAAGCGCTGTTCGCGGATTTGAAGCGACGCGGCGCGACCATCGACTACGGACTGTGCGATCAATTTTATGACGTGCGCGAGTTCGGCGAGCGCTACCCGGACGATCAAGACATCGGCTTCGGGCAAGTGCTGACGAATGCAACGGGGGAATAAAATGAGGAAACCCGAAATCGGCGGGCGGGCGCCAATCCCGATCGAAGTCGAGGCCGGCAAGAGCTACTGGTGGTGCGCCTGCGGGCGCTCGAGGATCCAGCCGTTCTGCGATGGCTCGCACAAGGTCACCAGCTTCACGCCGATCGAGTTCAAGGCCGCCAAGAGCAAGAAGTGTTCTTCTGCACCTGCAAGCGCTCGGGCAAACGGTCGCTCTGCGACGGCAGCCATAAGAAGCTATAATCGAATCTTCCGATTCGCCGGAGCGACCAAGAACCATGCTGCTCTGGATCATCTTGGCTGTCGTCGCGGCGTTCGTTGTTTATGCGATCGTCGTCTTCAACGGTCTGGTGCGCACTCGCCAGATGGCGAACGAGGCCTGGAGCGGCATCGACGTCCAGCTCATGCGGCGCCCGGTTGCGCAGTTCCGTCACCTGTTCCAGCACGGTGCGTTCATGGGCGGCATAGCCCTTCACGCTCTCCACCAGATTGGGCACGAGATCGCTCGCCTTCAGGTCGGGATAGTTCTCGGCCACCGCGAACAAATTGCCGAGCGCGGCCGACAATGCTCGCGGCCTGAGCGCGGGCCGCGACATCGCCTTCCGGCAGCGCGCGCGGTAATTTTCTCGAACGCACCGTGCCGTTGTAGTAACGGCGCGCCATCTGCAGTTCGTTCTCCAGGTCGCTCAGCTGCTGTCGCCGCGGAAGTCATTCAATCTTTCAATTCGAACGTTGAGGCGCCGGCACGCTGCGCGAGGTGACCTTCAGCCTGATCGGCGTCATGCGCGACAATCAGGCCGAGCCCTATCACACCGAGCGGACGCACGGCGTCATCCGCATATATGCCGGCGACAAGGATGTGCTGATCCGGCCCGGCGAACACACCTATGTCTTCCGCTACCGCACCGGACGGCAAATCCGCTGGTTCGACGGCAAGCCCGAGCTCAACTGGAACGTCACCGGCAATTTCTGGAGCTTCCCGATTCTCTATGCGAGCTATCACCTGCATCTTGCCGGCAGCGAGGGCCCGGTGCGCTGGACCGCATTCACCGGCCGCGTCGCCGAGCTGCCGGCCGGCGTGGTGGAGCCGCCGAGCGCGAACACGCTGCTGTGGTACCAACTGTTCGACAACCGCCAATGGTTTCTCGGCGGCGTCGGATTCTTCGTCATTCTCATCTATTACTTTGCCGCCTGGGAAGCGGTTGGCCGCGATCCCAAACCCGGCACCATTATCCCGCTGTTTCATCCGCCAAAGGGCATTTCGCCGGCGCTCGCCAACTACATTCACAATTGGGGCCTCGGGCGCGAGAAGTGGCGCGCGTTCACGGCGGCGGCGCTGTCGCTCGCGGTGCGCGGCCTCGTTCACTTCGACAACAAAGGCGGCGCGTTGACGCTGAAAATAACCGGCAAAAAACCCGACGGCGGCTTTACGAGCCTGCCGGCCGGCGAGGTCGCGATTTACAGTTGGGTCAATATTGGGGGCAGCGCCATCATCGACAAGGCGCACGGCGAATCGGTCGCCAAAGTTGGCACCGCCTTCACCACCAGTATCGAAGCGGAAAACCGCAATCGCTTCTTCCGGCGCAATCTCGGCTACGTGTTCGCCGGTCTGGCGATGACCGTTGCGGTCGTGATCGGTCTCGTCAGCTTCGGCGGCTTGGAGGACCAGGATATTCCCATCCTGGCGGGGCTGTGCTTCGGCGGCTTCTTTCTCGGCATGTTCACACTGCCGGTGCTGCAAGCGCTGGCCGGCGACGGCGCAAGATTCGCCGTTCTTGCGCGCGCCGCCATGTCGCTCGTCTTTACCGTCATTATCGTTTCAATCATCTTCAGTTCCATCCCCGGAATCCTGCACAGCATTTCCAGCGACGCCTTGCCGGCTTTGCAGTCGCTCGTTATCGGCAATCCGTTCCCCTTCGTGTTGGTGACGGCGTTCATCGCGCTCAACGGGCTGTTCTTTCATTTGATGCGGGCGCCGACCTAGCTCGGCCGGCCGGTCATGGATCAACTCTCGGGTTTCAAGCTCTATATCGAAACCGCGGAAGCCGACCGCCTCAATTTTCAGGGCGCGCCGGAATTGACCGCCGAGCGCTTTGAGACGCTGTTGCCTTATGCGGTCGCCCTCGACGTCGAGAAGCCCTGGTCCGATGCCTTCGCCGCGGCGGTGCGGCGCGCCCATCCGGGCGAGGCCGACCCGATGTCCAGCTATCAGCCGGCCTCGAGCAGCGGCGGCGGCTGGTCGGGTAGCAATTTCGGCAGCGCGGTTTCCGCCTCGGTGGAGGGTGTGAGCAGCGCTTTGGCGAGCGCAGTGCCGGTCTCTTCCGGTTCGTCCGGTTTTTCCGGCGGCGGTGGCGGCTCGGGCGGCGGTGGTGGCGGTGGCGGCGGGGGAGGCTGGTAATAGCCGTGGGTGACAGCGGCCATCCGCCTTGCTAGGCAGACCCCGACCGACGCTGAAAGCCCCGCGATGCCCGATCTTTTGCTTGAATTCCTGTCGGAAGAAATCCCCGCGCGTATGCAGGCGCGCGCGGCCGAGGATTTGAAGAAAATGGTGACAGACCGGCTGGTGGCGGCTGGTCTCGTTTACGAAGGCGCCAATGCCTTCGCCACGCCGCGCCGACTGGCGCTGTCGGTGCACGGCGTGCCGGTGCGCCAGCCCGACGTCAAGGAAGAGAAAAAAGGCCCGCGCGTCGGCGCGCCCGAACAGGCCATTGCCGGATTTCTCAAAGCGGCCGGCTTGAAGTCGATCGACCAGGCCAAGGTGCAGCCTGACAAAAAGGGCGACTTCTACGTGGCGGTTATCGAGAAGCAGGGCAGATCGGCGCTCGATGTGCTGGCCGAGATGATTCCCGAGGTGGTGCGCGGCTTTCCGTGGCCGAAGTCCATGCGCTGGGGGAGTGGCCGGCTCACTTGGGTGCGACCGCTGCATTCCATTATTGCAACGTTCGGGCCGGAAACCGAAGAGCCTGACATCGTCCCATTCGAGGTCGGCGGCATCAAATCGGGCGACCAGACGCGCGGCCATCGCTTTATGGCGCCCGGTGTCTTCAAAGTGCGCCGCTTTGACGATTACATCGACAAGCTCGAGGCGGCCAAGGTGGTACTCGATCCGGTGCGGCGAGCGGAAATGATTCTCACCGACGCCAAAAATGTCGCCTTCGCACAAGGCTACGAGCTGTTGGAAGACGCCGGATTGCTGGCAGAGGTCGCCGGGCTGGTGGAATGGCCGGTGACGCTGATGGGCTCGTTCGACGCGGCCTATCTCGCGATTCCCGAGGAAGTGATCCGCGCCACCATCCGCAACAACCAGAAATGTTTCGTGCTGCGCGACACGCAAACGGCCAAACTCACCAACAAGTTCATCCTGGTCGCGAACGAGGAGGCGAGCGACGGCGGCAAAGCAATCGTCGGCGGCAACGAGCGCGTGATCCGCGCGCGGCTGTCCGACGCCAAGTTCTTCTACGGCACGGATTTGAAGACGCGGCTGGAAGACCGGCTGCCGAAATTCGATGGGATCGTGTTCCACGAGAAGCTCGGCACGCAGGCCGAGCGCATCGCGCGCATGGTCGCGCTCGCCGGGCAACTGGCGCCGCTGGTCGGCGCCGATGTAGCCAAGGCCGAACGCGCCGCGCTTCTGTGTAAGACGGACCTGCTGACCGACGTGGTCGGCGAATTTCCCGAGCTGCAAGGCCTGATGGGCCGTTATTACGCCGAGGCGCAGAACGAGGACGAAGCGGTCGCGCACGCCTGCGAGGATCACTATCGGCCGAAGGGGCCGGACGACCTGGTGCCGGCCGACCCGGTGGCCATTGCCGTCGCGCTCGCCGACAAGATCGATACGTTGGTCGGCTTCTGGGCGATCGACGAGAAGCCGACCGGGTCGAAGGACCCTTACGCGCTGCGGCGCGCGGCGCTGGGGGTCATTCGCATCGTGATCGAGAACGAATTGCGGATACCGCTGCGCTTGCAGCTGTGGCGGCACTTCGGCACGGTGCGCCGCGATGAAAATTTAGCCGAAGCCATCGCCGCGCTGCATTCCATGCACGAGCAGATCATCGATCTGAGCGCAACCGATATCGAGCTGGCGGTCAAGCTGGAAGTATTGGTGTCGGAAAGGAGCAAGCGGGTCGCCGGGCCGGTCTTGGTGCAGGCCCACTCCTATCTCCAGCAGACCCAGGATTTGCTCTCGTTCCTCGCCGACCGCCTGAAGGTGCAGTTACGCGACAACGGCGCGCGGCACGATTTGGTGGACGCCGTATTTGCGCTCGAAGGGCAGGACGATCTCTTGATGATTGTGCGCCGGGTCGAGGCGCTCGGCAAATTCCTCGACAGCGACGACGGCAAGAACTTGCTCGCCGGCGTCAAACGCGCGTCCAATATCCTGCGCATAGAGGAAAAGAAGGACAACAAGAGCTACGCCGGCGCGCCGGATGCCAAACGTCTGGCGGCGGGCGAGGAAAAAGCGCTGGCCGAAGCCGTCAGTCTTGCCAAAAAAGAAGCCTCCGACGCCGTCGCCAAAGAAGACTTCGCCGCCGCCATGAGCGCCATGGCGAAGCTGCGCCCCAAGGTCGATGCCTTTTTCGACAAGGTCACCGTCAATGTCGACGATAGGGTTCTGCGCGAAAACCGCCTCAAGCTGCTCAACGAAATCCGCGAAGCCACCCGCGCCGTTGCGGATTTTTCCAGGATCGAGGGGTAGACAAGATCGTCGTCCCCGCGAAGGCGGGGACCCATAACCCCTGCCTAGCCGGATCATAAGCACAGGGTTTATGGGTCCCGGCTCTTGCTTCGATCGGCCGGGACGACAGCTTAAATCGGAACTCGCCGCGCGTTGTGCCGTTTCTTTCCCGCCTGCAACCCTAAAAGGACACCGCCATGGTCATCGGCATCGCTCATCTGCAGCCCATTGTCGCGTTGGTCGCCGGCATTCTCATCCTGATCATGCCGCGCCTGCTCAACTTCATCGTCGCGATCTACCTGATCCTGGTCGGCGTCATCGGCCTCGGCCTTATCAAGTAAGTTTGGACTTATCCGCAAAGGGGGAATCCGGGCTTGCGTCGGCGGGTCTGGGGGTGTTTTTAGGCGCCATCAGCCCCTCCACCATTTCATGACCCATGGCCAAACGGAAATCCCCACGCGTCAGCGCTAAAATCAAAAAACCCAGCCCGAAAGCCGCCAAAGCCAAGCCAAAGGCCAAGGTTCGGGCGGCGCCGTCCAAAGGCAAATGGGTCTACGGCTTTGGCGGCGGCTCGGCCGAGGGCAAGCCCAATATGCGCAATCTGCTGGGCGGCAAGGGCGCGGGCCTCGCCGAAATGGCCAATCTCGGCCTGCCGGTACCGCCCGGCTTCACCATCACCACCGAGGTCTGCACCTACTACTACGCCAACAAGCAGCAGTACCCGAAAGAGCTTCGCGCCCAGGTCGAGAAGGCGCTGGCTCAGGTCGGCCGTATCACCGGCAAGATTTTCGGCGACAAGAGTAACCCGCTACTGGTCTCGGTGCGCTCCGGCGCCCGCGCCTCGATGCCCGGCATGATGGACACCGTGCTCAATCTCGGCCTCAACGACGAAACGGTGGCGGCGCTGGCGCAGAAATCCGGCGACCGGCGTTTCGCCTATGACAGCTACCGGCGCTTCATCACCATGTATTCCGACGTGGTGCTCGGCGTCGGCCACGAGCATTTCGAAGAATTGCTCGACCGCCACAAGGAGCGGCAGGGCTACTCGCTCGACACCGATCTTACCGCCGACGATTGGGCCGAACTAGTCGAGCTCTACAAGAAGCGGCTGCACCAGGAACGCGGCGAGCCGTTCCCGCAGGACCCGCACGAGCAATTATGGGGCGCGATCGGCGCGGTGTTCGGTTCCTGGATGAACCAGCGCGCCAATACCTACCGCCGCCTGCACAATATTCCGGAAAGCTGGGGCACCGCGGTCAACGTGCAGGCTATGGTGTTCGGCAACATGGGCGACACCTCCGCCACCGGCGTCGCCTTCACACGCAATCCGTCCACCGGCGAGAGAAAGCTGTACGGCGAATTCCTCATCAACGCGCAGGGCGAGGACGTGGTCGCCGGCATCCGCACGCCGCAGGAAATCAGCGAGGCCGCGCGCGTCGAGGCTGGTTCCGACAAGCCGTCGATGGAGAACACACTGCCCAAGGCTTATGCCGAACTCAAGCGCATCTACAACACGCTCGAGCGCCATTATCGCGACATGCAGGACCTCGAATTCACGGTTGAGCAAAACAAATTGTGGATGCTGCAGACCCGCTCGGGCAAACGCACCGCCAGAGCCGCGCTGCGCATCGCGGTTGAACTCGCCAACGAGGGCCTGATCTCCAAGAACGAGGCCGTGCTGCGCGTCGATCCACTGGCGCTCGATCAGCTCCTGCACCCGACCATCGATCCATGCGCGCACCGGCGCGTTATCGCCACCGGCCTGCCGGCTTCGCCTGGCGCGGCCTCGGGCGAGATCGTGTTCTCACCGGATGAGGCGGCGCAATTCAAAGCCGACGGCAAGAAAGTCATTCTGGTGCGGGTGGAAACCTCACCCGAAGACATTCACGGCATGCACGCGGCCGAAGGCATCCTCACCACCCGTGGCGGCATGACCTCGCATGCGGCGGTGGTCGCGCGCGGCATGGGCAAGCCCTGCGTCTCCGGCGCAGGCTCGCTGCGCGTCGATTACAATGCCGGCACCATGACGGCCGGCGGACAGAGCTTCAAGAAAGGCGACTTCATCACCGTCGACGGTTCCACCGGCCAAGTATTGGCCGGCAAGGTCGAAATGATCGAGCCGCAGCTGTCTGGCGAATTTTCCACCTTGATCGGCTGGGCCGACAAAGTGCGCAAGCTCGGCGTGCGCGCCAATGCCGACACGCCGGCCGATGCCAAGGCTGCAGTGCGCTTCGGCGCCGAGGGCATCGGGCTGTGCCGCACCGAGCACATGTTCTTCGACGAAGACCGCATCCAGGCGGTGCGCGAGATGATCCTGGCCGACGACGAGAAATCGCGCCGCACCGCGCTCGCCAAGCTGCTGCCGATGCAGCGCGCCGATTTTGTCGAATTGTTCGAGATCATGGACGGCCGGCCGGTGACCATTCGGCTGCTCGATCCGCCGCTGCACGAGTTTCTGCCGCACGGCCAGGAAGAGATCGCGGAAGTCGCGGCTGTTATGGGCGCCGATCCGCGCAAGCTCGCCGACCGCGCGCGCGAACTGGCCGAATTCAATCCCATGCTGGGCTTCCGCGGCTGCCGCATCGCTATCGCCTATCCGGAAGTCGCCGAAATGCAGGCGCGCGCGATCTTCGAGGCCGCGGTCGAAGCGGCCAAGCGCACCGGCAAGTCGGTGGTGCCTGAGGTGATGGTGCCGCTGATCGCGACCAAGGCCGAATTCGATCTGGTCAAGGCGCGCATCGACGCCATGGCCAAGGCGGTGGCGAAGGAGACCAGCGCCAAGCTCAATTACCAGGTCGGCACCATGATCGAATTGCCGCGCGCCGCGTTGATGGCCGGCGAGATCGCGGAGACCGCCGAATTCTTCTCGTTCGGCACCAACGATCTCACGCAGACGACCTTCGGCATCTCGCGCGACGACGCGGCGAGCTTCCTTAGCATATATACCGCGCGCGGCATCCTGCCTGGCGATCCGTTCGTGTCGATCGATCAGCAGGGCGTCGGCGAATTGGTGCGCATCGGCGTCGAGCGCGGACGAAAAGTCCGTCCCAAGCTCAAAGTCGGCATCTGCGGGGAGCACGGCGGCGACCCGGCTTCGGTCGCCTTCTGTCACCAGGTCAAGCTCGACTATGTGTCGTGCTCGCCATTCCGCGTGCCGATCGCGCGGCTCGCCGCCGCGCAGGCGGCCTTGGGCAAGGCCGCGGCCAGCACAGCGTGAACCCGAGCGCCGGCCGGACATGTTCATGTCCGGCATTGGCGGCGAGCGATTGCAATATGGTTAATGGTTGCTTCCCAACGGTTGCCCGCGAAATCGCGGGCAACTTGCACACTGCGCCAATTCACAGCGGCGAGCTGGGAAATGCTGCGCCGCGCGCGGTTAACTCGTTAGCAAGGTTAATTAGTCCATAAAAAAACGGTCGCATTGTCTGCGATCAGGTGGCGTGAGCCGGCAAGCACATCCTCGATCCGATCGGGGATGGAACCGGCTTCGATCGTGCGCCGAGTAAACGTTGTTGCGTGGCATGAGCTTTGGTCATGGCGGTTTTTCGCAGGCGTCGACGGCGGAGGCGGGCGCCGATCGGAATCGGTGCGCTGGTGTTCGTGCTGCTGCCCAGCACGATCGGCTTTCAGGATCTCGGCGCGTTGCTGGTGCGACAGCCGGGAGTTGCCGCGCGCGCGCAACGCCATGTGATCGCCTCGCCGTTCGGCACTATCCACGCCGCCACCTTCAGTCTGCCGACCCCGATCGGCACCGCCATCCCGCATCCGCCGCTTTATGCGCTGGCCAATTTCGACCCGGCCGACATTACCGGCTCGATCGCCTCGCAGTTCCTCGGCGACCCGAACGCGCCGCTGCAATTTCCCATTGTCAATCGCACGAGCAAGCGCGACTCGGCGCTGGCGCGGCAGCGCGAGCCGCTGCCGCCGCTGCCGCCGCTCGTTTCAATCGAGCCGGGTCCGCAGGCACAGATCGATGCGCCGCTCATGGGCGAACAGGCCGATAGCCGCTTCGATCCCTACTCGGATTACCAATTTGCCTCGGCTGCGGACCAGCAAGCGGCCCCACCCGACATGCGCCCGTCGACCGCGGACATCGCGCCCGGCGGTAAAGACGGTTCGCAAATCTATTTCGGCTCCAATCCGTTGGCCGAGGGACAGGAAACGATCATGCCCTGGACGGCGGGCGAAGCGCCGGTGGTGGTGGCGTCCGTCGATCCCGACATCAAGCAGTCGGCGCTAGCTCCGATGCAGCCGGGCGGCGAAGACAAAGCCGGAGAAACCATCGCCGGCAAAGGCGAAGTCACCGGCGTCGAGCAACGTCCGAAATCGCCGGCGGAGCGACTGGCGCTCACCGGCCCAGCGCTCGCCAAGGCGGAGAAATGTCTCGCCAACGCCGTCTATTTCGAAGCGCGCGGCGAATCCGTGCGCGGGCAGATCGCGGTAGCGCAGGTGGTGATGAACCGGGTGTTTTCACCGTTCTATCCGAAAGACGTCTGCGGCGTGGTCTATCAGAACGCCAACCGCCGTCTCGCCTGCCAGTTCACTTTCGCCTGCGACGGCATTCCCGACGTGGTGACCGAGCCGGATGCCTATGCGCGCGCCCAGCGCATCGCGCGCGATATGATCAGCGGTAAGCTGTGGATGCCGGAGGTGGCGAAGGCCACCCACTATCACGCCTATTGGGTACATCCCGATTGGGTCAACGAAATGAAAAAGATATACAAGCTCGGCGTACACGCTTTCTATCGGCCACTCACATGGGGCGACGGTTCCGACGAGCCGACCTGGGGCGATGCCAAGGCGACCGAAGCAGAAGCCGCTAAGGAAGAAATAGAGTCGCCGGTCAGCCATAGCCTGGAATGGCTGCGGTCGGACGAGGGTCAGGCGTTTACGCGCCAAAGCGCGCGCAAATAACGCATTTCGCGCGAGCCATGCGCAGCGCATATGGCTAGCATCACGAAGATTTGTTTTGGTTAGGCCCGCGGGGTCTATAGGGTCCGGCTCCGATCGTTTTGGCCGGAGAGATCCCACGATGGCATTGCAGGGCGCGGTTACGAAAACGGAGGCCGGCGTCGGCTGGCGCACGCCGCTGGTCATCCTCATTTGCGGCAGCCTCATTGGAGCGATCGGCTTCGGCCCGCGCGCCTCGCTCGGCCTGTTCCTGACGCCGATGTCGCATGGCTACGGCTGGGGCCGTGACGTGTTTGGCCTTGCGCTCGCTATCCAGGTTCTGGTTTGGGGGACCGTGACGCCGTTCGCCGGGGCGGTCGCCGATCGCTTCGGCTCGCTCGCTGTGCTTGCCACGGGCGCGCTCTTGTACTGCGCAGGTCTGATCTTGATGGCTTATTCGACGACGCCCGGCGTGCTAGACATGTCGGCCGGCGTGCTTTGCGGGCTAGGCATCGGCGCGACCTCGTTCACACTGATCATCGCTTCGTTCGGCAAATTGATGCCGGCGGATTGGCGCGGCTTCTCGTTCGGCGTCGGCACGGCGGCCGGCTCTTTTGGGCAGTTTTTATTTTCGCCGCTCGCCGTCGGTTTCATTAGTTGGTTTGGCTGGCAGCATGCGCTGGTTGCGCTCGGCATCATAACGCTCACCATTCTGCCGCTCGCGGTTGTCGTGCGCACGCCGCCGATGGATGTGGGGACCGGATCCGGTGCCGTACAGAAGCAATCGCTAGTGCAAGCGCTGGCGGAAGCGTTCGGCCACCGCAGCTATGTGCTGCTGGTGATCGGCTTCTTCACCTGCGGCTTCCAATTGTTGTTCATCACCGTCCACCTACCGGCCTATCTGGTCGACCGCGGGCTCTCGGTCGATGCCGGCGCCTGGACCATCGGTACCATTGGGCTATTCAACATCATCGGTTCGATCACGGCAGGCTGGCTGATGGGCCGCATGCCGAAGCGTTACCTGCTGTCGTTGCTTTACACGTTGCGTTCGCTCGCCGTGCTGGTGTTCATCATGCTGCCGGTGACGACGGCTTCTGCCATCGCGTTCGGCGGATTCATGGGCTTGCTTTGGCTTTCGACCGTGCCGCCCACGTCGGCGCTGGTGGCGCTGATGTTCGGCACGCGATGGATGGCGACGCTGTTCGGCTTTGCCTTTTTCAGCCACCAAGTCGGCGGCTTCCTCGGCGTGTGGCTGGGCGGCTTCCTGTTCGAGCGCACCGGCTCCTACGACCTGATCTGGTGGCTGTCGATTGCGCTCGGCATTGCCTCGGCGATCATTAATTTGCCGATCGTCGAGCAGCCGGTCGGTCGGGTCGCACCTTCGGCAGTATGAGGCGCTTGCGCCCGGGCGCCGGCGCTGCGAAAACCCGTTCCGGCTCCGGACAAGCAGTGAGGCAGGCGTGGCGACATTCAAGGCGATCGTGATTGAGAAGGCTGAAAGCGGCACTAAAGCCGCGTTCACCGATTTCGACGAAGCCAATCTGATGGACGGCGACGTCACCGTCCGCGTGGAATATTCCACGGTCAATTACAAAGACGGTCTCGCCATCACCGGCATATCGCCGGTGGTACGTCGTTTCCCGATGATCGCCGGCATCGATTTCGCCGGCACCGTCGAGGCCTCCAGCCACGCGGCCTGGAAGCCGGGCGACAAAGTGATCCTTACTGGCTGGGGCTGCGGCGAAACCCATCTCGGCGCCTATGCCGCGAAGGCGCGGGTGAAACGCGACTGGCTGGTGCCGCTGCCCGCGAGCATGAGTGCGCGCGAGGCGATGGCGATCGGCACCGCAGGCTTTACCGCTATGCTGGCGGTGATGGCGCTGGAACGCCATGGCCTGACGCCCGAACGCGGGCCCATCGCGGTGACCGGCGCGGCCGGCGGCGTCGGCTCGGTCGCTGTTGCGATCCTGGCCAAGCGCGGCTTTAGCGTCAGCGCGGTCACCGGCCGTCCGCAGGAGGCCGACTACCTCAAGGCCTTGGGTGCGGCCGAGATCGTCGAGCGCAAGAACCTGGCCGGGCCGCCCAAAGCGCTGGCCAAGGAGCGCTGGGCGGGGGCGGTCGATTGCGTAGGCTCAACCACGCTCGCGAACCTGCTGTCGATGACCCGCTATGGGGGAGCGGTGGCCGCCTGCGGACTTGCCGGCGGCATGGACCTGCCGGCCTCGGTGGCGCCGTTTATTCTTCGTGGCGTGTGCCTTTACGGCATCGATTCCGTCATGTGCCCGATTTCGCGCCGCCGGGAGGCCTGGGAACGCTTGGAAACTGACCTGGATCGCCAAAAACTGGCCTCAATGACCCAGGAAATAGACCTTTCCGGAGTTCCGGCGGCGGCAGCTTCCATCTTGGCCGGCCACGTGCGCGGGCGAATCGTGGTGAAAATCGGGTAACCATGTTCAGGATTTGTCGACGAACGGCGGGTACAGTCCGGCAGGCTTGAAAAACAGGCCGTGGGTTCGGTAAACCGGTGGCGTCAGGTGGAGTTCTGTGATGGTGGGTAAAGTTGCGTTGCTGGTCGGCCTGTTGGCCGCGGCCCCGGCGGTTGCCGGCGAAATGAACGCCGACGAGGCGCGCCGTTTCGTCATCGGCAAGATGTTCTCCTATACCTGTTTCGAAGGCACGCGCGGCCAGGGCCGGGTCCATTCCGACGGCTCGGTGGTCGGCTCCATCCAATTCCGCGGTCAAGGCCAGGTGCGCTACGCCGCGCTGCCGCCCGGCACGCTGCGGGTGAAGGGCGAATCGGTTTGCGCATCGCTACGCGGACTGCCGATGGAGCCCTGTTTCAACTTGGAGCGTACCAGCGAGGTTAGCTTCCGCGGCTCGGTGTCGGGGCTGGGTTTTGCCTATTGCGAGTTCACCCGCAATCAAGGCCGGCCGCACGTGGTGCGCAGCGCGCACAGCACGCACCCGCTTGGTCTGCGGCCGTCGTTTACCGCCGATAACAACTAGCCTTCGTTCCAGCCTGCTGTCATGGCCGGGGTTGTCCCGGCCATCCCAATTCCATTGGCAAGGCCTTGCCTTACCAAGCGGGATGCGCGGGTCAAGCCCGCGCATGAAAGGATTTCAGCCATTCGCCGGGAAAATCATCGTCGTCGTGGTGGCGTGGGCATAGAGTTTGCCCGCGCGGTCCTTCACGTCGCCCTCCGAGGTGGCAACCGTGCGGCCGCGATGAATGATGCGGCCTTCCGCGCGCACCGGTCCGGTGTCCTTGGTCATCGGCCGCACCAGATTGAATTTCAGCTCCAGCGTTGTCCAGGTATCGCCCTTGACGAGCGTCGAAAACACCGCGCAGCCGAGCGCGGAATCGAGCAGCGTCGCGGCAAAGCCGCCGTGCACGGTGCCGATCGGATTGTAGTGGCGGAACTGCGGCAGGCCCTCGAACACCGCGCGGCCATGCGCGACTTCGATCAAATGGAAACCGAGCACTTCGCTGATCGGCGGATTAGGCAGCGTGCCGTCGACGATCGCCTTCAGGAAGCCGAGCCCGTCGTAGGAATTGAGCACCTCAGGCGAAACCACGCCGTATTTTTTCTCTGCCACGTCAGCCCCCGCGTTTGAACCGAAACCAATGTAGCGGAGCGCCTACGCGAGATCGAGGCGGAACGAAAAGCCTACCACGGCGGGATCGCCCGGGCCGATGGTCTCGATTGCGCGCACCATGCGACCGGCGAAGTCGATCAGCCGTTCCCCGGGCTCGGTGCGCTTTGAGCTGGATCTTTGGCGCGCGCCGGGAACAGCATCCGCTGGTAGAGCCATCCGATGCCGACGAGCACGGCGCCGAGCCCGATAAACGACAAAGCCCGGTAAAAGCCCGCCAGCCCGGCCATGTCGATGAAGAAAACCTTGGCGACGGTGAGCGTCACGACCGCGGCGGAGGCCATCCGCGCCGGCTGCGAACGCAACAGGAAGCCCGCGACCAGAAGCACGACGCCGAAAGTAAGCCACACCGCGGAATAGGTGTATTGCTCGGCATCGGTCGTTATGCCGCGCGCGAGAAACGCCCCGTGGAACAGCGTGCGGACTTCCAGCGTAAGGTAGGCGATGGCCAATGCGACTGCGGTCGTCGCCGCAATATAACGATAGAGCAGCGGCCGCCTGCGGCGTGCGACCAGCGCAAGGATCGCGGCCAGCACGGCGGGAACGCCGTAGCCAAGCAAGATCAGGTTGAAAAAGGTGCCGCCGCCGATCGGCTTGCCGGTGAGCTGCGGGTTGACCGTCAGCGCCAGGCCAAACACGATCGCGGTCAAAGTCAGTGCGCCGATGAGCCGTGCGCCAATGTCATGCACGATACTCTTGCTGCGCCCGCGCAACCATTCGAGCCCTATGGTCATGGCAAGTCCGACCGAAACCTGCATGGCAACTTCGGCCAACGCCGTCGACTGACGATACGGATTGCCGTTGTTCATGGTGTGGCGGATTTCCAGCACCGCGAGCAGCACGGTGAACAAGATCGCCGCCGACTCGGCCGTGCGCGTGGCAACGTCATCGGCGCGCCGCCGCAGCAAATGGCCGGCGTACCAGAACGAGGCCGCCGGAACGCCGTAGCCGTAGAGAAGCCAGTTGAACACCGGTGTGGTGCCGAGGTCGTTGCCGACGATGCGCGGCTCGTATCCGACACGGAGCAGCACAATGCCAACCACCACCGCCGCGAGCTTGCGCAAGGCCGGCAGCGGCCGCTGCTCGGAGATCCAGGCGATGCCGGGGACCATGAGCGCAAGGCCAACCGTGAGCCAGCCTTTGTCGAGGGCGAAGGTCAGCGCCAGCGCCAAAGCCGCCACCGCGCCGGTTGCAAAGATTGCGGCCGATCCGGCAAGGCCGGGACGCGGCGGGCGTTTGGTCAGCAATTCGGTGGCATAGCCGTTGAGCGCGGCGAGCAAGAGCGCGAGGCCGGCAAACGGGATCGAGCGGTCGAATTCGGCAATGCGCAGATCGAGTGCGACGAGGATGGCGAGCGGCGTGACCACCGCGGTGGCACTCCAGAGCAGCGCGACCCGCGGATTTTCCGAGCGGCCTTGCGCGGCACAACCGGATAGGCCGAACAGCCCGGCAAACGCCGCGCCAAGCAAGAGATGTAAGCCGGTGCCGGTCGGCGGACCGGGGATGGCGCCGCGGGTGACACCGGCCGGCAGGACGAGTTGCTCGAAGATCGCGGGCGCACACCAGTGCAGCATCACCAGAACCGCCATCAATCCGGCGGCGGGCAGCGCCCAGAGCGCGGCTTCCGCGCGCCATGCGATGGTCACCGTTGCCGCGGCGAGCAGCGTGAAGGTCGCGAGCGCGGCGGCATCGTGAAAGCTGCCGATCACAAGCAGCGTCGCGGCGAGCATGTAGGCGCCGATCGCGCCGGAGGACGTTTCGTCGATTTTGCCTGGCTCGGCGCTGGGGCCATAGAGCAGGCCGGAGACGATCAGCACGGCGACCAGCGCGAAACCGGCGAGCACATGGAACAGATGCGCCGTCAGCGCAACGACATGCGGATAGACAACGCCGGGCAGCGTCCAGAGTGCACCGAGCACCACGGCCGTGATCGCGAGCCAGCGCCACAGCCGCATGCGCGCCAAGGCAAAGGCGGCGGCGTTGACGATCGCGAGATAGACGTAGAGCGCCAAATAGTTCGGCGCTTCCGACGGGACGAGCAGGGGGGTGACGAATGCGCCTGCTATGCCAAGACCGGCGAGCGCCGGTCCGTGCAGGAGCGCCGCCGCCAGTGTCGCCAAGGCCACGAGACCCAGCAGGATGAAAGCCAAAGGCTGCGAAAGGAAACCATAAAGCGCATATGCGGCGTAGACGGTGGCGTAGGCGGCAATGGTTCCGGCGGCTGTGAGGATGCTCGGAATATGCTGGGTGGGAACGGCAACGATGCCGGCGGCGATCTCGTTGCGACGCGTCCATTCGCCCGCGGCGATCAGTACGGCCGCAAACAGCGCGCCAAGGATGACCCGCACGCCGGGTCCGATAAGCCCTTGCTCGATCGAATAGCGCACCAGGAATATTCCACCCAGCGCCAGCGCCAGGCCGCCGATCCACACCACCCACTGGGTGCCGAATCTCTCTTCCAGCGTGGTCGATGCCGCCGCGGCGACGTGCGTGGGCGGAACAGGGGCCTCGCGAAGCGGCTCGGGCGCCGCGGCTTGCGCGATCGGCGCTTCGACGACCGGGGGCGGCGGCTCGTCGACCGGTGCAGCAGCAAGCGCTGCCGCGGCGGGCGCTGCGGCGATCGGTGGTGCCGGCCGGCGCACTTCCAGGTCGGCGATGCGCAGTTCCAGCACCCGCACGCGAACGCGCGCGTTCAGCGTCATTATCAATGCGGCGATGGATATAATTGGGAACGCGAGGACCAGCACGGCGCCGAATAGAGTTTCCATCATCGCCCCCGGATGGTTCTATCTAGGCAATTGGTAGTCGGACACAAAGCAATTTGATAGCGGCCTTGAATGGCCTGTCGGCTCACAGCAGATCGAGCTGGAACGGATGGCCTTCGGTGGCGAGATCGCCAGGGCCGATGGTCTCGATTGCGCGCACCATGCGCCCCTGCCGCTTGAGCAGCCGGTCGGCGATGGTGACGATGCGCGCATTCGGCTGTGCGGTGCGCGAGGCGCTGCGAATGTCCCAGGCGATCGCAAGCTCGTCGCGCGCCGGATTGAGCGCGCAAGCCGCCACAAAGGCGCCGGCGGTTGAGCGGCTGATGCCGGCATAGCAATGCACCACCATCGGCGCCGCGCGGTCCCATTTGCCGACGAACTCGATCAGCCGTTCGACGTGCTCTTCCGCGGGCACGGTATAGCCTTCCATCGGTATAGCGATATCGTCGACCGCCAGCACGAGATGATTTTCCGGCGCGACCTGGCGCGGCCGCTCCACCTGGTCGGTCAGCCGCAACAAAGTGACGATATGGCGCGCCCCGGTCTCATCGACGGTGGCGTGCATGCGTGCAAGCGAGCAAACGTGGATCATGGCTGCAATTGATCGGCTGGTTGCGTCATATCTATGACGCTGGGGAAACTATGCAAAGCGCTAGCCCCGCAACAGTCTCTTGAAGCGCTCGCGAAAGCGCGCCTCGGCGATGCCGGCCGGCCAGGGCATCAGATAGTCCCGCTCCAGCGTTACGGAGAATTTCGGCGGCGGACCGAAGAATTTGCGCGCCTCGGCGGTTTCGAAGCCGGCGAGCCGGGTGGCTTCCAGGTAGGCCGCGGCGCGATCGGCTGACTTGATTAAATCTTTCAGGGTGTCTGACAGCGTGGGCGGCAGGCCGAAGCGCAGATGGATGGCGGCGAGCAGGCGGCGTTCCACCGCCTTGTAGCTGTCGCCGATCACCGCCTTGAACGGCGAAATCATGTCGCCGATCACGTATTCCGGCGCGTCGTGCAGCAGCACCGCCAGGCGGCCTTTGGCGTCGAGCCGCGGCGTCTTGGCGCGCGCCAGCGCCTCGACCAGCAGCGCGTGCTGGGCGACCGAGAAGATATGTGCGCCCTTGGTCTGCCCGTTCCAGCGCGCGACGCGGGCAAGCCCGTGCGCGATGTCCTCGATCTCGACGTCGAGCGGCGAGGGGTCGAGCAAATCAAGCCGCCGCCCCGTGAGCATGCGCTGCCAGGCGCGCACCTTTTTATTTGTGGTGCTCGCCTTGCTCATTGGCGTTTGGCGAGTTTCGCGCAGGCCGCGTGGCGGTGGCACGTGACCAGATGGTCGTTGACCATGCCGACCGCCTGCATGAAGGCATAGACGATAGTCGGGCCGACGAATTTGAAGCCGTGACTCAGAAGCTCCTTGGACATCGTCCGCGATTCATCGGATTCGGTCGGCGTGCGCGAACGGCTGCTGAGTTTATGGTCTATCGGTTTGCTGCCGACGTGCCGCCAAAGCATCTCGGAAAACCCCGGCCCGCTCTCCATGATCTTCAGCCATGCGCGCGCGGAGCCGACCGCGCCCTCGATCTTGGCGCGGTTACGCACGATGCCGGCATCCTGCATCAGCCGCTCGATTTTCTTCGGCGTGTAGCGTGCAATCTTTTCCGGCTGGAAGTCGTCGAAGGCGCGGCGGAAGTTATCGCGTTTGCGCAAAATTGTGATCCACGACAGCCCGGCCTGAAAGCCATCGAGCACGAGTTTCTCATAGAGCGCGCGGTCGTTAAATTCCGGCACGCCCCATTCCTCGTCGTGATAGGCGACGTAAAGCGGGTCCTTCTTCGGCCACGGGCAGCGCTGCAAGCCGTCGGCGTGAAGCACGGCCGCGCTCATGACGTTTTCGCTTCGCCCGGCCAGGCGAACTTCGCCCAATCCGGCTTCACCACATGAATGGCGATGCCGCCGGCGGTGAGCGGCGTGCCGTTGGCCAGCGCGTCGGCGACGCGGTCGAGGCGCAGCAGCGCCAAGCCGCGGCCCTTGGCGGTCGAGCCCAACACGCCGGCCTGCTTGTCGCCCATCAGCACCGGCAGTCCTTGCAAAGGCGAGAATTCGTCATAGCCGATCGGCAACACGCGGCTGCGCGCGCTTGAACGATGCTCGACGCGCGACACCACTTCCTGCCCGACATAGCAGCCCTTTTCGAAATCGACGCCGCCCAGCTGGTCCATGTCGGCTTCGTGCGGGAAGGTGTCGCCATAGATGAAATCCATGCCGCCGCGCGGCACGCCGAGCGCGATGCGGTACGTGTCGTAGGCATCCGCGTCGGTCAGCGTGGCGCCAATAGCGGCAGCGGCCTCAGCGGCGAGCTGCGGCGGCAGAATCGTGCGGGTACCGAGCGCGGGCAGGCGCGGATCGGCATAGGAAAGTCCATCCTCGCTCAGGGCCGCGCCGTCCCAGACCGCCATTACGCCGAGCGCCGCCGAGACGTCCTCGGCCGTGACCTTGGCGCGCAACTTGTAGAAATTGAGCTTTTCCACGAGCGCGGGGGCGAGCGCCCGCGGGCAATCGAGAAAGAAGTCGCCGCCGTCGTCGGGCACGGCCTCGGCGGCGATGAAATCCACGATGATCTTGCCCTGCGGTGTGAGCAGCGCGGCAAAGCGCGCCTGGCCGGGGGCGACTTTGGCCATATCGTTGCTGGCGAGCCCGTTGAGGAAGCGCCGGGCGTCGTCGCCAGCGACCTTGACCACGCCGCGGTCGGAAAGGAGGGCTGCTTTCATGCCAAATCTCTTGCCAGAACTCGCGCCGGAACGTAAGCGCTGTTGAACAGAGCTCAAGTATTTGAGAGCGGCTCAAATATGGCCGAATCCTACGACCTGATCCTCAAGGGCGGCACCGTCGTCAACCAGGACGGGGAAGGACTGCGCGATCTCGGCATCCGGGGCGGCCGATTCGCGGCCATCGGCGACCTTTCGCACGCCTCGGCGGCCGAGGTGATCGAATGCCGCGGCCTGCATCTGCTGCCGGGCGTGATCGACAGCCATGTGCATTTCCGCGAGCCGGGCCTCACCCACAAAGAGGACCTTGAATCCGGCTCGCGCGGCGCCGTGCTCGGCGGCGTTACCGCCATTTTCGAGATGCCGAACACCGACCCCCCCACCACCACGGCGGCGGCGATTGCCGACAAGGTCACGCGCGGCCATCACCGCATGCATTGCGACTTCGCCTTTTATGTCGGCGCCACCCGCAAGAACATCAAGAACTTAAGCGAACTGGAAATGCTGCCGGGCGTTTGCGCGGTGAAAGTGTTCATGGGCTCGTCCACCGGTTCGTTACTGATCGAAGACGACGAGGGCGTGCGCGCCGTGCTTAAAAGCATCCGCCGCCGCGCCGCCTTCCATTCCGAGGACGAGTATCGTCTGCGCGAACGGATGAACCTGCGCGTCGAAGACGACCCGCGTTCGCATCCGGTCTGGCGCGACGCCATCGCCGCGCTGATGTGCACGCAGCGCCTGATCACGCTGGCGCGCGAGACGGGAAAGCGCGTGCACGTGTTGCACGTCACCACCAAAGAAGAGGTCGCCTTCCTTAGCCAGCACAAGGACGTCGCCAGCGCGGAAGCCACGCCCGCGCATCTCACGCTCGCCGCGCCCGAATGCTACGAGCGGCTCGGTACGCTCGCCCAGCTCAATCCGCCGATCCGCGATGCCGCCCATCGCGAAGGCCTCTGGCACGGCATTGCCCAGGGGGTCATCGACAGCGTCGGTTCCGACCATTCGCCGCACACGCGCGAGGAAAAGGCGCATCTTTATCCGAAGACGCATTCCGGCATGACCGGCGTGCAGACGCTGGTTCCGATCATGCTCGACCACGTCAATGCCGGCCGGCTGTCTATCCTGCGCTTTGTCGATCTCACCAGCGCGGGGCCGGCGCGGTTGTTCGGCATTGCCGGCAAGGGCCGCATCGCGGTCGGCTACGACGCCGATCTCACGGTGGTCGATCTCAAACGGCGGGAGACCATCACCGAGCGCTGGATCGCCTCGCGCGCCGGCTGGACGCCCTATGCCGGCGCCAACGTTACCGGCTGGCCGGTCGGTACCTTGATACGGGGCCATAAAGCGATGTGGGAGGGCGAGCTGGTTACGCCGGCGTGTGGCGAGTGTGTTCGCTTTTTGGAGACTTTAGCGAGTTGACGTATTTTGGTAGCGACTGCCAAGGCGTTGCGATGTATGACGCTTTCACAGCGCGAAAGTTTTCCCCAGGCTTTTTAACTCAAGCTATTTCTGAGGAACCGCAAACTCTTCGCCAGTGTTTATAAACGGTAACGAAGCACCCTGCGTCCGGCCAGGTTTCGCCGGACCGCGAGGACGGGAATTTATGAGCGGCGATCTTGTTTCGCTCCGCATGTTGTTGGTGGGGGCCGCGTCGCGACATGAGGACATGTGGCGTGAAGGCGCCGCACAATCGTCGGTTCCGATCGATTTCGAAGCAGGCAATGCCGCGGCCGCCAAAGCTGTGCTGAGCAAAGGCGGGGTGGATTTCTGCGTACTGGATGCGGAATTGGACGACACCGGCAAGGCGTCTGTGATCAAGGCCGCGCGTGCCAAGCGGCCGGCACCGCTGATCTTTGTATCCGCACCGCGCGGCAGCGCGCGCCCGGAAAAAAACCGACGGCGTGCTGCCGGTCCCCACTAACCCTGGCGATACGCAAAAGCTGGTCGAGATCTGCATCCGTGCGAAAATGCCGACCCGGGTTCTGATCGTGGACGAATCCGAGGCGCTGCGCGGCATCGTGCGCAAGATTCTGGCGGCTAGCCGCTTCGCCTTGGACATTCACGAGGCATCTGACTGTACCGCCGCCCTCGATCAGATGCGCAACGGCAACTTCGGCATGATATTTCTCGATTACAACGTGCCGGGCCTCAACGGCGCTGATATCCTGTTGGGAATCAAACGCGCGGGCCCGCACGTGGCGGTCGTGATGATGGCCTCGGTGCCAGTTAGGGGCAACTCAGGCCGCCCGCATTTGTCGGGCGCGCTCGGCATCCTCAAGAAGCCATTCTATCCGGCCGACGTTGACGCCGTGCTCGAACGATATTTCGGCCTGCGCGGGCCGAACTGACGCGACTCGATGTTTCGAAAAGGAGGTTCGACGACGACCGGCGGCTATTGCCGGCGTAGGTCGAGCGAAAACTCTCCGTTGCGAACGCGTGTGCCGAGGCCTTCGGCGAAAGTGGCGGCGGCCTCCTCGCCATAGGTGGTGACGAATTCGGCGAAGGCGGTGAACAGGCAGGCCTGCGCCAGGCAATCGCCCTCGATGCCTTCAAGGCGGGCTTCCGCCCAGGCTTCCTGCAGGTAGCCCAAGGCGACGCGTTTCTGCTCATGGTCAGGCACCGGCTCACGCGCCTGCGTGGATCGCTCTGTTGTCGTCATATTGGCCTAAGTCCCCGGGGCGCCTGGATCGGGCGCCATTCCCAAATCCCGCAAGGACGTTAGCACGGGCGCGGACGCCGGAAAGGCTACAGCTAAAGAAAGGTTAATAACGGCGGGACCAAAACAGGCGTCTAATTTGCGTATCGCGCCGTGATTTCACGGGCGATCTTGGCGCCTTCGTCGAGATAACGGCGAATTGCGAGGTCGGCAGCCGGTGTGCAGGTGCGATAAGTCTGTTGAAAACCCCGATAACCACGATTGAAGCCGGCCACGATCTTGTGCCGCCGCTCGCCGTCGGGCGTCTCGGCGTCGATCAGAGCCTGCATCTCGTTACGCCATTTCTGCCCTTCACGGGACCCGCAGACCGCGCGAAGGTAGTGCAGCGCACCCATGATCTCGGCGAGCCGCGCCAAGTCTCCGTCGAACGGCGCCGGCGCCGTCTCCTGCGCGCGCGCGGGCAGCGCCAGGCAGAGCAGGAGCGTTAGCGTGGTGAGCAACTTTGTCATTTGGCGAGGTCCGGCCATTGTGCCGGCTGATATGCCCTCGCTCTGAGGCAATCGCAAGGCGCGCGGTCAGGCCGGCCGGGCCAGCCGCTCGACCGCCGCGGCGACGATTTCGGCCAGACCCTCGGTGGTGTGCAGGCCAGACAGCTCTGCCGGATCGAGCCAGCGCGCATCATCGAGTTCTTCGTTGAGTATCGGTTCGCCGGAAAGCCAGCGCGCGGCAAAGCACAGGATGACGAAATGCCGCTCGACGCGGCCTTGTGCGTCGCGCGCGATCGCTTCCCGGTGGCCGGCGAGCGCGACCGGCCCGACGATGAGAGATGTCTCCTCGCGCACTTCGCGGGTCACCGCCTGCATCAGCGTCTCGCCGGTTTCCACGCCGCCGCCCGGCAGCGTGTAAATACCGAGCGCCGGCTTGCGCGCGCGCCGCACCACCAGCACCTTGCCGTCGCGGATTATGGCCGCGCTGACCGCCAAATAGGGGCGCTGCGGATAGGTTCGCTCTTCGGACATTTAATTTCTCATCAGCGCGTCGACCACCGCTTGCGGCGTCACCGGCACGCCGGCATCGTCGGCATCCTCGCCGTTGATCACCGCGCCGGCGCGCGCAACTAGTGGCCGGAGCAAGGAGGCGGCCCGTTCGGCGAGCGCAACGGCCGCGATCCAAGCCTGCGCGGCTGTCTCGACACCTTGGCCGGCACCATGACCGCCATGCTGGAAACAACCCGCGCGGCGATAGGCTCCGGCGGCGTCATAGGCGGCGATCGCCAGCACACGGCCCTTGAAGAGCGAGGATTTAAAATGCTCGCGATAGCTCATCGGCCGCCAGACGAGGAAGTCGTCGCGGCATTCCGGGCAGCTCGACAGCATCTCGAGCAGCATGATCGCTTCATTGAAGTGATTGAGGTAGTCGGTGGCAAGTCCGGTCAGCGGGTTGATGTTGGCGTCGGCAAGCCGGACGGCTGCGTTGGCCCGGTCCTCGGGGGCATCGTCGGCTTGCAACGCCTCGGCGCAATCCTGATATTTCATCGAGCCCCGCCGCCGAATTCCACCGGCTGGCAGTGTTATATTATCGGGTTAAAACGCAATTAAGCGGACGCGAAATAAGGGTTTGAACGATGTGTGGCCGCTATACGATCATCGCATCGCCGGAAGCGCTGCGGGCGCTGTTTTGCTATGAGGAGCAGCCCAATTTCCCGCCGCGCTACAATGTGGCCCCCACGCAGCCGATCGCCATCGTGCGCCTTGTGGACGGCAATCGCCATTTCGCGCTGGTGCGCTGGGGGCTGCTGCCGTCCTGGGCTAAGGACCCGAAGACCTTCACGCTGCTGATCAACGCGCGGGGGGAATTGGCGGCCGCGAAGCCGGCCTTCCGCGCCGCTATGAAGCGACGGCGTTGTCTGATCCCGGCCGACGGATTCTACGAATGGCAGGTGGCGGGCAAGCGCAAGCGGCCGTTTTACGTGCACGCCAAGTCGGGCGCGCCGCTTGCGTTTGCCGGACTGTGGGAGACCTGGACCGGGCCGAACGGCGAAGTGCTGGAAACCGCAGCCATCGTCACCACCCAGGCGAACCGGACGCTCAAGCCGATCCATGACCGCATGCCGGTAATCGTGCCGCCCGAAGGGTTCGATCTCTGGCTCGACGGCGCCACGGTCGATGCCACCACCGCGGCGGCGCTGATCGCGCCCGCGCCCGACAGTCTGCTGGAGGCCTACGAGATTTCCACCGCGGTCAACCGCACCGCCAACGACAATCCGAAATTGATCGAGCCGGTCGTTCCCGGACAATTGCCGGTCGCACCAGTCAAGCCCGAGACGAAACCTGCGCCGGCAAAACGTGCCAAGAAGGACAACGGGCAGGGGGCTTTGTTTTAGAGCACCTTGCCCGGATTGAGGATGCCGTTCGGATCGAGCATCTTTTTCAACCTGCGCATCAGGTCAATTGCCACCGGGTCCTTGTAGTCCGGCAGGATGTCGCGCTTCATGACGCCGACGCCGTGCTCGGCCGAGATCGAGCCGTCGAATTTCTTCACCACGGCGAACACGACCGCGTTGACCTCGTCCCAGCGCGCCAGGAATTTTTCTTTGTCGGCGTCTACGGGCTGCGTCACGTTGTAATGGATATTGCCGTCGCCGACATGGCCGAAGGGCAGCGGCCGGCATCCTGGGATGAGCTTCACCACCGCCGCGTTGGCTTCCTCGATGAAAGCCGGGATCGCGGCCACCGGCACCGATACGTCGTGCTTGATCGAGGCGCCGATATGCCGCTGCACTTCGCCGAACATTTCGCGGATGCGCCAGAACGATTTTCCCTGCTGCCCGCTGTCGGCGATGGTGGCGTCGAGCACAAGGCCCTTCTCATGCCCGGTGTGGAGAATGTCCTCCATCACCTCGCGCAGGCCGCTGCGCGCCTGCGACGATAACTCGATCAGCACGAACCAGGGATCATTGCCGGCGAGCGGCATTCGGCTCGATGAATCGAATTTGACTACGGCTTCGACGCCGGCGCGCAGCATCAATTCGAACGATGTGACGCCGTCGGCGGTGCGCTCGCTGGCGATGCCGAGCAGGTCGACCGCGGCCTGCGGCGACGGCACGCCGGCAAAGGCGGTCTCCACCGAGCGCGGGCGCGGCACCAGCCGCAGCACCGCCGCGGTGATGATGCCGAGCGTGCCTTCCGAGCCGATGAAAATGTTCTTGAGGTCGTAGCCGGTATTGTCCTTTTTCAGCTTGTTGAGATCGCGCAGCACGCGGCCGTCGGCCAGCACCACTTCGAGGCCGAGCGCGTGCGAGCGCGCGATGCCGTGCGCGATCGCCGCGGTGCCGCCAGCATTGGTGGAAAGATTGCCGCCGATGGTGCAGGTGCCTTCCGACGGCAGCAGTTGCGGATAGAGCCGGTCGGTCGCGGCCGCCGCTTCCCGCGCGCGCTGCAGCGTGACGCCGGCTTCGACCGTCATGGTGTTGGACACCGCATCGACCTCGCGGATTTTGTCGAGCCGCGTGAGCGACAGAACGATCTCGCCATGATGCGGAATTTGCCCGCCGACCAAGCCGGTGTTGCCGCCTTGCGGGACAACTGCGGTTTTGGTTTCGTTCGCGAGCTTAAGAATTGCCGCGACTTCTTCGACCGAGCCCGGCCGCAGCACCACCGGCGTCTGGCCGTGAAACAAATCGCGCATTTCGACCAGATAGGGCTCCTGCGCCGATGGATCGGTGATCGCATATTTCTCGCCGACAATGGCAACGAAGCGGGCGAGCAGATCGGGCGCAAGCGCGTGCATCGGCTGCGGCTTGGAATGAAGATTCATGGGTTCGTCCCTGCTTTCGGCGCGGCGGCGCGCTTGAGCCGGTCGTTGATCGCCTCGCCCAGGCCCTCGTGCGGCACTTTCATTACCGCGATGCGCTGGGCGCCGGAAGCGTCAAGCGCGCGCAAATGCGAAAACAAATTGGCCGCCGCCTCGATCAGGTCGCCGTGCGGCGACAAATTGAGCGTAACGCTCGCTGCGGGCGCCGGTCCGAAAGCGAGCAACGCTTCGTTCGGGTGCGCCGCCTCGGCGTTGAGGCGCAGCCGCGCCTTAGGCGCATAATGCGAGGACAGCATGCCGGGCGCGAGCGGCGCATCATCGGCAATGGGGGCCATCGCGAGCGTGTGTCCGAGTACGCCCTCGATCTGCTCACGCGCAAGGCCGCCCGGGCGCAGCAAGGTCGGTTCGCCCAAACAGGCGACGATCGTGGATTCTACACCGACTGGGCAGGGGCCGGCATCGATCACCATGTCGATGCGCCCGCGCAAATCGGCCAGCACGTGTGCCGCGCTGGTCGGCGACACGTGGCCCGAGCGGTTGGCCGAGGGCGCCACCACCGGTCCCTTGAAGGCCGCGAGCAAAGCATGCGCGACCGGGTGCGCGGGCAGTCGCACCGCCACGCTGTCGAGACCCGCGAGCGCTAGATCGGCGACGCCGCCTTCCGGCCGCTTTGGCAATACCAGCGTCAGCGGTCCGGGCCAGAACGCGGCGGTCAGCTTGTCGGCGGCGGGATCGAAATAAGCGAGGCGGCGTGCGGCTTCGATGCTGCCGACATGGGCGATCAGCGGGTTGAAGCTTGGCCGGCCCTTGGCGGCGTAGAGCCGGGCGATGGCTTCGCCATTGCCAGCGTCGGCGCCGAGCCCGTAGACGGTCTCGGTAGGGAACGCGACCAGCCCGCCCTGCCCAAGGCAGCGCGCGGCTGCCTCGATGACGTCATTATCGGCTTTCATCACCCGCGTTCCCGGCTCGGCGGTCATTATTGCTCCCATGCTTGCCTTTAGAGGGGCCGTGGTTATAAGACCGGCCATCAGTCGGAGTGTAGCGCAGTCTGGTAGCGCACCTCGTTCGGGACGAGGGGGTCGCAGGTTCAAATCCTGCCACTCCGACCAACAAAAAGCGCGCGAATACTGAGTTTCTAAGGGCTACCCTGCCTCGCCTATCGGGTCACCGGGACAATTATCGGGACAGAAACCCAGGTCGTTCGCCACTTTAAGCCATAAGACAGAAATGCCTGTGGTGCTGCAATGGCTCGGCCCATGAGGTCACGCTATGCCCAGCCAAGGCTTGTCCGTCCTGGGGCTTCCGTTTCGGCCATAAGCCCAGCGACGGGCTAATCGCAGAGCAAGGGGAAACCCGATTGCATCCGCTGGAATGGCGGATGACGGCGGCAGAGTTCCACGCAAGGGGCCACTCCGCCTTAAAGGCGATTAAGCGCAAATGCTTTGATTGCTCTGGCGCATCAAAATCTGAGGTCAGGAATTGCGCGGTCAATGATTGCGCGTTGCACGCCTTTCGGCCGGGCAGCAACCCTAACCGCACCTACAGTCCAGAGGAGCGGGCAAGGCGTTCCGAACACCTAGCAAAGCTGAAAAACGTCCGCTCCCTGGCTAAAAAAGCCGTCTCGATTGGCGACCCACGAGCTAATTGCCCTGAAACAGGTGCCAGTGAGAGAAGCAATAAACAAGCTTCCACTCTTGTCCATTACCCAAGCCCCCGGACAGTCCGATGACTGGCTCGGAAAACCACCGGGACCGAGGGGGCTGGGCCGCCATGCCCCTCGATCCATATCAGGTGTTGCCCGACCTGCCGCCGGAGCAGTTTGCGGCGCTCAAGGCAGACATTGCCGAGCGCGGCGTCATGGTCGCGGTGGAGGTCGACGAGCAAGGGCAGATTCTCGACGGACATAATCGTATCCGCGCATGCCGGGAGCTTGGCATCAACGACTATCCCGTCGTGGTCCGCTCCGGTTTGAGCGAGGTGGAGAAACGAATCTTCGCCCGCAAGGCCAACGTGCTGCGGCGACATCTAAGCCGCGACCAAGTGCGCGAGCTTATCGGCGCTCAACTGCGGGAGACGCCGGAATGGGCAAACAACCGGATCGCTCAGGCGCTCGGCGTGGATGACAAGACGGTCGCCACTGTGCGGGCCGGTCTGGTCGCAACTTCGGAGATTCCGAAGTTGGAGAAGTTGGTCGGCGCGGACGGCAGGGAACGACTGGTCCGGCGGCTGGGCGGAGGCCCCCGGAAGCGGGCGACCCGAGACGACGACTGGGACAATCCAGTGCGAGATGATGGCTGGGACAATCCGGTGAAGATCGCGAAGTTGGAGCACGCCGTCGACCTCATAGAGATGGGCGCTAATCCCAATTCAGAGAAAGTCGTCGAGCTTCTTCACGAGGCCAGCAGCTCAATCATAAAGGATAGCAACTACGATCCGTTCGCCCATTGTGACGAGGCCGGAAAGCACGATTGGGTCGCCTTCATTCTCTTCCTAGACCTGGGCCGTTGTGGTCGGCATGGAGGGCCAGGAGCAAGAGGTCAATTACGACCGGCTCGACGATGGTAGCAAGCGCGGCTACGCCGATTTGAAGCGTGGTGGCGAGCAGGTGATGACCGCCGGCGATGTTGCGCGCTGTTACCCGGAGCATATTCACAGCGTTTGGAATGTCGGAAAGGACATTTCGATGTCGCTGCATACATATGGCCGGCATATCAACTACACCGGCCGCTCCGAGTTCGATCCGGAGCACAAGCGCGAGAAGCCCTACGTCGTCAAGGTCGCCGACGAGCGCGCGCGGGCGTAGGTCTCAATCTTTCGGCTTTGAACCTAGTACGACCATTCTCTTGCCCATTGACGCCACGGGCGGCTGCTTTTGGCACTTAGCGCGTCATTCGCGGCGTTGCACCATTTTTGGTCGCTATTGGGGGCATAGCGGACAAAGGTCGGAGGCGGCGCTGAATGGCTCGGTCGCTAATGACCCATAGCGGACATTGGCTGCGCACTGCAGCAATGGTTTTGATGCCGGTTTCAGCCCCCTATCGAAGTACTCGTTTGAGCCGATAAGACGCCGTCTCCTGATCTTGGGGTTGAGCATGAAGCGACGCGAGTTCATCACTTTTCTCGGTGGCGCGGCAGCGACGTGGCCGCTTGCGGCGGGGGCGCAGCAGCCGAAGATGCCGGTGGTTGGCTTTGTCAATGGCGGGTCGTCCGATGCCGATGCGCGTAATTCGGCTTCATTCCGCAAAGGCCTCAACGAAACTGGCTATATCGAAGGCCAAAACGTGAGGGTCGAGTATCACTACCTTGAAGGCCAATACGATCGCCTTCCGGCCCTGATGGCTGATCTGATCCGCCGACAGATAGCCCTGATCGCCACGCCAGCCAGCTTGCAGGCTGCGCTCGCGGCGAAAGATGCAACAGCAACGATCCCAATCGTCTTCGGCGTTGCCCAAGACCCAGTCCGGCTTGGTCTTGTCGCCAGCCTCGCCCGGCCCGGCGGCAACGTGACTGGCATCAACTTTTTTGCCGCAGAGGTGATAGCCAAGCGACTGCGGCTCCTGCATGACTTGGTGCCCAAGGCCGTTCGTATTGCCGTATCGTCAATCCGGCCAATGCCGCGACCACCGAGACCACGTTGCGGGGCGTGAAGGAAGCCGCCCCCACCATCGGGTTACAAATCCAGATCCTCAATGCCACGACGATCGGCGAGATAGATGCGGCCTTTACCACCCTTGCGCATGAACGCCCCGATGCCCTCTTCGTCGCTCCCGACGTATTCTTCATCAGCCGCCGCGGGCAGTTTGCCACCTTGACGGCGTTGAACAGGCTTCCGGCGGCTTATTCAGTTCGTGATTTTGTCGCGGCCGGTGGGCTGATGAGCTACGGAAGCGACATCGCGGACACGTATCATCAAGTCGGCGTCTATACCGGCAGCATCCTTAAAGGCGCGAAGCCCGCCGACCTGCCGGTGCTGCAGTCGACCAAATTCGAGTTTGTTCTCAACCTTCAAACGGCGCGAGCGCTTGGCATTGAGGTGCCGGCCGGGGTGCTCTCCATCGCCGACGAGGTGATCGAATAGAGGTGCTGTTTGCTGCGGTGCGTTGGTCGCTATTGGCACGAAGCGGACAATCGCTGCATCGCAATAGTTTGTCCGCTTTTGGACTATAGCGGACAAATTCGGGTTTTGGGCTAGTGACGGTTTCTCCGCTAATGACCCAAAGCGGCCATGCGGATGTTCGGGCGAAGTGACTAAATTAATGCCCCATACATCGCTTCCCCCGATACCTGCCGGCCGGACGAGTTAAATTTCATTGCTTCACAGGCACGGCTGCAAACCCCGTTGAGATTCGCCTCATAGAAAATGATCAGATCGTTGGAGTCGGAATCCCAGACGATATGGTCGAGTTTGAACTCGATCTTTTCGATCTTCTTTGCAGCAAGATGCCAGTATTCCGATAGCGCCTTCTTTCCCTCTATCACTGGATTGCCGACAAAGCTCGCGGCTTTGGGACTGATGAATTTTGCGTCCTCAACATAATGCTCCAGTACTGCATCGACGTCCTTTTTGTTCCAGGCTCTGATCCAGTTCGTCGCGAATGCGTTCGCCTCACTTCAATTCATGTAAGCTCCATGGGTATAACCGGCGCCACTGATACCGGCACAGAATGCCGGCCCCCGAAAACCATTTGCAATCGGTTTCGAAGCTTCGACAAATGAAATTGTTTACGAAAATCGATAAATGTTCTTGATGGACACAATCGGGGTTCGCTGTGACCCCGCACCTTTACTCGGCTGAACCAGCCACCGTTAGTCCGCTCTCATTCAATGTCTATTGGCACGAAGCGGACAATCCAGCCGCGTCCGCGTTTGTCCGCTTTTGGGGTAACAGCGGACAACATTGGATCTTAGCCCGTGATGGTTTGTCAGCTAATGACCGATACTGTTGAAAAAGTCTTTTTGCACTGACGATCAAAATTTCTTTTGGCTGTACGCGCGATTTTCGTGTAAAAATGTGGGGGACCTCATCGCCTGAAGACGAAACTCGCTGGCGACCTCGGTAACGCTATTGAGGCCACATCGATTCGGCGGTCGTCGGTCAGATTTTTTACAGCAGGAAAATTGGCGACGGGCAATTTGTGACTTTTTCAACAGCATCGACCCAACTGCGACATTGGCTATGCACTGCGGCAATGGTCTTGATGCAGATTTAACCCCCTATCAAAGTACTCGTTTGAGCCGCTAACATGCCGTCTCCGGACCTTTGGGGGCGGACATGCGGCGACGCGAGTTCCTTACGCTTCTCAGCGGCGCAGCGGCCGCGTGGCCGCTCGCGGCGCGGGCGCAGCAACCGGGAAAGCCGGTCCGAATAGGTTTTCTGCCTCTCGGTTCATCGTCCAATACCTACGACCAATCGCTCGTTGAGGCATTCCGAGAAGCCTTGCGCGTTGCCGGCTTGGTTGAAAATAAGGACGTGACGATAGACACCGTGTGGGTCGGTAATGAGGCTGACTTCCCTAAAGTCGTGAGCGAGTTAGTGCAGCGCGGGGCAAAACTTTTGATCACCGTGGGTTCAAGCGCGTCTGCAGCGGCGAAGCGGTACACCTCGATAATTCCGATCGTATTTGTCTCAGTCGGCAACCCCGTGGGCATCGGGCTTGTGGAAAGTCTCTCGCGCCCAGGGGGCAACGCCACGGGGTTTAGCGACGTGCTTGCAGACCTGAGCAGTAAGTACGTGCAATTCGCCTTCGAGTTGGGCAGACCGCAATCGGCCATTTACTACCTTTGGCATACCGAATGGCCAGACGGGAAACATAGGCTTCAGGCGAGCGAACAAGCAGCCCGATCGTTCGGCGTGGAGCTTCGATCTCAAGGAGTTGCAGACATTGTCGAAACAGATGCTGTCCTGGCTGCGATGAAGACAGGCGGCGGGTTGACGGTCATCATTCAGCCCAGCCCTTTCACATACCGGCACCGAGTTCGGCTAATTGCGTCCGCGATGAACCACGGCCTTGCGACGATAGTTGCCTGGCCGGTAGCGGCAAAAGAGGGTGCATTGATTGCGTATGGCGTGAATTACGCTGACTTGTATCGCCACGCGGCCTCCTATGTTGATCGTATTCTCAAGGGAACGAAACCAGCTGACCTTCCCGTCCAAGAGCCTACGAAATTTGAATTGGCCATTAATCTCAAGACCGCCCAAGCACTCGGCATCACCGTACCAGCGGCTCTCATCGGAGGCGCTGAGAACGTGATCGAGTAGCTGTGCTGTTTGCTGCGGTGCATGAGTCCGTTCCTGGCACTTAGCGGACATGACATTTTGCACTGCACATGTCCGCTTATGACCCATAAGCGACATTGGCTGTGCACTGCGGCAATGGTTTTGATACCAGTTTCAGCCCCTATCAAAGTGCTCGTTTGAGCGGGTACGATGCCGTCTCTTGAACCAAGGGGCGGACATGAGGCGGCGCGAGTTCATCACGCTTATCGTCGGTACGTTGACTGCGTGGCCGCTTGCGACGCGGGCGCAGCAGAGCGAACGGATTCGGCGTATCGGCGTGCTAATGCCGTTTGCCAAAGACAATTCAGAAGGGCAGGCACGCATCGCGGCATTCCTTCAGGAATTGCAGCGATTGGGTTGGACCGTTGGACGCAATTTACAAATCGAGGATCGATGGGATACCGGTGATCTGCGGAAAGCCGCAACGGAATTAGTGACATTGTCTCCGGATGTCATCCTTGCCAGCACCACTCCAGCTGTGACCGCATTGCAACAGGCGACCCGTACAGTGCCGATCGTATTTGCGCAGGTTGCCGATCCCGTAAGCGCTGGCTTTGTTGCGAGTCTCGCGAGGCCTGGCGGCAACATCACCGGGTTCACGAATATCGAATACGACATCGGCGCGAAATGGCTAGAACTGCTCAAGGAAATTGCTCCCCACGTGACACGTGTCGGGGTCATTCGAGACCCCACCAATACCGCTAGTATCGGCCAGTTCGCTGCGATCCAGTCCGCGGCGCGGTCGTTTGGAGTGGAGGTGACGCCACTCGGTGGGCGAGACCCTAAAGACATTGAGCACACCGTTACTGAATTTGCACGCGGATCGGATTGCGGTCTGATCTCGGTCGCAACCCCGTTGATGCTCAATAATCGCGGTCTAATCATCGCTCTTGCAGCCCGACACCGATTGCCAGCAACCTATCCGTTCCGCTTCTACGCCACTGAAGGTGGCCTAATTTCTTACGGACCGGACTCGATCGACCCGCACCGGCAAGCTGCTGGCTACGTTGATCGCATTCTCAAGGGCGAGAAGCCCGCCGACCTGCCAGTGCAGGGCGCGACCAAGTTCGAACTGGTGATCAATCTTAAGACGGCCAAGGCGCTCGGCCTCACCGTGCCTCCGTCCGTGCTCGCCCGAGCCGACGAGGTGATCGAGTAGCAATGTTGTTTGCTGCAGTCCATGAGTCCGGTATTGGCACAAAGCGGACATTCGCGGCACCGCAGCAATTTTGTCGCTATTGGACAAGAGCGGACATGCGATGCGGCGGCTCGCTCAGGTCAATGCTGCCGGTAGGCGCGGCTAGCTCAATCCCTTCGGGAATTTTTTCGTTTGCGGATGCATGTGGTCCCAGGGTTGGGCGCTGGCGGTAAATGCGTCTATCGTCGGCGTGTAGAGTGACGGATCATCAAGGCTCGCCGCATGCAGCCCGAGCACGTCGGGCATCCGCTCCAACTTGGTCGTCACCTGACTTCCGCAGACCGAGCAAAAGCCGCGCTCGACCGCGTTGCCTTTGTCGCCAATCGTCTTGTAATAGTGCAGCTCGCCGCGCAATTTCACCGCCGCTTGAGGAACCACCATGATGGCGGCATAGGCGCTTCCGCCTGCGCGCTGGCAGTCGCGGCAATGACAATTCAATGCGACGATAGGATCAGCATCCAACTCGTAGCGTATGGCACCGCAGGCGCAGCCCCCTGAGAGAATTCGGCCCATAGTGTCCCCCCGATTTAATTTGCGCCCGATGGCATCACATCGACAGGTTTTGGGCAACGTTTAATAGCGAGCAATCTCAGCGCAGTTGTCTGCTTGTGGCACTTAACGGACAACTCGGCTGCGCCCGCGTTTGTCGCCTATTGGACTAACAACGGACAAATAACGGCGTTGGTCTTGATCACGTCACGATTAGTGCAATGTAACTGAAATGCCACAGGTCTGAAAATTCATTGGGCGTTCTGCACAGCCCCGATACCCCTCGAATAAGGGTGCAGCTATTTTATTTTTCGTCTAGAATTAAATTTCGAGACAAGTTGTGTGGATCGTTGGTGCAATCATATCCGCACTAGTGGCCGTCTTCGGCATTTACCTTCTTGTCGATGCGTTATGGAGCGGTATCGCTTTCGCACCTCCGGCCGCGCGTTATTTTCGAAATTTGAACCCGTGGATGTATTGGATTTCTGTACTGCAGATTGCTCTGTTTATATTTTGTTGTTTTTTCACGTTCATCGTGTGTGTTCGATCACTATTCAACTGAACAAGTTGCATGAGCATCGGGGCGATCACGCGAGAAGCAGTGATCGATTAGGCGACAAAGCAGACGTGCTGATCGCCGCCCGGAATGTCCGCTTCTGGGGGTAAAGCGGACATTGCGATCAGATGGCGTCATGTCCGCTACCCAAAGCGGACATTGGTAAACTCGCCGGGGTTGGCTCCGGCCAGCCCGCTCAGGTACATTATGAAGTCACGTTGTTCAGCTTGCGGGCGTTAGGTTCTTGGCTTGGGGGTAATCAATCATGCTTGGTGCTGTACGTTGGCTCATTCTCGCCGCGTTAACCGGCGCGCTATCGGCGGTGATGCTGCCCGTATCATTGCTGGCGCGGGAAACTGTCGCTTTTTCCGGCGGGGCCGAACCCGGCACGATCGTTGTGCGGACCAACGAGCGCAAGCTCTTTTATGTTGTCGACCGCGGTCGCGCACTGCGCTACCCAGTAGGCGTCGGCCGCGCCGGCAAGCAATGGTTCGGCACGACAAGCATCGCAACCAAAACTCTGCAACCGGCCTGGAGCCCGCCTGCCGAGATCAGACGCGACCGGCCGGCCTGGGTGATTCCCTCCGGGTCGCCGAAGAATCCGATGGGCGCCGCCGCGCTGGTGCTCGCGGACAATGAGCTTGCGATCCACGGTACCAACAACCCCGGGTCGATCGGCGGTTTTGTGTCGTGGGGCTGCATCCGCATGCACAACCGCGACGTCATGGACCTGTTCAGTCGCGTGAGCGTGGGAACGAAGGTTGTCATCGCGCACTAGCACGTCGTCTGCATAGGCGCTCACGTCCGAGAACCCGATAGTAATTGCAGCCGCGCGACCGAGACACTACGCGGCGAGCGTCCTACACCGTTGGCGCGCATGTTCCCGAGGGTCATCGATGCCGGCGATCCCGGCCCAATGTCCGCTATTGGCGGTGGGTTCAATAGGTCAGTGCAACACCCAGCCCAAGGTCTTCCGCGGGCCTGATTGAGCCGCAGGGCGATCCTATTCAGGGACGCCTGAGAGAAACGCTAGAAATCTGTTCGCCGGGAAATACTGTCGCATCAAGCCGTTGGCGTTCTTGGCTGAGCCTTCTGCTCCGGCATGAAACACGTCCGTGCATTCCCCTCCATATGTGTACCTCCGCATCTGGCAAGATTAGAGGGTGTTGCATCGACCGGTTGAACCGGCAACCAAAGCGCACATCAAGCGGCCCAAAGCAAAAAGGCCCCGGCGGTTAGACCGAGGCCTTTTTGTTCGGATGTCTGCTAGGAGCCCCGTTTGTCACCGTCTTCACAAGCGAAGGCTTGATGCGGGTTGACGGTTACAAAAGCAGCCGTTCCGGCAACGAGCGCAAAGGCGATCAAAATAAATCCGAGGACTTTTCTCATGCGCATATCTCCTCAAGGGCAATCACCATACCACTCGCCAGCCCGAGGATATATGGCAGGCAGCTAACGTTTGCGTGAGGCGGAAACCAAAGGAACCGCTCGGCCATGCGGAAATGTCCGCTTATGACCCTCAGCGACATTGGCTGTGCGATGCAGCAATGGTTTTGATGCCGTTTTCAGCCCCTATCGAAGTACTCGTTTGAGCCGCTAGGATGCCATCTCCTGAGCTTGGGGGCCGACATGCAGCGGCGCGAGTTCATCACGCTTCTCGGGGGTGCGGCGACGGCATGGCCGATCGCGGCGCGGGCGCAGCAACCGGCGCTGCCGGTGGTCGGGTTTATCAACCTCAGCTCGCCCGACGCCTCCGAACGTTTTACGGCTGCGTTCCGCAAAGGGCTCAACGAAACCGGCTACGTTGAAGGCCAGAACGTGACGGTCGAGTACCACTGGCTGGAGAGCCAATACGATCGCCTGCCGGCAGTTGTGGCCGATCTGGTCCGCCGCCGTGTGGCCGTGATCGCTACGCCCGGGAACGCGCCCGCGCTCGCGGCCAAAGCTGCAACGGCGACTATCCCGATCGTCTTCGGTGTCCCCCAAGACCCGGTCCAGCTTGGTCTTGTCGCCAGCCTTGCGCGGCCAGGCGGCAACGCCACCGGCATCAATTTTTTCTTAGGGGAGGTCTTGGCTAAGCGGCTGCGGCTGCTGCATGACCTGGTTCCGAAAGCCGTGCGTATTGCTGTGCTAGTCAATCCAGCCAATGCTCCAAACACCGAAACCACATTGCGGGAAGTGCAAGGAGCCGCACCGACCATCGGGCTGCTCCCCCGACGATCGGCGAGATTGATGCGGCCTTTGCTACCCTTGCGCACGAGCGCCCCGATGCCCTCTTACGGCACAGACATTGCGGACATGTTTCACCAAGTCGGCGTCTATACCGGCAGCATCCTCAAGGGCGCGAAGCCTGCTGACATGCCGGTGCTGCAGTCGACCAAGTTCGAGTTCGTCATCAACCTTCAAACGGCGCGAGCGCTCGGCATCGACGTGCCGCCAGGGGTGATTTCCATCGCTGACGAGGTGATCGAGTAGCTGTGATGTTTGCTGCGGTGCGTTGGTCGCTTTTGGCACTTCCGTCATTTCGCTGCGGCACAAATTTCGGTCGCTTCTCTAATCGGCCGTTCCGGGTCAAGCGTTTTCAGACGATCCACCACTGCAGTGTCGATGTCGCTCACGGGCTCGTGCTTCTCTTCGGAATCGGCACCAAGGCCCTTCCATCATGGGATCCGAGGACGAGGCGGAACAATCTATTGGGCGGTCTTGCCGTGTCACGAACGGCAGGTTCAAGCGACCGAGCGAACTCACCTCATCCATCGTCCCGTGAGGGACATCTTTCCACGGCTCAGTGGAACTCGATTTTTCTCCTATCGCATGTGATCCTGCACTGCTTTCATGCAGCTGCCGCGGCTTGCTCCCGGGTCCAGCGGAACTTGGTGCCGTCAACCCAGATGCGGTGCATGATCACGGCTAGCCGGCGCGCCAGCGCCACGATCGCCTTTTTCATTCCACGGCGCCTGGCGATCTGCATCGCCCAGGCCTTGAGCCAGGACCATTTCTTGGAACGCATCATGGCCTGAGCTGCTTCGTAGAGCATCGTCCGCATCATCTCATCTCCACAGCGCGATATTCTGCCGTCCCAATCGACCTCGCCCGATTGATACTTGGCGCAGGTCAGCCCAAACACCGCCCCGACGGACTTGGATTTGCGGAAGCGAGCCGGAATGTCGACGGTGGCGCGATAGGTCAGCGACACCACAGGGCCAACGCCGGGGGTCGTCATCAAGCGCTGGCACACTTCGTCATCCCGGACGATGGCCAGCAGGCGGCGATGCAGGATGACGATCTGTTCGCGCAACACCCGCCGGACAATGAGCATCGGTTCGACCAGAACCGCCAAGTCGGGGAGGTTCTCGACAAGCTTCCTGATGCGGGCCTCGAACTTCACCTTCCCAACCATGCCGACCTTGAGGCCGAAGTTACGCAACGTACCGCGCAGGTCGTTCTCAAGGGCGATGGCCTTGGACAGCAGCAACTGGCGATGGGTCAGCAGCATCCGCAGTTTCTGACTGCGTAACGTCTTTACATGCACCGGGCGGTAAAGCCCCACCCGCATCATTTGCGCCATGCCACGCGCATCGTTGCGGTCGGTCTTATTGATCTGCGCCTTCAGCACCGCCCGCATGTGCCGCGTCTCGACGCAGATCACTGGCAAGCCTGCTTCGGCGAGCGCGCTGAACAGCCATTGCGACAGCGGCCCAGCTTCCAGTCCAATCCGCTTGAAGCGGTAGGAGGGATTCCCCAGAACCTGCAGTAGAGCTTCCGGCTCGCTCGCCACCTTCACTTCTCGCACGATCCTGCCCGTGTCATCCACAATGCAGACGCTGGTCTCGTTGACCGATACGTCCAGTCCAGCAAAATGGCCCATGCTGCGCTTCTCCTTCTGATGCTTGAGGCCGTACACACACGGACCTCGTTTCACCATCAGCCTGAAGCGCAGCACCCAAAATCTTCAGCTATCCACAAGCTGCCGGCCGATTACCCCATCTATTGGGTGCATAGCGGACATTGATCGGCACGGGCGCTGATTGGCTTGGTCGCGAATGACCCAAAGCGGATGTTATGGCAGTGCAGAATGGCCGCCATTTTTTCGGATAATTGATCCTCATTAAAAAGTCGGCCAAACAATCCAAATGACATTGCAAAAAAACCCCAGCGGATAGTGGCTGGGGCTTCCGTTAGCGTCGAAGCAGCGATCTCGAATAGGAGGGGTTATTCCATCGCTACTCCGCTATTTTTTGAAGGTGCGGCCATTTTCTTCGTATTGCCTGCCTATAGCATTTCGCACGCCATCGCCCGCTGGATTCACGTGAGAATATTCGCAAGGCTTACCTTCTTTTTGAGCGTAAGTTGGCAATGCGTTAGCGGGCTGCGGCGCAACGATTAGAGTCGCGAGCAATACAAAGGCTGCCACCGCCGTTGAGCTACTTTGAATGTGACGATTCCCGCTTAGATACAAAAACCATGCGTAGTTTTAGCGCCCTAATGATTTTCTTAGTTGGCGGTTCTCGATCGTTAAGGACCCTGTTGATTATGGTTCGGTTGATGCCGGTCTTTTCTGCCCACGCTGTTTGGCCTCCTGCTCGTTCGACCTTAGAGCGAAGCAAGCCAATGACATCCTTAAGCTCAAGGAGTCTCATCTACAGCCCCTGCCTTATTTGGCGGTTTTTTTCATCCTAAAGCAAGCGTGCACTGTCGAGAATTTTGGCACTTAGCGTCATTTCGCTGCGCCGCAAAATTTGTCCGCTATTGGACTAACAGCGGACATTGCCGGGTTTCGCTGGAGACCCGTTTGTCCGCTAATGACCATACTGTTGAAAAAGGGCTCGCACTCATCGGCGAACAATGATTCCGTCAGCGTGAGATTCTCGATGGCGGAGGCTTGCCATGATGGGTCGGCAGACGAGCGATCAGAGCCAGCTATTTTATCTGTTCAACCTTGAGCGACGTATTCCGGCGAACCATCTGCTGCGCCGTATCAATCCGATTGTGACGCAGATTCTGGCTGACCTGCGCGATAAGCTTGCGCCTTTCTACAGCGAGATCGGCCGGCCCTCGATCGATCCCGAACTCATGATCCGGATGCTGATTGTCGGCTACTGCTACGGCATCCGCTTTGAGCGGCGGTTGTGCGAGGAAGTCGAATTACACCTGGCCTATCGCTGGTTCTGTCGACTCGATCTGGACGACGCGGTCCCCGATCATTCGACGTTCTCGGCCAATCGCCATGGCCGCTTCCGCGACAGCGACATATTCCGGCAGATATTCGAGGCGGTGGTGTGGGCGTGCATGAATGCGGGTCTTGTTAAGGGCGAAGGCTTTGCCGTCGATGCCAGCGTCATGGAGGCGAACGCCAGCCGATATCACGGCAAGCCTCCCGATGAGATCGACTGGTCGGTGGCGGAACGACAGACGCGGGCCGCTGCCGAGTTCCTTGCCGGACTTGATGACGAAGATCCCGACGCTACTCGCAAGCCGCCGACGGTAATCTCGCCAGTGGATCCATGTTCTGCCTGGACGGCAAAGGCCAATAAGCGCGTACAATTCGGCTATGGCCTCAATTACCTGATTGATACAGGCCCCGCTGCCGTCATCGTTGACGTTGAGGCGACCCCCGCTCGTACCTATGACGAAGTCGCCGCAACCCAACCGATGCTTGAGCGGACCGAGAAGATATTCGGTTTAAAGCCCAACCGTTTTGCTGGCGACACGGCATATGGGATCAGCAGGCTGCTGGCTTGGCTTTTGGAAAAAGGTATTACGCCGCATATTCCCGTGTGGGAGAGATACGAGCGAACTGACGGCATGTTCTCCCGGCTTTACTTCACTTACGACGCTGAGCGCGACGTCTATATCTGTCCGAACCGCCGGCTATTGAGAACCACGGGACAGTTCACGACGGTCGTGTTCGGAATTACCTGTCTCAGTCCGGCGAGTGCCGCGTTTGCGAACTCAAGGAGCGATGTACGCGCGCTCCATTCAGAAAGATTGCGCGCGATATCAACGAAGAGGCCCGCGATCATACTCGCGCGCTGATGCAGACACCGGAGTTCGTCAAATCCCGCGATGAGCGCAAGAAGGTAGAAATGCGTTTTGCGCACTTGAAGACCCATCATGGCTTCGAGCGCATGCGGCTGCGCGGCCTCTCCGGTGCGCGCGACGAGTTCCATCTCGCCGCCATCGTGCAGAATCTTAAAACCCTTGCGAACCACATCTGGCGGCCGCCGCCCGACGCGATGGTTGCCTGCGCGGCGTGAATGTCAGTTGCCTCAGGTGTGGATCGGCAGCGTTAAGATCGCCCCCAAGGGAAAGCGAACAATACATGAGACGCGAGCTTCCTATCTAAAGCTCAAATAGAGAGCCACAAACCTCTCAAAGCCGAGTTTATCAACGCCATCGACCCAAAGCAGACATTAAGTGTGCATTGCAGCAGCGCCGTTTGCCATACCGACGCACACCCACAAGGACCCTTGACGGCAGACCTCAGTGTTGTGGACCGCACAGGCTAAGCTCGTGCTCGGCGCGAAAAATATTGCTGTAGAGATTGGCGACCCACTGCCGACCGTTCGACGTGACATTGAGGTAGCGGATCGCGCTTTGGACATGCGCCGATACGTTGCTCCAATAGAACTTCGGATAGAGATCGGTGAGATCGGCTGGTGAAGTATAGCCGAGTTGCTTGTTCATCCCGACTTCTTCAAATTCGTAATAAAGCGCATTGGTCTTGCGCAAATAATGCGGATCGCCGAGCTGGCCGATGAGATCGGCGGCGCGTACCAGCATGCCCTCTTCGCTGTCGTCGGCGCCATGAGGTGGCGGAAAGCGCGTGCACTCGATGGCATTGGCGATCCGAGTAGCATCGAGCAATTTGTTCTTGGCCATGCGATCCAACACAAACAGCTTTGATCGGTCGACGTGGAACGGCAATAGTGCGGCGTCAGACGAGCCACGCGGTGGCTTGGCCTTGTTGCCTTTGGCGTCAACAATGTAGCCATCAGAGCTATCGCCTTTAAGAATTCCACGAACGTAACCAATGTCGTGAAACAGACAAGCGATGATGAGGTGAGCGAAATCGCTGGCATTTGTCTCAGTTAAGAGCCTTCGGCCCCTCAGAATGTCGTAGCCGACCAGCGTTACCAGCATCGTATGCTCGACGTTGTGATAGAGCGCATCACTATTTCCGATGCAGTCGAGAGCAAGCCTAGCAGCTGACTGGACGAGTTCTACTAAACCCGCGTCCGTCGAGCCAAACCGGCGGCCCATGTGCTCAGCAAGATGAGCTCCCAAGGCCTCCGCCGCCAGTTCGGGAATGGTAAACATGGCACCTCCCGCAATGCTCTAACTTGAATCATGACGATTAGTTTCGCAACTTTCAGCATGATGTCAGGATTTTTTGCTAGGGCCAGGCACAGCGGGATGAAGAAGGCGCACTTTGCGGGCATTCCGGTTGCGGCCCGCGTCAAGCCCCTATCAAAGTACTCGCACTGCGGGCTATGTGGATCGAATTCTCAAAGGTACGAGTCCGTCGGATCTTCCAGTCCAGCAACCAACCAAATTCGAGCTAGTGATAAACCTCAGGACCGCCAAGGAAATGGGGATAGAGATACCAGTTACCCTACTCGCGCGCGCCGACGATGTGATCGAATAGGGTGCTGTTTGCTGCGGTGCGTTCACCTCTATCTCCGGCACATCAAGCGGCAGAATAACGACGCGTGATCGCCGAATAGGGCCTGTGTCGTACCTTTACCGGTAACTCACATAGATAAATGTCTGCTCTCGGCACTTCACGTCATTTGCCGCGACGCGACATTTTGGCCGCTATTGGGGGCATAGCGGACAAACAAGGGCGTCGGCCTTGATCACCTAAGCCGTCAATGACCCAAAGCAGACATCACAGCATTTTTGAATACATGGCCCAGTTTGTCGCCCAATCCTAGTCGCCTTTTTCGACGCGATCGGCCAGCTCCCACCAGTGCTTAGCAATTTCAAGATGGTACTGCTTATCCTCCGCGGTCTGGGCCGCGTCCGCTGCGCGCTCGGCATCCCGAGCCTTTCGCCGGCAATCTTCGGCCGCGCTCTCGCTCGGCCGACCCTGCTTTGGGGTCTTCATAAAACACCGGGGAATGAGAAGCGGGAATTCTGCAACTAGGCCGCAAGCAACGCAAGCGCGCCTAATGATCCATCTACGACATCGTCCGGCCCGCTCAACGACCAGATATCGGGCCCTTACAGGTTGCTCGTAAAGCCGGTACGATCCCTAGTCCCGACCCCTGAAGGGGAGTGTAATGAGGCAATAGCGACATACCGCCGTTAGGTTTGAACCAGGAGGGCATCATGAAACGCCGTGACTTTTTGCGCACTGCTGGTACGGGGCTTGTAGCTTCAACGGTGTCCGCGCCCGCAATCGCACAATCCATGCCCGAGCTAAAGTGGCGGCTTGTCGCAAGCTGGCCGAAATCACTGGATACCCTTTATGGCTGCTGTGAAGAATTCTCTAAGCGGATTGCGGAGATTACCGATAACAAATTTCAGATCCAGCTTTTCGCGGCTGGCGAAATAGTACCGGGGCTGGGGGTTCTCGACGCCGTGCAGAATGGCACCGTCGAGATGGGCCACACCGCAGCGTATTATTTCTGGGGCAAAGATCCTTCTTTCGGATTAGCCACCGCAATTCCATTTGGCCTCAACACCCGGCAGCAGGACGCGTGGCAGATTCGCGACAATGGCATTGAATTGCTCGATCCGCTATTCGCGGATTTTGGCTGTTACGGTCTGCCGATGGGCAACACCTGCGCTCAGATGGGCGGATGGTTCCGCAAGGAAATAAATACTGTCGCGGACCTCGGTGGATTGAAATTCCGTATTGGCGGCTTTGCTGGTAATGTCATCAAACGCCTCGGTGTTGTCCCGCAATCTCTTGCGCCGGGCGACATCTATCCCGCGCTTGAGAAAGGTACGCTTGATGCAGTCGAATGGATCGGCCCATACGATGATGAGAAGCTCGGCTTCTACAAGATAGCAAAATATTACTATTATCCAGGCTGGTGGGAAGGTGGGGCGCATGCGCATCTACTCATCAATCGGGCAAAGTGGAGCACTCTGAGCAAGAGCTACCAAGCACTTATTACTGCAGCCGCGCGCGATGCCGGAATGGGTATGACCACAAAATATGATTACCTCAATCCGCCGGCAATGCGACGGCTGCTTGCGAAAGGCACACAGCTTCGTGGATTTTCGCCTGAGATCTTGGAAGCATCATTTAAAGCTGCCAACGAGACCTATGCGGAAATTGGGGCGAAGAACGCTCGAATTCAAGAAAATTCTCGACAGTATCATGGCCTTCCGAAACGAAAGTTATTCATGGTGGCAGGTAGCCGAACTTCCCTTCGACAGTTTTCAAGTTAGAATGCTTGGTCGGTCCTAGATCCGCTTCCAGCCGCTTCCCGAGGTCTAGTTTGAACCGGTAGGATAGCTCCTCCTGAGCTTGAGCGGCAGCTTTGGTATCCGCGAAAACATGATGGCCGTGCACGAATTCTGCCGCCGCTAGTAATTGGAGAACTTGTCGATGCTTGAGACCAACAAGCCGCAACGCTTTAACGCGTACGATCAACCTCATGCAGATTTGCGCGAGTTCATTGATCGAGCGGAGTCGGCCGGTGAATTGTTGAAAATCAAAGGCGCCGATTGGGATCTCGAAATGGGGACCCTCGCTGAGATCATCTACCACGCCAAGTCTGAACCGCCCGCGATCTTGTTCGAAGAGGTGCCGGGCTATCCCAAAGGCATGAGACTACTCTCGGGCGCGACCAATTCATCGAAGCGCCTGGCAATCACGCTTGGTTTCCCGGTGCCACGAAACCCACTCGATGTGGTTCGCGCCTATCGCGATCGCATGAAGGTGCATCGACCGATTCCGCCGAGAACCATCACAAAAGGACCGGTCTTGCAGAACGTCGATCGCGAAGACCATGTCGATTTATTGAAATTCCCGGTGCCGCGCCTGCATGAGTTGGACGGCGGCCGCTACATCGGCACCGACGATCTTGTGATCATGCGCGATCCAGAAGAGAACTGGATCAATGCCGCAACTTACCGGTCAATGGTGCAGGATCGTAATCATGTAAATGTCTGGATGTCACCGGGCAAGCATGGCCGGCAAATTCGAGAAAAGTACTTCCGGAATGGCAAGCCCTGCCCGGTGCTCATCAGCTGTGGTCACGATCCGCTGCTCTTTCTTGCCGGCGGCAACGAACTGAAGTTCGGTTTGTCGGAATTCGATTATGCCGCTGGCCATCGCGGACTGCCCTATGACGTCGTACTGAGCGAGTTGCACGGACTTCCGATGCCCGCGCACGCAGAAATCGTGCTTGAAGGCGAGATGATCTCAGGTCAGATGGCAAAGGAAGGGCCGTTTGGCGAGTTTACCGGATATTATGCGAGCTCGCCGAGTGAGCAGCCGCTGGTCCACGTCAAACGCGTCTATTATCGCAACGATCCAATCCTTTCGATCGCATCACCGATGCAGCCGCCATCCGACTTTTCATTCAGTAAATGCGTGATGAAGGCAGGCATGATCTGGGACGAGGTTGAACGTGCTGGGCTATCGGGCGTCACAGGCGTGTGGTGCCATGAGCCCGGCGGCGCGCGCATGTTCAACGTAATCGCCATCAAACAGGCTTATCCTGGCCATGCCCGCCAGGCGGGCCTATTGGCCGCGAGTTGCCAATCCGGGTCTTATCTCGGCCGGTTCGTCGTTGTTGTCGACGACGATGTTGATCCGACCGACCTGTTCGACGTCCTTTGGGCCATGTGCACGCGATGCGATCCCGCAGAAGATATCGAATTTTTTCGCCGTGCTTGGAGCGGACCGCTGGATCCGATCCTCAACCGCGCAAGTTCCACTAACTCGCGCGCAGTGATCGACGCCTGTCGGCCGTTTGAACGGCTGAAAGATTTTCCACCGGTCGCCCGCGCGAGCCCGGAGCTGCGAGCCCGCGTGCAAGCCAAGTTCGCCGACGTCCTAGGCACGCTTGGTATCTAGCTGAGACCTTCGACCTCGACGGCCGCGGCCTGGGGAACACGCCTTCATGCCAAAATTAATGCTACGCATTGTCGCTATTGTGTCCGCGTTCATCGCCTCGCTAGGCTCGGCTTTCGCTGTCACACCCTACCCAAACCGGGTTATCCGCATCATCGTTCCGTTTCCCGCCGGCGGCCTCAACGATAATGTGGCGCGCATCATTCAGCCATCCCTACAAGAGGAGCTTGGTCAGCCGATAATCATCGAAAATCGTACGGGAGCGAGCGGAATTATCGGGACCGAAGCCGTCGCGAAATCTGCACCCGATGGGTACACGTTGCTGGTCGTAGCCTCTTCGCACACGGTTTCCCCCGTGACAAATGTGAAGCTGCCGTATGATACAGAGCGCGACTTCGCACCTATAAGCACCCTGGTAAGAGATCCATTTTTGTTCGTAGTCAGTAATTCGGTGCCGGCGAAAACCTTGCCGGAATTCATCGCGTTTGCGAAATCACAACCGGACAAGATCAACTATGCAACGCCGGGTACCGCAAGCCAGTCACGCCTAGTGACAGAGCTTCTGAGCCAGCGTGCCGGCATCAAGATGCTTGAGATTCCTTATCGGGGTGGCGCTCCTGCGGTGCTGGCGTTGATTTCAGGCGAGGTGCAGTTCGCGGTGTTATCGACACAACTGTCAGCCCCGCAAATTCAAGGTGGTAAAATTCGCGCGATTGCGTCTGGCGGACGAACGCGTGACGCGCATTTTCCAGATCTACCAACACTTAGTGAATCTGGTTTTCCAAACATGGAAGCGCTGCAATGGGTCGGAATGTTAGCACCAGCCGGTACTCCGCAAGATGTGATCTTACACGTCAATTCCGCACTTCAAAAAACTCTGTCCAAGCCCGATGTAGTCACCAAGCTTGCAGCCCAGGGGGTATCTGCGGCGGCGAGTTCGCCCGAGGCATTCCAAACTTTGATTTCGACAGAAATCCGTGAGTGGCGAGAGGTAGCCCAACGAGCCGCGCTTTCACCTCGATAGGGTCGTTGTTTGCATCAGAATATCGGTCTTGTTTATCACTCAAGCTGATAATGAGTGAGGTAGATTCTAGTTGAAGGTTGAAAACGAGATCGTTCGTTGCTCTTCGGCTTAGGTCAGAAGCGCGGGCGACGCATTTAGGGCGGTTCGTCGGAGACGGCGAAAAGTCTTTCTGCTTTTTTGCGTCGCAGCCGAATTTTGGGCCGGAATGGTTTGTCCGATAATGACAGCCAGCTCAACCGGTCGACGCAACACTTTATCGTAGAGGGAAAAGATAGAGAGTGTAGGACGATAGGTCAGTGACTTCGTAGTGGCATGGGGGCGGCAGAGAAAATAGTGTTGTGGGATAGCTGGTTGCGAGGGAAGTCGCCGAAAGCGATTTGGCGAGCGTTTGGCAAGTCGTCATCGTTATTTATTGCCAGCTGGCCCCCCGGTGTTGCGTCGACCGGTTGAGACCACCGACTAACAACGGACAAACTGCACGGCGTGCTTTATGAGTAACGCCGTTCAGGTGCTATCTTGTGCCGAAAGAGGCACAGAGGGAGATCCAACGATCATGCTTTGCCATCGTTTATTATTAGCGACACTCGCCCTTGCCGCGATGCTTTCCGTACCGGCCTCGGCTCAGGCCCCGCAGTCGTGGGCCCAGGTTGGTTCGCTCTCTTGCAAGGTCAATCCGAACATCGGCTTCATCATAGCCGGTCACCAACCATTGGAGTGCCTGTTCACCCCAAACGAGCGTACCCCGCCTCAAGCCTACGACGGTGCTATAAACACTGTCGGTCTGAATGTCGGCATCAGTGCTGGTGGTGTGTTGGGCTGGGCCGTGTTTGCGCCAACCACTGGCATTCCAGCGGGGGCACTTGCTGGCGATTATGTTGGCGTTTCCGGCGATATTGGCCTCGGCGTTGGCGCTGGCGCTAACGTCCTCGTCGGCGGCTCCGGCCGCACCTTTGCGCTACAGCCGCTCTCGCTCCAAGGCTCGGTCGCTATCAACGTCGTGCTTGGCGTGTCATCACTGACACTGCGCTGGCACTAAGCGGACATGGAGATATCTTGGGAGGCTGATCCGCTTAGGCACAAAGCGGCCGCCGAGCCTTCGTTTTGGCTCGGTCAATTTCGCACTGAGGCAGGTCCTCTACGTCGGCTAAAGGCTGCGTTCGGGGGTGAACGGACGTAGCGGCCGAATTTAACTTTTGCGTGAGGGAACCTGTTCCACACTCATCCGTTAAGATGATGAACATGGCGCGCCAATCTTAGGAGGGCCGTCAAATGTGGCTCGATGTCGAGATGTGGCTTCCATTAGTGATCGTCGGGTTGGCCGTTGCAATCTTCTTTGGTGTTGAATCAGAATTGCACTCTAATTCCTAAATTCGCATTGGCCCTACTCGGACCGCTTTTCTCGTAGGACTACATGCTTGAGGCCGCCTCAGTTGGCGGCCTCTTTCATTTCAAACCGAGCGTGCAATGTTCGATTGTGGCACTTAACGGACAAACGAACTCAGCCGTCGCATGGTCGCTGGCATAGTGGACAAACAAGGTCAGCTAGTCTTACCTGCCTCCGTAGCGCTTGACCCATTGCCGACAGCAGGGCCACGCAACAACGTTCGGCCGTTCCGCCTGTACCGCTCACCCAAAGCGGACTTTCTGAGACCGACTTAGCTGTGATGCGACTTGCTGCGCCGGTACCCAACCGGAGAGTAACTGCAAAACCGCACTGGCGGGGACAGCTTCGCTGAACAAGAAGCCTTGCGCCTGTTGCGCGCCGTACCGAAAGGCCGCGTCGGCTTGCGCGTTGGTCTCTACACCTTCGGCAGTAACGCACAAATCCAGTCCCTTGCAGAGACCGAAAATTGCGCGCATGAAGATATCGCTCTCGGCGCTTTTGTCGAGTTCATGTATGAAACGCTTATCAATCTTCAGCTTATCGAACCTCAATTCGTACAAATGAGAGAGGCCCGAATATCCAGTACCGAAATCGTCAATCACGATACGAACGCCAGAATTACGTAGTGTCTGTATCGCGTGGCGCGTAGCTTCTAAATCCATGACGAGCGCGCTTTCGGTAATTTCTGCTTCAAGGCGATTCGCCGGCAGCCCCGCGCCACTCAGAACGGTAAGAATTTGATTGGCAAACTTTCTATCACCGAGTTGAGAAGGCGAGAAATTGAACGATAGCGAAATATGCTCCGGCCAGGTCGCTGCGTCGCGACACGCACGCTCGAAGAGCGGACCTGCCAACACGTCGATCAGACCCAGCTCTTCGGCTAGCGGAATGAATGTATCCGGCGCTACTGTGCCACTCATAGGATGGTGCCACCGAGCTAAGCTCTCAAAACTAACAATCTGCCTCGATTTCAAGTCAACGATTGGCTGATAATACGGCCGAATGTCAGCGTCTCTGATCGCTGCTCTCAAGTCACTTTCCAAAAGCGCCCGCTCGCGGACATGCGCATCCATCTTCGGATCGAAGAAGCAGTAGTCCATGTGGGTATTTCTGGCGCGAGAAAGCGCAACGTGGGCGCACCTGAGGAGTTCATCTACGGTCATGTGTCCTCGGCCCGCCTGCGTTATCCCCACATTTGCACCGATACAGTGATATTCTATCCCGATTTGAACTGGTTTCTTGACACTCTCAACGAGTGAGCAAGCAATTCTACGCGCGGTTTCAGGATCCGCCCCTGCCAAACAAAGTGCAAATTCGTCGTCGCCAATCCGTGCGAAGATGTCAGCCGAGTTGGCACAATCACGTATCCGCGAACCAATTTGCAAGAGCGCCTCATCGCAACCGAGGTGCCCATACACCTCATTGAGTTTTTTGAACTTATCGAGGCCAAGCAACAGAACGCTCATCACACTTTTGGAACTCTTCAACGAGACGCTAACATCACTTTGGAATTGGCGCCGGTTTGGCAGTTTGGTAAGCGGATCGTGGGTGGAAACCCTGTGGGCATGTTGCTCGGCAGCTACACGTTTCATTCGTTCGCGTCTTTGGTCCACGATGCGCCGGATGCTGAAGACGACCAACGCCACGCCGCAGAAATATAAGAATGATGGCGTTTCAGACTGCACGCCGACAACCTTTTGAAGGATCTGAAGCCCACCCCAGCTGGCGATTGCCTTATAAGTAAGAAAGACCATGGAGAAAATTACCGAAGCGTCGGTAATTTCCCGTGCGGACGTCGCCGAAAAGTCAATGGCAAAAAAACGTTTTGAAAGGTTACGCAACCGACACCTTTTGGTGTTCATGTGCATGGGAAAATTGTGTTTTTTACAAACCAACCATAAGTTGCCAAAACTAACATTGCGAAAATTAAGATAATTAACAATCTATTGACGCAGGAGTGCCCCCCTGCATGGGGGCTGTCGCGACAAGCGTTGGACACAAATGTCCGCTTCTGATGCTGTGGACGGCTCCTCCACCGGCACGTGAGTGCCATGAAAGTGGGTGCTGTTAAGGCCCCCACAATTGGAGGAGCCAGGCATGCAAACGATTACGACAATCGGTCTCGATATCGCCAAATCGGTGTTCCAGGTCCACGGCGTTGATGCTGATGGCCAAGTGGTTATTCGCCGACAGTTGAAGCGGCGGTACGTTTTGGCGTTCTTCCAGAAGCTGCCACCGTGCCTGGTCGGCATCGAAGCCTGCGCCTCGTCACATCATTGGTCGCGTCAACTCAAAGCACTCGGTCACACGGTGCGCCTGATGCCGCCGGCCTACGTGAAGCCCTATGTCAAACGGCAGAAGAACGACGCCGCTGACGCGGAGGCCATCTGCGAAGCCGTCACCAGGGCGAACATGCGGTTCGTTGCGACCAAGACCCCCGAGCAGCAGAGCTGTCTGGCGCTCCATCGCACGCGCCATCTGTTCATCCGTCAGCAAACCGCTGTGATCAATGTGATCCGGGCCCATCTTGCCGAGTTCGGGATCGTCGCTTCGGTCGGACGCAAAGGTGTCGAGGAACTGCTCGATGTCGTCGCCGATCCAAGTGACAAGCGAGTTCCTGAGATAGCCCGCGTATGCCTCGCAGCGCTTGGGGCTCAACTGGGTAGGCTCAAGGAGCAGATTCTGGAGTTCGACCGTGTGATCATGGCTTGGCATCGATCCAATGATGCGAGCAGGCGGCTCGATGCGATCCCCGGCGTCGGTCCGATGCTTGCCACAGCTTTGGTTGCCAGCGTTGCCGATCCGAAGGTCTTCCGATCAGGTCGCAACTTCTCGGCCTGGATCGGGCTGGTGCCGAAGCAGCACTCAAGCGGGGGCAAGGACAGGCTCGGCGGTATCAGCAAGCAAGGTGACCGCTATCTGCGCAGCCTGTTCATGGCCGGGGCGCTGGCCGTCATCCGCTACGCCAAGATCCATGGCACCAAGCATCGTCCATGGCTCACGGCGCTGCTGGCGCGGCGGTCCACCAAGGTCGTTGCTATCGCACTTGCCAACAAGATGGCGCGGATGGCCTGGGCAATGATGGCCAAAGGCGAGCGCTACAAGCAACCCGTCGCGCTCGCGGCATAAACGAGATCGCGTCGGATATCCGGCGTGATGTGAAGGTTGGAAAGGGCAAACAGCACGTAATGCAGAGCCGGTCGATCCGGCGATCAGGACAACCCACTTGTGCCAGCGCATTATCGAATGCGTGCTTCTGAACGGGACCTGATCCGCGGAGGGCATTATGGCCAGCGGCCCAGTGTGCCGCACCTAAAGGCCGAACACATGGTTGCACCGACCAAGGCTGCAAACTTGAAGAAAAGCTCGACATAGCAATAAGCAAAGTTGAGACGCTGCTGGAAACGTGTCCGGGAATGCTCGGTGGAAATTTGTTCGATCCGACACTGCCGACGTACGATTTGGACCCTACGCCGTACAACTCGTTAGAGGAGTGTATCGATGCCTGCTTCGCGGAGTTAAAACGGCTCCGCAAGGTTTGCGCCCTAGATTATTATGGACCTCACCCAAATTACGATCCAGCTAAGCACGAATCCGCTAAATCAGCTTACTTCCTGATGCGAGAGCATTCGGATGGGAAAATAACAGGGACGAAAGATCAAGCTTTTCGGATCATCACCGCGCTATTGTACGAGGCCGTTTCCGGGCAGCAAGGCGCTGATCTGAAACGAGCTTGCGATGCAGTACTTCGCGGGGAGTATTAATCTTACTAGGTACGGACCCAGCCCTTTTTTTTACGCGGATACGTACTTCGGCACATAGTCAACGCGCTATAATAACGATGCCGCATCAAATTGAATCACTCCAATGCGCCGTCCTTGTCTGTTCAAAGAACGCGACGTGACACGCGCCGCGAAGGCCATTAGGGCAGCGGGACTGGATATTGAACGCGTTGAAATAACCAAGGATGGCGCAATCATCATCTTCCCTAAGCCAAAACAGATGGCAGGCGAAGGCGGCGAAGTGGCTAACGAATGAGACAGCGTGTGATGGGCCGAGCGATGTCCGAGCGGTGTCAGTGATGAGCGAAACAGCATTGTCAGCCACGGCTGTGATCGGGCCTGATACCCCGCTTCGACTTGAAAAGGCGGCCCAAATTGCTTTTCCCGGTGGATCGATGACTGCAAGCTCGTTGCGGCGTGAAGCCAAGCGGGGCAGTCTTGAGATTGAACGCATCGCGAACAAGCAGTTTACGACGTTACGCGCCATCGAAAAGATGAGGCAGCTATGCCGCGAGGGTCCAAAGGAATACGTCTCTGGCTTGAACCAGAAGAGCGAGACAGTGATGGAAAGCTTGTACGCCGTGCCGCGTGGGTCATCCGAGACGGAACGCGTAAGGTCCGCACGGGCCGCGCTAGAGATGACCGCGAAGGGGCTGACCGAGCGCTCGCCGAGTACATTACCGCCCGATACCAAGTCCCCCGCGAGCGGGGCCGTCATCCATCTCAAATCCTCGTCCTAGACGTGCTGAATATCTATCTAGCCGACGTGGCGACGAACCATGCAAAACCGGAGGAGACGAGGCAGCGTATACTGACCCTCGCCAACTTCTGGCAGCCGTATGCGTTATCGGATGTCAACGGAACACGTTGCCGCGAATACGTTGCATGGCGGGTCGGACAACCCTGGAAATCATCCAAGCCGGAGCGCACAGGGCGGCCCGCACGCCTCGTCACTAAAGCCGCAGCGCGACGTGAACTCGAAGACCTGCGCTCGGCAATCAACTACCATCGGTGTGAAGGGCTGTGTTCGGAAATTATCTCGGTCGTTTTACCGGATAAATCGCCACCGCGCGAAGTATGGCTGACCCGATCCGAGGCTGCTCGACTGATATGGGCAGCATACCGCGCTAAGCAGGTCATGTGCGATAAAGCTACCGAACGCTACGTCGGTAAGCACATTCGCCCGGTTCATCCTTGTTGGCCTCTATACGGGTACACGTCATGCCGCAATCTGTGGTGGGGCCTTCCATGCCAGCTATCGGTCGGGGGTATGTCGATCTTGAACGCGGGGTGTTCTATCGGCGCGCTAAGGGCGCTAGAGAGACAAAAAAGAGGCAACCGCCTGTAAGGCTGCCGGATCGGCTTCTTGCTCATCTGCGGCGATGGCATCGGCTCGGCATTGCGAAGCACGCCGTCATCGAGTGGAACGGCATGCCGGTGCGCTCAGTCCGCAAAGGCTTCGCCGCAGCAGTAAAGGCGGCGGGCATCGAGAGCCACGTCACCCCTCATGTCTTGCGGCACACGGCGGCGACTTGGGCGATGCAAAATGGCGCTGATCTCTGGGAGACTGCCGGATTCCTTGGGATGACGGTTGAGATGCTGGAAGGCCGCTATGGACACCATCATCCAGCCTTCCAACGCGAAGCGGCTGACGCAATCACAAATCGAAGACCGGGACAGGACCGGGACAGAAATACCGTGAACAAAATGAAACAAACGCGAACGAACGTGGCAAAAACCGTTGAACTTTCAAGGAGTGGACGATGAAACGCAACGTTCGGGACGAGGGGGTCGCAGGTTCAAATCCTGCCACTCCGACCATTAAATCAGATGTTTACGCCCCATTTCCACTTCCGGCCATGGCCCCGCAACAGGGCTCCCATGCCGGCGGTCGGGTGCCGCCCGCCCTTGGCGAGCGCCGCGGCGCCGCGTAACGTCGCGCTCAGAAAAACATATGGCTGGGGCTTACCTGGTCAGTTGGGGAGGGTTTGCCTATGCAATCGAACGTCCGGTTTCTGTTCCGCCTGCTGTTTGGCTTCGTCTGTCTATCGCTTATCGCAGCCGCCAACGCGCGGGCGGCCGGCTATCCGGATCACCCGGTGCGGATCATCGTCGGCTATCCGCCGGGCGGCTCGACCGACATTCTGGCGCGGCTGTTCGGCCAATACCTCGGCGAAAAACTTGGCCAGACGTTCATCGTCGAGAACAAACCCGGCGCCGGCAACAATCTTGGTACCGAAATAGCTGCCAAGTCCGCACCGGACGGCTACACGCTGTTCCTTGTCAATCCGGCCAACGCGATCAACGCTTCGCTCTACAAGAAACTCAATTTCGTGTTCCTACGCGACTTCGATCCGGTCGCCGGTTTTATCCGCGTGCCGAACGTGCTGGAAGTGAACCCATCGGTCCCGGTCAAGACCGTCGCCGAGCTGATCGCGTATGCCAAGGCCAACCCCGACAAGCTCAACGTGGCGTCCTCGGGCAACGGCACCTCGATCCATCTGTCCGGCGAACTGTTCAAGATGATGACCGGCGTGAAGATGACGCACGTGCCCTATAAAGGCTCGGCGCCGATGCTCACCGATCTGCTTGGCGGCCAAGTGCAATTGACGTTCGACAATTTGCCTTCTTCGATCAGCCACATCAGAGCAGGCAAGCTGCGCGCGCTGGCGGTGACGACCGCGACGCGTTCGCCGGAATTGCCGGACGTCCCGACCGTCGCCGACACCGTGCCCGGCTACGAAGCGAGCGCATTTTTCGGGCTCGGCGCGCCAAAGGGGACGCCGAAAGAAATCGTCGATTTGATCAATAAGCACGTCAATGGCGCGCTCAAGGATCCGGCGATGCTCAAGAAGCTGGCTGATCTCGGCGGCATCCCGATGCCGGGGCCGGCCGCCGAATTCGGCAAGATCGTTGCTGCCGAAACCGCCAAATGGGAAAAGGTTGTCCACGCCGCCAATCTTTCAATTGAGTGATGCTCGATTGTTCGGGACGTTTACCGTATGACAACCCGTAAACTTCCCGAGGATCTGCGCAGCCACCGCTGGCTCGGCGTCGACGACATGCGCTCGTTCGGCCATCGCTCGCGGCTGCGCGGGATCGGCTACGACGCCGAGGACTGGAAGGGCAAGCCAGTCATCGGCATCATCAACACCTGGAGCGAGATCAATCCGTGCCACGCGCATTTGCGCGCGCGCGCCGACAACGTCAAACGCGGCGTACTGCAAGCCGGCGGCTTCCCGATCGAATTGCCGGCGATCTCTTTGGCCGAGACCTTCGTCAAGCCGACGACAATGATGTACCGCAATTTCCTCGCCATGGAGACCGAGGAGCTGTTGCGCAGCCATCCAATCGACGGCGCGGTGCTGATGGGCGGCTGCGACAAGACCACGCCCGGCCTGATCATGGGCGCGATCAGCATGGGCATTCCGGCGATCTATATCCCGGCCGGCCCGATGCTGCGCGGCAACTGGAAGGGCGAATTTCTTGGTTCCGGTTCCGACGTCTGGAAATACTGGACCGAGAAGCGCGCCGGCAACATTACCGAGGACGAATGGAACGAGATCGAAGGCGGCATCGCCCGCTCGTTCGGCACCTGCATGGTGATGGGCACGGCAGCCACAATGATGGCGATCGCGGAGGCGCTCGGCATGTCGCTGCCGGGTGCGTCCTCGATCCCGGCGGCGGATTCCAATCACCCGCGCATGTGCAAGGTGGCCGGCCGCCGCATCGTCGAGATGGTGTGGGAAGACCTCACGCCCGATAAGGTTTTGACGCCCGCCGCCTTCGACAACGCCATCAAAGTGCACATGGCGATGGGCGGTTCGACCAACGCCATCATTCACGTGGTGGCGATGGCGCGCCGCGCCGGCATTCCCGTCGACATGGAAAAATTCGACCAGCTCTCGCGGCAGGTTCCGGTGCTGGCCAATGTGCGGCCGTCGGGCCAATACCTGATGGAGGATTTCTTCTATGCCGGGGGCCTGCGCGCGCTGATGCAGAACTTGCGCGAAAAGCTCGATCTCTCCTGTGTCACCGTCACTGGCAAGACCGTCGGCGAGAACATCGAAGGCACCAAGGTCCATCTCCCCGACGTGATCCATTCGCTCAACGACCCGATCTACGCCGAGGGCGCGACAGCGGTGCTCAAGGGGAATCTCGCGCCCAACGGCTGCGTTATCAAGCCGGCCGCTGCCGACAAGCGCTTCCTTAAGCACCGCGGCAAAGCGATCGCCTTTGAGGACTATAACCACATGATGCGCGAGATCGAACGCGACGATCTCGACGTGACGCCCGACCACATTTTGGTTTTAAAGAACGCCGGACCCAAAGGCGGGCCCGGCATGCCGGAATGGGGCATGCTGCCGATACCTACACGGCTATTAGGGCAGGGCGTGCGCGATATGATCCGCATTTCGGATGCGCGCATGAGCGGCACAAGTTACGGCGCTTGCATTCTGCATGTGGCGCCGGAAAGTTTCGTCGGCGGCCCGCTCGCCTTCGTGCAGACTGGCGACGAGATCGAGATCGACGTCGACAAGCGCATCATCCACCTCCACATCAGCGATGCCGAAATGGCGCGCCGCAAGGCGGCGTGGAAGCAGCCCGCCCCGAAATATCCGCGCGGCTATGGGGCGCTTTATTCCGAACATATCGGGCAGGCCGATGAGGGCTGCGATTTCGATTTTCTTGAGTCCCGCGGTTCCATTCCGGAACCGGAAATTCATTGAAATGGTAATATAGTATTTGCCTAAACGTCAGGAAAATGACGTTGCTTTCGCAATTCTGCGTCAACTTCGCGATCTCGGGATCAGGATCGCGATGGACGATTTTCGCACCGGCTATTCGTCGCTCAGTTATCTGCGCAGCTTCACGTTCGACAAGATCAAGATCGACCAGTCCTTTATTCAGGATTTGGCAAATAAAGAGGACAGCATCGCCATCATCCGCGCGGTTGTCGGCTTTAGCAGCAGCATGGGCATCACAACGACCGCCGAAGGCGTCGAGAACAAAGAGCAATTGGCGCGTCTCACGTTGGAAGGCTGCGATGAGGTGCAAGGCTTCCTGTTCAGTCCGCCGCGGCCGGCGAAGGAGTTGCAGCGGTTATTCAATGAGTTTGCCCCACGAGCCGAAGCCGTCGCCTGACGTTGCGCGAGTCGGCCGCTGGCCTGGGCTGCAACTTTTTTGTTGACCGGACGACGGCACAAAGCCGAACCTCCCAGCGCTAAGAACCGGACCCGGAAAAGTTCGGGCCAAAAAGCGACGATCGGGGAGGGTCAACCATGTCGCCAATGATGTCGCGCACCTTGTGCGCTGTGACGTTTGTCGCCGGGATGGCTATGACGGCGCTGCCGGCACGGGGTGAGACCTATCCGAGCAGCCCGGTCCACCTGATTGTGGCCTATGCCGCGGGCGGCACTGGTGACGTGGTGGCGCGCATTGTCGCGCCCAAGCTGTCGATCGCGCTGGGGCAGTCGGTGATCGTGGAAAATCGCGCCGGCGCCAGCGGCGCCATCGGTGCCCGCAGCGTCGCCGTGGCAAATCCCGACGGGCTGACCCTGCTCATCGGCCAGACCGCGGAAGTGGCCATCAACCAGCATTGGCTCAAGGGCCTCAATTACGATCCGGACAAAGATCTGCAACCGGTAGCTTTGCTGGCCGTCGTCCCGCTCGCGCTGGTCGTTCCGGCCAAGGCACCGTATTCGACCATGGCTGAATTTCTGGCGGCTTTGCCCGGAGCCAAGCTGACATTCGCATCAGCCGGAACCGGCACGCCGGGGCATTTCGCCGGCGAACTGCTCAAGGCCAAGACGCACGGCAATCTCACGCACGTGCCGTATAAGGGCGCCGGGCCTGCGCTGAACGACATTATCGGCGGCCACGTCGACCTTTATTTCTCGGGCATGCCGGCGGCGATGCCGCAGCTCAAGGGCGGCCTGGCGAAGGTGCTCGCGGTGTCGTCGGCCAAGCGCTCGGGCATTGCGCCCGACGTGCCGACCGTGGCCGAAAGCGCCGGCATCAAAGATTTCGCATTTACGCTGTGGGCGGGCGTATTCGCGCCGCGCGGGACGCCGGCGGCGATCGTCGTGCAGCTCAATAGCGAGATCAACAAAGTCCTCAACGATCCCGATACCAGAAAGCGGCTGGTTGAAGCGGGCGCGGATGTCGAGCCGATGACGGTCGATCAATTCCGCGCCTTCGTCGGCGAGGAAAGCGGCAAATACGCGCGCATCATCAAGGAGACCGGCGTGCACGCGGAGTAGCGGCGTAGTCCGCACATTCAAATTAGAAAAGCTCCGAACTAGAAGTTCTCTAATGTTTGCGCGCACGCATTGACACCGTCGCGGAAATTTTTCGTAGTGAATTTGTCGCGCGCATAGTGCGCGTGACGAACTTGTTGCCGGGCCTTGAACCCGGCGTATGAGGAAAGAATTGAATGCGTATCAAACGCCGCGCGCGCACATGTTTAATGACCGCGCTTTTTTTCGTCGTGACGAATTTCGCCACTCGTGCGCAGGACACCACGGTTATCTTTCGCGACGTCGAAACCAAATACGTGTTCGGCTTCACCGAAGGTTCCGGCATCGGCCTGGAAGGCGAGAAGGAATTCTCAGTCGATACCGAGGCAAGGATCGGCAAGCGCGACGGACGTTATCAGGCAAGCGAGACCAAACTGGAATTCGAGTTCACGCCGAACCAATACGTTCAATTCGAGTTTGGTCCATTTATTTCCGCGCACCAAATCCGCGACGTCACCGATCTCGACAATCGCAATCAAGTCGCCTTCGGTGGCATTTTCGGCGAGGTCAGATATCTGCTGCTCGACCGCGGGCCGTCTTCTCCCTTGGCGCTGACGCTGTCAGTGGAGCCGGAATGGCGCCGCATCGATGAGACCAGCGGCGAGCGCGTGACCAATTTCGAGCTTGAGGCAAAACTCAACGCCGATCTCGAACTGATCAAAAACCGTCTCTATTTGGGAGTGAACCTCTTGTACGAGCCGGAAGCGACGCGCGATCCTGACCATATCGGCGCCGGCTGGGCGATGGAATCGAAAGGCGGTGTATCGGGCGCTTTGGCCTACCGCGTCGTGCCCTCCGTCTTCATTGGCGCCGAAGTATGGTATTTGCGTCACTATGACGGCGCTTGGTTCAACACGTTCACCGGCGATGCAATCTATGTAGGGCCGACTTTGTTCATTCAACTCGCTCCGAAAGTATTCATGAAAGCTGTGTGGAACACCCAAATTCAAGGCAGCGAAGTCGATAATCCGGGGGCGTCGCTAAACTTAAGCGAATTCTCGCGCCACCGCGCGAAACTAAAACTTGCGGTCGAATTCTGATCGCCGACCAAGTCTGCACCAAGGATGTGCCATGAAAGCGCATTTTGCCTGGATCGCCGTGATGCTCCTCGTCGGCGCGGGGACGCTTTTCGCAAGTCAGCCGCTGGGCGCGCAGGAGACGACGATCAGTATCACGGTCAAGAACCACCGCTTTCAGCCGGCCGAGGTGCACGCACCCGCCAATGTGCCGATCATGCTGCGTGTGAAGAACCTCGATTCGACCCCGATGGAGTTCGAAAGCGTCAGCCTGCGGGTGGAGAAAGTCGTGACCGGAAACAGCGAGGGCATCATCCGGCTGCGGCCTTTGGCACCGGGCAGTTACAGTTTCTTCGACGATTTCAACCAGGTGGCCAACGGCGTCCTGGTGGTCAAATAGCGGGACGATCCCGCTGGCCGAGATCTAAAAAATTAGTTGGAATCGCCGGTGCGGTGTGCTCATAAGCCGCCATGTCCGACGACATCCCATTCGACAAAAACCTCGATCTCGCCCCCGACACCGTGGACGAGCCGGCACCCGGCCTTCGCCGCGTGATGGCCGATAATCCGGGGCCGTTCACCTTCAAGGGCACGATGAGCTACATCATTGGCCGCGGCCGGGTCGCCATCGTCGATCCCGGTCCGGCCGACGAGCGCCACATTGGCGCTTTGCTCGATGCCGTGCGCAACGAGACGGTGACGGCGATCTTCGTCACTCACACCCATCGCGATCATTCGCCGGCGGTGCCTGCGGTCAAAGCCGCGACCGGCGCCACCGTCTATGCCGAGGGCCCGCACCGCGCTGCGCGGCCGCTGCATATCGGCGAGCACAATCCGCTCGATTCCAGCGGCGACCGCGATTTCAGCCCCGACGTCGCGCTCAAGGACGGCGAGGTCGTTGCCGGCGACGGCTGGACCATCGAAGCGGTGACCACGCCCGGCCACACCGCCAACCACATGGCCTATGCGTTCAAGGAGAACAACGTATTGTTCGCCGGCGATCACGTGATGGGCTGGGCTACCTCGATCGTGGCGCCGCCCGACGGCGCCATGAGCGATTACATGGCCTCGCTTAACAAGCTCGCCAAACGCAGCGAAGCGGTCTATTTCCCCGGCCACGGCCCCGCGATCGGCGACGCCGGCCGCTTCGTGAACTACTACATCCTGCATCGCAAGGCCCGCGAGGCGTCGATCTTGCATCGGCTGGCGAAAGGCGAAACCGATATCCCATCCATCGTGCGCGCGATCTATATCGGCATCGATCCGCGCCTCACCGGCGCGGCGGGCTTATCTGTGCTGGCGCATATGGAGGATCTGGTGACGCGCGGCCTGGTCGGGACCGATGGGCAGGCGGCGATCGACGGCGTTTATCGCTTGGCCGGCTCCCGCTTGGGCGGCTGAGGCTTTTTCTCCGCCCGCGGCTCGGGCGCCGAGCCCACCGCGTCATCGATATCCTCGAGCAGGCTGCGGATGCGCGCCGCATTGGCGCCGAAATCGTGCAGGCCGTAGCGCGAGGCCGAACGCATATCGACGCGCGCGCCGTCCCCGGTCGCACTCACGCGGATCACCACGTCGTCGCGGAATCCCATGATCGGTGTGCGGGCAACGGCCTCGATGACGGCGTCACGGCGGCCGGCGGCCGGTGGGCGGGAATCGACGACGTGCCATTTGCGCTTGCTCACCAGCGCGAGCGCGATGTCGTAGACCGGTTTGGGCGGCACGCTTTCTTGCAGCGGCGCGATGTCGGGATAGGCGGCGCGTTGCGCTTGCGCGACCGCTCCGCCCGGATAGTCGATCCTGCCGCGCGGCCGCAGGCGCGCCAGCACGTTAAAGCGCGGCGGATTGTCCGGATCAGTGGTGATGTCGGAAATCGCCGGCAGCTTGCTGGCGCGATAGCCGAGATAGCCCGGATAGACGAGCAGCATGAGCCCCAGAATCAATCCCAGCAGCGCCGAGCCGAGCCCGGACAGGCCCTGCCGCCAGATCGCGACAAAGCCCAGAAACGACAGCAGCACTGCCAGAGCCGCGAATATCAAGGCGGCGGCGAAGGTGGCGAGCGCCGGCACGATCTCCAGGATGCCGGAGCGCACGATGACGATCGAGAGCGCCGCCACGGCAAGCGCGAATAGCGCCAGGCGGCTGGACCATGCGGCCAGCCGCGACACCGGCTCATCGCCAAAACTGGGTCGTCGCGCCATGTCCTTACCCTGCGCAAATCGTCCTGATCGTGTGCGCAAAGGGATAATCGGAAGCGCGCGCGCGGGCAATGACCTCTGGCGGTGCCTTCGTAGCACGGCTATTTTGTCACGATCGGCTGTTTAAAGCGGGCGCGCCGTCACCCGACCCGGATGCTAGGCGACCATCTGCGCCAAGGTGATCGGTGTCTCAAGTCTGGCGCGGATGGCAGCCGCGCTCATGGGGCGGCCGAAGAGAAAACCCTGCCCTTCGTGGCAACCCTGTGACGTTACCAGCTTTAATTGCTCTTCCGTTTCGATGCCTTCAGCGACCACGGTCTTATCGAGGCCGGCGCCGAGACTGGCGACGGCGCCGATGATCGCCCGGGCGTCGCGCTCGTCGCCAAGATCGCAAATGAAAGACTGGTCGATCTTGATCTTGTGGAATGGGAACTTGCGCAAGTAGTTGAGCGAGGAATAGCCGGTGCCGAAGTCGTCGAGCGACAGGCCGACGCCGAGATTATTGAGCTGCTGCATGGTCGCGAGCGTGCCGTCGTTGTCCTCGAGCAGTAGACGCTCGGTGACTTCCAGCTCGAGCCGCTGCGGAGGAAGTCCCGACTTCGCCAGCGCCGATACCACCTGCAAGGCAAGGCCGCGGTCCCTGAACTGGACCGGCGACAGGTTGACGGCAACTTTGACTCCGTGCGGCCAGCGCGCCGCCTCGACGCAAGCGTGGTTCAAGGCCCATTCGCCGAGCGCAATGATCAGGCCGGTCTCTTCGGCAACGGGTATGAACACCGCCGGCGGCACTTCCCCGCGCACCGGATGGGTCCAGCGCATCAGCGCCTCGCAGGTCGTCACGCGGCCAGTGCGCAGATCGACCAGCGGCTGGTAATTCAAATCGAACTGCCCCGAACCAAGGGCGTCGCGCAGGTCGAGCTCGAGGGCGCGGCGCTCCTGCACCGCCGCCTCCATGTCCATGGCGAAGAAACGATGGTTGCCGCCGCCGCCGTTCTTGGCGGCGTACAGCGCCATGTCGGCCTTCTTCAGGAGCTGATCGACGTCAACGCCGTCGTTCGGCGCCATGGCGATGCCGATCGAGGCGCCGATGTCCATGCGATGGCCGTCGATCTCGAACGGTTCCTTGAGCGTGCGAGCCACGCGCTGCGCAAGCCACTCGGCGTCTTGACGGCGCTCCGTTCCGGTCTGCAGCACGACGAACTCGTCGCCGCCGAAGCGCGTGATCATGTCGGACGGCTTGATGACGGTGCTGAGCCGGAATGCGACTTCCTTGAGCAGTTTGTCGCCGATCGGGTGACCGAGCGTGTCGTTGATCGATTTGAAGCGGTCGAGGTCAATCAGGTGGATCGTGAGATGATTCTGGTGCACGGCCGCGAGCATGCCGTTGATCCGCTCGCGGAACTGCGCCCGGTTGGCGAGACCGGTGAGCTCGTCGAACCTGGCGAGATGCGTGATGCGCTCCTGCGTGCGTTTGCGCTCCGTCACGTCTTCAAGGATGACGACCGATCCGCCGCCCGCCATCATTCGGCGCGACACGGCGATGGTCCGATCGCCATCGGGCGAGGTATGAAACTGCTCGAAGCGGTCATGCTGAAGACCGTTGATCAGATCGGTGATGACGTCTTTCGCGCTCTTGGCCTTGTGATTTCCGGCGCGGATGCTGTGACGGACGAGTTGCGAGATCCGCATGCCGACGCGCACCGGCGCCTTCTGCAGATGCAGCAGCTCGAGGAAACGCTCGTTCCAGACCTGCAAGCGGTCCTGCGGATCGAGCATGCACAGCCCGTGCGACATGTTGTTGAGCGCGATGTCAAAGCGGTTGGCCTGCTCCTGAAAGCGAGCCGCCAGCGCTGCTTCCTTGCGCGTCATGGTGAGCGCCTGGATGATGATGTCGCGGATGCTCAGCGTGATGTCCATCATTCCGTAGATGAACAACAAAATCACGAAGCCTAGCGCCTTATGCACCCAGTCGGGGTAGCCGAGTAGCGCAATGGACATCGGCAGCGTGCAGAGCGTCAGTTGGCCGACCGCGATGAACGGCCGCCCGGCATTGCGGCCCGAAATCGCGGCCGCGTAACCCGTCGAGGTGGCGGTGACGGCCATCTGCAGCGATGAGTCCATCGATTGTGTGATCGTCAGCCAGCACAACAGGCCAAGCAGAGCCGAAAAGGCCCAGGCGCCGTATTCGTAAACTCGCTCCCACAGTTTGGTGCCCGCGAGGCTGTTTCTCAGTTTGTACTTTTTGTAGAGCAGCGCAGAGGCGACACGCACCATGCCGACCGCCAGGATGGCGATCGAATTGGCCATGATCCAGGGCGAATCGACGCGCAGCGCAACCGCCGCCCCGATGATCGAGCAGCCAATGGCGCCCACGACCAGTGAGACGACCGGCGCGAACAGCGACTCGATCAGCGCGGCCCGAATCTCGGGTGTGAGCTCCGCATCCGTCTTGCGGGTCTCAATAAGTTTCTTGATCAGCATTTGACCTACGCGACTACCTCAATGTCTGCGATGGTACCTGCCATTATTCAACACGATGCAAACTGATCGCCCTATCAGTGCTCGTAATGAATAAGTTGCAAATGTCTGTGTCACCGTTTTGATAAAATTGTTTCGATCGCGCGCCAAATTGTTGCGCGTATCCGGCATAACGAGCCGTTATCGGGTGGAACTTTCTACGCGTCGGCGCGTCGAAAAAGATTCCTCGTGGTTAATGGCGTCTTCGCGAAGATTTTTCCGTGCTTTTTCGCACTCACGCGCGCTCGGAACAGACGAGAGTTGCGTCGTGAGTATGGTTAACGAACCATTGAAGATTGTTGGGAGCGCAACTTTCTGTTAGGGTAAAGGAACAGTAAATGTGGTGCAGTAAAAATGCAGAGTATTGCGTTGTCTCCCGCTACGGCCCCAAACCGGGCGTTGTCTTGGCCGCTGCCTCTCACGACCAAAGAGCCGGCCGTTCCTCCAAACGATGCGAAGTTGCTCGACCTGATGAAGGGCGCCGAAGCGCGTCGCCTATTCAAACTGGAGCAGCTTGAGGTTAATTGGGATGAGAAGGCCGGTGCACTCTGGACCTTCATGCGGCCGCGCGGCCGCCCGAGCTACAATCCCGACTTCCTCGAGGACTTTCACGCCTGGCAGCGCGGCATCTCGGCGATGTTCGCCGACCGGCCGAACGACATCCAATATCTGCTGCTCGGCTCGCGTACACCGGGTGTGTTCAGTCTCGGCGGCGACCTGAATTATTTTCTGAAAAAAATTCACGAGGGCGACCGGCAGGGACTGGTCGACTACGGCGAATCCTGCGTGCGCATCCTGCACCGGAACATGGCGACGCTCGACCTGCCGATGATCACAATCGGGCTCGCGCAAGGTGATGGGCTCGGCGGCGGCTTCGAGTCGCTATTGTCGTTCAACGTCATCATAGCCGAACGCGGCGCCAAATTCGGCTTCCCGGAGACCATGTTCGGGCTGTTCCCCGGCATGGGCGCCTATAGCCTGGTGGCGCGCCGCGTCGGCGCGGCCTTCGCCGAGGAAATGATGCTCACCGGCCGCATCTACAGCGCCGATGAAATGAAAGAGATCGGCCTGGTGCACGTGGTGGCCGAGCCGGGGCAGGGGGTCGAGGTGGCGCGCGACTACATGCAGCGCAACCACCGACGTCACGTCGGCGGGCGCGCGGTTTACAAGGCCGGCCATGTGGTCAATCCGGTTACGCTCGAGGAGCTCGACCGCATCGTGCAGATCTGGGCCGATGCCTGCCTGCAATTGCGCGCGCGCGACCTCAAGGTGATGCAGCGCCTCGTTAGCGCGCAGGACAAGCTGCAGTATACGGTGCAGGCGGCGGAATAACGTACTTCTTAAATAAACTTCCAAACCTCCAAACTGTCATGCCCGGCTTTGTGCCGGGCATGACATCTTTGGCCGGTTGATCATCCCAGCAGCCGTTTGATCGCGAAGCCGGCGCCATAGAGTCCCACCGTCACCATGCTGTTGATCGCCTACTTGCGCAGCAGAAAGACAAACGTGTGCCCTCTGGCGGTGTCCAACTCTTGCGTGCCGAAGACGCCGGTTTCGAAGCCGACGCCCAGCGCGCCAAAGAGCAAGATGAAGGGTGGCGGCCACGCCTCCTAACCCGCGTAAGCCGTTACGCCGGCGAGTTGAATGAGGAATAACGGAAACCACATTCGGCTTTGGGTCCTACGTAACCCGCCACGCCGCGTGGTGAGAAGGCCAAACTCGCGCCGAGAGTTCCCCGGCTTTACTGCGGCAGCACCGGTGCGACGTCGCCCTTCAGCAACTTCGTCATGCTGTCGAATAATTTCGGATCGCTGAGCACATAAAAAGTACCGCCGCGCCCGTTCTGCGAGCTGTCGCATGTCGGCTTGGGATGCGGATTGGCCTTGGTCTTCTTGGGCAATACGGGCGCCAGCGTGCCCTGCTGGTTCAGGTCGCCGAAGATCGACAAACTCGGGCCGCCTTCGGAGACGCCGATCTTGGCGTGGTTCTTTGTGACTTGCGGGCCGCCGGTCAAGCCGATCTTTTTGCCGTCCCAGGTACCGGTCGTCGCGATCGCCACCGGCCCGGGTGTCGCCAGCGCGTCGTCCCAGCATTCGGGCTTTTCCGCCTTGTCGGTCGGCGGAATTTCCGGATCGGTCCACCAAGTCGCCGCCTTGAGCGCAGGTCCTGCGGTGGCCGTCGCCGGCTTCAACAGCGCCGACACCATCTGCCACGGCGGCACGACGAGGTTGGACGGCTTGGAGATCAGGCGCACGCCGGTCGACAGCGTGACCATGGTGGCCTTGTCACTTTTGGCCAGTACGCCGAGCTTGTTGACTGCGGCCTGGACGTCCGCCGGGCCGCCGTTTTTGACGATCTGCTTGATCGGTTTGGCCTTGGACGCCGTGGTGATGCTGGCATTGGCCAGCGCGTTAAGCACTTTCAGCAGATCGTCCTTGTTGAGCTTGAGCGCGAAGAAGTGCTGACTGACATCGACGTCATTGTCGTCGACGCAGCCGAGCGTGTTGCCGTCATTCTTGCGCGGTAAGCCCTTGCTGCCGGAAGCGGGCCATGACGGCGTCGAGACCTGCATGACCACGCCGTCACCATTCTTGTCCCAGGCCAGGACGCCTTTGGAATGGCCCCACGGGCTGGCGCGGTCCGGCATCGGCGAGCCGTCGAACTGATCGTTCCACACGACGTAGAAAAACGACGCGCTCTTGAAGATCTGGGCGTAGGTCGCGCCGACCGGATCGTCGGCGGAGTCGCCGAGACAGGTGTTGCCTGGTGGTGAAGCGGGCGCGGTGATGGTCGAATTCGTGCTGCTGGCAAACGCAAATTGCTGGCCGAATATCACGGTCTTTTTGTCATAGGTCGCGTAATCCTGCGCCGTGCCGCCGAAGATGCAGGCAGACAGCTTTTTGCCGGTGCAGCCGGGTCCGGAATGGGCGTTGAACTTGAATACGAACCACCAGTCGACCGGCGTGTTGGCATTCAATAGCGGCACTGGCTGCGCCAGCGCAGCGCCGATAAACCAAAGCGTGAGCGCTAACGCGCACAATGTTTGCGTCATCGCGCGTGCGATTATCGTCATGGCCTTGTCCCCAAAAAGGTTCGCCCTGTCGCGTGCCACGCAGGTAACTCGCGAACACGTGTAGGCGCCGACGTTACAACTTTTGGGTGAACTGGCTCAAGGGCCTCGCGTCCTTACTCCGCCGCCTGCACGCTCGGCAGCACGTAATCCTTGAAGCGCTGGCGCAGCGTGATTTTCTGGATCTTGCCGGTCGCGGTGTGCGGGATTTCGTCCACGAACACCACGTCGTCCGGCATCCACCATTTGGCGATCTTGCCCTGCATGAAGCCGAGGATGTCTTCCTTGGTCGCCACCTCGCCTTTCTTGAGCACGATCACCAGCAGCGGGCGTTCGTCCCATTTTGGATGCGCGACGCCGATCACGGCGGCTTCCGCCACCTTCGGGTGGCCGACCGCCAGGTTCTCCAGGTCGATGGTGGAAATCCACTCGCCGCCGGATTTGATCACGTCCTTGGCACGGTCGGTGATCTGCATGTAGCCGTAGCGGTCCATGGTGGCGACGTCGCCGGTGTCGAACCAGCCGTCCTTCTCGAACACCGGATCGCTGTCGACCTTGTAATAGGCGCGCGCGACCGCAGGGCCCCGCACCTTCAGGCGGCCGAAGGTCTTGCCGTCCCACGGCAGCTCCTTGCCGGCGTCGTCGGTGATCTTCATCTCGACGCCGAACGGCGGATGGCCCTGTTTCATCTTGACGTCGAGCTGCGCTTCGCCGGTGAGCGCGGCATATTCCGGCTTCATGGTGCAGAGCGAGCCGAGCGGGCTCATCTCGGTCATGCCCCAGGCATGCACCACCTCGACGCCGTAGACGTCCTGGAAGGTCTTGGTGATGGCGCGCGGGCAGGCCGACCCGCCGATCACCACGCGCTTGAGATGCGGCAGCTTGCCGCCGGTCTTCTCGAGATCCTGCAACAGCATCAGCCACACCGTCGGCACCGCGGCGGTGAAGCTCACTCTGTAGGTGTTGAGCAATTCGTAGATCGAGGCGCCGTCCATCTTGGCGCCCGGCATCACCAGCGTGGCGCCGACCATCGGCGTCGAGAAGGCGAGCGACCAGCAATTGGCGTGGAACATCGGCACCACCGGCATCACGACGTCGCGCGAGGCGATGCCCTTGGAATCCGGCAGCGCCGCGATGTAGGCGTGCAGCACGTTGGAGCGGTGCGAATAGAGCACGCCCTTGGGATGGCCGGTGGTGCCGGAGGTGTAGCACATGCCGGCCGCGGTGTTCTCATCGAACGAGGCCCAGGTGAAGTCGCCATCCATTTCGGCGATCCAGTCCTCATAGGCGACCACGTTCTTCAGTGTCGTCTTCGGCATATGCACGCCATCGGTGAGCACGATGTAGCGCTCGATGGTGGGCAGCTTGTCGGCGATTTTCTCGAGCAGCGGCACGAAAGTGAGATCGGTGATCAGAATACGGTCCTCGGCGTGATTGACGATCCACGCGATCTGCTCGGGGAACAGCCGCGGATTGACCGTGTGATAGATCGCGCCGATGCCGACGATGCCGTACCAGGCCTCCAAATGCCGTGCGGTGTTCCAGGCGAGCGTCGCCACCCGGTCGCCGAGTTTGATGCCGTCCTTGGCGAGCCGCTGCGCGACCTTCAGCGCGCGGCTGCGCACTTGCGCGTAGTTAGTTTCGACGATCGGGCCTTCGACCGAACGGGTGATGACCTTGCGCTCGCCGTGAAACTTGGCGGCATGGTCGATGATGCGGTGGATCAGCAGCGGCCAATCCTGCATGAGCCCGAGCATGGCGTTCCCCTCCTGGTAGCGTTCGTATGGCTTTTGGGCTGGCCCCTCGCCAGCCGATCTTCTTATTCGCGCATGATCTTATCCGAAAACCGGTCCCCACTTTTCGGGATCATGCGCTAGGTTAGCGATCCGGCGCTGTCATGCAACAGCCCGGCGAAGGCTGAAAAGCGATCAGAGCCTACCGCTGTGCGACCGCGAGATAGGGCCGCATGCCGTCGATTAAGCGGTCGGCTGAGGTGCCCGGTGGGAAAAAGCCGAGATACTTTCCGTCGCGCCCGACCAGAAAGATGAAACCGCTATGGTCGATCAGGCGATCGGATTTCTTCTCTTTTTCCGTTTTGGCGTATAGACCTTGTAGGCGAGAGCGGCTTTTTTGATCTCGCTCCGGCTGCCGGTGAGGCCGATCAGGCGCGGGTGAAATTGCGCAACGTAGAGCTTAATCGTCTCCGGCGTGTCGTGCTCCGGATCGACCATAATGAACAATGACTGGACGGCCTCGCCCGCTGGTCCGAGCTTGTCGATGGCCGAGAATATCGCCTGCAGATCGGTCGGGCACACGTCGGTGCAATAGGTGTAGCCGAAATAGACCAGCAGCAGCTTGCCGCGAAAATCGTCATCGCTGCGCGGTCTGCCGTCGCTGAGTCCGGCCGGTGGCCTGATATGCCAAAATTTATGTCCCCCATAAATGCCGCAATCGTGCCGAAGATCGCTTAAGTGAGAGCGCTCCTAGCTACCGTGATTCTGGCTGCTTTCGGCTGCGGCTATGCCGCCGCCGAGGTCGTTCCGCTGCCGCGTCCGCGTCCGAGCGCCCCGCCGGTGTGGGCAACGCCGCTATCTTTCCGAGACGCCGCCGGCCCTAATTTCAATTCCGCCGCGGTCACCAGCGCGCCGTCCGATTGCCGCAAGCGCCTCGAGATCATCGCCGTGATCGAGCCGATGCCGCGTCTGATCGGACCGGGCGCATGCGGCGGCGGCGATATGGTGCAAATCAACGCCGTGCAGGTCGCCGGTCACGTCCGCATCGAAATCCGGCCGGCGCCGGTGCTGCGCTGCGAGATGGCGGAGTCGCTCGCCGCCTGGATCGAGGGCGAAGCGGTGTCGCGACTCAAGAGTGCCGGCATGGCTTTGCGCAGCGTCGACAATTACGACGATTTCGAATGCCGCGGCCGTAATCGGGTCACCGGCGCCAAGCTCAGCGAGCACGGCAAGGGCAACGCCGTCGATGTGCGCGCCTTCACGCTCGCCGACGGCCGCGTGATCGGCCTGACCGACATGACGATCCCTAAAGATTTACGCGAGGGTCTGCGCGAGAGTGCCTGCCACCGCTTCACCACGGTACTTGGGCCGGGCTCCGACGGTCAGCACGAGGGCCACATTCATCTCGATCTCGCCGAGCGCCGGCAGGGCTATCGCATCTGCCAGTGGGACGTGCGCGAGCCGCCGACCGAAGTCGCCAGCGTGCAAATCGACGGCAAACTGGTGCCACTGCCCATGCCGCGGCCGGCCGGAGCCGCGCCCCGTTAAGCATTCCCGCAAACTTTGAGCCAGTCTCCATTTCAGCATCGCAATTCCGGGGTTAGTTCTCGCGCATTTCCATTGAAATCCCCAGCCCATTCGTCCAACCGGCGCGTCCGTCCGGCTTGAGCCGCCGCGGCCTGCTCAAGAGCGGGCTGGGCTTGGCCGGCGTTGCCGGCCTGGTGATGCCGTCCACGGCGGCCTATGCGGCGGCGCAAGCCGCCCGCGACCTCATCGTCACCGACTACCGGCCGGTGCCGCCGGCCTGGCCTGATGCGCACCGGCTCAGCATCACCGTCGTCGCCGATCTGCACGCCGGCGGACCCAATATGGGGCTGGAACGCGTGCGCCAGGTGGTCGACGCCGCCCAGGCGCTCAACTCCGACCTGATCGTGATCCTCGGCGACTTTTTCGCCACCCACCGCTTCGTGACCGAGCGGGTGCCGCATCCGGTCTGGGCGGCCGAGCTCGGCCGCCTTAAGGCGCGGCTCGGCGTCTATGCCATCCTCGGCAATCACGACTGGTGGTACGACCTCAAAGGGGTGCGCAGCGCTTTGGCGGCGGTGCGTATTCCGGTCTTGGAAAATGACACCGTGCTGCTGGACGATCGCGGCCGCTGCTTCTGGCTGGCCGGGCTGGGCGACCAACTCGCCTATTGGCTCGGACCCAGCCGCTTCCGCGGCGTCGACGATTTGCCGGGCACGCTCGCGCGCATCACTACCGACGACCCGGTAATTCTGCTGGCGCACGAGCCGGACATTTTCACCAAAGTGCCGGAGCGCGTCACCCTGACGCTCGCCGGCCACACCCATGGCGGACAGATCGTGCTGCCGTTCGTGCCGCCCCTCTGGGCGCCATCGGAATTCGGTGCGCGCTGAGCAGGGCCGCCACATGATCGTGTCGGGCGGTCTCGGCTGCAGCAAGGTGCCGATGCGGCTCGGCGTGCCGCCGGAGATCGTGCGGGTTACGCTCGGGGCGTAGCGATCAAAAAAAACGGCGCCCGAAGGCGCCGTTTTCCCTGAGCCCCGTAGAAATTCTTAGCGGACCGTGCCGCCGCCGCTCGAAGCCATCCGCGCACTGAACGGCGAGTCGCCCTGGTGCGGCGCCAGCACCACCACAACGGTGCCGTTCTTGACCCGCTTGTAGAGGTCGATGACGTCCTCGTTGGTCATGCGGATGCAGCCCGAGGAAATCGCCTGGCCAATATATTCCGGCTGGTTGGTACCGTGAATGCGATAAAGCGTGTCCTTGTTGCCTTGGAACAGGTACATGGCGCGCGCGCCCATCGGGTTTTGCGGGCCGGGGCTGACAAAGGCCGGCACGTCCATGCGCGCCCGCTCACCCGGGGTCGGCGTCCACGACGGCCATTCGGTCATGCGCTCGACTTTGGCAACGCCCGACCAGGCCATGGCTTCCTCGCCGACGGTGACGCCATAGCGGATCGCTGTTTTGTCGGGCAGCACGTAATAGAGATAGCGTGCGTCGGTATCGATCAGAATCGAGCCGGGCGCTTCCTTGCGGTGATATTCGACGATATGCCGGCGATAGCTCTCGGGGATCGCCGCCTTCTCATAAGGCGCCGCCGCCAGCAGCTTCTTGTCGCGAACGGTGAAATTCGCTTCCGACGCCGGCTCGATCGTGGACTGCATGCAGCCGCCCAGCAGAATCGCGACGCCGAACAGCGCCACAGACAAGCCCTTAGCCGCCATTTCATCCTCACTTCCGATCGCCCGCGAGGCGACCGAGTTCAACCTTTTCAGGCCGCAATTAAACGAAAAATCCAGGCGATTGCCACGATTTCCCGCCTATCCACAAAAGCTTCTGGCGATCTGTTGCATGAATGTCGCACTCGCTTTTGCAGGCCTGGGCGGCTCGGGCCGCCCGCCCGGTCAAGCCCAAAAAATGACTTTGCCGACAAGGCGTTAAGAGAAGGTTTACCATAACCGGGCGTATATGACCGAAATCAAAGCAAACGTTACGACAATGCTTCCAATGCCATGACAAGACACCAATTGACGCGCAATTCCGCCCAACTAGGTGCCTAGACAGAAGTCAGACGAAACTCAAAGGACGGACTGGAGACTAAGACAATGAATGCGACAAGAGCGACGGAGCAGAACCAGAGACTCCCAGCGCCAATACAAGAGCCTCGACGATCGTTACGGCAAGATCGGGATTTCGGCGGTTGTCGCCGCCCTTCGCTACCAAAGCGGGGATCGCGACGTCAACGAGAGCCACTACATCCCCTCCGACAGCGACTGAGTCGCTGGTCTCGAGCCGGCCACCGGCCAGGCTCCCGCCACCTCTCTCTTCACTGCCAGGATGACGCGCGCGGATTCGAAAGCAGCCGCGCGGTTGGACAATTTTGTCTTGCGTCCGGCCGCGTGATCGGGTCATGAGAGATCACCTGATCGCACGGTGTCTCTATGCTCTCGGTCTATGTTCCGCGTGGCGCCTCGCTCGAGCGAATTCCGGTTGAGCCCGGGCAGTCTCCTTCGGAGGCGGCGGTGTGGATTGATCTGATCTCGCCGACCGTGCAGGAAGACAAGCTGGTCGAGGCGCTGCTCGGCATCGCGGTGCCCACGCGCGAAGAGATGCAGGAGATCGAGGTCTCCAGCCGCCTCTACATCGAGAACGGCGGCCGATACATGACCGCGACGCTGATGTGCCAGTCGGACACCGCGACTCCCAAGACCACGCCGGTCACCTTCATTCTTTCCGCCCATCGCCTGGTGACCGTGCGCTACGACGATCCGCGTCCATTCGCCATCGTCGAGCACAAATTGGCGCGCGCGTGTTCGCCCAAGGTGTCGGGCGAATCGGTGCTGATGGATCTGCTCGACGCGGTGATCGACCGTTCCGCCGACATCCAGGAGCGCATCGGCGCGGAGATCGACCAGATTTCGCATTCGATCTTCGAGCCGGACGATGACGTCGCGGCGCCGTCCTACAACGACGTGCTCAAGGCGCTCGGCCGCAAGGGCGATCTCACCTCCAAGGTGCGCGAGAGCCAGGTCTCGGTCGGCCGGCTGCTGTCGTTCCTCGCGCACGAAGCTGAAGTCATGAAATGGGGCAAGGACATGCGCGCGCAGTTGCATTCCATGCAGCGCGACGGCATTTCGCTCACCGACCACGCCAGCTTCCTGTCCAACAAGATCACCTTCCTGCTCGACGCCATGCTTGGCGTCGTCAACATCCAGCAGAACGCCATCATCAAGATTTTCTCGATTGCGGCGGTGGTGTTCATGCCGCCCACGCTGGTCGCCTCGATCTACGGCATGAATTTCCACCACAACATGATCGAGCTCGAGTGGGAATACGGCTACCCGTTCGCGCTGATATTGATCGTGCTGGCCGCCGTGCTGCCGCTGGTGTTCTTCAAGTGGAAGAAGTGGCTTTAACCGCGGTCGCTGCGTGACGTCGGCCTGCGCCGGTCTTTTTGCATCAACAGGCGGATTGCGTCTGAATCTCGCGGATGTCTTGCGTGAATGTTCTGACCTGCTCGTAAATCTTTTTCGCCTGGTTGGTCACGCTGACCGAAGCGGAACTCAACATCCCGGCCGCCTGGGCGGTCCGGTTTCCGACGCTCTCGATCTGGGTAATGGCGCCGTTGACGTTGACGACGTTGGCGGAGGCCGCGGCCGAATTGCTAGCAATCTCCTGCGCCGCCTCCGTTTGGTGCTCGACCGCCGACGCGATGCGCACGGAGGAACGATCGAGTTCCCGGATCGTCGCGGATATTCCCTGAATGGCCTCAACCGAGCGGTGAGCCACATTCTGGATCGCTTCGATGCGCTGGTTAATGTTTTGCGTGGCATTGGCAGTCTGGCCGGCGAGCATTTTGACTTCCTGCGCAACGACGGCAAATCCCCGACCGGCCTCGCCGGCGCGCGCGGCCTCGATCGTGGCGTTGAGCGCAAGCAAATTCGTCTGCCCCGCGATTCTATTGATCAGCTGCGTGACCTCGCTGATCTCCTTGGCGACCACGGCCAGCTCGTCGATGATGGAGTTCGTTTGCAGCACCTCGTTGACGGCCCCCGCCGCCAGGCGCGATGATTCCGGCTCTGCGGGATTTTTGGCTCTGCTGCTGTCCGTCATATTGTGGAGCGGCCCGGCGCGCGCGGTCCTGTCATTCGCGATTAAGACCGGTCAACCTTGCGCCGCGGTCCCTCGGGTTGCAAATCCAGGTCCTCAACGCCGGCACCAGCCGCGAAATCGATGCGGTCTTCGCGCCTTTTGCGCGCGAGCGGCCGGATGCCCTCTTCGTCGGGGGCGCGTTGGATTGCCGGAATAATGGCACAATTGTTATACCGCGCGGTCGGACTTCGTTATGTCTGCTTGTGGCACTTAACGGACAATCCAGTTGCGCCCGCGTTTGTCCGGTATTGGAGCAAGGGCGGACCTTGATCAACCGCCGTTCGGCCTTGATTTATGAGTAACGTCTACCCAACGACCGTCACAATCGGCCGGTCACTCGCTCAACAAATTCGCGTGCTGATGCTCCTAGCATGCGCCCCTGGTAGCGGTGCATCATTGCAAAGTTTTTCCGCCGCGCCCGTCAGGGTGAGCCGGCGGACCCATGCCTGGGTGCGCTTGCGTGCGGCTGCATTGCAACGTGATGGGTACATCTGCGCAGTCCCAGGATGGGGCAATGCTACCCACGTTGATCACGTCGTCAGCCTCGACAACCTGCGGAGTCTGTGTGCGATGCACGATGGCCAGATCAACGAAGACAACAGTGGCAAGTCCAAGAGCGATGGTAAGCCCTACCTGCAAAATCAGAACATGTTCTGACTTTGAAAGAATTGAATTTCGCGCGATTGCCGTCCAGGCGGATTTTAAGGTGACGTGGGAGCGCAAGCCGTAATCCTCAAACTGGCGTTAGCAACGGCGACTGATGCAGGTGCGGCTGCATATCGTTGCCCCGCATGGATGCGCTTCGCAATGGGGGATAAATGCGGTGCAGTTCGGCGGGATCGATCTGCCACTCACCGTTCTCGTCCTTAGCAACTGAAATCATTCCCGCTTTGATCGCCCGCAGGATCGCGGTCTTGTTCCGGCCGACCGCCGCAGCGGCTGTTGCGATGGTGTGCATGAGGTGTTGCCTATCGTTTCAACGAGCAAGATATGGTGCAACCCCCTGGTTAAAAAAACGTGTCTGGGGGCAGCACCCCGCTCTTCGGCGCCAACCCTGCCGTTGCATTCAAAGAAGCGCGAAAAATCGTGGACAATAAGGTCGAGGAGCCGGGAGATTAACTCTCGCGCTGCACAATGTCTTTTGGCATCCGAATGGTCGCTAACGGAGCATAAGCCCGTCCTTATGCGCGATGATGTCTACCCCACCATCGGTACCTTCCGGCGAGACGCGCGTGCGGTATCCCATCTTGTTGAGTAAGTGGGCGACGAAGTCAGCCATTGGGTGGCCCTTCAGTTTTTGGGCCAGCCGCTTCAAAATAAAATCACGGGTGGATTCGACGATTTCTTCCGAAACGGCAGCAACGCTGTCGTCTTGCTGCGCGCCACAGCCGGCTTAGGGGTTGATTCGAGGGTTGTCTAATGCAATCTGGCGGCTTCGCCAGCCGCCCGGGGGCTTGCGCCAAGCCCCCGCGTTTTTCGGTGCTCCGCTCCCTAAAAAGGGACGAAGAAAAGACGACGGAGTACCCGGCGTCGGTCAAGAATACGGGCGACACAGCGTTAACTTGCCGCGCCGAAGCGCAGCGAAGGCGGGCGATTTGAAAATCAAATCGGAGAGACGAGGGCGCTCACACGTGCTGGCCGCCGTTGATGTGAATCTCGGCGCCGTTCACATAAGACGACGTCTCCGTGCACAGCACGTAGATGATCTTAGCCACCTCGTCGGGCGTCCCTAATCGCTGCATCGGAATCTGTTCGACGATTTTCTCGGTACCGGGCGACAGAATCGGCGTGTCAATCTCGCCCGGCGCGATCGCGTTGACGCGGATACCGAGCCGGCCGAAGTCGCTCGCCATCTCGCGCGTCAGCGAAGCGAGCGCCGCCTTCGAGGTGGCGTATGCCGCGCCCGCGAACGGGTGCACGCGCGAGCCGGCAATGGAGGTGACGTTGACCACCGAACCCTTGACCGCCTTCAGCTCGTTCATCAATCCGCGCGCCAGCATGATGGGCGCAAAGAAATTCACCTGGAACACGTGATGCCACACGTCGATGGTGGTATCGAGCGAGCCGAGCCGCGCGCCGCCGTTGCCTTTGGGCGAGATCGCCGCATTGTTCACCAGCGCGTGCAGTTCATGGCTGTCGAGCCGGCGCCGGATTTCTTCGATCGCGGCCAGCGTGTTGGCTTCGTCCGCGAGATCGACCTGGATGTGATCTTCCGGGCCGGCGTCCCAGGGGCAGTTCTCCGGGAACGGATGGCGCGAGCAGGTGATGACGCGCCAGCCGGCGGCCGAGAAGCGCTTGACGGTGGCGTGACCGATGCCGCGGCTGGCTCCGGTGAGCAGCAGTGTCCGGCGCGGTTGATTGGTTTGCGAAGTGGGCATTTCTATCCTTGGAACGGTGACGACTATTTAATTCTGATGCTAGCTCACGGATAGAGCCGCGTCTTGCTCCACGGCGCGCTCAAGGATTCCCGCACGAATTCGATGCGGTCGTGCAGCCGGAATGGCCGGTCCTGCCAGAATTCGATGCGCAGCGGCATGATGCGGTAGCCGGACCAATTCGGCGGCCGCGGTACCGTACTCAAGGCATATTTAGCGGCATAAAGTGCGACCGCCTTCTCGAAGGCGAGCCGGCTTTCCAGCGGCGCAGACTGTTTGCTGGCCCAGGCGCCGATCTGCGCCTGCTTCGGCCTGGTGGCGAAATAGGCGTCGGCCTCTGCTTCGGTGACGCGCTCCACGGCGCCGCGTACGCGCACCTGCCGGTTCAGCGATTTCCAATGGAAAACCAGCGCCGCCTGCGGGTGGACGCCCAACTCGTGCCCTTTTTGGCTGTCCATGTTGGTGTAGAACACGAATCCGCGCTCATCGGCGTCCTTGAGCAGCACCATGCGGGCATTCGGCAGCCCGTCAGCGTCGACAGTGGCGAGCGTCATGGCGGTCGGATCGCGCGGTTCGGCGGCAGTCGCGTCGCCGAGCCAGGCAGCAAACAGCCGCAAAGGCTCATCCGCCGCGGTGAAATCACCACCTGTTAACCAGCTTGGGTGTTCTATTGTCGTATCTGACATCGTTTCGGAGCGCCTGCTTGGTCGATACCCTTAACCCTTGTTCCAACTGCCGCCTTTATAGTGGATGCGGCCGCGCGCGCCTATGGCGTGCCCTACCGCTGGCCGCGGGGTTGGCGCTGGCGCTCGCCGCCGGCGGCTGCAGCATTAACAGCTCCCGCTTAGACTCGATTTTCGCCAGCGCCGACCAGCCCGGCTCCACCGGCTCGATCACGCCCCCGCCCGGCGCCAAGGGGGCCGGCGAATTGCCGCCCGCCGGCGATCTGGCCTACGCGCGGGCCGCTGCCTCCGACGTGCTCGCCCGCGGCCGCAAGGACGACAGCGCGCTGTGGGAAAACCCGAACACCGGCGCGCGCGGCACCATCACTCCGATCGCCTCCGCCTATACCCTGGACGGCCAGACCTGCCGGGATTTCCTGGCCAGCTACGTCAGCGGGAGTTCGCAATCCTGGATGCAGGGCGAAGCTTGCAAACAGGGCAAGGGCATTTGGGAAGTCCGCGCGCTCAAGCCCTGGAAGCGCTCCTAGTTTTCTATTCGCTCGTCCCCGCGAAAACGGGGACCCAGAGCAGCAAATCACTGACTTTTCGAGGGTGACCCTGGATTCCCGCTTGCGCGGCAATGAACGGAATGTGGAAGACTGCGTTGCATCCGGGCCGCTAGAACCCCACATTGACTATAGAGCAGCCGGCATTCGACCGGCGGGCAGGGGTATTTCACGGGAGTTCGGACGGATGCGCGACCCCTACGAGGTTCTGGGGGTATCGAAGGGTGCGAGCGAAACCGAGATCAAGAGCGCCTACCGGCGGCTCGCGAAGAAGCTGCATCCCGACGCCAACAAGCACGATCCCAAGGCGGCCTCGCGCTTTGCCGAGCTCAATGCCGCCTATGAGATCGCCGGCGACGACAAGAAGCGCAAGGCGTTCGACAACGGCGAGATCGACGCCGAGGGCAAGCCGCGCTTCCAGGGTTTCGAGGGCTTCCGCGGGCAGCCGGGCGGCGGCGCCGGGCCGGGCGCCGGCAATTTCGAAAGTTTCACCTTCGGGCACGACGGCTTCCAGCGCGCGGCCGGCGGCCGTGGCGCCGGCTTCGAGGACATCCTGCGCAACATGTTCGGCGGCGCGACGCGCGGCGGTGCGCGCGGCTTCGGGACGCAGTTCGAGCCGGACAATTTCGGCCCCGCCACCGGCGAGGACTTGCATGCCGAGATGACCATCAGCCTGCCGGAAGCCGCCAAGGGCACCAAGACCCGCGTGCATCTTCCGACCGGCAAAGACGTCGAGGTAAAAATTCCAGCCGGCCTCACCGACGGGCAATCGATCCGCCTCAAAGGGCAGGGCTGGCCGATCGCGAACGGCAAAGCCGGCGACGCGCTGATCACGGTGCATGTCGCCGCGCATCCGCTGTTCAAGCCGGACGGTGTCGACCTGCGGCTCGAATTGCCGATCACGCTTTATGAAGCAGCGCTCGGCGGCAAAGTGCGCGTGCCGACGCTCGATGGCGCGGTGGATTTGGCAATTCCGCCTGGCACCAATTCGGGGCGCACGTTCCGCCTCAAGGGCAAAGGGCTGAAGACGACAAGCGAGGCCGGCGATCTGCTCGCCACCGTGCGCATCATGCTGCCCGACCGCACCGACGACGAGTTCAAGGAACTGATGCGAAAATGGCGCGAGAGCAAGCCCTACGACCCGCGCGAGGATATGGAGTGAGCTTGCTTCATCTCTCCCCGCGCGGGGAGAGATGAAGAAGCGTTACGATTTCCGCCCGCCGCTGCGGTCGATCTGCTCCCAGACCGCTCTGGTGACCGTCCTGAGCCGGTCTTTGTCGGCCGGTCCGCTCACCACATAGGCGTGTTTGTCGTCCACCCAATAAAAGGCGGAGAAGCGATCGCCTTCCTTGAAGCGCAGCGCCGTCTCCGGCGATGTCGCCGGCGCCGAATAGACCGTGAAGCGCTCGCCGGAAGCGCCTTCGTACATGTAAAAGGCGGCAGCGGCCCCGGTCGGTCCCGGCAGCAGCCGGCCGCCGACCAGCTTCAGACCCATCGATTCCAGATCGGGAACGTATTGCTGATAGCCAAGCCGCTTGGTCAACCATTGCGTCATGTGCGGGCGCTCGTTGCCCGGCACTTCCACCGGATGGCGCACCTCGACCACGTAGAGCTTGTAGGCTTCCAGCGCTTCGGCGGTGATGGTGTCGAAGCTACTTGGCACACCAGTAGTCGCGCCACGCGCCACCCAGCCGGCGGTGCCACCGGCCAGGAACGCAACGACCGCTGCGGCGGCAGCCATCGCCGCCCAGGAACGGCCGCTCGATCGGTCTTTGCGCATCACTTGGTCGAGCGTGAGCCGTGCCGGCACCGGCTCGTTGACAACCGCGCCGTAGCGGGCGCGGATGCTGTCAGCCTGCGCACGCCAGGTCGCGATCAGCGTGGCGTCGTCCGGATGCGACGCAAGCCAGGCGGCGACGGCCTCCTGGCGGTCGGGCGGCAATTCGCCGTCGACTAAGGTGTGCAATTCTTCCTCGGTTACGGGTGAATCGCGATCGATCATGGTTCCACCTTCTCTCTCATTTCACGCGGCGGAGCGCCGGGCGCCCACCGTCTAAAAAAGTTTTGATCTGCACGCGCGCACGCGCCAGACGCGACATGACGGTGCCGATCGGCACGCCCTGCACCTCCGCGACTTCGCGGTAGGTGAGCCCTTCCAGCACCACCAGCAGCAAGGCGTTGCGCTGGTCCTCCACCAAAGTCGCCAGCGCGCGCTCGATGTCGCGGGAGCCCGCTTCCGGTCCCGCCAGATCGGGCGCGTCGTTGTCCTCGAGTGACATGACTATCGGACGCCGCGACAGCGAGCGCAGCCGGTTGCGGTTGAGATTGGTCAGGATCGTGTAGAGCCAACTGCGTACCTCGCCGCCATGAAACAGATGTTCGGACCGCAGGGCACGCACCAGCGTGTCCTGCACCAGGTCGTCGGCGATGTCGGCATCCCGCGTCAGCGCCCGTGCGTAACGGCGCAGCGCCGGGATCGTCGCCTCGACATTCTTCCCGAACGTGCCCAACCAAGCCCCCTAAGGCAAAATGCGTGCCTGCCGACACCGCCATTCACCAGGAAAAACCCCACATGCGCAATCATATTCCCCGGAACGAATTGAATTACCAGTGACAAATGGCTGAGCCGGGCGCATTGCTTGATGGTCCCCTGACCCTATGCCATACGAAAGCAGCCGGCGCCCGCCGGCATGACAAGGAAGTTAATGGCGGAAACCTCCAACTTGATGCTCGGCAAACGCGGGTTGATCATGGGCGTGGCTAACAACCGCTCGATCGCCTGGGGCATCGCACGCGCGTGCCGCAAGCATGGCGCCGACCTCGCGTTTACCTATCAGGGTGAGGCGTTGAAAAAGCGCGTCGAGCCATTGGCCGAGGAGGTAGACGGATTGGTGGTCGGGCATTGCGACGTCACCGACGTGGCATCACTCGATGCGGTATTCGCCAACGTCAGATCGGCCTGGGGCTCGCTCGACTTTGTCCTGCACGCAATCGCGTTTTCCGACAGGGAGCAACTCGACGGCCGCTATGTGGACACCACCGCGGACAACTTCACCCAAACCATGCTGGTGAGTTGCTATTCGTTCACGGCCATTGCCCAGCGTGCCGAAAAGCTGATGACCAACGGCGGCTCGCTGCTGACGTTGACTTATTACGGCGCCGAAAAATGGATGCCGCATTACAACGTGATGGGGCTGGCCAAGGCCGCGCTCGAAGCTTCGGTGCGCTACATGGCCGCAGATCTCGGCGTCAAGAACATCCGCGTCAACGCTATTTCGTCGGGGCCGATCAAAACGCTGGCCGCCTCCGGCATCGGCGACTTCCGTTACATTCTGAAGTGGAACGAATACAACACGCCGCTGCGGCGCAATGTGACGCTGGACGATGTCGGCAAGGCCGGCGTCTTTTTTCTCTCCGACTTGTCGAGCGGCGTCACCGGGGAAATCCAGCACGTCGATGCCGGCTATCACATTGTCGGCATCAAGCACCCCGACGCGCCCGACCTCGCGGTGGGCAAATTAGAAGACTGATGAATGGCTGCATCGGCGAAGCCGCGGCCTACCATCTACTACATCCGTCACGGCGAAACCGACTGGAACGTCGCCGGCCGTCTGCAGGGCCGCCGCGACGTGCCGCTCAATGCGCGCGGCCGCGCGCAAGCCAGCCATTGCGGCGAAATCCTGCGCGACCTGTTCGCGCGCGATGGCCGCGATACCGCCGGCCTCGATTATGTATCGAGCCCGCTCGGGCGCACCTGTGAGACCATGGAATTGGCGCGCGCGGCGCTCGGCCTTGGCGCGCAGGATTACCGGCGCGAGCCGCGGCTTGCGGAAATCGCCTTCGGCGATTGGGAGGGCTCCACCATCGCGCAATTGCATGAGCGCGACCCGGCGCGCATTGCGCAGCGCGAGCACGACAAATGGCATTTCGTGCCGCCGGGCGGCGAAAGCTACCAGATGGTCTCGGCACGCATGCGCGAATGGTACGAGAGCTTAGGCCGCGACACGGTGGTCACCGCCCATGGCGGCACCGCGCGCGGGCTGATCGCCCATCTCGGCATCGCCAAGCCGGCCGCCGCGCCGCTCCTCGATATCGAGCAGGGCATGGTTTACGTGTTTGAAGGCGAAAACCTTACGCGTTACGCTTGATTTGACCACCGCAAGGGCGCGCTGTACCAACAGCGCGCAAAGCGGAACAACCATGTCGTTCAATACGTTCGGCCATCTTTTCAGGTTCACCAGTTTCGGCGAAAGCCACGGGGCGGCGATCGGCTGCGTGCTCGACGGCTGCCCGCCGCGCATTCCGCTGCAAGCCGCCGACATCCAGGTCTATCTCGACAAGCGGCGGCCCGGCCAATCGCGCTTCACCACCCAGCGACAGGAGCCGGACGCGGTGAAGATCATGTCCGGCGTGTTCACCGACGAGGCGACGGGCAAGCAGGTGACGACCGGCACGCCGATCATGCTGCTGATCGAGAACGTCGACCAGCGCTCGAAGGATTATTCCGACATCAAGGACAAATACCGGCCCGGCCACGCCGGCTACGTCTACGACGTCAAATACGGCATCACCGATTATCGCGGCGGCGGCAGAGCCTCGGCGCGCGAGACCGCGGCGCGCGTTGCCGCCGGCGCCGTCGCGCGCAAGATCGTGCCCGGCATGAACGTGCGCGGCGCGCTTATCCAGATGGGCCCGCACAAGATCGATCGTTCGCGCTGGGACTGGAACGAGGTCGGTAAAAATCCGTTCTTCTGCCCGGACGCCAAGCAGGCGAAGTTTTTCGAAGAGTATCTCGACGGCGTGCGTAAGGCCGGTTCGTCCTGCGGCGCGGTGATCGAGATCCTGGCGGAAGGCGTGCCGGCGGGCTTGGGCGCGCCGATTTATTCCAAGCTGGACGGCGATCTCGCTGGCGCTTTGATGGGCATCAACGCGGTCAAAGGCGTGGAGATCGGCGACGGCTTCGCCACCGCGGCGATGAGCGGCGAAGACAATGCAGACGAGATGCGCATGGGCAATGACGGCAAGCCGGTGTTCCTGTCCAACCACGCCGGCGGCATACTCGGCGGCATTTCCAGCGGGGAGGCGGTCGTGGCGCGCTTCGCGGTCAAGCCGACCTCGTCGATATTGACCCCGCGCAAGACCGTCGACCGGTACGGCCGCGACACCGAGATCGTCACCAAGGGCCGCCACGACCCTTGCGTCGGCATCCGCGCGGTGCCGATCGGCGAGGCGATGATGGCCTGCGTGCTGGCTGATCATTTTCTGATGCACCGCGGCCAGATTGGCGAGGGGGCGGCCTGGCCGTTCAAGCCCGCCTGACGCTCATTCCGAGGTAAACGCGTGTCCGATACCCACAAAAAAATCGATGCGGCGATCAAAGCCTTCGCCAAAGGCGAGATCGTGGTCGTCACCGACGACGACGATCGTGAGAACGAGGGCGATCTGTTTGTCGCCGCCTCGCTCTGCACGCCGGAAAAAATGGCGTTCATCATCCGCAACACGTCGGGCATCGTCTGCGCGCCGCTCGGCGCCGAACTGGCGCGCCGGCTGCATCTCGATCCGATGGTGGCGGAGAACGACGCTCCGCTCGGCACCGCTTTCACCGTTTCGGTCGACGTGCGCCACGGGCTCACCACAGGCATTTCGGCCGAGGAACGCTGCAACACCGTGCGCGCGCTCGCCAATGATAACAGCGGCGCCGCCGACTTCGTGCGCCCCGGCCACGTGTTCCCGCTGTTGGCGCGCCCGGGCGGCGTGCTGATGCGCTCGGGCCACACCGAGGCTTGCGTCGATCTTTGCCGGCTCGCAGGCTTGGCTCCGGTGGGCGTGCTGTCTGAGCTGATGAAGGACGACGGCACCGTGATGCGCGGACCGGACGTCGCCGCCTTCGCGCAGAAACATAAGCTGGTGCAGGTCTCGATCGCCGAGCTGATCGAGTACCGGCAGAACCGCGACAAGCTGGTGGAACGGGTCGCGGAATTCCAAGTCGCCTCCGAGATCGGCGCACTCAAAGGCTACGCCTATGTGACGCCGTTCGATCGCGTGCACCACATGGCCTTCGTCTACGGCGAGATCGGCGACGGCAAGGGCGTACTGGCGCGCCTACACCGCGCCGACGTGATCGGCGACGTGTTCGGCGGCGCCAAGACGATCCACGCGGCGCTTACGCGCTTCAAGGCGGCCGGCCGTGGCGTCATCGTCTATCTGCGCGACGGCACCGCAGGCGTGGCGGTGGCGGAAATCCCGCATGGCGACACCGGCGCCGACGCCGCGCGCTCGAAGCAATGGCGCGAGATCGGGCTGGGCGCGCAGATCCTCAAGGACATCGGCATTTCCTCGATCCGGCTGCTTTCCTCCAGCAAGCGAATTTATGTCGGCCTCGGCGGCTTCGGCATCGAGATCGTGGATACCGAGACGCTGGAAAGCTGATTCGCGCATGATCCCGAAAAGTGGGAACCGGTTTTCGGAAAAGGTCATGCGCCAAGCGGAATAACGTCTTTTTTTCGCCCCAGCCCTATGCCAGCATTTCGCTATGGGGCGACACGGTCTTTATGGTGCCATCGCCAGCGTGCTGGCGGCCGCAAGCTTAGCACTCGCGGCTTCCGCCGCACCGACGCCGCGCTTCGCCGACAAAAGTCCGAACGCCATTCCGGTCGATGTCGAACTAATAATCGCAGTCGACGTCTCCTACTCGATGGACCCGGAAGAGCAGGCGCTGCAGCGCGAGGGTTACGTCATGGCGCTGACCTCGCGCGAATTCATGCGGGCGCTGCGCGAGGGCGCCAATAGCAAGATCGCCATCACCTATTTCGAATGGGCCGGCCAATTCGACCAGAAAATCATCGTGCCGTGGCGGCTGATCGAAGGCCCGGAATCGGCCGACGCGGTCGCCAACGAGATCGCCGCCGCGCCCTACCGGCGCGCCTCGCGCACCTCGATCGCCGGCGCACTCACCTTCGCCAAGCCGCTGTTCGACCATAGCGGTTATCGCGGTTTGCGCCGGGTGATCGACGTGTCGGGCGACGGCACCAACAATGCCGGCCCGCTGATCGTGCCGACGCGCGACGAGGTGCTAACCGCCGGCATCACCATCAACGGCTTGCCGATCATGCTCAAGCGGCCGACGCCCGGCACCATGGATATCGAAAACCTCGACGTCTATTACGAGGATTGCGTGATCGGCGGGCCGGGCGCCTTCGTGGTGCCGATCCACGACCGCAAACAGTTCATTGAGGCGACCCGCACCAAGCTGGTGCTGGAAATTTCCGGCCGCGAACCGGAGCGGCGCGTGGTGCTGGTGTCGGCTGAGACGCCGCGCATTTCCTGCACCATCGGCGAGAAGATGTGGCAGGACCGCTGGGGCGGCCGGGGATTCGATTTTCAGTAGCCGCTACTTCTCGAACTTGCCCACCATCTCGACGTGGAACGAATAGCGGAACTGATCAACCGGCGTGACAACGCTGAGCTTGTAGCCGCCGTTAACCAATATGCGCGCATCGCGCGCAAAACTCGTCGCATCGCATGATACCGCGACCACGGTCGGCACGGCGCTCTTGACCAGCTCGCGCGCCTGCGCTTCGGCGCCCTGGCGCGGCGGATCGAACACCACGGCATCGAAACCCTTGAGCTCGGCGGCCGTGAACGGGCGGCGGAACAGGTCGCGCGCTTGCGCCTCGACCGGCTTTAGCCCGGACGTATTTGCAGCCGCGCGCTCAAGCGCCTTGATGGCGCTCGCCTCGTTGTCGGCGGCGACGACGCGCGCACGTTCGGCCAGCCGCAAGGCAAACGTGCCGATGCCGCAAAAAAGATCGGCGACACGTTTGGCATTGCCGACATGCTCGATTACCAGCCGCGCCAGCGCTGCTTCGCCCGCGGCAGTCGCCTGCAAAAAAGCGGCGGGCGGCAGCGGCACCAAAGCGCGTCCGATTTTCAGGAGCGGCTGCGATGCTCGCGCCACCAGTTCACCGTGGCGGGTGATGCGCGCCAGCCTGTGCCTCTCGGCGACGCCGGCGAGCTGCGTGGTGCGCCCGGAGGTGAGCGGGCCGGAGCCGCGCACGTCCACGTCCATGCCGGAATTGGTTGCCGTCACCTGGATGTCGAGCGGCTTGTCCGCCGGCTTCAAGACCTCGGCAATCGCCCAGGCCGCGGTGATAGCGCCATCGAGGCGGGGTGCTAGGATCGGACAGCGATCGATGGCGACGGTGTGATGCGCGCGCGGGGCGGTGAAGCCGACTTCCAGCAAGTCACGGTCGCCGCGGCGCGCATGCAACACTGCGCGGCGGCGGCCCTGCCCATGCGCATCGATCAGCGGTTCAAGGGGCGCGATGACGCCGGCTTGGGCCAGCGCCTCGGCTACCAGCCCGCGCTTCCAAAGATGATATTCGGCGAGCGACCAATGTTGCATAGCGCAGCCGCCGCATTGGCCGAAATGCTTGCAGATCGGGTCGGTACGCTCGTGACTCGGTTTGTCGACACGGTCGAGATGCCGGCGGTCCGGATGACCGGCGACCGGCTCGACTGTCACCGTCTCGCCCGGCAGCGCATAGGGCACATAGACCTGGCCGGCCGGCGTATCGGCAATGCCGTCGCCGCGATGGCCAAGGCGGGCAATGGTGAGCTGTTCAGTCACCGGCGGCTCCGAGCAGGAATTCTGCGTTGCCGTCGCCGCCGGCGATCGGCGAGGGGATAATGCCGATAACGCGCCAGCCGAGCGAGGTGACGAAGGTTGAAATGTCGTCGCAGACCGCGGCGTGCACGGCCGCATCGCGCACAATGCCTTTCTTGATGTGAGCGCGGCCGGCCTCGAATTGCGGCTTGATCAGCGTGATCAGTTGCGCGGGCGTTTTTGCTAGAGCGAGCGCGGGCGGCAGTGCTAGCTTGAGCGAGATAAAGCTGACATCGGCGGTTACCATATCCGGTGGCTCGTCCAATCGGGCAAGGGATAGTGTGCGGATGTCGGTCTGTTCCATAGAGACAATCTCGGGCCGCCCGCATAGGCTTTCATGCAACTGCCCGTGCCCGACGTCGACTGCGTAAACGCGCCTGGCGCCACGTTCCAGCAGCACTTGAGTGAAACCGCCAGTGGAGGCGCCGATATCGAGGCAAACGTGTCCCCGCGGATCGAATTGGAAATGATCGAGCGCCGCGGCGAGCTTCACCCCGCCGCGCGACACATAAGGGTGCGCCGGCGTCGCGCGCAAGCGCGCATCGACCGCGATTTCTTCCGACGCCTTGCGCACCGGCGCCGCGTCGGCGGTGACCAGACCGGCCGCGATCGCGGCCTGCGCCTTGGTGCGGCTCTCGAACAAGCCGCGCTCCACCAGCAGGCGATCGATGCGATCTTTTTTCGCTGACACCTAGCCAGCCTACGCCAGCTTCACCGTCTCGGCCCGCACATCTCTGCCGAGGGCCTCGAAGGCCTTGGCGACGATGCCGCGGGCGTCGAGGCCGGCCTTGGCGTACATCGCGGCCGGCGTGTCCTGGTCGAGGAAGACGTCCGGCAGCACCATGCAGCGGACCTTCAGCCCAGCGTCGAGCATGCCATGCTCGGCCAGCGTTTGCAGCACATGCGAGCCGAAGCCGCCAATGGCACCTTCCTCGATGGTGAGCAACACCTCGTGCTCGCGCGCCAGGCGCAGCAACAGGTCGGTGTCCAAGGGCTTGGCAAATCTGGCGTCGGCCACCGTGGTCGACAGACCCAGCGCGGCTAGCTCGTCGGCGGCCTTGAGGCATTCGCCCAGCCGGGCGCCGTAGGAGAACAGCGCCACTTTATGGCCCTCGCGCAGGATGCGGCCCTTGCCGATCTCCAGCGCCTTGCCCTCCGCCGGCATCGGCACGCCCAGCCCCTCGCCGCGCGGATAGCGTAGCGCCGAGGGCCGGTCGTTAATGGCCACTTGCGTTGCCACCATGTGCACCAGCTCGGCCTCGTCGGCCGCCGCCATCAGTACAAAGCCCGGCAGACAGCCGAGATAGGCCACGTCAAAGGCCCCGGCATGGGTCGGCCCGTCCGCCCCGACCAGTCCTGCGCGGTCGATGGCAAAGCGCACCGGCAGCCGCTGGATGGCGATGTCGTGCACCACCTGGTCATAGGCGCGCTGCAGGAAGGTCGAATAGATGGTGGCGAACGGCTTGAAGCCTTCCGTCGCCAAGCCGCCGGCAAAGGTCACCGCGTGCTGCTCGGCAATGCCGACGTCGAAGCAGCGCTTGGGGAACTCCTTCTCGAACATGTCGAGCCCGGTACCCGACGGCATCGCCGCCGTGATGGCGATGATCTTGTCGTCCTTGCGCGCCTCCTTGATCAGGCTCTCGCCGAACACTTTCGTGTACTGCGGCGCGCCGCCCTTCGATTTGGCCTGCGCACCCGTGGCCACGTCGAACTTGACCACCCCGTGATACTTGTCGGCGCTTGTTTCCGCCGGGGCGTAGCCTTTGCCCTTCTGCGTCACCACGTGCACCAAAATCGGCCCGATCTCGGCGTCACGCACGTTGCGCAGCACGGGCAGCAGGTGGTCGAGATTGTGCCCGTCGATCGGCCCGACGTAATAAAAGCCGAGCTCCTCGAATAACGTTCCACCGGTGACGTAAGTGCGCGCGTGCTCGACCGCCCGCGTAATCGCGCGGTCCAAGCGCTTGGGCAGATGCCGGGTGAGCTGTTTGCCGACGTCGCGCAGCTTCAGATACATTTGGCCGGAGCCGAGCCGCGCCAGATAAGCCGACATGGCGCCTACCGGCGGCGCAATCGACATGTCGTTGTCGTTCAAGATCACGATCAGCCGCTCGTTGCGGGCGCCAGCATTGTTCATCGCCTCATAGGCCATGCCCGCCGACATGGCGCCATCGCCGATCACGCAGATGACGTTGTTGTTCTTGCCGGCCAAATCCCGCGCCACCGCCATGCCCAATCCGGCCGAAATCGACGTCGAGGAATGCGCCGCCCCGAACGGGTCGTATTCGCTCTCCGCGCGCTTGGTGAAGCCGGACAATCCGCCGCCCTGTCTAAGGGTCCGAATGCGGTCGCGCCGCCCGGTCAAAATCTTGTGCGGATAGGCCTGATGCCCGACGTCCCAGATCAGCCGGTCGACCGGCGTGTCAAACACGTAATGCAGCGCGACCGTGAGTTCCACCACGCCAAGCCCGGCCCCCAGATGCCCGCCGGTCGCCGCCACCGCGTTGATCGTCTCGTAACGAAGCTCCCGCGCCAGTTCGCGCAACTGTTCCGCCGACAAGTTCTTCAGGTCGCGCGGTAGCCGGATGCGGTCGAGCAGGGGGGTCTTGGAAGCTTCGGACAAACGCAACTCCACGATGAATACGCCGGTCGACGCGGCAGGACCGGCCCTTTGGGAACTTTTGCTAGGCATACACCAGATATGCGGTTCCGGGCAATTCAACGCCCGGACGCTCAATCCGGTTCAAATTTGCCCACCAAGGCGGCCGCCGCCTGTTGCGGCTTGGTGGCCCGCGTCACTAGGTCGGGCGGCCCACAGCAGATCAGGGTGAAGTCGTAAGCCGCTCCACGCCGCTCATTGGCCATGAGGAACTGGGCATGGGCCTTGAAGACGCGCCAGCGCCGCAGGCCGGAATGACCTGGAGCCCACAGATCGCGAAAGTTGATGACGACCACCTTTGGGTTGCGTCGTTCGCCGCCGAGCACAATGCCGTGACCGGCAATGGGATCGAACGGGCTGAAACTCAAAATATCGTCGCGCGACTGAACATCGATCCAGTCAATGTCGGGCGCAGTCGCGAGCTGTCGCAGCCGGTTGCGGAACCCTTTGGCCTCCGGGTTAAAGCCGACCGCCGGCAGGTTGGCACCGAGCGTGAGCAGCGCCACGCGCGGTCCATGGCGGCCGAGCGCGCGGTCGCGGGCGAGCGCACGGCCGAGCACGTTGATGGCGAGCGCCGCGCCGAAACCGTGGCCAACAACCACCACTTCATCGGCCTTGCTGTCGTGCACCGTATCGGCAACGTCGGCGGCGAATAGATCCATCCGCCCGCTCCAATCCTTCCGTTTGCCGTTGACGAACTCATCGATGGAGGCGGCCTCGTCGCAGCGTTGCAGCAGTCCGGTGACCGGCTCGCTCAGCCAGAGCACGGAGGCAAAGCCGCCGATCCCGGTGACGCCGCCGACAATTTTCGAAACGATTTCGGGCGCGCCGAGCGCGGCGACCAAGTTCATGCACAAAATGCCGACGAACGAGCCCAGCAACAGCCAGACAGTGATCAGCACGATCGGCGAGAAGGCGACCAGCGCGAAGCGCCAGTTCATTCGCAACATACGCCCGAAGGCGCCGTTGAGCAGCGCGATCCCGGTGGTGCGGTACATCTGCACGATCTTCCACCAAGGCGGCCGCGCCAAATCGTTGCGCACGAGATCATCCCAGCGCAACAGCCGGTAGCGGGTCTCGACCTGCCAGCCGTCGCCATGGGTGGTCGCCTGCCAAGCGCCGGAATGGGAGTTCGTCTCCGCGACGGCGCCTAGCTCGCCGGTCAATCCGTAAAGATCGCAAGTGCGGCGATACTCGCGGTCAAAGCGCTCGAAATTTTCGGCAAGGCTGCGCGGGTCGTAACCCTGCACATGGATCACCAGCCTGCGGTGGACCTGCACGCGCGGTCAATCCACGTCGAGGGGTTCGCTGCCGGTCGGCTTGCCGGAACTATCGAGGGTGATCTTTTCCACCCGCGCTTCCGCCTGCCGCAGCAGTTCCTCGCATCGTTTCTTGAGCGCTTCGCCGCGCTCGTAGATCGCCACCAATTCCTCGAGCGGCACTTTGCCTTCCTCCAGCCGTTTGACGATCGATTCCAGTTCCTCGATCGCCCGCTCGAAGGGCATTTTCTTCACGTCGGGATTGGTGGGCTCGGCCATTTGACGACTTCTTGCTAACAATGCTCGATTACGACGATAGCGCAGTTCGCATGGAGCGCCTAGCACGATGGCCGATCTTAAGGACAAGATTGTATTGGTGACCGGCACGGCGGGTGCCATCGGCGCAGCCATCGCCGCCACGGTCAAGCGCGCCGGCGGTACGGCGATCGCCAGCGATCTCGTCGGTCGCGCCGGCATCGACGCGACGCTCGACGTCACCGTCGAAGCCGATTGGCAGCGCGTGACTGCCGGCATCGAGCGCCAGCATGGCCGGCTCGACGGGCTGGTGAACGCCGCCGGCATCGTTGTGCTCCGCAACGTCGAGCAGCTTGACTTCGCCACCTGGCGGCGCGTACTCGGCGTCAATCTCGACGGCTCCTTTCTCGGCTGCAAATATTCGCTGCCGCTGCTGCGCAAGAACGGCGGCTCGATCGTCAACCTGTCGTCGGTGTCGGGCTTGGTCGGCGGGCACAATCTCGCCGCCTATAATGCGTCAAAGGGCGGGCTGTCGCTACTGACGAAATCGGTCGCGCTCCATGGCGCGCGGTTCAAGCCGCCGGTGCGCTGCAACGCCGTGTGCCCGGCCTTTGTCGAGGGGCCGATGGTCGACGCCATTGCGCAAGGCGCGCGCGATCCGGGCACGGCAAAGCAGAAGCTGACGCGCGACATTCCGCTCGGCCGTCTGGGCAAGCTGGCCGAGATCGCCGATCTCTGCGTTTATCTGTTGTCGGACCAAGCGGCATTCATCACCGGCGCGGATATGCCGATCGATGGCGGCTTAACCGCTTAAATTCAGCCGCGCATAAGCGCGGTGACATGCGCTGCCACCGAACGCGACAGCCCCTGCAAATCGTAGCCCCCTTCCAAGAGCGAGACGATGCGTCCTTGCGAGCTGGCGTCGGCGATATCCATGAGCTTTTTGGTGACCCAGCTGTAGTCGGCTTCCACCAGATTGAGATTGGCGAGCGGATCGCGGATGTGCGCGTCGAAGCCGGCCGAGATCACCAGGATCTCCGGCTTGAACTCGCGCAGGCGCGGCAGGATCACGGTTTCGAACGCTTCGCGGAAGGCGTCGCCGCCATCACCGGCCGCGAGCGGCGCGTTGACGATATTATTGTGCTCGCCACGCTCGCTCACCGCGCCGGTGCCGGGATAAAGCGGCATCTCGTGGGTCGAGCAATACATGACGGTCTTGTCCGCCCAGAAAATATCCTGCGAGCCGTTGCCGTGATGCACGTCGAAGTCGACGATCGCAGCGCGCTCGACCTCATAGCGGTTCTGCGCGTAGCGCGTCGCGATCGCCGCGTTGTTGAACAGGCAGAAGCCCATCGACCGCGCCATCTCGGCGTGGTGGCCGGGCGGGCGAATGGCGACAAAGGCGTTGCCCACCTTCTTGTTCATCACTTCGTCGACCGCGCGCATGGCGCCGCCAGCGCCGCGCAAGGCCGCCTCGAAGCTGCCCGATGACATTGACGTGTCGGCGTCGAGCCGCACCAAGCCTTCCGCCGGCGACGCTTCGCGGATCGCCTCGATGTAATCCATCGGATGCGCGAGCGCGACGACGTCGAGCGGCGCGCGCGGCGCCTGCTCGCGCGCCAGCATGTGAAACCGTTCGTCCTCCAGCGCCTGCTCAATGGCGCGCAAGCGGTCCGGCCGCTCGGGATGCCCGGCGGGGTTCAAGTGATCGAAACAGGCCGGATGCGTGAGGAGGAGAGTGGACATTGATGGGTTTTAACGCGCCTCGGTCGTCGCGCGCTAGACCTTTGCATCCAAACTCACACCCGGTGGTGGCGGGCTATTGTCGGGCACGAAGAAATCGACCTGCAGCGGCCGGCTCGGATCGACGCGGTATTGGTCGAAGTCGCTGACGCCTTCACTGCTGAGGAACGTATCGTCGATCAGGAAATTGCCGGCGAAGGTCTTCGGCTTGTGGAAGATGCGGTAGGCCGCCTCGGCCAGGATTTCCGGCTTGCGCGACATGCGCATGATGGTCTCGCCGCCGAGCAGGTTCTTGATCGCGGCCGTGGCGATGGTGGTGCGCGGCCACAGCGCGTTGACCGCGATCTTGCCGCGCTGCTCGCCGGCCAGGCCCAGCACCACCAGGCTCATGCCGAATTTCGCCATCGAATAGGCAGTGTGCGGCGCGAACCACTTGGTCTGCATGTCGAGCGGCGGCGACAGCATCAGGATGTGCGGATTGGCGGCCTTGGCGAGAAAAGGCAGCGCGTATTTCGACACCATGAAGGTGCCGCGCGCATTGATCTGCTGCATCAGATCGTAGCGCCGCATGTCGGTCGCGGCGACCTGCGTCAACTGGATGGCGCTGGCGTTGTTGACCACTATGTCGATGCCGCCGAATTTCGCCGCGGTCTCATCGATGGCCGCTTTGACGGCGGCTTCCTCGCGCACATCGACGGCAAGCGGCAGTGCGTGGCCACCAGCTTTTTCGATTGCCGCCGCTGCGGTGAGGATGGTGCCTTCGAGCTTGGGATGCGGGTCGACCGTCTTGGCGGCAATCGCGACATTGGCGCCGTCGGCGGCGGCGCGCAGCGCGATCGCGAGCCCGATGCCGCGCGAGCCGCCGGTGATGAAAAGCGTCTTGCCCTGAAGCGACATTATTGAGCCCCCATTACTTCTTGCGCGTCAGGAACGCCTCGAAGGCGGCGCGTGCTTCCGCCGATTGCAGGCGGGTCTTGAACAACTCGGCTTCCTCGTCGATGCGCTTGACGATTTCATCAGGCGAACCGCGCATGAGCCGTCGCGCGGCCAGCACACCCTGCGGCGGCAAAGCGGCAATCTCGCGCGCGGCCTTCAGGGCTTCGGCTTCAACGGCGTCCGGCGCAACCACCGTATTAATCAGGCCGACAGCTTTCGCTCCGTCGGCGCCGAGCGGCCGGCCCATGACCAGCAGCGAGAACGCGCGCACCTGACCCATCAGCTGCGGCGCGATCAGGCTGGAGGCGGCTTCCGGCACCAGGCCGAGCCCGACGAAGGGCGTCGAAAAGCGCGCGTTGCTGGCGGCGACCACGTGATCGCAATGGATCAGCATGGTGGTGCCGATGCCGACTGCGTTGCCCTGCACGGCGGCGATCAGCGGCGTCTCGCAGCGCGCCAATGCGTAAAGAAAGCGCAGGATCGGCGTGCCGAGCGCACCGCTTCCCATCGCCACCTTGAGGAAATCGCCGATGTCGTTGCCGGCACAGAAAGCGGTGGGCGCACCCGCGATCAGCAGGCAGCGCAATGCGGGATTTTGTGCCACGCTCTCAATACCGCCGGCCATGGCGTCATACATCGCTATGGTCAGCGCGTTTTTCTTCTCAGGACGATTCATTCGCACCGTGCGGACCGGCCCGTCGTCGCTGATGATAACGAGATCGGTCATTCTGCGAGGGCGGCTTGCGCGTTGGTGATGCTGTCGGCGCCTTCGGTGACGCTGCGTTCGAGGCCAGAGGCCTGTACGGCGATATTCTCGGCATAGAAACGGGTCAACGCGATGCGCGCCGCGCCATCGTCGCTGTCGCGTAACGCGGCGAGTGCCTGTTCGGCCAACATGCAGCCGCCGGCGGCATGGCCGAACATTCGCAGGTAAGGTGTCGCGCCGGCGAGCGTCGTGTCAGAGGTTTTTTGCGCCAGCAGCCATTGCGTCGCGCGCTCGAGGCTGTCTATCGCTTCGCCCAGGCGCATCGCAGTCTCGCCGAAGGCCGTCGCGTTGCTCGCTTGCACCGCTTTCACAGTCTCCCGCAATTCGCCGAGATAGAGCCGGATCGTGTTACCGCCCTCGAGCGGAACTTTACGCGTCACAAGGTCGATCGCCTGGATGCCGTTGGTGCCTTCGTAGATCGAGGCGATGCGGGCGTCGCGATAATGCTGCGCGGCGCCGGTCTCCTCGATAAAGCCCATGCCGCCATGCACCTGCACGCCGAGCGAGGCGACTTCGATGCCGATGTCGGTGGAGAACGCCTTGGCGACCGGCGTGAGCAGCGAGGCGCGCTCGTGCCCGGCCTTGCGCGCGGCTTCGCTATTGCCACGCTGCGAGCGGTCGATCGCGACCGCCGTGGCATAGCAAATCGCGCGCGCGGCGGCGGTCAAGGCGCGCATAGTCAGCAGCATGCGTTTGACGTCGGGGTAATGGATGATGGCGCCGGCGGCGCCCTGCTTGCGCTCGCGCGCATAGGCGAGCGCTTGTTGCGTCGCTAGCTCCGCGATTGCCACGCCCTGCAGGCCGACCGCCAGCCGCGTGCGGTTCATCATCGTGAACATGCAGACCATGCCCTTGTGCTCTTCGCCGATGAGGTAGCCGGTAGCGCCGCCTTTATCGCCATAGATCATGGTGCAGGTGGGCGAGCCATGGATGCCGAGCTTGTGCTCGACCGAATGCGCACGCACGTCGTTACGCTTTCCCAATGTGCCGTCTTCGTTGAGCATGACCTTCGGCACCAGGAACAGCGAGACGCCTTTGGTGCCGGGCGGCGCATCGGGCAACCGCGCCAGCACGAAATGGATGATGTTGTCGGTTAAGTCGTGCTCGCCATAGGTGATGAAGATTTTCGAACCGGCGATGCGATAGGTGCCGTCGCCGGCGCGCTCGGCCTTGGTGCGCAGCGCGCCGACGTCGGAGCCGGCCTGCGGCTCGGTGAGCTGCATGGTGCCCATCCACTCGCCGCTGATGAGCTGACTGAGGTAACGAGATTTGAGATCGGCGCTGCCGTAGGCGGCGAGGGCATCGGCCGCCGCCATGGTCAGCGCCGGGCCGATGCCGAAGGCCATGGAGCCGGAGTTCCACATCTCGATGCAGGCGGCGTTCACCGCATGCGGCAGCTCCTGGCCGCCGAATTCGGCGGGCGCGGCCAGCCCGTTCCAGCCGGCGGCGGCCCAGGCGGTGTAGGCCGCTTTCCAGCCCGGCGGCGTGGTGACGACGCCGTCCTTGAACGGGGTGCCGGATTTATCTCCCACGGTGTTGAGAGGCGCGATCACGTTGCCGGCGAAGCGGCCGGCTTCTTCCAGCACCTGGTCGACCATCTCCTCGTCGAGATCGCCGTAAAGCCCTTCCGCCAACGCGGCTTTCAAGCCGGCGGCATGTTTGAGCGCGAAAGCGATGTCGGCGAGGGGCGCGCGGTAGGCCATGGTTCATCCTAGCCGGAGCCGGTTGCGGGTCAAAGCAGGCCTGAAATTGACGTGTCTATCGTATATAACGCACGGCTGCGGGCGTTGATCGGGCAGGCCGCCGCCGCTATGGTCCGCACCGCGCGCGACGCAGGTTGGCGTGGCTCTTTCCAGTGCAGGTATTGGGGCGTAGCCAAGCGGTAAGGCAGCGGATTTTGATTCCGCCATTCGGAGGTTCGATTCCTCCCGCCCCAGCCAGCGACTAAGTTATTGATATTGAAGTAGTTTTTGTCTTTCCGATGAGTTGGATTTGCCGCGGTTTGGCGGGCGTTTCTTAGCGTCGCAGACGATCCAATTCACGACTGAGACGGTTTCACGCGTTATCTCGCCGGCAGCGGACGCGAAAATCTCTCGCGCGCCATTTCGTGGTTGACTCTTCTGCGCGCTGGAATGGTCGGAGGTCGGGCTCGAAAACAAAGTTGATTGCGTGCTGTAGCTCACAGAACCGACCACGTGCTCAGCGAAAGCCGAGCAGCGTTCGCTGCTCAGCCCAATCGGTCGGCAGTCGCGCTGTGAGCCGCATTAACTTCATGGCATTGAGTTGTGGCGGGTGTCGGCCATTGACGATGGCCGTGGTGATGTCAGGCGCCAGCCAGGGAAGGCGCAAGAGGGTGTAGATGTAGGCGGCGGTGACTCGTTCAGCGCGAGCAATGTCATGCACGGTCAGCTTCGTGTTCTGAACGAGCCGTGCCTGGACGTCGTGAGCGCGAGCGATAATCCTAAGCAAGCTCGGATCGGCTGCGGCATTATCACTGGAATCCTCGACCAGCATTTTCATTTCGCGACCGACGCGCTTCAGCCGCACCGGCGCCGCCAATGTCAGGATCTGATCGGGCGAATTTGCCGGCTTGTGATCCTGTGTCTGCAGATCAATCGATGACGCGCTAAGCAACGCAGCAAGACTGCTTTGAGAGACAGCGATTTTGACGCTATCAAGCCTGACCTCGACGCGGCGGACCAAGGCCATCAGTATTGCTTTGATCTTCTCTGGCGCTTGGGCGCCGAGCTCGTCGGCAACCTGACGCGCGCGCTCGATCAGGTGCCCCTGTCCGACATTATGGTCGGCTTCATTGTCGATGGCGTCGAGGATTTCTGCTCGGTTGGCAAGGAAGGTCCGAAGCCTATTGAGAACCACCGTTTCGAGGTTGCCCGCCGGGATCCGACGGCGCCTTGAGCGGCTTCTTCCGGCTCCGGTCACGAGGGAAGTCGACATATAATAGCGGTAACGCGTTCCCTTCTTGACGGAATATGTGGGTGTCAGCCGCTCCCCGCTCTCGTCAAAGACCATGCCCGTCAGCAGGCTTGGCTGCTTGGTGCGGGCGCCGGTGGCCCGTGCCACGCGGTTCTCGGCGAGTACCGCCTGCACAGCGTCCCACAGCGGCTTGTCAACGATCGCCGCATGTTCTCCGGGATAGGAACTGCCCTTGTGTGTTGCCTCCCCACGGTAAGTACGGTTTTGAAGCATCAGGTAGAGCGCCCCTTGCGAGAATCGTTGGTGACCATATTCAGTGCCATCGGGTCGGAATCGTCGCTTGCTCCTGATTCCCGCGGCGGCGAGCTCTTCCCCCAGGGCACGGACCGACCTGAGCTTGAGATAGCGTTGGTAGATATCAACGACGGCCCGAGCCTCGGCCTCGTTGACGATGAGCTTGCGGTCTTTGACATCGTATCCGAGTGGCACCGTGCCACCCATCCACATGCCCTTCTTCTTGGAGGCGGCAATTTTGTCCCTGACCCGTTCGCCGATCAGTTCACGCTCAAACTGGGCGAACGACAGCAGGATATTCAACGTCAGCCGTCCCATGCTCGTGGTGGTGTTGAACTGCTGGGTGATTGAGACGAACGACACTCCGCGGCGGTCGAAAACCTCGACGAGCTTGGCGAAATCCGAGAGCGCTCGCGTCAGCCGGTCGACCTTGTACACGACGACCACATCGATCTGGCCTGCCTCGATGTCGGCCAGCAGCCGTTGCAAGGCTGGCCGCTCCATCGTGCCGCCGGAATACCCGCCGTCATCGTACAGCGTCGGCAGCACCGTCCAGCCCTCATGCTTCTGCGACAAGATGAAGGCGGCGCAGGCTTCGCGCTGGGCATCGAGCGAGTTGAATGCCTGCTCCAGGCCTTCGTCGGTCGATTTTCGCGTGTAGATCGCGCAGCGAGACCGTTTGACGGGTCGCCGAGCCGTCTTTTCTGATTCAGCCATTGCGCCCTCCGCTCGGATGCTCTTTGCCCGTCACAAGCAGTCCGAAGAAGCGCGGCCCCGACCAGTGCGCTCCGGTGATCTTCTTGGCGATCTTGGTCAGAGATGCGTAACTCGAGCCGGCATATTCGAACCCATCTTCGGTCACCGTGACGGTGTGGGTCCGGCCATGCCATTCGCGGACAAGACGCGCACCCGGCTTCAGGCTGAGACTCGGTGTGGGGCCAACGCGGCCTGTCGTACGCAAAGTCTTCGCCAGCGTCCGCAGCTTACGACGCGTCGCCTTGCCGAGCCCGCCGTGTTCAATTTCCTGAAGCCGGTAGCCAATCCCGAGGATCAGCAGATCGCGGCTGATCCTCGGCGCATCACTGTGGTACAGGCGCCGCCATTCGCGCCGCAGCTCGTCCGGGCTCGCGCCGGCCAGGACGAGCTGTGGCATTGATTGCGAGGACGGCGCTGTCGGGTGCACCGACCGCGGAGCCATGATTAGGCCACCTGACGGTCGGGATTATCCACCTTGGGCTTCGGTTTGCCCAACTTGCCCGTGACGATGCGATAGACCCTGTCGCCACTATCCGACTTCTCAGACTCCAATGTGAGGCCGAGCTTTTTGCGCACGACCCCTGCGAAGAATCCACGGACCGAATGCTGTTGCCAGCCGGTGGCCTTCATGATGGCGGGAATCGTCGAACCCTGCGGCCGGCGCAACAGGCCGATGACTTCGGCCTGCTTGGAGTTCGCCCGCGGCTTGGGTTGGGCGGACTTCTGATGGTTGGCGGCTTTCCGCGGGCACTTGGTGGCGGACGCTGACTTCACCTTGTGGGCGGGTTTGCTCTTGGTCATTTCGGTCTCCTCTTGCGGTGTACGACGGCACATGCCGCCACCACCGCAGCCCCACCTCGGCCAACAAGCCGGCGGGGCAGGATCCCGAGACGCCTTTATCGCCCGGAAGTGGCGACAGTACCGCTCTGTTTGCGCGCGAAGGCCAGTCCTTTCTGGATAATGTTATTGCTGGTTTGGGCCAATCCTGAGCATCTTGAGCCGCTGACTCTTAATCAGCGGGTCCCAGGTTCGAGCCCTGGTCGTCCCGCAAGATGCGGAGGTGATTTCGACCGAGGGGATGGACGTGCTCCCCGGCCTCTGGGATTGCCACGTCCACACCATGCTGCTTGGCCACAGCGATTACGACCACTGGGACAAGACTTATCCGCAACGGCTCGGCCCCGAGATCATGCCTGCGGCCGCGCATCAACTGCTCATGGCCGGGGTGACCAGCGCGCGCGATCTCGGCGCGCCTCTCAAGGAAAGCATCGAGGTGCGCGACCGGATCAATCGCGGCGAGATTCCCGGCCCGACGCTTTACGTCGCCGGACCCTTCATTCAACACGAGCCATATCCGGGCACGGAAGCATTTCGGTGGGGAGTGAAGGGCGCGGCCGACGGTCGCGCCAAAGTCAAGAAACTGGCCGATGCCGGGGTCAACATCATCAAGCTGATCGACCAGGACGAGATGACGATGGAGGAAGTGAAAGCCGTGGTCGATGAGGCGCACGCGCACAAACTGCCGGTCGTGGCGCATGCGCATCGTCCGGAGGAGATCCGGCGCGGCCTCGCTGCCGGGGTGGATGATTTCGAGCACACCGGTCTTTCCACCGCGCCGGGTTATCCGCCCGATATCCTCAGCGCGATCGCGGAACGCACCGCGAAGATGAACATCGGACCCCTCTTCTGGTGTCCGACGATCGAAGGCTTCCTTAATTACCAGTCGCTCATCGACAATCCCGAATCGCTCGACGATTCCGACTGGCAGCTCGATGTGCCAAAGGACATCGTTGCAGGACATCAAGGCCTCAATCAAGCATCCCGGGCAGCTCAGCTATTACCAGATCACTCCGCTCCGCGCGACGACGGTGAAGAAAAAGTTCCACCAATTGCAGGACGCCGGGCGTCGTCATGCTGGTCGGGACGGACAGCGGAATCCCGATGAAATTTCACAGCAGCTCCACCTGGCACGAGATGGATGCCTGGGTCCACGATGCTTGGGGTCGATCCGATGGCCACGATCCGCGCCGCGACCTACTGGCCGGCGGTCATGATGAAGGTGGACAAAGATTACGGCTCGGTCAGCGAAGGAAAATTCGCCGACATCATCGCCGTGAAAGGCGATGTCCTGCGCTACATCGATCTGCTGCAGCGGGTCGATCTCGTGATCAAACACGGCCACCGCTACAAGTAGATGCCGAGCCATATCTTTACCCGTTTCGCAAAGCGCCGTGACGGATGCGAAGCAACGGCCCGGCTTTCAAAGCTCAACCACGGCGGCTTCCTCCGTTGCGGCGGCAAACTCTTGCGCGATACTCCTCCTTCTTCGAGGCAAAATGGAAATACGGCTCTTGCTTGTCCCTTACGATTCCGGCCAGCGCAACGTGCGCATGGGCGCAGGACCGGAGCACCTCTGCGCGGCCGGTCTTGAGAAGCATCTTGCCGCTCAGGGACATCAGGTCGATTCAGAGGTGATCGAGCCGGCCTCGAGGAATTGGCGGGCCGAAGTCCAGACGAGCTTCGAGCTGATGCGAGCTATCGCCAAGCATGTCCGCGCCGCGCGGACGGCAAGGAGATTTCCCGTCGTTCTTTCAGGGAATTGTCTCGCCGCGGTCGGCGTTATCGCAGGCCTCGGCCCGGGGACCGGGGTGATCTGGATCGATGCGCACGGCGACTTCAATACACCGCAAACCACCACGAGCGGTTTTCTTGACGGGATGACGCTCGCTACGGCGACCGGGCAGTGCTGGGGAGAGTTGGCACACAGCATTGAAGGATTTGAACCGGTCCCGGAAAATGCCGTGGTTCTGCTGGGCGCGCGCGATCTTGACCCCGGCGAAGCTGTCGGCCCTGGCTCGCTCCCAAATCATTCGCTTGAGTGTCGAGGCAGCAAAGACCGGTCTCACCCCGGTCCTGCAATCACATTGGCCCGACCATGGAAAGGTTTTATGTCCATCTCGATCTGGATGCCCTCGATCCAAGCGTAGGACGAGCCAACGGTTACTCGGCGCGGGGTGGCTTCTTGAGCGCCGACCTGCAAACGCTTCTCTCGACCATTGCAGAGCATCTGCCGGTGGAAGCGCTCACCATCTCCAGCTATGACCCTTCCTACGATGGCGACGGCGCGGTCTGCGCGGCGGCCTTCCAGGCGAGCGCCGCTCTGCTGGCTGGAGTTGGGTCAACCCACGCTCGGTAACGGTCGAACTGGCGAGCGCCGATTGGCTTTGGTCGGGCGCTATTCGCGCCTCACCTCCGCCGGATTCTTGTCGTCGCGCATGCCGAGAAATACGGGCTGACGCAACTTCCCCTCGCGCGTCCATTCGGAGAACCTCACCTGACAAATAAAAACGGGATTCACCCAATGGATCTTGCGCATCATCGCGGGCGTGATTCCCTGCACCCATTGTCCGCCCTGCCTTGACGGGAGGTCAGCAAAGGGACAATCATCGCGCGCTTTGGCTTGGAATTTCCGATGCAGGATCGCGAGTATTTTGTTGTCGAAACCGGAGCCGACCTTGCCGGCGAAAAGCAGCTTCTTCTTTTCGTAGTAGCCGACGAGAACCGCGCCGAAATGCTGCCGCGAGCCGGCCGGTGGAGTGTAACCGCCGATGACGAACTCCTGTTCATTCGCGCCCTTGAGTTTGATCCATGCGCCACTCCGTCGTCCCGGTTCATAAACCGAATCCGCCAGCTTGCCGACGATTCCCTCGAGCCCGCGCCGCTTGACCTCGCCGAGAAGGGCGGTCGCGTCGTCGCCCAGCTCGCCGGAGTAACGAATCGGGTCGCCCGCCCCGGCGCAAAGTTGCCGCAGGACTTCTTTGCGACTCGTTAGGGGAAGCCCGCGCAGATTTTTGCCGTCGAGCTGGAGGAGATCGAAAACATAGTAACAGAGGGGCGACTCGCGCCCTTCCATTTCCCGCGCCTGCAGGAGTTGGAACGACGAGCGGCCCTCCTCATCGAGAGCGACCACCTCGCCGTCGATCACGCATTCCTCGCAAGGCAAGGACTCGAGCGCGGCCGCGACTTCATCGAACCTTTTCGTCAGGTCATTTTCGTTGCGCGAGATCAATTTCACTTTCGCGCCGTCCTTGAGCGCGAGCGCGCGGATGCCGTCAAACTTCAGCTCGTAGATCCAGCCTCCTTGCGCCGGCGGCGTTTCGACCAACTTCGGCTTCATCGGCTCGATGAAGCGCGGTTTCGCCGCTGGGAGAGAATCAGCCAGCGCCGGCCCGGCGTGTTTTATTCGTGCCGTGCGCGAGACTTTTTTTTTATTCGCAACGGCTTTCCGAACCCGCTCACGCAGGCTCTCCGGTCCACTCAAATCACGCGGACGATTCGATTGCCATTCGGCATCGCGATCCTTCGTGATCTGTTTCATCGTCCGCCCGGTCTTGACCGACTCGTCATCGCGCTTTTTCGAGATCGGTTTGACGTCGGCGTCACTCTTCAGCAAGAGCCACTGGTTTTTTCCCCGATCGCTCCGGGTCCGAATCAACGCCCAATCGCCCTTCACTTTCTTGCCTTCGAGCACGAGATGGATGCGGCCTTCCGCGAGCGCCTGGAGCGGCTTCTCACCATGCACGTAGTAGTGGCCGCGATCCCAGACCATGACGGTTCCGCCCCCGTAATTCCCCTCCGGGATGACGCCTTCAAAATCCTCGTAGTCGATCGGATGATCTTCGACCTCGACCGCAAGATGCTTTTCTCCCCGCTTCCAAGGCAGCCCTTTGGGCACAGCCCACGACTTCAGGACGCCATCCATCTCCAGTCGGAAATCGTAGTGCAGCCGGCTCGCGTCATGTTTTTGAATCACGAAACGGGAGGCGCCTGCGACCCGCTTTGGGCCGCGGCTTCTTCACCCCGCTCGGCTCGGCCGTGACGGCAAAATTCCGCTTCCGTTTGTATTCGGTCAGACCCATCTCGGTTCAGACTTCCACCAAAGTAACGAAAACGCCATCGTGATCGAGCGGGTCGCGCTGGCGATATCTTTGGAGCCGGAGCTTCGCCTAACGACGAACCGACTAGTCCCACAATTCCACTGTCACGCTTTGGCCGGCGGTGAATTTGCCGCCGGCCGCCACGCGAAGGAGAGCATTCGCGCGGCTCAGGCCGAAAAGCGCGTGCGACTCCTGCCGTCCGCTTAGAATGAACACTCCCTCTTGCAGCCGCCCACGCAGATAATGCGGCCGATCGCCCGAATTCGTCACCTCGCTCGCGAGACGCGCCGTCACTTTGCGCAAGCCCAGGAATTCTTCCGCCGCGCCCTCCATTTTCAAAAGGGCCGGCCGGACAAATTTCAGGAAGGTCACGAAGGCGGAAACTGGATTTCCCGGCAGCCCGAAAATGCAGCAGCGCCCGGCGCGGCCGAAAAGGAATGGCTTCCCCGGCTTGAGCGCGACTCGCCAGAGATCGATCTCAGCGCCGAGGGCGCGCAGAGCCGGTTTGACGAAATCGTGATCGCCGACCGAGACGCCGCCGCTGATGATGAAGGCGTCGCCCTGCAATCCGTGCCGAAAGACTTCCGTCATTGTTTCGAGATGATCCGCGCAATGCTCGACCCGCGTGACCTCGGCGCCAGCAGCGAGCGCGAGCGCGCGAAGCATGATCGAATTGCTCTCGAAAATCTGTCCCGGCTGCGGCGTCTCCCCCAGCTGCGCCAACTCATCGCCGGTGGAGACAATCGCAATCCGTGGCGCGCCGCCGACCTCGAACTCCGCGATCCCTTGCGAGGCGAGGAGCGCCATTGTCTGGGCCGCGACCCGCTCTCCGCGTGAAAGAATCTTTTGTCCTGCCGCGAGGTCCGAGCCCTGACGGCGGATAAATTCTCCGGGCTCAGCGCTGCCTTGCACAACGATCGTTTCGCCTTCGCGCGTCACATCCTCCTGCATGATGACCGCATTGGCGCCCGCCGGCAGCGGCGCACCGGTGAAAATGCGAATTGCTTCCCCTGCGCCGACCGCCAGGCCACGGTCCGCGCCGGCCGGTTGTTCGCCAACGACGCGCAATTTCACACCGGCCCGGCACGAGTCCGCCTGCAGCGCATAGCCGTCCATCGCAGAGTTGTCGAAAGCCGGCAGCGGCCTGAGCGCGAATGCATCCTGGGCCGCAAATCGGCCTAACGAATCGGCCAGCGCAGCTTTGACACTCGGGAGAGCCGTAACCTTTGCCAGGACGGCGGCCAGCGCATCTTCCTCGCTCGTCATCGCACGACCTCGTCGCCGACTGCGGGCTCGCCATCGATGATGTCGGCCGCGATGAAAGGCCTTTTTTGTTCCGGCGACGCCTTCAAGTGGGCGGTCGCACCCGCGGCGTTGGTCGAATGCATGGCCGCGCCCGGAGCCGGTACGTAAAGATTCGAGCCGAGGTCGATCAGGACGAAGCGCTTTTCCTCATCCACCACCGCGATTTCACCGACGACGGAGGGACGGGCCGGCCGGGGCGCCGCCGTAGCTGGCCGCGGCTGGGCGGCGCAACCTGGAAAGTAAGCAGCGACGAGGTCGCCGCGCCGGCTATCATCAGGCCGCGAGCGAGGATTTGCGAAGCGAGGAGCATGGCGAGGCAACCGGTTGACGAGCATGGAACGACCCCGATATTCTCGCAACTTCGACGGCGCAGTTGGTGAGGTGGCTGAGTGGTCGAAAGCAGCGCTTTGCTAAAGCGCCGTACCTCAAAAGGGTACCGAGGGTTCGAATCCCTCCCTCACCGTTTCCCTCTTATATGAGAGAGGGAGAAAGCATAATATGCATAACATATCCAGGGATGTTTGCCGATGGCGGACAACGATCAGCGATGTTCGCGCAGCTCCGCCAGGCAACTTGAACAGCGCAGACTTGCTCTTGAAAACAGCCGGCCTGTTACAAAATTCGTAATTCCTTCCGACCAAAAAGCGGGTGCGCCGCAGTTGGTGGAGTCGCAATGAGATTTGGGCCAATATTCCATTTTCTCCTAACGATCTCACGCGCTCACACCTCTGAAAACAAGAGGAAGCGTGTTTCCCATTTCCAAAATGATTTCGATTATTTTCGCCGATGGGAAGACATCGTGGAGGAGGACCCGGTTTACCAGCGAGCCATGACAAGAAGCTAAGTGTCGAACGGTGCCAGTCAGAAGCGAAGGCGCCCCGGTTCACCTGACAACGTGAAACATGCCCAGAAACAAGCGTCCGCTGTGTCGCGATCACGGTCTGGGAAGAGCACGTTTTGCAAACAGTCTAGTTGAGTCTGGCGGAGCGCCTTGTCGCGCCGCGAGCAACGTGCGTACTCGTAAAACGGCGAACGAAACGGCCGCGATCGCATCGTCCACCGGCCACAGGCTACTCAGCACACTTTCCGCGCCGGCCGCAGCATTGCGCCACCATTGACGAGGATTGCAATGATCGGCAGGTCGAATGCACGCGCGAGAGATCGTTCAAATCCCGGATGAGAAAACGGATAGAATTGCGAAAGGAATTGAAAACCGCCAAAGTCAAAGACCCTCGCTGGCGGAAACTCCCGGATTGGTGGATTAAGGGACGTCCGGGGTAACTAGACAAAACATATCAGGCGTCGATCATTGTCGGCATTGGTACCGGACTGACACCATATTCGTGGTCGCATACGCGACATGGAAGCCGATTCAGTCACCGTCCGCGTTCACGGCAAAGGCAACCTCGGCGCCGAGCCGCGTGCCGCAGTCGTCGCCGACCTCTTGCGGGCGGTCGCGGCCCGGAGTGCTCGGGCCTAACGGGACGGCTTGCGACTTCACTCATATTCTTCTTTACATTTCACTTCCAAGAAAGTGAATTCGTGCGTGGCGTAACCCATTACGCTCAACTTCAACCCATCACCGATATCTCCATGCCATGAGCTTCGAACCCGCCACCACCCGCTTCAGCGCCGTCAACGCCGAGGCCCTCGCCGTCGCCGCCACCATTGCCTACGAAGCCGATAATACCAAGGCGCAACGTCGCGCGGAAAAAGAGCTCGGTCTCGATCAATTCTTCGAGCCTTTTGAGCACCACAACTTGGCTATCGACACGGAGGGCTTCGTCGCCGCGTCCAGACAACATGTCATTCTCGCCTTCCGCGGCACGGAACCAGGCAAGATCAAAGACTGGGCCACTGATGGCCTTGCCGCGCCCACTGCGTTTCGCTGGTTTTTCGAGCGTGCGCCCGATGTCGGCAACGTCCACTCCGGCTTTGCGAATTCACTGCGTGATAGCTGGGCTGAGAGTATCCGAAAGCTATCCAAGAAAGCCGGCGCCGGGACGCGCCGCACTTTGTGGATCACCGGCCACAGCCTCGGCGGTGCGCTCGCCGTCCTCGCAGGCGGGGCCTGCGTGTATCGATCCCGACACGCTGCTCCCGGTCAATGGCCTCTATACCTTCGGCCAGCCCCGCGTAGGCCTGCACGATTTCTGCAACAATATCGAACTCAAATTCGGACGCATTTCGTCAACGATCGCGACGTGGTCCCGCGCGTGCCGCCGCGGGCTTTCGATTACACGCACGTCGGTCGCCTCATTCATTTCGACTCCAATGGCGAGCCCGACGCCGACAGTCAGGAGCAACGGAGTTTTCTGGCGCGCGCCTTTGGCACGATCAGCGCGGTCGTGGGCGATTTCACTCACAGCCCGGAACTGATCGGCGATAGATATGACCAAGGGTTACCTGGCGTGCGTCCGCAATGGGATCCAATCCGGAGCGCTTGCCGCGGCAAGAAGC
>CAVZVP010000015.1:0-151389 GCA_963778745.1 uncultured Alphaproteobacteria bacterium | reverse complement strand
GTCTGCTTCTCGAAATCGGGCACCAGCGCCAGCACCACCTGCTTGTAGGCGCCGGCCGTAAGCACCTTGACCTCGGCCGCGTTTGCCGAGTGCGCCCCGGCCAAACCGAGCGCTGCGGCGATGACTGCGGCGTAGCGCAGATGGGTTTTCATGGTTTTTCTCCCGTGCGGATGGCCAATGTACACGATGCGGCCCTGCTTTGGCGTCCAGGAGGACAGCTACACAAGCGGCGCAGGGTAAATGGCCAAATAGCCAAAGTAAAATCCGTGAAAATGGCCGTTCGCATTAAGAATCAGTTGCTTAAGCTATGCGTATTCGACATTGCTGCAGCGCAACATTATTGCTTTTCAAGCCGTCGAACATCCCTATCTTGCGGGCAATACAAACCACCGGCGCAATGCCGGATACGAGAGAAAGAGCCCCGTTATGTTTGCCAATCTTGTCCGCCTGATCCGGCAGTGGAAGCGTTACAATCAGAGTATGAGCGAACTGTCGCGCCTGGGCGACCGCGAACTTGCCGACATCGGTATCAGCCGCTCCGATATCCACCGGGTGGCCTGGACCGCCGCGCACCAGCGCTAAGCTTCCCATCATTCGCTCGAAACCGCCCGCGCCCGCTGCGGGCGTTTTCGTTTATACACCCGTTGCCCTGCCTTAGGCCGACGCCTAGTTTCCCGGGATGACCCTGAAACCCGTCCATGTTATCGGCGGCGGCCTCGCCGGCTCGGAGGCCGCCTGGCAACTCGCGCAAGCCGGCGTGGCTGTGGTGCTGCATGAGATGCGGCCGCTGCGCGCGACCGCCGCGCACAAGACCGACGGCTATGCCGAATTGGTCTGCTCGAATTCGTTCCGCTCCGACGACAAGGATCACAACGCGGTCGGCCTACTGCACGCCGAGATGCGCCGGCTCGGCTCGCTGGTGATGCGCGCGGCGGACGCCAACCAGGTTCCGGCCGGCGGCGCACTGGCGGTCGATCGCGACGGATTTTCCGCCGCGGTGTCGGCGGCGCTGGCCTCGCAACCGCTCATCACACTGGTGCGTGACGAAGTGGCGCTGCCGCCTGCTGAATGGGACAGTGTCATCATCGCGACCGGCCCACTCACCTCGCCCGATCTTGCCGCGACGATCCGCTCACTTACGGGCGAAGACGCCCTCGCCTTCTTCGACGCCATCGCGCCGATCGTGCATCGTGACTCGATCGATCTCGAGCAGGCATGGTTCCAGTCGCGCTACGACAAGACCGGCCCCGGCGGCTCGGGCGCCGACTATATCAATTGCCCGCTCTCGCGCGAACAATATGACGCCTTCATCGACGCGGTGCTTGCCGGCGACAAGACGGTGTTCCACGATTGGGAAGCCTCCACTCCCTATTTCGACGGCTGCCTGCCGATCGAGGTGATGGCCGAACGCGGCCGCGAAACGCTGCGTCATGGGCCGATGAAGCCGTTCGGCCTGACCAACCCGCGTCAGCCCGACGTGAAGGCTTATGCGGTCGTGCAACTCCGCCAGGACAACAAGCTCGGCACGCTGTTCAACATGGTCGGCTTCCAGACCAAGCTAAAGCACGGCGAACAAGTGCGCATCTTCCGCAGCATTCCGGGGCTGCAGCACGCGGAATTCGCGCGGCTCGGCGGCCTGCACCGCAACACCTTCCTCAATTCGCCCCAGCTGCTCGACGCGACGCTGCGGCTGAAGGCCAACCCGCGCTGGCGTTTTGCCGGCCAGATCACCGGCTGCGAGGGCTACGTCGAATCCGCCGCCATCGGCCTGATTGCCGCGCGTTTTGCCGCCGCCGAGCACCGCGGCGAAGTGCCGAGCGCCCCGCCGCCGACCACCGCGCACGGTGCGCTGCTCGCGCACATCACCCGCGGCCATATCGAAACCATCGATGCAGGCCCCTCCTCGTTCCAGCCGATGAACGTGAATTTCGGCCTGTTCCCACCGATCGCGGCGCCCGCCGCGCCCGAAGGCCGCAAGTTCGGCCGCGGCTCTGCCAAGAACCTGGCGCGCAAAAGCGCGCTCAGCGAACGCGCGCTCGTCGATCTCGATCGCTGGATTGCCGGCGAGCTGCCGGCCGCGGCAGCGGAATAGAATTAAGCGCTAAAAATCCGCATCGGATCACGCGCCGCGCGCCACAATTGCCACTGCCGGCGCCAGTGCGACGCCGGCTCGAACTGCAACGGCTCATAATCGGCGCGCTCCATCCGGCGTAGCACAGGCCCGATGCGCGCAGCCGGCAGCAAGGCCGGCAGGACGTCCGCCGGCGCAGACGCCAATTTTGCTTGCGCCGCTGCCAGATGCCGGCGCGCCAACGCGCGCATCTCGCCGAGCGCGGCGCGCAGCGGATCGCCGGTCTGCCCGGCGAAAATCTCGTTTCGGTCAACGCCGTGGCGGATAAGCAAGTCAATCGGCACATAAAGCTGCTGGCGCGCTGCGTGCCGCGCCACGCCGTGCAGAATGCCGGCGATGGCATAGGCGATCCCGGCATCCAAGGTGAGCAATTCGGTCGCCGTGCCGCCGCCGCCGAGAATCTCGGCGGCCATGGCGAACAGCGCCGATTGCGTCTTGATGCCGTAGATTTCCAGATCAGTCACCGTCGCCATCGGCTCATCATAAAGATCAAAGGCGCGCGCATCGATCAAGGCGATCAACCGGTCACTCGCAAGCCGATAACGCGCAAGCGTCTCGCGCAGTGCCGCCGCGACCGGATGCGCGGCCGCCTCGCCTGCGCGCTCACCGGCCAACGCCTCGCGCCACCATTGCAGGCGGATTTCCCCAGGCATCGGCTCGCGCGCCAGATCCCGCACCCGCGCGATCTCCACATTGAAGGCATAGAGCGCAAATAACGCGTCGCGCCGCGTGGCCGGCGCGAACAGCGTAGCGAGATAGCGATCCCGGTCGGCTTCGCGCACCAGCGCGGCGCAGTGCTCAAAATGGGTCTGCATTGGCGTAGTCTAGGTTATTCGACCGCGATCAGTCCCGCGCCGACGCGGCGCTTTTCCCCCAGCAGGATATTGTAGGTCTGCGCCGCCGGCCCGGTGCCCAGACAATCCACCGCTATCGACAGTGCGCGGAACCGCGCCCGCAACGGTTCGGGCAACGCGTAAGGGTCGCGCCCGGCGCCGATGAGAAACAGATCGAGCGCCGCCGCCCGCTCGAATATCGGCGCCAGCGCCGCTTCGGTCAGTTCGCCTACGTTCTGGACCGGCCAGGCCCAGATGCCGTCCGGCAGACACAATAGCGACCCGCGGTGCGACATGGTGGCGAAACGGAAGCCTCCGCTGCCATAGGCATCGATCGGCACCGGGTAGGGTAGATGCGGAGCATCCGGCAAATCTTGACCAAACTTGGCGCCGACGGCCATTACCGCTTGTCGTCTTTTTTGCTCGGCGCCGTCAGTGCATCGCGCCCGGTGCCGACCCCGAGATAGATCAGGATCGGCGAGGCGATGAAGACCGAGGTATAAGTGCCGACCAGCACCACGCCGAACATCATAGTGGCGGTGAACGAGTGGATCGCCTGCCCGCCGAACAGCAGCAGCGCCAGCAATGCCAGCGACACGGTCACATGGGTGATCACAGATCGTGAAAGAGTCTGGTTCACCGAGGCATTGAGCAAATCCGGCATCGGCAGCTTCTTGTAGCGGCGCAGCATTTCGCGAATACGATCATAGATCACCACCGTGTCGTTCAGCGAATAGCCGAGGATCGTCAGTAGCGCCGCGATGCTGGTGAGGTCGAAATCGATCTGCGTGATCGACATGAAACCAATGGTGAGCACGATGTCGTGCACGTTGGCGATCATGGCGCCGAGCGCGAACTGCCATTCGAAACGGAACCACAGATAAACCAGGATGCAGAAGATCGCGAGACCGAGCCCGATGACTCCGTAAGAAAGCAATTCGCCCGACACGCGCGGACCCACCACCTCGACGCGGCGGTAATCGACCGCGCTGCCGAGCACCCCGCGCACTTTGCTCACCGCCTGCTGCTGCGCGGCGTCACCGCCGGGCTGCTCGGCGATACGAATCAGCACATCATCCGGCGCGCCGAATTGCTGCAACTGTACCTCTCCTAAGCCCAGCGCGCCGAGCGCGGAGCGCATGGTGGCGAGATCGGCCGGCCCGGCTTTGTTTTGGATTTCGATCAGCGTGCCGCCTTTGAAGTCGATGCCGAAATTAAGCCCGTGGAAGAAATAGAGCGAGATCGCCAGGATCGACATCAGCGCGGAAATGGGAAAGCTGATGCGCCGGAAGCGCATAAAATCGAATTTGGTGTCGTCGGGTACGATGCGAAGCAGGCGCACGGGCGGTTACCTCAAATGGGCACACGTTGCGGGCGCCGCCAGCGTACCCAGGTGGCGACGATCAGCCGCGTTAAAGTGAAAGCGGTGAATACTGTGGTGATGATACCGATGCCGAGCGTGACGGCAAAACCGCGCACCGGGCCGGTACCGATGTAAAACAGCACCGCAGCGGCGATGAAGGTGGTGATGTTGGAATCCAGGATGGTGGCAAGCGCGCGGCTGAACCCAGCGTCGATGGCGTTGATCGGCGTGCGGCCGCCGCGCACTTCCTCGCGGATGCGCTCATAGATCAGCACGTTACTATCGACCGCGATGCCGACCGTGAGCACGATGCCGGCGATGCCGGGCAACGTCAGCGTGGCGTTGAGCATCGACAGCACGCCGAAGATCATGGCGACGTTGATCGCCACCGCAATATTGGCGAACAGCCCGAACAGCCCGTAGGTGGCGAGCATGAACACGACCACCATCACCGCCCCGACATAGGACGATATCTTGCCTTTGGCGATCGAGTCGGCGCCAAGGCCGGGGCCGACGGTGCGCTCCTCGATGATGGTCAGCGGGGCCGGCAGCGCGCCGGCGCGCAGCAGGATGGCGAGATCGTTGGCGCTCTGCACAGTGAAACTGCCGGAAATCTGCCCCGAGCCGCCGAGGATCGGCTCGCGGATAACGGGGGCGGAAATCACTTCATTATCCAAAACGATGGCGAAGGGCTTGCCGACGTTTTCCTGCGTCACCTGCGCAAATTTGCGCGCGCCCGAGGTGTTGAAGCGGAACGAGACGATCGGCTCGCTGGTGCGCTGGTCAAAGCCCGGCTGCGCGTCGGTGAGATCGCCGCCCGACACCAGCACGCGCTTCTCGACCAGATAGGGCGTCTTGGGCTGGCTCGAACTGAACAGAAGATCGTCCTCCGGCGGCGCGTGGCCTTGTTGCGCCTGTTCCACCGACGCCCCGGTGTCCACCATGCGGAAGTCGAGCTTGGCGGTTTTGCCGAGCAATTGCTTGAGCCGGGTCGGATCCTGCAGGCCGGGAACCTGGACCAGAATGCGGTCGGTGCCTTCGCGCTGGATCAGCGGCTCTACCGTGCCGAGCTCGTTGACGCGCCGCTCGATGATCTGGATCGACTGATCGACCGACTGGCGCACGCGCTCGATGATCGCCGGCTCGCTCAGCGTGAGCCGGATCAGCCCGCCGGTCTCGGCGGTGACGTCGACGTTGCGCTGTCCGGTGGCGCCGAGAAGTCCGCCGAGCGGCTGCGACAAAGTCGCGCAGCTTTTCGAGCGCCTGATCCGCATTGGCGCCCTCGCGGATGCGCACTTCCACGCTGGTGCCACGCACCACCAACCCTGTATAGCCGATGCGCGCATCGCGCAGTACGCGGCGCATGTCATCGCGAAGCGTCTCCAGCATTTCCTTGCGCACCACTTTGGTATCGACCTCGAGCAAAATGTGCGAGCCGCCCTGCAAATCGAGACCGAGCACGACGTGGCGCTGCGCCCACTTCGGCCAGCTCAGCACCATCTTTTCGGGCAGGAAATTAGGAACGGCGAACAGGCAAATAAACAATGCCGTGAAAACGATCGCCCCCGCCTTCCAACGCGTGAAATAAAGCATGACGTCCCGACTTAATCCGAAGAACTTGCGATGAAAAACGTGGCCGGCGGCATCAGCCGGCCGCCGCCTCGTCCTTCACCGGTTCACCCTTGGCGCGAACGTCGGTGATCATCGACCGCATCTGGCGGATACGCACGTCGTCCGCAATCTCGATTTCGATCTGATCGTCGTCGATCACCTTGGTGACCTTGCCGACGAGCCCGCCATTGGTGATGACGGTGTCGCCCCGCCGCACGTTCTTGACCATTTCCGCGTGCTGCTTCACCCGCTTCTGTTGCGGGCGCAGGATCAGGAAGTACATGATGACGAAGATCAGTGCGAACGGCAGCAGCGACATCATCATGTTGCCGCTGTCGCCGCCGGCCCCGCCGAACAGCGACCCTTGCGCGAACGCGGTCGAAATGAACATCGAAGCTTTCCTTGCGGTTTTCTGGGACACGCCAGGCACGCGTCCCCTGCCCGGCATCAATGGCGTAATTTCGCGCGGACTATAGCGGCCGCCGCCCCAATTGCAACGCCGCCAGACCCATCAAAAACGGCCATTTTTGGCCGTATTTCGCGTCAAGCCCGCTTGCGGGGGCATTACAGGACCGCTAAGAGCAGCGCACTTTCGAAAAGTAGTCCCCAATGGCCAAATCGAAGTCCAAATCGCACCCAAAGTCCAACGCCAAGTCCAAAGCCAAGTCTAAGGCCGCGGGCAGCGCCGACGTGCTCGAGCGCATCGCCAACGCGCTCGAGCGGCTGGCGCCGCAACGCGCGGGCGCGCCCGATTTCACCGCCGCCGACGCCTTCATATGGCATCCCGACGGACGCCGGCTCGCGCCGGTCAAGCGCGTCAACCGCGTCGAGATGTCGCTGCTCAAGGGCATCGATCGCGTGCGCGACGTGCTGGTGGAGAATACCGAGCGCTTCGCCAAAGGCCTGCCGGCCAACAATGCGCTGCTGTGGGGCGCGCGCGGCATGGGCAAATCGTCGCTGGTGAAAGCGACGCATGCCGGCGTCAATCTGACGGTCGGGCGCCAGGCCAAGAGCACCCCGCTCAAGCTGATCGAGATCCACCGCGAGGACATCGAAAGCCTGCCGGACCTTATGGGGATCATTCGCGGAGCGCATTATCGCTTCATCGTGTTCTGCGACGATCTGTCGTTCGACGGCGAGGACACCACGTACAAATCACTCAAGGCGCTTTTGGAAGGCGGCATCGAGGGCCGGCCGGACAACGTGATTTTTTACGCCACCTCGAACCGCCGCCATTTGATGGCGCGCGACATGATGGAGAACGAGCGCTCGACCGCCATCAATCCGGGCGAAGCGGTCGAGGAGAAAGTGTCGCTATCTGACCGCTTCGGACTCTGGCTCGGCTTCCACCGTTGCAGCCAGGACGAATACCTGGCGATGGTCGAGAGCTATGTCGCGCACTACAAGATTCCCGCTCGCGGCGAAACGCTGCAACACGACGCGCTCGAATGGTCGACCACCCGTGGTTCGCGCTCCGGCCGCGTGGCCTGGCAATTCGTGCAGGATTTGGCGGGCCGGCTTGGCGTAGCGCTAACCGACTAATATGTGGTGCAGCCGAAGCCGCTAGTTCGGGGAATAAAAGACTCTGCTTACGGTGCCCGGTTCTACGAGGCTGACGCTCCCGCTGAACTGATAGAGGCCGGTCGCGATCAGCGCGATGAGCGTGACGGCCATTCCAAACCGCCCCAACTGGTCCGCCAAATCTGCCCCCGGTTCTGGCGCTTATCTTCTCAGCACCACGCCCTAGCTCACGCCCCGCCGAGATATTTGGTCGGATCGACCGGGGCCGAGCCCTTGCGGATCTCGAAATGCAGTTGCGGTGAGGTTACGTTGCCGGTCTGTCCGGCATGCGCGATCACCTGCCCGCGCTTGATGGTGTCGCCGCGCTTGACCAAGAGCTCGCTCGCATTGGCATAGGCCGAGACGAAGCCGTTGGCGTGGCGGATCAGCACCAGGTTGCCGTAGCCCTTCAACTCATTGCCCGCATAGGCGACGGTGCCGTCGTCGGCGGCTTTGATCGGCGTGCCTTCCGGAACCGCCAAATTGATACCGTCGTTCTGTCCGCCATTCGATTTGCTGCCGAATGCGGCGATGATGCGGCCCTTCACCGGCCAGCGGAACGACGGCATGCTGCCGGCGGCCTCCGCGGTCTTGGTGACAGCTTCGGTGGGTTGGGTCTCGGGCGTGGCGACGCGCGCCGTTTGCGTCGGCACGCTAGCAACCTTCTCGGCCGGAACCGTACGCGGCTGCGCCACCTGCGGCGCCGGCGTCTGGCGGGCGGCAATCGGACGGCTGCCGGGGATGGTCAGGCGGTCGCCAATGCTGATCTTGGCATAGGGCTGGATGTTGTTCGCGTGCGCCAAGGCCTTCAGCGGAACGCCGTGCTTGTGCGCGATGCCCAGCAGACTCTCGCCGGGCCCGACGACGTGGACATTTTCAGCCGTCCGCGACGGAGCCGACGCCGGCGGCGGCGCAAAGTTTGCGCCGGCCGTAACGTAGCGCGGAATGACGACGCGCTGGCCTGGCCGCAGCACCGCGCCTTCGCGGAAGCCGTTAGTCTCGACAATGGCGGACGCCGGCACGCGGTATTTGCGCCCGATGCTCTCGACCGTTTCGCCGGAGCTGACCGTCACCGGCGAGCCGCCGTCCCAGGTCCAATGCCCGGTCGGCGCCGGCGCACGAGGCGCGGGCACAGATCCGGTCACGTCGGACGTGTGCGGCCGGTAAGCGCCCAGCCCCGGCCCGCCAGTGGCGACGCCGCCGGTTGCGGCAGCCGTGGCAGGTCGGCTCGGCGCCGGCAACGGCTGCGAGTCAACGCGGCTATTCGTCGGGCGCGATGAGATCGAACCGGTCGTCTCTTGCGGCGGCGTGCGATTGTTGGAGGCGTAGGGATTGGAATCGAAGCGGGCGGAGTCAGCACAACCGGCGACGGCAATACCTAGCAAGGCAGGGACTGCAACGCGGAGCCATAGACGCGAGCGAGACGGCACGTTAATGTGCGGCATGTGGTTACTCACTCATACGCAACATAGGTAGATTTCGAATAAAGCAGCAGTGAGTAAATAAGGTTTTAAGAATTACGGATCGTTACGAGCGCGGTTTGAGTCCGTCAAAAATGTCACAGCCAGCGTGTGATCCCGAAAAGTGGGCACCGGTTTTCGGAAAAGATCACGCGCAAGCAACAAACGTCAGAGTTCCTGCGCCTTTCCCGGCAATAACGGCATGAATCGCACCGCAATCAGGTTTTTCCGGGCAATTCCCGTTGTCGATTTGGTAAGCTTGATAATATGTTGCGATCCGCTTGCGGACCCACCGTCAACAACATGATGCCATTGTCGGCCCGTTGATCGATCAGAGTTTGCGGTACGTGACCGGCCGGCGATGCCAAATGCGTCGCAGGCGCAGAAGCGCCTCGGTAGCGAAAACGGGACGGCGTCGCGGCGCAGTTTACGGGGCGTATAAGTGCATGCCCAAACCGGCTTTGACTGTTACCGAGTCTTTCGGCTGGATTCTCAAGTCATAAATCGTTGCGACGTCGTCGTGGCTGACAATAAACGCACTATAGTGGTCGTATTGGATGCCAAGTCTTACCACCGGCCTGGTGGTTCTGGTCCAAAATGGAGCGTTAGGGCCCAACCACACTGGATAGTCAACATCCGCCCCGACGCCCCATTCGGGTGGTCCTGCGTTCCAACCGGAAAAATTGGTTTGCCTAAAAACACCGCCTTTGTCGGTCCTGATAAAGCAGCCGGCACTGACACTGCGGCCGGTAAAATCGTTGCCGCGATCACGCGAACGACAGACATAAGCAGCCCCCCAAATCACAACCGTTGTCTGGCGCCAAACACGCTCGCCGGATACCCAGTCGGCGAAGGTATTGGAGAGTGTGGGCGGGTCTACCGTCAATCTGGTTAGCCCGCCCATGGCGCACCACAGGTATCCAGGGCGCCCCTCGATTAAACGCATATCATTACGAAAGCGATAGGATTTGACTTTGTTGCACGATTTCCACAACCGGCACAAATTTCACACCGCTATGGCCGAACCTGCACCGCCCACGCCCGATAGGTTTTTGAGGAATCCCCGAACGTGGCAGGCGTCTTTTGGTCCGGCACGGATATCATAATTCCTGCGCCTGCCCGGGCAATAACGGCACGAAACGCACTGCAATTAGATTTTCGCGGACGATTCCCGGTTTCGATTTGGTGAGCTTGATAATGTGTTGCGATCTGCCGTGCGGACCGAGCGGCAAAATCATCACCCCGTCATCGGCGAGCTGATCGAGCAAAGTCTGCGGTACGTGCTCCGCGGCGGCGGTGACGATGATGCGGTCGTAGGGCGCCTTGGCGGGCACGCCGGCAAAGCCGTCGCCGGTAACGACCTCGACATTGTCGTAGCCGAGGCCGCGCAGGCGACCCCTCGCCTGCTCGGCGAGCGTGCGATAGCGCTCGATGCTCACCACCTCGCGCGCCAGCCGCGACAGCACGGCGGCCTGATAGCCCGAGCCGGTGCCCACCTCGAGCACGCGATGATGCGGCCTTAGCGCCAGCTGCTCGGTCATATAGGCGACGACATAGGGCTGGCTGATGGTCTGGCCGCATTCGATCGGCAGCGCCTGGTCGGCATAGGCACGCTCGGCGAATTCCGCCTCGACGAAGCGGCCGCGCGGTACCTCGTCCATGGCGCGCAGCACCGCCGCGTCCCCGATGCCGCGCCGGCGCAGCGTCAGCAGGAATTCCATGTGTTCTTCGGCTTGCTCGTCCCACGGTCGGTTCGGCACGGCACCCTCCTCGCCGCAAAATTAGCACGTTTACCGGCAATACATGTAAGCTTTACCGATTATGTAAGGCGGGAGCGGACGATGAGCGAGTCCTCGGGAGCGATGCCACGCCTGCTCGTAGTCGAGGACGAGTATCTGATCCGCATGCTGCTGGAGGACATGCTCGCCGACCTCGGCTACGACGTGGCGGCGGCGGTCGGCACCCTCGCCGAGGCGAGCGAGTTGGCGGCCAGCGGCGATTTCAACGCCGCCATTCTCGACGTCAATCTCGACGGCCAGGAGGTCTATCCGGTCGCGGAGATTCTGGCCCAGCGCGGCCTGCCCTTCGTGTTCGTCACCGGCTATGGCGAACGCAACCTGTCGGACCCCTATCGCGACCGCCCGGCGCTACAGAAACCGTTCCAGGCCGAGCAGCTCAAAGCCGTGCTCGCCGAAATTCTCGCCACCGCTTAGCTGAAGATATCCGCAAGCTTCGCCATGAACGGCGCGTCGGTCATATCGAGCCGCAACGGCGTGATCGCGATGCACTTATCGTTGAGCGCGGCGAGATCGCTGCCGGCGGCCGCGCCCACGATGCCGCCGCGGCCGAAGGCGATCCAGTAATAGGGATTGCCGCGCCCGTCGTGACGCGCGTCGATGCGCAGCAGTTCCTGGTCGCGTTTGCCCTGGGTGACGATGGCCGTGCCGGCGACCTCGTCGGGCGGACAATCCGGGAAATTCACGTTCACCAGCACGTCGCGCGGCATGCCGGTCTTGAGCACGCGGCGGATCAGGTCGGGCGCGAATTTGATCGCGGTCTCCCAGTGCGGCATGCGCTTGGTGCTGGCGGCATAGGCCTGCGACAGAGCGAACGACTTGATGCCGAGCACGGTGCCCTCCATCGCGCCAGCGACCGTGCCCGAATAGGTGACGTCCTCGGCGGCATTGCGGCCGCGGTTGACGCCCGAGAGCACCAGGTCTGGCATCTCCTTCATCAAATGACGCGCGCCCATGATCACGCAATCGGTCGGTGTGCCTTTCACGGCAAAATGCCGCGGCGCCACTTCGCGCAGGCGCAACGGATCGTTGAGCGAAAGCGAATGCGACACGCCGGACTGGTCGCTTTCCGGCGCCACGATCCAGATATCGTCCGACAATTCGCGCGCGATCTTTTCGCAGGCCTCGAGCCCCGGCGCATGGATGCCGTCGTCATTAGTGATGAGGATACGCATTACGCCCGCTCGATCTTGGTGATGCCACCCATATAGGGCTTGAGCGCGTCCGGCACCACGATCGCGCCGTGGTCGTCCTGATAGGTTTCCGTCACCGCGATCAGCGCGCGGCCGACCGCGACGCCGGAGCCGTTGAGCGTGTGGACGTGACCTTTAACTTTGCCGTCCCTGCCTTTGTAACGCGCCTTCATCCGCTGCGCCTGGAACTCGCCACAGTTGGAGCAGGAAGAAATCTCGCGATAAGCGTTCTCGCCCGGCAACCAGACCTCGATGTCGTAGGTTTTCTGCGACGCGAAACCCATGTCGCCGGTGCAGAGCGTGACCACGCGGTAGTGCAGATCGAGCTTTTTCAGAACTTCCTCGGCGCAAGCCAGCATGCGCTCGTGCTCTTCTTTGCTTTTTTCCGGCGTGGTGATCGACACCAGCTCGACCTTGGTGAACTGATGCTGGCGGATCATGCCGCGGGTATCCTTGCCGGCGGCACCCGCTTCGGCGCGGAAGCACGGCGTGCAGGCGGTCAACCGCATCGGCAATTTATCTTCGTCGATAATGGATTCGCGCACCAGATTAGTGAGCGGCACTTCGGCAGTGGGGATGAGCCACAAGTTTTGAATCTTTTCAGCGTCAGAAAATGCATCCTCCATCAACTTAGCGACAGGCACGTTTTTCCCTTCACGGTACAAAATAATATTCTTATTAAATTCAGCCAGTTGAGCATGAAGCACCCGAAGCATTTCGGGCATGTTCCTTGCGGTCATAAATTGATCGTCTTGAAACTTCGGCAATTGAGCCGTACCGAACATTACTTCATTTCGCACCATCAGCGGCGGACTGATTTCGGTATAGCCATGCTTCTCGCTCGTGTGCACATCGAGAAACAATTGTCCGAGCGCGCGTTCCATGCGCGCCAGGCTCTTCTGCAACACAACAAAGCGCGCGCCGGACAATTTGGCGGCGAGCTCAAAATCCATCATGCCGAGCGCTTCGCCCAGCTCGAAATGCTGCTTGGGCTTGAACGCGTAGTCGCGCTTCTTACCAACCACGTGATGTTCGACATTGCCGGCTGCATCAGCGCCGTTCGGCACGTCGTCGGCCGGCATGTTGGGGATTTGCGCCAGCTCTTTGGCGAGCTCGTTACCGAGTTTATTTTGCTCGGCTTCCAGCGCCGGCAGCGTGACCTTGAGCTCGTTGACTTCGGCCATCAGCTTAAGCGCTGCGGCCTCGTCCTTTTTCTTCTTGGCCTCGCCGATCTCCTTCGAGGCCGCGTTGCGCCGCGCCTGCGCTTGCTCGTACTTGGTGATCGCCGCGCGGCGCTGTTCGTCGAGCGCCAAAAGCTTGCCGGACAACGGCTCCAGCCCGCGCCGTTTCAGGCCTCCATCGAAGGCCTCCGGATGCTCGCGAATCCATTTGATGTCGTACATGGGGGGTTCTTAGTCGGAATCAGCGGGATGTTAAAGCGCGGCGGCCTGCGTCTTATCCCTCCCCCGCTTGCGGGGGAGGGATGCCGCGAGCGCTTGCGAGCGGCCGGCGGGGGCAAGTTGCCGTATCGAACAACCCCACCCGGCTCGCTAACGCGAGCCACCCTCCCCTTTTAGGGGAGAGATAAGAGAAGCTACTCCGCCGGCTTGGCCGTGGCGGCCTCGGCTGCCGCTTTGGCGGCGTCCTCGGCCTTTATCTTCTTCTCCACCACCCGCACCGACCAGATCGAGCCCTCGTAGAGCAGCATCAGCGGTATCGCCAGCGACATCTGACTGATCACGTCGGGCGGCGTCAGGATGGCGGCCAGAATGAAGGCGCCGACGATGAAATAGCGCCGCTTCTCCTTGAGCTGCTGCGAGGTGATCACCCCGATGCGGCCGAGCAGCGTCAGGATCACCGGCAGCTGGAACGCCACGCCGAAGGCGAGCACCAGCGTCATCATCAGCGAAAGATATTCGCCGACTTTGGGCAGCAGCGCGATCGACGCCTCGTTCGCGGTGCCCGTCTGCTGCATGCCGAGCGAAAACCGAATCAGCATCGGCAGCACCACGAAATAGACCACCGCCGCGCCGAGCGCGAAGAAGAACGGCGTCGCGATCAGGTAAGGCAGAAACGCCTTGCGCTCGTTGCGATACAAGCCCGGCGCCACGAACATGTAGATCTGCGCCGCCACCACCGGGAACGACAGGAAGGCGGCGCCGAACATCGCCAGCTTCAATTGCGTAACGAAATATTCCAAAAGCGCGGTGTAGATGAATTTGGAATTCTCCGGCCCCGCCACCCACACGAACGGCCACACCAGGACATTATAGATATTCTTGGCGAACACGAAGCAGAGCGCGAACATCACGCCGAAGGCGATCAGCGCTTTGATCAGGCGCGAGCGCAGCTCGATCAGGTGATCGAGCAATGGCGCCTTGCTGGCCTCGATCTCGGCATCGTCCTGTTCGCTCATGCGCCGCCCCCGGTTTTCTGAGCAGGCGGCGGCGCGGCAGGCACGAAATCAGCCTCGGTAACAGCGATCGCCGGCTCGGGCAGCGGCACGTCGATCGCCGGCAGCGGTAGCGGCAGTTCCGGTTCGGATGGAGCCGCCGGCGCGGGGCTTGCGGCGTCAATCGCGGGCGTGGCGGGCGCAGTCGTATCGGAGGCCGGGGTTTCCTCGAAGGCGCGCTCGACATCCTTCTGCGCGTCGGCGAGCGGATCGATGTTGCCGATCTCGCTCACCGAGCTTGAAATATCTTGGGCGTGTTTCTTGAGGTCGGCGAATTCGGCCTCGCGCATCGCTTCCTGGAACTGGCCCTGGAATTCGTTGGCCATGCGTCGGACTTTACCCATCCACTGGCCGAGTGTGCGTAGAACGGTCGGCAGCTCCTTCGGCCCGATCGCGATCAGCGCGACGATGCCGATGACGACGAGCTCGCCCCAACCAAAATTGAACATGGATACATCAACTCCAGCGCATGATCCCGAAAAGTGGGAACCGGTTTTCGGATAAGATCATGCGCAAGCAAATGTGCCGCCGCCCGTTCCCATTCCACGTCGTCGCGGCAACGATTAAGAGCGCGCGCGCTCGGTTTCGGTCTTCGGCGCACTGCCGGCGGCCTCGATGGTCTTGGCCGGTTCGGGCTTGGTCTCCGCCACCTTGTCGTCTTCCGACATGCCCTTTTTGAACGCCTTGATGCCTTGCGCGAAGTCGCCCATCAGGTTGGACAGCTTGCCGCGGCCGCCGAACAGAAGCATCACCACGACGATGACGATCATCCAGTGCCAGATACTTAAAGAACCCATTGGTCTAACCCTCCGCGGCAGTAGCTTCGGTACACGCCCCGCCTATGATTTGACTGTGAAACTAGGCTCCGCAAGCGGCAAAAACAAGGACTTACGTCCTTTGTAATGTGGCCTTCATGTCGCGACGGCGGCAATATTTACCTTAAGTTCCGAGACGTTAGGTCTCGCGCGCGGACGGCGGCGCTAACCCTAAGTCGAGATCGCCGGGTTCGAGCGGCTCCTCGTCGTCGCGCAAGGTTGAGTCGTCGGACGGCATCGGCACCGCAAAGCCCGGCGGCAGATTGCCTTCCAGGAGGCCGGCGCCTTTCAGTTCGTCGAGGCCGGGCAGATCGCCCACTTCCTCCAGCCCGAAATGGGTGAGGAACTGTTCGGTGGTGCCATAAGTGATCGGCCGCCCCGGCGCCTTGCGCCGTCCGCGCGGACGGATCCACCCCGTTCGCAGCAGCACGTCGAGCGTGCCGGCCGCCGCCACTACGCCGCGGATTTCCTCGATCTCGGCGCGCGTGACCGGCTGGTGATAGGCGATGATGGCGAGCGTCTCGATCGCCGCGCGCGACAGCTTGCGCGTCTCCACCGTCTCTTTGGTGAGCAGCCAGGCGAGATCGTCCGACGTGCGGAACATCCACTTGCGGCCGACGCGCACCAGATTGACGCCGCGCGTCGCGTATTCGGCCTTCAGCCGCGCCAGCGCATCCTTGATGTCGACGTCCTTGGGCAGGCGGCGCGCCAGCGTCGGTTCGTCGAGCGGCTGCCCGGCGGCGAACAGCAGAGCTTCGAGCAAGCGCAATTCTTCCGGCCGCGCGGCTGCTTCCGCCGCAGCGTCGGCCGACTGCGCCGCTGGCGCGTCGTTGTTTTGGACAATAACGAGCTTCTTGGCCACGCTCGGCATCGAATCCTTCCCCTTATGTGTTTTCTTGCGCGTCATAGGTCAAAGCACTTCCGTTCACACCGACCCGCTTGCGCATGTAGATCGGCGCGAACAACTCTTTTTGATGAATTTCGGCAACCCCTTCGCGCACCAATTCAAGGGCCGAAGCAAATGAGGATGCCATCACGGTCGCCGCCAGCGCCGGCTCGACCACGTAGGAAATTAGGAACGAGTCGATGCGCGACCAGTCGCTCGACATGCCGATCAGCCGCTCGAGCGCGGCGCGCGCTTCCGCCAGCGACCACACGGTGCGCTTCTTGAAACGCACGCGCGAGAGCGCGCTGCGCGCGCGTTGCGTGGCGTAGGCGCTGAGCAGATCGTACAGCGTCGCGGTCCATTCCGGCTGCTTGATTTCGTCGATCGGCTCCGGTTTGCCGCGCGGGAACACGTCGCGATTGAGCTGCGGCCGCCCCATCAGACGCTGCGCGACATCGCGCATGGCCTCCAGCCTCCGCAATCGGTAGGCCAGCGCCAGCGCCATATCCTCGGCGCTCGGCCCCTCGCCCGGGCCTGCATCCGGCAGCAGCAGACGCGATTTGAGATAAGCGAGCCAGGCCGCCATCACCAGATAATCGGCCGCAAGCTCGAGCCGCAACTGGCGCGCCGCGTCGATGAATTGGATATATTGATTGGCCAGAGCGAGGATCGAAATTTTCGCCAGATCAACTTTCTGCGTGCGCGCCAGCGCAAGCAAAAGATCGAGCGGGCCTTCGAAACCCTCCACGTCAACGATCATCGCCGGCTCGGTGGTGCCACGATCCGCTTCCAGCGTGGTGTCGAAGTCGTCAGGCGTCATGAACCGGTCTTCCCTTGCGGCGGCGGCCCATCGGCGTCCACCATCTGCGTGAAAATCTTGCGCGCTGCATCGACGTCGAAGTCTTCCGGCGCCTTGCGCTGGGCGAGCGCGGCGTCCGCCCGCTTGGCTACTTCGCCCGCGAGCTCCGGCGCTTCGCCGGCGACCGCGGTCATCTCGCCAAGATCGCCATTGCAGTGGAGCACGACGTCGCAGCCGGCGGCAAATGCGGCGCGGCTGCGCTCCGTGATCGTACCGGACAGCGCCTTCATCGAGACGTCATCGCTCATCAGCAGGCCCTGGAATCCAATAAACCCGCGAATCACTTCGTGCACCATTGTGACCGAAGTCGTGGCCGGCGCGACGGGGTCGATGGCAGAAAATACAACATGCGCGGTCATACCGAGCGGCAGACGGCTAAGCGGCCGGAACGCGGCAAAATCGGTAGCTTCCAGGGTGGAGCGGTCAGTATCGATCACCGGCAGCTGGTGGTGGCTGTCGGCCGTCGCCCGGCCATGGCCCGGCAGGTGCTTGAGCACCGGCAGGACCCCACCGGCCATGAGGCCTTCGGCGATCGCGCCCGCGATGGCCGCGACCTTGCCGGGCTCGCTTCCATAGGCGCGGTCGCCGATCACCGGGTCGCCGCCGGGGCTAAGAACATCGGCCAGAGGAAGGCAGTCGACGTCTATCCCAAGAACATTGAGGTCTGCCGCGATCAAGCGACCTCCGAGCCGAGCAGTGGCTATTCCCCGCGACCTCTCCCGGTCAAACAAGCCGCCGTAGCGTGCTCCTGGTGGGTAAGCCGGCCAATGCGGTGGGCCGAGCCGTTGCACCCGGCCGCCCTCCTGGTCCACCAAAACGGGTGCGGCCCAGCCCGCGATGTCGCGAAATGAACTTGTAAGGTCAGCCACTTGCTCTGGAGTGCTGATATTTCGCTTGAACAGGATCAGCCCCCAGGGATGGGCCGAGCGGAGAAACGCATGCTCATTGCCGGAGATCGTGAGCCCGCTCAATCCGGTAATAAATGCGCGCGCCGCCATCGCCGCGGATTAGCCCGCACCCACGGTAAGTTCAAGCAAAGACGCGCTAATTTCTTTGGACAATGCACGCTCCGCCGGCCGCCTTGAGGCCGCTGCACAGCGTGCTCGCCTCATTGGCAGTGGCGAAGGGTCCAACCATGGCTCGGTAATAGGTGCCCTTGGCGCCCAATTCCACTTTGTGGATCGACGCCTGCCGGCCACCGAGTTGGTTCGGATATTTGGCTTGCAGACTGTGGAAAGACGCCTGCGCGTCGGCCTCGCTACGCTGCGACGACACTTGCACTGCATAGGTACCGGCAGCTTGGGTAGTCGTGGCCGTGGCGGGTTCGGCCACCGACGCGGTGCGCGCGGGAGCCCGCGCGGCTGGGGCAGCGGACGCGTCCGGGCTCAGCGAGAGCGGCGCGTTGCGGGGCGCCGACGCCTGGGCTTGATGCACCGGTGCAGCCGGCGCAGCAGCGCGCGCCTCCACGGGCCGTGCCGGCGGCGGGCTAGCCGCGGCAGGGGGATTACTGGCGACTTGCGGGGGCGACGCCTGTTTGACGGGCGCTGGAGCTGGAGCCGCGGCTGGCGCCGTCACCGGTTGGTTATCGGCGGCGGTCGGCTGGTCGGGGCGGATTGCGATGGTGTGGACCTTCTTCGGCTCGCTGGAGATGACCCCATTGCCGAGCGCCGCCTGAGGCGCGGCCGGCGAGGCACTGCTTTGCGCCTGAGGCACCGGCGGTGGTGCGGCAGCCGGTTTCATCTCAACCGGCTGTTCCTCGCGCGACACCAGCTTTTCGTTCTTCTCGTGATCGGCGACCCGATCGGTGATCAGCTTGCTCGGCGTTTTGCTCGCCGCTACCGGCACGATCTTGCTCGGCGCGGTATCGGCCTTGATCACCGGCGGTGGCTGGCTCGGCGCGGATGAGCCGAACATTGCGCGATAGCCGAAGGCGCCGGCCGTACCGATCACCGCGAGAGCAAATATAGCGGCGATGGCCATAACGCCCATGCGCCGTTTCGGCACCGGGCCATCCTCGTAGAAGTCCACTTCCTCGCCCGCAAGGTGGAGGTTGCTCGGGGGATACGCGTCCGGCGCGTGGCCATCGGTTTCGGCAGCCGGATGGCCCTGCGTCTCGGCCTGGTCGTGAAAGAAATTCTCGGTGTCGGCAAAAGGCTGAAGCGTGGTGCCGGGCGCGGCATAGGCCCGTGCTTCCGGCAGCGGCGGATGCGCATCCGGCGCCGTCGTGGCGCCGAAATAGTCGTCGGCGCCGAATTTCACCGTGGCCGGCGGTGTGGCGCTCGCGGGCAGCGGCGTAGTGGCGCGCCGCGCATTGTCGCGACCGAATTCGCCGAACGGATCGGTTTGTCCGATCAGTCGGGCAAGCTCGGCGAGCGGATCGCTACCGGAAGTAGAGGTGGCGGCCGGCGCGCGGCGCACCGGCGGTTCATTCAAACGATAGGGTCGTTGGGTTTGATCGTCCGCCATTCGGTCCCCGATGATTTGAGTGTGGCCCCGCCTTTTGCTCGCGAACCTGCGTCGATCACGGTTCGCCGAATAAGATTTACCTCATTTCTTCCGGCGCTTCGACCCCGAGCAAAGCCAGGCCCGAGGCCAGAACGGTAACGATCCCCTGCACCAAAGCGAGCCGGGCCGCGGTCATTTCTGGATCATTCGCGATAATGAAGCGTAAATGAGGCAGGTCTTTTCCCCGCGTCCAATGGGCGTGGAATTCGCTAGCTAATTCATAGAGATAGAATGCAACACGGTGCGGCTCATGTGCCAGCGCCGCAGCCTCGAGGAGGCGCGGATAAAGCGCGATCCGGCGCAAGATGGACAACTCCCCGGAATCGGTGAGCCGGTCCAGCCTTGCGTCCTTGAGCCAGCGCGCGCGCTCGGGCGATCCGGCCGGCAGATCGGGCATCTCGGCGTGCGCATTGCGGAACACCGATTCGCCGCGAGCATGGCCGTACTGGACGTAGAACACCGGGTTCTCCCGGCTATGTTCGATGACTTTGGCTAGATCAAAGTCGAGCACGGCGTCGTTCTTGCGGTAGAGCATGTCGAAGCGCACCGCATCCTTGCCGACCTCGTCCACCACCTCGCGCAGCGTGACGAACTCGCCCGAGCGCTTGGACATTTTCACCGGCTCGCCCGCGCGCAGCAGCCGCACGAGCTGGACGAGCTTCACGTCGAGAGCGGCTTTGCCGGCGCTGACCGCCTTCACCGCCGCCTGCATGCGCTTGATGTAGCCGCCGTGATCGGCGCCCCAGACGTCGATCAAATTGCAAAAGCTGCGGTCGAACTTGGACTTGTGATAGGCGATATCGCTAGCGAAATAAGTGTAGCTGCCGTCCGATTTCAACAGCGGCCGGTCGACGTCGTCGCCGAAATCGGTCGAGCGGAACAAAGTCTGCTCGCGATCCTCCCAGTCTTCGAGATTGCCGCCTTTGGGCGGCGGCAAGCGGCCTTCATAGACCTCGCCGCTCTTGCGCAGAGACTCGATGGTCGCCGCGACCTGGTCGCTGCCGCCTTCGATCAGCGAGCGCTCGGAAAAAAACACGTCATGGCGAACATTGAGCGCGGCAAGATCGTCGCGGATCATGTCCATCATCATCGCGATGCCCTTGGCGCGCACGATCGGCAGCCATTCGCTCTCCGGCTTGGCGCTGAGCGCTGCGCCATGCTCGGCCGAGAGTTTGCCACCGACCGGTTTCAGATAATCGCCGGGATAAAGCCCCTCCGGCATCGGCCCGACGTCTTCGCCGAGCGCCTCGCGGTAGCGCAAGAAGGCCGAGCGAGCGAGCACGTCGACCTGCGCGCCGGCGTCGTTAATGTAATATTCACGCGTTACCTCGTAGCCGGCGAAAGCCAGGAGATTGGCGAGCGCGTCGCCGAACACTGCGCCGCGGCCGTGCCCGACATGCATCGGCCCGGTCGGATTGGCCGAGACGTATTCGACGTTGACCTTCTCGCTTTGCCCGATGTCGCTGCGGCCATAGTCGTGGCCCGCCGCCAGCACGACGCGCAGCTCCTCGCCCCAGACATGCGGCTTCAACGTCATGTTGATGAAGCCGGGCCCGGCAACATCGACCTCGGCGACGAGTTCGTCGGCGCGCAGGGCTTCGGCGATTTTGTCGGCCAGTTCGCGCGGCTTTTTCCCGGCATCCTTGGCCAGCACCATGGCGGCATTGGTCGCGAGATCGCCGTGGTTCGGATCGCGCGGCGGCTCGACGACAACGCGCGAGGTATCCGCGCCCGGTCCGAGCACGCCGGCGCAGACCGCGCGCACGCGGGCAACCATGTTGGCGAAGAGGTGTTGGGGCGCGGTGGTAGGCATTTGGCGCTGCGGGTAAGGGATTTTAGGCGAGGAGTCAAAAGGGCGGTAGACGGTGTGCCCCGGATGCGGTTTCAGCATCTCCGCAAACTTGATGTAGCGCAATGCAAACCGTTGCGGCTCTGATCCTCTAGCGCGGAAACGCTGAACAGTATGGGAGCGCGCTTGTGCGCCTTCATAATGTCATGCGCAATTTCAGCAAAACGCTCATGGGCATCTGCGTACTATTCGCTCTCATCGTTCAATCCGAACCTGTCCGCAGGCAATGTTTATATTCGCGCCGGTGCGGAGGGGATTGGTCAGAATGCCTGGCTGGAATTAAACGATCCGATCAATTCAGTTTGGGCTTGGTCGGCTGCAAGAATAGTCGCGGCAGCTGGACCTGCAGTTGGTATTGTCGGTCTATGGTAAGGGTCAAGTGCCATCCGAGCTGGAGACGCTTCGTGGTACCGAAGTCGATACGACGCTCGGTCTAGATTTTTGCATCTATGAAATTTGCGAAGAAAGCGAGTTTCGCTCTGAAGCGAGAGTGTGGGGTAATGTATTATTGAAGGATATCACGATTGACCAGAACCAAGACAAAATACGTTCGATGCGGGTCATCATCCCCAATGAAAGCATGAAGTATGAGTACCAGGATGACTTTGATGGCATTCTCAAAAAAATTTGCAAAGAGACGCCAAGCCAGAACACCCAAACGCGCTCATCCCCTCCCAGCGTTCCGCGGCTTCTTCGCGATATCCTTCGATAACGGCCAATCGCGACCCTAGCAGCGCTCGGTGTGCTCGGCGATATGACTGGCCGCTTCAACAAATCGACACCCCGCTATCGACCGACAAAACCTGCCCGGTCGTAATCACGGATTCGTCCGAGGCTAAATAAACCGCCATGTCGGCGATGTGGCTGGGCAGACCGAGCCCGAGCAAATGCGTGGCGGCGAGCTTCTCGATGTCCTTGGCGCTTTCCATCAGCTTCTTGACCCGCTCCGTGAGCACGACGCCGGGCGCGATTGCGTTCACGCGAATTTTGTGCGGTGCGTATTCCACCGCCATCGAACGCGTCATCGCGGCGATCGCGCCCTTGGCAGCGGTATAGCAGTCGCGTCCCGGCAGCGCCCGCAAGGCGACGATCGACGACATGTTGATGATCGAGCCGCCGCCCGCCTTGATGATGTGCGGAATGCCGAGCTTCGAACACAGAAACGTGCCGAATACGTCGAGCGTGATGGCGCGCCAGAATTCTGCCTCGGACACCTCAGTGACCGGGCCGTCCTGCGGCGTCGAGCCGCCGGCGTTATTGTGCAGGATGTGCAGGCCGCCGAACCGCGTAACGGTTTCCGCCAAGGCGGCTTCGACGTTGGTGCGCTCGCGCACGTCGCAGTAGATGAAATGGCCGTCGCCGCCGGAATTCTTGGCCCGCGCGCGCGCCGACTGTGCGGCCGCCTCGCCGCTTTTAACGTCGATCTCGGCGATGACGACCTTGGCGCCCTCCTCGGCAAAGCGCTCCGCGGTGGCGCGGCCGATGCCGCTGCCGCTCCCCGTTATGAACGCCACTTTCCCAGCCAATCGCGCCATGCATAGTGAGGATAGCACGCGCGCGCGGGCGCGCCAGCCTCACCGCAATTCCGGCGTCGCCTTGAAATACCTGGCGTGCTCGATCAGCGCGTAGCGGTCGGTCATGCCGGCGATGTAATCGGCGATGTGGCGGGTGCGGGCGCCCTCGTCGGTAAGCGCGGCCGCATGCGCCCATTCCGCCGGCAGGTCGGCGGGCGTTTCGACAAAATGCGCGAACAGGTCGCGCACCACGGCTTGCGCATCGTCCATCACTCGCATCACGCGGTCGTGCCAGTACATACGGGGACGCAGAAAGCCCTTGATGTCGGCGTCCGCTTTTTTCATCGATGGCGAAAAATCAACCAGAGACCCTTTGGCCTTGCGCACCTCGCCGGCCGAGGGCTTGTGCGCCGCCACCCGCCGGCCAGTCTCGGCAATGACGTCCTCGATCATGCGGGTGATCAGGCGGCGCACAGTCTCGTGCACACGCCGCGCCGGCTCGAGAGCGGGAAATGCCGAAGTCGATCCCACGCACGATGTCGCCAATGAGCGGCACCGCGGCGATATCGTCGAGCGTAAACAGATCGGCGCGCAAGCCGTCGTCGATGTCGTGGGCGTCATAGGCGATGTCATCCGACAAAGCGGCCACTTGCGCTTCCGCGCTCGGCTGGGACCACAGCTCCAAATCCTGGATTTTGTTGTAGGCCAGGATTGCCGCCGGCACGCCGCGCTCGGCATGGCGGCCGACTGGCGTGCCATCGCGGCCGGTAAGCGGACCGTTGTGCTTGACCAGGCCTTCCAAAGTTTCCCATGTGAGATTGAGCCCGTCGAAGGCGGCGTAGCGGCGCTCCAGCTCGGTGACGATGCGCAGCGCCTGCGCGTTGTGATCGAAGCCGCCGAAGCGGCCGAGCGCCTCGTCGAGCGCGCGCTCGCCGGCATGGCCGAACGGCGGATGGCCGAGATCGTGCGCCAGCGCCAGTGCCTCGGCGAGGTCCTCATCACAGCCGAGCGCGCGCGCCAGCGAACGGGCGATTTGGGCAACTTCGAGCGTATGGGTCAGCCGGGTGCGGTAGTGGTCGCCTTCGTGATAGACGAACACCTGGGTCTTGTGCGCCAGCCGGCGGAACGCGCTGGAATGGATGATCCGATCGCAATCGCGCCGGAACGCGTTGCGGGTGGGGCTCGCCGGCTCGGCATAGCGCCGGTCCCGGCTTTTGGCCGGATCGGCGGCATAGGCGGCCCGTGCGCGCCCGGTTTCGATCGCCATCTCTGCCCTGCCCGTTGACCTGCTGGTCCGGCGCACTTAACTATCGGGAAGCGCAAAGGACAAGCGATGAACGCAAGCGTCACAGTCAGCGAGCGGGCGGCGCGGCGGATCGGCGAGATCCTCAAGAGCGAGCCGGATGGCTCCATGCTGCGCGTTTCTGTCGAAGGCGGAGGCTGCTCCGGTTTCCAGTACAAATTCGGCGTCGAGCGCGCCAAGGCGGATGGCGACATCGTCATCGCCCGCGAGGGAGCCGTCGTGCTGATCGATCCGGTTTCGGTCAACTACATGGCGGGTTCCGAGATCGATTTCGTCGACGATTTGATCGGCGCCTCGTTCAAGGTGAAAAATCCGAAGGCCACCGCCTCCTGCGGCTGCGGGACGAGTTTCGCGCTGTAGGCCTACTCGGCCGCCACTGCTGGCGGCGCTTCCGCCACTTCTTCCAGCTGCGGTTCGAGCCGGCGCTTGATCAGGCGATCGACGCGGTCGAGGTAGAGATAGATCACCGGCGTGATGTAGAGGGTGAGCAGCTGCGACAAGCAGAGGCCGCCGACCACCGCCACGCCGAGCGGTTGGCGCAGTTCGGCGCCGGCGCCGGTGCCGAGCGCAATCGGCAGCGTGCCAAAGATGGCGGCGAAGGTCGTCATCATGATCGGACGGAAGCGCAAGCTCGCGGCTTCGCGGATCGCGGCTTCCGCCGACAGACCGACGCGCCGGCGCTCGATCGCGAAGTCGATCATCATGATGGCGTTCTTCTTCACGATGCCGACCAGCATCACGATGCCGATCATGGCGATCACCGACAAATCCATCTTGAACAGCATCAGGGTCAAGATCGCGCCGATGCCGGCCGACGGCAGACCGGAAATAATGGTGATCGGATGGATGAAGCTCTCGTACAAAATTCCGAGCACGACATAGGCGGCGAAGATCGCGGCCAGAATCAAAATGCCCTGCCCGCGCAATGAATCCTGGAACACCTGCGCGGTGCCTTGGAAGCCGGTGGTGATGGTGGCCGGCAGCCGCTCGTCGCGCTCGAGGTTCTGGATGGCGTCGACCGCCTGGCCGAGCGACATGCCGGGCCCGAGATTGAACGAGATCGTCACCGCTGGCTGCTGGCCCTGGTGATTAACCTGTAGCGGGCCGACCGTGCGCTCGAAACGCGTGACCGCCGACAGCGGCACAGTGGTGCTGTTGGTGGTCTTCAGATAGACGCGCGCCAGATCGTCGGGCCCGACCTGAAACTCCGGCGCGGTCTCAAGAATGACCTGATAGTAGTTCACCGGCGTGTAGATGGTCGCAACCTGGCGCACGCCGAACGCGTCATAGAGCTCCTGGCGCACCTGATCGATGGTGACGCCATAGACTGCCGCCTTCTCGCGGTCGATCACGATCGTGACCTGCGGATTCTTGACGTAAAGGTCGGTGGTGACATCGAGCAGACCGGGGATGCGGGAAATCTTTTCCCGCAGTTCCGGCGCCAGGTGATAGAGCGTCGCCGTATCGTTGGATTGCAGCGTGTATTGGTATTGGCTCTTGGAAAGCTTGCCGCCCAGATTGATGTTCTGGATCGACTGAAAAAAGATCGCTATCCCGGGGACGACATTCGCGCTCTGGCGTAGCCGCGCGATGACCTGGTTCGCGCTTTCGCCACGCTCGTTGCGCGGCTTCAGCGCCACCAGCATGCGACCGCTGTTGCCGACGGTATTTGGACCACCGGCGCCAACTGTAGAATTGACGTAAGCCACCGCCTTGTCGGCGCGCACGATGTCGGCGACCTTGCGTTGCAGCGTGGACAAGGCCGGGAATGAAATGTCGGTGGCGCCTTCTGTGATGCCGATGACGTAACCGGTGTCCTCGGTCGGGAAGAAGCCCTTAGGCACCACAACATAGAGCACGATCGTGCCGGCGATGGTCGCGAGCGTCAGGTAAAGCATGATCAACTTGGCCTTGAGCACGCGGTCGAGCGTCCACTCATAGGTCCGCAGCATCAGCTCGAACAGGCGCTCGAAGCTTGTCAGCACGAAGTTCTGCTTCTCGCCGGGGTGATGGCTGCTGAGCACACGCGCGCACAGCATCGGCGTGAGCGTGAGCGAGACGAAGCCGGATACAATGATCGCCACCGAGATCGACACCGCGAATTCGCGGAACACGCGGCCAACCATGCCGCCCATCAGCAGCACCGGGATGAATACCGCGATCAGTGAAAATGTGATCGACACGATGGTGAAGCCGATCTCGCGTGAGCCTTTGAGCGCCGCCTCAAACGGGCGCATGCCGCCCTCGATATGGCGCACGATGTTCTCCAACATGACGATTGCGTCGTCGACCACGAAGCCGACGGAAAGCGTGAGCGCCAGCAGGGTCATGTTGTTGATGGAGAAGCCGAAAGCATACATCGCTGCGCAGGTGCCGATCAGCGACACCGGCACCGCCAGGGCCGGAATGACGGTCGCGGACACTTTGCGTAAGAACAGGAAGATCACCATGATCACCAGCGTGATCGCGATCGCCAACGTCTCCTGCACGTCGCTGACCGCGGCGCGGATCGAAATCGAGCGGTCGAACAACGGCTGCATCTGCACCGACGGTGGCACTTGCGCCCGCATTGCCGGCAATTTGTTGCGCACCATGTCCACCACTTCGACGGTATTGGCGTCGGGCTGGCGCTGGATCGCCAGCACGATAGCGCGCGCATCGTTGAACCAGGTAGCGATCTTGTCGTTCTCGACGCTATCGATGACATGGGCGATCTCGCTGAGTTTGATCGCAGCGCCATTGCGGTAGGCCACCACGACGTCGCGATAGTCGGCGGCATGCTCGATCGCGCTAGTGGCAGTCAGCGTCACGCTTTGCTTCGGCCCGGTCAGCACGCCGACCGGCGTGCTTGAATTGGTCTTGGCGACCACGTTGCGCACGTCGTCGAGCGAAATGTTGCGGACCGCCGCTTGAATCGGATTGACCTGAACGCGCACCGCGAATTTCTGCGCACCGTAAACCAGCACCTGCGCGACGCCCGGCAATTGTGAGAGTTGCGGGGCCAGCACCGTCTCCGCGTATTCATCAACCGTCGACAGCGGCATGGTGTCGGAGCGCAAGCTAACATAGAGCACCGGGAAATCGCCCGGATTGACCTTGCGAAACGACGGCGGAATGGTCATTTCCACCGGCAAGAGGCGCGCCGCGGTTGCCAGCGCGGTCTGCACGTCGAGCGCCGCGCCATCGATATTGCGGCCGAGATCGAACTGGATGGTGATCTGCGCGATTCCGAGCGCGGACGATGAACTCATCGAGGAGATACCGGCGATCGTGGACAGCTGCCGCTCGATCGGCGAGGCCACCGAAGCCGCCATGGTTTCCGCACTGGCGCCAGGAAATTGCGCCGTGATTTGGATGGTCGGAAAATCCACCGCCGGCAGCGCCGCCACCGGCAACAACCGGTAGGCGAAAGCACCGAACACAATCAGCGACGCGGTGAGCAGCGTCGTCAACACCGGCCGGCGAATGCAGGTTTCCGAGATGTTCATGAATCAGCTGCCGGCGACTTTTGCGTCGCGCGGATTGACGCGCGTGCCGTTCGACAGCAGCAATTGACCGTCGGTGACAACAGTCTCGCCACCGCTGAGCCCGCTGCCGATCACCGATAGGCTGCCGACCGTGCGCTCGACCTTTACCGGCTGCACCTTGGCCACGCTGTCAACGATCACGAACACGAAGCTTCCGGTTTGACTGACCTGAACGGCATTCGACGGCACCACCACCGCCTGCTCGATCCGCAAGGTCAGTTCGGTGGTGACCAAAGTTCCAGGCCAGAGCACTTCCTGCTCGTTCGGCATAGTGGCGCGGATCGTCGCCATGCCGGTAGCCGGGTCGACAGTGTTCTCGATCATCGTCACCTGGCCGTTGGCGTGTTTTTGCTCGCCGGGGATGACCGCCTCGATGGTAGCGGTTTCCGCCGCCAGCGCCTGACGGATTTCCGGCAGGACCTTCTGCGGCACCGTGAAGGTGACATAGACCGGAGCTATCTGGTTGATAGTTGCCATCGGCGCCGTATCGGCCTGCCGCACGAAATTACCGACCTTCACGTTAGCCATGCTGATGCGGCCGGAAATCGGCGCGCGGATCGTGCAGAAATCGAGCTGCACTTTTAGGTTCTCGAGTTGCGCGCGGTTCGATTCCGCGGTCGCGCGCGACACGTTGACCTGGGTCTGCGCGTTGTTAAGCGTGACGATGGGCGTCGCGTTGCGCGCCACGAGATCGGTGTAACGCTCGACATCGCGTTGCGCCTGCTCGAGCATCGCCTGGGCGCCGTCGATCACCGCCTGGACGCGCTTCATATCGGCCTCGATTTGGCGGCCATCGAGCGTGAATAGAACGTCGCCTTGCTTTACCGCGGCGCCGTCGCGGAAATGAACCGCCGTGATCGCGGTATCGACCCGCGCTTTGATGGCAACGCTGGCGATCGGAGTGACGCTGCCGAGCGAATCGATGCGCACCGGCACCGCTTTGCGCTCGGCGGTGGCGACCTCAATCGGAACGTCGCGGGCAGCCGCTTGCAGGCGCGCCGCGGCGCCATCGCCGGTCCACAAGCCACGAATAAGCAAGGCAATGCCAATCAGGGCGAGCGCCGCCACCCCAAATAGCCACTTTCGCTTCGTCATCTGCAGTTTTCGGCCTGGGCTGTTAAAGGGCCCTGCTCCAGGCGCTCCCTAATTCCGCGGAACTACGTTAGTTTTCGCCATCTCCAAGGGGCCGCGTTAGCCGCCTTTTAACATATAAACGCCGTTGGGTGCATATCCCTGCGCTCACTGGTAAACACGCAAAACCCTGGTTTTATCCAGGTCCGTCCGCCGGAGCCGTGGGATGCGCATCGCCACCTGGAACGTCAATTCCATCCGCCAGCGGCTGGACAACATGCTGGGCTGGCTCAAGGGAAGCACGCCCGACATCGTCTGCCTGCAGGAAATCAAGTGCGTGGACGAGGCCTTCCCGCGGGAGGCGTTCGAAAGCCTTGGCTACAACGTCGCCGTGCATGGGCAGAAGGCCTTCAACGGCGTGGCATTGCTGTCCAAGCTGCCGTTCGACGAGGTGGCGCCCGGGCTGATCGGCGACGACGGCGACGTGGAGGCCCGCTTCCTGGAGGCGCTGGTCTCTACCCGGATCGGCGTGCTGCGGGTGGTGAGCCTCTATCTGCCCAACGGCAACCCGCCAGAGACAGATAAATATACTTATAAACTCAAATGGATGGACAGGCTTATTGCTTTTTCACATGAACGCCTAAAGCTGGAAGAGCCGCTTGTTTTAGCGGGCGACTATAACGTCATCCCGACTGCGGCCGATGCCCGCCGGCCCGAGGCCTGGAGCAAGGACGCGCTGTTTCTGCCGCGAACCCGGGAGAAGTTCCGCGCATTGACCAATCTCGGACTGACCGACGCCATCCGCGCAGTCAGCGATTCTCACAACCTCTACACCTTCTGGGACTACCAAGCCGGGGCCTGGGCCAAGGACGACGGCATCCGCATCGATCATTTGCTGCTGTCGCCGCAGGCCGCGGACCGGCTTCTAGATGCCGGCATCTACCGTCATGTGCGTTCGTGGGACAAGCCGTCCGATCACGTGCCGGTCTGGGTCGATCTTGATATCGAGGGGCGGTGACGCCGCCATGACGGAGCCGCGGACCATCCAGACTGAACCGGGCCTCGTCTTTGATCTGCTGGTCGATGGCCCCACCGACGCGCCGCTCGTACTGCTGCTGCATGGCTTTGCCGAGTCCCATCATATGTGGCGCTCGCAGCTCCTCGCCTTGGCGGCGGCCGGATATCGCGCGATCGCGCCAAACCAGCGCGGCTATTCTCCTGACGCGCGGCCGGATCCCGCCGTTACCTCAAACTACCAGTTCGACCGGCTCGCTGCCGACGCGATGAACGTGGCTGCCGCCTGCGGTCACACCAGCGGCCGATTTCATCTCGTCGGCCATGACTGGGGCGCCAGCATCGCCTGGGCACTAGCCGACCGTTATCCGGATCGCATCGCGTCATTGACGGTGTTGTCGCGCCCGCACCCCAACGCATTCAATAATGCACTCCAAATGCCGGGCGGCGAGCAAGCAAGTCGCTCTCGGCATCACAAGGCCTTTCTGGAGCCGGATGCGGTGGCACAGGTGTTGAAGCAAGATGCGCGCTGGCTACGCGAGCGGTGGGCCAAATCCAGCGTACCAACGGCGGCGGCGCAAGAGTACCTCTCCGTGCTCGGCAATGAAGCGGCGATGGAAGCGGCGCTGGCATGGTACCGCGCCCGCGGCGCTATCCGCGCGCCGCTCGGGGTGATCAGCGTGCCCGTGCTTTATGTGTGGGGAGATGCGGACGACACGGTCGGACGCGCCGCCGCGGAAGGAACCCGCGATTTCGTGTCGGGGGCTTATCGGTTCGAAATCCTGCCCGGCGCGGGTCATTTCGTGGTCGAACAGGCTCCGGAACGGATCAACGAGCTGCTGCTCGCCCATCTCGCGCGGCATCCGGTCTAGCCAGGCCAAATCTTATCCCAAAGGGCATTGCTACTCGCGCCGGGTTTCCATCCAGCGCTTGAGATAAACCAGCGCCAGCGCGCGTTCATCTTCGGTCGCCTGCTGGAAGGCGCTGTCGTAGAGCCGGTTGATCCAGGCCTGGTCGGTGGCGGCGCCGTCCTTGGCGCTGTCCTTGGCGAGCGTCAGCCACATCAAGCCGCGCGCGGCCTGGCGCGGAACATGGTCGCCGGCAAACAACATGGCGCCCAGCATGGCCTGCGACTGGCACTGGCCCTTCTGCGCCGAGAGGCCGAACCAGCGCGCGGCTTGGCGCGGGTCGTGCGGCGCGCCGACGCCGTCGAGATAGAGCCGCGCCAGATAATACTGCGCCTCGGAATCGCGGAAATACGAAGCGGCATAGCCGAACATTTCGCGCGCGCGGTCGGGATCGCGCTTGACCGCAGTCTTCGGGATACCGTCGAGATAATAGTGGCCGAGCGCGACGAACGCGTTGGCAACGAAACGCGCCTGCGGCGTGTCCGGGTTGTCCTCGGCATGCATGTCGGCGATGCCGCGGAAATATTGGAACGCCTTGAGGTCGTCTTGCGTCACTCCGTCGCCTTCGGCGTACATGCGCGCGAGCTTCCACTGCGCCAGCGCATGGCCCTTTTCGGCGGCGTATTCGAGCGAGTGGACGGCCTTGGCCTTTTCGCCGGCTTTCAGCCAGTGCGCGCCCGATTTGAAGGCTTCCATCGCCGACAACGGCGGCGCCGCCGCCATCGCGTCGGTCGACTTGGTGCCGTCGAACGCCATAGCGGGCGCCGCCATCAGACCGGCGCTAATCACCACCACGCGCAACAGAAACTCAGATATCCGCATAACACGCCTTCTCGCCCGCCCCGCCCGGATGGGTGACCGCGCCGTCGACTGCGGGGCCCACCTGCTGGGTGTATTTCCACAAATAACCCGAGCCGTATTCGTTCTCGCGCGGCTTCCACGCCGCTTTGCGCTTGGCCAATTCGTCGTCCGACAGCTTGACGTTGATGGCGCCTTTGTCGGCATCGAGCTCGATAATGTCGCCGTCGCGGATGAGGCCGATCGGCCCACCCAACGCCGCTTCTGGACCGACATGGCCGACGCAGAAGCCGCGGGTGGCGCCGGAAAAGCGTCCATCGGTGATCAGAGCGACTTTCGCGCCCATGCCCTGACCGTAGAGCGCGGCCGTAGTCGAGAGCATCTCGCGCATGCCGGGGCCGCCCTTTGGTCCTTCGTAACGGATCACCAGAACGTCGCCTTCCTTGTAGGTCTTGCGCTTGACCGCCTCGAAACAGGCTTCCTCGGTGTCGAAGCAGCGCGCCGGGCCGGTGAACTGGAGCGCCGTCGTCATACCGGCCACTTTCACGATCGCGCCTTCGGGGGCGAGATTGCCCTTCAGGCCCACCACGCCGCCGGTCGCCAGCAACGGTCTATCGGCCGGACGCACGACGTCCTGGTCCGGGTTCCATTTCACGTTCTTCATGTTCTCGGCGATGGTGCGGCCGGTAACGGTCAGGCAATCGCCGTGCATGAAGCCGTGATCGAGCAAGGTCTTCATCAAAAGCGGCACGCCGCCAGCCTCGAACATATCCTTGGCGACATAACGGCCGCCCGGTTTCAAATCCGCGATATACGGTGTCTTTTTGAAGATTTCGGCGACGTCGAACAGGTCGAACTCGATGCCGCATTCGTGCGCGATCGCCGGCAGATGCAGCGCGGCATTGGTGGAACCGCCGGTGGCGGCGACCACGGCGGCGGCATTCTCCAGCGCCTTGCGGGTGACGATGTCGCGCGGGCGGATATTCTTGACGATCAGGTCCATGATCATCTCGCCCGCCAGCATGCAGAGCTTGTCGCGGATTTCGTAGGGCGCCGGCGCGCCGGATGAATAAGGCAATGCCAGACCAATCGCTTCCGATACGGTTGCCATGGTGTTGGCGGTGAACTGCGCGCCGCAAGCGCCGGCCGAGGGGCAGGCGTTTTCCTCAAGCGTTTGCAGATCCTCGTCCGACATCTGCCCGACCGAATGCCGGCCGACCGCCTCATAAACGTCCTGCACGGTAACATCCTTGCCCTTGAACTTCCCGGGCAGGATCGAGCCGCCATAAATATAGATCGAGGGCACGTTGAGCCGGCACATCGCCATCATCATGCCGGGCTGCGACTTGTCGCAGCCGGCGACGCCGATCAGCGCGTCATAGGCGTGGCCGCGCATGGTGAGTTCGACCGAGTCCGCGATCACTTCGCGCGAGGGCAGCGAGGCCTTCATGCCGGAATGGCCCATCGCGATGCCGTCGGTGACGGTGATAGTGCAGAATTCGCGCGGCGTGGCGCCGACCGCGGCGACACCCTTCTTGACCGCTTGCGCTTGGCGCATTAGCGAGATGTTGCAGGGCGCGGCCTCGTTCCAGCAGGTGGCGACGCCGACGAAGGGCGCGTGGATCTGCTCGGCCGAAAGCCCCATCGCATAATAGAACGCGCGATGCGGAGCGCGGTCCGGCCCTTCGGTCGCATGCCGGCTCGGCAGCTTGGCTTTTAGATTGCTTTTGTGATCGAATTTGGCGTCCATAACCTTGCCGTACCCCCAGCCCCAATTACTGCTGCCGGATCGATCCGGCTTATTCCGAGGCCCCCCGGCCCGGGATTAAAACCCTAAAGCCCTGCAACGGTTTGTGCCGCCGCTTGGCGTCCTTCGATGTCGGAGAAGGGTATGGCCAAATCGCGGCACCACGGGGATGATAGGGGCCGATGGCTTAAATGTTCTAAACGTGTTGCAGCTTAGCCACAGACCCGCACCGCAAAATGCCCCTGCCCCCCAAGCTGCGACGACGCTTTTTCGACCGGCCGGTGCTCAGCGTCGCGCCTGAGCTGATCGGGGCTACGCTCCTGGTTAACGGCGCCGGCGGGCGGATCGTTGAAGTCGAGGCCTATCACCACACCGACCCGGCCGCGCACAGCTACCGGGGCCGGACCGAGCGCAACGCCGTGATGTTTGGGCCGGCCGGCCACGCCTATGTCTATCGCTCCTACGGTGTCCACTGGTGTCTCAACTTTGTGTGCGAAGAGGAAGGCAGCGCCAGCGCGGTGCTGATCCGGGCGCTGGAGCCGCTGGCGGGAATTGCTGCAATGCGGCGACAGCGCGGGGTGGCGGACGAGCGAGCGCTATGCTCGGGGCCGGGCAAATTGTGCGAGGCGCTCGGCGTTTCCCACCGCCACAACGGCCTGTCGCTCGACCGCGCGCCGTTCGAGCTGAGGGCGCGGGTGGAAAAGCCGGAGATCGTCAGCGGCCCGCGCATCGGGATTACCAAGGCGATCGAGCACCCGTGGCGCTATGGGCTGAAAGGCTCGCGGTTTTTGAGCACGCCGTTCAGATAACAACCCGCTCATTCCCGCGAAAGCGGGAATCCAGTGCTTTGCAAAGGGCTGGGTCCCCGCTTCCGCGGGGACGAACGGAAAACTAAACGGCGCCCTTGAGCCGCTCCAGCGCCTCGGCGATCTTGGCTTTGCGGGCGACCGCCTCCTCGCGCTTTTCTTTTTCTTCTTCGACCACCTCTTCCGGCGCGCGCGCGACGAAATTGGCGTTGTTGAGCTTAGCGTCGACGCGGGCGATGTCTGCGTCGGCCTTGGCCATTTCCTTGCCGAGCCGCGCGCGCTCGGCGGCGAGATCGATCACGCCCTTGAGCGGCAGCGCCGCCACCTCGCCGCGCACGACGAGCTGCACCGAACCCTGCGGCGCGCTCGCGGCGGAAGAGATTTCCGACACGCGCGCCAGCCGCTTGATGAAGTCAGTCCAGCGGGTTGCGCGAGCGCTGGTCTCGGCCGACGCGCCGGCCAGCACCAGCGGGATCGCGACATTGATATTCATCTCGGCGCGGATCGAGCGGATGGCGGTCACCAGATCGATCACCCAGCCGATTTCGGCTTCGGCCTTGTCGTCTTTAAGTCCGTCGAGCTTTGGCCATTCGCTGAGCGCGAGCAGCGCGTTGCGTTGCGGCTGCGCGGTCACCGCCCACAGTTCCTCGGTAATGAACGGCATGAACGGGTGCAGAAGTTTCAGAATTTCATCGCGCGCCCAGGCGACCGCGGCCTGCGTCTCGCTTTTCGCCGGAACGTCGGGGCCGAGCAGCACGGGTTTCGCTAATTCCAGATACCAGTCGCAATAAATATTCCAGACGAAACGATAGGCCGCCGCCGCCGCGTCGTTGAACTTGTAGGTTTCGATCGCCGCCGTAATCTCAGCCGTCGCGCGCGCGGTCTCGTGCGCGATCCAGCGGTTGAGCGTTTCTTTCGCTTGGCGCGGATTGAAGCCCGCCGCCGTCGCGCAGCCGTTCATCTCGGCGAAACGCGCGGCGTTCCAAAGCTTGGTCGCGAAGTTGCGGTTGTTCTCGACGTCCTGCGGACCGAGCCTGATGTCGTGACCTTGCGCCGCGCCGCGCGCCAGCGTGAGGCGCAGCGCATCGGCGCCGAGGTCGTCGATGACGCCGAGCGGGTCGACGACGTTGCCCTTCGACTTCGACATCTTGGCACCGCTGGCGTCGCGCACCAGCCGATGGATGTAGACGTCATGAAAGGGAATGTCCTTCATGAAATGCAGCCCCATCATCATCATGCGGGCGACCCAGAAGAAGATGATGTCGAAGCCGGTGACCAGCGTTGCGGTCGGATAGAAGCGCTTCAGTTCGGGCGTCGCATCCGGCCAGCCCAGCGTCGAGAACGGCCACAGCGCGGAGGAGAACCAGGTGTCGAGCACGTCCTCGTCGCGCGTTAGCGGCGTCGATTTGCCATAGTGTTTGTCCGCTTCGCTCTTCGCCTCACCTTCGGTGAGCTCGACGAAAGTTTTTCCATCGGGTCCATACCAAGCCGGGATCTGGTGCCCCCACCAGAGTTGGCGCGAGATGCACCAAGGCTGGATATTCTCCATCCAGTTGAAATACGTGCTCTCCCAGTTTTTCGGGACAAAGCTCGTCTTGCCTTCGCGCACAGCGGTAATCGCTGGCTTCGCCAGTTCCTTGACATTGACGTACCACTGATCGGTGAGGAACGGCTCGATCACCACGTTCGAACGGTCGCCATGCGGAACTGCATTTGAATGTGGTTCGATTTTCTCGACCAGACCGGCCGCCTCCAATCGCTCGACGATCTTCTTGCGCGCGGCAAAGCGGTCCACGCCTTGCAACGTCAACGTCTCATCGAGAGCGGCGGATTTCGCAACACCGGCAAGGAAGTCGGCATTGTCTTTCAGATCGAGTTTAGCCTCGGTGCTGAAAATATTGATCTGCGCCAGCTTGTGCCGCTTGCCGACCTCGAAGTCGTTGAAGTCGTGCGCCGGCGTGATCTTAACGGCGCCGGAGCCCTTCTTGGGATCGGAATACTCGTCGGCAATGATCGGAATCCTGCGCCCGACCAACGGCAGGATCACGTTCTTGCAGACCAGCTTCTTGTAGCGGTCGTCGTCTGGATGCACCGCCACCGCGGTGTCGCCCAGTATCGTTTCCGGCCGCGTCGTCGCTACAATAATAAATGTCGACGGATCCTCGGCATTGAAGGTCTTGCCTTCGATCGGATAGCGCAGGTGCCACAAGTGCGCCTTGGTCTCGACCTGCACCACTTCCAGATCGGAAATCGCGGTCAGCAACTCGGGGTCCCAGTTGACCAGCCGTTTGTCTTTGTAGATGAGGCCTTCGCGATAGAGCGTGACGAACACCTTCATCACCGCGCGCGACAGCCCCTCGTCCATGGTGAAGCGCTCGCGCGACCAGTCGCAGGAGGCGCCCAGGCGCTTCAATTGATTGACGATGGTGCCGCCGCTCTCGGCCTTCCATTCCCACACGCGTTTCAAAAACGCCTCGCGCCCCATTTCGCGCCGGCCGGGCTGCTGGCGCTCCATCAATTGCCGCTCGACCACCATCTGGGTGGCGATGCCGGCGTGGTCGGTGCCCGGCTGCCAGAGCACGTCCTTGCCGCGCATGCGCTCGAACCGGCACAAGATATCCTGCAGCGTATTGTTGAGCGCATGGCCCATATGCAATGAGCCGGTGACGTTGGGCGGCGGAATAACGATAGAGTATGGCTTCGCGCCGGCGCGCTCGGGCCGGCCGGTTTTGAAGGCGCCGGCATGCTCCCACGTGCGATAAATGCGGCCCTCGACTTCGGAGGGCTGATAGGTCTTATCGATCATTGCGATTTGTCTTGCTCATGTGGCGCGGTACAAAACCCGCCACGCCACCGAGTGTCAACTTTGCCGGTAACCCAAGCCCAACCGAGCGGCAGCGCCACCCGCGCGATCACCCTTTTGGCGCTCGCCTCCTTTGCGGCCCAGGCCATGGTGCGCTCGACCGATTCGCTGCTGCCGCAGATCGCCGCCGACCTCAACGTGACGGTGGGCGCGACCTCGGTCATCGTGACGTTCTACCTCTTGGCGCACGGCTCGGTGCAGCTGGTGATTGGCCCGATCGGCGACCGTTTCGGCAAATACCTGTGCGTCGCGCTCGCCGCGGCGGCCGCCTCGGTCATGGTGGCGCTGTGCGGACTGGCCCCCTCGCTGCCGCTTCTCGTGGCCGCGCGGTTGGGCAGCGGGCTCGCCACTGGCTGGATCATTCCTTTCGCGCTCGCCTTCGTCGGCGACGTGATCCCGTTTGAGCGCCGCCAGCAGGTGATCGGCCGCTTCCTGTCCGGGCAAATCCTTGGCCAGCTATTCGGCCAGGCCGCCGGCGGCGTGCTCGGCGATTATTTCGGCTGGCGCAACGTGTTCTTCATCCTGGCCGCCATCCTGGCGACCGCCACGTTCGGCTTGTTCTACGAGCTGTGGCGTAACCCGATCACGCATGCGCGCCACGCCTCGGCGCAGCCCGGCCGCGGCTTCGTCGCGGACTATTCCACCGTGCTGCGCTCGCCTTGGGCGCGCGCGGTGATCGCCATCGCCTTCGTCGAAAGCGCCGTCATGTTTGGCGCCTTTACCTATGTCGGCGCCGATCTGCATTTGCGCTTCGGGGTGAACTTCGCGCTCGTCGGCCTGTTCGTCGGCACCTTCGCGATCGGCGGCCTGATCTACAGCCTATCGGTGCGCGTGCTGGTCAATCGCTTCGGTCCGATCGGCATTGCCACCGGTGGCGGCCTGCTGCTGGCGCTCGCCTACGTCACGCTGGCGTTCGAGCCGTATTATTGGATCGCGCCCGCCGCCATCACGACAATCGGCCTCGGCTTCTACATGCTGCACAACACGCTACAGACCAACGCCACCCAGATGGCGCCGGAAGCGCGCGGCACCGCGGTCGCTATTTTCTCCTCGGCGCTTTATCTCGGACAGACCGCGGGTGTCGCCGCTGGCGGCATCGTGTTCGACCGCCTCACCGCGGTGCCGCTGTTTCTGGTCGCGGCGGCCGTGCTGCTGGCGCTCGCGCTGTGGTTCGCGCGCCAGCTCAAGCGCCGGCGGGCGCTTCCGTCATCCTGAGGTGCGAGCGAAGCGAGCCTCGAAGGATGACGGGCTGAGTCGCGGGCCGTCGCCCTTCAAGGGCCGCCTGCGGCGGCCACCTCAGGGTGACGGATTGCTCAAGGCCGGCCGCGCGAGACGCGCTCGATCTCTGCCCGCACGATACGGTCGACCACGCCGGGCAGGTTGTCGTCGAGCCACGATTTGAGTAACGGGCGCAGCATCTCCTTCACCAAGTCCTCGAGCGTGCGCGCGTTTTGGCCGATCACGGTATGCGCCAGTGTATTGAACGCGCTGTCCACCGCCGCCACGGTCGAAGCCGAAATCAGCGCACGGTCGGGCTCCGGCGGTGGAGCGGCGACTGGTGGTGGAGCTGCAGCCGGCCGGGGTAGCGCGGGCGGCGCGGTTGGTGGGGCTGGCCGGCGCGGTTCCTCGATGATGCGGACCGCCGGCTCGGCCGGCGCGTCGGGCGCGCGGTCTGTGAATATGACGTCGGAGGCAGCGTCGATGGTGCGGAAGGTCGGCGCCGGGCCGGCGTCCTCGGCGGGCGCGGCCATCGCCTCGGTCAGATCGAGCACGTCGGATCCCCGCGCGGCGGTCGGCGGATCGAGGTTGGCCAGCATGGCATCGATGTCGTCTTGGCTATTGCCGACGGCCCCTGGCGGCGCCGGCCGGCTCGGCGCGGCGGCGGCCGGCTCAGGCGGCTTGGCCGTCTTGCTCGCGTCGTCATCGGCAATGATGCGCCGGATAGAGGCCAGGATTTCCTCCATCGAGGGTTCTTGGACCTTTGCCGTTTGGTTCATACCTGCAATCCCGACCGCAACTTTCGCGTCCCTGCCCGTCGATACGCCCGCGCGGCGTCGGCATGAGCGAATCGCCGATTGAGTCTTATTTATACGCTAGCGGCATCCCGGTGTAGCGGGCAGAAATTCGGCTGATCGCAATGACCTGTGGACACAGACGCCTATGGCGGCTCGGTCCCGGGCCGGGATCGAGACTTAACGTCCGTCGGGCGTGCGCACGCCAGCCCAGCTATCGCGCACCTGCTGGTAGTGCACGGTGGCGTTATAGATCGGAACCTGCAACCCGAGCACCTGCGGAGACAGCCGGCCCACTGCCGACAGCAAGGTGTAAGACGCCACCACCCGGTCGTGCTGGGCGGTAACCAGTGCCACCCGCGCATTCACCAGGACCTGCTGGGCATTCAATACGTCGAGGGTGGTGCGCTGGCCGACGCGGGCTTCCTCGCGCACGCCATTAAGCGCGATCTCGGCGGCTTGCACCTGCGCCCGCGTCGCCTCGATATTCGCTTTGGCGGCGTCGAGCTGGCCCCAGGCCTGCACAACATTCTGCCGCACCGTGTCGCGTGCAGTGTCGAGGTCGAGGCGCTTCTGCCCGAGTGTCTCCTTGGCCTGGCGGATCACGGAGTATTCAGCCCCGCCCTGGTAGATCGGGACGGTTAGCGTACCCAACACCGAGGCGTTGTAGCTGTTCATCACACTGAGGCTTTGCGTACTCAGCCAGTTCTGGGTGAAAGCACCCTGTACCGATATAGTTGGGTAGAGCGCGCCCTCGGCCACCTTCACCTGCTGCAGCGCCACATCCACATTGTATTCGGCCGTCGTCACCGCCGGATTGGTGGAGCCGCCGGTCGCGATCGCACCCTGCAGATTAGGCGGCGAGAAGCGGTCGACCGGTGTGGCCGGTGTGAGGTTGCCCGGTTCGTTGCCGATCACTTGCCGATAGGTCGCCATCGAGGAGGTATAATTGGCTTGGGCGAGGAGCACCTGCGAGCGGCCGGACGCAACGCTGGACTCCGCCTGCGCCACGTCGGTGCGCGTCACTTCGCCGACATTGAAGCGGTCGCGCGTCTGCCGCAGTTGCTCTTGCAGCACTTCGACGTTGCGCTTCTGCAAGTCGAGGATGGCGCTATCGCGCAAAAGATTCATGTAGGCGGTCGCGGCATTGAGCAGCACGGTCTGCTCGGCAACGCGCAAAGTCGCGCGCGAGGCCAGCACCGAACTCTCGGCCTGGCGCGTTTTGTTGGCGGTCTGGAATCCGTTGTAGAGCGTCTGCGTGATGGTGCCGCCGATCGAGGCCGGCCCATTGTAGCCGGCGACCGTGTTGTAGGTCCCCACGCCGAAGTTCTCAGACCTTGTCGTTGTTGATGACGTTTGCTCGCCGCCGGTTCCAACGATCGAGACTCTCGGCCGGTAGCCGGACAGCGCTTGCGGCACAGACTCATCGGTGGCGCGCGTAGCGGCGCGTTGCGAATTGAGCGTCGGATTATTCTGATAGGCGTGTACCAGGGCGGTTTCGAGCGTCTCGCCCAGCGCCGGCGCGGCCAACGGCAATGTCGCGCAAGCGACGGCGCTAGCCGCAAGCCCCCCTACCCAAAAACTGCGTCGACCACGAGACATAATCAAAACCACAGCACGCCCGGCACTACGCACGAGTCGCGCTCCCCCAAGTCCAATTAATCACAATATGCGGACATGCGGGGGGTTGAAACCCCCGGCGGCCGCGGCCCACCGAAAAGGCTGCAACCTGGGGCATTTTCGCCACATAGGCCTCCGGAGGCAGGTTCAGAATGCAAAAACGGGCGTTTTGGCGAAACCCGGGAGCAGCCCTGCCGAAGCGTCGAACACAGGCCGCCCGCCCACATCCCTGCCACTACGGCGGTAAAGCATGGCTTTTGAGCCTGGACCCGAACCCAGCACGCAGACCAGCCGGCCGCCATCCTTGAGCTGCTGGCAGAGCGCGTGTGGAACGACGTCGGTGGCCCCATCGAGCACCACCACGTCATAAGGCGCAGCCTTCGGCCAGCCCTCGGCCAGCGTGCCGTTAACCGCGTCAACATTTGGATACGACGACAACGCTTCCCTCGCCGCTTTGGCGAGGCCGGGGTCCTGTTCGAGCGCAACCACCTGGCTTGCGATCCGGGCGAGCACGGCGGCGGTATAGCCGGTGGCGCAGCCGACATCGAGCACGCGGTCGCTAGCCTCGAGTTCGGCCGCCTGAATCAGCTTGGCGAGCACCATCGGCCTCAGCAGGCGGCGGGATCCGCCTACTGGAACGTCGAGATCGAGGTAGGCGAGCGCGGCCGAAGCCTGCGGCATGAAGCGCTCGCGCGGAACCTCCAGCATGGCGGAAATCACACGCAATTCGGTAACGTCGGTCGTGCGGACTTGGCCGTCCACCATGTGGCGGCGCGCGGCTGCAAAGTCGGTCATCGTTATCCTCGGCGAAAGCGGGAGAACGCGCGGCTTTTGTGCGGCAAGCCTTGGCAAAAGGCAAGCGAGCCGACGACGTTGTCGTCAGGCACAAGCTCCTATATAGCCTTGCGTTCTCGGGAAGCGTGCGGCCTGCGCATGTGTGGGCTGCGCCTTTCGACGGCCACGTGGCGGAGTGGTTACGCAGCGGACTGCAAATCCGTGCACCCCGGTTCGATTCCGGGCGTGGCCTCCACCTTAAATTTCAATGACTTAGAGCAAGTTTTCGAGGGGCCTTTTTGGCTCTATTTTTGAGGCCTGTGACCCGCCAGTGACCCACATTTCTATTAGGTATCTGTTCCTAAGCATTAGCTGAAATCGCAATCGCTCGAACATCGGCGGCGAGCGTCTGCGCTGTGATTGTCGCTGTGATGCGTGATGCAGGACGCCTTAGCGGCGGCGCGATGAGGTGATGCCAATCAGTTTTATGTCAGTTTTTAAGTTGTAAAACTGCCACGGCAACAAACCAAATCACCGTGCGCTTTCAATTATCCTTTGCGGACTTGAAATGGGTCTGATCAAAACACCTGATCGGATGTCCACGGAGGATGTGAGTCCATGCTCACCGCAGAACGCGCCACCCACCTAAAGGTCGCTGTGGTCGGGCTCACTGCCGTGCTTTTGATCGCGGTCGCTAAGGTATTCGTCTAGCCTGGAAGGCAACCGTTCGCGCCTGTGCTGCCTATTCAGCGCATTAGCCAGGCGAATATCAGCGCAAAGGCAATTGCGACCGGCATCGCGCTTAGGATTAATCCTGCTTTGAGCGTTGCCCTTTTGATATCCCTTATCTGCGTTTCAATTTCAGTTGCCATTGGCGATCCCCATAGTGGCCTGCGCCTGTGCGGCTTTCCATAACGGTGCGGCCTGATCTGGCGGCAAGGAATTCACACATGCGATGAATCGACGCCACGCGGCGGCGGCTTGCGTCACGGCATCCAGCTCCGGCTTAGGCGCTGTAGCCTTTCGCCAACGCCTGACATTCTGAAGCGGACCCGCCAGCCTGCGGCGTTGCTTCTCAGAAAGTGTAGCTCGCCACACTTCGATGGCGGATATGTTCTCGATCATATCGAGCGCGGCGGAGCGGACCGATTTATCTATTTCAAAGCGATGCGTTTGCAGCCATTCATTGAAGGCGGCGCAATAACTGCGAATTGGCACCGGATGATTTCAGGGCGAAATCTCTCCCGATTTTTAAGCCGGCTCCAATCGCTCGCCAATTCTCAAAACTGGATCTGCGATTGATTTCCTGTAAGGCGGTCATTCCAGCTTTTATAATGCGCTGCTCGGCAAATCTGGCGGCGATTTCCTTGGCGTCGTCATCGACCGGCCGAAGCACCAGCCTGGGCAGAGTCACCGGGACCGGTTGTTGTTCGTTGCCTAAGCGGCTTAACAGCATCTCACCCGCCCATCGTAATCTCGATGACATCGACCAAAAATTCCGCCGTGGTGGCGGATGATTGGCCCCCTGGTGCTGTGCTGAGTGATGGTTTCGGTCGTGCCTCCAATTCTGGTGCCAGCGCCCGCCGCTCGAACCGAATAACCAAGGGCCCGCAATTTAATCGGCAAATCCGATCCCTGCCTGCATTCAATGCTTAGGGGGTCGTCCGAATTGACCCTCTACCGCCGTATGGCAATCAGCGGCATATTGCCTTTATGCGACGGCTCTTGATGGCAACCAATTAGCCAACATCGGGTGACGCAATGAAACCGATAATTCGACTGATGTTTGTGGCCTCTGTTTTGGCAGCGGCCTTGTGCTTATATATTTCATCTAGCCAAGCCTATGGGGACGCGCCCTGGTGCGCGGTCGTGTCGGTAGGCAACGGCGGTGTGGTCTGGAACTGCCAATTTCGTACGGTCGAGGAATGCGTGCCGAATGTGCTTGCTGGCAATCGCGGTTTTTGCAACCATAACCCGTGGTATGTGCCCACAACGGTTGCGCCCCGGACGTATAGGAAACGGCACGCCGCGTAGCACTCACCCAGCGGCGGAGAGCGCAGGATCGGGCCGATGGAGCGCCCTGGCCGGTTCGATTGGCCTCATTCGGTAAACGGACCCTGTACTATCCAGGGAGGGCCCGCGTATTGAAACCGGAGTCCCAGGAGATTTTTCCTTCACTCCCGACCTCCTCACCTAAAAAAGATTGTATAAAATCACCGGTAGGCGTCCTGTTCTCAAGTTGTTCAGGAAGATAAATTGCGGGAACTAATAGCCATAACCGGGGGCTTCGGAATTGCTTGGCTATTCTGGAAGGGGCTGGAACCGACCTATCGCGCTGCCCAGCGCGAGGGCGGCAATAGCGGCCTGCACCGCAAGCTAATTATAATCTGGTCAACGTTTGGCGTTTTTGTAATCGGAATGTTTATTGCCTCCCGAGTACTACTCTGGCTGGGATAATACCAACGGCTCTGCTTTCTGACTCTCCGGGGATTCCGTTCTAGAGCGGTTAGTGATTCATTGGCGCGAGGAGGATTCGCGCCATGCCATCAGCGATCAAATTGCGGACGGACTTTACGGCCCGGGAGCTTCGACGGTTGGCCAAGAAGGCCAAGGACGTCAACCGGAGCCGGCGATTGCTGTCGCTGGCGGCGGTTCTCAATGGCATGAGCGGTACCGAGGCTGCCATGATCGGCGGCATGGACCGGCAGACCCTGCGTGACTGGGTCCACCGGTTCAATACGGCCGGCCCGGATGGGCTTCTCGACAATTGGGCAAGCGGGCCGACGGCGCGGCTGTCGGCAGCCCAGAAAGCAGAACTCACCAGGATCGTCGAAATGGGCCCCGACAAAGATGTCGATGGGGTCGTCCGTTGGCGGCGTATCGACCTCAAGCGCGTCATCGCCGAACGGTTCGGCGTCGATTATTGCGAGCGCTACGTCGGAACGCTTCTCAGGAAACTCGGCTTCTCGCACATCTCCGCGCGGCCGCGCCATCCGGCCCAGGACGCCGAGATCGTCGCAGCTTATAAAAAAACTTTGCGCGCAGGCTGAGTGTTCATCTGCCTGATCTGCCGAAAGAAACCCCTATCGAAGTCTGGTTCCAGATGCTATGGCGCCGGGCTGAGCCGATACTTTGGTAGCCCGAATCAAAGCGATGGAGCTGCCACTATGCAACCGATCGACACCGCTAATCCTACTATCCTTCTTGCTACCGAACTCAGTGCATCAACGTGGCTCGTCGCCGCCCGCGTGCCGGGGGCCGAGAAGCCACATCTGCATAGGATCGATGGTGGCGACACGGCCGCCTTGTTGGCTCTGATCTCATCGCTGCGGGCCCGTGCTGCTCGCCGGCTTGACGCGCCGCAGATAGGCGTCGTCTGCTGCTTTGAGGCGGGACGTGACGGCTTCTGGCTGCACCGTCTGCTGACGGCACATGGTGTCGCCACCCATGTTCTTGAACCCACCAGCATTCTCGTAAACCGCCGCGCCCGACGGGCCAAAACGGACCGGCTCGATGCGGAGGGCATGCTGCGCGTGCTTGCGGCCTATCTCCGGGGTGATCACCAAGCCTGCAGCATGGTGCGCGTGCCTACACTGGACGAGGAGGATGCCAAGCGCACGCACCGCGAGCGCGAGAATCTAGTGCATGAGAGGCTGCGTATCGAAAATCGTATTGAAGCGCTGCTGTTCACCCAAGGCATTCGGAAAAGGCCCTCTCTTCGTTCATGGGAGCGTGATCTTGATGTCCTGCGCACCGGTGATGGACGCGAGATACCGCACCATCTTCGGGCCGAATTGGATCGCCTACGTCGACGGCTCATTACGACCTTGGAGTTGATCCGGGAGGTTGAGGCCGAGCGCGACCAGGCCGCCGAAGCCAAGCCGCAGGATCAGGCCTGCCGCAAGATCGCCGCTCTCTGTCGCATCCGCGGTATTGGCGACAACTTCGCTGCCGTACTCACGCGCGAGGTATTCTATCGTTCATTCGACAACCGCCGGCAAATCGCGAGCTATGTCGGCATCACACCAATGCCCTACCAGAGTGGCGGTATGGATCGCGATCGGCGCATTAGCCGGGCCGGAAACCCCCGCGCAAGAACGACTATGATCCAGCTCGCATGGCTATGGCTTCGCTACCAGCCTGGCAGCGAGCTGGCAGAGTGGTTCCGCGAGCGCGTTGGTACCTTGGCCGGGCGCACGCGGCGGATCGCCATTGTAGCGATGGCACGCAAGCTGTTGATCGCGCTCTGGCGCTACGTGGAGATGGGGGTGGTACCCGCTGGCGCCGAGATCCGAACGCAGACAACAGTCACCGCATAGACAAACCGGAATTGTCACCGGCAGCATTCGCCGGCGGCGATACGGGGAGCGCGACCGTCTTCGTCTTTGGTGGCACAACGCCGCCGCGTTTCAGGTGGGTCGCGTCTCGTCGGGGCTGCGCCTCGTGCATGAGGCATTATGGTGCGGGACCGTCGTGCTCCGGGCCCGACCGCATGTAAGGTGACGCAGCCGTAGCTGCGAGAACTCGATAGCCCCGGACCCAACGTGCGAAGCCCCGTCAATCAAAATCGGAGAAAGAAATGCCATAGACCCGTTGACAGCGGAACCCTCATGTAAGGACGAGGCCCGCATCGGTCAGAAGAACGGCCTCGTCCGCCAATGGGCTAGACGTGGATCGCGACCGCGCCAGCCTGCCGACCAGCGTTACGATAATGCCTATCTCTTCGGTGCAATCTGTCCGGCGCGCGGTAAAGGTGCTGCGCTCGCACTGCCCGTCGCCGACACATTCGCCATGCAGCTTCACCTCGACGAGATATCGCGCCACGTCGCCAAAGGCGCACACGCTGTTCTGCTGCTCGACCGCGCCGGATGGCATACAACAGGAATGCTCCACATGCCCGAAAACATCACGCTAATCCTGCTGCCTTCGCGTGCGCCGGAGCTCAACCCAGTCGAGAATATCTGGCAGTATATGCGCGCCAACTGGCTTTCCAATCGCGTCTTCGAGACCTACGACGCTATCCTCGACGCGGCCTGTGAGGCTTGGCAAAAACTCACCGCTCAACCGCAAATAATCACATCAATCGGTTCGCGCGACTGGGCAAACATCGGTCAGTCTCTATGACCGCTGGTATAACGGAGACCTGTGCGCGAAAGTTCTGGAAGCCTTTAATAATGCCTAATTCAATGGGCGTTGTTGAACTCGGCTTTGGAGCAGTCTCGATGCCACGTCGACGTATTGGCCAAGAGGTTTTTGGATTTGGAGCGGAGGCGGGCCGACGCTCAGGCCTTGAAGAATTGAGGGCGTTGATAGAATGGAGCGTAATTGAACGACTGCTCGACCCCATCCATTGCGCTGCCAAGGGCGAGCCAGCATGGCCGCCTTTGGCCTTGTTCAAGGCTCTGCTGATCGCGGTGTGGCACGACTTGTCCGACGTGAAGCTTTCCGAGGCTTTGGAGAGATCGAGCCTCGTTCCGGCGGTTCTGCGGATTTTCCACGACCGAGGCGACGCCAGAGCGCACTGCTTTCGTGCGGTTTCGCAAACAACTGCTGGCCTGCGGCTTGGACAAGGAGCTATTCAATGAAGTCACGCGTCAGCTCAAGGCAAAGGCCGTAAAGGTCAAGACCGGCACGCTGGTCGATGCGACGGTGATCGCCTCCGCTAGTCGTCAGGATAGCGAGGCCGCTTGGTCTGGACACAGAAGCCGCAAGGCGATCCACGGCTTCAAGGCGCATGTTGGCGCCGACGCCGAGACAGCTATCGTGGAAGAACTTTCAGTCACACCTGGCAACATTCATGACGGTCGTGCTGGACATAGCGCCTTGCCGGACAATCCCGGCGACGTCTACGCCGATAGCGCCTACCGCGGTCAGGTCTTCGCCTCAGCGGTGCAGGCCAAGGGTGGAGCCCCGAAGGTCGTGCAGACCGGGGCTTGGGGGCGTCCAGGCGACGATACGCTGCACGCGCTCCGTAGCTGGAATTATAGCGTGCAGCGCGTCCGTTGCCGAATTGAGAAGATCTTTGGAACCTGGAAACGCAGCTATGGTTTGCGGCGCATGCGGTGGAAAGGGTTGGCGAAGGCAACCCTCCAGGTCCGTCTCACCGCGCTCGCTTACAACCTGAAACGAACGATGACGATTCTAACCGTCGTGAGTGTTTAAGGTCGGAAACAAACGCGACAAGAAAATCAGCGCTAGACCTTTACAGCCAGCGGCTTTTGTAATCGTAGCACACTGCGGCCAATGCCGTTCTCATCAACCAAAAACGACGCCCGCGCACAGGTCTCATAACCCCCGCACTTTCGCCAACAACCCTCAAAATTTCACAAAATAAAAAATCCAGGCGACTTGTTCTCAATTTGTTGCTTCAATCCCGCGAGCAGCAAGGAAAGACCATGACATCAACCGCTCAGGGCAAATGGAAGTTATCGATCCAATCACCCGCAACTAATGCCGACACTAGTGAGCCGCATGTTGGCTATAGCTTTTTTGGCTCGCGTGAAATGGCTCTGAAATTCGCCTGTGAGCGGCGAGCGTCTGGACATAAGACTATCCGCATTGAAGGCCCCAACGACGCGTCGATGAATGAAGCGGAAATTTCGGAGTGGTGCGCCGCTCTTAAACCAAAAGAGTAATCACTCCACTTTTCCCCAACAATTCCCACAAAAATCGCAAAAAAATCCAGCATCGATGTTCGCAACTTGTTCATTAGACCGTTCGATACAGGTAATCTGTCTTCATCAGAAATTTTACGGAGTTAGCCATGCGTGTCGGCTTACGAGTAGCTGCTGTTCTGACGTGCCTCACAGTTATTTCGGGCAATGCCCAGGCGGCCGGTCACGTTTACTTGTTGAAGGGTCTGTGGGGTTTTTTTTCTACCGGCTTGATTACGCTTGCCAGTGAATTGCAAAAGCGCGGCTATACTGCGACCGTTCACGATTCTGGCGAATACTCGACCCTCGCGTTAGAGGCCGCCCGTTTGCAAAAAAGCGGGAAGGGGCCAATCATTATTATTGGACACTCGATCGGAGCAAACGCTGCAACATTGATGGCTGAAAAGATGAAGGACGAAGGAGCGTCGGTTGCTTTGATCATAGGCTTCGGTCCAACCAATGATATGCTGGTGCCGTCGAATGTTTCACGTGTTGTCACCTATTATCAAACTGGCGCGATCGTGTCGGGAACTGCCAAGAAGGGGCCGGGGTTTCACGGTTCACTCTCCAATATCAACCTTCATTCGGATTCCGATATAAATCATTTCAATATTGAGAAGATCGAGCGTCTCCACGCCAAGGCCATTGCGGCGGTTGGATCGATCGCCGGGCGCAGCCACACCCCTTAGGATCCCCGGCTAAAACCAAGCAATGTCCGCTTTGGTCCAAAAGCCGACATCCGGCGCCGCATAGGGCCTACCGGCAGCATTGACCTGAGTGGGATGCTGATTGGCAGTTGACCGCGCAACAGAAAGACCGCCTCGCGGCGGTCTCTCCGAAATCCGATCAGGTGTTTTGATCAGGTCTTAATAGTTGCAGACCATCCGGCAATTCCCATAGGGGCCGCAAACTTGATGTGCGCCTCGACCTCCGCATGGTCCTACTACTGGGGCGTAGTAGCGCGGGGCGCCGTAGTAAACGGGTGGCGCGACGACGACCGGACCCCCGTAGTAGCCGTTGCGGCGACATCCATAGGCGGTAGGATGCCACCCGGGGCCACAGCCGCCCGCGATTGGCACGACCAAATTGTTCTGAGTTTGATTACTCCCAAACGGCATGGCCTGGACTGCTACCGCTGACAAGCTCACAGCAGCAGCAATTAAAGCAGAAGCGTAAAACTTATTCATTCGTTCACTCCCTGAATGATCGTCGCCTCCACGCCGCCCGATCCTATCGGTATAGCTTACTGGTCACAATCGGTCGCGGGATTTAATCCGATACGGCCAAAATTGGGTAAATCATGCTCAGCGTCGCTACCAATTCCCAAATTTTTGCAAAATAAAAATTGCAGCACGGTGTTCTTTCGTTGTTCTTGCGAGGTAGGATTACCCTCTACAACGGAGGGGTGGTTATGGCTGAAACCGTGTACGCCATTATTCGTCCAGCTGACTATCAGGCTTTTCTGGATTTGGCCGGTAACGATTTCCCCGACAGTTATGGCACTTGGCTCTATGAGTACGAGAAAAGGGCTAATCAAGATCGGGGTGCTGGTTGGATCGTGGAGACGCAGGAGGTTTTTGCTGCTGAATTGGCCCTATACTGCAAGAAGACGGCTTCCGCCCCCACGCAGTTTAACCTCGACGTTTTGGCACGCGAAAAACACATGCAGCGGCAGGAAAAAGAAAAAGACAAATCAACGAAAATAAAACAGCTCAGCTAATTAATTCCCCGGCTGCTGTGCTCTGCGAGTCCCCGTATGGCCGGATGGTACTTGATCCCCTCAGGCGTGTGAAAACGACTCCCATACGCCTCCAATGGCCTCTCTCGCCTATCCCGTGACTGATCGAAGGTCTCCGGCAGCACCGCTAGCAGTTTCTTGACGTTGTTAGCTGGTACGTTTTTCTCGTTCATGCACCTCGCCAGAATATCCCTGGTCGAGCGCACGAATGAGACGCCATGCCATCGGTCGCCGCGCAGGCGCTGGAGTATCCATTGGCTGCCGTCCGTTGCGACGGCCCAGCCGTCAACGCTTACGATCTGGCGGTCATTTTCCGGCGGCATTTCTAATTTCCCGATTTCATGGCCAATGAGATAAAGAATAACACCCTAATTTATGACAAATAACCTAGGAATATTTCGCTATCTCAGGTATCTATTCATAAATTGGCACTAATATTCCTCTGTTATGGATATTTACCTAGGATATTACACCTGATCTGGCCTTTCTTTGCGGCCTCGCGGCCGATCGTCATGCCTCCTGTGCGCCATCTTTCGGTGGAAGCCGTGCAATTGCGATGACGACGCTTCCGGGCGGCAGTACTCGACGCCACGCCAGTTCGATTCCGGCCGTGGCCTCCAACCTTCGCGCCTGTGGCGCTTCGGTTGGTAAGCCTGCTTCAGTTCGCGAAGGTTGCCCGCCGAAGTCCACCTTTGGACGAAGGCGGGCGAGACTTTCGTTAGCGAGGCCTTCAAGCTTTGCAAAGCAGTTCGGCTTTGTTATAGGCCCGTGGCTTGTGGTTCCCGACTATTCCCTGGTAGCTCAGCGGTAGAGCGTTCGACTGTTAATCGAAATGTCGCTGGTTCGATCCCAGCCCAGGGAGCCAAATTGCGCTGTAAGCTCCTGAACCGCCTAGATTTTAATTAGCGCACTCACTACCACCTACACTGCCACCAGCACCGCCGCTGGTGCGTTTCCAGCAGCCGGCCGCTATCCACGGAGCCCGCGCACGGGCGGCGGGTGTGCGAACGCTTGCTGCGTGATGTCGCTGCCCAATCCTGAACGGCGCTAGTGCTCACGTTATTTGCGCTTGCGCTGTGAAGTGTCGCTGGCCACTATATTGGGCGCACCAGGGGTATTCGATCGCCGCCCGCGCCGGAGTGGCGGACATAGTTGCGATGGCGGCTAAGATGAAAAACGCTGACGCTGATTTCTGCATGGCTTAGGACCTCGATCGTTTGATGTTTGACAATCCGTCGATATCCCATGACCCCACGTAGAATAACCCCGGCGGCGGCCGATTAATTCATACCCACGCCAAAAACAGGCGAGCCGATCACTGACAGCTTGAGGCTGCCGCCCGAGCGGCCCATGCCCGACGACGATGATTACGACGTGTTCGACGGCGCCCGGCACATCAAGCGCGTCCAGTGGACGCACGCGGCGAACGCCAGCAGTTCCTCTACCCGCCGCTCTACGCCGCCCCAGCCCGCCCGACAAGCTCCCACACATCATCCGCGCCACCGGCTTTAAATGCATCATTTTGTGACGGCGGACACAGTAGAAAGCCGGGGCGCTACCTATTCTCTTTTCAATAATGAGAGAGCGAAACAGCTCCTCGGATAAGGGAGCGTGCTATGAACTGGTCGATGTACAGTGCAGATCGTTCTACCCACCTCAAGATTGTGTCGGTTGGCCTTGCCGCCGCGCTAGTGATCGCCGTAATCGGCATCGCGGTGCAACATCTCAACCTCGGTGTCGATATTCTGACCGCACAAGCCCCGACTGTGATCAAGGCCGGCGGCCCGGTGGTGTTCACCGATCGTAGCGGTCCGATTGTCCGCTAGCCTCGGCACAGCAAGCGCAGAAACGCCGTCTAAAGCTAAAAGCGCATACGCTGATTTACGATTGAATGACACGGAGCAGCCATGGGCCAGCTCTTGGTGACGCTGATCGTTCCCCCTGTCGTGGGCGTTGTCACCTACATCATTATTCGACGCATCTGGGATCGAGACGAGATTGGTGCAGTTGATGCAGTCAGGAACCACGACCCGTCCGTCGCGACGCCGGCGGAACGGACAAGCATCAATGCGTAGGCCATGTGCGGTCGCTTTACCCGGATGTACACTTGGCGGGAGTTGGTGGCGCTTTACCGGCTGACCGGCCCATCGCCGCCTTCGAACCTTTAGCCGCGCTATAATATCTGTCCCACGACAACGATTGACGCGGTGATTGAGCGCGATAGCAAGCGCGTGTTGGAGCAAATGCGCTGGGGCCTGATGCCCGGTTGGTGGAAAAAGCCGCTGAAAGAATTGCGACCGGCAACCTTCAATGCGCGCGCCGAAACCGTCGCCGAAAAACCGTTCTTTCGCTCAGCATTCAAACACACCCGCTGCCTGATCCCGGCATCCGGCTATTACGAATGGCTCACTATCGGAAAGGAAAAGCAGCCATATTACTTCACGCGACGCGACGGCCAGATCATAACAATTGCAGGTCTGTGGTCCGAATGGACGAATCCAGAAACAGGCAAGCCGCAAAACTCATGCACCATGATAATCACCGAACCCAATAAGTTCGTTGCGGGAGCGCACGACCGCATGCCGGTCATTCTGGAGGAAAAACAGTTCGACGCATGGCTTGATGACAGCGCAGTGCCGGCGTCGTTGGTGAAAATGCTCAAGCCGGCCAGTGAGCGCGTGCTCGCGTGTCACCTTGTTAGCAAGCGGGTCAATAGCTCCCGCGCCGACGGTGATGATGCAACGCTAATCGAGAAGGTCGATCTGTAGCCAATGCTCACCCTCAAACCATCCGGCTTAGGCCAAGCAAACGACTACGAGGTGCTCGATCCTGATCGGCACTCTATTGGCCGTATCATGTGGACAAATGCGGCGCCGTTAGACCGGCGCTGGTTCTGGTCGCTCTTTAGAGGACACGGGCCACAGTCGCCGACCGATAAGGGCTACGCGGCGAGCCGTGAGCAGGCGATGGCGGATTTCAAAACGGCGTGGCTACGCAAAACCGTGACCGGCGTCGAAAATAAGCCTGCAATGTACTAGCCGGATTTGCTGGCGGCGGTATATGCTGAAGCCAGCGACTAATGCTGTGGGAGTTTGTGTATGCGTAACACCAGCGCATCGCTCGCGCCGACCGCGCCGGCTTACAACAGCGCCACCACTTACATTGTTCTAAATGATTTTGGACCGAATCTAGGCCGCGCTTATGTCGAGACTGATGAAGCGCAAGCCGATCAAAAGACCATCGTCGAGAACATGATCACGGGGCAGTACTCGAATCCTGTCCGCGTGGTCGCATTTAACACAGACGAAGGCTGGTCGCGTGATGTGTCCGAGGATATAGCCCGCGCGGTGGCCGATAACTTGGAAGCCGAAGGGCGTTCGATCAAAGATGACGGCGTTCGCTGGTTCGTAGAGCGGCAGTTAGAAAGTCAGGGTTGAAATTGCAGCCGCAGGAGGCTGGAATGAAGTTAATTCTCACCCTTGTATGTTTATTTCTTCTCACAGCCTGGTTCGACGGACCAGGGCCGGGAATTACCGGTAACGATACCGGCGGCATCATTCCCTATCCGCTGGTGGCCTCGCGCGGTGGAAATATTCGCGCCGTGGCCCAAGCGATGGCGGCAGAGCATTGCGCCCGCTACCGCAAATTCGCGGTGATCACAACAATTCATCGCGAATATGGGGACTATGTAGTCTTCGATTGCCACTGGAGCCTCTCGCGACCAGGGCCATAAACCTTGGCGGTTACGCGGAAAGCCGCAAGCAGGCGATGGCGGATTTTAAGACGGCGTGGAACGCAGAACGGGCTAGGCCGACGGAATCTGCGCAGATTCCGTCGGCGCGCTTCGGCATGGGCTGAACAGTCGGAGCTGCAGGCGCTGTCTAGTGCACGCGAAGATCGGTAGCAAAATCACCTCAGCGGGCCCGGCTTTGACCCCCCGATCTTCAATAAGTCGAACTTGGTACATTGGTTCCAGCCGAAATTAAACTGTTCGTGGAAGCGATCGCGGCGTTCAAGGCGGCGTGGGGGCAGCTAGCGTAGGCCAGCCGACCAAGAAAAGGGCGGCGCGACGTACATCCGGTCAACGCCGCCCCTAAGAGTCGCTGCCCAGACGGCCGGGGGCACCGTGGGGGGATGGGGTAGACCGATCTGGCAGGCGACTATTGTGACCAGAACGCATCCTGGTTCTTTAAGTTCCAGTTCGAGGCTGAGATATCTCCACCCGGCCTGCATTTTTACGCGATAGGCCGCATCGCGTGAGCAGCCGATGGCGGATTTCAAGGCGCGGTGGATGAAATGAAAGTGGCCGCCAACTGAGGCGGACTATCCTTTGTCTGCCTTTTTATTTTCTAAGAACGGAGCCAAAATCCAAGCGAGAAACAAAAGCCCTACGCCTGCGTCCGACCAATAAAACGCGCTCTGAGACATGGATTCATTTAGATATTACGTCCGTCAATGTCCCATAATTTTCCGTACAAAACAAACTTAGGGCACTGCATTTCTAGAATTATTCCTCGAACTTAGTCCCCACCGAATACGGTAGCAGGATTGACCTAAAAGAGATGTCTGGATACTTGGACCTGCACAATCCGCCCTCTTTTTCAATAAATTACAGCAAAAAATCCAGCGAATTATTTCGCCGTTGATTCAGATACTGCTGCGGCGCAATTTAGTGCGCATTAGTTTGTACAAGGAGGAATAGGCCATGACAGCACCGGGTCAGGGCGCATGGAAGGTATCGATCCAATCACCCTCGGCTAATCCGGGCCCAGGCGAGCCCCATGTTGGATACACCCGCTTTAACTCACGCGAAGAGGCTCTGAAATTCGCCTCTGAGCGACGTGCGGGCCATAAGGTCATTCGCATTGAAGGCCCAAATGGCGTGTCGATGGGAGAAAACGAAATTAAGAAACATTTCGCAACTTGGCCATCAGTTGCGTAACTCAGCCTTTCCTGCGTCAACGTTTCATTAAATACGCCTAATTGTGATGGCCAGCACAGCTTGTATTGAAGCTTTTGGGCAGGTGACACGCAAGGTCGCAGCGGGGGGCCAGGCTATGATCACGGTGCCGGAGTTGGCCGGTGAATCGTTGGGTTCATTCTTGTCGTCGGACATGAACCGGGCGTTTGGCTCCTCAAATGCACGCTTGACCGAGTTGATTCCATCCGTCGCCCGGCTTGCGCTTGAGTGCATTGGGAACAGCGACGCCCTTTATCATAATGTCGAGCACACAATGTTGGTGACGCTAGTTGGGCGAGATATTCTGCGCGGACGCGGGCTGCTAATGCACACGACCGCTTCGGATTGGGCGCACTTGCTTGTCGAATGCCTAATGCACGACATCGGATACGTTCGCGGCATTCTGCGAGGAGATCGAGAGGACAGCTACGTAATCGACGCGAGCGGTCAGATGGCTACCCTGCCGCGCGGATCGTCGGATGCTGCTCTAACACCGTATCATGTCGATCGATCTAAACTGTTTGTGCTTGAGCGTGTAGCTGAAATGAAACTGCTCGACGAGCAACGTATTGCAGGCGCTATCGAGTTCACTCGTTTTCCTACTTCGGTGAACGGAGAGGAAGTCGAGGAGGAGGGTTCATTGTTACGGGCTGCGGATTTTATTGGCCAACTCGGCGATCCTCGATATCTTTACAAGGCGAATGCTCTGTATTGGGAGTTTGAGGAGATAGGCATAAACCGACAGCTAGGCTACGGATCGCCGGCAGACATCGTCGATTTATATCCTCAGTTTTACTGGAACAGCGTTTCCCCTCATATCAAAACCGCTATCCGCTACCTAAGCGTAACCCAGAGTGGCCGGCAGTGGATTGCAAACCTGTACAGCAATGTTTATCGCGCCGAGCGCGCGATCGGCCAGGCGTTGCCCCGTGCCGCACCGAACCACTGTTAAAATAAGCTCCACCAAAATTGTTGATTGCTGCCCATTTGTCCCTCAATCGGTACAAGTTAGCACCCGAACGGCGTATACTCATAAAACACGCCGTGCAGCATGTCCGCACTTGTCCATAAGCGGACATTTGCAGTGCAAAATGGCATGTCCGCTCTACCCCCAATAGCGGACATTCAAGCGATCTGTTGGAGACGCAGCGGTGATTACCGCTCCGAGTACGCACGCGATAGCTACTGGTCATCCATAATCGGCTTGCTCTGGCGAAAGCCGATGCGTGCCTTTAGCTAAAGCCTTCCTCCCAAAACCTATGCGCGCCCGGCGCTCCGGAAGGTCTTTGCTGCCTTTCCGGCGGATACGAAAGTGGCGTGAGCATCCTTCGCCGTCATCGCCGGGGTCGTCTCGATATCAGTCAAGCTGCCTCCCGCGGCAGCGGCGAGTATCGCAGAGGCGGCGGCCTTATCATCAGGGAACTGGGCAATACTCAGCCAGTCATGGTGGCCGAAGGTCAAGTACCACCCGATGAGCTTGCCGCCGACACTCTCGCAGAGTTTGGAGACGGCTTCCTCACGATTTTCCGGCTTAGCCACCATACCCTTGACGGCATCTGAAGTGAAACGACCACGCGAGATGTAGATTGGCATGGCATCTCTCCTGAAGAAAATCTGCTTACTTGATCTAATTGAGAAGTCGCCGCCTTCAAGATAACCACATTCTCACCAGATTAGCATTGATCTGGATCAAGCCTGTGATCAAGGCCGATGTCCGCTTTGGGTCATTCGCGACCAAGCCATGCAGCGCCAGTGCCGACCAATGTCCGCTATGCATCCGAAAGCGACCAAAATGGTGCGTCGCGGCGAATGCAGCGAAGTGCCAAAACGCACTCATGCACCGCAGCAAAACGTATCTCTATTCGATCACCTCGTCGGCGCGCGTGAGCATCATGGGCGGCACGTTGAGGCCGAGTGCCTTGGCGGTCGTAAGATTGATGACGAGATCGAATTCGGCTGCTCGACCGGGATGTCGCCGGGCTTCGCGCCGCGCAGGATCTTGTCGACAAAGTCGGCAGCGCGCCGGTTCAGGTCTAGGAAATTCGCTCCATAGGACATCAGACCGGCCATTTCTACGTATTCACTTTGCGGAAGCAACGTCGGCAAGCGCGCAGTGAGGGCAAAGGTGTTGATGCGGAGCCGATGCGTGTTCACGAGCGAGTCGCCAATGACATAAAGCGCCTCCGCGCGGCCCTCGAGCGCCTCGAAGGCGGGCGCGATATCCTCCGCGCACCGGATTGGCAGAGCGATGACCTCAAGGGCGAGCGTGCGTGCCGCAGCATCAACCTCCGCCTTCTCCGTCGCGCCCCCGGAATAGTCAGCGTTCGCCATGACGGCCAAAAGGTCAGGTCAGTCTCTGCCGTCCTGGAGGCCGTCAGTTCAGCGAAAACAACCGCTCAGAGGCGAGCCGAGCGCCGTCTCGCAAGCTCGTAAGCTTTGCCCAGACAACGTCCTCGGCGACACGACCCCAACCGGCCGAGGTGTCGAAGCCACAATCAGTACCGGCCAGAACCCGCGACGAATCGCCAACGACATCGACAACCCTTTCGATGCGATCTGCTACGACCTCTGGGTGCTCAATGAAATTAGTTAAGCTGTCGATGACGCCCGCAACCAGAACCTGATCGTCTTTAAGTGGATACTCCTTAAAGCAGCGAAATTCGTGCGCGTGTCGCGGATTGGCGAACGGCAGAACGAATCCGCCGACATTGCACTGCTGCAAAGTGGGAAGAATGTCTTGTAGCGGCACGTCGCAGTCGTGCGGCGATTCAGAATTACCCCAGCAGACATGCAGGCGCACGCGATCGCGCGGTACATTCGTTAGCGCCTGATTGATGGTAGCGACTACTTGTTCGACAAAGCCTATAAAGACGGAGATAGGCCGGTCCTTGTAGGTGATGTGCCGTTCAAGCGCGAGATCGGGCGCATCGACCTGCAACAGCAGGCCATGCTTAACGATCGCCTCATATTCGACCTTTAGTGCGTTGCCGAGCGCGGAAAGATAAGACGCAAGCGTGTCGTAATACTCGTTGCGAACAGCGGTGGCAACAATTCCGGGCGACGGCGCACTCATGAAAGGCTCAACGAAAGCGCCTGGATTTTCCTTCAACACCGCTCCAAAATAACTGCATTCATCATTGATCGCACGATCATCGAGATAGCGAACTTTACCGATCGCCTTTGGCAATCCGCCAAGGGCCGAGACCTGGGTCTTGCTTGCATGCTGCTCGATCCACATACGCTTGAATTCCGGATAGCGGTCGACGTCGGCGCGCGACGGCCGCTCCCAACTGCCCCCGAGGCCCGAAAGGCGAGATTTGAGGTAAAGAAAGAAGGAGTCGCGTTGCTGCTCACCATTATTGCCGACATCGATTCCGGCATCGCGCTGTTTGCGTACGATTGCTCGCACGGCTTCGCGGCCGGTGCGATCGATTTCAGCTTCGTCAACCGGCTCGCCGCGCGCCCGCAGAGAATAGAGGCGCGTCAACTCGCGAGGCCGCGGCAGGCTGCCGGTATGGGTCGTCAGGATTCTACCTTGGCTGCGTTGCATAGCGTTGCTTACCTCGACACGTGATGCGGCAGCCAAAGGGCGATGTCCGGCCATAAAATAACGGCTGCCAGCACAACGAACATAGTCAGGTGAAACGGAATGGTGCCGAGAATGACTTCGCTAAGCTTGCCGTCCCAAATGCTCTGAATAACGAACAAATTGATTCCGATCGGCGGCGAAATTTGTCCAAGCTCAACGAAGAGCACGAGAACGACGCCGAACAGGATCGGATCGATCCCGTAACTGGGCAATACCGGAAAGATCAAGGGAATCGTGATAACGATCATTCCGAGGCTTTCAATCAGGCAGCCGAGGATGGTGTACAGGATGAACAGTGCCAGGAAAAATTCAAGCCGGCTCAAATGCAGGCCGACGATGAACGCCGTTACTCTCTCGCCGATGCCGGCGAAGCTGATCGCATAGGAGAACACGTATGCAGTGAAAATGATGAAAAGGATATTCCCGGAGAATTTGATCGTATTGTGCATCGCCTGAACTAAGCCGCGCAGCGTCAGGCCGCCCGATAAAGCTCCGAGAATGATCGCTAGGCTGCATCCGATCGTGGCACCCTCGGTGGTGGTGACAAGGCCGGCATAGATCCCGCCAAGCGTCCCGGTGATCAGGATAGCGAACGGCAGCACGTCGGCCAACGCCGCGATCAGTTCGCGAAGCGAACGGGGCCCGGCCTCGCGCGGCGCGACAATCGGCAAAATCGTGGCATGGATTCCAATATAGATCATGAATAACACGGTCATGATAACGCCGGGAACGACGCCGGCCATAAACAGCTTCGGGACCGACGTTTCAGTGAAAGTGCCGTAGACGATCATGCCGAAGCTCGGAGGAAGCAGAATGCCAAGAGTGCCGCCGGCCGCGAGCGATCCTGCCGCGAGCCGCCGGTCGTATTTACGCTGGATTAGTTGCGGCAGGGCGACGCCGCCGATCGATGCGGCGGTCGCGATGCTCGATCCGCTCACGGAGGCAAAAATCGCGCAGCCAGCGATGTTGGTCTGGAGCAACCCACCTGGAAGCCTGGCAACAAGCTTGGAAAGTCCCCCATAGATGCGGTTGCTCAATCCGCTGACGCTCAGGATTTCAGCCATCAGCATGAACAGCGGAACGCAGGTGAGCACGAAGCTGTTCATGCTGCCCCAGCTCACGAGCCCCAAGCTGTTGAGGCTCGGCAGTCCGCCTTGCAGCAGCAGGTAAAAAGTCGCAGGAACCGCGATCGCGAACGGGACGGCCATTCCGCAGGTGAGCAGCACAAGAAAAACAGCGAAGGTAAAGACGATCTGGAGTTCAGGAACTCATGCCGGCTCCCACTCGCATCGCCGGCGGTTTGCAGTTTCCGGATGTTGACGATGAGCGTACGCAGCACAGAAAAACATAGTGCGGCGGCTCCGAGCGCCATGGCAAGTCTTGGAATCCAGAGCGGTGTTGCAAGATAGCTCGGAGCGTGATCGTCGAACCGCCATGACGAGATCTCGAACCTAACCAGCTGCCACAGCAGCAGCAGGCAGAACGTTAACGACAAGATGTCAAAGATCACATGCGAGATTGCCCGGCCGCGTGACGACAGGCGCGCTTGCACAAATTCGACATGATGAAAGCTGTCATTGACCTGACAGACTGGCAGGCTGATGAAGGTGATAATCACCAGCATATAGCCGCCGAGTTCGTCCGAAATTTCAAAGGAGAAGTTGAGGAGTGAGCGCGTTACGATATCAACGCCGATCACGACCAGCATAACGACCAGGGCGACGACGCAGACAAGCTTACACACCCGTTCGACGTAATCTTCCGGAATGCCCCGCACGTCCGGACTGCCGGCAAGGCGACCATTCGGGATGTGCGTCATCGCGAATGCCCGGCTTATTAGCGTCCGAGCGCGGTGCGGACTTTCGCCAGTGCTTCAACGACCTCCGGTCCGCGCGATTTCGCCCATTCGTCCCAATAGGGCTTCATCGCTTCGATCGCGCGGGTGATTTCTTCCGGCTTTGCCTTGGTGAAGGTGTATCCCATAGCGCTGAGGGTCTGTACGGAGTCGACTTCCTCCTTCTTCATCGTGTCCTGATCCCAACGCGCCGCGTCTTCGGCAACCTTGCGCAGCTTGGACTGAAGATCGGGAGAGAGCTTGTTGTAGGCTTCGGTGTTGGCGATGAAGTAGGAGTTGTTGACATTGATAATCAGGATGTAGCCGTATTTCAGCAAGTCCTTCCACAATACGGCGCCGACGCCGGCGGTAAAGATGCCGTCGACCACGCCACGATCGAGTGCGGAGGGAACTTCCGGCGCGCTCATGGTGATCGACGTTCCGCCGAAGCGGCGGACGAACTCGCCCTGTTCAGGCTGCGCGACGCGAAGCTTCATGCCTTTGATGTCATCCAGAGACTCGAGCTTCTTGCGGCCCCAGACGAATTGCATCGGATAAGTATAGGACGCGAGGACGGTAGAACCCTTTTGTCCGAATGCCTTCACGAGATAAGGCTTGAGTACGGCATCGGCTTTTGCAAAGTCTTCGTACGACTGAATGAGCATCGGCAAACGCAAAATTCCGGCGACAGGGATGTTTCCGGAATTGAAAAGGTCGTCACCGATCTGGACAACGTTCTCGCCGACAGCCTGCGTAATATTGCTGGCGTTGATCTGAAGCGTGCCCGCCAGGTGAAGCCGAACTTTCAATTCACCGTTTGTCGCCTTTTCGATTTCCTCGGTAAACATCTTCGCTCCGCGTGAGGTGGCGAAGTTGGGCGCGGACTGATGCATGTAGAAATTCCACTCTTCGGCAGTAGCTACACCCGCAACGTACAAGAATTGAAATAATGCGAATAATACAATGGCAGCTGTTATAATTGCCGCTTTGTGAGCTTTCGCGAACATTGCATGTAAAATGGGCATAAACTGGCAGAGCAAGGCAGGACGTAACTTTTGCATGATTTTCCCCCCGATATGAGCAGTCGTGATCCAATCTAATTAAGTTGTTTGGATCATCGTTTATTATCGCGGAATGCTGTTTTATCGTCGATTGTGTTCATCAAAGGTATGTGTACCAAAAACGTCATCCGATCGCTAGGTCACTCTGAGCTGACATTGCCGGCATAATGTGTCTGGCAGCGTCTTTAGGAATAGCCTTTCTTGGTTCGAATACCATTGGGCGTTCCTTCGCTGCGGCATAGGCTGACGTTTGTCCTGCGCCCCGCCCCAGTAAAGCTGCCTTTTATCCAGCGATGTCCCAGTTCTTGCCATTGTGGGTATCGAGGACTTGCACACCAGATCGATCGGTCGGCACGATTGGAAGTAACAGAAAGGCTTCACGTTTTGGACCGGTATGCAGCGTCGTATGGCCTCCAAAAACATCTGCGGGCCGATCATAACGATCATCGTGCAACCATGGTCCGGAGCCGCGTGATCGGAATGCTGGATTACTGTCCGCGCCCGGACGCTCGAAGTCTTTGCCGATAATATTCACCGCGATCCGGAAGCGAGCCGGAAGCACGATGCACATTGGCCAGATTTCGACATCAAGTTCATAGATCTGATCAGGGACGAGCGGTTGCTTATGGTCGTGTGTGTGGTAGGGCCGATATGGCCGTGACTTTTTCGAATCAAGTTTGCGGTGCGACGCACGCAGCCATCCTTGGGCTAACGGCGTGTGTGGATCGACGGTCCCCTGGAATTCTACTTCACGCCCGTCGGGTGAAAATGCCTGTACAGTCACGAAAAGATCAGCGTCGGTGGTTGACGACGAGACATAGAGTTTCAGCGCCATCGGGCCAGTGATCTCTGTCTCGTGCTCGACCGGTGGCGACATCCATTTCACACCGTCACCCAGTGCGGCAAACGACGCAGTACCGTCGGCCGCCGGCGCCCGCCATTCGAGGCTGCCGGCCTTGGCGTCAAGGAACAGTTTTGTCCATCGCGTCCCTGCGAGCGGCCATTCGTTCTCTTTGCGCAACTGAAATTCCTTGCTGAATGGCCGGCGCAGGTTGAGCCAAACGCGTGGTTCCTTATCCCAGCCGTTCTGCTCGCCCTTAAGGTAGTAATCGAAAAAGCGCTTTTGCAGCGCCATCCCAAAGGGCAGGTAGAACCATTCCTCGTGGCGGCCGGGATGCGCTTCCAGCCACTTTTGTTTGGAGGCTGCCTGGGTGAAGGCCTCGAAATTTCCTCGGGGGTGCAGGCCGAAACCTGCCCAGTTGGCTGGGCTGACGAATGGAACAACGACCTTCGACCAGTCGGGCGATTGATTTCGATACCAATCGTCGTCCATCTCGCGGGCGCGCGCATTAACGAGATTGTCGGCGCGGTTTGCAGCCAGTTCCTCCTTTGATAACTTTTTAGGACCTGTTGAAGTTTCGTTCATCCAATGGTCTTTGGGAGCATCCGGATTGCCGTGTTGCACCGTTTGAACCTGACGCGGGTACCAAGTTTCCATGAACTTGTTCGAGAGAATACCGCCGTGTCGGTACCAATCGCGGTACATGTCGGCCGCACCCTCCCATGGAACCATGGCGCTTAGATGTGGCGGCTGCAGTGCCGCCACATGCCACTGGTTGATCGCGTAATAGGAGATGCCGTTTAAACCGACCTTGCCGTTTGACCAGGGGCGAGTGCCGGCCCACTCGATCGCATTGTAGTAGTCGCGCGTTTCGCGCGGGGAGAAGATATCCAGATAACCGGGTGAACGGGCAGCCCCTCTCGAGTCGACGCGGATGACGGCATAACCCCATGGGACCCATATTTCCGGGTCGACTGTTTCCCATGCCAGGAAGCTTCGCGTCGAACCAGCAAGAACGTCGGGATGTTGTTCAACCAGCCAGTCCCACATCAACTTATAATGTTCTTAGTACTTCACGCCCTTACCGTAGGGACCAGATGTCATGATGACTGGGACTGGACCTTTTGTCTTTGGCCGGTAGACGTCCGCTCGGATTACAAGTCCGTCGTCCATCGTAATGGGAACGTCTCGTTCGATTACCATTGTTTCGGCTGGATCACGCGGTGCCATCTGAACCCCCATGGTACGACTACATATCGGCACGATAGCCAAAACGGATCTGTTGTGTCATCTGCTTCGAGCAAGCCATCGAGCAACTGTAACGTTGTTCAGCCCTGCCGGCAGATCTCATCTCCAAGGATCGCGGGCGCCTATGCGGCGCCCGCGAAACGGATTGCATCATGACTTGAGTGGCGGGTAGTCGCGTGAGTAGACCGGTTGCGAGAGAAACTTCTTCTCGTCGTAGGTCCAGAATTGGCTCACGCTGTTATAGGTCTTGATTGTCTTATTGATGTACCTGCCGCCAGCTTTCTCGAGACGGCGGATGTAAAAATCGCCGATCACATTACCGAAGTGGTCGAACTTGATCGGTCCGCGCGGCGTATCGGTGAGCGACACTGACCTGAGTGATTTCATGAAATCGTCTTTGTCGTCAGGCTTTCCGCCCGTCTTCTGCAGGGCCGCTTCGAGCACCATGCCGTTGATATAGAGCCCGGCGGCATACTGGCCAGGTTCGACGCCGAAGTCTTTCACCATCGCGGCAATGAAACGCTTGTTGCTCTCGGTGTTGAGGTCGAGCGTATAGGGGCAGCAGCTCACCAGACCGATGGCCTCGTCGCTGAAGCTGCGTAACAGTGCATCATCGCCACCGGTCTGACCGGTCACAACCGGGAATTTAAGTCCCGCCGCCGCATATTGCTTCATGAAGCGCAGCGGGTTCGACCCGGCGAAGCCCTGACACACGCCGTCGCAATCGCCAATCTGCGCGAGATAGGGCGTGTAATCCGGAGTGACAATCGGCGGCCACAGCTTCTTTAGGATGCGGGTACCATTGTCTTCGAAGGTCTGCTGGAAGCCACCCATTTGTTCATAGCCGAAGGCGAAGTCCTCGGAGATCGTGATGATACGCTTGAGCTTCATTTCCTTGGCTGCGAAGTCCGCCATCGGATGCATCGCCTGCGCTGACGTCGACGACGCGCGCAGGAAGTACGGGTTGGGGCGGCGCTGGGTCATGTCCTCGGCGGCGGCCAAGCTGAGCAGCGGAGTCATTTTGTCGCGAATATAGTCGGTGATCGCCAGCAATTCGAAGGCTGCAAGCGGCCCAACGATGGCGTCAACTTTGTCGCGCTCGATAAGCTCTTGCGCTTTGGTTTTGGTACCCGCCGGATTACCGCCGGTATCGGCGGAGATGAATTCGACTTTGCGGCCGGCGAGGGTGTAGTTCTTTTCTTTCAGGTAGGTGACGATACCCTGTTCCATCTGGATGCCGCCCTGCGCGAGCGGTCCGGTCTTGACGGTGAGCAAACCTAGCTTGAACGGTGCAGCCTGTGCGACGGCTGGCGTGGGAAATTTGAACGTTGCGAGCGCGGCGCCAGTGGCTGTTGTGGCCATAAATCTGCGGCGAGTAAATTTGCGAGACATCTTATTATCCCTCCCATTGTTGCTGCAGTGATGAGATATTCGTCCCATCGATGATCGAGATCAATCGGTTCGGCGGGAACGTGGCCATACGGGCACTTCGGGGCATCCTCAATATCGACGGTAAATTGCCAATTGGCGCTTAGCGGACGAGCGAACCGTTGTGTGTACCGAAAACCTAATCCGGCGATGATTTTAGATTTGGTTGGTAATATTCCCTGTTCTTGCGCCAGAATTCCCTGTTTCGCCTAACAAATTTGGATGCAGAAAAGGGTGCTCCCAACCGATCTGGTCGTGAGCACCCTCGGTGATAGATTAGTGAGGTCAGCAGACCATCACTTCGTGAAGTCAAAGACGTCGTAGGTGTCGGTGTAGGCTGTGACCCCCGGGATCCCGGCCGTCTGGATAATCACCCGCTACCACAGCTGTATCGATGGTTCCCGTCGATCCTGACGGTTCTCACGAAAATCCGGCCGGAGACGCTCGTGCATTGGCATCGGGCGGGCTTTCGCTGCTATTGGCGTTGGAAGTCGCGCTCACGGGGGGCGGCCGCAGATTGAGACGGAACTGCGTGGGTTGATCCGGCGATTGAGCATCGAGAACCCGCTTTGGGGGGCGCCCCGCATCCGTTGCAGATCCGGCGTACGTGGCAACTTCAACTTCCTCTGATCTCCCATGGTTTCGGTCCCACCGGTGGCGCTTGCCGGGCAATGGTTTTCGAGTCCAAGCGGGATTGCGGTGACTAACGCAACCGCATCGACAGAGCTACCATGGCGCGGACTGCCTTTTCCTGAATCACAATCCATGGGCTTGGCTTGCCGTCCACCACGGCGCCGCGCCGCAGCTCATGCGCCGCCTGATCTCCAACCGCGCAGGCCTCGGCGTAGCGAACCAGCAGCGGCAGATCGGACGGCCGGAAGTGATTTGCGTCGCAGCTGGTGACGAGATCAATAAATATGTTTCGCTCGGCTTCGCTCAGGCTTGCCGGTGGGAGCAGCCGAGGTAGCTTACCGTCAACGCCGATCGTTGCCAGTTCTGCCGCCGATTTTCTGCCGCGTTGGCGCATAAAACTCTGCCTCTAAGAAAAAAGGACGTTTAGCGAAACAAATCTAGGCGGCCGTTCCGGCTAGACACAATATAGGAAATAAATCCTCCACCCCCTGGCCCCCGATGGTCCCGCACGGCGAGCAAGCGACGGAACCATCGGAGGCTTGGACGAAGTTTTTCGCTTCATCGCCGGATAGGTTGTTGTGCTCCCGAACTTGAGCGTTTCGTCCACAGGCGCTTCTTGAGATCGATCTCATCCGAGGTGGCGCCGAGGATTTCGCCGGTCCTCGCCGCCGTCAGGATCAGGAACTCGAGCGCCGCCGCCGCCAGACCGTCGCGCTCGTGCAGCTCGCGGATGAAGGCCGGGACCTCGGCATAGGGCAACGCGGCGTGATGCTTGACTGGCGCGACCTTCTCGCGCGACGGCAGCAGGTTGTCCAAGTGCTTTTCCCACTTCGCCGGATTGTCGCCGCTACGGTAGCCGTTCACGGTGGCCCAGCTCAGCACCCGCTCGATCCGCATGCGCACCCGCGAGGCGGTTTCTGTTTTGGTGGTCCAGATCGGCTGCAGGATGCGCAGCACCAGCGCGGTGTCGACCGCGGCCACCGGCAGCTTGCCGATCACCGGATAGGCGTAGTCGCGCAAAGTGTTGCGCCATTGCACCCGGTTCTTTTCGGCCTTCCAGGCGGCGTGATGGGCGTCGATATAGGTCTTTGTCGCCTGCTCGAAGGTGATCGCCTTGGCTGCCTCGAGCCTGACGGCGGTCCTGCGTGAGCGTTTTTCGGCGATCGGGTCGAGACCATCAAGCAGGAGCTTCCGGCAAGCCCGCTCCCGCTCCCTAGCCTCTTGTAGGCTGATTGTGTGGAGGGGGCCGACACCGTGGTGGCGCCGGCCCTGCGCGCCATAGCGGAAGATCCAGCTACGATTGCCGTTGGCGTCGATCTGAAGGTACAAGCCGCCACCGTCGTGATACAGTCCACGCTGCGCGGCCCGCCTTACCTCGAGCGCCGTGAGCCTCCCGACTTCCCGTGGCCACTTTGCCTTCCCCTACACTGCCACCCACACTTCGATATGAGATTTAGTGAGACTGGGGGAGAAGTCAAGAATAGTGGAGAGAACACAGAAGTACCGACTTGATCCGATGGCACAGGCACTATTGAGACATTACGGGCCGTCGGGAGACGCTGGGGAACCAATATCCAATCGGAAGCCCAGGGAGCCATTCTATTCCGTTAGACATTCCAATACTCCCGCTTCATGCGAGAGGCCATGATGCCCTCGATCAGTCCGCTCCTCACCGATCTCTACGAACTCAACATGATCCAGGCCTATCTGGATCGCGGCGAGGACAAGGAGGCGGTATTCGAGTTCTTCGTGCGCCGGCTGCCGGCGCGACGCGGATTTCTGCTCGCCGCCGGGCTCGACGATGCGCTCGATTATCTGGGGACGCTGCGGTTTTCCGCCGCCGAGATCGATTGGCTCAAGAGTACCGGACGCTTCCGCGACAATTTGCTCGATTACCTTAGCCGCTTCCGCTTCACCGGCGACGTGCACGCGATCCCCGAAGGCAGCGTCTGTTTTCCCAACGAGCCGCTGATCCGCATTACCGCGCCGCTACCGCAAGCGCAGTTGGTCGAATCGCGCCTGATCAACATTCTGCATTTCCAGACGCTGATCGCGTCCAAAGCCGCGCGCATGGTGTTGGCGGCGCCGGGCAAAATACTTTCCGACTTCGGCTTGCGTACCGCGCACGGCGCCGAGGCCGGACTTTATTCGGCGCGCGCGAGCTACCTCGCGGGCTTTGCCGGCGCTGCCAATGTCCTCGCCGGCGAACGCTACGGCGTGCCGATCGTCGGTACCATGGCGCATTCCTTCGTGCAGGTGCACGACGACGAGATGACCGCGTTTGAGAATTTCGCACTCGCGCGGCCGCAGGGCGTGATCCTACTGATCGACACCTACGATACCGAGCAAGGCGCGCGCAAAGTGGTCGAGCTGGCGCCGCGGCTTAAAGCCGACGGCATCTCGATCCGCGGCGTGCGCATCGACTCAGGCGACCTCACCGCACACGCGCGCAAGGTGCGCGCCATCCTCGACGACGGCGGCCTGCGCGACGTCATCATCTTGGTGAGCGGGGGCATCAATGAGGACGTGCTGCAAGGCATGATGAAGGAGAAGGCGCCGATCGACGGCTTCGGCATCGGCGTTAATCTCGCCGCTTCGGTCGACGTGCCCGCGCTCGATTGCGCGTACAAGCTGCAGGAATACGCCGGCAAGCCAAAACGCAAATTGTCTGAAGGAAAATCGACCTGGCCGGGCCGTAAGCAGGTGTGGCGAGCCTACGGTGCCGACGGCCGCATGCGCGGCGATATCCTATCGCTCGAGAATGACAATCAGCCGGGCGAGCCGTTGGTCGTGCCGGTGATGCGCGCGGGCAAACGTATCGCCCCGCCGCCGACGCTCGCGCAGATCCGCGAGCACGCGGCAGCCGACCTTAAGCGCCTCGCCGGCCCGTTGGCGCGTTTGGAAAGCGGCTTCCAATATCCAGTGAATGTGGCGAACGCCCTCACCGCGCTCGCCAAGCAGATCGACGCAAAGGCGCGCGGGTAACCCGCGTCATACCCGACCTTGTCCCGACCATGACGAAGGAGATCACCTAACCGCCGTCCCCGCCCGGTTCCAACCGCGCGCGCCCTCGCCGTAAACCACGTGACCGGAATCGGTGACGACCACGGTGTCTTCCAGCTTGATGAAGCCGCGGCTCGGATGCAGCAGCGTGGTCTCCACCGACACGACTTCACCGGCTTCCAACGGGATGTCGGCGTCGCTTGCCGGGTAACGCACCGGCCCGCGATCGGTGAGCCGCGGCGCTTCATGGCTGACCAGACCCATGCCGTGGGCCAGGAATTCCATGTGATTGTGATGCTTCGACTTCGCCCGCAGCGGCTCGGCGGCGCCATAGATTTCCCGCCCCATCGCGCCGGCGCGCACCGGCTTCATGGCCGCGCGCTGGATGCTTTCGATCTCGGCCAGCAATTCCTGCAATTCGGCGTCGGGCTCGCCCTGGATCGCCATCCGACAGATATCGCCGATATAGCCATGATAGTTGCCGCCGCTATCGATCGACATGATGTCGCCCTTCTCCCATTTCTGCTCGGAGGGCGCGCGATTGAGGCTGGTGCCGCACGTAATCAGGCAATACTCGAAGGTTAAGCCACGATTGGTTTCTTCGCGGCGTAGCGCCTCGACCACTTCGGCCTTGGTGGCGCCCGGGCCGTGACTGGCGATCACCGTCTGCATCGACGCCAGCACGGCTTCCGACGCGATTTTCAGTTTCGCCAGTTCATCGGCGGATTTTTTGACGCGCTGCCGTTCCAGAACGAACAGCGCGTCCACCCAATCGGCATCCGGAAACGCACCGCGCAGGGCGATCGAGGCGTCATAGGGTAGGAATCCGAATTCGGTGGCGATGCGTTTGGTCTTCAGCCCAGCCTTGCGGATGTAGTCGCACGCCATCTGCATGGCGTCGACGCAGCCGTTCGAGCTTGTCTGCGTCTCGGACGTCCACAACGGTTTATTCTGGGTCTGAAATTTTTCCAACCGGTGGCCGAAATAGGCGGCCTTTTCCGGCTTAGCCCTAGGATAGACGAACACCGGCAGATAGCGGGTGACGCCGGTGGCGTCCATGTAGTCGAAGAAATTGGCGCGGTGGCCACCGAGCAGATACTGCACATTGTGCTTGGAGGTCGCGAGCACGAGATCGATGCCGGCCTCGTCCATGAGGCGGTCGAGCCGCGCGTGGTCAAACGGAATCGCGAGGCCGCCTTGCGGCTGAGCGCTGACATTCATGGCTAGCTCCCTGATCGCCGGCTTCTTTGAACCGTTCGACTGAGAGATTATGACCAGAGTTCCTGGCTCGCAAGCCGCGCACCGTCGGCGAGCGCCTCCAGCTTGGCCCACATGATCGATGGGTGCACCCGGCGGTGGAACGGCCCCTGCGCGAAGCCGCAGTCGGTACCGGCGATGACGTTTTCACGCCCGACGATCTTGGCCAGCCGCACGATGCGCTCGGCCACCAACTCGGGATGTTCCACCACATTGGTGGCGTGACTAATAACGCCGGGGATCAGCACCTGCCCTGCCCCGAACTTGGCGCTCTTCCACACCTGCCATTCGTGCTCGTGGCGCGGATTGGCGCCCTCGATCACATAGGCGCCCACGTTCACCTTCAGGATCAAATCGACAATATCCTTCAGCGGCACGTCGCTGACGTGCGGTCCCGGCCAGCTGCCCCAGCACACGTGATAACGGATGCGGTCGGCCGGAAGTCCGGCGATGGCGTGGTTAATGATGTCGACTTGGTTCGCGAGCCAGCGGCGATAGTCCTCGAATGAGGCCGGCGGCACCATGCGGTCATAGGTGACGGCATTGCGCGCATCGTCGAGCTGCACCAGGAAACCGGCGTCGATGATCATTTTGTATTCGGTGCGCATCGCGGCGGCGATGGCCGCCTGCAATTCCTGCTCGCTCTTGTAGAATTCGTTCTTGCGGTCCGGGATCACGCTCGCCGGCGCCGCCACCGGCAAGAACGCTTCTTCCACCTTCACGTTCTTCAACGCGGTCTTGAAGTTGTCGATGTCGCGCTGCAACTCCGCCTGCCCGGTGTATTTGATCGGCCCGACGCAAATCGCCTCGGTCGTGGTGGCGACGCCTTCGCGCGCGTCGAGCTCGGCATAAAAGTCCGCGAAGCGCTCGCGGTCGGCACCGCGCTTGAACGGATTGGCGGCGGCATGCTTGATCGGCCGCCGTTCGAAGCCGGAGAGCCGCTCCAGCGCATATTGCGACCAGCTGATCGATTTGCCGAACTCGCCGTCGCTCGGAACGTCGATGCCGGCCCGCACTTGCTGGCGCACTATGTCGCCGACCGAGTCAGTGAGACAGTTCTGATAGGCTTTTTCGTCGTAGGGCTTGCCGGCCTGCTTGGCGTGCAAGAACTCCTGCAACGCCGGCGGACGGATCAGGCTGCCGACATGGGTGGTGAGAATACGGCTGGTGCTGCGCTCCATAGGTCCCGGCTCATGCAATCGCCGGCAACCGCTATGCCCGCGCGGCACGCCAAAGGCAATGCTTGGGCAGACTTTGTCGGCGTGGGCAGCGCCCCAACGGCTGCCTTGCCTTACGATGCCGGTGTTGATCGCGCTCGCGGTGAGCGCTGCGCGCCTTAGGCCGCGGACTTGGGGGCGACCGCCGCGGGTGCCGCCGCGGCGGCGGCATTCTCGTCCTTGCGTTTCAATATCATTTCGAGGGACGCCACCTCGACCCGGTTGCGCCCATTTTCCTTGGCGAAATAGAGCGCCTGATCGGCCTGAGCCAACAGCTCGGGCACGTCGAGCGCGGCACCTTCGGAATGCACCAGCCCGATGCTCACGGTTGCGCCGAGCGGCCGGTAGTCGACCTCGAGAGCCGCTTGCGCGAAATTCGCGCGAATCCGTTCGGCCACCGCCACCGCCTTGTCGCGGCTGGTATCGGACAGTACCGCGGCGAATTCCTCGCCGCCGAGGCGGCCGAGCAGATCGGACGAGCGCATCGACTTGCGCGCGGCTTCGGCGAAAATCTCCAGCGCGCGGTCGCCGAGCGCATGGCCGAAGCGATCATTGATCGACTTGAAGTGATCGAGATCGATCAGCAGCACGGCTGTTGGCCGCGGATTTGCGCTATGGCGCTTGGCCAGTTGCGCGGCGTCCTGCAAGAATGAACGGCGGTTGGCGATGCCGGTGAGCGGATCGACCAAGGCGGCGGTGCGATGGAGCAATTCGGTGCGCTCTTTCGCCATCGCCAGCAGGATGAAGGCGATCGAGATCGTGAACAGCAGCGCCTCGAACGAGAGCACGGTCAGCCAGACGCTGCCGAGCATATGGTTGCCTGGCGACCACGGCAGAATCGCCGCCAGCGGCGTGCGCAACAGGAACAGCGCACCGTGCGCGAACAGCATGAAGATCGCCGGCCAGCGTGACACCAGCGGCTCGCTGCGCCCGCCCCAGAATTCGTAAGCGGTCAGCCAAGTGTAGGTCGTGATGATGCTGGAGGCGATCATCGAACGCATATCGGTGGCTTCGGCAAGAACCGGCAGGCGGCAGACCAACAGCCAGAGTACCGCGCCGGTCACCAGATAGACCGGTTCGGCTTGGCGGCCATCGAATACCCGCGCGCCAGTCCAGGTCACCGCGAAGGAGGTGAACAGCAGCGCGTTGGCGAGGTCGATGGTGATCAGATCGGGCGCCGAGCCGTACATTCCGAACAGCACGACCGAGGCGGCGCGGATCAGATGGGCGAAGCCCCACCAAGCAACGGCGCGGATCGCGGTGTTCTGCACCCACGCGAACAGCAGCAACAATCCGAGAATGGCCTCGACATAGATCGTCACCGTGAAGAGGGTATTGACGTCGAGGTTCATCGATCGATCCCACCCAACTTATCCCCGGGGACTGCTTTTTCGCCGTATTCCTTGGCGATCACGATGAAGCCGCGGCCGGTAAAAAGTCGTGAATGTGCCCCATTTCCGTCGGCCAATGCGCTGATATGGTTTCGAGGACGTTTCCGGAAAGCCCGGCAGTTGAATAAAGCGGCCTATTTCGCGCCGCACTAACCCGTCCGGACCGGCGGTTTTGGCCGAAAATGCCCGGTCTTGGCCCGGTCTTGTCGCCCCAAAATGGGTCTAATAGGGTCCAGGCATGCAGATCCGCGACGGCATCGTTGGGGCCATCGGCCATACCCCTCTGATTAAGCTACGTGGTGCGTCCGAGGCGACCGGCTGCACCATCCTCGGCAAAGCCGAGTTCATGAACCCGGGCGGTTCGGTGAAGGATCGCGCCGGCCGCCAGATGATCCTGGAAGCCGAGAAACGCGGCGAGCTGCGCCCTGGCGGATTGGTGGTGGAGGCGACCGCCGGCAATACCGGAATCGGGCTTGCGCTGGTCGCCAATGCGCGCGGCTATCGCACCGTCATCGTCATTCCGCAGACCCAGAGCGAAGAGAAGAAGGACATGTTGCGGCTGTGCGGGGCGGAGCTTGTGCAAGTGCCGGCGGCGCCGTTCAGCAGTCCGAATAATTACCAGCATGTTGGCCGACGTTTGGCAGAACAGTTCAAGAAGACCGAGAAGAACGGCGTCATCTTCGCCGATCAATGGAACAATCTGGACAACCGCAAGGCCCATTTCGTCTCCACCGGTCCGGAAATCTGGCAGCAAACCGACGGCAGGATCGATGGGTTCATCTGCGCCATCGGCACCGGCGGCACGCTTGCCGGGGTCTCCAGCTATCTGCGTGAAATAAAAAAGGAAATCGTGATCGGCGTGGCCGATCCGCGCGGCGCCGCCATGTACAATCTGTTTGCGCACGGCGAGGCGAAAGCGAGCGAAGGCGGATCGATCACCGAGGGCATCGGGCTCGGCCGCGTGACCCCGATCATCAAAGACGTGAAGGTAGACAAGGCCTATCTCGTGCCAGACGAAGAGGCTGTTCCGATCATCTTCGATCTTCTTCTGCACGAAGGTCTCTGCCTCGGCGGCTCCTCCGGCATCAATGTGGCGGGCGCGATCCGGCTGGCGAAAGATCTCGGCCCCAGCCACACCATCGTGACGGTGCTCGCCGATTACGGCACGCGCTATCAGTCCAAGCTGTTCAATCTGGAGTTCCTGCGCTCGAAGAACCTGCCAGTGCCGGAATGGCTGGAGCGCAAGTCGGAAATATCCATTCCGTTCGAATAGAAGTGAGAGCGCATGACACCGAAAAGTGGGTACCGGTTTTCGGATAAGATCATGCGCCAGGGAAAAATTTTATGCCGACCGAATGTCTGTTCCGCGACAACTCCTATTTGAAGCAATGCGAGGCGCGCGTGACCGCGGTGACCGAGCAAGGCGGCATTGTGCTCGACCGCACGGTGTTCTACGCCAATTCCGGCGGTCAGCCAGGCGACACCGGCGCGCTCACCACGGCGGACGGCACGCGCATCGCGATCGACAACGCGATCTATACCGACGCCGCGAAAAGCGAGATCGCCCATGTCCCCGCTCCTGGCTCGCCTGGCCTCAAACCCGGCGACACGGTCACCGCCGCCATCGATTGGGACAGACGCTATGCCCGCATGCGCATGCACACCGCGCTGCATCTTTTATCCGCCGTGCTGCCTTATGCCGTGACCGGCGGCTCGGTCGGCGAGAGCGAAAGCCGCCTAGACTTCGATATTCCGGAAGCCGGCCTCGACAAGGATGCAATCACGGCGAAGGTGACCGAGATGATTGCGAGCGATGCCGCCGTCTCGAGCCGCTGGATCAGCGACGAGGAACTCGCCGTCAATCCCGGCCTGGTCAAGACCATGTCGGTGAAGCCGCCGATGGGCACCGGCCGGGTGCGGCTGATCGAAATCGCCGATCTCGATTTGCAGCCCTGCGGCGGCACCCATGTGCGCGCAACCGGCGAAATTGGCGCCGTGCGGGTGACGCAAATTGAAAAGAAGGGCAAACAGAACCGGCGCGTGCGTTTGGCGTTAGTATAGTGACGCCCTGCCCTTTCACGAAATCGAGACGCAAATGAGCGAAACCACCCCCGCCAGCCGCTGGTTCAAATCCGCGCAATGGCTCGCCGACAATCTCGGCAAAGTCGTCGTGGTCGACGCCTCCTATTATCTGCCCACCCAAAAGCGAGATCCGAAGGCGGAATATCTCGCCGCGCATATTCCGGGCGCGGTGTTCTTCGATCTCAACGCCATCTCTGACAAGTCGACCGATCTGCCGCACATGCTGCCCGGGCCGGACCAGTTCGGCGCCTCGGTGGGCGCGCTCGGCATCGCCGACACCGACACCATCGTCGTCTATGACGCGACCGGCCTTTATTCGGCACCGCGCGTGTGGTGGACCTTCCGCATCTTTGGCGCCAAGAACGTTTACATGCTCGACGGTGGCTTGCCGGCCTGGAAGGCGCAAGGCGGCGCGAGCGAAGCCGGCGAGGTCAAACGCCCGGCAGCCAAATTCAAGGCGACCATGGACACCGGCGCGGTGGCCATGGTCTCCGACGTGCAGGTCGCGCTCAACGACGGCAGCGCGCAGGTGGTGGACGCGCGCGCGGCCGACCGATTTCGCGGCAGCGCGCCCGATCCGCGGCCGGGCCTGCGGGCAGGCCATATGCCGGGCGCACTTAACGTGCCGTTCGCCGACATCTTGGAGAACGGGCACCTCGCCTCGCGCGAAAAAATCGCACAAGCGTTTGCCAAAGCCGGCGTCGATCTCGACACGCCGACGATCACCAGCTGCGGCTCCGGCGTCACCGCCGTGGTGCTCGCGCTCGGCCTCGACGCGCTCGGCAAGCCGCTGCCGCGCATCTATGACGGCTCCTGGGCGGAATGGGGCGGAAGGCCGGATTTGCCGGTGGTGAAGGACTAGGGCGTGGCTCATAAACGGCGGCTCAGTGCCAACTTGCGAAAATCGGTTGATCTGCATCAATGCGTTGAACCACTGAGGTGATCTCATTCGCACCGGTTCATCCTGCGCATTGATCCGCCGGGAGGAAATAATGAATTCGATATTAGTCCGTGCATTCACCGTCGGCGTCATTGCAGTCGACATCGCTGCAATGGCACATGCGCAACAGAGTGGCTCCACATCGCAAATTGCCGATGTGGGCAAGCATAAATATGTACGCACTGCGCAGTATACCATGGCTTGAGTGGTATGGGTGACGGACCTTATGTGAAGCTCCTCAGAGGAGGCATATAGGCGCGGAATAAGCCGGCAAATAAAACCGCGCCCACCATCGCGTGCACACCGCCGAAGGCATAGCCCCAGGCCGCCGGAATCCCGACCATGGAGAGGAAGTACCAGAACCACCGTGTCCGGGTGAACATCATCACCATTGGATCGGCGAGCATGTCTTTGGCGTAAACGGTGTTGTCCGTCATGGTGTCGTCGAACAGCCAGCCATTCTTCGAATAGGCCCAGCTCCTGAGCTTGGACGTAAAAGGCATGCCCTTGCCGTCGAGTTAAGGGCTGTGCGGGTCGCCGACGTGATCGGTGTAAAGATGGTGCCGGCGGTGATTGCCGACCCACTTCAGCAGCGATCCCTGGCAGGCCATCTACCCGATGGCGCACAAGATGAATTTAACAACGGGGCCGGCCTCGAAGCTGCGGTGCATGAGATAACGGTGCACGGTAAGGCCGATGCCGACCGTCGTCACCGCGTACATTAGCGCGAATTCCGACCATTCGACCCAGCCCACGCCTTGGGTGAAGGCCCAGGTCAGGCCGGCGATCGATCCGCTGACAAAAACTCCGAAGAGAATGAAGCTCTCGGTCTGTTTGGCGCGCACCAACGGACCGCCGACGATGATGCCGTCCGGCAAATCGTGGTGCACTTCACGCGCAGCGGCGCCTTCGTGAAACTCGGCTACGGTCTCGCTCACGCACTCCGGGCACTTGATGCAAATCTTAATGGAATGTTAATTAAATCTCAGTGTTAAGAGATTTTCAACCATAGATATATGGTTAATGCTACTACATCTGCCGGCGAGCGAACGCGAAACGGAACTTTTCGACGGTTTCTCGACGTCCGCCCCCCGTGTCCGGTTTGCAGCTTCGGGACATGGCGGTTCGTTGTTGATCGCCCCAGATTCAAGCGCCTAAACTGAGGTATTGATTCATTCGGTACCAATTCGGCGACCTGCGTGGGATGTCATAGAGCCCTTGTGAATACCGGCGCTGCCGGCGAACCAGAGGACCGAAGCAATGAGCCACACCACCATCGCGTTAGACCAGGTCGAAGAAACGATCCTCAATTTCGATGTTTCCGACGAAGAGCTGGAGATGGCGGCGGGACCGGGGAAACAAAAAATGGCAAATCCCACGGCTCCTTTCGCCATCATCTGCATCCCCTTCGCGGACTAGTGGACAGCATCATTGACGGGGCTCGCGTTCGCGTGCGGTCTGCAGGACGCCCTAGGCATGACGAGCGCCGCCGCTTATATATAATTCCGTGCATGTGACTCGGCGCTTGCTGCGCGAGGCTTCGATGATCTTTCGGCAATTGTTCGACAGCGTCTCCGGCACCTATTCCTATCTGCTCGCCAGCCGCACGGGCGGCGAAGCGCTGATCATCGACCCGGTGCTAGAGAAGGTCGAGCGCTATCTGCAATTGATCCGCGAGCTCGACTTGCGCCTGGTCAAGGCGGTCGACACGCATCTGCACGCCGACCACATCACGGGTCTCGGCGCGCTGCGCGACCGCACCCACTGCATCACCGTCATGGGCGAGAACACCAAGGCCGACGTGGTCTCGATGCGGCTTGCCGAAGGCGACAAGCTCATCATCGAAGGCATGAGTATGGACGTGCTCTATACGCCCGGCCACACTGACGACTCCTACAGTTTCCTGATGCGCGACCGCGTTTTCACCGGCGACACACTGCTGATCCGCGGCACCGGGCGCACCGATTTCCAGAATGGCGACGCGCGCGCACAATATGAATTGCTGTTCGGCAAGCTGCTGCGGCTGCCCGACGAGACCATGGTATTTCCCGCCCACGACTACAAAGGCGACACCGTGTCCACCATCGGTGAGGAGAAGCGTTACAATCCGCGCCTGCAGGTCAAGTCGATCGACGACTACGTCGCGCTGATGGCCAGCCTGCATCTGCCGAACCCGAAGATGATGGACGTCGCGGTGCCGTCCAATATGAAAATCGGAATGGCGCAGCAGGAAATCGCGCGCCGCGGCTGGGCTCTCAACGCGACGCAGGCCATGGCGCTAGTCGGGCGGCCGGACGTCGCCTTCATCGACTTGCGCGAGGCGAGCGAGCGCCAAAAGCACGGCAGCATCCCGGGCGCGCTGCACGCGCCTTACGGGGAACTGCAGGACAATATCGGCGCCGGCGGAATCTTGCGTGAGCTCGCGCGCGCAAGCGACAAGCGCATTGTGTTCTATTGCGCCTACGGTGAGCGCTCGGCTATGGCGGTGCAGGCCGCCCAGGACGCCGGGTTGATGTCCGCCCTGCACGTCGACGGCGGCATCGACGCCTGGAAGCGCGCCGGCGGCGCGCTGACTGCGCTACCTCAGGATTTGGCTTAAGAACAGCTTGGTCCGCTCGTGCTGCGGATGATTGAAGAATTCCTCCGGCACGTTGGCCTCGATGATCTGCCCTGAGTCCATGAAAACGATGCGGTTGGCGACCTGGCGGGCAAAGCCCATTTCGTGGGTCACCACCAGCATGGTCATGCCGTCCTCGGCGAGGCCGACCATGGTGTCGAGCACCTCCTTGACCATTTCCGGGTCGAGCGCGGAGGTCGGCTCATCGAACAGCATGATTTTCGGGTTCATGCAGAGTGCGCGCGCGATCGCCACCCGCTGCTGCTGACCGCCGGACAGCTGACCAGGATATTTAGCGGCCTGCTCCGGGATCTTGACGCGGGTGAGGTAGTGCATCGCGATCTCCTCGGCTTCTTTCTTCGGCGTCTTGCGCACCCAGATCGGCGCCAGCGTGCAGTTCTCCAGCACCGTGAGGTGGGGAAACAGGTTGAAGTGCTGAAACACCATACCGACCTCGCGGCGCACTTCGTCGATCTTTTTGAGGTCGTTGGTGAGCTCGACGCCGTCGACGATGATCTTGCCCTGCTGATGCTCCTCGAGCCGGTTGATGCAGCGGATCATGGTCGATTTGCCGGAGCCGGACGGGCCGCAGATCACGATGCGCTCGCCGCCCATCACCTTGAGATTGATGTCGCGCAGCACGTGGAATTCGCCGTACCACTTGTTCAAGTCGATGAGTTCCACCGCCACGGCGGTGGTGAGCTGCGTCGGTTTGAGTTTGCGCGCGGAATTGGCGGCGGGACTCATAGTATGACCTCACCTCTTATCGCTCAGCGCGAGCCGAGCTTCGGTCGCCCGGGCATAGCGCGACATAGCGTAGCAGAAGATCAGGTAGAAAATCGCCGCGACCGCGTAGCCGGTCGTGCTGGTGACCGGCGCCGCCCATTTCGGATCGATGCGGGCGACCTCGATTGTGCGCAGGAAATCGAAAATCCCGACGATGAAGACCAGCGTGGTGTCCTTGAACAGCCCGATATAGGTGTTGACGATATTCGGGATGGTGATCTTGAGCGCCTGCGGAAGAACGATCAGCCGCATTATCTGCCAATAGCCCAAGCCCACCGCCATGGCGCCTTCGAACTGCCCCTTCGGAATCGCCTGCAAGCCGGCGCGCACGACTTCCGCCATATAGGCCGAAGCGAACAAAGCGATGCCGATCAAGGCGCGCACCAATTTATCGGGCGAGAATTCCTCCGGCACGAACAGCGGCAGCATCACGCTCGCCATGAACAAGACCGTCACCAGCGGCACGCCGCGCACGAATTCGATGAAGATCACCGAAAACAGCCGCACCGCGGGCATGCGAGAGCGTCGGCCAAGCGCGAGCAATATTCCGAGCGGCAGCGAGCAAACGATGCCGACCGAGGCGACGACGATGGTCACCAACATGCCGCCCCACAGCACGGTATCGACCGGCGGCAAGCCGATTACGCTCCAGCCGGTCAGCAGGATAAAAGAGGAGATCGGTAGCACGACGAAGAAATAGACCGAGCCGAGGTCGCGGCGCGGCGCCTCCAGCCGCAGCAGCCAGACCACGCCGATCGCCAGCATCGCGAAGAACACGTCGACCCGCCAGCGTTGCGGAATCGGATAGGACCCGTAGACGAAATAGGCCCAGCGCTCCCACACGAACGGCCAGCAGGCGCCGATCTCGCGATGCTGCACGACTTCGCGGCAGGCGTCGCGGTCGCTGCCGGTCCATACCGCGTCGATCAGCAGGAATTTGACCAGTTCGGGGATCGCCCAAGCCAGCAGCACCACGATCAGAATGGTCAAAGCGATATTGAACGGGCTCGACAGCAGGTTCACGCGCAGCCAGCCGAGCGCGCCGCTCATCGCCGCCGGCGCCGGCCGCGCCGCAATAGTGGTACCGCGCACGAATTTGATTTGGGTAACGGCGAGATCGCCTTCGGATATGGTCATGGCGCCGCCCTCACCGTTCCACCAGCGCAATGCGACTATTGTAAATGTTCATCAAGAGCGAAGTCGCGAGACTGATCGTGAGGTAGACCGCCATGGTGATGGCGACGACTTCGACCGCCTGCCCGGTGTTGTTCAACACCGTGCCGGTGAACACCTGCACCAGATCGGGATAGCCGATCGCGACGGCCAGCGTCGAATTCTTGGTCAGGTTGAGATATTGGCTGGTCAGCGGCGGGATGATAACGCGCATCGCCTGCGGCACCACGATCAGCCGCAAGGTGGGGCCCACCTTCAAGCCCACCGAATAGGCCGCCTCGGTCTGGCCGCGCGACACCGCGGTGATGCCGGCACGCACCACTTCGGCGATGAACGCCGCCGTATAGAGCGAGAGCCCGAACAGCAACGCGGCGAATTCCGGCAAGACCTCGATCCCACCGTTTATATTGAAACGCCCGGCCGACGGAAATTCGAAGCCGAGCGGGAATCCGGCAAACGCCAGCGCGAGAAGCGGCAGGCCAAACACCAGCGCCAGGCCGGCGGAAAAAACCGGCGCCTGCTGCCCGGTCTGCTCCTGCCGCTTACGCGCCCAAACATAAAAGGCAATCGCGCCGATAATTCCAACGGCGAACGCGACCAGCACCCAGCCAAATCCGCCTTTGAAGATCGGCTGCGGGATGAACAGGCCGCGATTGTTGAGAAAGATGCCACCCGGGACCACAAAACTTTCCCGCATCTCCGGCAGCGCCTTGAGCACGGCGTTGTACCAGAACAGCAATTGCAGCAGCAGCGGGAGATTGCGGATGATCTCGACGTAGCCGGTGGCGGTTTTGGCCACCAGCCAGTTCTTCGACAGCCGCGCGATTCCGATGATGAAACCGAGGATAGTCGCAATCACGATGCCGATCCCGGCCACCAGCAGCGTATTGAGCAACCCAACCCAGAAGGCGCGGCCATAGCTCGACGTCGCCGAGTTGAAACTGATCAACGTCTGGCTGATGTCGAAGCCGGCCGTGTGGTTCCAAAAGTCGAATCCGGAGGCTATATGCGCGCGCGCCAGATTATCGATGGCATTGCGGGCGGCCCCGTAGAAGAGAAACCCAATAACCGCGCAAAGCGCGACCTGATAGGCGATGCTGCGGACCTTGGGGTCGTTGTAGAACGCTACCCGCGCGGGGGACGCCCCCGTCGGAAGGTCAATCGACATTTGCCCCTCGTCGGCCTCGCGACGCCCCTGCCGGCGTCGACCGTCGGATCGCCGGAGCCGCACGCGGCCTTCGGCGATGCGGCATCAACGATCGGTCAACGGATCGGCGGCGCGTATTGGATGCCGCCCTTGTTCCATAATTTGTTCAGACCGCGGTCGATCTTGAGCGGCGAGCCCTGCCCGACATTGCGTTCGAACGACTCACCATAGTTGCCGACCAGCTTGACGATGCGGACCGCCCAGTCCTTGGGCAGGCCGAGCTGCTCGCCGTAATTGCCCTCGGTGCCGACGAAGCGCTTGATGTCTGGATTGGTCGATTTGACGATCTCATCGATGTTCGTGGAGGTGATGTTCAATTCTTCGGCGTTGATCATGGCGAACATCACCCACTTCACGACGGTAAACCACTTGTCGTCGCCCTGGCGCACGACCGGGCCGAGCGGCTCCTTCGAGATGATCTCGGGCAGGATGATGTGGTCGTTGGCGTTCGCGAGACGCAGCCGTTCGGCGTAAAGGCCGGAGGCGTCGGTGGTATAGGCATCGCAGCGGCCGGCGTCATAGGCCTTCACCGCTTCGTTCGCGGTCGCGAAAGTCACGCTCTTCATCTGCATTTTATGGGCCTGGAAGTAATCGGCCAGATTGAGCTCGGTGGTCGTGCCTTGCTGCACGCACACCGAGGCGCCGTTGAGCTCGAGCGCCGAGTTGACCTTGAGCGCCTTGCGTACCATGAAGCCCTGGCCGTCATAGTAGTCGACCCCGGTGAAACTCAGGCCGAGCGATGAGTTCGCGCGACGAGGTCCAGGTGGTGTTGCGCAGCAGCACGTCGACTTCGCCGGACTGCAGCGCGGTGAAGCGGTCCTTCGCCGACAGCGGCACGAACTTGACCTTGTTGGCGTCGTTGAAAATCGCCGCAGCGATGGCGCGGCAGATGTCGACGTCGAGCCCGGTCCACTTGCCTTGCGCATCGGGCAAACCGAAGCCCGCCAGCGTGCCGTTGGCGCCGCAATTGAGCATGCCGCGGTCGGTCACCGCCTTCAGGGTCTGGGCGGACGCGCTCTGCGCGAAGACAACGAGGATAAGAGCGAGCATGCTGGCGAACCGTTTCATGACGCGACCTCTTTGACGCAAATTCGGTTACGGGATCGTCCGGATCGGCCCATCATTTCAACCATCGTCGGGCCCCTGCCCGCCGCTGAAAAATGTAAGTTTCCAGCCTTTTCCAGAACCCTCGACGACCCGCATCACAGAACGCCCGGGTTCCCAGGTCAAGGGGTTGACGCTTCCCGCCGATGCGGCCGTATATGGCGCCCGGTGTCGCGGTTCTGCGCGCCCCTATTCCACGGACCTGCCAATAGCCATGGCGAAGACTCCCAAAAACTCGCTTAAGCCGGATACCTATCTGGTCACCGCCGGCCGCGATACCAAAGGCCAGCACGGCTTCGTCAATCCGGCGGTTTATCACGCCTCGACGGTGCTTTACCCCACCGCCGAGGATCAGGCGGCGCACCGCTCGCGCTATCAATACGGCCGCCGCGGCACCCCCACGTCGGAAGCGCTGGAACAAGCGCTCGCGGCGATCGAGGGTGACGGTTGTGCCGGCGTCGCCTTGCTGCCGTCGGGTTTGGCCGCGATCTCGACCGCCTTGCTTTCGGTCGCAGGCTCAGGCGATCACATCCTGGTCACCGACAGTGTCTATCGGCCGACCCGCAATTTCTGCGACGGCGTGTTCAAGCGCATGGGCGTCGAGACGACGTATTACGATCCGCTGATCGGCGCCGACATCGCCAAATTGTTCAAGCCCAACACACGCGCGGTGTTCGTCGAAGCGCCCGGCTCGCAAAGCTTCGAGATGCAGGACATCCCATCGATCGCAAAAGCCGCACACGACAAGGGCACGGTGGTGCTGATGGATAATACCTGGGCAACGCCGCTTTATTTCCGCGCCTTCGAAAAAGGCGTCGACCTGTCGATCCAGGCCGGCACCAAATATATCGGCGGCCATTCCGACGTCATGTTCGGTTGCGTGTCGGCCAACGCCAAGACGCTGCCAGCGCTCAAGACCGTCCTCACCACCATGGGCCTATGCGTCGGCCCCGACGACATGTTTCTCGCGCTGCGGGGCTTGCGCACCATGGGCGTGCGGCTCAAGCAGCACAACGTGTCCGGCCTGCACATCGCGCACTGGCTGGAGGGCCGCCCGGAAGTCTTGCGCGTATTGCATCCGGCGCTCGAGAGCGATCCCGGCTACAAAATCTGGCGGCGGGATTTTTCCGGCGCCTGCGGGCTGTTCAGCATCGTGCTCAAGCCGACGAGCGAACAATCCGTCCTCGCCTTCATGAACGCGCTCACGCTGTTCGGCATGGGCTTCTCGTGGGGCGGGTTCGAGAGCCTGGTGATCCTGTTCGACTGCACCGAGTATCGCACTGCGACCAAATGGGCGCCGGGCGGGCCGACGCTGCGTTTTCATATTGGACTGGAAGATCCCGACGATCTCATCGCCGATCTCGAAAACGGTTTCGCGGCGATGGCCGCTGCGCAATAAAAATTATGCCGGCGCGCCCTGCCCGCCGCTGCGGATGACGAACTGCAGATTGCGCAGATAGACGAAGACGCCGAAGGCCTGCCCGATGATGAACACCGGGTCCTTGCGATAGAGCGCGTAGCCGAGCAGCATCAAGCCGCCGCCGATTGAGAACACCCAGAATGCGGTCGGCACCACGCTCTTGCCCGCCCGCTCCGAGGCGATCCACTGCACCACGAACCGCATGGCAAATAATATTTGCGCGACGTAGCCGATCAGGATTCCCCAATCGGCATTGCCGACGAAAACCTCGTGCAGATAGCCGCCCAAGGCGCGCGTGATATCAATCAGCATTTTAGTCAGTCCTCTACAATTTCCGGAGCTCGTTTTTTCCGGCGGATTAGCCACCACACGCCGGCCAGATCGAGGATGCCGACCCACAGGCGGTCCCACATCCCGTAATTCGACACGCCGGCGCCGCGCGGCCGGTCGACCACATCCACATAGCCGATCGCGTAACCCTCGCGCTTGACCAGCGCCGGCAGAAAGCGATGCAAGCCATCGAAATACGGCAACCTCAAGAACACCTCGCGACGAAATGCCTTGAGCCCACAGCCGGTGTCGCGGGTGCCGTCGCGCAGCACCGCACCGCGCGCCGCGTTGGCGATGCGCGATTGCAGTTTCTTGAAACCGCCCGATTTGCGCTTGACGCGCTGGCCGGCGATCAATCCGACTTTGCCGCCGCCGGCTTCAAGCGCGCGCAGCATCGCCGGAATGAAAGCCGGATCGTTCTGCCCGTCGCCATCGAGCGTGACGATCAGCGGCGCGCGCGCGGCCGCTACGCCGCTGCGCACCGCCGCCGACTGGCCGCAGGATTGCTTGTGCCGCACGCGGCGCAGCCATGGATGCAAAGCCATCAGCCGCTTGAGCTCGACCTCGCTGTCGTCGCTCGATCCGTCATTGACGTAGACGACCTCGAAGCGCCATTGCCCGTCGAGTGCCTTGGCGATTTCCGCCACCAGAGGCGCGATATTGCCGGCCTCGTTGCGCACCGGCACGACGACAGCAACCGCTGAATCGTTGGCATTCATTCCCGCTTCTTATTGAGCCAATAGCCCGCGCGCAACCGCTTTGATCCGCCGCAGCGACGGGCCCGGTTTTTGATGTAAAACGCCGTCCGGCGCGATGGAAAACCCCAAGCCGCGCAGCGCGAACCAGCGGCGCACCAAGAGCGCACCCACCACGCCGACCAGGGCGCCCGCCAAGACGTCGCTCGGATAATGCGCGGTCACCGCCACGCGGCTCGCCGCGATCAGCAAGGCATAGATCCACAATAAAGTGCGCCCGCGCGGCCACAGCGTCCCGAAGGCCACCAGCACGGATAAGGCCGTGGCGGCGTGGCCGGATGGCAGCCCGGCATAGGCGGCAAGCCAACTGAAAGGGCTGAATAGAAAAGGATCGAGGCTGTCGCCGACCATTGGCCGCGCCCGTCCAAAAATATGTTTGACCACGTTCACGAACAAGCCGGGCACGGCGATCGCGACGAACAGGAACCCGACCCGCGCCATAATGGCCGCCAGCACGAGCTGCGGCACGTGTGGCAAACTCGGCAGCGCGGCGAGCACCAAAAACAAAATGCCGAGCGGCCACAGGAACCAGCCCGACTTGCCGAAATCGGTGATCTGGTCGAAAGACCAAACGATCCAGCGCGGCAGATGACCGACCCCCCTGATGGCGGCGGCGTCGATCAAGAACATCGTCAGCAGAAAAATCGCCACCGCCAGCCCGGCCGCGATCGCGAGCTGCGGCGGCGCCAATGGCCATGGATTTCGCACGTGAATACGCAGCGGGCGCACCAGCATCGCGAAGGCAGCGGCCACATTGGCGGTGCAACGGCGCAGCGCGGATTGGGCCGACCCCTCCCCGCGATCGATTCCGTTGGCCGTCGTCATGGCTTTTCCGTCGAGCGAAACACGTTGAGCACCACCGGGCGCCCAATGCTGATGTTATAGCCGTCGACGCGCTGGCTGAGCGTATAATGCAACCCGATCGCGTTCGCCCGTTCCACGAAGTTGCGCGCGCCGCGCACGTCGATCAGCGCAAAACGGCATGGCCCCTGCCCGAGAAATATCGCGGCGCCGGTACCGTCGGTGAATCGGGTATCTGCGCCGAGCAGGAACACCAGGCTCGGTTCCTGATAAGAGCCGGTTGCCGCCACTTTCGGCTCGGCGCAATCGCCGGCGCGCAAGTCGTCGGCGATCTGCGCGCTCGGGAACAAAGCCGGCAGCGAGGGAAACGTTATGGCATAGACGGTGATGGCGACGAGCACCGAGGCCACCACGCCGCGCAATAATGCACGCTCCGGTCCGTCCAGGTCGTAAAGCCACCAGGCGAACAGACCGAAGATCGTTGCGGCGGCGGCGATCGGCCAGGCCACGAGGCCGAGATCGCGGCCGACAATAATGAAGATCGCCACGACACCGATCGCGATGGCCGCCGGAAAGAGAAACCATCCAACCGTGCCGCGCACCAGCCAGCGCTTGGTCACGAGACCGCCGCCTTCGAGAATGCCAGCGATCAGGATCGCGATCGCCGGATAGAGCGGCAATATATAATGCGGCAGCTTGGTGATCACCGCCTCGAACACCGCCCAGGACGGCAACAGCCACGCCAGCAGAAAGCGCGCGCCCGGTTCGGTCCGCGCCTGCCAAACCCGAGGTGCGGCCAGTCCCGCCAGGATCGAGCCCGGCCAGAACGTCACCCAGAACAGCAGAAAGTAATAGCCCGGCGGCGCGCCGTGCGATTCCTGTCCGCCGGTCACCTTGGACAGCATGTCATCGCCGACCGATTGCGCGATGAAACTGCCGCCGGACTTGACGAGGATAGCGATAAACCATGGCAGCACCAACAGCAGCAGCCACGCCAAGCCCGCGAACGGGCGCAGCGACCAAAGCCAGCGGCCCGAGCGGTCGGCGATCGACAGCGTGAGTGCCGTCAGCCCGACGAACATCAGGATCAAAGGTCCTTTGATCAGCACGCCGGCGGCCATCGCGGTCCACAGGATCGCCGGTAGTCGCCACCCCACCGCTACGTCCGGCGTGCGCCGGCTCACCAGATAAATGCGCGCCATCGCGCCCATCGCGGCAACGCAGGTGAACAGCAGCACCGCATCGGTCTTGGCGAGCCGCGCCTCCACGCCGAGCATCACCGAACTCACCATCATCAGCGCCGCCAGTAGCGAGGTGCGGCGTCCGACAAAGGCGAGCGCGGTCCAGTAGGTCAACACCACGGCGCCGAATGCGCCGAATAGCGACGGCAGCCGGTAGAGCCAGATGGTCGTGTGCGCGTGCGGGACGCCGACCGCCTCGCCCGCCTTCACCGCCAGCGCCTGCAGCCAATAGATGCCGACCGGCTTTTTGTATCGGACCTCGTCCTGAAACCGGATGTCGACATATTGGCCGCTTTCCAGCATCTGTTTGGTGGCCTGCGCGAAGCGCGGCTCGTCGCGGTCGACTGGCGGGATCTGGAAGAAGCCCGGCAAGAATGCGAGCAGTGAAAAGACGATCAGCAGTCCGCAAACGCGCCGATGCGAGGCCGCGGCATAGCCTAGCACCGTGGCGAGGCCGAGCGTCGGACGCAGCGATTTCCGCACATGATGGGTCGCCGTGCTCATTGGGCGGCCGGTTTTGGGCTGATTCTGCGCATTGGCCCCGACAATAAGCCCAAGCCCCAGTCCTGTCATTCGGGCTACTGTTGAAGGCGGACGCTGACACTGTCGGTAGCGCCGCGCGCATCCATGACGGTGAGCCGCACGAAGCCCGGTCCATCGGGCTCAAAGAACACGGTCCGCCGGCTGCCTTGAGCCGCAAGCGGCACGCCATTGACCATGACGGTGAGCGGCGCGGCGCCGCCGGTAATCTTGAGCGCGACAGCCTCGTGCGACGCGCCTTTGGAGAGTTCGATGCGCGCGCCGTCGGGCGGGAACATGATGCGCGGCGGCTCGGACGTAGCGTTCAAATTCCCGTCGGAACTAAAATGCTGCAGCGGCGGCGGCAATTTGTTGGTGGCGGCAAAGACCGCGCCCTTGGGCGCATGCGCCAACGGCGCCGGCGCATTGCCGTTGCGCGCGAAAGCGTCGAATAAAATCGGCGCAGCGGCCGCGCGGCCGACCAAACCGGGCACCGGCGCCCCATCCGGCCGCCCGACCCATACTCCCACTGTCATGCGGCCGTCGAAGCCGACTGCCCAGGCGTCGCGATATCCGTAGGATGTGCCGGTCTTGAAGGCGATGCGACCGGGCGGCGCGTTGTCCGGCGGCGGCGCGCCGATCAGAATGTTGCCGACATACCAGGCGGCGACGGGATCGAGCAGCCGGCGCGAATTTTGCGCGGCCTCGCCTTGTCGTTCGATCAGAGGTACCGCAGAGCCCATCCGCGCGAGGCCGGTATAGAGCATCACCAGGTCCGACAATTTGACGCCGACGCCGCCGAGACCCATGGCGAGACCGGGCGCCTCACCTTTCGGCAGCACTAACGCTGCGCCGGTTTGCGTCAACCGCGCGCTCAATCGGCTGACGCCGACCTTGCCGAGCACCGCGATAGCCGGAACGTTGAGCGACATTTGCAGCGCGCGGCGCACCGTCACCGTGCCCTGGAACGTCAGGTCGAAATTCTCCGGCGTGTAGCTGCCGTAACGCGCCGGCCGGTCGTCAACGAGCGTTTCCGGATGCAGCAGGCCGTCCTCGAAGCCCATGCCGTAAATGAACGGCTTCAACGTGGAGCCGGGCGAACGCAGCGCTTGCGTCATGTCCACCTGGCCGGCGCGACGCTCTTCGAAATAGTCGGCCGAGCCGACACGCGCGCGCACCTCGCCGCTTTCGTTGTCGATCGCGAGGATGGCGACGGAAATCTGCGGGCCGAGGGCCCGCGCCCGCTCGAGCGCCAGTTCCTGCAAGATCTTCTGCAATCCGGCGTCGATGGTGAGCCAGTGAATGCGGCGATCCGGCTCGGCCGCGACCACTTGGTCAGCGGCGTGCGGCGCCAGTACCGGCAGCGGCTTGCGCTCGCGCGGCACGCTTGCCGATTGCGCGCGCGCGATCTCGTCGCGTGGCACCACGCCGGCTGCCGCCGCGCGATCGAGCACGCGGTCGCGTGCCGCGCGCGCCAAGTCGGGAAAGCGATCCGGCCGGCGCAATTCCGGTGACTGCGGCAGCGCGACCAGCAATGCCGCTTCCGGCAGCGAGAGCTTGCGCGGCTCCTTGCCAAAATAGGCGAGCGAGGCCGCGCGGACGCCTTCCAGGTTGCCGCCATAGGGCGCCAGCGTCAGATAGAGCGCGAGAATCTGATCCTTGCTCAGCGCATGTTCGAGTTCGAGCGCGCGCGTGATCTGGCCCAGCTTGGCGCCGAGGCTGCGATGCTCGCGCGGCTCCAAAAGGCGCGCCACCTGCATGGTGATGGTCGACCCGCCGGAGACGATGTGGCCGCTCGCGGCGAATTGCACGGCCGCGCGCGCGAGCGCCGCCACGTCCACGCCGTGGTGAGCCCGAAAGCGTTTGTCTTCATATGCGAATAGCAATTTGAGGAATCGCGGATCGACGTCTTTCTCGGTCGCCGGCAGCCGCCAGCGCCCTTCGCTGGTGGCATAGGCGCGCAGCAGCTTGCCATCGTGATCGAGCACCACGTGCGAGGTCTCGAGATCCTTGCCGAGCGGCGGTGACCCAAGCGAATAAACCCAGGCGCCGCCCGCCAGCGCGGTCAAAAAAGCCGCGCCGGCAAGATTCGCCAGAGTGAAGCGCAAGCGCTTCATTTTGCTGCCGTGACCTCGGTCTTAGCTGTCGCCGTGCGCCCGAAACGGTCGGGCCGGTACATGTCCTCGACCACCGCCTGCGGCAGCACATAACTGCCCGGCGATACCGCACGCACCACATAGGCCACCGTGAACACTGGCGGCGACTGCTGGCTGCGATCGAACGCCGCGGTGAAGCGGTCATCGCGGAATTCGCTGTTTGCCGGTTCGGCCGCATCGGTGATCCAGGAAAGCGTCCCGGTCTCGCCCGACGACACCAGCTTCGGGTTGTCGATCTCAAAGCCGGCCGGCAGATAGTCGGCGACGATCACGCGGCCGAACTGCGGCTGCGGCTCGGTCATTTTCAGCACCACTACAAACCGCTGGTTCTGCTTGGCTTTGGTCGCATCGACCGCCTCGCCATCGAGCGTGAAATAGCTGCGCTCGATCTTGAAGCCGCGCTCGGCGGCCGGTTCCGGTGTAAGCGGCGAACCGCTCACCGACACCACCGCCTGCACAGTCCCGGCGCCGTGGTTGCTCACCGCCAGTGGCTCGCCAAGCTCATCGGCGCGCAGGCTGCGATAGAGCGTGCCCTGCCGGGTCTCGCCGTTGACCGAAAGCGAGATGGCGTTGAGCTGCTTGGCGAGCGCACGGGCGGCGAGCACCAGCCAGGCGTCTTCCTGCGTCGAGATCCGGCTGGTGAGCGCACGGGCGGCATCGATGCGCGCGACCGCGTCGTCGATGGTCCGTTGGGTGGCGCGCCCTTCCGAGGCGAGCGTCACCAGCGCGGCCGAGTCGCGCAGCGCCGAGCCGTAATCGGCGCGGCCTAGATCGAGCTTGGGCTGCGGCGCGATATCGTTGAGCGCCGCGAGATAGACGCGGTCGGCGCGCTCCTTGTCGCCGAGCATCGCGAGCGCGGCGGCGATTTGCGCCTTGGCGATCGGCGTCGCCAGATCATTGAGCTTGGTGTCGGCGATGTAGCGCAGGTCGCCGACCGGCGCGACGCCGTTGCGCGCCAGCACGTAGAGCGCATAGGCGAGATCGCGGCCGCCGTTCTTGCTCGGATCGGGCGTGCTCGCCACGTAATTGCGCAGCCGGTCGAGCGCCAAAGTGAACGCTCCCGCTGCCACCTCGAATCTGCGCTCGCGCGCGCGGGTGAGGAAGTCGGTCACGTAAGCATCGAGCCAGGGATCGTTGCCGCCGACCGACCACAGACCGAATGACCCATTCGAGTCCTGCCGCGCCAGCAGACGCTGGATGGCGTCCTTGATGCGCTGGTCGATGTCGCCGTCAAGTGCAAGCTTCGCCTGTACGGCCAGCTCGTTAACGTAGAGCATCGCCACCGCGCGGCTGGTGACCTGCTCGGAACAGCCGAACGGATAACGGTCGAGTTCGCTCAACAGCGTGGCGATGTCGAGCGAAGCGGAGATCGCGACCGACAGACCGACGCGTCCCGTTCCCGGCACGAAATCGGCGAACATTTCCTTCGACAGCGTCACCGTTTCGCCGGGCGCAAGCGCGCGCACGGTTCGTCGGGTCAAAATCTGGTTCGCCGGCCGCACATCGAGCGCATAAGCGCGTTCGAGGCCAAAGCCTTTCGGCCCGCTCACGCTCACGCTGATCGTGCTCGGCCCGGAGCCCGAGGCGGACACCGGCACCGCGACGCGGTCGCGCTGCTTGGCGGCGAGCTTGAGCGTAAACGGCTTGTCGCCATCGCGCTTGACGGTGCCTTCGCTACTCACGGCGATATTGTAATCGCCGGCCGCGCCTTCGACGTTGTCCAGCTCAAGTTGCACCGCGCCGCGGTCGCCAGTGCGCAAGAAACGCGGCAGTGTCGCGGTCAGCACCACCAGATCGCGCACCACCACATCGCCCGAGGCCTTGCCGACTTTGTCCTTGCTCCAGGCCACCGCCATCACGCGCACGGTGCCGGCGAAGGCCGGAATATCGAACGTCACCTGCGCGGTGCCGTCGGCACCGACCTGCACGATGCCGGAATAAAGCGCGAGCGGCGCCTGCGTCGGCGGAGAACCGCTTAGTTCGGCGCCGGCATCGCCGCCCGAGCGAATCGCTCCACGCACGCCCTGCATGCCGTCGATCAGTTGCCCGTAGAAATCGCGGATCTCGGCGGTGAGCTGGCGCTGGCCGAGATAGTAATTGTCCGGCGCCGGCGGCTTGTAATTGGTGAGATTGAGAATGCCGACATCGACGGCGGCGACGACGACGTGCGCCTCCTCACCTGCGTTTAGTCCGGCGAGTTTGATCGGCACATTAAGCGCGGAATTGGGCCGCAGCGTGCCTGGCAGTTTCATATCGAGCGCGAGCGTTCGCTCGGAACGATCGATCGAAAACCACTGTACGCCGATGGCGCGGCCGGGCATGCGTTGCGCCGGCGCATCGAGCGGACGGCGCAAGGTGGCGACCAGATAGGCGCCGGTGCCCCAGTCCTTGCCGACGGTCAGCAGCAAGCGCACCGCGCCCGCTTTAACGTCTTGCGATGTACTGGCGACCAACCGGTCAGTGAACACATTGAGCGTGAGGCGGCCGGCCGTGCGCGCAGTCGCCGATACGGTCATAGCGTCGCCGGATTTGTAATCGGCCTTGTCGAGCGCGACTTCGAGCAAGTCGGGCGTATCGGCATTGGCTTCCGCGTAGATGCCGGCATCGAAGGTGAGCGAGGTCATCGGGCTATTCGGCGCGCCGGTCGCGACTTCCAGGCGGTAGCGCCCCCATTTCACCGGCAGCGAAATGCGCGCCGGCTTGTCGGCGGCGACATCCACGGTGCCGTTGCCGACGCGCTCGGTGCGCTTGACCGGCTCGTATTCCCATTGGCCGTTCTGCCGGTACCATTGATACGACGTCTCGACGCGGAACAGGTCGTAACGCAGGCCGCTTTGCGCCAGCGCCGTGCCGTCGGGAGCGGCCATCACCACGTCGAAATCGGCACTGGCGCCGTCGGCGAGTGAGCGGCCGGAGAAAGCCGGCTTGACGCCGATCATAGGTGCATCGGGTGCTATCGGTACTGTAAGCTTGCGCTCGACCGCGCGCCCGCCGGATTCCGCCATGCTCACCGTGATCGTCGCTTCGAGCGGACGAGAGGTTGTCGGAATCTTGTCGAGCGTGACCGGGAAGCTCGCCTTGCCGCTCGCGTCGGTCGCCGGCAGGTCGGCGAGTTCCTGGCGCACGGCCGTGACCTCGTCGTCGGCGGGCCCGAACGCATAACCGGCAAAGCCCGGCCGCTGCTTGGCGGCCGCAATCGTCACTGTTCCTGCCAGATCGAGATTGGAGGCCGGCGCGCCGTAGAGGAAATGTCCGTCCACGTTCAACTGGGTCGGCGCGTCGCGCGGGATGATTTTGGCGGCGGAGGTGAGATCGAATTCGATGCGGTCGGCGACATAGTCCTCGACCAGGAAACTCGCCTCGCCGACTGGCGGGCGTTTGGGATCGGTATAGGCGCGCACCCGCCAGGTGCCGGTCGAAGCCGAGGAGATGATCGGCACACTCCAGCTATGGCCGCCGAGGCCCTGGTCTGCCGCCACCACGCGCCGGTATTCGACGCCGTCCGGCCGCTCCATCACCAGCGTAAGCGGCGAAGCGGCGGCAATGCCGCGCGCGTCGCGCAGCAACGACGTCACGTGCACGGTTTCGCCGCTGCGATAGACGCCGCGCTCGGTATAGACAAACGCGTCAAGTCCGGTCGGCACCTGCCGGCCGGCCACGCCGCGATCGGTGAGATCGAAGGCGGTCGTTTTCAGGCTGAGGAATGCGTAGTCGGCGTTGTCGGCGGCGACGATCGCAGCCGGCGCCTGCCCGCCCTCGCCGCGCGCAAGTCCTGCCTCGAAATGCACGAAGCCGTCTTTATCGGTGGACTTTACCGCCAGCAACTCGTTGTTGCGCGCGACCAACCGGACCTCGACCGAGCCGCTCGGTTCGGCGCTCGCCAGCGAGTGAATAAAGACGTCGATGCCGTCATGGCCGCTATAGGCAGTGAGCCCTAAGTCGGACACGATGAACCATTGGCTGGCGCGCTGGTCGTAGTCGTTCGAAATAGCGTCTTTCGGCGCCGCCGTCATTACATAGACGCCGGGCTTGAGATCGCCGAGCGCCTGATCGACCGGGAACGCGGTGGCAACTTCGGTATTGAGCTTGGGCGCAACGTTCAGTTCGCCGCCCCACACCTTGGCGCCGCGCTCACTGGCCAACTGTTCGGCCTGATATTGGGTTAAATTCCGTTGGAAATCGTAGCCGAGCACCGTGTCGATGAGGTTACGGTCGCCGATGCTGTAGACCGACAACGAAACCGCGCTGGTGTTGACGCTGAGCACCGGAATGCCGCGCTGGCCATTACGCGGCAACACATAGGCTTTGCCGGAAAAGCGCACGAACGGCTTGCGGTCGCGCACGAAGATCGTGAAGTCGGCCGATTTCGCTAGCGTCTCGCGGACCACCGAAGGAAGGCCGGCGCGCAGCGTGATCTGGTAGCGCTCGCCGTGCTTAAGGCCTTCCACGCAAACCTGCTTGTCGTTGGCCGAGATCGCCAGCTTGTCCTGGCCGACGACCGCGACGTAGGGCGAGAAATCGGTGCGCCGTCCCGGCAATTCCTCGGAGAATTGGAAGCAGGCGCGCGGCGAGATGGCGTCGGAATCGACTGAGTAATCGAGCATCCGGAAGCCGTGCTCGGTGCGCAGGCGTTCGTATTGGCCGCGCAGATCGGCGCTCTCGCGCAGATCGAGGGCGAGCCGCATGGAGTCGAGTGCCGGCCGCCAAAGCTTGCGGTCGACGAGCGTCTTGCCGAGCAGCCCCAGGCTGTCGGCTTCCAGGTCGCGCGCGTTCGCGCGTTGATAGGCGATATAGGCCGCGGTCGAGCCGCGATCGAGCAGCAGCGCGCGTTCGCGGTCGTCGCGCGGGCGAATCTGCGACACCGTGCGCGCCAGGCGCAGCCAGTTCGATGCGTCGGTCGGCGCCACGGTGACGAGTTGGCCGAGCACCGTCATGCCGGTGCGGAAATCGTTCTTCTGGAAGGCTGCGTCAGCGTCATGCCGCAAGGTAGCGGCCGGCTTGGTGACCGTGCCGGCATCGCTCTTGATCTGCGCTTCGAGTTTAATCGCCGCGTCGTCGAGATCGCTGCGCTTGAAGGCCTTGTCGGCGGCTAGTGCTGGAACGAAGGCGAGAGCAATGAACGCGGCGGCCAAACCGGCGCGGACGGACGTGAACATCGGGGGAGCCTCCCAGGACGGCGACGGGTCGTCTTCACGAGTGCGCCAGTCGCCACTATTAGTTCAGCGCCGGAAGGTGTCGAGGTCGTGGCCACGTTGTGTATCGATGGCGGCGGACGCGGCCGACCGGCCCGACGCGTTAAATAGGTCGGTCCACAGCGTAACGGACCGCATTGCCAATCCGCTAGTCGAAATATCTGAGAAATTAGATTAATCGCTGTAACAATCACCCCTAACACATTAAACTACCTGTATAAAATGCGCTTAGCTCTTAGGCGGTGGCCTGGGCATCGGCAACGTCTGTTCGATCACCCGCGCCGCCCGTAACACCATCCGGTCCGCCCGCAAGCCGCCTACGATTTGCACGCCCATCGGCAGGCCGTTGCTTGCCAAGCCGCAAGGCACCGAGGCGGCGGGCTGCTGCGTCAGATTGAACGGATAGGTGTAAGGCGACCAATTGATCCAGTCGTCGCCGAAATCGCCGCCGTCCGGTCCCTCCAACCCCACTTTCAGCGCAGTGACCGGCATGGTCGGCGTCAGCAGCAGGTCGTATCGCTCGTGGAAACGCAGCATGGCCATGTGCAGCTCGGCGCGCGCGGTATAGGCGGCCACGTAATCGCCGACCGAAAACGCCCGCCCGCGCTCGGCAATGGCCAGTAGGCCGGGATCGATTTCGGCGCGGCGTTCCGGTGCCACCGCGTCGACCAGCCCCGTCATGACCGGCCACCACATGGCGCGAATCATGTCGGCGGTATGCGCCAGCGGCGGGTCCGCCTTGTCGACAATGGCGCCTTGCTCCTGCAAGACGCGCGCCGCCTTGCGCACGGCCTCCTCGATCTCCGGGTCGAGTGCCTCCACGTGGCCGAGCCGCATCGAGAGCGCAACGCGCAAGCCGTGCACGCCGTCATCGAGGCCGGCGCTGAAATCCGGCGCCGGCGCATTCCAGGCCGCCATGTCGCGCGCGTCGGGTTGCGCGATCACCGACAGCATCAGCGCGGCATCGGCAACGCTCCGGGTGATCGGCCCCTGGTGCGCGAGCACATTGAGCGCCGACGGCGGAAAAGTCGGCACCTGGCCGAAGCTCGGTTTCATGCCGAACACGCCGGTAAAGGCGGCTGGGATGCGCAGCGAGCCGGCGCCGTCGGTCCCCAGATGCAGCACGCCCAAGCCCAGCAACGCGGCCGCCGCTCCGCCGCCGGTCGAGCCGCCGGGCGTGTGTTCAAGATTCCACGGATTGCGGGTGATGCCGGTGAGCGGGCTATGGCAGACGCCGATCCAGCCATGCTCCGGCAAGCAGCTCTTGCCGAGGATGACGGCGCCCTGTTCGCGCAGTCGCGCCACCGCCGGAGAATCCTCGGCCGCTGGCGCCGGATCGCTGGTTTTCGAGCCGCGCCGAGTGGGCAGGCCCTTGGCCCAGATATTGTCCTTGATCGAGGCCGGCACGCCGTCGATTGGCCCGAGCGGGCTACCCGCTCGCCAGCGCGCTTGCGACGCGGTGGCGGCCTGCAGCGCGCCAGCCGGCTCAATCGGCAAGAACGCATTGATCGCGGCGCTCGCATCGATGCGCGCCAGACAATCGCGCGCGACGTCGACGGGAGATAGCTCGCCGCGCCGGTAGGCCGTCGTCAATGCGGCGCAGGTCAGGTCCGCAAGGGCGGTCATTGCATGGCCTCGCAATCGCGCAACGTTAACCTCACACCCCCCGTGCGCACCTTTCAATAGGCCCGCGGCGCAGGTAAACTTGACGGCCAGGCATGACCCCGTAGCTCAGTCGGATAGAGCACCAGCCTTCTAAGCTGGGGGTCGCTGGTTCGAATCCAGCCGGGGTCGCCAAATAAAATCAAAGACTTAGCAGACTTGCTGGCAATCTCCCCCGCAATGGGCTAACGGGTGGCTAACACGCCCGCCAGTGAGATCATGGCCGATCGAGCCGCCCACCGCCGCGCCGCCCACTGGCGAACCCGTGCCAATAATTTGGCCGCGAGTGCCCAGCACGAGCCGTTTCAAGATCGCCGCCAGCACATGCTCGACCTCGCCGCGACCTATCGGCGCGCCGCCGATCAGATGGAGCCGGAGCCGCCGACGCCTATACCCGGTCAAAGCACGGTGGCCCCGGTTTTTGCAGAGCGCGGGCATCACTCGAAATAATACTTTTTACCCCACGCGAGCGCATCCACGAAAACCGATGTCGCCCAATTCCGAAATTTCGTGAACCAGGGCGGCAAGCGCCAGGCGCGCCGCGTCGCCAACGCAGCACGCGGGTCAGCAAGGGCCGCGTCAAATCCCTGCCCGTCCTGGCGCGTAGTGAGCCGATTCCGCTTCCAATTTTTCCACGCCGCCGAATTATAGATTAAGGCGCCCAAGGCCAATTGCACCGCGGAGACAACGTCGTCGTTGTTAATTTGACCGCGCGCCTGCAAAACCGCAGCGACCCTCTCCAAAAACTCTTGGCACTTGTCCTCGGGCAGCGGCGCGGCCGTGCCCATGATGACTTCGAGCTGGTTGTCGCTTAAGCCGATCATGAGGTTGTGAGTTCCCAAGGGGATCTGACGATATGCGTCTATTACCGGCTAAGATTTGTTACAATTTTATTAAGAATTGTTGCCCAATCTCGTGCCGTGCAAAACGCAGCCCAATTATATCTGGTGCCCGGAACGTCACCCAGCATCAGCGCCATCGCGCCTGAGCTGGCGTCATGGTTTGCACACATACTAACTGAGCCACTCCCCGAAAACTTAGCCGCGCTTCTCCAGCAATTGGACGCGAAGTTATCTGCTGAAGGCCCAAAAGCTATTGAGCGGGAATTTCCTCATGTCGTGGCGATCGCCGTGCCGCCGGGCGGCCTCGGCGCGCAGCTGGATGCCATGCACTATTTCCACCGCGCGAGAGGCATCCAAGCATGTCTAGGGCTTGGTCGCCGCGACAAGGGCCGTGATTACCTACGCTGGTATTTTACTCGTCCGACAGTCGCAGCGGCTTTTGCAGCTGAGTTCGGGGGTACTCGAACAAACCTGCAGCACTAAGCCGTGAGTGAGCGATGGTGGACTTCAAGGCGGCGTGGCAGCGCAAGCCGGGATTCTCAAGTCGGAAACTAACTTACCGGTCTGCGATTAAGGTCAGTGTTGCTGACTGACCGGCAGCCGGATATCTGCTAAAATTCAAAATCTATGACAGTTCCGGGGGGCAAAGATCCGCTGAGAGGAAGGCTGCCGTGAACGTAAAGAAAGCAGAAATCGACGATGTTGCGTTCGGATTCCGCAACGAAGTCAAGGCAGAAATACTTAAGCATCGGGACAGCAAAGCCGTTGGAGTTGTCGGTAGTTTTGTTGTGGACATCGAAGCACATCGCGCGGGCTACGCAAAAAAACTCGACGCGATTCGCGCGGGTGCCGACGCGGCGACCGTTGCTCTTGCCGATAATATCGGGCGGGAAATCGATGCCTTCGCCACAAAAGAAATTAAGCGCGTGCGCGCCGCCGGCCGCGTCGAATTTGACCTAGAAGCAGATCATCAGATCCCTTTGGAAATTCACAAGATCGGCTTAAGCGACAACCAGCTCGATGCCATCATTCACGCGATCGAGCCGCTTCCTAAGGAGAAGTGCCAAGAGATTTTGCAGAAGGTGGCTGCAGATTTGCAGGCGCGCGGAAAAATTAACGACGATGACGTTGCCGCCGCCGTACAACTGGCCCTGAGCGCCTTAATCCATAATTCGGCCGCGTGGAAAAATTGGAACCAGAACTCGCTCCCAACCCGCCAGGACGGGCAAGGATTCGACACAGCTACCGCCGTCGCATCGTCGTTGTTGAAGTCGGCCTAGGACGCCTACCAGAATGAATAAAATTAGCACCGGGGGTAGCGGAACGGGCGAAATGCGCAGCCTTCGACCTTCACCAGCGCTGCATAGGACCTATCGGCAGCATTGACCGCAACCAGAAAGGCCGCCTCGAAATCCTTGCAACGCAGCACCTTCCTATACCTTTCATTCAACTCAAACAGTTTTTTTGCCGGACGTTTTGTCGATAACGCCAGCAGTTCCTCTACCCCCACTACGCCGCCCCAGCCGCCCGACAAGCTCCCACACACCATCCGCGCCACTGCGTTTAAATGCATCATTTTGTGACGGCGGTCACAGTAAAAAGCCGCCTCATGTTCTTTTTTGAACAGCGGGGAGTCAACAGCTTCCAGCGTTCGTAGGAAGGTTGCCCATGAAGTCCTCGATGACAATCGATGCTCCGCGTTCGTATCAACCAGGCCGTTTAACCGTGACACAAATGAGAGAACGACAGTCGGCCAAAATCAGAAAACTCAAAGTCGCTCTTATTATGTCTGGAATTTTCACACTCGACGAGCAAGCCGAGGTGCTTGGACTTAGTCGAAGCACGGCTTGGACCATTCTCAATGGTCACAACAAAACGGGAGGTCTCTCAGCGCCAACCGTCAAACGGATATTGGCAGCACCTCGATTGCCTGCGTTTGTCCGAGCCAAGATCCTAGATTTCATCGAGGAAAAAGCCGCCGGACTGTATGGCCATAGCAATTCAATACAACGCAAATTTATCGCTCAGCAGCGCGCATTAGCGAGACACCTAATTTATGAGGGGGGCGATGCGACAGACCAGAAAAAACAGCCAGAGGCAGGCTTCAAAGCTTGCAGAGATACGCGAAGCGTTGATCGCCGCCGGGTATAATTCGGCCGCCAAGCAAGCCGATGTCCTCGGGCTGCGCCGATCCACGGCCTGGGCGCTGCTCAATCGTGACACGAGAGCCGGTCCTACGGCCACTGTCATCAAGCGCATCCTTTCATCGCGGAACATTCCGCCGGAGGTGCGACGAAAAATCGAAGAGTATGTCGAGCAGAAGATCAGCGGCCTTTACGGGCATAACGAGCGGCAGATGCGGCCATTTCGCGATAAGCTCCGTAACCGGACTGCCACACCTCGCCTGAATCGCCCGCTCCGCGCTGGGCAGTCCAATCAAACACCGGCTGGGCGCGACGGCGCTGCATAGGGCCTACCGGCAGCATTGACCTGACCGAGCCGCCTGAATGGCCGGCGAGCAGCGGGGAATTCCGCCCGCCGGCCTTTGGTCAGCATTGCGCAGGGAGGATGCGCTCGCCGACTAATTCAGCGGTTTCCCGCCGCGCTCGGCCATGACGCGCCACCGCTTCATCGCCACCTCGCGCAGCTGCACAAGCTCTGCGCGCTGGCGTGCAAGCTCGGTGGCGAGATCATCAGGATCGGCGCCCCAGTCGATCATGTCGATCTCAAAATTAGCCAATAACTTCTCCTGAACATTGGCGACAAATTCGCGGACCTTCGCTTCGGCTTCGGCCAGCGTCAGGCCGCGCAAGTTCACCGAGCGTGGCATCATTTGGAGTAGTCCTTTCCGTCCCTTCCGCGCTTGCAGCACAATTGCCAACTATCGGGCTCAGCGTCGCCACCGGGAAATGCCGCTGTGGTTTGTTTTGCAATCCACAGGCTACCCTCGCGCGTCACCAAACTGTTTTCCGCATAGGTGCGGCCCGCGACCCAAACGCCGCAATATTTGAGCGGCGGCCGATCCTCCAAGGTCTTGATCTTTTCGACAAGCGGCGCACATTTCTTTTCAACAAACTCGCGGATCTCCTTTGCCAAGTCGGCCCAAAACTCATCGGGGAAAGGATTGGAGTTGCTACTGCGGCCGGCTTCCAAACAATGGAGCCGCGCCTCGAGCGCATTAACCCGGCCTTGCAGCGGAACCTCGGCGGACTTTTGGCGCCTAGCAGCCAACTCCGCTTCAAGCTCGGCCAGGACTTCGGGATGCAATGCCATTATTAGTCTCCCCTAGTCGTCAAAAAGGATATCTCGCACCGGCACCTTGGCGCGCGGCGACGGCGGCGGGTGATGAAGTAGGCTCTCGATTTCGCCACGCCCGTTAATGAATTCCCAATCGCCGGGCTGATCACCCGCACCAGCGCCGGCCGTGAGCATGTCCACCGCGCGGCGAACACGGTTTGAAAACGGCTTGCCGGACTTTATCTCGTTAGCGATCGTGTCGTAGCGGTACAAGCGCAGCAAAGCGCGCGCGGCATTGTGATCGCCGGTCATTGCGGCTTGGCGCAAGCTGCGTAAATCACGTTTCAATTTGCGCATTGGGGGCGCCTTGTGTGCAGCGATGGCGGTTCGGGCTGCAGAGCATTGCGGATCTCGCCGTCGCTGCCGCGGTGTTCCCACTTGGAAAGTTGATCGGCCGTGCCGGTGCCGGCCGTTAACACGTTGATCATTTTTTTTGCGCGCGGCGGGAAAGGTTTGCCGCGACAAATTTCAGCAGCCAAATCTTTTCTGTTGTGTTGACGCAATAGCGCGCGCGCCGCGCCATGATCGCCAGCAGCTGCGGCTACTTGTAGGTCCCGAATGGATTTGGGGGGTGTTTTTGCCATTCAGTGAAAATCCGGATTTCTGCTCAAATTAGGGGCCTGATAGTCTGCCACAACGTCGTCCCATTGAGTGTCCTCCTCCTCGGGTTCGGTGGCCGGCTGCATCATCGTCGCCAGCGTACGCATTGCGGAAACATTTCCATTGTCAGCGGCTTCGTGCAGCCGATCCAAATTATCCAGGATCAATCGGGTGCGCGCTGTCTTGATCTCGCCGGCAAACACGCGCCGCATTGTGCCGAGCGGTAGGTCTATGTCGGTAGCGAGCTGTTCGAGCGTAAGTCCGATAGCAATGCCGCGCATGATGCGACGACGTTGCGCAGACGTTGGCACTATCGGTTTAGGCCCCGGCTTCCTCATTTTCTCATTCCCAAAATTTCAGACAAATCAAAAAAAATCTCTGAGTGCGGCGTCGCGTGGTTATTCACTGGGCGGCCCAGACCTCGCGATCGCCCCCCCCGTTTGTCATTGATTTCCGATACCCTTTCGTTGTTTCTGCTTGCCAAGGGTCGTCATTGCGTCGGCACATGCGCGCACTGTCCTTTGCCCGGTGCGATCACGTCGATCTTTCACAGCCTTCAATACGATGGTCTCGAACGCTGCCTGTTTTTCATTTGGCACGTGCGCCATGAAGTGCCGAATGATCTGACGTTGCTGATTGTCCAGTGCCATCATGCTGTCGTACTCACGCCAGTAATCAGTGCCACCGCATCGGCACGCAACAGATGGCAAGCAAACTGGCGCTCGGCCCGGATTGCTCGAAGGTTGTTCTGCCAAAGCGATGTCAGTTCCGCGACGCCGTCGGTTGGAGTGTCAGTCAGTTGCAGCGTCGCTTCCCGGCTGCCAGCGAGAGTGACAGGCAACGAGTCAACAGCAACGCCAGTTGTATCAAGCATGATCATGCTGTCGTCCAGGCTGTCCGACGGCACGACGGTAACGCCGGCAATGTCGCCGCCCAATATCTTCATGTTGGGAAACGCAGGAGAGCCCGCTACGCCGCGCATCGTGGCGATCTTTTTGGTAATGTTCGGTGGTGCGATCAGGTACACCTTTGAAGTGGTGCCGATGTCGATCGCGGCAAGTGCATCATCGAAGTCAGCAACAAACGCATCAAGGCTCATGCCGCTCGACCCGTTCGACATAACGCCGGTCGATTCAGACACAACGCTCAGGAAGGTCAAATCTGTCGCTTGAGCAACGGCCCCTCGAAGTGCGTCGCCGATCAGAGTGAACGCACCCGGGTTAGCGGATAACGCAAGTTCATCCGAAACGACTACTTGCGCGATAGCCTTCCTCGCCACGAAATTTGCGCCGTTGAATTGCAAACTTGTGACTGGCTTTGGCTGCCCCTCGGCCACGTCCGTGCCGACCGCAGCAGTCGATATTACGGTGACGCGCGTTTGCATTGGCAGGCGCGTAAAACCATTAGCGTTTAGAATTGCTTCGAAACTCGAAAATGGCGCCAGAGAACTGAGGAACGCATCGGCGACCGCACGATATTGAACAAGTTCTTGCGCCCAACCCGACTGGTTAGTGGCGCCGACAGTGACGGCGGCTTTCAAAAAACTCACGACCTTTGGTGAGAAGTTGCTCGCTTCGGCAAACCTGGCGGCATCTTCGGCACGCCCTTTTCCCGCCAATAAACTTTTGGCGCAGGCAATAAATTCGCCGCTCCGCGTCGCAGTTTCGATATTTGCGGAAACTTGTCCGATGCGTTGCGCGATCGTCATAGCCTTCACCTCCGGTTAGTGCGTCGGCAGACGATGGCACACAATTAGCGGTGCCGCCGTTACGGTGTAACGTGATCAACGCACAACGCCACAAGCAGCCGCTCGATACCGCGCGCAATCTTGTCGTGATCTTCGATATCCAACCGCTGCAGCATGTTCGCTTCGATCAGCAGCTCGGTCACGTCAACTTCTGACACCTCGATCCGAAGCGGTATTTTGCCGGTGGCCTCTCGGCGCCGATAAGCCTTCATGCGGGCGGCGGCGCTAGACATGGCCGGCAGCCTTTCGGCTCAATTCGGCTCGCGCCCGCGATTCGGCTTGCTCGCGGGTTAGCCCGCCGTCGAATTCGAGGATGGCGGCGCGTTCGTCAAATTCTTCGGCTTCGCGCCCTTCGGTGCCCTCATCCGCCTTTTGAACCGTCACACCGTCACAATGCCCATTCTGGTGAGGGTTTCTCGCATTTTCTCATCCGTCACATCGGATGTTGGGTGTTACCGGTTGGAAACGTGCCAGAAGTGCCCATTTCATCGGCATTGTTACCTTGTGACCGTTCATTTGCCCCCTCGCCGGCGAGATAGCGTTGCCACAGCTCTTCGAACTGATGGCGGTTGTAGCCCTTGGCCGTCCGAGTGCCGACGCGGATAGTCCTATTGGTGACGATCCCGAATGGTTTGAGCAGGCGGGCGAGTTGATTTGGCGTGAGCGGCTTGGGTGACGCTCCCTTACTCGCCTTCCACTCGGCCCACGGCCGACCCTCCATGGTCGTAAGTTCCTCGCATATGTTGGTCGACGCCAGCCGGTCGGTCGCCTTGCCGTCGAACACTGCCTTGATGTCGGCGAGCAACATCGGGCCGGTGGACTCGCTTTCGCGTGGGGCAAGAGCCGTCGCGGCTTCCCGGATGCGCGCCGGCCAATCCGATCCGATCACGTCGGCAATGGCGAACAGCGGGCGCCAATTGTCGGCGGTGCGGTTGATCAATGCACCCATATCTGGGTCGCAGTCGGCTATCTTGTTTGCGTTGTCCTCGGCCCACCGGGCACACATGCGGGCGATCCGCTGTAATAACTCGCAGCGGTCGTCCCGCAATTCGGCCAATGCCTCGTCGGCCGCCGGCGCTGCATTTCGATAATGATCGATCGCTGTTCGAGATCGTCGGGCAATCGGCCATTTCGTGCGAAGGCAACGGCACTAAAGACGGAAAACTCGCGCAGTTCCAGTTTTTCCCCAAGCACCCGCAAGCACCGTCCCGCCCTTGCAATGACCTTCGTTGAGCAAGGCGTGCAGGTCGCTGCCGTGCTCGATGTATTTTTCCGTTTCATCGAGCAAGATCGTCGGCTGAAATTGTTCGACGGCACGGAATAACGCCGGCGGCGAAATGCTTCCGGCCCGCTTCGGGCGCCACACAACTTTATTCAGCAAAGCGCAAAATTGTTGTTTTGCCGCACCCCTTCGTTGGCGAAGTGACAGCCAAGCGCGGCGAGATACTGAACTTCGTTCACCAGCCAACTGTGCAACACCCATAGCGCGATGGTGTCGGCCGCAGCATCAGGCAGCACGGCATAAGTTTTCGCCGCTGCCGCCAAAGTTGTCGCAATCCGATCGCCGTCCACCGGCTCGAGCCACGGCAAAACATCTGCGATTTTGACGGCGCGACCTTGCCCGTCGTCGTCCGGTCTGTTTCGAGTCCAAGAGCACGGCGTTTCTTGCTAACCTCGCGATCCAAGACGGAGGCGCGAATGCCTAAACGTCTGGACCGCTTCCGACGCGGGCGACCTCGTAGTCAATTGGATCGAGCGCGGCCAGCCGTTCGATCTCGACTACGCGATCAATATCATCGGTAGTCATGCGACCTCCCGCTCGTGTTCATGACCGCAACTCCGCGATCAGATCGAGCGCAACGCCTAAAGGGCCACTCGATCGGCCTTGGCTATCGCGCATTAATGCTTTGCGGATCACGTCGAGCGGCACGCCGTATTGCAGCGCAATCGAACAAACCACTGCGAAATCTTTTGCCGCCGTATCGAAGTCAGAACCGGCTTTATTGTTGCTCAGAAATATCTCGGCGAGCTGTCCATCAGGATAGCGTGAGATGCTGCACCGGTACCGTCGCCCCACAACTTCGATTTCGAAGTTTTCGGAAAGACGACGATCGGGCAAACGTTGGCGGGCGACCGTCATAAATCGCCCCGGCGCCGCGGTTCAAACTTGTTCGGCAACGTAGCCAAGAATCGGATTTGTGGCGTACTTGCCGGCACCGCGCAGAAGCGCTTCCTTTGTTCGGCAGAACCAAACCCCGCGCCACTGTTTCCCAAATTTGCATTTGCACGACCCACTGAATGCCGCACCGGCACTCAATCACCCGCAGACCTGGGGCCAGCGTGGCAATCACATTGCGGTAGGTGTCGGATTTTTCGGCCCGCAGACGGCTTTGGAGGCCGCGCACGGTGGATTTGCTAGCAAGCTTGGTGTCAGGGCGCCCCGCCATCTTGCGTCGCAAGTCGGATAAGGTTATTCGTTGCAGGTACATTTCGCCAGAAATGCAAAGTCCCCTGCTTAGCCCCGCGATCACCAGTCGCGGGGTTCGCTTTTGCGGGGAGCATTCAGGCGGCGACTTCCGGCTCGCGGTGGGGTTTATTCCACCGCTTCGGTTTGGTGGGTCGGGAAGCCAGCCACGCAGCTACCTCCGTTTCATTCCAGAGGCGTGTATTCGGTCCAGCCTTTCGGCCTGCCGGGAATCCCTCATTCTCGATCCAGTTGCGCAAAGTCACCCAATTCGTGACGATGTTGCGTGCCTTTAGATCGCTAAAACGCAGTTGTGTGGGAAGCATTTTCAAGGCTCCGGTGTTTAATCGCCGGACACCTAAGTAAACCTATTTAAGTCCTCGAAATATTCCTTTCGGAAGGGTGCCCTAAGGTAGGTTCCTATCGCGCAAAGGTAAACCGCGCGTCGGAGCCAGTGGCTTGGGCCTTTTGGACAAGATCGAAACTGTCCTGCATTTGCCGCGGTGTGCCTTGGGCGATAGTTTCGCGCAACTGCTCGGAGGCTTCCTCGCGTGCTTCCTCGATGCCGCGCGCCTGTCTCTTGGGCCTTCCGGGCCGCTTAGCGTATTCGATGCCGCGCATTGCAAACATACGCGAGAGCGTCTGCCATCGTAGCCAGTGCGCAAAGTCGATGACATACCTAGATCGGCGCTTTTTGCCGCCTAAGGTATTAAACCGCTCGATAATCAGATTCATGACGGCGAGCGCGCACCATTCCGGCAATGCGAGGCCGTTGACCTGCGCCAGTCGTACTGTGTCAAAAAGTGCGGGCAGGTGTCCGGCCTCCGTCCACTCCTTCTCCCACACAGCAAATTCCTGTGCGAAATATTCCTCGGGTGTTGGTCCGCGCGTCATCGCACGGCCCCACGAATTGGCCGCACGTTGCCCTTAGGCGGGTTTAATATCGTCGCAATCAGACCGGCCAGCTTTCGCAGCGCGTCGGCCTTTTCGTCGCGATAGCTGTGCCGATCATAGACGCCTTCGACGCCCGCAATGGCGTGGCCCATGACGCGCTCGGCGATGTTCGGCTCGATACGCCGGCGCGCGCTCATCAGTGATCGCGCGGTGCGGCGCAGATCGTGAATCGTCCAAGCCGCTATACGCCGGCAGCTTGGCGTCAAATCTGCGCTTTGCGCTTGCTGAAACCGTTGATGCGGCCCATTGCCGCGGCCGGCAAAAACATATGGATTGTCGCCCAGGTGCGGCTGCTCCCGGATGATGGCGACGGCAATTTCCGGCAGCACGCAGCGATGCCGGCGTTGCCCTTCTCGCGCGCCTCGTTCGGGATTCGTCCACTCGCCGTCAGCGGAAATATCGGCCCACCGCATGCCCGCGACCTTGGCGCGGCGTTGCGCGGTCAGCAGCAGCAAGCGCACAAAGCCCCCGAATGTGCCGCTTGCTTTCGGCCGCCTTCCAGATCGCCCGAATTTCGTCATCGTCTAGAATGCGCGCGCGGGCCTGCGCGTGCGGATTTTGCCGCCGCATTCCGCGCACCACCGGCACCGCGTAGTCGTCATGGCGGGTGGCATACCAGTTCATGATCGAGCGCACGACCGTCAGCACGGCAGTCGGCTTGGCGCGGGCTATGGTTGTCCTCGACGTGATCGAGCAGCGCGGCAACGTCGCTGCGGCGGATCGAGATAAATTCGCGGTCCCGCCATTTCGGCAGGACGTGCCGATCGAGCAGCCGCGTGATCTTCGTAATGCGAGCGCAGCTTCTTTGGCCCGACATGACGCTTCAGCCAGTTGGCGGCAACGTCGCCGAAGGTGTCGGCCTTGGCCTCGACCGGCCGGCAGGCCGGCACGCACCCGCTTGATGGCCTCGCGCGCCTTCTCGCGCGCGTCTTCGATGGTGATGCACGTCGGCGGCGCCGATATTGCGTCCACACCTGCTTGCCGGCCGGGACTGCGGGCGACGGTGACGAAAGCCTTGGCGCCGCTCGGGCTGAACCCGGACGTAATGACCGCTCAATTCGCGGGTCAGGAAATGCGTAGCGTTGCGGCCGCGGCTTTAGTGCGGCCACGCCCTTGTCGGTGAGTGTTTTGCGCATGGTCGAATCGCCTCTGGGCTAACAGCCGGCTAACAGTCGCTTCATTATAAAACCCGCTAAAGCCGGCTAACGTAGGGCTAACATTTACGGGCTTTTTGGGGGGTTCTGCAATACCGGTTTTAGCGGGCTTTATCGCTGTTCTTTAGCCTTCTAAGCTGGGGGTCGCTGGTTCGAATCCAGCCGGGGTCGCCAAATAAAATCAAAGACTTAGCTAACATTTTTCCTGGCCTAGAAAACGCAAAAACTAGTCGGGTAAGCATAGGGTAAGCAGGCGATCGAATGCCGTGCTATAGGGCTGATTTCATGGTCGATCGAGCCGCCCACCGCCGCGCAGCTATTTATCGTCAACATGCGCGCCAACGGCGTGCGGATGCCTGGCGTTACTCTCGATCCGCCTCGGGACGCGCGACAAGGTGGAACTGTCCAACGTTAGTCCCTTCCCATGCGATTAGTTCTTTCTCGCACAAGACGCATTTAAAAGGGTGCGGGTCCCTAGAGGGACCTTTGGTTTCGATCACCTCGTAGACCGCGCCGCAATTGCAAGTAACTTTGACGTTGGCCATGCCGGAAATAGGTTAATTGAGAAGATTGACCTATAGTCAAATCCCAACGCCGATAAGGAAATGCCACCCAACAACGGCAAGACAAAAAATACAAATTGACATTACAACCATCTGATTGGCTGACATTTTGCTCTCCTATCTATTTGCTGGGAGATCTCCATTCCTTTGCAAGAAACAGCCTGTGTCCAGGCCGACACGCGTAAATGTGCGCGTTAGAACACGTAACGCCACGCTAGTAGTACGATCACGATCATAACTATGACGGTTACCGTCATTTGACCGGCGGTGCTGTGGAGAAAACCACTTTGTTTCGGGTCACTGGTGTGCATCGTCATGACAGCCTCCTTGGCTGAAAACGCTCCCATTCCACTTCGATTGTTTCGACGTTGTGGCATCGGTCGCAGTAGTAGGTCTGAAGCTCTGGATAGAAGCCAATGCGCGGAATGGTCTTAATCAGCTTCATCGGCTCGCCGCAGCAGAAGCGCGCGATTGGGTGCTCGGGTTCGTATTTGGGTTGTTCAGCGGCAGCCATGCCGCGAAAGTAAGACTAAAGTCTATAGCCCTTCAATACGGATGCGTGAGCCATCAGCAAATGCGAATAGCAACATTCCAAGGCATGACAAAAAGGGCCCGCTTGATAGCGACCCATAAAGGGAATTTTATTTGCTCCGCTCATTGCGTGGTCGTTAGATCCCAATGTGCGAAAACGCCGCTATTCTCCCAGAGGGCGGCGTGAATCCTCCACTTCGACTGCACAAACCCGCGCCCTAACCGGCGCGGTTTTTTTAATCGCGCCCGTGCCCCAAAAGCACCGCTGATCGGCGCGCGCGGCGAGCCGCGAGCAGGCGATGGCGGATTTCAAGGCGCGGTGGAGCATTTAATCCATGTCCGCTCTTGTCCAATAGCAACCAAATTGTTGCGGTGCCGCGAATGTCCGCTATGTGCGGTGGGTTCAATAGGTCAGTGCAACACCCAGCCCAAGGTCTTCCGCGGGCCTGATTGAGCCGCAGGGCGATCCTATTCAGGTACGCCTGAGAGAAACGCTAGAAATCTGTTCGCCGGGAAATATTGTCGCATCAAGCCGTTGGCGTTCTTGGCTGAGCCTTCTGCTCCGGCATGAAACACGTCCGTGCATTCCCCTCCATATGCGTATCTCCGCATCTGGCAAGATTAGAGGGTGTTGCATCGACCGGTTGAACCGGCAGCCATAAGATGGGGTAATCGGCCGGCGATCTTGTGGATAGCTAAAGATTTTGGGTGCTGCGCTTCAGGCTGATGGTGAAACGAGGTCACCGAGGTTACGGGCCTCAAGCATCAGAAGGAGAAGCGCAGCATGGACCATTTTGCTGGATTGGACGTTTCGGTCAAGGAGACCAGCGTCTGCATTGTGGATGACACGGGCAGGATCGTGCGGGAATTGAAGGTGGCGAGTGAGCCGGAAGCTTTGCTGCCAGTACTGACGAGCGACGCCTACCGCTTCAAGCGGATCGGACTGGAAGCCGGGCCGCTGTCGCAATGGCTTTTCAGTGCTCTGGCCGAAACGGGATTGCCGGTGATCTGCGTCGAGACGCGGCACATGCGGGCAGTATTGCAGGCACAGATCAACAAGACCGACCGTAACGACGCACGCGGCATGGCGCAGATGATGCGGGCGGGACTTTATCGCCCGGTGCATGTGAAGACATTACGCAGCCAGAAATTGAGGATGCTGCTGACCCACCGCAAGCTGCTGCAGTCGAAGGCCATCGCCATCGATAACGATCTGCGCGGGACTTTACGTAACTTCGGCCTCAAGGTGGGCATGGTGGGGGCAGTAAAGTTCGAGGCGCGCATCCAGGAGCTCGTTCCGACCTAGCCGTGCTGGTCGAACCGCTGCTCGTTGTCCGGCGGGTGCTGCGCGCGCAGATCGGCATCCTGCACCGCCGCTTGCTGGCCATCGTGCGGGACGATGACGTCTGCCGGCGCCTGATGACGATCCCCGGGGTCGGCCCGGTGGTGGCACTGACCTATCGCGCCACCGTCGACGTGCCGGCCCGGTTCAAAAACTCCAAGGCAGTCGGGGCAGTGTTTGGACTGACATGCTCCAAGTATCAATCGGGCGAGATCAACCGAACCGGCGCGATATCAAAGCGCGGGGACGAGATGATGAGAATGATGCTCTACGAAGCGGCCCAGGTCATGCTGACCCGCACCAACAAATGGTCCTGGCTCAAGGCCTGGGCCATGAAGATCGCCAGGCGCCGCGGGATGAAGAAGGCGGTCGTGGCGCTGGCGCGCCGGCTGGCCGTGATCATGCACCGCATATGGATTGATGGCACCAAGTTCCAGTGGACCCGGGAGGCCGCAGTGGCATGAGAGACGCACTGCACCACATGCAATAGGAGAACACTCGAGCTCCACCCAGCGGTGGAATGATGTCCCTCGCGGGACGATGGATGAGGTGAGTTCGTGAGTCCGCTTGGACCTACCGTTACCCTGACGGTAAGGCCGCCCATAAGATTGTTCCACCTCGATCTCGAATCCCATGATGGAAGGGCCCTGGTGCCGATTCCGAAGAGAAGCACGAGCCCGCGGACGACATCGACATTGCAGTGGTGGTGGATAGTCTGAAAGCGCTTGACCCCGAACAGCCGATTAGAGAAGCGGACATCAAGCGTCTGAGGAAATGCCTCAGCATGGCTGAAAAAAAATAAAGAGGCCGCGAAATGAAGCGGCCTCTTCCATTCTTGCAAATAGATATTTCTACAGCGTGCATGAAACCCTGCGCAGCATGCCAGCAATAGCGCTTGGCGTTGCGTGGGCTGAGACTGGCACGGACGTGCTGGCGCTTACGGCCAAACTCGAGTGCGTAATCGGCAGCGCGCATATTTGCGCGATATCGCGCCGGCGATAGCGTCCGAGTCCAGGCTGTCGAGACTTTCGCAATCGATTCAGGTTTGATTAAAACTAGCCTCGTTTGATTGAATAGTTCCAAATAAATCAGTCCTAAATATTAATGGACGAGGCAAACGCCTTCGCCAGGAGAATGAATATGGATTCGAAGGGCCCCCGACTTTTGGATGCCAGGATTCTGCCATTTCCTCAGGTCTCGTGGAAAGCTGAACAGCTGCTACGTACTCTTTTAGATAATATGTCACTAGGCGTGTTGATGTTCGATTCAGAAGCGCGATTGGTAATTTGCAATCAGCGCTACCTTGAAATGTATGGATTGTCGCGAGAGGTCGCTGCACCGGAGTGTACTCTTCGCGAACTTCTCAATCATCGTATACAGGTCGGGACCTTTTCGGGCGACCCCGAGGATTATATCGTCAAACTCAGGGAAAGCATTGCTGACGAGAGGGTTTTTAATGACCTAGTAAAATCAGGCGACGGTCGCGTTTTTTCGGTCGTGAGCAGGCCAATTGCAGGCGGTGGATGGGTAGCCACCCATGAAGATATTACCGAACGGCAACGCTCCGAAGAGCAGATCGTTCATATGGCTCGCCACGATGCATTGACGGACCTACCCAATCGCGTGTTGTTGCGCGATCGGCTGGAGCAAGAGCTCAAACGTGTCAAACGCGGCGAGTGCTTGGCGGTGTTGTGCCTGGATCTCGACGAATTCAAGAGCGTGAACGATACGCTCGGTCACCCGATTGGCGACGAGCTGCTGAAGCTTGTTGCCGACCGGTTGCGCGGCTGCACCCGAGAGCCTGATACGGTTGCCCGTCTGGGCGGTGATGAGTTCGCAATCATCATGACTCAAATGCGGGAAATGACAGATGCTGCTGCGCTTTCACAGCGAATCCGGGCATCGATTGTTAGACCGTACCAAATTAATGGGCATCAAATTGTTTCCGACGTCAGCATCGGCATTTCGGTTGCACCATTCGATGGAACCGAGGCGGATCCGCTGTTAAAGAATGCTGATTTGGCATTGTATGGAGCTAAGGCTGATGGACGCGGGACATATCGATTTTTCGAGCCGGAGATGGATACGCGCATGAGGGCGCGACGCGATCTGGAAATGGATCTTCGGAACGCGCTCCTAAATAAAGAATTCGAAATGTACTATCAGCCACTTGTGAATCTTCAGACTAATGACATCACAGGGTTCGAAGCGCTCGTGCGTTGGAATCATCCGGCGCGCGGGATGATCTCACCCGCTGAGTTCATTCCAATTGCTGAGGAGACCGGCCTTATTGTCCAGCTCGGTGAATGGATACTCAATACGGCCTGTGAGGAAACCGTCAATTGGCCGGATCATGTCAAAGTCGCAGTTAATCTCTCGCCCGTCCAGTTGAATAGTCGGAATCTGGTAAAAATGGTAACGGCAGCCCTAGCCCATTCTGGCATGGATGCACGCAAGTTGCAGCTTGAAATTACGGAAACTGTTCTTCTTCAGAACACATTCGCGACTTTGGCAACGCTGCATGAACTGAAAAAATTGGGAGTGCAGATTGCGCTGGATGATTTCGGGACTGGATACTCATCGCTCAGTTACCTTCGTAGCTTCCCATTCGACAAGATCAAGATCGATCGGTCGTTTATTCAAGATCTCGCGAATGGAACGGAACCGCTCGCCATCGTGCACGCCGTCGCCGGCTTGGCTAAAGGTCTTAATATGATATCGACTGCGGAAGGGGTCGAAACGCAAGAGCAATTGGAAACTATTCAGTCCGTTGGTTGCACCGAAGTGCAGGGCTATCTATTCAGCCGTCCAAGACCAGCCAAAGAGGTTGGCCAGTTCTTAGCCGACTACGCCACAAAGCCATCCGCCGTGGCATGAATTGGTCACCTAGAATTTCTATAGGGCGGCAGCACGGCTCCCACTGCTGCCGAGGGGCGGTCTAGTGCGGCTGGCTGCTCCGCTTCCAGCCCTCACCACAATGCCAATAATGAAGCCGATGCTGGCAAGAACGGCATGTCCGCTTCGGGTCGAACTGTTGAGCTCGCACTCATCGGCGAACAATATTCCGTCAGCGTGAGATTCTCGATGGCGGAGGCTTGCCATGATGGGTCGGCAGACGAGCGATCAGAGCCAGCTATTTTATCTGTTCAACCTTGAGCGACGTATTCCGGCGAACCATCTGCTGCGCCGTATCAATCCGATTGTGACGCAGATTCTGGCTGACCTGCGCGATAAGCTTGCGCCTTTCTACAGCGAGATCGGCCGGCCCTCGATCGATCCCGAACTCATGATCCGGATGCTGATTGTCGGCTACTGCTACGGCATCCGCTTTGAGCGGCGGTTGTGCGAGGAAGTCGAATTACACCTGGCCTATCGCTGGTTCTGTCGACTCGATCTGGACGACGCGGTCCCCGATCATTCGACGTTCTCGGCCAATCGCCATGGCCGCTTCCGCGACAGCGACATATTCCGGCAGATATTCGAGGCGGTGGTGTGGGCGTGCATGAATGCGGGTCTTGTTAAGGGCGAAGGCTTTGCCGTCGATGCCAGCGTCATGGAGGCGAACGCCAGCCGATATCACGGCAAGCCTCCCGATGAGATCGACTGGTCGGTGGCGGAACGACAGACGCGGGCCGCTGCCGAGTTCCTTGCCGGACTTGATGACGAAGATCCCGACGCTACTCGCAAGCCGCCGACGGTAATCTCGCCAGTGGATCCATGTTCTGCCTGGACGGCAAAGGCCAATAAGCGCGTACAATTCGGCTATGGCCTCAATTACCTGATTGATACAGGCCCCGCTGCCGTCATCGTTGACGTTGAGGCGACCCCCGCTCGTACCTATGACGAAGTCGCCGCAACCCAACCGATGCTTGAGCGGACCGAGAAGATATTCGGTTTAAAGCCCAACCGTTTTGCTGGCGACACGGCATATGGGATCAGCAGGCTGCTGGCTTGGCTTTTGGAAAAAGGTATTACGCCGCATATTCCCGTGTGGGAGAGATACGAGCGAACTGACGGCATGTTCTCCCGGCTTTACTTCACTTACGACGCTGAGCGCGACGTCTATATCTGTCCGAACCGCCGGCTATTGAGAACCACGGGGACAGTTCACGACGGTCGTGTTCGGAATTACCTGAATATATCGTATTAGCGGACAAACCGTTGCTGGCCAAAAACCGCCTTTTGTCCGCTGTTGCCCCAAAAGCCGACATTCGGCGCTGCATAGGGCCTACCGGCAGCATTAACGTGATCGGGGCTGTCAGGCTTCACCGACCGACTAATTCAGGCTTTGACCATCGCGCTCGGCCATGCAGCGCATCCGCTCGATCGCCTGTTCGCGCATCTGCACATTTTCGGCACGCTGGCGCGCGAGTTCGGCAGCGAGTTCGGCGGGATCGGCGCCAAAGTCGATCAGTGCGATCTCGAAATTTTCCAGTGCTTCGGCCTGAACGCCATCAATTAATTTCCGGACCTCCACTTCGACCTCGGCCGGCGAGAGGCCGCGCAGGTTAACGTGCCGCGGGTCCATCTTTTCCGTCCGCGCCGCGCTTGCAGCAAAGTTGCCACGCGCCAGGTTCAGCATTTCCACCCGGATATGAAGCGGTAGTTTGTTTTGCGATCCACAACGAGCCACCGTGCGTGCAAAGTGCGTTGCGTTGGTACGTTTTTCCCGCCGTCCAGGTGCCGCAATATTCGAGTTCGGGCCGTGCCTCCAAAGTTTTGATCTTTTCGACAAGAGGGGCACATTTATTATCGACAAACTCGCGTATCTCTTTCGCCAAGTCGGCCCAAAACCCCTCAGGGAAAAGATTGGATGATCCGCTACTGTGAGCGGCTTCCAAACGATTAAGCCGTGCCTCGAGCGCATTGCAGCGCGCTTGCAACGGTGCCTCGATAACCGCCGTCTGTGCAGCACGCGCGGCTTTGCGCTCTCGTTCTTCGTCTGGTATCAGCCGAAGATCGATCTGCGCAAAAAGCAGCTCGCCGGCGCGGAAGCCTATGCCCGCGCACGCCATCCGCAACACGGCGTCCTACTGCCCGCCGCCTTCATGCCGGGTGCGGCGGATGCCAGCGTCATTAAATTATCGGAACTGGCCTTGGCCAGCGCGCTCAACACCGGCAATATTTTTTCCAAGCTCGGCGTCAATATTCCAATCACGGTCAATGTTCAGCCTGCGATCGTGGCCAAGCTGGCGATCGAGGATATCGTGAAGGCGCAGCATCCGCGCGCCGATAATTGGCCGGGCCTGATCATCGATATGCGCGAGGAAGACATCATTTCCGACCTTGCGCTGGCAGGAAAACTTAGCGACCGGTTGGAACCCCACAATGTGCAACTCGCCATCGACGAATTCGGCGGCGGCTATGCGACGCTGGCGCAGTTCGGCGAAATGCCCTTTGCCGAGCTCAAGCTCGCTTACAAATTCATCGCCGACTGCGGCACCGACAAGGTCAATATGCCGCTGTGCAAGTCGGTGATCGACCTCGCGCACAATTACCGGCGCATTGTGGCCGCCGTAGGCATCGAAAAGGCCGCCGACGCGCAGGCGCTGGTCAGTATGGGCTGCGATTTCGGCCAGGGTTTTCTGCTCGGGCAGCCGATGCCGGAAGAACGCTTCATCGCGCTGCTGCGGCAGCGCTCAGGCACCGGCACGCGACCTGACGGCGGTGGCGCGCTAGCGCGATTTGACGTTAGTGAGTCCAGGCGTCGCGACGCTTGAAGGAAAAATTGTCCGAATAGGACATGCCGTGCCGCACCGGCGGCGGCGTCTCGGACACTTGATAGGCGATGCCATGGCGCCCGCAGTAGGCGATCGCCTCTTCCTTGCTGGAAAAGTTCAAGCGCACCTGCTGGCGCATGTCGCCGGACGAGGTCCAGCCCATCAGCGGCTCCACCGTGCGTGGCGCCTCGGGCTCAAAATCGATCACCCAGGCTTTGGTTTTGGCGAGACCCGACTGCATGGCGGTCTTGGCTGGCTTGTAAATGCGTGCGGTCATGGGATGCGAATCGGTTGGCTTTGGTTAGCGTCCGTATAGGCCTGGGCGATAACACTGGCAACAAGACGACAATACCGCTGCAAAATCAGGGCATTGATTGGTCGAAGCGGCAGGATTCGTGAGGTTCCGCGACAGTCTTGATGCACTCACGGATAAGGATGCCGATATTCATTATAGCCTAAATAGGTGCCGCTACGAGGATCATAGGATTTGAACCGTTGCAGCACCTAAGGACAATACCCACTTAGCGTCGCATCCGATTACTGTTCATCCAATAGCGACGACAAGGGCACCCCCAACCCCGAACCAGCCCTTGTCTAACTCCGAGACCGTCAATGCGCTCCCCCGCATGGCGGCGTCGTTGTTATGTTGCTGTTGGGGGCACCTAAGTACAATCGACTATGTGAGATTGCGGCTTTAATGAACTAATGGTTTGCCAAGGATTCTTGGGTTTGCGTATCCGGAGCGGCCAGATGGCATTTTTTCAGCAGTTGATTACCAACCTCGAACACTCCCCCGCGGGGCAGCAGGCTGCGCAGACGCGGGGTGGCGGCGTACAAGAGGTACTTAAATATGCGCCAAGGAAAGTTCGGTGTCAGCATGGAACCGCCGCAGAACCGATCAACCAACTCGAGACCGAACTGAAACAGTGGCGGGATCGCGCCTGCCGCGCCGAAACGCGACTCCGTTTCATTGAAAAATCGATTCAACAAATCGCGCCGGAACGTGTCACGGCTTTCCGCTTGCGCGGATAAAGCGGACATGGTGCGGGCCGCACTTAGCGGACATTCGCCGCGTCGCAAAATTTGGCCGCTATTGGAGTAACAGCGTACATTGATCGGCACAGGAGTTCGCTCTACCCTTCGCGGTCCTATAATTCACCGGTAGAGGATTTTACCGTGGCTGAAACAACTAAACTCTCCGTCGGCCAAGCGCTTGAAAAGTTGCGCGGCACCGCTGCGCCAACCGCGAAGATGGCGCGCCTCGATGAGAAAATTGACACGCTTGCCGAAGAAACTCAGCGCTTGAGAGCGATGAGACACCGCCTTGAGCGAGACCAACGAGCCGGTTCGACCGGGCGCGATGCTCAAGGGGCAGCCGCAAGGAGCGGCACAAAGCTAAAGATATTATGGATCATAATCGGGATAGTCATCGTGATCCCCATCCTGGCGTGGAAGTGGGGGCTTTTTTAGCCGTAGCAAAACACCTGATCGGATTTCGGAGAGGCCGCCGCAAGGCGGTCTTTCTCATTTTTCAGCGCACAGCGTAGGCAGTCATGGTTACGTCATGCAAATCATTCAAAAGCTAGGGAATCCGGTTCCCCCCGGAAGTTTTGATGCCCCCTCCTTCAACCCTGGCAGCTTCCCGACTGCCTAGGGTTTTTCTTTGCCACCTCAGTCGCGGCCTCTTTCGTTTCAAATCCGGCTTGCGCTCCCACGCCGCCCTGAAATCCGCAATCGCCTGCCAACCGGCGTCTCGGTCAGGCGAATGCTGCCGGTAGGCCTTATGCAGCGCCGGAGGTCCGCTTCTATTGGGGAACATCGTACAACGGCGGAATTTGGCCAGCGACGGTTCGGTCGCAAATGATGATATGGAACCCGCCACTCGGTGGGATCGGAGTGCATTGGTCGGGTGCGGTCGTGTTCACGTTACAATTAATCCAGGACCTGATGTCACACCAATGTGACAATATTGAACAATAGAATTGTTTAGAAATGTGAGTATGACTGAGGGGCTGCTAGAACACCGCCAACGCCAGCGATCCGCCATCGATGCTCTGTCCCATCGATGGGTGACTAGCATTGGGATAGCTGCGGCGGTCGGCTTGGCCTATTTCCTAGCGGCAAAGCTAAGCCTCGGGTTACTTATGAAGCCTGGTGGCGTGGCCGTGTTCTGGCCCGCAGCAGGTATATCCTCAGGTGTTTTGATCGCTCTGGGACCTCGTGCGCGATGGCTTGTGGCCGCCGGTGTAATGGCTGCGACGGTCGCGGCTAATCTCATGGGGGACCGCAACATCTGGGCCTCTGCCGCCTTCGCCCTATGCAACGCGGCGGAAGCTCTGATCACAGCTGGATTAATCCAGCGCTACTTCGGCACGGGTTTCCGCCTCGACCGGCTGCGCCAGGTCCTTAGCCTGCTCGCGGCTGCGGTTGTTGGAACTGTCATCTCAGGCATCGGGGGAGCGGTGGCTTTCAAGCTGTTCCACAGCCCAACGGTATCGATGCTTACCATCTGGTGGCAATGGTTCGCTTCCGACGCCGTCGGCATCGTCGCTGTTGCGCCGCTTGTGATTGGACTTGGCGCCGCCGTGCTGGAGCCGCCGCCGCGGAACGAACTCATCGAAGGCGTCGCGGCACTGGTGATACTTGCCGCGATGACCGGAATTATTATTTCGCTGCCCCAGGAGCCGTGGAAGACCGTGGTGCCAAGCGCGCTGCTGTTTCCATTGTTGTTGTGGCTTGCCGCCCGTTTTCGACCGGTCTTCGCCGCGGCCGGCGCGTTCCTCGTTTCCGTTACGATCGTTTGGACGACAATCTTCGGCATCGGTCACTTTGGAGACACTGGTCTTCCGATCGACGATCGTATCCTGGAAGCCCAGGTTCTCATTCTGGTTGTGGCGCTGACTGCATTCGTTCTCGCTGCGCTGTTTACCGAGCGGAGGGAGAGCGTGGCTCGCCTCGCTCACGCAAACCTACTACTGGAGCACGAGCGCGATAATAAGCTAATGAACGTGGAGGCGATTGCGGCTTCGATTGCTCATGAAATAAAACAGCCCTTGGCAGCAATCGTAATGAACGGGGGTGCAGCACTGCAACTTCTTGGAACCGCTCCACCCGATCACGATGAAGTCCGGGCGGCGCTGAATGACATGATAGCTGACAGTCATCGTACCAGCGAAGTGTTCGAAGGCATTCGCGCTTTGTTTCGGAAGGTCGATCACGAACGACAACTGATCGATATGAATGAGATTATTCTTAGGGTCCTACAGTCATTGCGCGGTGAGTTGAAGGATCATGGTGTTACGACTCGCACCGAACTGATGTCGGGACTGCCACTTGTCGAGGGCAATAGAAATCAATTGCAACAGGTCGTCTTTAATCTAGTCCACAACGCACTCGAAGCTATGAATGCCACGACGGATCGAAGTCGGGTGTTGCGGGTGAGAACTGAGCATTGTGGTCGCGATGCAATTGCCGTCGCAGTTGAAGACTCGGGACCGGGAATTGATCCAAAACAGTTAGACGGCATATTTGATGCGTTCTTTACAACAAAAGCGCATGGAATGGGATTGGGACTAGCCATTTGCCGCATGATTATTGGGCGTCATGGCGGTCAACTTACCGTATCATCGGACGGCAAACGCGGCGCATTGTTCCAATTCGTTCTACCAACCTAAATTATAGAATAGGCCGCTGCGGGAGCGAAGTAAAACCTTTGCATTATGAAAATAACAAAACAGCTACAGTCTGCTATACTGCACAAAAGCTAACTCGCGAGTCGCGCTGCCGTCGCGAGGCGGACTTTCTGATTCAGCAACGCAGCCATTTCGGTCGGGCACCCTTGCTGGGTTGGCAAGCAAGATATTGGCGAGCTTGCCTGTTGTCCTTAGGGGCAGGTATCCCCGGTTCATTAACCGAATATATTAGGAAATCGATTCGACTGAAATGCCCTATGGATTTTCGTATGACTACGGCCCCTTTTTGCACCGACATTATGCTGCCACCCGATGTTTAAACGAGTCGTCGCAGTAATTGACGACGATCCGAGCATGCGGAAGGCGCTGGCGCGTCTTTTGCGGGCACATGGATATGTTTGTGAAACTTGCGATTCGGCGAAGAAGTTTTTGGATGGGTTTACGACAAGTCAGGCAAACTGTGTGCTTATAGATATCAACCTCGGCAGCGGTCTATCAGGCATCGAACTTTGCAAACACTTGAAGGCATTAGGCCAGTCTCTCAATGTTATTGTAATGACCGGGGTTGATATTCAACAGAACGAGAAAGCAGCGATGATGGCAGGCGCCAACGCATACCTGCACAAACCGTTTTCGCCCCACACATTAATTGATGCAATCGAGATGCGGACTGGTTAGGCGATAATCGTCGCCGCCTGATCAAAACACCTGATCGGATTTCGGACAGACCGCCCGCCTCTGACCTTGTGAGCAGCTTTGAAGTGGATCAGGCGTGCGCAAGCGGCTTCGCCGTCAGCCTCAAAAAGAAAAAGGCCGCTAAATGAGGCGGCCTCAAGTAGAAGGTCCTACGAGAAAAGCGGTCCGAGTAGGACCTGTCTACGCCGTGGCGCAAGTTTTGCCCCCCGTGCGCCATACGGCAGAGACGATGTGAAGGTTTGGGCCAGCTTTCTGTCTGCGTATTGTTATTAATTGCCAAAGTTTTGTCCGCCCGTGCGAATCCCTCAGCGGCGGTGTTCTCAAATTGTCCAAAATCGGCCACTCCTTGCTGCGGGGGTTGGCACCGGCAGACAAGATATTGGCCTGCATTAACAGGACAAACCCAGCCGTCGCTTGTATCTGCACACGGCTTCATTATACCAACGGCTCTGCTTTCTGACTCTCCGGGGATTCCGTTCTAGAGCGGTTAGTGATTCATTGGCGCGAGGAGGATTCGCGCCATGCCATCAGCGATCAAATTGCGGACGGACTTTACGGCCCGGGAACTTCGACGGTTGGCCAAGAAGGCCAAGGACGTCAACCGGAGCCGGCGATTGCTGTCGCTGGCGGCGGTTCTCAATGGCATGAGCCGTTCGGCGATGACGCGCTTGAGGTCGATACGCCGCCAACGGACGACCCCATCGACATCTTTGTCGGGGCCCATTTCGACGATCCTGGTGAGTTCTGCTTTCTGGGCTGCCGACAGCCGCGCCGTCGGCCCGCTTGCCCAATTGTCGCACATCTCCGCGCGGCCGCGCCATCCGGCCCAGGACGCCGAGATCGTCGCAGCTTATAAAAAAACTTTGCGCGCAGGCTGAGTGTTCATCTGCCTGATCTGCCGAAAGAAACCCCTATCGAAGTCTGGTTCCAGATGCTATGGCGCCGGGCTGAGCCGATACTTTGGTAGCCCGAATCAAAGCGATGGAGCTGCCACTATGCAACCGATCGACACCGCTAATCCTACTATCCTTCTTGCTACCGAACTCAGTGCATCAACGTGGCTCGTCGCCGCCCGCGTGCCGGGGGCCGAGAAGCCACATCTGCATAGGATCGATGGTGGCGACACGGCCGCCTTGTTGGCTCTGATCTCATCGCTGCGGGCCCGTGCTGCTCGCCGGCTTGACGCGCCGCAGATAGGCGTCGTCTGCTGCTTTGAGGCGGGACGTGACGGCTTCTGGCTGCACCGTCTGCTGACGGCACATGGTGTCGCCACCCATGTTCTTGAACCCACCAGCATTCTCGTAAACCGCCGCGCCCGACGGGCCAAAACGGACCGGCTCGATGCGGAGGGCATGCTGCGCGTGCTTGCGGCCTATCTCCGGGGTGATCACCAAGCCTGCAGCATGGTGCGCGTGCCTACACTGGACGAGGAGGATGCCAAGCGCACGCACCGCGAGCGCGAGAATCTAGTGCATGAGAGGCTGCGTATCGAAAATCGTATTGAAGCGCTGCTGTTCACCCAAGGCATTCGGAAAAGGCCCTCTCTTCGTTCATGGGAGCGTGATCTTGATGTCCTGCGCACCGGTGATGGACGCGAGATACCGCACCATCTTCGGGCCGAATTGGATCGCCTACGTCGACGGCTCATTACGACCTTGGAGTTGATCCGGGAGGTTGAGGCCGAGCGCGACCAGGCCGCCGAAGCCAAGCCGCAGGATCAGGCCTGCCGCAAGATCGCCGCTCTCTGTCGCATCCGCGGTATTGGCGACAACTTCGCTGCCGTACTCACGCGCGAGGTATTCTATCGTTCATTCGACAACCGCCGGCAAATCGCGAGCTATGTCGGCATCACACCAATGCCCTACCAGAGTGGCGGTATGGATCGCGATCGGCGCATTAGCCGGGCCGGAAACCCCCGCGCAAGAACGACTATGATCCAGCTCGCATGGCTATGGCTTCGCTACCAGCCTGGCAGCGAGCTGGCAGAGTGGTTCCGCGAGCGCGTTGGTACCTTGGCCGGGCGCACGCGGCGGATCGCCATTGTAGCGATGGCACGCAAGCTGTTGATCGCGCTCTGGCGCTACGTGGAGATGGGGGTGGTACCCGCTGGCGCCGAGATCCGAACGCAGACAACAGTCACCGCATAGACAAACCGGAATTGTCACCGGCAGCATTCGCCGGCGGCGATACGGGGAGCGCGACCGTCTTCGTCTTTGGTGGCACAACGCCGCCGCGTTTCAGGTGGGTCGCGTCTCGTCGGGGCTGCGCCTCGTGCATGAGGCATTATGGTGCGGGACCGTCGTGCTCCGGGCCCGACCGCATGTAAGGTGACGCAGCCGTAGCTGCGAGAACTCGATAGCCCCGGACCCAACGTGCGAAGCCCCGTCAATCAGAATCGGAGAAAGAAATGCCATAGACCCGTTGACAGCGGAACCCTCATGTAAGGACGAGGCCCGCATCGGTCAGAAGAACGGCCTCGTCCGCCAATGGGCTAGACGTGGATCGCGACCGCGCCAGCCTGCCGACCAGCGTTACGATAATGCCTATCTCTTCGGTGCAATCTGTCCGGCGCGCGGTAAAGGTGCTGCGCTCGCACCGCCCGTCGCCGACACATTCGCCATGCAGCTTCACCTCGACGAGATATCGCGCCACGTCGCCAAAGGCGCACACGCTGTTCTGCTGCTCGACCGCGCCGGATGGCATACAACAGGAATGCTCCACATGCCCGAAAACATCACCCTAATCCTGCTGCCTTCGCGTGCGCCGGAGCTCAACCCAGTCGAGAATATCTGGCAGTATATGCGCGCCAACTGGCTTTCCAATCGCGTCTTCGAGACCTACGACGCTATCCTCGACGCGGCCTGTGAGGCTTGGCAAAAACTCACCGCTCAACCGCAAATAATCACATCAATCGGTTCGCGAGACTGGGCAAACATCGGTCAGTCTCTATGACCGCTGGTATTACTTGCAGAGCAGTGGGACTTCCCGTGCAACTTGTCGTCAAAATCGGGCTGGCAATCCTGGCACGCGCTGCCATTGCTGCCGTTGCAGCCGAGGTTTTGCCGATACTGCTTAAATAACGGCTCATCTCAAATTGAATTGTGGGTCGTAGCGGTGGAATGCGGACACTCTCCGGCCACGCTCGATAAGTGCAGCCGCCCGTCCGTGTAAGTAATGACGCAGGTTTCAATCCATAAACGGAGTTGCTGAATGTCAAAGCGGATAATAAAGCGTGCGCGTTGGACCAAAAAGGACTATCGCACCCTGAAGGCGCACTCAAAGGCAAGAACACCGGTTGCTAAAATCTCCAAGCAGATGAAACGCACTGTCGGTGCCGTACGCCAGCAGGCGCACAAACTTGGTATTGGCCTCGGTCACCCGCGCTAGCGAGAAACACCTAATCGGATTTCGGAGAGACCGCCGCGAGGCGATCTGTCGCCCTAGCAGGGTCATCTAACATCAACCCCCAGCTTAAGTTGGCATGCGTGGACAAAGCTTTGGCAGATAATAACAAGACACCGGCATAAAGTCGCGCCAATGTGTGTGCTGCGGCGCAAGCCCGCGTACACCCGGCGGCCAGTAAGCTCCGATCTGAATGGGCGCTGAGACACCGTTGCCACAGAGTTCGTTGGATATAAATGATGTCGAATCCGCAAGGGATTATTGCTGTCATCGATGACGATCCGGAAATAAGCGCATCGATGGCGAGCTTTGATCGGCATGCGGATATCGCGCAGAAACCTTCGAATTCAGCCCAGACTTTTCAGGCGCAAGATAAATCCAGCGCTGATCCTAGCGCTTATTGATCAGCGACTCAGCGATCTGGAAATCGCAAATCAGTTGGGATGCACGATTGATGCCCTGCGCGTGACGTGTTCGCAACTGAAAATCAGCCTCAGACGACCCGGGCGCAATATAAATCCAGCGCTGATCCTGGCGCTTATTGATCAGGGACTCAGCGATCTGGAAATCGCAAATCAGTTGGGATGGACGGTTGGTACTCTGCGCGTCATGTGTTCGCAATTGAAAATCAGCCTTAGACGACCCGGGAAACTTGTCCTCCCGCAAGCCATCCTCGATCAATTAAGCCAACGCGCCGCTTTGATGGGTATCTCAGTGCAGGCACTCGCAACCGATCTACTCCAAGTGATTGCTCGAGATGACCTTTACGATGCTGTGCTGGACCAAGATGACGTGGAGGTGAAATACGCAGCCTGAGTGATGCTTTTTACCACCGCCAGGCCGCCACCCAACCAACCACTGATCGGAGTTCGGAGAGACCGCCGCGTACGGTGGACGAAAATACAAAGACCATCCACGTCAACGTCGAGACAAGCACGTTTCCAAATCTTGTGGGAGCCCCTAATCAGGACCATCACGTCCATTACCGCCGACGAAATGAAGTTCACGAATCCTCGCACGCCCGCCGGGGTGACATTGGAGTTCGTGTGGAAGCGGGCGAAGTAACCAGTCCAACGGTTGTTCTGCTGTTCAAGCTTGCGGCATGTCGATCTGCGGGCTGCGCGACGTTATCTCATTCGTGATTTCCTCTTCGAGAATATGTCGGCTAATGGCACTTAGCGTCAATTCAGACTGATGCTTTGATCGGTCGCTATTGGACTGCCAGCGGACATTAGCCGGCAGGGGCGCTGCATGGCTCGGTCGCGAATGACCCAATGCGGACATGCCATTCACAATGGCGAACGCCCACTTTCTCTTAGCAGCGAACTATAGTTACGGTTTGGTCTTTGCCGTCAGGCCCAGAAATCGTTACGGTCTGCGCGGGGCAGCCGCGTTCATATTCTACTGGCGGAGAAGCTGGTTCAGGGGGGCTGGCAAAAAAACTAGGCGGATATCGATGTGCCCAATCCCAAGGAACATCAAATTTGTATGTGTAATTTATATCGCCTGATATCGGGCCTATCGGTTGCGTGACCTCCATGTTGGGTTGGCCATTCGATGGTCCCCAAAAGAAGCCTCCGGCTGCCGGAAAGAAATTCCCTCCATTGCGTCTGATATGGTGTCGAGTGCCTGATGGAAGGAAAGGCGAGTGCGTCGACGTAGAAACACCACCATGGGATGTTTCTGACTGACTGAATGCTTGGTTGGAGGCAAAAGTAAGCGCTACGCTGAGAGACATTATGAAGGCCGCATACACTTTATACATCATGGCACGCCCACCAATTCGCAAGATCCGAACGCATACTAGGCCGAGCATTTCGCGCTGGCTAAAGCATAATTAATCATTGGTTAAGGTGTAATCTTAATAGCCTGCAAGGCTTGCATACTGAAGGCGGAAAATATCGAAAATACTCGGGTTTTTCGTTGGCAGAGCCACGCTTGCCAAGCTTTGTCTGGCATCACAGCCGATCAAAGCACCTGATCGGATTTCGGAGAGACCGCCGCGAGGTGGCTGTTCTTTTTCGCTCGGCCCGCTTTGCGAATGTCGCTAATGGCACTTAGCGTCATTCACTGCGCCGTAAAAATCGGTCGCTATTGGGTGCATAGCGGACATTGGCCGGGACTGGTGGTGAATAGCTCGGTCGCTGGCTGCGCGGCTACCGCAGCCCTCCGAGTTTGGGAGGAAACGTCAACGAACAGGCAATGATCGTGCCGATACTGGCCTGTTATGACCCCCCATAGTGGCCTAATTTGAAATGATTAGTGGCCTGATTTAGCAACCTTTTCGGATACACGGAGTTGAGGGGGCAAATACGGAGGGTAGCATGAGCCTTCTGTTTGCCGCAGGAATCCTCGTCGTTCTCGGTATGCTCTGGTTTTCCGCTAGATTGATTCTGAACAAGTTGGCTCCGCCTAACGCAAGCCCATAATGCCTGATGTGAGGCCGCCCAGTTGGCGGCCTCTTTCAATTCATCCACCGCGCCTTAAAATTCGCCATCGCCTTTCGCGGCTCGCTGCGGAAGTGGCCTATTTTCAACTTGAGGTGATTAGCAATTAGTCCGGGGCATCTAATTGTCGCGACCCGGTGGCCTTACGCCTCCAAAGGCGCGCCAGGAAGCCCCGCCTAGGGGCCCCTCTAGGGCGGGGCTTTTTTATTGGCCGCCTCAGTTGGCGGCTTCTTTCATTTCATCCACCACGCTTTGAAATCCGCCATCGCTGCCTCGCGGCTCGCCGCGCAGACCAGGCGGCGCATGGGTAGTGCGGCATTTTTTGAAAACGACCCCAATCCGATTTTGCCTTCTCCATATGGCGCGGCATGAATGCTTAGTTTGGTCAGGCCGGATCACTAGGGTGAAGTCGTCTGGAATACCGACCGGACTGACAACTTCAAGGTTTGCTCTGATGCTCGATAAATTCCGAACCGTAAAATCAATGGCGCCGCCACGGTGGAACGAAATCGTCCCGCCTTTAAGTGTTCGACGCCGTTGAATGTTTCGTTGTTCGTGCATGGATTTGATTGCATCGTTCCAATCGAAGAGGGGCCGCAATTGAGCGGCCTACGCCAATGACAAGCCCTTCATCAACGCTTCGCCCACGCGGACGCAACTTGCTGCGGTTTCGGAGATCAAGAGCTTGTTGATTGGTGTTGAAAGGCTAATTCTCGCGCCACAATTGGCGCAGGGTATGGCGTCTTTTCGGACCAGAACCGTTACCATTTTTTCCGTGTGCTGTGCACATTTTGTGCAGCGTATTCGGAGGATGGTTAGGTCTGAAGTGGAGAACTTCATCGCGGGCCCTGGCAGGAGGCATTCCCCGGCTCGCTCCCATATTGGGGTGAGCATAGGTAGCTAGCCGGGGGGCGGGCGCCACGTGTGCCCTGATTGCCTAACTTATTAAGCTCCAAATATTAAAGTTTTAGTTTCTGCCCAAAAACGACCATCCCACCGTTGTACCGGCGAACTTTGAGGCGATCTATAGGCGCGAAATCAAGCTGTAAGCAAAAACTGCTATCAGTGCCAGGACGATGAGGGCAGAAATAGTATCCCCGATCACCTTGCCTATCCGTTGTAACTTATCGTCGGACTTTTCAAAATATTGCATGTTCAAACCAAGTGTTATGCGACTGCGATCAGGCTGCGGGCCAAACGGAAGTCTGCTCGGCTGCTGAGCGGGGGGATGGTTCCTTTTGCTCAAACGTTTGCACGTCGCCGCAGGGGCGACACCGGAACGTGCGCAGCTCAGGAAACGATGCCGCCTTCATCACAACATAGGCAAGCATCATAGACACCCCGCAAGTCGGGTATGGCGGCAGAAAACTCTCGTCGTAATGAGCCATAGATTAACGCTATGAGGCCGCCGAAAACGACGAATTGATTTACGTCAAAAAGTTCCAAGCTCTTAGCTTTGTGCCTCAAGGGGCCGCCGCTAACGCGTCCTGCATCAATCCACCACAGCGAACGCATAGGCGGCCTCGCCAAGCGCACCATTCCCAGAGCCGTTTTCTGGGAAGGGTGACTGACCGAGAATTGCAAGAAACTACTGATTTTATTGGTCGGGGCGGCAGGATTCGAACCTGCGACCCTCTGCTCCCAAAGCAGATGCGCTACCGGGCTGCGCTACGCCCCGACCGACGACGCGATACACGCTTGTGCGTATGCCAGCAACTCAGTGGGCCTTGAAGATCGGGGACGCCACACGGTCCCCCGGCGCGATGCCAATTTTGCGTGCGGTACCGCCGATCACCTCCAGCACGGCGCGCACCGGCCCGTTCGAGGGAATAACCCTTGTCGACAGCGGCTCGGTGTTCTCGGCAATGCTCAGGATGCGCCCGTCGCCGCGGATGAAGATCATGTCGAGCGGGATGTAGGTGTTCTGCATCCAGAAACCGACCTCCTGCTCGCGGTGGAAGTCGAACAGCATCCCCCGGCCCTCGGGAAGTTCCTTGCGGAACATCAGGCCCTTCTCCCGCTCGGGCTCGGTATCTGCGATTTCGACTGTAAACGCGTGCACCCCGGTCTTGCTGGCGATTTCGAGCGTCTGTAGCGCGGCCGGCCGCACCGGGCCGGCGACGACCAGAAGCCCGATCAGAACGAAAGCAGTCCACCGCAGGGCGTGCATGGGCTCGCCTTTACGCGCAGGAGGGCCAAGCGGCAATCGGAAAATCGGCCAATCGTCTGGGCGGAAAGCAGCTAGCGATCAGTGCGAGGCGGGACCGAGCGATCCGCCATCCGGGTGAACCTCGGCTGCCATCAAGCCCTTCGGTCCAGGCCCGAAACGCACCAGCACGGTCTGACCCGGGCGTAGCTCGGCCAGGCCGTAGCGGCGCAGCGTCTCCATGTGGACGAAGATGTCGGGCGTACCCTCGCCGCGGGTCAGAAATCCGAATCCGCGCAATCGGTTAAACCATTTCACCACCGCCCGCTCGAGCCCGCTGGTCGGCGTCACCGTGACATGGGTGCGCGGCGGCGGCATCTGCGCCGGGTGCACCGCGGTCGTCTCGTCCATCGATAAAACGCGGAACGCCTGCAGGCCCTTGGGGCGCTGCTGTACTTCACACACCACCCGCGCGCCTTCGTAAGCCGTCTGGTAGCCGTCGCGACGGAGGCAGGTCACGTGCAGCAGCACGTCTGGCATGCCGTTGTCGGGGATGATAAAACCAAATCCCTTGGCGACGTCGAACCACTTGATGACGCCCGCCACTTCGATCAGGTTGGCTGCGGTTTCGTCGAGGAGGTCTACGACCGCGCCCGGCCGGAGATTGCTTCCAGGCATTTTTGATTCAATCCCGTCCGACGCCATGACGCCGCACGCCGCCGTTTTTTTGGCGCCTCTTCAAGGGCGCTGCACCGAATCTGTCGTTTGAAGATAACACCCGCCTTTAAGCGGCAAAGTGCAAAATGGGCTTGCGCACAGGTCTATACACAGCGCAACGCCTTGCGAATCAGGGCGCGACGAAGGGGCCGAGCACGTCGCCGATGTCGTGGCGCACCACCAGATCCGCGAGTTCGTCGAACTCGGTCGGCTCGCGGTTGATGATCACGAGGGCGGCGCCATTGCGCTTGGCCATGAGCGGAAATCCGGCCGCCGGCCACACCACCAGCGACGAGCCGATGGCGAGAAACAGATCGCAGTTGCGGGTCAATTGCTCGGCGCGCGCCATTGCGTCGGCCGGCATCGCCTGCCCGAACGACACGGTGGCGGTCTTGATGTAGCCACCGCATGTGCAATCCGGCACATGCTGTCCGGCGGCCTCGAATTTTTTCCGAACCCACGGCAACTCGTAGCGCTGATCGCATTCCAGGCACACGGCGTAGGTGGTATTGCCGTGCAGTTCGACGACATCGTCTGGTGCGATGCCGGAGGCCTGATGCAGGTTGTCGATGTTCTGCGTCACCAGCGCCGGCACCTTGCCGGCGCGATAAAGGCTCGCCAGCGCCCGATGCCCCCGTCCCGGTTTCGCCTTGGCGAAACTCTCCTCCATGACGAAACGGCGGCGCCAGGCCTCGTCGCGCTTCTTGCTGCTTGCCATGAAGGCGTCGAACGGGATCGGCTGGTTCTTGGTCCACAACCCGCCGGGCGAGCGGAAGTCTGGGATGCCGCATTCGGTGGATATCCCCGCCCCGGTGAACGGCGCAATGGTCCGCGCGCCCTCGACGAGAGCGCGCAGCCGCAGGATCGCTGTCTCAAGATCGGGCGCAATCATTGTTATAGTGTCGTAGGCTCAGGGGCCCATCGTTCGTGAGGTTTGAACCATGAGATATCTGCACACCATGCTACGCATACGCAATCTCGATGCCGCGCTCGATTTTTACTGCAACAAGCTCGGCCTCAAGGAAACCCGCCGGCGGGTGGATGAGAAGAACCGCTACACGCTGGTGTTCTTGGCCCCGCCGGGCGACAAGAAACTGGTGGAGGAGAGCAAGAAGAACGGCCGCCCCGGACCGGAGGTCGAACTCACCTACAATTGGGACAGCGAGGACTATGGCGAGGCGCGCTATTTCGGACACCTGGCCTACGAGGTAGACGACATCTACGCCACCTGCGAGGCGCTGATGAAGGCGGGCGTCACCATCAACCGGCCGCCGCGCGACGGCGTCATGGCCTTCGTGCGCTCGCCCGACAAGCATTCGATCGAACTGCTGCAGAAGGGCGCCGCCAAACCGCCGCAGGAACCGTGGAAATCGATGCCCAATACCGGCAAGTGGTAGCCGCCGACCGCGCGCTTGCCGCTGGCGGCGAAGCTCTTTATACGTCGCGCCGTTCCGGCTTGCGCCCTTCGTCTAGAGGCCTAGGACACCGCCCTTTCACGGCGGTAACAGGGGTTCGAATCCCCTAGGGCGCGCCAATGAAATCAAGCACTTAACGAATTTACGGCTTCAGACTTCAAACATACTTACAATATACCGGCACGACTGCCGACACCGGGCGCGCCGCAACCGTCGCCGGATTCAAATCATCCGCCCGCCAGCGCAGATGCCATCGAGAATTCCAAAATTGCGCTTGCCCACGCTAAGAAATCTCTGGCTTCCAAAAACCGGCGATCGATTCGAACAGGTGCGTTCCTTTTTGGAAGGCCGCGTATTTCATGTCAGCCAACTTTCTAACTTGGAACCCATTCTCAAATGCGGTGAGATCAGACCGAATGACGGCTCGTTTGTGACCACCTTCGGATCGACAAGTAATTCGTTCTTTGCAAAGCGTGGTTGCGTATGCCTCTTCGATTATCGGTCCGTGACGCAACAGCAGTTAGAAGATTCGATCTTTAAGTGTTCGCCAACGCAGTCAATCACGCCTCAGTCGGGCGCAGCTATTTTCATTCTCTCCGCCGATGGCTGCCTTGATCTGCAATCGTGGCTGCAATGGAAGCAGGAAGAGGCTTGGGGTGAACAAATTGTCCCCACGTAGAGGCCGGCCACCGCGGGCCAATACCGTTAGCTCTGATAGACGAAATCCTATGTGTAGAAATAAACGAAGCCTGACGCGACTGGCCGACGCCTGCCGAAATCGCGCAGAAACCTGTTCATAATTCGCGAGCTCGTAGAATTTACCTCCCTGCGGTTGAAATACGCAACGTCAATGCAACCGTAGGGACACAAAAGTAGCGGCGCGCCGGCGGGGATAACCCCATGACAAAAGGATTGCCTGTCCCATGCTGACCCTGAAACGCGCTTCTAAGTCCCACCCAAGCGGCACATGGCCGGATGACGACTACGACGTGTTCGACGGTGACCGGCCCATCGGGCGGATCATGTGGACGCACGCGGCGTCGAGAGAGACGCCCTGGTTCTGGACGATCACGGCCCGGGTGCCGCAGTACCCGCATGATCGCGGCTACGCGGCGAGCCGTGAGCAGGCGATGGCGGATTTCAAGGCGGCGTGGGAGCGCGGTTAGCAAGATAGCCCCGTAATGTGAACTAGCTCACATCAGATAGATTACAGAGAGACTACCCTGAGGATTAAAAGGAGCGACACAAACACCTTACGGGGATGTCGAATGAAAAATAGATATGCGCCAGAGCCGCTATTCCAGCCGTTCGTGATTATCCTGACTTTCGCCGCCATCACTCTCATGGCGATCCTGCTAACGACGAACTGATAGCCGTCAGGATTGACCGACCGCTGACACGCGCGTTCGTATCGAGTGGTCAGTAAAAGAGAGGCCCCGGTACGGGATGCCGGGGCCCTTAGAAGTGGATCATGGAAAATTCAATCTAGCTCACGCGCTGACGGCGACGATGCGACGTTGATCGATGAGGTAGCCGTATGACCTGCCCCATGACTTTCGGCAATATGCGCGCCAATGGGGTGCGGTCGCTGATCGTGTGGTGCTCAAACGTCAATTGCCGCCACGAGGCAATCGTGAACGTCGATAGTCAGGCCGATGACGTATTCGTGCCTTACTTCGAGAGGGGCTGAAAACGGCATCAAAACAATTGCCGCTGTGCACAGCCAATGTCCGCTTCGGGTCATTAGCGACCGAGCTATTCAGCACCAATCCCGGCCAATGTCCGCTATGCACCCAATAGCGACCGATTTTTAGGGCGCAGCGAAATGACGCTAAGTGCCACAAGCGAACTTTCCGCCTGGCAGATTTTGCGATGCAGCAACAAAAGCAGACTCTTGGAAATCAATAGGCCCTACCTATATATTCGGCCAGTCGCCCCGGCTCGCCCGGCGCTGGCTCATCATTTTATAGCGTCTACCTCGAGCCGGCGGCCGTTCACGCCCGCTGACGCGACCGTTTCAAATGGTGAGTTTAATGCCGCATCGTCGTCGCCGAGTAATCGTGGATACGCCGAAGGGGCGCCGCAGTGCGCGCTTTACCGTACCTGAGAGCGCCGACTCCGCCGACGTGTCGATGGAGCTACGCAGGCGCGGCTGGTCGCCGTACGCGCTGCGCCTCGACCCTGAGCAGCATATGTGGATCGCCCTCGTGATGGACCGGCAGCGCGCGGCCTGATTTCTCCGCAGCTGCCTGATCGGCGCATATCCGTGCATTCCCTTCCATGCGCACACCTCATCATCTCGCAAGATTAGAAGGTGTTGCGCCGATCGGTTGAACCCACCGCCAATGGCGACCATTCAAGGCATACGGCCGTATTGACGCCACGAGCACTTGTTACGGTATTGATGGGCCCCAAATAACTTCCCAGAGGTGGTCATCGGGATCTTTGAAATATCCCGAATAAATCCCCCACGGACGGTCATGAGCCGCATCAGTGATCGTGGCACCAGCCGCTTTTGCCTGGTTCAGTATTTGATCGACCTCGTCTTTGCTGGCTGCAAGGTACCCGAGGCTGAACTCTGTGGGGCTTGGAACGCCCAAAGGGTAGCGCGCATCCTTGGCGAGCTCGCTTCGCGGATAAAGCGCAAGGATAAGACCGCCATTCAAGTGAAACATCACAACGGCTCCCGCGGGATGCTTATCGTCTCCCTTGAACTGATCGCCGGTAACACCCTTCGTAGGTAGGCCGAGGCCGTCACGATAAAACGCAAGCGACCGATCCAGATCGTCGACTCCAAGAGTGACAACACCAATCTGCGGCTTCAAGATTCACCCATCTGCGGCGCGATGATTTAATCATATGCTAGTCGTCCCAACCCATAGTGATTTCGGCTTGAGTTTATGGTCGAGGATGGGGAGTGTCTATCGGAGCAAGACGGTCTGCTTCGGGTCATTAGCGACCGAGCCAACTAGCGCCCGTGCCGATCAATGTCCGCTTTGTGCCCAATAGCGACCGAAATTTGCGCCGCAGCGAAATGTCGCTTAGTTCCGAAGCGGAGATACATCGCACACTTAGGTACAAATGAAAGAGGCCGCCCACTCAGGCGGCCTAGCTGTATTCGACCATAACGCTTTCTGAGTACTTACAAACTGGGCACTCGAACGTGCGCCGATCCGGCATGTCCGCCTCAGTTGGAGCGGGTCGCATTAGCGTTTCGCAATTGGGACAGGTTGGCCATGCAAGATTGAGGGACTGCACATCAGCAGCAAGATGGGATTGGGGCATACGCACCTCCCTTACATTCTCAGGTGGCACTCGCGCTTCGTGGAGAAACAAGGCGGCTCACGATGGTTTGTTCCAAAACCAAACCCGGCCACAGCGGACTTCAAAATTAGCCCACTAAAGGCCAAAATAGGCCAGTACTCGCCAAATGAGGCGGCCGCTTTGGAAATGAGTGGCCACCCTGATTTATTGTGAGGAATATGACCACAACGCGATTGCCACAATCAAAAGCAATGCTACGCATATCCAAATTGCTTCCCATTTTGCTGGGTCGGGAGCGTCGGCGGCACGATGATTGCTGTGCATTGTCATCGGAACCTCCATTGCCCTCGCGGGGACTTTGATCTCGCAGGTTCCCGCAAGGCGTCGGTAGAACTGAGGTCGCAGATATTTGTTCCATGAGTGTGATCTCGCGTTGATCAAGCTTTGGTCCATTCGGACAGGACCGGCGAAAGCATGGTCTTGTCACCGGGCTCAATTGCGCCGCCGACAACGGCCACATGGAGTTTTTCTCCGGAAGCGAATATCAAGGCGGGTCAAAGCCCTTCGACTTCATAACCGCCAACGAAGCAGGTGACGAGATAAACGATGACAAAGCTTTTGCTGCCGGTATTTGATTGCTGTTCGTAAGAATTCCAGCTGCGTATGAGTTAAACTTCTTAGCCTGAGCCGGCAAAACACCCGCCAGTTCCGTGCCAGGTCCATTTGCAGAACTGATTAGCCATATCGCTAGGTCAGCCTCGCCGTTTGCGACCGCTTCTAGAGCTGCAGTGCCTGACGAGAAAGTCTTGATTTTTGGCCTTACCGCGCCGGCAATTTGGAGTCGCTCAATCAAGCTAGCGAAATACCTTCCACTGGCACTCCTTCCAGGATCACCCGAAGCTATCGATTTTGCGTTCATCAACGCCTGCGTCAGTCCGCGAACCGTGCTCACGTCGGGCTTTGCGGTTCCTTTCCGAATGATTACGCCAAATGCGAGCTTTGCGATGGGAGCAATACTATCCTCGATAATCTTACCCTCATCCTCAAGTTGCTCGATTTGCTTGGGATCCAGGATCGCTAAGTCAGCCATTTTTCCGTCTTGGATCTCCGTGACGAGTGCTGAAGTGGATGAATAGGAAATCGTGACCTGGTTGCCTGAGGAGCGTTCAAACTGCGGGATCAGATCGCTTAATGCGGGCTTCATTGCATGCGGCGACAACACCGTCAGCTCGGCAGTATGCACAAGATTGGTGGTCATCAGGAAAGCCACTATCGCCGCTAACGCAGTAATAGACTGCCGCAACTTCGCTGATCGTTTTGCCATAGGCGCTCCGGCACAAAGATGGCCTGCTCTCGCGGGTGTTAACGTAGGAAATAAACTCTCGTTCCTGATAGGGGCACTTTAGCGACCATTTCGTGTTGTTCGCGCGACATCCGCTATGCCGCCCCCAATAGCGGCCATTCGCGGCACGAATCCGAATTGGCGCGATGTGCCATTTGCGACATCCCACGCATGGTTTGAAATGAAAGAGGCCGCCAACTTACGCCGTCTACTTTTCTTTGGGCGGTACTGGCGGCGCGGCTGGCTTGACCGCCTCGACGATGAGGTCGGCAAGCAATCGTGCAATGCAATCATGGACTCGTTCGGCCGTATCAAATTCATTCGTCGCAGAGAAAAAGTTGAATGTACCGAGTTCAGACCACAGTTCCATAATTCCAAACCGGTCAAACAAGGGGACTTCACGCTGCAGTCCAACCCAGCGCATGTTTTCCAGGTAGACCGAAAGCGCGATACTTGATGCAGTTCGGGGACTATATTGCATATTCATTAAAATCACGTCGGCACCGGCCGCATGAGCGGTTTCAACGCCCTTGTTGAGGGTGGCGCTAAATGCTTCCGGATCGACACCCTGCATCGCATCGATCACTCCAGCCTGCCAGACAACCAAATTCGGCTTGGCGGTCGCGATGTCTTGCGGAATGATCCGCAACGCTTCCGCAGCAGTCCGCCTGTATTCCGTATCCACGGTCACCTTAATGCCGATGTTGGGCAACCGTTGCGCAAGCACATTCTGTAGGCGCGATGGATAAGCCTTAGATTCGCTCGCGCCGGGAAGCATTGATGACCCTCCCCCAATCACCAGAATATCGAGCCGCTTGGCTTCCAGCGCCTTGCTGGCGCGTGGCAACGGAAAGGAGTTTTGGATGAGCTGCTCCGCCACGCGGCACTCGGCCGGCTCGCTTGCCGAGGCCGGCCCGGCAAGCGCCAACAGCATGAGCATGATCGTGTCGAACGGTCTCATGCCTCGCCCGCAGCAAACCTCTGTTTCGCGGCTCTATACCACGAAATCGTTGTCGCCGCCGCGACCATAATCGCGACGCCAAACAAGCGGACATTCGGCGCTGCATAGGACCTACCGGCAGCATTGACCTGAGCGAGACGTCGCATCGCATGTCTGCTCTTGTCCAATAGCGACCAAATTGTTGCGGGGCAGCGAATTGACGCTAAGTGCCATAACCGGACTCATGCACCGCAGCAAAAAGTATCTCTATTCGATCACCTGGTCGGCGCCCGACAGAAGCGATGCCGGGAACTCGATGCCGAGCGCTTTCGCGGCCTTGACGTTGACTAACAGATCAAACTTGACCGGTCCCTGGACCGGTAGATCAGCGGGTTTTTCGCCTCGCAAGATTTCGATCGATATATGCCGTTGCGCGCCGGACTGCATCGGGAGTATCCGGGCCGTAGGACATCAATCCACCCCTCATCGCAGTACGGCGGATTGCATAGATGGCGGGCACGCGATGCTGAGCTGCGAGCGAAACGATGAGGTCGCCGTTGATTTCGCTAAAAGTGTCAGGCGCCACAATAAGTCCGCTTCCCGGTTGTTTTCCGAGCGACCCAATTGCTGCTTCGATGTCCGCCGGGGTATAGACTTTCGCTATTATGGGCTCGATGCTTAGAGAAGCCGCAGCGGCTTCGAGCGCTTGCGAGTAGAATGTTCCGCGAAGGATCGCGGTGTCCGGATTGATCAGAAGAGCGACCCGCGCGATTCCTGGCGTAACTTCTTTCAGAAATCCCAGCCACTTGCCCGCAAGCGTCTGCTCGTAAAGCGTGAAGCCGGTGACGTTGCCGCCCGGTCGCGCGAGACTGGCGACGTATCCGGCTCCAACCGGATCGGACGCACCCACGAATACAATCGGTATTGTGCGAGTCTCACGCGATACTGGAGCAAGTTGCGCATTAAAATATGCGAAAATGACATCCGGCGAGAGCCTTACGAGCTCTGCCGCATAGGCACCGGTGCGCTCAATATTTCCGCCACCCCAGCGACTGTCGATTTGGACGTTGGCCCAACCAAGCTCTCGAAGCCCCTGCCGAAACACGGCAAACAGAGCCTGTCCCTCGACATCTCCTTCGGTGAAGGGCCACAAGGCTGCGACCCGTCTGCCCTGTTGCGCGCTTGCGACGAGCGGCCACATTGCCGCCGCGCCGCCGAGAAGGGTGATGAACTCGCGTCGCTTCATGTCCGCCCCCAAGCCCGCATATTAGCGGCTCAAACGAGTACTTTGATAGGGGCTGAAACCGGCATCAAAACCATTGCCGCGGTGCACAGACAATGTCGCTTATGGGTCATTCGCGACCGAGCCATTCAGCGCCAGCGCCGGTCAATGTCCGCTGTTACTCCAATAGCGACCAAATTTTGCGACGCAGCGAAATGACGCTATGTGCCAAAAGCAGATATTCTTCGCGGGGAGCGGCATGGTGAAATGCCCCGTAAGACCTCAATCCGTTAGTCCCGCTTTTCGCAGGCCCTCGGTGTACCTGGCAAGATCCTCCGGCCGGCGAAGCGGAATTTGATTCTTCAGATTCGAGATATGGGGCGTAGTATTGAGTTGGCGCAATCGTGCTATTGCATTCCGCGCCTCCTCGAGCCGCCCGCCGAGTGAATTGCTTGCCGCAGCGATGAGAAGTGCCGGGTGATATACGGGCCTTTCCCGTAGTCCGGGGGGCGATGTGGCCAAGGCCTTTTCCGCCCATGATGATGCATCATCATAGCGGCCGGCGAAGAAATGAGCGAATGCGATCGCCATTTGCGCAACGAAGGTGAGTGGATCGAGGGGGCTCAGGCGCATAGCATGCGCCAAGTGCTCGATCGCAACTTCCGGCTCGCCGAGATAGATTCTCACCCAGCCGCTAAAATGCCATGCCTCGGCTAGGTTCGGATTGAGTTGGAGGGCCCGATCGATGAGGGCGGCGCCGACTTCGACGTCATGAACAACATATGCAAGTGCAAACCCTCCCCAAGCGAGCGCGACCGCGTCATCCCAGCCCAACTCCGCCGCACGGCGAGCCAGCCGTGCGGTTTCGGCGGTCTCTTGCTCGCGGTCTATTATCCAACGACTGCCTTTGCGCCGGACGTAACACCACGAGGCCATGCCGTAGGCCGAGGCGAACTCAGAGTCGAGTTCTATGGCTTTATTAAATAGCCGCAGCGCTTCGTCGTTGCTCTCTTTCGTCCACAAATGAAGACTTCGCTATCCCTCGCAGGAAATAGTCGTAGGCATCGAGGCTCTCAGTCGGCTTGTGCTTCGCACGCTCCACCTCAGCTTGTTCCAACCTCGGGGCGATCGCTCCCACGACGCTTGCGGTCACTTGGTCTTGCAGCTCAAAGATATCCTCCAGCGATCCGTCGAAGCGGTCTGCCCACAGATGCGCTCCAGTTGACGCATCGATGAGTTGTGCCGTGATACGCACCCGGTCCGCGGACTTGCGAACGCCGCCTTCGAGCACGTAGCGCACCCCCATTTCGCGTCCGACTTGCTTCACGTCTACCGCTCGGCCCTTGTATGTGAAACTCGAATTGCGTGCGATTACGAATAACCAGCGTGTGCGCGATAAGGCTGTAGTGATTTCTTCCACCATGCCATCGGCGAAGTATTCCTGCTCAGGGTCGCCGCTCATGTTATTGAAGGGCAGGATGGCGATCGATGGTTTATGGGGGTGCTGCGCAGGCGCTGCCTTGGTGGCGCCTTTGAGCCGCACTCGGTAGACCCGCACCGGCCGCACAATGTTCTTGAGCTGCTGCTCGCCTATATCCTCGAAGGCGATTTCGAGACTCCGGTGGACATCCTCTTGCACCCGGCCAGAAACGCAAATCCCACCAGGTTCGGCCAGAGTTTCCAATCGTGCCGCCACGTTCACGCCGTCGCCCCATATGTCAGTGCCGTCGATGATGATGTCACCGGCGTTGATGCCCATACGGAACTCGATCCGCTTCTCCTGCGGCACGCCGGCGTTACGCTCGCCCATCGCGCGTTGGACCTCGACGGCCCAGCGCACCGCCGCTATCACGCTGGCAAATTCTACCAGCAGCCCATCGCCGATGATCCGCACGATCCGGCCGCGGTGTTCCGCTATTTTGGGATCGATGATTTCGTGTCGATACACTTTGAGCGCGGCGTGAGTTCCTTCCTCATCAGCGCCCATCAGCCGGCTGTAGCCGGCAACATCGGCCGCGAGGATGGCGGCCAAACGCCGTTCGACGTGCGGCTTGGCCATAAAGTCGTCCCTGATTTTGAACCGAGTTTATGGCCAGTTGGACTGCGTGTCTATCGAGCAACAATGTCCGCATTGGGTCAATAGCGACCGAGCCAACTCGCGCCAAAATCCACCTTTGTCCGCTCTTGTCCAATAGCGACCGAATTTTGCGACGCAGCGAAATGACGCTAAGTGCCAAAAGCAGACATACGGCTACAACACTTGAAAAACATCTAGCGTTCGTGCGTTCGCCCCAAGCGAGCCGGTCGCAATCGCACAGATGCGGTTCATCCAGCCGTACTTCTCTGAGCTCGTCTCGAAGTAAGGCGTGGTGCGGAAATAGTAGGCTCGCGGGTCAACGATCTCGCCGCGATAAAGGCGATCCATGACCTCCTTCGGACCATGGCGAAGTCCCTTCCATGCCATACAGACTTGATGCTTGTCATCGGTCTCGAGGATCAACCGCACGTCGACCTCCAGCACGTCATCGCGACGGATCAGCGACGAGCCGCCGCCGCCGGGCAATACCCTACCCTTAAGCTTCGGTCCTTCGAAGCTGCCGCCGTCAAAATGAAAGATGCGTCGGCTGCCGTAGGGCGTATCGCCGAGACGGGACACTTGAATTTCGAGGGCGATCGTGAACAGAAACTCGGTGTTGATCTCAGGCATGCAGATCTCCCTTGTGAAGATGACCGGCATCCGCCATAGTCCGCTATACCCCCGAAAGCGGACATGTGCAGTGCACTCGGCGATGTCCGCTTTGTGCCAATAGCAGACTTATGCACTGCAACATGATTGGCGCAAACAGAAAGACCGCCTCGCGGCGGTCTCAACGAAATTCGATCAGGTGCAGCACCGCACTTAATGATGGCAACGACACTGGACGTCCACATCGACCTAAAGAGCTGGCCGGCAAGCAGCCCCATCGTATATCAATCGGCACGTTGGAGTGCTTAGCCAGTTCAACATTGCGCCATCTGTAGTAATAAACCGCGCTCGATATCGCATAATTTCGCCGAGCGAAATCTTTCCAACGCCGCGGATTACCGCGAGCTGATCGGGCGTCATAAACAGCAAGCGCTCTGGTGCGTCGATTCCGCAGTCAAGCAGCGCTTTGACCGTACGATCACTTAACCCTTTATCCCTGAACAAGCTCTTTGTATCCATAACACTAACCGCCGTAATTAAATGACATGAGAATGCAAAAACGTAGACCCTCAATCGCACAGATTCTGATTGTACTTGGGTGCATTGAACCAAATGGCATGGCCTGAGCGATTGCGCGGCGGGCCGCCAAAGTGGAGCGCTTAGCTTCATAAGAACGAGGCCGCCATGCTGGGGCGCATTGACGGCCTCGCGTATAGACAAGGGCTAGTCTCCGGGAGGAGGGAGATTGAGGGGTACCCTTGTCACTTGCGTTGTATTTAAAGCCGCAATCTCACCGATTTTATTGCACCTAGGTGCATTGAACAAAAGGGCCTACCGGCAGCATTGACCTGACCAACGCACCGCAGCAAACGGCATCGTTATTCGATCACTTCGTCCGGCGCGGCAATATGCTGTGAAACAACTGCCAACACTTTGGCTTGAAATCACAAGACGGGAGCCAATCCCGCGGACTAATCTGGAGTTAGTTGAACCAGAGGAGTAGAAAATGCTGAACGATCTGATGTGGTTGGTACTCGCCTTGTTGGCGTTCTTCTCCATTATGGCCGTGCCCGCTGCTCTCGCGGGGCTGGTGAAGGTATTTGTAAAACGCGCTCAAGCCGCTCGATAGGCACCTCGATGCTGGAAGGCGATGGAGCCCAAGTTATGGAAGCCTCGAGGTTCATAGACTATTACGAAACCCTTGAAATCAGCCCGAACGCCAACGCGGAAACGATAGATCGGATATTTCGTTATTTTGCTCAGCGCTACCATCCCGACAATCAGGACACCGGCGATACTCCCCGATTTCAGTGAAATCGTGGATGCCCATAATACGCTCAAAGATCCGGTCAAACGTGCGCAGTACGATATTCAGCATAAAGATCGTTCGGACTTTGGCCGGAAATTGGCCGCGGAAGCCAGCGACAGTAACGGCATCGAACGGGATGTAGACATTCAGGACAAGCTGCTGTCGCTTCTTTATGTCAAACGCCGACGAAACACCCGCGATCCCGGCATCGGTAATCAAGAGCTTGAACGCTTGTCAGGCAGTCCGAGTGAACATCTGGAATTTCATCTCTGGTATCTGAAAGCGAAGGGCTGGATAGGAAAACTCGAAAACGGCACGCTTGCGATCACCGTAGAAGGCATCGATCGCGCCAATTCCGAACATCATCGTAAGACCACCGTCAAATTACTGACGGATAAGAATCCCACAGGCTGAATACTTCATGAGTCCCGCTTTGGGGTCATAAGCGGACAAACCGCCCCTGACCAAAAACCGCCTTTTGTCCGCTGTTACCCAAAGATGGGGTAATCGGCCGGCAGCTTGTGGATAGCTGAAGATATTGGGTGCTGCGCTTCAGGCTGATGGTGAAACGAGGTCCGTGGAGACGGCCTCAAGCATCAGAAGGAGAAGCGCAGCATGGACCATTTTGCTGGATTGGACGTATCGGTCAAGGAGACCAGCGTCTGCATTGTGGATGACACAGGCAGGATCGTGCGGGAAGTGAAGGTAGCGAGCGAACCTGAGGCACTTCTTTCGGTGCTGAAGAACCCCGCCTACCACTTCAAGCGGATCGGATTGGAAGCCGGACCACTGTCGCAGTGGCTGTTCAGTGCACTCGCCGAAGCCGGCTTGCCGGTGATCTGTGTCGAGACGCGGCACATGCGGGCGGTGTTGCAGGCGCAGATCAACAAGACCGACCGCAACGATGCCCGCGGCATGGCGCAGATGATGCGGGCGGGACTTTACCGCCCAGTGCATGTGAAGACGTTACGCAGCCAGAAACTGCGGATGCTGCTGACCCATCGCAAGCTGCTGCAGTCGAAGGCCATCGCCATCGACAATGATCTGCGTGGTACTTTGCGTAACTTTGGTCTCAAGGTCGGGATGGTGGGGAAGGTAAGGTTCGAGGCGCGTATCAGGGACCTGGTCGAGAACTTGCCCGACCTCGCTATTCTGGTCGAACCACTGCTTATTGTCCGACGGACACTTCGCGAGCAGTTCTGCGTCCTGCACCGCCGCTTACTCGCTATCGTGCGGGACGATGAGGTGTGCCAGCGCTTGATGACGACGCCCGGTGTCGGGCCCGTGGTGTCGCTAACCTATCGTGCCACTGTCGACGTGCCGGCGCGCTTTCGTAGGTCCAAGTCAGTCGGGGCGGTGTTTGGTCTGACGTGTGCCAAGTATCAATCGGGCGAGGTGGATTGGAGCGGCAGAATATCACGCTGCGGCGACGAGATGATGCGGGTCATGCTCTACGAAGCAGCTCAAGCCATGATGCGTTCGAAGAAATGGTCCTGGCTCAAGGCCTGGGCGATGCAGATCGCCAGGCGCCGCGGGATGAAAAAGGCAATCGTCGCCTTGGCGCGCCGGTTGGCCGTGATCATGCACCGTATATGGGTTGACGGCACTGAGTTCCGCTGGACCCGGGAGGTCGCAGCAGCATAACAACCGTGAAAGATCAGATCCAATAGGAGGAAACCCGAGTTCCACCCAGCGGTGGAATGATGTCCCTTGCGGGACGATGGATGAGGTGAGTTCGCATGTCCGCTTGGACCTACCGTTCACTTGACGGCAAGGCCGCCCAAAAGATTGTTCCACCTCGTCCTCGGATCCCATGATGGAAGGGCCGTAGTGCCGATTCCGAAGAGAAGCGCGAGCCCGTGGGCGACATCGATACTGTGGTGGTGGATAGCCTGAAAGTGCTTGACCCCGAACGGCCGATTAGAGAAGCGGACATTCGGCGCTGCATAGGACCTACCGGCAGCATTGACCTGACCAGAGGCACTCGATTTCCGCGAATGACGAATAGCGCATCAGTCGCCTCCATAGGCTTGGCTCGTGTTTTGCTCGTCGCCATGCCAAGTGGGTGCCCAGCCCGGGCTGGTGAACCGTCCGTGCTGCTGCGTTTCTTCCCGCCGCATCGCGGCAGCGTTCTCGGCAGGGCTGGCCAACACCGAATGGCTGGCACCAAGTCCGACAGTCTGCATCCGATACCGGCCACTGTGGTCGCCAACCTGTGGGTGACGATGGTCAAAAACTCCGTAGCTTGCAAAATATTATATACGACGCCGTCGCACTTGCTGGTCGCCATTGCCCCGGTCCAGTAAATCAATGCCGCCTTTAGCTCTCGGTTTGGTGTCAGCGTTCAAATCGGCCACTAGCCTAATGAGGACCTGACGCTTCTTCTTCACGAGCAACAATCAGGACGTCTTCGAGCTTCTTGCCATCGTTCAATTCGGTGGTTAGCCATCGGGGCTTGATCCCGCGCCCCGTCCATGTGCTGCCATCTGGCCCTCGATATTTTGGTGCAATTTTTTTACGTTCCGTTTTGGATGGATGTGTTGCGACGACAGTTCCCCATTTTGAGCGACCGCGCCGCCCGTTAGCTGATTTAGCTGCCTCTGCAAATCGTTTGCGCGGCTGTTGAGCATTGCCGCGATTTCATCGCGCAGTTTGCAGAGCGCCTCATTGGAAAGCGTGCTGAGAGAAGATTTTTTTGCCTGCATGTCCGCCCCCCGGCGAAAATTTGAAGAACGACAGATTGCAACAGTTTTGTGAACAAGGCCATAGCCCACGATTATGGAGGTATCCGCGTGCTTTATGGCCCAGCGCAATTTCGGTGCCAGAGAATTTATGCGGTGTTTATGCTTTGACCGCCACGCGGCGGTCTCTCCGAAATCCGATTTGGTATTTTGATCAAGCGGCTGCGAAAGCAACGGCTAGTCAATGTCCGATCTTGTCCAATAGCGACCAAATTGCTGCGATGCCGCGAATGTCCCCTTTGCCAAAGCAGCAAAACCACCGAGATTCAGTGGTGAAACATTTGCGATAAACCGCCGGCAGGCTGTTCACCGGCGGCGACGCGACTATCAGCCCCGTCGATACGGTGAATGCCGCCTGGCCGTTGTCGATGTAATGCCGTTTTTGCCGGTGATCGTCACGCCCGTCGCAGCACTATTTGCGGCTCTTCTGGAAAGCCTTGCCGGCTGCGGTGAGGGCACCGCCGCCCGATTTGCTCACGTGGCACGAGCCGCATGCCTTGCCGGTCTGCTGCGCATAGGCGGGTGTTGCCGCGGCATGCTGGGGGGCGAATGTGAGCGCCGCGCCGAACATCGCCACTGCAGCCGCAAACGTAGAAATCGCGATCGCGGCTGGTTTGAAAATTCTCGAAACTTGTGTATGTGCCATGGCCACACCCTCTGTTGCGCTGTGACTTCGATCCCATTGGCATTCCGCCAATCGTGGCTCACTAGCACGATTAGGCCTTGGGCACGAGAGATGTTACGGCTTCGGTTTGATAAGGACACGATCCGCAATGCGATCGTCGGCATGGAGGTCGTAGCGGGACCGACACGTTCTCGCCCACCTTTATGTCGGAAAAGCTGCCTCTGCGCGTCCTTCCGATTATTCGGAATATGGTCTTGTTTGTGGTCTTGTAGGTCCAGTTCGGCTCATTGGCCTTCGCATCGCTTGTGGGTCATTCGCGGCCTAGCCGTTCGGCCTCTGGGCCGGGCATTGTCCTTTCTTGATTTCGCCACGGCGCAGGCTCAAGCTTATTCTTATGCACGCTCTGAGCCGTCACATCCTGATTGGCGGTATTTCCGTCATTGCAATATTGGGCCTCGCGAGCTGCGCGAGCACGCCCATGCACTCGACGGAAATTGATCCCGCTTACCGCCGAACGGAAGTTCAATATGTCACACGTGAGCCGCGCGGGACGATCGTTGTGGACCCGGCGAATCACTACCTCTACTACGTCGAGGGTGGCGGCAAGGCCCTGCGGTATGGAGTAGCCGTCGGTGGTGAAGGATTTGGCTGGTCGGGCGTGGCGAAGGTCCACAGCAAACAGGAGTGGCCGGATTGGTACCCCACCGGCGACATTCTCGTACGCCACCCTGAGTTGAGAGCAGGTGTGAAGGAATTACCAAGCGGCGAAGGTGTGCCCGGCGGGCCCGATAGTCCGATGGGCGCCCGAGCGCTCTATCTCTGGCAAGGCAACAAGGACACACTGTATCGAATCCATGGCACAAACGAGCCATGGAAGATCGGGAGCAACGTTTCTTCCGGTTGCATTCGAATGCTGAACGACGATGTGATTGACCTCTACGAGCGCGCATTGGTTGGCACCAAAGTCGTCGTGCTGCCGTCGAACCTTAGTTAAGTCACGCCTAGCCTGAGGACCTCACTTGTCCGGCTTTGCCGAAGGCCGTTCGCTAACGACCGTCCATTCATCCTTTCCACAACTCAGCACTAGTAAAGGACAAGCCTCCAATGGCGACCATTCGACGGCTGAGTTCGTTTGTCCGTTAAGTGCCAAAACCGTTAGCGATCGAACCAATTGCTGCCAGTCAAGACCAATGTCCGCTATGCCCCCAATAGCGGACAAATTGTTGCGGTGCCGCGGGATGCATCCCGAAATCTATTTTAGGAATTCGTTGATCTTCGCTAGCAATTGGCGCGGGCTGTAGGGCTTTGGCACATAGGCATCACAACCCGCTTCGCGGGCTTTCGCCTCGTCGCCACTCAAAGCATAGGAGGTTACAGCGATGATCGGGATCGAGCGTAATTCCGGGTCCGCCTTGATGCGGCGTGTCGCCTCATATCCGTCAATGATCGGCAGCTGAATGTCCATCAGGATGAGGTCTGGCCGATGCTTTGCAACGGCAGCGAGTGCCTCCAGTCCGTTTTCAGCCTCCATGATTTCATAGTCGGTGCTCGCGAGCAGATCGCGTAGAATTTGTCGATTGTCCTCCTGGTCCTCGACCACCAATATGCGCTTTGTCATGCTGCCTTGACCTGTCGCTCGACATGAATGGGAACAGTGAATGAGAATGTCGATCCGTGTCCGAGGCTCGATTCAACACACAATCGGCCTCCATGCATCTCGACAATCTGCTTCGAGATGGCAAGACCGAGGCCGGTTCCGCCTTTCTCTTTTGTGATCGAAGAATCGGCCTGCTGAAATTCCTCAAAAATTTTGCGTTGATCCGCTTCTGCGATCCCTGGACCGGTGTCACGCACCGACAGAGTAACCGACCCGTTTGCCGCCGCCGCTTTGATCGCGACCTCGCCCTTGTCGGTGAATTTGATCGCATTGCCGACGAGATTGAGCAGGACTTGCGTGCAGCCGGCGTTCGTCGCCGTGCGCGGCCGGAAGCTTTTGCGGAAGCTCGATTTTTAGCTCCAGCTTTTTGTTCTTCGCCAGCGATTCGACCGAACTGAACACGCTATGGACGATATCCTTGACCGAGTAATCTGCCAGCGTCAGCGTCAATTGCCCGGCTTCGATCTTGGAAAGATCGAGAACGTCATTGATCAGTCCGAGCAAATGCTTGCCATTGCTTTGAACCCGGGTCAGCACCCCGCGCATTTTTTCGGTCGGCTCTCCGTAGATATTGTCCATGATGAGTTCGGTATAGCCGAGGATGGCGTTCATCGGCGTGCGCAGCTCGTGACTCATATTGGCCAGGAATTGCGACTTGTGTTTGCTGGCTTCCGCGAGTTGCCGGCTCTTGTCCTGGATTTCTTTGAACAAGCGGACGTTTTCCATGGCGATGACGGCTTGGTCTGTGAAGGTCGTAAGCAGCTCGATCTGCTTCTCAGTGAATGGGTTCACCGCGTCTCTAGTAAGCACGAAGACACCGATCGTCGTATCCTCGCGCAGAAGCGGCACGCCGAGGCTTGTTCGATACCCGAATGCTTTCTGGTACCCGCTAGCTTGGTACTCGGGGTCGGCTAGCACGTCAGGTACGTGAATCCTTCTCCCCTCCAGGGCGACCCGCCCAGTGATGCTGCCCCGATCGGGCCGCAAGGGATGGTCGCGCGCGTAATCTTCGGCCTCGCGCGAGAAGCCATAATTGGCGGCCAGCCGGTAGACCTCGCCGTCCCAGTGGAAAATAACGCCCTTGTCGGCCGCGCAGAGTCGGGCTGCCGAGGCGACGAGCGTATCGAGCACCGTTTTCAGATCAAACGTGGATCGGCTAATGACCTTCAGCACCTCGGAGGTCGCCATCTGCTGATCGAGCGACTCGGAGAGTTCGGCGGTGCGCACCTCCACCTTCTGTTCCAGATCGGCATAGGATTCCTGCAAACGCCCCGTCATGTCGTTGAATTGGTCGGCGAGCGCCTCCAGCTCGTCGCCGGTCTTGACCGAAATGCGTTGCGTTAAATCGCCGCCGGCAATCCGCGCGGCCCCAGTCCGCAATGCCTGGATCGGCACCATCATCCGGCGCGCCAGGAATATGCCGGCAAGCGCCGCTAGAAAAAGCGCGCCAAACAGCACCAGCGCCGTGCGCTGCAAAGAGGCGATCAGCGGCTCATAGGCCTCAGCCACCGGCAACTCGACGAACACCGTCCAGCCGAGCGGCTCCACCGGCGCATAGGCGGTCAGCACCTGCCGGCCCTGGACGTCGGTCGCGGTTTCGACCTCCGGCGCCGCGGCGCCCGTCTCGTGTTGGCGCGCTACTTGAACCTGAGCCAGCCGCGTCATATCCGTTTTGCGCAAGACCAGACTGATGTCCGGATGCGCAATCAGCCGGCCCTGCTTGTCCACCACATAGGCGTCGCCGTGCTGGCCGACCTTGATCTTCGACACCACGTCCCAGATCAGCTTGAGATTGACTTCCGCGATGCTGACGCCGGCGTCGCGGCGCGTGCCCGCGAGCGACAGCGTCATGTAGGGCTCGGAGTCGCGGCGGAAATAGACCGGGCCGTAATAGACCTTGCTCTTCACAGCGTCGGTGAATTTCGGCTCCTTCGACAGATCGAGACCGCTGCCGACGACATCCATCGCCAATCGCGACACGCGCAATTGCTCCTTGCCGCTGGCGTCGACCTGCGCCAGCTCGGTGATCGCGGGAACCTGACGCAGCAGGCGCAACGCGTCGAAGCGGCGCTGCTCGATGGTCCCGGCCGACCACAGCAACTGCGTCGTCCAGCCCACTTGGCTTTCGATCTCCTTGATGAACTGACCGATCTTGGCCGCCGCCGATTTAGCTTGCTCATGCTGGATCTGGATCAATCCGTCTTTGTGTTCGCGGTACGAAACCCAAATTTCAAACACGCCGTTGGTCACCAGCGCCAGGCAAACCACGGCAACAAACAGCCCAGCATATTTCAGAAACAGACGGCTGCGGACCTTCCGCGGAACTACGGCGTCCGATGTTTCTGCTTGAGCCGGTGCCGTGTGATCGGTCATTCGATCACCTCGTCGGCGAGTAGCAAGAACGACTCAGGAAGCGAGAGGCCGAGCGCTTTGGCCGTTTTAAGATTGACGACGAGTTCAAACTTAACCGGTGACTGCGCTGGCAAAATGCCGGACGGTTCACCCTTGAGAATACGATCAACATATGAGGCCGAACGCCGGAAGATATCGGCTGTGTCAGGCCCATACGACATCAGACTTCCCTCAATGACGAATTGCCTATAGGGGGAAATGAGCGGCACCCGGTACTTGTCTGCCGCTTTCAAGATCGCTCCACGCACTGCGAGGATGAATGCATCCGATGCAGCGATCAAACCGCTGCCCGGCTCGCGCCCTAATTTGGCGATCGCCAATTCGACTTCTGCAACACTCCGCACATGCACTGCTTCGACCGTGACCGAGGTTTGCTGCGGTAATTTTCTGAATGATTGAACATAGTCGTCAAAGGGGGGCGCGGAATCCGGGTTAAACATCAATGCGACCCGCGACAGATTGGGCTTAACGTCGTGGAGCAGGTCGATCCACTTACCGACTATTTCGGACTCAACGAATGAGAACCCGGTGATATTGCCTCCCGGATGCGCAAGACTCGAAATGAATCCTTGACCGACTGGATCATTCACCATCGCGAATACAATTGGAATGCTGCTCGTCGCCGGTCGCAGCGCGGCTAAGACTGGAGTTGTATTTGCCACAATAACGTCTGGCGCCTGCCTGATCAGTTCCGTCACATGCTTATTTATCGACTCCAGATTAGTCCCGGCAAACCGATATTCGATCTGAACGTTTCGCCCTTCGATCCACCCCAAATCGCGCATACCCAGCCGGAATGCCTTGACGCGGCCTATCGCTTCGGGGTCATTTTCGGCGAGGCCAAGCAGCATGCTGACCCGCCGCATCCTATCGGGCTTTTGCGCTCGAGCCGCAATGGGCCACGTCGCCGCCGAACCCGCAACAAGCGTGATGAAATCGCGTCGCCGCATGTCCGACCTCAAACTCAGGAGACGGCATCTTAGCGACTCAAATGAGTACTTCGATAGGGGCTGAAACCGGCATCAAAACCATTGCCGCAGTGCACAGCCAATGTCCGCTTCGGGTCATTCACGACCGAGCCTTTCAGCACAAGTGCCGGCCAATGTCCGCTGTGCACCCAATAGCGACCGAAATTTGCGTCGCAGCGAAATGTCGCTAAGTGCCAATAGCGACCGATGCACCGCAGCAAAGTGCATCGCTATTCGATCACCTCGTCGGCGCGGCCGATCAAAGGCTCTGGGATATTCAACCCGAGCGCTTTTGCGGTTTTGAGGTTGATGATCATCTCGACTTTGGTGACCTCTTGAACCGGCAGATCGGCCGGTTTATCGCCCTTAAGAATACGGCCACGTAATCCCCAACCACACGATACGACTCGGCAAGGTCACCTCCGTAGCTCATCAGACCGCCGGCTGCAGCGAATTGTCAATGTTGGTAGATCGCCGGCACGCGGTGGCGGCGCGACAACTCGCCAAGTTCCTTGCCACGACTGTTGAAGAATGCAGCAGTGCCGATCACGAGCGCCTCGGCTCTCAGTTGCGTCAAGGATTCAAAGACTGCAGCCAAGTCCTTCTCGCTGCTGGCGCGTACGACATGGAGTTTAATTCCGAGCGCGACCGCAGGTGCACTCATGTCTCGCGATACATCCTTCTTCGGCGGTTTCGGTCCCGCCGGCTTTTTCGTTTGCCGGCGGCAATCAATTCACGGCAAAGCACCAAGACCGGCGCATGTCCGCGCACCACGAGGCCTGCAGCCAAACAGGTGTCTGAGCCGGAGAGTTCGGCGCGGACGACCTGCGCTAGCGATTTCTTGAAACTCGGCTTAGAAATTCTGGCGTTGCGAATGCCTGAGAACTTCCACGCCCCGTTCACCGCGTCATCGGTGGCGGGGCGCTCGCCGTTTCGCTCACGCAACTTTCTCGGCCTTACCGGTCGCAGTGCGGCGCATCCAATCGTTGATGTCGTCGCGGCTCCAGTATTTACGATCGCGGATTATCGTTGGAGCGGGAAACCCCAGCTTCTTTGGGTCGCGCTCCCACCGCCAGATTGTCATGGAGGTGACGTTTAAAAACTTCGCCAGTTGCGCACCACCGAACCACTCGGCTTCATTATTCGACATGGGGTTGGCTCTCCTTTGTTATAAAAAGGACAGCCTTTCCATTACATCCAGGCGCAGTGCAAAACCGGACCTATTTTGCTCCCGGGTTTGCGCCGTCACGCAGGGCGCGACAGTAGCGAGAAAGGTCGGCGTCTTTCTCGCCGTAAAGTACGGCCGCGAGCTTGCACCAGGAACCACGCCGATTCGTGTCTGCCCCCAGCCTGTGCTTGGATAGGAGATGCAGCGCCTGCGCCGCTGCAAACTTTTTGCCAGCGCTGTTGCGGCGGGGTTTGCCGGGATGGCGGGCGGGATGCTTCCTGCATACCGCCATCGAAACCTCACACTGACTGTCGATGTGTGTGCTCTGGAGCGGGTAGCGCAAGGCGTCGGGCAGCTTTTTAAGCTCAATGCGCACTCGATGCAGCGCCGCCTCGAAGCGTTCCAACGCCCTTCGATTCGCCTTGTTCTGGTGAAAGGTCGAGCCAGCTTCGGCTGCGGTCTTCGGCCTCACGCTCATAGAATGCCAGTTCAATATCTTTCCGATGCGCCGGTGTGTTGCCGATTATGGCTGTTTCATTGTGCAGCCCGCATTGGCACGACCTTCGCCACCCTCCCGCTCACGATTGCTTCGACATGCCGCGCCCAGGCATCCAGCGCCGCACGTTTTTCCTCGGCGTAGTCATGTCGAGCGTAGACGGCGGTCACTCCCGATACCGCGCCTGACCTGTGATTTACCGCAGCCTCGGTAACCTCAAGCCGGACGCCGAGCTTTTGCAGGCCGGTCACAAAGGTCCGCCGGATATCGTGCAAAACCCATGGTTCGGGGGCTTTACCCAATTTGTCGGCCATCGCCAGATCAAGCAGTTCCTTGGCACGACCGAGCCCGCCGATGATGTTCTGGCCGTTTTTAGTGAGTAGGAATCCGACCTTGCTGCGGACCCGCGTAATCGATTCAAGAACGGTCATCGCCTGAGGGGATAGCGGCACGATATGGTCGCGGCCGTTTTTGGTTCTGCGGCCGGGGATCGTCCAAGTCTTGGCGGCCAGATCAAACTCGCCCCAACGCGCATCGCGTACCTCATCGCGGCGGCAGCCGGTCAAAACCAGCATTTGGACCATCCGGCCAAAGGGATCGCTAGACGCCTCGGCCGCACGCCATAGCGCCGCTAACTCGGCATCGCTTAGGACGTGTTCTCGGGGGGCTTCAGACCCCGGCCCCTCGACGCCGTCGCAGGGTGATTTCGGAAAGGTCTCGTT
>CAVZVP010000014.1:0-13767 GCA_963778745.1 uncultured Alphaproteobacteria bacterium | reverse complement strand
GCTTCGGCGACCGGCATCAGCGGACAGTTCATTCGGTGAAATCCTCGGCGCGATAATCTCCGGATTTGCCGCCGCTCTTTCGCAACAAGCGGATGCTCTCGATGCGCATGCCGCGCTCCACCGCCTTGACCATGTCGTAAATGGTGAGACAGGCGATTGACACCGCCACCAGTGCCTCCATTTCGACGCCGGTCTGTCCGGTCACTTTGACCGTGGCTCGCACCAGGAAGCCGGGCAGGGCGTGTTCCGGATCGATCCCGATCTCGACCTTGGTGATCGGCAGCGGATGACAGAGCGGGATTAGCCCATGCGTGCGTTTGGCCGCCATGATGCCGGCCAGCCGCGCAGCACCCAGCACGTCGCCCTTGAGGGCATTGCCGGCGAGCACGAGGTCGAGCGTTTCCTTGCGCATGATCACGCGGCCTTCCGCGATGGCGAACACGCTCGGTCAGGTTCTTGGCGGAGACGTCGACCATGCGCGCCTGGCCGCGCGAGTTGATATGGGTGAGTTCGGTATTGCTCATTAACGGCGTGCTTTTCGCCTTCGGCTTGGCGCGCCGCGAGGCCGCCTTTTTGCCTCGCGCTACGGCCTTCTTGGCGCGCGCCATGGCTCACTCCACCGCGGCTTGGCGGGAAACGCGCGCGAGCAACGCGCGCGTTGCAGCGGTCACGTCGCTTTGCCGCATCAGGCTTTCGCCGACCAGGAAGGTGGTAATGCCGATGCGGGCGAGGCGAGCGAGGTCGGCGGCGTATCGAGCCCGCTTTCCACGACCACCTTGCGGTCGCGCGGATTTTTCGGCGCCAGCTTTTCGCTGACCGCGAGGGAGGTCTTGAACGTGCGTAGATCGCGGTTATTGATGCCGATCAGTCGCGATCTAAGGCGGAGGGCACGCTCAGTTCATCTTCTGCATGAACTTCAAGTAATACGTCCATTCCATTGGTAAGGGCTGTATTCTCGATCTCTTTCGCCGCCGCATCGTCGACCGCCGCCATGATGATCAGGATGCAGTCGGCGCCGAGCGCGCGCGATTCCACCACTTGGTAGGGCTCGTAGATGAAGTCCTTACGCAGAACCGGCAAGGTGGTGGCATTGCGCGCGGCACCGAGGAATTCCGGTTTGCCCTGGAATAACGGCCCGTCCGTGAGCACCGAAATTTAAGCAGCGCCGCCGGCTTCATAGGCCTTCGCAAGTCGCGGCGGATCGAATCGGCGCGGATCAAGCCCTTGATGGGCTCACCTTCTTGATCTCCGCGATCAGTGCGTAATCGCCGGCCGCCACTTTGCGTTCGATCGCCTTCAAGAACCCCCGCGGGGGCGATACTGCTTTCGCTTGCGCCTCAAGCGCGGCCAGCGGCCGGACGCGCTTGGCGGCGGATTTCCTCGCGTTCGTAAGCCTCGATCTTAGCCAAAATTCGGCCATTTAGGGTTCACGGCGTTGGATACCGCGATGAGCCGGTCGAGCCGGCCCTCCGCCTCGCTACTCGATCGATTTGGCCGCCACGGCGGCACCTGCCTTCAAATCCTTGGCTTTGCCGGCGACGATCAGCGCAGCGGCGGCATTGAGGATCGCCCATCGCGGAACGGCCCGGCTTTGCCTTTCAGCACGTCAGCAGGGCCTTCGTTCTCGCCGCGTCGCCGACACGAGCGCCTCCGGCTTGACGCGTTTCAAGCCCGCTTCCTCAGGCGTCACCTCGAAGGTGCGAACTTTACCGTCCTTGACTTCGGCCACGCTGGTCGGCCCCGATGTCGTGATCTCGTCGAGGCCGTCCGAGCCATGCACCACCCAGATGCATTCGGAGCCGAGATTTTTCAGTACCTCGCCATCGGCTCGACCAGTGCTTTGAAAAAGTGCCGATCATCTGCCGCTTGAGCTCGCCAGGTTCGACAGCGGCCCGGGCAAATTGAAAATGGTGCGGACGCCGAGCTCGACGCGGGTCGGGCCCACGTTCTTCATCGCGGGATGGTGCGCGGGCGCGAACATGAAGCCGATACCGGCCTCGCGGATGCAAGCGCGCCACCTGGTCGGCGGAAAGATCGATCTTGACGCCGAGCGCCTGCAGTACATCGGCGGCGCCTGATTTCGACGATAGCGCGCGATTGCCGTGCTTGGCGACCGGCACGCCGGCGCCCGCGACGATGAACGCCGCGCAGGTCGAAATGTTGAACGAGCCGGAGGCGTCGCCGCCGGTGCCGACCAGTCGATTGCGTCAGGCGGTGCTTCACGCCCAGCATCTTGGCGCGCATGGTGGTGACCGCGCCGGTAATCTCGTCGACGGTTTCCCCGCGCACGCGCAAGCCCAACAGCAGCGCGCCCATCTGCGAGGGCGTCGCTTCGCCGACATCATGCGTTCGAAGGCGGAGGCTGCTTCGGTGCGGGTGAGGCTCGCGCCGGTCGCGACCTTGGCGATGAGCGCTTTGAAATCGTCGGCCATGCGTTTAACCCGCTACGTGGGCGGGCGACTTGCGCGCCGGCGCTGCGCTCGATTTCCGCCCGCGCTGCTTATTCCAAGTGGCGGCGAGATCGAGAAAATTCTTCAGCATCGATGGCCGTGCCCGGACGGATGCTTTCCGGATGGAACTGCACGCCGTGTACCGGCAGGCTGGCATGCGCCAGCGCCCATCACCAGACCGTCGTCGGTTTCGGCGGTGATGGTGAGTTCGCGCGGCATGCTGGCGCGCTCGACCACCAGCGAATGATAGCGCGTGGCGCGGAACGGCCGTTGATGCCGCGGAACACGCCGGTGCCGCTGTGCTTGATCTCGAACACTTTGCCGTGCGCCGGCGCTGCACGCACCACTTTGCCGCCGAACGCTTGTCCGAGCGCCTGATGGCCGAGACAGACGCCGAGGATCGGAATTGTCGGCGCGGTCTTGGCGATGAGATCGAGGCAGATGCCGGCTTCGTTCGGCGTGCAGGGCCGGGCGATAGCACGATCGCCTCCGGATCGTCGGCGATCACGTCGGCGCTCGAAATCTTGTCGTTGCGATGGACGACGACATCCGCCCCCAGCCCGCCCAGGTAATGGAACAGGTTGAAGGTGAAGCTGTCGTAGTTGTCGATCAAAACGATCATGTTTGCTTGATGTTTTCTTGCCGGCTCAAGGTCTTAAGACCACGCTCGAGGGGGGTCAAGCAGGCGTCATTTCGCCTCGATGTCGGGCGGCGGGGGCAGCATCTCCCGCATGCGGCGGTCGATCTCCTCGCTGGAGACCGGCGCGGCCGGCGCGCGGGTGCTTTCGGCGGCGTTCTCACCGATGTGCACCAACATCGGCATTATCAGTACGACGATGAGCAGCATCCACTGCGCCAGCAGGAACGGGATGAGCGCGCGCACGAACGGTCGAAACGGCGCCGGATTCTTGGCCACGCCGCGCACCATCATTAGCGCGTAGCCGAACGGCGGCAGCAGGAAGCTGGACTGCAAGGTGAGCAGCACCAGCACAGCGACCCAGCGCGCGTCGGCGACGCGCACCAGCAGCGGCGGAATGACGATCGGAATAATGACGAAAATGATCTCGAAGGCGTCGAGCACGAAGGCGCACAGTCCGATCACGCCGAGGATGACCGCCGTCGCCATGACATCGCCGCCGGGAATGCCGGCAACCAAATTGTCGACCAGTCTGTCGGTCCCGAGCAGCCGCAGGATCAATGTAAACGTCGTGGCCGCGATCAGCAGCGAGAACAGCGCGCCGGTGATGGCGATAGCGTCATGCAGAAGCTCGCGCAACACGGCGCCGCGCAGTCGGCCGCTGATCAGCCCGGCGCTCAGCAGGGTAAAGGCGCCCATCGCCGCTGCTTCGACCGCATAGAAATATCCGGTAGCGACGCCGCCCAGCAGCACCAGCAGCGCGACCAGCGCAATGACGGCTAAAATTATTTGCTGCGGAGTGACCCGCTCGCGCTCAGGCGGCAATTCGTGATGGCGGCCGGCAAACCAGGCGAGCGCGACGCACAGCAACAGAAAAATCCCAGCCGGCGGCAGGGCCGAATGAAAGACGTCTTGGGTGTTGATGACACGGTCGCTCCGGCCGGTAGCGGTGACGGCAAGAGTGTGGGCGTTCAACATCGCGTCGCTGAGTAGGATGAGCACCAGCGACGGCGGCACCAGCACGCCGAGTGTCGAGGCGACCGCGACGATGGCGTCGCGCGTCGCGGCCGGCACGCCCTCGGCGGTGAGCCGCGGCGCCACCACGCGGGACAAGCCGAGCACGCTGGCGCCGACCGAGCCGTTCATCGGACCGAGCAAGGCGCCGAGCAACATGCCGGAGACGAGCGGAGCCGAACCCCGCTTCGGCATGACGGCAATGCCGGAACGATAGAGCGCGTCGGCCAACGGCAGCCGGCCGAGCAGTAGCCCCATGGTTACGTAGAGCGGCAGTGCCTGCAGCAAATCGTTGTCGAACAGATTGATCAGCCGGCCGGGAAGCGCCCATAGAGTTGATAACGGGATTGTGCCGGCCGCAAGACCGAGCGCTGCGCCGAGGCTGGCCACTGCGATCAGCACAAGCGCGGCGGGCAGGCCGGTGGAAATAATCCCGACGCCGACCAGGATCAATAGCGCAAAACCGCTCCACTCCATCAGACGTCGTCCGCGGACGAGGGGCGGAACACGTCAACCAGGGACTGCGCTATGATCACGAACGCCATGATCCACAACGCCGCCTTGATGATGAAATAGCCGGGATTGCCGGTGTCGGCGAAAGCCTCCAGGCCACGCACCGAGGGGATGACGAAGCTCGCGCCGGTGAATACGACGAAGAGCGCCCAGGGCAACACGCTGGCGGCGGTGCCGATCCGTTTGAGCCAATGGCGCGTGCGCGCGGAGTAGCGTTGTGCCAGCGTGTCGGCGGCAAGGTGGGTGCCGGCGCGCGTCGCGGCGGTCACGCTGACCGCAACGAACAGCGCAAAGATGATCTGACCGAAATCGTTCGCCTCGCGCGAACAGCAGCGCACGATATCGCGTAACGGCCATTGCAGGAACAACAATAGGATGAGCGGCAGCGCCAGCCACTGCGTGGCGGCGACGGTATGGCCGATCAGAAGATCGAGCCGACGCAGCCAGCCCATGACTGCCCCCCCACGCGGTTTCCGGTCTCGCCCCGCGATTATTATTGCCCGCGCTTGGCGGCTCTGGCAAATCGGCGGGCTTCTTCGGCGGCGCGGAACAGCGCCTTCGCCTTGTTGATGCATTCCCGCTGTTCGAAGTCGGGATTGCTGTCGGCAACGATCCCTGCGCCCGCCTGCACATACATGGTGCCGTCCTTCACCAGCGCGGTGCGCAGAACAATGCAGGTATCCATCTCGCCGGCGGCGGAGAAATAGCCGACGGCGCCCGCGTAAAGCCCGCGTTTTTCCTTCTCCAGCTCGTCGATAATCTGCATGGCGCGCACCTTCGGCGCGCCCGACACCGTGCCGGCGGGAAATCCGGCGGCCAGCGCATCGAGCGCGTCGCGCTCCGGGCTAAGCTTGCCCTCGACGTTGGAGACGATGTGCATCACGTGGCTGTAGCGCTCGACGAAGAACTGATCGGTGACGGTCACGCTGCCGATCTCCGCGACGCGGCCGACATCGTTGCGGCCGAGATCGAGCAGCATCAGATGCTCGGCCCGCTCCTTTGGATCGGCGAGCAGTTCATTTTCCAAAGCTTTGTCTTCATGCGGTGTATTGCCACGCGGCCGCGTGCCTGCGATCGGGCGGATGATCACCACGTCGCCGGCGACTTTGACCAGGATCTCCGGGCTCGATCCCGCGACGGCGAAGCCGCCGAAATCGAGGAAATAGAGATAAGGCGACGGATTGGTTCGCCGCAGCGCGCGATAGAGCGAGAACGGCGGCAGCGTAAACGGCGCCTCGAAGCGTTGCGCCAGCACGATCTGGAAGGCGTCACCGGCTGTGATGTACTCCTTGGCCTTTACGACCATGGCCTTGTATTCGTCCGGTGTGGTGTTGGAACGCGGCGGTACGTCGAGCGGGCCGTCGTCGTATTCGGCGAGCGATTTGTCGAGCGGTCGATCGAGGCTTTCCAGAATGCTGGACAGCCGTTCGACTGCGCGCGTCAACGCCGTTTTCGCGTCGATGCCGGTCTCAGGCCGCACCGGCGTGACCACGGTGATCGAATCCTTCACCGCATCGAACACCACGATGATGGTCGGGCGCACCAGCACGGCGTCGGGAATGCCGATCGTATCCGGATTGGGCGGCGGCAATTCCTCCATTAGCCGCACCATGTCGTAGCCGAGATAACCGAACACGCCGGCCGCCATCGGCGGCAGACTGTAGGGCAATGCGATGCGGCTTTCCGCGATCAGCGTGCGCAAGGCTTTGAGCGGCGGCTCGGGGCAGGGCACGAAGGCATCGGGCTTCGAGCGAGCGGTTCGGTTGATCTCGGCGCGCGCGCCATTGGCACGCCAAATCAGGTCGGGGTCGATGCCGATGATGGAATGGCGGCCGCGTACCGCGCCGCCTTCCACTGACTCCAGCAGGAAGCTCATCGGCTTGCCCCCGCCGAGCTTGAGGAAGGCCGAGACCGGCGTCTCCAGGTCGGCGACCAGCGTGGTCCACACCACCTGCGCCTGGCCGCGGCCGTAGCGTTCGGCGAAGGCGGTTTCCGACGGCTCGATCTGCATAGGATCAGTAGTCGTTGGGCGCGCTGGAGTTGGCCGGCAGGCCGCCGAAGACCTGGTTCAGCGCCTGCTGATTTAACGTGACGCCGAAATCGCTTTCGAGTCGTGTGACATAGGCGCCGACGATGTCGTCGGTGTAGGAATTCAGCAGCGAGGTGGAAATCGCCTTGCTGGCGACGGGATCGAGCGCAGGATCGACAATGTCGGTCACGCTGAACACGAAGCGCGCGATTTCCTGGTCGCCCTCGGTACTGGCCGGTGTACCCTTGGGCGTCTTGAAAGCCGCCTCGACGAGCTTCGCCGGCGCGAAACCTCCCGGCTTGCCGCGCTGTAGGTCAGTTGCGGTCACCACTTTCAAGCCAGTGTCGGTGGCGAGCTGGGCCAGCGCGGTGCCGGCTTTGAGCTTGCCGACCATTTCGTCGGCCTTGGCTTTCAGGCGCTTGCCGATCTCGTCGTCGCGCCAGCGCGCCTCGACCTGATCCTTCACTTCGTCGAGTGTGCGGTCGCGCGCGGGCGTGATGCCCGTGACGTCGTAAAAGAGGTAACCGCCGTTCGGCAGTTGCAGTGGATCGTTGTCGACACTGACGTCGCTGGCAAAGGCTGCCGCGATCGCGTCCGGCGTCTTTGGCAAGTCGGCGACCGGCTTGCCGTCCGGAGCGCGGCCCGAACGGTCGACCGCGTCGATGGTGCGGGACTTGAGCCCAAGCTTCTTGGCGGTCTCGGCCAAGGTGGCGCCGGCGGCGCGCTCGTCCTCGAACTTGTCACGCAGATTTCCGATTTCGGTCTTGGCGCGGGCTTCTGCGATTTCGCGCTTAATCTGCGACGCAACCTCTTCATGGGTCTTCTGGCTGCCCGGTTCGATTTTTCCGACCTGCAGCAGCACGGTGCCGAAGCGGCCTTTGACCGGCGCGCTGACCTCGCCCGATTTGAGGGCGAAGGCGGCGTCGGCGACCGCCGGGTCAATGATGCCGGCCTTCGTCACCATGCCGACATCGGTATCGCTGTCTTTCAAGCCGCGTTCCTTGGCGATATCGGAAAAGCTCGCACCTTTGGTGATAAGTTCCTTCGCGGCCGCCGCGTCTTCCGGTTTCGGAAATACGATCTGGTGCAGTTCGCGGCGCTCGGGCGTGCCGTAACTCGTTTTGTGCTGCTCGAAATAAGTCTTGCCATCGGCATCGGACACTGCGTCCGGCTTGGCGAGGTCGGCCGGCGACATCGAAAGCAAAGTGATCTTGCGGTACTCGGGCGCGCGGAACAAAACCTTGCGCTCCTCGAAAAACTTGCCGAGCACTTCGGGCGTCGGCGCCGCGATGTCGCCGGCCTGCGCCGGACCCAAGGCTATATATTCAATGGCGCGTTTCTCGTTTTGATATTGATTGATGACAGCCATCGCCGTTGCCGGCACGCGAAAATCGCCGCCGATGCTGAGCGCGATCTCCCGCCGCAGGATGACGCGTCGTTGCTCTTCGACATAGCGGATTTCGGTAAAGCCGGCTTGCCGGGTAATCTCCTCGAAGCGGCTGCGGTCGAACTGACCGTTGAGGCCGCGGAAATTGGGATCGCTGGTGATGCGGCTGGCGATCTCGGCGTTGCTGATGCCAAGCCGCAACTCCTTTGCCTGCTCGTCGAGCGTGGTCTCGGCCACCAACTGGCCGAGCACCTGCCGGTCGATGCCGAGCGTGCGCGCCTGGTCGGGCGTGATCGGCCGCCCGGCCTGGCGGCTGATTTGCTGCAGCCGATCAGTGTAATATTGGCGGAATTGCTCGATCGAGATCTCAGTCTTGCCGATCTTGATCGCGGAATTGAGCCCGAAGCCGCGGAAAATATCGCCGATGCCCCAGATCGCGAAGCTGACGACCAGTCCACCCATGATGACGGCCATGACGCCCCTACCGAGCCAGGTCGACGAGGCTTTGTGGATACCGCGGAGCATAAACTGCGTTCTTCCCGGTGGCGGCTGAATGAAGGGCTGGTGGCGCCCTTATAGGGAGCGGGCCAACTCCTTGCAACTCAAGAAGGATCGGCTTGAGGCCGGAGCCTCTGGCGTCCGCGAAGCGGGTCTGATAACCGGGGTTGAGATTCACTCGCGGTCCCTGAATTTCCCTTTCCATCTTATTTTATTGGCTTATTTTGATATCGGGTTGAGCAGTACTCCCGATTGATCCCGACTAATCTCGGCCGTTACCGATCAGTCCGGTGGCAATTCCGGTGGCAATATTTAGCCGGCGCAAGGAATGCAGCCTAAGCGCTTGGTGTGGTCGCCTATGCGCTCGCTGGCGAGCCAGTGGCGGCTGCTATGCAAAGACGACCGGCGACAGCCGCAACGTCGGATGCCAACATATTTCTTGCCGGTCGCCTTAGCAGGGCCACGAGTTGTTACGGATGCAATAGACTCATGACCTATGCAGCGTAATGCCCTCTCGGCGGCCGGTACTTTGCGAGGCGGTATAAGATTGAGCTTTTTGCTGGGCTTGTGATGGCCGCCTATGCGTTCGCTTGTGCTGAGTGGTGTCAGGAAGCCTTAGCGGCGGCGCGATAAAGCTTGGATCAATTTCTTCAGCGGCGAAGGAGAATTCGCTTCGTCTTCGATTGGGATTACCTGACGAAGTGGCCCTGTGGCTAAAGTAACTTTTCTTCGGCCGGACGCGTGCGTATCAACCGATGATGACTTTAGGGTTTCCCGTGATCGTTCGAATAAAACGGCACCAGCATTGCCACCAAGTGCGCTGAGATCGTCTTTCTCACAGGTTGCCGCTATCGCCATTCCGATTGATGCGAGGTGGGCGCGGCGGTAGCAATACACTGCGAGCAAGGCTCTTGCTGTCGGCGGAATCGTCTCAATGAGTTCATGCAGCCCATGGGCACTAGTGCGATACATCTCGCCGAGCATTTCATCGGAGACAGGACAGGGTTCTTCCTCAAGAGGTACGTGGCGTTCGGGCAGCATCGCAAGTTCTCCGAACCGGTTGTTTCCATGATGAACTTGCGATGCGCCGCTTTAAGGCGGGGTTAACGCACTGGCCCCTTAGCGGCGGGGGCAATGCGTGGCCGCGAGCTTTTCATTTCAAATACCACTTCAGCACCATCACAACGCAGAAGGTGGCGATTACAAGCACTAACAACCAACCTGTGGTGCGATAATTTTTAGGGATTTCGATCCGGCGTTTGCGGTGGTCAGGCAGGCGTTTGGGGTGGCTGGTCATTTTGTCTCGCAGATACCGGCAATATGCAGCCGATTAGCCAGCCGCCGCAATGTGGCTTTCGAGGACGTTGGCTTGGGCTTACTATCCGACATCGAGGGGTGAGTTAAGTCATCGTGGATTGGAAGACCCTACTTTAATAAATAAAAACGAGGTCGCAGGGCACATGACTAGAGTAGCTGACTACAAAGAGTTTAGACGATCAATCGTCGAGTTGGACTTTAAGGAGTTCATGGCTGACAGAAGCGACATTCGGAAAGCTTGGCATTGCGCGGGATCACTGTTTCACCTTGCCGATTGGGTATATGCCGCGCACAAACAAGCGATTGATGCCAAGTACACGTTTGTTGACGATCCCGGCGTAACTCGATCTGTTTCATGCATTGAGGAGTTCGCCAACTCACTCGGGCAAGCGCATGCCGATTTTCAACTTATTCGAGGAATAGCAAACTCGTCTAAACACGTTTTTCTTAAACCCATTCCTCCGGGCAGGGTAAACCCACCGGGGATGCCGTTCAAATGCTGCGAACACGTACGTATCGGCGTCTGCATTTCAGTCTGGCGCATTCCAATCTAATGCGTTTCAAGTGGGTAAAGTTAAGCTGCAAGGTCCGGACATCGAGATTGCCGTCTTAGCGCAATCCGTATTGGATATGTGGGACCGGCTGTTTGCTTCTGAGGGTTGGTAGTGCTTAGGGCAAAGTTGGGGCGAAGATCGATTGTTGGAATGGCGCGGCAGCTTGAAATTCAGGGCTGAACTCGCTTGCGCCTGTGCGGCTTGCCACAGTGGCGCGGCCTGATCTGACCAGAATTCCCGCAGGGGCGATGGTCGCTATTGGGGGCATAGCGGACATTGGCCGGGACTGGTGCTGAATAGCTCGGTCGCTAATGACCCAAAGCGGACATTGGTAATCCCTTTTCCAGTGCTGGTTTGAGCCGCTACGATACCCACTGTTGAGCCTCGGGGGAGGCAATGAGACGGCGCGGCAAAGCAGTAAAAAAGCAACGCTCCAAGTCGTTGGGCCGCATTGCGGCGAAGGGCGTTCGTCGTCGCAAACCTCCCACCGTCGATCTAACAGAAAGGATTGCACTCCTTACGCGTGAGCGGGACGAGGCACTAGAGCAGCAAACCGCGACCTCCGAGGTTCTCAAGGTCCTTAGTCGCTCGATGTTCGACCTCCAGCCGGTGTTGGACACCTTGGTAGAGAAGGCGGTGCGCCTCTCGGGCGCTGATAGGGGCTTCATCTTTAGGCAGGACGGGGATGTCTATCGGGTGGTAGCCAGCTTTGGCCACTCGAAGGAATTTATCGAAATCGCGAAACAGAACCCGATCCGTCAGGATCGAGGGTCGGCGACAGGACGAGCCGTTCTCGAGCGTGGCACCGTACACATTCACGATATCCAAGCGGATCCTGAGTATCGGTGGGCTGAAGATCACAGTGGAGAAGAGGAAATGCATCGGACCATTCTCGCGGTCCCGATGCTGAGGGAAAGCGAGATCATAGGTGTTATTGTAATTCGGCGCATCCGTGTTCAGCCCTTCACGGAGAAACAGATTGAGCTGGTGACTAATTTCGCCGCACAGGCCGTCATTGCCATCGAGAACACGCGACTGCTGACCGAACTACATGAATCTCTCCAGCAGCAAACGGCCACCGCCGACGTCCTCAAGGTCATCAGCCGCTCGACGTTCGATCTCAGGACCGTGCTCAATACTCTGGTGGAGTCCGCTGCCCGGCTTTGCGACGCGGACATGGCATCGATCCCGCGACAGACGGGCGCAATCTTCGACCATGTCGCAACTTTCGGTTATCCCAGAGATTTCCAGGAGTTTCTTCAGCGGAACCCGATTTCGCCTGGGCGAGGTACCGTCACCGGGCGCGCTGTACTCGAAGGCAAAACCATTCACATCCCCGATGTTCTGGACGATCCGGAATATAGCTTCATTGAAGGTCAGAAAACGGGCGGATATCGAACCACTCTTGGCGTCCCACTCATGCGCGAAGGCGCCGCTATCGGCGTCCTGAATTTGACGCGCTCAGAAGTGCGGCCGTTCACTTACAAACAGATCGAACTGGCCACAACCTTCGCCGACCAGGCGGTGATCGCTATCGAGAATGTGCGGTTACTCCAGAGTGTAGAGGCCCGCACACGCGAACTGGCGAAATCGCTGGAGGACCTGCGCACTACACAGGACCGCCTAGTGCAAACACAGAAACTTGCCTCGCTCGGCCAGCTAACGGCCGGCATCGCGCACGAGATCAAGAACCCGCTCAATTTCGTGAATAATTTTTCGACAGTCTCTGTCGAGCTTATTGACGAGCTGCGGCAGTCACTTGCTAAAGCTAAACTCGACAACAAGCTGAGCGCGGAGATCGGTGAGATCGCCGACACGCTGCAGAGAAATCTCGACAAGGTTGTGCAGCATGGCAAGCGGGCAGATGCCATCGTCAAGAATATGCTGCAGCATTCGCGCGAAGGCTCGGGTGAGCATCGGCCGGTCGATGTCAATGCTCTCGTTGAGGAAAGCCTCAATCTTGTCTGGCACGGGGCGCGAGCCGAGAAGCAAGGCTTTGAGATCGCCCTAAAACAATCCTTTGACCTCTCTGCTGGGGAGATCGATGTCTTCCCGCAGGATATTAGGCGAGCTCTCTTGAATGTGATTTCAAACGGCTTCCATGCAGCCACCAAACGCAGAGCGGAAACAGACGGTGCCGACTACGAGCCGACCATTACTGCCTCGACCAAAAACCTTGGTAATCGTGTGGAAATCAGTATCCGGGACAACGGGACCGGTATGACGCCTGACGTAAAAGAAAAGATGTTCAACCCCTTCTTCACAACCAAGCCGACGGGAGAAGGCACGGGCCTTGGTCTCTCGATCAGTCACGATGTCATCGTGAAACAGCACGCGGGCACCATCGAGGTCGATACGCAGCCGGGTGAGTTCACTGAGATCAGGATTGTCTTGCCTCGCACTCCTGCATTCGTCTGAAAATGTTCCTGCAAGCCTTCTATGTCCGCTTCTCTAATCGGCCGTTCGGGGTCAAGCACTTTCAGACTATCCACCACTACAGTGTCGATGTCGCTCGCGGGCTCGCGCTTCTCTTCGGAATCGGCACCAAGGCCCTTCCATCATGGGATTCGAGGACGAGGTGGAACAATCTTTTGGGCGGCCTTGCCGTCAGACTGAACGGCAGGTCCAAGCGGACATGCGAACTCACCTCATCCATCGTCCCGCGAGGGACATCATTCCACCGCTTGGTGGAGCTCGAGTTTTCTCCTATCGTTTTGATCCTGTAGGCTTTCATGCTGCTGCGACGCTCCCGGGTCCACCGGAACTCGGTGCCGTCAACCCATATGCGGTGCATGATCACGGCCAACCGGCGCGCCAGCGCCACGATCGCCTTCTTCATCCCGCGGTGCCTGGCGATCTTCATCGCCCAGGCCTTGAGCCAGGACCATTTGTCGGTTCGGGTCAGCATGCTCTGGGCTGCTTCGTAGAGCATCACCCGCATCATCTCATCTCCGCAGCGTGATATCGCTCCAGGTCGTTCGCTTTCGCCCGATTGATGCTGGGCGGGTGTCAGTCCGAACACCGCCCCGACCGTTTTGGAGTTACGAAAGCGAGCCGGTACGTCGACCGTGGCGCGATAGGTTAGCGCCACCACCGGGCCGACGCCGGGGACCGTCATCAGGCGCCGGCACACCTCATCGTCCCGCACGATGGCCAGCAAGCGGCGGTGCAGGATACCGAGCTGTTCGCGAAGTACCCGCCGGACAACGAGCAGCGGTTCGACCAGCGCGGCTAGGTCGGGCAGATTCTCGACCAGTTCCTTGATGTGCGCCTCGAACTTCAACGTCCCGACCATGCCGACCTTGAGGCCGAAGTTACGCAAAGTCCCGCGCAGGTCGTTGTCGATGGCGATGGCCTTCGACTGCAGC
>CAVZVP010000013.1:0-145942 GCA_963778745.1 uncultured Alphaproteobacteria bacterium | reverse complement strand
CGCCGATGCGCGCGCCCGCGCTGGCATTTCGCTTGGGCCCCTCGACGGCGCCATCGTCACCATCAAGGATCTGTTCGACGTCGCTGGCGAAGTCACGCGCGCCGGCTCCAAGGTGCTGGCCGAGGAAGGCAAACCGGCGCAAGCCGACGCGCCGGTGGTGCACGCCTTGCGCGCCGGCGGCGCGGTCATCGTCGCCAAGACCAACATGACCGAATTCGCCTTCTCCGGCGTCGGCATCAATCCGCATTACGGCACGCCGGGCAATCCGGCCGATCGCAAGCGCATTCCCGGCGGCTCCACCGGCGGGCGGCGCGGTGGCGGTAGCGGACGGCATGTGCGAGATCGCCATTGGCAGCGACACCGGCGGCTCCTTGCGCATTCCCGGCGCGCTCTGCGGCCTCGTCGGCTTCAAGCCGAGCCGGCAGCGCATTTCCATCGCCGGCGCCTTTCCGCTGTCGCAAAGCATCGACTCGATCGGGCCGATTGCGCGCTCCGTCGTCGACTGTGCGAAAGCCGACGCGGTCATGGCCGGCGACGGCTTCGAGCCGCTCGATCCAGCGCCGCTCGCGAACTTGCGCGTCGGCATTGCGCAAGGCATGCCGCTGGAAAATCTTGACGAGACGGTAGCCAAACGATTTCCGCAGGCCATCGACGCTCTGGAGCAGGCCGGCTGCCGGCTGATCGAACGAAAAGCTGGCGCTGCTCGACGGCATGATCCGCGTCAACAGCCGCGGCGGCGTGCAGCCGGCGGAAGCCTTCACCTTGCATCGCGACCGGCTCAACCGGCGCGGCGCCGACATCGATCAAAACGTGCGTGCGCGGCTGGAGCGGGCGCGCAATATCAGCGCGGCCGACTACATCGAGATGGTGAACGAGCGCGCCGCATTGATCGCCGAGATGGATGCGCGGCTGGCCGATATCGACGTGCTGGCCTTGCCGACCACGCCGATGGTCGCGCCGACCATCGAGGAAATGGCGCCGCCGGATGTGTTCGCGCGCAAGAACGCCATGCTGCTGCGCAACACGTCGATCTGGAATTTCTTCGATTGTTGCGCGATTCCTGCCGCTGCCGCTGCCGCGCGAGGGCGGCTTGCCGACTGGATTGATGCTGGTTGCACGCAACGGCCACGACCATCGCCTGTTCCGCATCGCGGCGGCGGTCGAGCGATTGTTCGCGGCTTAAGGGGCGGTAGCCGACTGCGCCGCTTTTCGAGCTTGTTAAAGTTGCTAAAAGTCCGGCATCATCGAATCAACGGCCGTGTGCTGGGCCAGGAGGAATTCCAATGAAACGCAAATCGCAATCGAAGATGGCGCGCGTGAGCCGCCGCACGTTTAGCGCTGGGCTTGGGCGCCGCAGGATTTCTGGCGGGAACCGCGCCCTTCAACATCGTGCGCGCGCAGGGCGCTGCCCTTAAAGTCGGCGTGCTGCTGCCGCGCTCCGGCTATCAGGCCGGCATCGGCCAGGACTGCCAGCGCGGCGTCGATATCACGGCCGGGATTCTGAAGGACCTCGGCCTGCCGTCGCTGCAGATCATGAACGCCGACACCGAGACCAACGTCGACGTCGCGCGCGCGCGCGCCGAAAAACTGATCGGCGAGGGCGCGCAGCTTCTGGTCGGCGCCTTCGATTCCGGGCAGAGCTCGGCCATCGCGCAAGTCGCCGAGCAGAAGGGCATTCCCTACGTCATCAACATAGCCGCCGCCCCGCCGATCACCGAGCAGGGCTACAAGTTCGTGTTCCGCAACTTCCCGACCGCTGGCATGATTCTGCGCGACGCTTTCGTCGATCAGAAAGAAATCTTTGCCGCGGTCGGCGCGGCGCCGAAGACGGCGGTGTTCATGCACGTCAACGACACCTTCGGCACCGCGATGAAGGGCGGTATCGGCGCGGTGATGCCCAAGTTCGACATGCCGTACAAAATCGTCGAGACGATCGCTTACGATCCGGCGGCGCGCGACCTATCGGTCGAAATCTCGAAAGCCAAGGCGACGGGTGCTGACTCGCTGCTCATGGTCAGCCGGCTCAACGACGCCATCCTGCTCACGCGCGAAATGGTCAAGCAGCGCTGGACGCCGATGGCGATCATGAGCATGGGACCGGGCTGGTACGAGGACCAATATCTCAAGACCCTCAGCAAGCTGTCCGACGGACCGCTGAGCTTCGCGCCCTGGTACGATCCGAACAAGAAGATGTCGAAGCAACTCGATGCTGCGCTCGCCAAGGCGCATGCGGGAGTCAACCTCAACACCAACCACGTCTATACCTTCGAGGCGCTGCTGATTGCCGCCGACGCCTACAAGCGCGCCGGCTCCGCCGATCCGAAGGCGCTCGCCGACGCCGTGCGCACGACCAACATCAAGGACAATGTCAGCATCGGTCCCGGTATCCAGTTCGACGCCAAAGGCCAGAACGACAAGATCCTGGGCGGCGGCATCCAGAACCACGGCGGCAAGCTGATTACCGTCGCGCCGAACGAAGCGGCCAATGGCAAGCCGGAATGGCCGCTGAAGCCCTACGACAAGCGCGGCTAAAGCGTGTACCGTTCGCTATTGCTCCGGCCGTAATACCGGCCGGAGCATTGCTTTGTTAGGATCGCCCCGTGCCGGCAGAACTCTATCTCAATGTGGCCGTCGGCGGGGTCTTGACCGGCCTCGTCTATGGGCTGATGGCGCTGGGCCTGTCGGTGATTTTCGGCGTGGTGCGCGTGGTCAATTTCGCCCATGGCGAGATGATGACCATCGCCATGTATATCGCGGTGACGCTGTTTAGCGCCTTCCACCTCGACCCGCTGGTGATGCTGGTGCCGATCGCCGCGGTGATGTTTGCCTTCGGCTATGTGCTGCAAGTGCGCCTGATCAACCCCTTCATCACCCGGCCCGAATATAGCCAGTTTCTGCTGCTGGTCGCGGTGGCGATCATTATCGTCAATCTGCTGCTGATCGCGTTCGGCCCGGACGCGCAAAACGTCCAGACCTCCTACGGATATGACAGTTTCCAAATCGGCCCGCTGATCGTCGACGCGACCAAGCTTTATGCCGGCCTCGCGGCCATCGTGGTCGCGACCGCGCTGTTCGGCTTCTTCCAATACACGCGGCCCGGCACCGCGATCCGCGCCTGCGCCGACAACTACACCGGCGCGCTGGTGGTCGGGCTCGACGTCAAGCACCTCTATGCGCTGACCTTCGGCTTGGGCGCGGCCTGCGTCGGCGCCGCCGGCTGCATGCTGCTTCTGATATTCGACGTCACGCCCGCGGTCGGGCCGGCCTATACGCTGCTCGCCTTCGTCATCGTCATCACCGGTGGCCTTGGCTCGATGCCGGGCGCGCTCATCGGCGGCGTCTTGATCGGCCTCACCGAGGCGATGGCCGGATTGCTGTTCACACCGTCGGCCAAAAGCATGTTTGCGTTCGGCATCCTCGTTTTGGTGCTGCTGTTCCGCCCGCAGGGCATCATGGGCAAGAAAACATCATGACGAGGGCGGCATGATCGCACGCCTGATCGAGGGGGTTCCGCGCCGGGCCTTGGCTTTGCTGGGCGTGCTGCTGGCGGCGCTCATCGCTGCGCCGCTGGTGGCCGGCGATTACCTGCTCACCGTGCTGATCCTGATCTTGTACTTCGCCTATATCGGCCAGGCCTGGAACATCATGATGGGATTTGCCGGGCAGCTTTCGCTCGGCCACGCGCTTTATGTGGGCTTAGGCGCCTATACCGCGGCCTCGCTCTACGTCCATTTCGGCATCGGCCCTTGGTTGGGCCTCCTGGTGGCCGTGCCAGTGGCGGCCTTGGCCGGCGCCTTCATCGGCTTTCTGGCGTTCCGCTTTCGCGTCGCCGGCGTCTATTTCGCCATCCTGACCATTGCGGTCGCCGAATTCGCGCGTGTCGGCTTCGACCATCTGGCGTGGACCAGCGGATCGTCAGGCCTTTTCCTGCCGGTCGCGCAATTTACCCACAACGATCTCTGGCACCTGCGCGGCCATCCGGTGATGTTCTACTACATCTTGCTGGCCGCGACCGTGCTCGCCTTCGTTTTCTGCCGCGCCTTGCTGCAAAGCCGCGTCGGCTATTTCTGGCTGGCGATCCGCGAGGACGAGGACGCCGCGCGCTCGGTCGGTATCGACGTCTTTCACTACAAGATGATCGCCGTGGTGATCTCCGCCGCGATGACGTCTTTTGCCGGTGTGATCTATGCGTTCTATTACAACAACCTTTTTCCCGAGCAGGTTTTTCACATCTCGCGGTCGATCGAGATCATCCTCGGACCGATTGTTGGCGGCATCGGCACATTGTTCGGACCTATCATCGGTGCCGTCGTGCTGACGGGGGTGGCGGAAACGCTCACCGCCGCGCTTAACGCGCTCGGGATCGATTTGCCGGGCGCCAAGCAGGTGTTTTACGGCATCTGTCTGCTGCTGGTGATCACGTTGCTGCCGGACGGCGTATGGCCATGGGTTTGCAAGCGGATAGGCCTGGGGAGCCGCGAGAAATGAGCGCGCTCCTGTCGGTCAGCGACGTGAGTAAGCGGTTCCGCGGCCTGGTCGCGGTCGACCGGACGAGCTTCGATGTGCCCGAGGGCGACATTTTCGCGGTCATCGGGCCGAACGGCGCCGGCAAGACCACGCTGTTCAATATGATCGCCGGCGTGTTTGCGCCCGACGCCGGAACGATCACCTTCGCCGGTGAGCGCATCGACGGCCTGCCGCCCGACCGCATCTGTCGGCGCGGCATCGGCCGCACGTTTCAGATCGTGCGGCCGTTTCCGGCGCTCAGCGTCGAGGACAATGTCATTGTCGGCGCGCTGCTGCATCGCCACCACGTGGACGACGCGCGCGTGCAGGCGCAGGAGGTGCTGCGCCGCTTGGACCTTTACGACAAACGCGACCAACGCGCGTCGTCCTTGACCTTGCCCGACCGCAAGCGGCTGGAAGTGGCGCGTTCGCTGGCGACCGATCCGAAGCTGCTTCTGCTCGATGAAGTGATGGCGGGACTGCGGCCGACCGAGACGGACCGGATCGTCGCGATCCTGCGCGAACTCAATCGCGAAACCGGGCTCACTATTCTGCTGATCGAGCACGTCATGCGCGCGGTGATGGCGCTCGCCTCGCGTATTCTCGTGCTGCACCACGGTGCGGCCATCGCCGAAGGATTGCCGGAACAGGTCGTGCGCGAGCCCGCGGTGATCGACTCCTATCTGGGCGTGGAGGCGATCACATGATGCTGAAGGTCGAAAATCTCGATGTGTATTACGGCGACGTGCAGGCGCTCGACGGCGTTTGCATTGAGATCGAGCACGGCGCGATCGTCGCCATTGTCGGCGCCAACGGCGCCGGCAAGACCTCGCTAATCCGCACCATCGCCGGCATGCATCGGCCGGCGCGCGGACGCATTCTTTATCGCGGCACCGATATCGCCGGCTGGCCGAGCCATAAAGTCTGCGATCTCGGCATCGGCCAGGTCGCCGAAGGCCGCCAGGTTTTCCCCTCGCTGTCGATCGCCGAAAATCTCGCTATGGGCGCCATGCTGCCGCGCGCGCAAAGCACGCGCGAGCGTAATCTTGATCACGTCTACACGCTGTTTCCGACGCTCGCCGAGCGCCGCCATCAACTTGCCGGCACATTGTCGGGCGGCGAGCAGCAGATGCTCGCCATCGGGCGCTGCCTGATGGGCGCGCCGGATCTGGTGATGTTCGACGAGCCCTCGCTCGGCCTCGCGCCCACCGTCGTGCAAAACGTGCTGCGTTGCGTGCGCGACCTCAATCGCGAAGGCCTCACCTGCGTGCTGGTGGAACAGAACGTCGGGGTCTCGCTCAAGCTCGCGAACCGCGCCTACGTGCTGGAGAACGGCCGCATCACCCTGTCGGGCTCAGGCGCGGCGCTGCTGACCGACGACCGCGTGCGGCAGGCTTATCTGGGCATGTAGCGCTACTTCAGCGGCTGGCCGATGGTGACGGTGAGCGAGCCGACGCCCTCGACAGCGCATTCCAGTTTATCACCGGCCCCAGTCGCCGCGACGCCCGAAGGCGTGCCGGTCATGATGATGTCGCCAGCTACGAGTTCGACCATCTCGGACAGATTGGAGATGATTTCCGGCACGTTCCAGATCAACTGATTGAGGTCGCCGTCCTGGCGCAGCGTGCCATTGCACTTGAGCGTGATCTTGCCCTTCGTCGGATGCCCGGTCTCGCTCGCCGGCTTGATCGCGCCACAGGGCGCCGAATGGTCGAAGGCCTTGCCGATTTCCCACGGCCGCTTCAGGTCGCGCGAGGCGATCTGCAGGTCGCGCCGGGTGAGGTCAATACCGACCGCATAGCCGTAAATGCAGTCGTTGGCCTTGGCGACCGGGATGTTGCGGCCGCCGCTCTTGAGCGCGACCACCAACTCGACCTCGTGGTGCATGTCCTTGGTCAGCGACGGATAGGGCACGGTGCCGCCGTCCGGCACGATGGCGTCGGCGGGCTTAGCGAAATAGAACGGCGGAAGCCGCTCGTCCTGCCCCATCTCGCGGATGTGTTCGATATAGTTGCGCCCGACGCACCAGATGCGGCGAACCGGAAAGACTTTGCTGGTGCCCGCGACCGCGATGGTCGGCTGCGGCGGCGGCGAAATGACGTAGTCCGCGCTCATGAGGAATTTGCCTTCTAGGATGTTTATGAGAATATTTTAGCTGGCGGGCCCATCCGGTATCGCATAATGCCGGCTCGAACAAGGCGGAAAAAGCGCCCGTTCCACGGGCTTATTGCGCCGCCGCTTCGACCGCGGCGTGGGCTTCCTGCTGCTTGAGCTGGAGCCGATAGAACGAGGCGTAACGGCCGCTTTTGCGCAGCAAGTCGTCATGCCGGCCGGATTCGATCATCTGGCCATCCTCGATCACATAGATGCGGTCAGCGTGCGAAACCGTGTGAAGCCGGTGCGCGATCGCTACCGTGGTACGGCCTTGGCAGAGATGCTCCATGGCCTCGCGCACCTGCAGTTCGGATTCCGAATCGAGTGCGGCGGTGGCCTCATCAAGCAGGATGATCGGCGCGTTCTTGATCAAGGCGCGCGCGATGGCAACGCGCTGGCGCTGGCCGCCGGACAGTTGCAGGCCGTGCTCGCCGACCGGCGTGTCGTAGCCGCGCGGGAAGGTCGTGATGAAATCGTGCGCATAGGCGCCCTTGGCGGCGGCCACGATCTCATCCTCGCTGGCGCCCGGCTTGCCGAATGCGATGTTGTCGCGGATCGTGCCGCGGAACAGGAAGACATCCTGCCCGACATAGGCGAGGTGCTGGCGCAACGAGCGGCGCGCCACTTGGCAGATGTCCTGCCCGTCGATGACGATGCTGCCGCGCTCGACGTCATAGAATCGCAGAATCAAATTGATGATAGTCGTTTTGCCGCTGCCGGAGGGGCCGACCAGCGCGGTCAGTTTTCCCGGTTCCGCGACAAAGGACACGCCGCGCAGCACTGCTTCGTTACTGCGATAGGCGAACTGAACGTCGTCGAATTCCAGCCGCGGCGTCTTGATCTGTAGCGCCGGCTTGTCGTCGTCGGCCGGCTCGCTCGGCGGCGAATCGAGCACCTCGAACAGGATGCGGACACCGACCAGCCCGCTGTTGAGCTCAATGTTGAGACGGGCCAGCCGCTTGGCCGGCTCATAGGCCAGCAGGAAGGCGGCGATGAACGAGACGAACTGCCCGGGCGTCGCCCCAGTCTCGATCACGCGATAGCCGCCATAGGTGAGAGCAATCGCGATTGCGCAGCCACCGAGCGTTTCCATCAGCGGGCTGGAGCGATTGGAAACGCGCGCCATCTTGTTGGCCTCGTGCTCGACCGCCGCGACGTTGCGGTCGAAGCGCTCGCGCATGATGTCTTCGAGCGTGAAGGCCTTGACGATGCGGATGCCTTGCAGCGTTTCCTGCAACGTCTCGAGGATGCGGGTGCCGCCGTGGAACTGGCTGCGCGCGATGGCATAGATGCGGCGGATCAGTTTCCGAAGTATCAAAAACGCCGGCGGTGCCACCACGAAGGCAAAGAACGACATCAAGGGGTCCTGCACTACCATGACAGTCACCAGACCGATCAGCGACAGCAGGTCGCGGCCGAGCGAGGTGATCAGCAGATTGAGGACTTGGGTCGCTGCCGCCGCGCCTGCGCTCAGGCGCGCAATGAATTCGGTCGAGTGCCGGTCGGAGAAAAACCCGATCCCTTCATTGAGCAGCTTCGCAAATACGCTTCTCTGATTATTGGCGACGATGCGGTTGCCGATTTGCGAGAGCAATACGCTGTGTCCGTAAGTGGCGAGCCCCTTGCCGGTGAACAGCGCGGCGGTGATGCCGCCGAGGATAATGATGCCGGTGAGGTTCCTATTGACGTAGGCCTGGTTGACGACATTGCCGATCAAATAAGCGCTGAGTGCCGTGCAGCTGGCGGAGATCGCCATCAAGGTGAACGCGAACGCGTACTTGCGCCAATGCACAATGCCCTGTTCGGCCAGCAATCGCCGGATCAAGGCGAAGGTGCCGTAACGCTTGTCGTCGGCCGATGGCAAAGTCTGGTCGTTCATCCACCCTCTATCGGGTTCTGATTATGGCACAGGTCGAATGCTGGCTGGAGCAGGCGTTTCCTTGCCTGCTGACAGCGGATTTTTCAAGCCAAAAACGGGTAAAAAGCGGAATCTCGTACTCGAATTTGCCGAGCGATCACGCCGGGGCTGATTTGCGTCGGCCCGGCAGCCTACGCTCCCAGGCGAGCGCATGGGTGACGATGGTGCCGAGGTCCTCGAACTGCGGCTGCCAATCGAGCGTCGAGCGGATGCGGTTGACGTCTGCCACCAGTGCGGGCGGATCGCCCGGCCGTCGGCCGGCGATCTCGACCGGAAAATTGCGCCGGCTGGCGCGCCGCACCGACTCGATCACCTCGAGCACCGAAGCGCCATGCCCGTAACCGCAGTTGAATGTCGCGCTCGCGCCGCCGCGGCGCAGATAGGCGAGCGCCGCCGAATGTGCGCGCGCAAGGTCGCTGACATGGATGTAGTCGCGGATGCAGGTGCCGTCCGGCGTCGGATAATCGGTGCCGAAGACGTCGATCTTTCCCCGCTTGCCGAGCGCGGCTTCGCAGGCGACCTTGATCAGATGGGTCGCCATCGGCGTCGATTGCCCGGTCCGCAATTTCGGATCGGCGCCGGCAACGTTGAAGTAGCGCAAGATGACGAAACGCAGCCCATGGGCGGCGCCAGCGTCGTGCAGCATGATCTCCGACATCAGCTTCGAAGTGCCGTAAGGCGAGATCGGCGCCGTGGCCGCATCCTCGCGCACCGGCACATGCTCAGCATTTCCGTAAACGGCGGCGGTCGATGAAAAGATGAACTGCTGCACGCCCGCCTTGATCGCGACGTCGAGTAGGGCGCAGGTATTCATGGTGTTGTTGCTGTAATAGCCGAGCGGATCGCGCACCGATTCTGGCACCACGATCGACGCAGCAAAATGGATGATGGCGGTCACGCCGTGACGGGTGATGGTCTGCGCGACTAGATCACGGTCGCCGGTCGAGCCAGCGACGAAAGGGACCTTGCCGGGGACCAGGAAGCGGAATCCGGTCGACAGATTGTCGAGCACGACCACCGGCTCGCCGGCATCGACCAGCTCATGAACCATGTGGCTGCCGATATAGCCGGCTCCGCCCGTGACCAGGATCGTCATGAACCTTGTCCCTCGAATTTGCGCCGCATTTTACAGAATGTCCCTGAAAGCGCGCTTAGTCTGTGAAGCGACCGGCAGGGTTATGGCGGTCATGCTTAATGCTCGGTATATGACCCCCGGCAGAGGCACAATGGCCGATATTCTCTTCATCAAGACGTCGTCGCTCGGCGACGTGATTCATCACATGCCGGCGCTAACCGAGGCACGTAAGGCGCAGCCCCAGGCGAAATTCGCCTGGCTGGTGGAGGAGGCCTTTGCCCCGCTGGTCCGCCTGCATCCGGCGGTGGCTGAGGTCGTTCCGGTGGGCTGGCGGCGCTGGCGAAAATCGCTTCTGTCGCTGGCAACGCTTGGCGAGATCGCCGGCAGCCTACGCGCCATCCGGGCATCGCGCTACGACGAGATCGTGGACAGTCAGGGCCTGCTACGCTCAGCCATGATCGCGCGGCTCGCGCATGGGCGACGGCACGGCTACGACGCCGCCAGCATCCGCGAGCCGTTAGCCGCACCGCTTTACGACATCCGCCACCGCGTCAGCCGCGACCTGCATGCGGTGGAGCGCAACCGCATCCTCAGCGGCTTGGCGCTTGGCTATGCGCCGCAGGGCGCGCCCGATTTCGGGCTCGACCGCGCGCGCTTGGCCGCGCAGGGTGAGCGCTATGCCGTGCTGCTGCACGCCACGGCGCGGCCGGAAAAGCAATGGCCGGAGGCCCATTGGATCGCGCTCGGTCAAGCGCTCGGCCGTGGGGGGCTCGATCTCGTGCTACCGTGGGGCACGGATGCCGAGCGCGGCCGCAGCGAACGTATCGCGGCCCAGCTTCCGCGCGCGCGCGTTCCCGTACGGGCGCCGCTCGACGCGGTCGCCCGCCTCATTGCCGGCGCGCAATTCGTGGTCGGGGTTGATACCGGACTGATGCATCTGGCCGGCGCGCTCGGCGTGCCGCTGGTGGCTATCTTTGCCGGCAGCAAGCCCAACCTGACCGGCCCGGTCGGCTACGGACCGCTCGCTGTCCTCGGGGCGCAAGGCGCAGCGCCGTCAGTTGACGAAGTCGCCGATGCAGTCGCGCGCATCGCGCGCTGATCGCGCATTACGCTGCGCCGGCGCGCAACAGATCGTGGATGTGAATGACGCCGACCGGCTTACCAGCCTCGACCGCGAACAACGCAGTCACTTTCGTTGAATTGAGCAGTTCGAGCGTCTCGCTGATGAGCTGATCGGGCCGCACCGTCTTTGGCGCGCGTGTCATCACGTCGTCGACGCGCGCATCGAGCAGATTGTTGCGCATATGACGGCGCAGGTCGCCGTCGGTGATGATGCCGACCAGCTTTCCGCTCGGGTCGGTGATGCCGACGCAACCGAAGCCCTTGGCGGACATCACCAGGATGGCGTCGGACATGCGCGTCCCGAGCAGCGCCAGCGGCACGGACTCGCCGCTGTGCATGAATTCGCGCACCACTTTGAGCAGCGTACCGAGCTTGCCGCCCGGGTGCAGCAGGCCGAAGTCGACCGCCGTGAAGCCGCGGCTTTCCAGGAGCGCGATGGCGAGCGCGTCACCGAGCGCGAGCTGCATCAGCGAGGAGGTGGTCGGCGCCAGATTATGCGGGCAGGCCTCGCGCGCCTGCGGCAAAGCGAGCACCACATCCGCGGTCGTCGCGAGCGTCGAGTCGGCATTGGCGGTCATCGCGATCAAGCCGATGCGGAAGCGGCGCGAGTAGTCGGTAAGATTTTTCAGCTCCGCCGTCTCGCCCGACCACGACAACGCAATGATCACGTCGTTACCGGCAATCATGCCGAGGTCGCCATGGCTCGCTTCGCCCGGATGCACGAACAGCGCCGGCGTTCCGGTGGAGGCGAAGGTGGAGGCGATCTTGCGCCCGACATGACCGGATTTGCCCATGCCGGTGACGATTACCCGGCCCTGCGCGGCGCGGATCAGGTCGACCGCGGCGGCGAATGTCGAACCCAGTCCGTCGCGCAATGCGGCGGCAAGCGCATCGATTCCGCCGCCTTCGGCGTCGAGCGTGCGGAGCGCCGAATCGATTGCCGCCTGCGCGCGTTCGCTGTTCATATCGGCGGGCTTGGGTCTGGCCATATAGCGGTTACGGTCCCATTAAAACGCGGATTTGATAGCACGGAACAAGGCGCGCGTCAGGCTTGCGGGGAGCCAAACGTTAATGCCGCGGCTATGCCGGAATTAATGGCCTTTGTGGAGCACCTCGCGCACCGCAGCGAGTACCGTCTCGACCGCGACATCGGCGGTCCGGCGGTGGCTGACCGCATCGTTGCCCTCGTTGCGCGCGCGTGCGCGCGCGGCCTCGTCGGCGGGCGGCTCAAGGATGGCGGCGATCGAATTAAGCGGCTTCCAATGCCACGGGCTGGTCGGGCCGAAGATCGCTATCGTGGGCGTACCGATCGCTGCCGAGACATGCATCAGTCCGGAATCGTTGGTGACGGCGGCGTCGGCAGCGGCGAGCGCCAGGATCGCGTTGCGCAGATCAGTGCCGGTGAGATCGCGCACGCGATTCCCGGCGGCGTCGGCGATTTGTTTCACAAGCGGCGTTTCGCCCGGTCCGCCCAAGACCCAGACCGATGCGCCGTCCTGGACAAGCGCCCGCGCCAGTTCACCGTAGTGGCTGACTGGCCAGGCTTTGCCGGCGCCGACCGCGCCGGGCGAGAGCGTGACGATGGGGCGGCCATCGGCGGCGAGGTCACGCTGCGCGCGCCAACGCGAGACCTCGTCGGCCGGCACTTTCAGTTCGGGCAGTGGCCATTCGGTGGGCAGGTTCGCGCCGTTCGGCAAAGCCAGTGCGCCCATCTGATCGATCATGCGGGGGAGTTTTCGTTCGCCGAAGCGTACGTCGTTAAGCAGTCCGAAGCGGAATTCGCCGGAAAAGCCGGTGCGCAGCGGAATGCCGGCGAGCCATGGGGCCAGCGCCGCCTTCCACTTGCGCGACATCACGAGCGCCTGTGCGTAATTTTCTTTGCGCAAGCTGTCGGCCAATTGCCGTTGCAAAGCGATACCGAGCCGCCGGCGCGGCAGGTCGATCACGATCGCCTGCCGGATACCGGGCATATAATCAGCGAGCGGCGCGCACAGCGCGCTACTGACTATATCGACCGGCCGCCCGGCCGCGTCGCTGAGGAGCAGCTTCACCACCGAATGGCAGCGGACGAAGTCCCCGATCCAGACATAGGGGACGATCAGGACCGGGCTGGAAACAGGGGTCGATTCAGAGGTCATTATTTGGCGGCCGCCCGTCCATTCGGCATGCGTACCAGCCTTGCAGGCAGGCGTTAGCCTGCGGTAGGCCGAACTGTCCAGCCACGATTTTTACCGTATCCTGAGCCGTTTACAGGGAAATACGCCCTAACGTTGCGCCGGTCCACGGACTGGGGCAAAGCTTTGTTGGGACGTAGGATTAGGCATGTTTTTAGTCACCGGCGGGGCCGGGTTCATCGGATCGAATGTGGTGGCCAGCCTCAACGAGGCGGGCGCGAGCGACATCGTCGTCAACGATCTGCTCGGCCAAGACGACGCCAAATGGCGAAATTTGGCCAAGCGCCAGGTGGCCGACTTGGTGCCGCCGGCTGAATTGATAGCCTGGCTCGCCGGCCGCAAGCTCGACGCCGTCATCCACATGGGCGCCATATCCGACACTACCGCCACCGACGGCGACTTGGTGATGGAAAACAATTTCCGGCTGTCGCTGCGCCTTCTCGACTGGTGCACAGTTACCCGCACGCCGTTTATCTATGCGTCCTCAGCCGCGACCTATGGCAACGGCAGCCAAGGCTTCGACGACGATTGGTCGCTCGAGGGATTGCGCAAACTGCGGCCAATGAATCTCTATGGCTGGAGCAAACACCTGTTCGATCTCGCGGTGGTCGACCGCTACATCAAGAAAGAAAATCTGCCGCCACACTGGGCCGGTTTGAAATTCTTTAACGTTTACGGCCCGAATGAATATCACAAAGGCCACATGGCGAGCGTACTGGCCAAGGTGTTCGACGAGGCCAAAGCCGGCAGGCCGGTTCGGCTGTTCAAGTCGTATCGCGAGGGCATCGAGGACGGCGACCAGCGCCGCGACTTCATCTATGTGGACGATGCCGTCGCGGCGCTGCGCTGGCTGCTCGATACATCCTCGGTCAACGGCATTTTCAACGTCGGCACCGGCAAGGCGGAAAGTTTCCGCGACATGATCGGCGCCATGTTCAAGGCACTCGGGCGGCCGGCCAACATCGAATATATCGAGATGCCGGATGCGATCCGCGGCCAGTACCAGTATTTCACCCAAAGCAGCGTCGATAACCTGCGCCGCGCAGGCTATAACGCCGGCCTCACCCCGCTTGAGGCAGCCGTCGGCCAATATGTCACCGGCTATCTCGACCGCGAAGATAGATATCGCTGACCCCATGTTTGATTTCGACAAGCATCTCGCAGATCTGACCGAGCAGACCGTACTCTGCATCGGTGATTTGATGCTGGATGAGTTTGTGTATGGCGAGGTCACGCGCATATCGCCGGAAGCATCCACGCCGGTGATCGCCGTCAAGCGCACCGAAACGATGATCGGCGGTGCCGGCAATGTGGCGCGCAACCTGGTCGCGCTCGGTACCCGTTGCATCTTCGTCGGCGTCGTAGGGGACGACGATGCCGGCCGCGCGCTGGGCGAGGCGTTGGCCACCCATCCACTGATCGAATTCCATTTGGTGGTCGATGCGGCGCGGCAGACCACCCGCAAGGTCCGCTTCGTTTCGGAACACCACTCCACTCACATGCTGCGCGCCGATTGGGAAATGGCCTCGGCCGTCGATACGGCGAGCGAGGACGCGCTGATTGGCCATGTCGTCAGGGCGATGCCGCGGGTGGGGGCGGTGGTGCTGTCCGATTACGCCAAGGGCGCGCTGACCCCGCGCGTTATTCGCGCTGTTATCGATGCCGCCAATAAAGCCGGTAAGCCGGTGGTGGTCGATCCGAAAGGCCGCGATTATACGGTGTATCGCGGCGCGACTTTGATCACGCCGAACCGGCAGGAACTCGCCGATGCGACCCACTCATCGGCGCAGACCGACGATCAGGTCGCGGCGGCCGCGGCCGAGCTCGGCCGCGCGCTGGGAACGCAAGCGGTTTTGGTGACCCGCAGCGAAGCCGGCATGACGCTGGTGGGCGGGGGCTCAGCCATGCACGTGCCGGCCTATCCGGTGCGCGTGCGCGACGTCTCCGGCGCCGGCGATACGGTGGTGGCGGTGATGGCGGCGATGCTTGCCATGCGGGCCGATTTCGAGTCCGCCATGCGCGCGGCCAATGCCGCGGCGGCGGTGGTCGTGGGCAAGCGCGGCACCGCGACGCTTTCCGTTGCGGAATTGCGCTCGCGCATCCTGCCGGCGGCGACGCTCGCACCGGAGGAAAAAATCGTGTTCGACTGGGCGTTGCTCGGAGAGCATCTCGCCGAATGGCGACGGCAAGGATTACGTGTCGGCTTCACCAATGGCTGCTTCGATCTGCTGCATCCCGGCCACGTCAAACTGCTGGCCGGCGCACGTGCAGCCTGCGACCGCTTGGTAGTAGGCCTGAACGGTGATGCCTCGGTTACCCGGCTGAAAGGCGAAGGCCGCCCGGTGCAGCCGGTGCAGGCGCGCGCCGAGGTGTTGGCGGCGCTCGAAGCCGTCGATCTTGTCGTGGTGTTCGACGAGGACACGCCGGAAAAGTTAATTGGCCGTGTGAAACCGACGGTGCTGGTCAAGGGCGGCGACTATACGCGCGAGCAGGTGGTTGGTCGCGAGATCGTCGAGGTCGCGGGCGGTGAAATTGTCCTGATCGACATCGTGCCAGGTCACTCGACCACCAGCATGGTCGAGCGTTCGCGCGCACCAAAGCGCTAAGGCGTTGCGTCTCGCTTGACTGGCGTGCTTTCGGGGGGCTGCCAGTTTTGCGCCTCTTCGTAACGCTTGGCGTAGCGATAGAAGGTTCCCTCAAAATTTCCCATCGCAATAATGAAGCCGGCCCAGCCGTCGATGAAGCCCAGCTTGAAAATGTAGTGCTTGAGGAACGCCCACGTCGCGTGCCCGAGCGCACCCGCCATCGACACACGCTTGCCCGCAAGTTTGGGAGCGCCAAGCGTGGAGTAGCGGTTCATTTTCTTGATAACCTCATCCAGATTGCGGAAGGGGAATTGCCAGATTTCGTTGTTGAGCGTGCCAAGCGGCTTGCCGCTCAAGATTTCAAAGCCCTCGTGCACGGGCTCGAGCGTGTAGCGCATGCTGCCTTTGCGAAAGAGCTGCGGCTGGCGGAAATTCGGATACCAGCCGGAGCCGCGGATCCACCGGCCCATCATGAAGCTTCGTCGCGGCACGCGATAGACGTCGAGGGGAGGACCGGCGGCCAGCAGCTTTAGAATTTCGTCGCGCACCTTCTCGGTGCAGCGCTCGTCCGCATCGAGACTGAAAATCCATTCGTATTGGCAAGCCGAAAGCGCGCGGTTGCGCAAATCGCCGAAGCCATTGAAAGGCACCTGCACAACGCGCGCGCCGAGTGCAGTGACAATTTCAGTCGTGCGGTCAGTACTGAAAGAATCGACGACCACAACCTCGTCGGCCCACAGCACGCTGGAGGCCGCCGCTTCGATTTTCTCGGCCTCGTTATAGCTCAAAATGTAGGCTGATATCTTCTGCATAGCCGTGTGGTCGCCGCTTCAGGCTCAATGAGCGCATGCCAAGCTAACATTCCCGGCGCCAATTGGTCACGGCATTCCGGTTAGCTAATCGGTGCCGGACGATTAGACCCATTCGGCCGGCGCACCGGCAATCCGGACGAGCGCATCCCGGTTCGACATTGCGCGCCGATAGTTCCGCACCTCGCGGTGGTTGCGCCAAATGCGGGCAAGCCCGCCCTGCAACAAGCCGACGCGGCGAAAGGCCTGCCAATCCGTAGTGAGCGTCATAAGATCTCCGCGACGCATATCGGCGACCAGAATCTTGCTTGCGAGGTAGCTGCCAAGTTTCTGAAACCGCGCGGTGAGTTCCGGCCGCTGTCTAGCATAAGCGACGAGATCGCGGCCGGCGCCTTTCCACTCGTTGGACAAACTGTTGGTCGTCCATCCTTTTTCCCATTGCACGTCTGGCAACAGGCGCACCGCGCCACGAGGCGCCAAGCGGATGAGGAATTCGCGGTCCTCGGTGCGCTGCATTTGTTCGCAGAAACCGCCAATCGCGCGGGCCGCTTCGGCGCGGACCGTGATGCTGCTTCCATCGACGCCGATGATGTCGCTGTAAAGCGTCCACTCGAATGCTTGCGGTCCCAGTTTGACGTCCGGCAGCGGGCTCGGTCGTAGTTCATTCCGCACTTCCTTAATGGCCGAGGAAAGCGTGCAAACGAGATCGGGCTCGCGATCGAGCGCGTCGAGCGCACCGCTCAATCGTTGCGGCAAATAGGAGTCGTCGGAGTCAAGGAATGCGATGATCGGCGCGCGGGCCGCGGCGATGCCGATGTTGCGTGCCGCACTGACTCCGCGACGGCGCTCCGGTAATATGATCTTAATACGGGAGTCGGTCAGAGTCGCGAGCCATGCTCGCGTTTCATCGGTCGAATCGTCGACGATGATCAGTTCAAAATCGGTCTCGTTCTGCGCCAGCACGCTTGCTACCGCTTTGGGCAGTACATTCAAGCGATTGTAGCTGGGAATAATGACGGAACAACGCAATTGAGGACTCACGTCTAGTGTGATGGCGATGCGCCGCAGGATGAGCGAGCGGGGCAGAAATAACATGATTAATCGGCTATGCACAGCGAGGCTGCCAACGCACTCAGCCAGCACATCATCTGGACAGGCTTGCGATCGGTCAAATTCCGTGATTTGTGAAAACATGCCATGCGGAATTTGCGCGCCGGCGGACAAGCTAAGCGGGATGCCATCGGCGTTCGTAGCGAGGCGCTTCTTTGGGTGAATTATTTTCCGTCATCGTGACCACCTATAACCGCGAAGACGCGCTCGATGCGGTATTGCGCTCGCTCGCGCGCCAGAGCGAGCAGGATTTCGAGGTCGTCGTGGCCGACGACGGCTCGACCGCCGCCACCGCTGCAGCAATCGGTGCCTGGAAGGGGCAGATCGGCCGCCGCCTCGACCGCGTTTGGCATGAGGATCGCGGATTCCGTGCGGCGGAAATCCGCAATCGCGCGATCCTGGCCTCGCGTGGCGTATACTGCGTCTTCCTGGACGGCGACTGCATCGTGCGGCCGGATTTCGTCGCCACGCATCGCCGCCTAGCCGATCCGGGATGCTTCGTCACCGGCAATCGCATTCTGCTATCGCGCGAACTGACGGCAAAAGTGCTGCGCGAAAAGCTCATGCCGGAATCTTGGAGAATGGGATACTGGCTGGCGGAACGTCGTCGCGGCGGCGTCAACCGACTGTCGGCGCTGCTGCGCTTGCCGCTCGGCCCGTTGCGGCGGCTGCGGCAGCGGGAATGGCGTGGTGCGCGTTCCTGCAATCTCGCGATCTGGCGCGCCGATCTCGACCGCGTCGACGGGTTCGACGCCGACTATAGCGGCTGGGGCAAGGAGGATTCCGACATCATCGTGCGCCTGCTGCATGCCGGCGTGCGCCGCAAGGACGGCGCATTCGCCACCGGGGTGCTGCATTTGTGGCATGCCGAGGCCGAACGTGGCCGGCTGGCGGAGAATGAACGCAAACTTTCGGATAGTCTTGCCGGCGACCGCATCCGCGCGCGGCGCGGGCTCTCGGCGATTCAGACGGCGCCGACCACCGAAACGGTGGGCTAAGCCATGGCGCTGACGTCGATGATGCGCCCGATTGACCAAGCGCGGCTTGCCGAAGCGGCAGATTGGCTGGCTGTCGCCACGGTGGTCGTTCTGCCTTGGTCGACATCGGCCACAGGCATTCTGTTGGTGCTGTTGCTGCTCGCGCTCATGCCAACCCTTGATTGGGCTGACCTTCGCCGCGAGCTTTTCACACCGGCGGGCGGATTGCCGGTGTTGCTGGTTGCACTCGGCGTGCTCGGCATGACCTGGGCCGATGTCACGTGGTACGAGAGATGGGGCGGGGTTGCATCGTTTTTCAGACTACTGGTGATTCCGCTGCTGCTAGTGCAATTCCGCCGATCGGAGCGCGGTTGGTGGGTATTGACCGCTTACGTCGTCTCCTGCGTCGTTCTACTGACGATCTCCAGCGTCGTCCATATCCCGACAAAGTTTGACGCCGTGCTGGTCAAGAACGCGGCGACGCAGAGCGGCGAGTTCGTCACATGCATCTTTGGGCTGCTGTTTGTGGCAGTCGAATGCATTGAGCGTCGGCGGTGGTGGTGGGTCGCCGGCCTGGCTGCAGTGATGCTGGGTATGTTGGCCAATATGTTTTTCATCGCTACCGGACGCACCGCGCTTGTGATCATTCCGGTGCTGCTGGTCTTATTCGCGGCTAAGAAATTGAGCACGGAGGGAATGGCCGTTTTGTTTGCCTGCGCAATCGGGGTCGGCGTTATCGGCTGGTTCTCGTCGCCCTATTTGCGGGACCGCACGACCGAGCTCTGGATCGGCTATGAGGAATACGAAGCTAATAAAGCCCTGACGTCATCGGGTCAGCGCGTGTCATTTTACCTGACTTCGCTTGCATTCATCCGGCAAGCGCCGATCATCGGACACGGTACGGGTACGATCGGCGGTTTATTCGAGCGTGCGGTTCGGGAGAAGACCGGACCAGCCGAATGGCTATCCAACAACCCGCACAACCAGACATTGGCAGTCGCGATCCAAATCGGCCTTGTGGGCGTCGCCGTGCTGTGGGCGATGTGGATCGCACACCTCCTGTTATTCCGCGGCAGCGGACTTGTGGAATGGGTCGGTCTCGTCATGGTCGTGCAGAATATTGTCGGCTCGCTATTCAACTCGCACCTGTTCGATTTCGATCAAGGCTGGGTCTATGTGCTGGGGGTCGGCATCGCCGGCGGCATGACGCTGAAAAAACGCGCGGCGGAGAAATCGCCCGGCGCCGCACCATGACCTCCGTCGAGCGCATCAAGCTGCCGGAGCGCCCGCGCGTCTTGGTGGTCACCCTGCGCCGCATCGGCGATGTGCTGCTCACCACGCCGCTGATCCGCAGTCTGCGGCGCGCGTGGCCGGAGGGTACCATCGATGTGCTGGTTTTCGCCGACACCGCGGGCATTCTCGCGGGCAATCCTGATCTCGATGACATCGTGACCATTCCCCCGCAGCCCTCGGCGGCTCAGACGCTCATTTTGGGAGCGCGGCTGTTCCGCGGCTACGATCTTGCGGTTTCGACCCAAAGCGGCGACCGCCCGACCGGTTTCGCCATCGCCGCCGGGCACGCGCGCGTGGCGCCGGTGGCGGCAAACGTGAACGGCCGCGTAAAGGAAGCGCTGCTGACCCGCTGCATTGCCGTCACGCCCGGGCTGCACCGCGTCGAGGAAATGTTGCGGCTCGCCGACGTGCTCGGCATTGCGCGCGTGCCGGAGCTGGTCTGGCCGCGCGTTGCCGAGACGGGCGAGCGGCCGGCCGGTCCCTATGCGGTGATCCATGCGGCGCCGATGTTTCGCTACAAGCAATGGACGATGAGCGGCTGGCGCGAGCTTGCCGGCGCACTCACTGCGCGCGGGCTCAACGTGATCGCGACCGGCGGGCCGGCCGAGGCCGAACGGCATTATCTCGATGACGTGTGGAACGGCGCTCCCGTCACGCGTCGCGACGGCGAACTCACTTGGCCGCAACTCGCCGGACTGCTGTCGCAGGCGCGCGTCTATATCGGCCCTGATACGTCGGTCACCCATCTCGCCGCCGCTTCAGGCTGCCCGACTGTCGCTCTCTATGGGCCGACCGATCCGCGGCTGTGGGGTCCATGGCCGGTCGGCGGCATGGTCCAGATATGGACGGCAACCAGCACGATTCAACGCCGCGGCAATGTCTGGCTAGTGCAGAACGCGTTGCCGTGCACGCCTTGCCAGCTTGAAGGCTGCGAGCGGCGGCTCGACAGTTACAGCCAATGCCTCGATGAGCTATCGGCGAGGCAAGTCATCGCCGCGGTGGATCAGGTACTCCGCGATTGAATTATCATAGCAGCCAGCGCTACCCGAAAAATTCCGGATCACAGGTGACTTGACCTGACGGATTTTTTGAACCAGCGGGATAGAGATTACTGCATCGGTATGATCTCATCTAGATGGTGAGCCAAGGGCGCGAATGTCTGTGGCGCTGGTGGCCTGTAGTTGAGGGCCGAGTGGGGCCTGATCGTGTTGTAGTGCCTTCGCCATTGCTCGATGACGACTTGTGCTTCCTTCAGGCTGTAGAAGATTTCACCGTTCAGCAGTTCATCGCGTAGTTCTGCTGCGATATGCCCGCATCCCGGCAGGCCACCTTGCGAACGGCCTGCAATAAAGCCCGCGATACCGCACATCCGTTCGATCCGAAACTGTCGTTGATTTAACTACGCTTAGCGTTAGATGAAAAATTCAGCAATGGCTTGCAGGTATGCAAGAAACTTCGGATAAGCCCCAAATAAATGGCTGGTTTTGAGGCATTGGCTGTAGCTGTCGAGGCGCCGCTCGCAGTCTTCAAACTGACACGGCATGCACGGTAGCGCGTTCTGTCGCCGGGGCAGGTGATCGCCATCGCCGATCAGACCGTGGGGGCCACAAAACGGTAAAGCAGAAAGGCAACCAGAACGCAGCCTGCGATCAGCGCGGCAGCGTGCAGAAGGTATGACGTTGTCAGCAAGGTCGTAATGGCGAGCCCGATCAACGCGATATTCAGTAGGAAAACGCGGCCAACGACCTGATAGATGCTGAAACCGCCGTCCATCGCTCGCTGATAGAAATGACTTCGATGCGCCTGCAAGACAGGCTCGCCGTTCGCCAGCCGGCGCAGCAGCGTGATTGTCGCGTCGGCGAGATAATAGAGCGGCAGCAGCAGCGCTGCCGCGAAATGCCCGGTTCCGGCAAGCACAACAAGCAGCCAGCCGAGCAACAGGCCGATCGGCAGGCTGCCCACGTCGCCGAGAAACAGACGCGCGACTGGTCGATTGAAGGGCGCAAAGCCGATTATCGCACCGCATAGCGCGAGCGCCACGATCGTGGCGTCGCGCGGAAGCGCGGCCATGAGGCCAAAAAGGACGAGGCCGGAGGTGAGCGGCGTTACCTCGGCGACTGTCATCCAGTCGATGCCGTCCATGAAATTAACAAGATTGACGAACCAGAGGATGGCGAGACCCAGGAGCGCGCGTTCAAGCCAATAGGGAAGCAACGGCACGACGCGCAGATCGACTGGCAGCGCGGCTAAGACAATCGCAACCCCGGCCACTTGCAGAATCAGCCGCGGCATCACTGCGATCGGACTAATGTCATCGATTGCACCCACAAGGGTGATCAAAACCGTGGCTGCCAACACGAGCCAAAGGGCCTGTCCGCCGAGGCTGGGGACGCCAAACAGTACACATGCGACGACGACGCCGACCGTTGCCGCGATCACCGCAATTCCGCCGCCCTGCGGTGTCGGTGTTTTGTGCGACGAACGCACGTTGGGATGTGCGAGTGCATGGCGCTTGAGCAGCGGCTGCAACAGCCAGATCAAGACCATGCTGACCAGTGCGGAGGCTACGAACACAAGCGCAAGCTCGCCGACGGTCGTCATGTCACAGCCGCCACAGCGCGATGCCAGCCGGAATACGGTTGCGGTCGAGGCGCGCCTTGACGTCGACGACGACGCCCTTGCCGTCGCGCAGCAGTAGCACGATCAGCGGCCAGCCGGCCTTATAGGCATCATGCGCGACCGCCAACACCACCGCATCAGCGGGCTGCAATGCCTCGAGCGCTGCCAGCTCGATGCCGTATTCGCGGCGCGCATGAGCGGGGTCAGCCATCGGATCGCGCACTTGCACGGCGACGCCGGACGCCGACAATTCGCGCACGATATCGACGACTTTTGAATTGCGGATATCCGGCACGTCTTCCTTGAAGGTGAGGCCGAGAACAGTCACGCGCTCGGGGCACCGGCCGCCGTCTTTGATAAGGCGTAGGCATTCGCGCGCGACTTTCTTTCCAACCGCATCGTTGACGCGCCGGCCGGCGAGAATGATCTTTGGATCGAAACCAGCTTTCTCCGCGCGGTGGGTCAGATAGTAAGGGTCGACGCCAATGCAGTGGCCGCCGACCAGCCCGGGCGTGAAGGGAAGGAAATTCCATTTCGTGCGCGCCGCGGCGAGCACGTCGGCGGTATCGATGCCGAGCACGTGGAACAACTCGGACAATTCATTCATGAACGCAATATTGAGATCGCGCTGGGTGTTCTCGATGACCTTGGCGGCTTCCGCCACCTTGATCGAGGGCGCCTTGTGGATCTCCGCCCGCACCGCCGAACCGTAGACCGCCGCGACGATTTCGAGCGTGCGCGCGTCCTGCCCGGCCACCACTTTGGCGATGGTCTCGAAGCGATGTTGCCGGTCGCCGGGATTGATGCGCTCGGGCGAATAACCAAGGGTGAAATCGCGTCCGCCGACGAACCCGGAGGCGCGTTCGAGTATAGGCATGCAATCTTCTTCAGTGGCGCCGGGATAGACCGTGAACTCGTAGACCACAATGTCGCCCTGCTTGAGCGCGCGGCCGACCAATTCGGACGCTTTCAGCAACATACTCAGATCGGGGTGAAAATATTCGTCGATCGGCGTCGGGATGGTCACGATAAAAAAATCTGCCGCGCGCAGGTCGTTCGGATCGGCTGTCCAGCGGGCTTGCGAGGCACGCAACTCTTCGTGCGCGACCTCGCGGGTGCGGTCAATGCCCGCCGCGATATCGGCGATACGTTCGGCATCGATATCGAAGCCGATAACGCTTGCGCCTGTTCGCGCAAAACCGACCGCCACCGGCAGGCCGACATAGCCGAGGCCGATGACGGCGATCTTACGCGCGTGCGCCACGTGGGTTTCCTTCGCTGGTTGGGTCCCTGTTTATCCGGGAGGTTCCGGTGGCTGCAATAGCAAGCCGGCGCCCGGACCATGCTATAGCAGCCTCCCATAGAGTGCGACGATCTCGTGCCCGATGCGCAAATGCGAGAACTCGTCTTCCACGATGCGGCTCGCGAGACGAAAGGGCAGGCGTTTCCCAGCGCTCGCGCCAAGCCTCGAGCATCTGGATATCCCAAAGCAGGTGCCGATGATTTCGATGTGGAAAGCCGGCGATGCGGCACATGCGAGCTTCCCATTTGATCCCGACCCGACTTTCCGGATATTCAATACCTGCTCAAGCGCCTTGCAACAATCTTGCTGTTATCGGCGTGAAATCCAGCTCCAATGCAACCAAGAGCCAGAAGGCATCGTTCCGTGGCAACTGTAAATCCCATTCTGGTCACCGGCGCCGCCGGCTTCATCGGTTTTCACGTCGCGCGCCGTCTGGCGGAGGCCAGCCGTGAGGTAATCGGGATCGATAATCTTTCGCCATATTACGATCCGAAGCTGAAGCAGGCGCGGCTGCAGCAGCTCGCGGGCGCCAAGAATTTCAAGTTCGTGCGGCTGGATTTGGCGGACCGTGCCGCCACCGAGGCGCTATTTGGCGAGCATCGCTTTCCGTTCGTGATCCATCTCGCCGCCCAAGCCGGCGTCAGGCATTCGCTGGTCGACCCGCATGCCTATGCGGACTCCAATCTGGTCGGCTTTCTCAATGTCCTGGAAGGCTGCCGCCACCAGGGATGCCGCCATCTCGTCTACGCTTCGTCATCGTCGGTTTACGGCGCCAATACCAAGATTCCGTTTCGCACCTCCGATAACGTGGATCATCCGCTCAGCCTCTACGGCGCCTCCAAAAAGGCGAACGAGCTAATGGCGCATTCCTATGCGCACCTGTTCAATCTGCCGACAACGGCCTTGCGCTTTTTCACCGTCTATGGTCCGTGGGGACGCCCGGACATGGCGATGTGGATCTTCGCCACCGCAATCAACGCGGGCAAGCCGATCATGCTGTTCAATCGCGGCAAGATGCGGCGCGATTTTACCTATATCGATGACGTCGTGCAGGCCGTGGTGCGGCTGATCGACCGGCCGGCCCAGAGCGATCCCAGCTGGTCGAGCGACGCGCCCGATCCGGCCAGCAGTTCGGCGCCGTGGCGCGTTTACAATATCGGCAACAATAGTCCGGTCGAGCTGCTCGACGTCGTGAGCCTGCTTGAGCAGGCATTCGGCAAGAAAGCCATCCGCGAGTTGATGCCGATGCAGCCTGGCGACGTTCCGGCCACCTTCGCCGATGTCGGCGACTTGATGCGTGATGTCGGCTTCAAGCCGTCGACGCCGATCGCCGAGGGCATCGCGCGATTCGTCGCTTGGTACCAAGAGTATCACCGTGCTGTCTGAGGGGCCTCGCGAATTTGCTTGCCGCGATCCATGATCCGAATGACGCCACCCGGCAGGCCGGCGGCGAAAAATGCGATGCCCAACAGTACCGAAACGATTAGTCCATCGCTCTCCGGCAATCCCGCATAGCCGAATGCCAGAACCATTGCGGTTTCGCGCGTGCCCCAACCGGCGATGGACAGCGGGACGGTTGCGATCAGCAAGACCGGAAGCACCAGGAACAGGGCCTGGCCCCATTCAAGCGGTGTGGCCACCGCTTTCGCCAAGCGCCATGCTGCGGTCGCCGACATGAAATGGATGACCAGCGAATAGGCAAGAATGCGCGCCCCGCCAGACACCGAGCCAAACACGTCACGCGCATTCGAGGCGGCCGCTGCGATCTGACGCGTCAGCCACCAGCGATCCAGCCACCGCCAACGGACAAATCCCAGCGCCAAGAATATAAGACAGATGCCAATACTGCCGAACCCGATGATCAGCAGGGCGATGCGGCCGGCCGGGTCGCTGATAAGTGCAAACGACCACGGCAGGCAAACGATTACCAGGAACGCTAAGACAAACAGCCGATCACACGATCGATGAGCACGGAATACGTCGCGCTCCTCCAGCACTATTGTCGCGTGCCATCAGCCAGGTTCGAGCTGCATCGCCGCCTACGCTCGACGGCAGCGTCTGATTAAAGAACCCCGCGATGAACATGTAGCGGAGCGACTTTGGAAATGTGAACGGCGGTGCATTCGGTTCGTTGCAGGTTTCGCAATCGTCTGCCAGCGCAGAGCGACCAAACCAATCTGCGCGATTGAGATCAAAACGGCCGCCGCCAGCCAAATGTACCGAAGTTGGCTGAGCTGCCGGCCGACCAGGTCAAAATTCACGTGAGCGAAGGCGAAATAGAGCAGAGCGGACGAGATGGCCGCTTTCAGCGCAAATGTGACCAAGTTTCGCATTGATCCGGGTCCTGCGGGGGAACCAACGAGTGTTTGTGCGGCTTGTCTTGCCGGCGTGATTCGATGATGCGTGAGACAGGCGTGGGAAAAGTCCGAGAATTTCACTGCTCATAGCTTGATTGTGCGGCGATGAGAATGGGATAAATAGGAATTCAAAAGAGGCGATAGGCATGCCGAAATTGTCCGATCTTAAAGTCAAACTGTTCACCGATGGCGCCGACAAGGCGCAGATCGTCGAGATGGCCAAGCAGCCCTGGATTGCCGGGTTCACAACCAATCCCTCGTTGCTCAAGAAAGCCGGGGTCAGCGACTACGAGCGCTATGCCCGCGATCTGGTCGGCGCTGTGCCTGATCGCCACATCTCGTTCGAGGTTTTCTCAGACGACATTCCCGAAATGGTCGCACAGGCGCGCGTCATCACAACCTGGGGCAAGAACGTCCACGTCAAGCTGCCGGTAACCACCACGCGCAACGAGCCGCTGTTCGACGTGGTACGCTCATTGTCGCGCGACGGCGTCAAGATCAACATGACCGCGATTTTCACATCCGAGCAGGTCGCCCGCGCGGTCGAGGCGCTCGACGGCGGCGCGGCAGCTTGCGTGTCGGTATTCGCCGGCCGCCTGGCGGATTTCGGCGTCGACTATCGGCCCATCATGCAGGATGCGGTTGCTCGTGCGCGCAAGACGCGGAATATCGAGATTATCTGGGCATCCACGCGCGAGGTTTTTAACGTGGTGGAAGCCGACGCCATGGGCTGTCACATCATCACGGCACCGGCCGACGTGCTGAAAAAGCTCCCCAGCCTTGGTACCAAGTCCGCGGCCGAGCTCTCGCTTGGGGCGGTGAAATCATTCCGCGAAGACGCGCTGGCCACGAACTTGCAGCTTTCGGTTCCAGCGTCACGCGCCGCCGAGTGATTTAATCTGGAGCGCACTTACCGGGGTATGGAATTTAAGCCGCAGCATTGCTGTAACGCTTTGAATCAAAACGTGTTCGCCGCGTTTCCCCGGGGAGGTCGCCAGCCGCCACTGAGCGTGCTAGGGGAAGGCTTGGCTGGGATCAGGGCCAGGGGGAATCCGTCAGAACATGACGCAAGCGGTAAAACCGGATGCGGAGCCTTCGCTGCGTATCGGCGTGATTGGCGTCGGCGTGATGGGCAGCAATCATGCCCGAGTGTTGACGGGGCTGCCGGGCGCCAAACTCGTCGGCGTTGCCGATCCCGACCGCAAGCAGGCTGAATTCGTCGCCCGCACCCTCGGGTGCGCCGCCGTCGCCAATGTCGATGAACTGCTCGACCTCAAGGTCGATGCCGTCACTATCGCAGCGCCGACCCATCTGCATCACGACATCGCGCTCGCCTGCATCGCGCGCGGCGTCCACGTCTTGGTGGAAAAGCCGATCGCGTCGTCGGTCGAGGAGGGGCGGTCCATCATCGCCGCGGCGCGCCGGGCCGGGGTCACGCTGATGGTCGGTCACGTCGAACGCTTCAATCCGGCGGTTGAGGCGATCAAGGACGCCATCCGCAACGAGGATATTCTTTCGATCGCCATTACTCGGGTAGGGCCGTTCCCGCCGCGCATGTCGAATGTCGGCGTGGTCATCGATCTGGCGGTGCACGACATCGACCTGATCCGCTGGTTCACCGATTCCGACATCGTCGAGGTGCAGCCGCAATTGTCGAGCGCAGTGGCCGAGCGCGAGGACATTGCGCTCTTGCAATTCCGCACCGCGTCCGGCGTGTTGGCGCACATAAACACCAATTGGCTGACTCCTTTCAAAGCGCGCAACGTTACCGTTGCGACCCGTGGCAAATACGTGATGGGCGATCTGCTCACCCGCCAAGTCACCGAGTGCTTCGGTTTCCAGCCGGATGGCAGCTATTCCATGCGCCATCTTTCGGTCGGGCATGCCGAGCCGTTGCGCTCCGAGCTGCTGGCATTCCTGCGCTCGGTACGGTCCGGATCGGCTGCGGCGGTAACTGGAGAGGAAGGCGTGGCCAGTCTCGAAATCGCTATCCGCTGTCTTGCCTCTCGCCCGTTAACGGCGGCGTCGTTACAGCGGCAGACGCCACGCGTGGTTGCCGGCTGACCGGCGCCACTGCTTGGAATAAATATGAATCAGCGACCCAATCCGCCCATGATTCCGTTCATCGACGTAGCCGCACAGCGACGCCGGCTCGGCGGCGCCATCGATGCTGCGGTTACGCGCGTGCTCGGCCACTGCCAATTCATCCTCGGCCCCGAAGTGCGGACGTTCGAGGCCGAGCTCGCGACATTTTGCGGCGCGCGCCACGCCGTGACCTGTGCCAGCGGCACCGACGCGCTGGTGCTGGCTTTGCGGGCCATGGGTATCGGGCCGGGCGACGCGGTGATCTGTCCAGCATTCACGTTTTGCGCGACCGCCGAAGTGGCGGCGCTGGTGGGCGCGACGCCGGTTTTTGTCGATGTCGACGCCGCTACCTTCAATATCGACGCGAACAGAATCGCAGGCGCTATTGCGGCGGCAAAAAGCGCAAGGCTCACGCCGAAGGCGATCATCCCGGTCGATCTGTTCGGCTTGGCGGCGGACCATACTGCGATCGCCGCCGCTGCAAAAGCGGAAGGCCTGTTTAGTCTCGACGATGCCGCGCAAGCATTTGGCGCGACATTCAATAACCGCCGGCTTGGCGCCTTCGGCCATGCCACCGCAACTAGCTTCTTTCCGGCCAAGCCGCTCGGCTGCTACGGCGACGGCGGCGCGGTGATGACCGACGACGACGCCATGGCCGATGTCTTGCGCAGTCTGCGCATGCACGGGCAGGGCACCGATCGATACGACAATATCCGCATTGGGCTTGCTTCCCGCCTCGACACCATCCAGGCGGCGATCCTGATCGAAAAACTGAAGATCTTTCCCGACGAGATCGAGGCGCGCAACCGCATTGCCCGCTATTATTCCGAAGCGCTGGGCGACATAGCGATTGTGCCCAAGGTGCCGCCCGGTTCGACCTCGGTGTGGGCGCAATACACCATTCGCGTCGCCGGCGGCCGCCGCGACAGGCTGGCGGCCGCGCTCAAAGCCGAAGGCATCCCCACGGCAATTTACTACCCGATCCCTTTGCACCGGCAGCAGGCCTACAAGCAATACCCCGTCGGCGAAGGCGGCGTGGCCGTGAGCGATCGGCTCGCAGCCGAAGTCATCAGTCTGCCGATGCATGCCTATCTCGACGCTCCGACGCAGGATCGCATCATCGATGCCACGCGCCGCGCACTAGTGTCGTGAGGATTTAGAGGCTATTTTTCCGTGCGGCTTGCGCGGCGACATGTTCGCCGCGCTGCGCGACCGGCCGCAAGTCGCGGACCAGTTCGCGGCGCATCTGATGTGGATGTCGGTGGAAAATCTTTTCCCCGGCCGGTCCTACCTGATGAAGATCAACAACGGCACGCTGCCGGCGACCGTGACCGAGCTCAAGCACCAGATCGATGTCACGACGCTGTCGAAACTCGCCGCCAAGACGTTGGCGTTGAACGAGGTGGGCGTATGTAACCTATCCGTTGCCTGGCCTATCGTGTTCGACGCCTATGCAGACAACCACGATACCGGTGCCTTCATTTTGATCGACCGCTATTCCAACAAAACGGTTGCCGCCGGGATGATCGATTTCGCGCTGCGCCGCGCGACCAATATTCACTATCACGATCATCTGGTGAGCAAGACCGGCCGTATGAACCTCATGCGCCACCGTCCGGCGGTCTTGTGGTTCACCGGTCTGCCGGGTTCGGGCAAGTCGACGATAGCGAACTTGGTCGAAGCCGCGCTGCACGCGCGCGGCGCGCATACCGTGATATTGGATGGCGACAATGTGCGGCATGGATTGAACAAGGACCTCGGCTTCACCGAGCCTGACCGGGTAGAGAACATCCGGCGCACACGCCCCTCGACCAATGCATCGCGCGCGATCCCAAGGGCCTGTATCGGCGCGCGCTCGCCGGCGAGATCAAGAATTTTACCGGCGTCGACCAGCCCTATGAGGTGCCGGAAAACCCCGAACTGCATCTTCTGGCCGGAGCCAAGGAACCTGATCGGCTAGCGAACGAAGTCGTCGAGATACTGCTGCAGCGCGGGATTTTGTAGCGCGGATTAGGCCTCGTTCGTGTGGCAACATTCGTATCCAATATTGATCGAAATCAAGATCGCGCGTTGCGGCCTCCTTATTATATTTAAACTTACGAATATGACATTGCGCGGCCCGTCCAGGCGCGCATGGAGATCGACAGATGACGAATTGGCCGGAGCAAACGAAAGACCTTAGCGCGCATTTGCGAACATTGCGGAGCGGGACGCCTGAAGTCATGAAGGCGTTTTCCGGTCTTGCGCAAGCCGCGCTGGCGCCCAAGGCGCTCGACTGCAAGACCAAAGAGCTGATCTCGCTCGGCATCGCGGTGGCGATCCGCTGCGACGACTGTATCGGCTTTCATGTCAAGGCGGCGCTAGAGCAGGGCGCGTCGCGCGATGAAGTCTTGGAGACGCTCGGCATGGCCGTCTACATGGGTGCCGGCCCGTCGGTAATGTACGCAAGTCACGCACTCGATGCATTCGAACAATTCAAGAATGCAGCGGCCCCGCCCGTCGTCACGGCGGCTTGATCAGCTGAGAAATGCTCTAGCGCCGGCTTCAACTGCGCTTATAAATATCCTCGATGCGCTCAATGTCGTCCTCGCCGAGATAGCTGCCGGTCTGCACCTCGATCAATTCGAGCGGGATTTTTCCCTTGTTGGCCATGCGGTGGACGCTGCCGATCGGGATGTAGACCGATTCGTTTTCGTGCACGTTTTGAACCGTATCAGCGATGGTGACCTCGGCGGTGCCGCGCACCACCACCCAGTGCTCGGAGCGGTGGCGGTGCTTCTGCAGCGAAAGCACGCCGCCGGGGATCACGACGATGCGTTTGACCTGGAAGCGCTCGCCCATGTCGATCAATTCGTAATAGCCCCAGGGCCGGTGCACGCGCTTGTGATCCGTGGCCTCCGGGCGCTTGGCGGCCTTGAGCTTGGCGACCAGCTCCTTGACCTCCTGCGAGCGGGCGCGCGGCACCACCATCACCGCGTCCGACGTACTCACTACCACCAAATCCTGGACGCCGATCGCGGTGACGAGCTGACCGTCCGAGTGCAGCACGCAGCCGGAGGCATCCATGGTCACCGCCGGACCGTGCACGACATTTCCGGCCGCGTCAGGCGGAGTGATGTCGAACAGCGCATCCCAGCTGCCGATGTCCGACCAGCGAAAATCGCCCGCCACCACCGCGGCGCGGTCGGTTTTTTCCATCACAGCGTAGTCGATCGACTTGAGCGGCGCGCGCGCAAAAGCTTCCGGCTGCAAACGCAAGAAACCGAGATCAGTCGATGCCTGCGCGACCGCGGCCTCGATCGCTTCGGCCATCGCCGGCTCGAGCCTTGCCAATTCGGACAACAGCACGTCGGCGCGGAACAGGAAGTTGCCGGAATTCCACAGATAGCCGTCGCGCACGTAGCGCGCGGCGGTGGCGGCATCCGGTTTCTCGACGAAGCTCTTGACCGCGTGCACGCCGTTCTTGCCGATGGCCTCGCCCAGCAGGATGTAGCCGTAACTGGTTTTCGGCTCGGTCGGCTTGATGCCGAACGTGACGATACGCCCGGCCGCGGCGGCCTCGCGGCCGGCCAGGCAGGTGGCGCGGAACTGCGGCACGTCGAAGATGATATGGTCGGCGGCGAGCGCCAGCACCACGGCCTCCGGGTCGCGTTTGAGCGCCACCGCTGTGGCGGCCGCGATGGCGGGGCCGGAATCCCGCCGCAGCGGTTCGATCACCACGGTTGCCTCGACGCCGACGTCCTCGGCTTGCCGGCGGGCGAAGAAGTGGAAGTTAGGGCCCGTGATAACGATGGGGGCGGCAAACATCGGGTCCTGCACGCGCAGCAGGGTTTCCTGATAGGTCGAGCGGTCGCCGACTAAAGGCAGGAATTGCTTGGGCAGGGCGTCGCGCGAGACCGGCCATAGGCGGGTCCCGGCGCCCCCGGCCAGCAGGATTGGAATGATCGGCGAGGGCATAGTTGGGCGAGGCTCGTCCGGGCTCTATGTTCGGGTCGGGAATCGTCTTAAGGCAGTTCGGCGTGTCAGGCTACGGAAATCGTTTCTCGTTGTCCAAGTCCCGTGATCTGCCGCGATTTAGCCAATGCCCCGGCGAGTTTGACGATGATTGAACGCATACTTACGGTCGGTGGTTTCACGCTGCTTTCGCGTATCACCGGGTTTGCCCGCGATATCGTGCTCGCAGCGATTCTCGGCGCCGGGCCGGTGGCCGATGCATTCTTCGTCGCCCTGCGCCTGCCGAATCATTTCCGCGCCATCTTCGCCGAGGGCGCCTTCAATGCCGCGTTTGTGCCGGCCTATGCTCGTATCCGCGAGCAAAGCGGGCCGGCACGGGCCGGGCTGTTCGCGGACCGTGTATTCACGCTGTTGCTGGCCAGCCAGATCGTGCTGCTGGCGGTGGCCTTGTTGTTCACGCCGGCGGTGATCAATGTGCTGGCGCCGGGCTTCGCGCGCGATCCGGAGCGCTTCGCGCTCGCGGTCGATCTCACGCGCATCACTTTTCCCTATCTGCTGCTGATCACGTTGGTCACGCTCTACGGCGGCATCCTCAATGCGCTGCAACGCTTCGCCGCCGCCGCTGCGGCGCCGATCCTGCTCAATCTCTCGCTTGTGGTCGCGCTCGCGCTGGCTGCATTCTTTCCGACCGCCGGCCATGCCGCGGCCTGGGGCGTGCTGGTGGCCGGTATTCTCGAATTCCTACTGGTCGCCGGCGACGCCACGCGCGCCGGCGCGCTTGCCGCGCTACGCTGGCCCGAACTTGACGCTGACGTGCGAAAATTCTTTCGCGCGCTCGGGCCAGCCACGATCGGCTCCATGGGCGTGCAGCTCGCGCTGTTCGCCGACACCATCATCGCGAGCTTCCTGCCTGCCGGCGCGCTGTCCGCGCTCTATTACGCCGACCGCATCGATCAGCTCCCGATCGGCGTCATCGGCATCGCCGCTGGCACCGTTATATTGCCTGAAATGGCGCGCCGCATCGCCGCCGGAGATGAAACCGGCGCATCGAGCGCGCAGAACCGCGCGATCGAATTCACGCTGCTGCTGTCGATACCCTGTCTTGCGGCGTTCTTCGTTATCCCCGAGTTGATCATGCGGGCGCTGTTCATGCGCGGCGCATTTACAGTGGCCGACGCGGTCGCCGCTGGCCATACGCTCGTGGCCTACGCGTTCGGGCTGCTGCCCTTCGTGCTGATCCGCAGCACGGTCGCGACGTTTTTCGCTCGCGGCGATACGGCGACGCCGGTGAAGGCAGCGCTCATTGCCGCCGCCGTCAATATCGCGTTCAAGTTCCTGTTGATGGGCCCGTTAGCGCAAGTGGGTCTCGCGCTGGCGACCTCGATCGGTGCCTGGATCAATCTCGGCCTGGTGGTCTGGTTCGCGGCGCGGGCCGGCCACATCCATATCGACGAGCGACTGCGGCAATCGACGCTCAAGCTGGCGGTCGCCGGGCTCGCGTTGGCCGCGGCCTTGTGGTTAAGCGAGGCGCCGGTCGCGCACCTGTTCGCGGGCTGGGATCGGCTGCGCGACGTCGCGACGCTGGCGCTGCTGGCCGCGATTGGCGGCGGAGTTTATGGTGGCATTGTATTGGCGCTGTTCGGCTCGCGCTGGCTTGCCGCATTTCGCGCCCGGTCGCGCGGCTGACGCAAGGTTCCGCCGCGCTTCGCTGTCCTTGCCAATCTGCCCCGGTGGACATAACTGCTGCCCGACGCTATGGGGACAGGCCGGGCTATTCGTGGTTGGCCGATTTTGCAGGTATTCATGAATTCCGCACGGGCAATTCCATCATTTTCATTGATACGTGGTGGCCGCGACATCCTATTGGCGTGCGTGCTTGCAACGTTGGTCGCAAGTTGCGGCGAAGGCCAAAAGCAGGGCGGCGCGCCACCGCCGCCGGCGGTCGCCGTTGCCGACCCGATCAAGCGCACGGTCACCGATTTCGACGAATATGTCGGCCGCTTCACCGCGATCAATTCAGTCGAGGTGCGCGCGCGTGTCTCCGGTTATCTCGACGGCGTGCATTTCAAGGACGGGCAGATCGTCAAGCAGAGCGATCTCTTGTTCACCATCGACAAACGGCCGTTCCAGAACACACTCGAGCAGGCGCGCGCCAATCTGGCGCAGGCCAAATCCAATCTGGCCTTCACCCAGGCCGATTACACGCGCGGCCAGCAATTGGTGCGCGACAAGACCATTACCGACCAGACCTTCGAACAGCGCGCGCAGGCCTTCCATAACGCGCAAGCGTCCGTCAGCAACAACGAGGCCGCGGTTCGCCAGGCCGAGCTCGATATCGAGTTCACCGAATTGCGCGCGCCGGTCAATGGCCGCATTGGCGACCGGCGCGTCTCGCCCGGCAACCTGGTGACTGGCGGCACCGCCGGCAACACCACGCTGCTAGCCACCATCGTGTCGACCGATCCGATCTATTTCGAGTTCACCTACGACGAGGCATCATTCCTGCGTTACGAGCGGATGGCGAAGACGGGAAACGACATCGCCAGCCGCAGCGACGGTGTGCAGGTTGCGCTCAAGCTGATCGATGAGGATAAATTCGTTCATCAAGGTCGTATGGATTTCGTCGACAACGCAATCGACCGTTCAACCGGCACCATTCGCGGCCGTGCGGTGTTCGACAATGCCAATAATATTTTCACGCCCGGCATGTTCGCCCGCGTGCGTGTGCCCGGCTCGCCGCCTTATGAAGCCTTGCTATTGCCGGATGCGGCCATCGGCACTGAGCAGACGCGGAAATTCGTTCTCACGGTCAATGCGGACAACACGGTCGTTCCCAAATACGTGACGCTCGCTCAGACTACCGGTGACAACTTGCGGGTGATCAAGGCCGGCCTCGGGCCTGATGACCGCGTGATCGTGAATGGATTGATGCGCGCTCGACCGGGACAGAAGGTCACGCCGCAAGAAGAGGGCAAGCCGGGCGCCGTACCGGCGCAAGGCGCGAGCCCGCCGCAGACGTCGAAATAACCCCGGCCGAAACCAATGCGCATCTCGCATTTCTTTATCAACCGGCCGATCTTCGCCTCCGTGGTCTCGATCGTGTTCGTGATCCTTGGCGGCGTCGCATTTTTCCGACTGCCGGTCGCGCAATACCCGGAGATCGCGCCGCCGACCATCACGGTGTCCGGCCAGTATCCGGGCGCCAGCGCCGACGTGGTCGCCTCGACGGTGGTGACGCCGATCGAGCAGCAGATCAACGGCGTCGAGAACATGATCTATTTGTCGTCGAATTCGACCGCGGACGGGCGGTTCACGATCTCGGTCACGTTCGATATCGGCACCAATCTCGACATCGCGCAGGTGCAGGTGCAGAACCGGGTGGCCATCGCGCAGCCGCGCCTGCCGGCCGACGTGCGCAGCATCGGCGTGACGGTGAACAAAAGCTCGCCCGACCTGATGATGGTCGTGCATCTCTATTCGCCGGACAAATCGCGCGACACGCTGTTCATTTCAAATTATGCGACACTCGAAATTACCGACACGGTGACCCGTGTCGACGGCGTCGGCTCGCTCATTGTGTTCGGAGCGCGCGATTATGCCATGCGGATTTGGCTCGATCCCGACCGGCTGCAATCGGTCGGTCTGACCGCGGGCGACGTGGTGACGGCCCTGCAAGGGCAAAACGTGCAGGTGGCGTCCGGCGTGCTCGACCAGCCGCCGATGGACAAGCCGGGCGCGTTCCAGATTTCGGTGCAGACGCAAGGCCGCCTGGCCGATCCGGAGGAGTTCGGCAAAATCGTCGTCAAACAGACGGCCAATGCAATCGTGCGGGTGAAAGACATCGCGAGGGTCGAACTCGCCGCGCAGGACTATTCGACCAATTCCTATCTCGATCGCGATCCAGCGATCGCCATTGGCATTTTCCAGCGCCCAGGCTCGAACGCGCTTTCGACCGCAGCGGCGATCGAGAAGACCATGGCGGATCTCTCCACGCGGTTCCCGCCGGGCCTGAAATACACCATCGTCTACAACCCGACGCAGTTTATCCAGCAATCGGTCGATGCGGTCGAATCGACCATCGCCGAAGCAATCATCCTGGTCGTACTGGTGGTCATCTTGTTCCTGCAAACCTGGCGCGCCGCGATCATCCCGATCGTCGCCATTCCTGTGTCGCTGATCGGCACCTTCTTTGTAATGTCGTTGTTCGGCTTTACGCTCAACAACTTGTCGCTGTTCGGTCTCGTGCTTGCCATCGGCATTGTCGTCGATGACGCCATCGTCGTCGTGGAAAACGTCGAGCGCAACATTGAGGCGGGGTTGAGCCCGCATGACGCCGCGGTCAAGAGCATGGACGAAGTGGGCGCGGCGCTGATTGCGATTGCACTGGTGCTGTCGTCGGTGTTCATCCCCTCGGCTTTCATCACCGGAATTTCCGGCCAATTCTACCGGCAGTTCGCGCTCACCATCGCCGGAGCGACGATCATTTCGCTGATTGTTTCGCTCACTCTGTCGCCGGCGCTGTGCGCGCTAATACTTAAGCCGCATGCTCGGGCGGAAGACGATACTTGGTGGAGCAAGCCGATCCACGTCTTCTTCCGATGGTTTAATCGCTATTTTGACGCCTTGACCCGCGGTTACGGCTGGCTAACGGCCCGGACGGTCCGCTTCGTGGTGCTGATGCTGGTGATTTATGGCGGCGTCATCGCCTTCGGCCTCAATGAATTCCGCAAGACGCCGATCGGGTTCATTCCGCAACTCGACCGCGGTTATCTCATCATCATAACGCAGCTGCCGCCGGCTGCGTCACTCGCGCGCACCGACGACGTCAACCGGCGCGCGGTCGACATCGCGCTGAAGGTGGCCGGGATCGCGCACGCAGTGAACATTGTGGGCTTTTCTGGTGCCACCTTTACCAACTCGCCGAATGCCGGTGCCATCTTCGTGACGCTCGATCCATTTGAGAAGCGCGCGCAGGATCCGCAGCAATCCGCCGCCGCCATCCAGGGTCAGTTGTTCATGCGCCTGCAGGCGATCAAAGACGGATTGATCTTCGTAGCCGCGCCGCCGCCGGTGGCGGGCATCGGCAATGCCGGCGGTTTCCGCATGATGGTCGAGGATCGCGCCGGGCACGGCTCGCAGGCCTTGCAGAACACGGTTTATGCAATGATGGGGCGGGCCGCGCAGACGCCAGGGCTCACGCAGGTCTTTTCGCTGTTCGAGAACACCACGCCGCAGCTCTATCTCGACATCGATCGCGTCAAGGCGCAGCTGCTCGGCATCAATATTCCGGATGTGTTTGCCGCGCTGCAGATTTATCTTGGGTCGGCTTATGTGAACGACTTCAACCTGTTCGGGCGCACCTACCGCGTGATCGCGCAAGCGCAGAGCAATTATCGCAACGACACCGAAGACGTGTTGCGAATCCGCGTGCGCAACAACAGTGGCGAGACCGTGCCGCTCGGCGCTTTCACGACGATGCGCACCGTCACCGGCCCCTATCGCGTGCCGCGCTACAATCTCTATCCGGCGGCCGAACTCGATGGCGCGGCGTCGCCCGGCTACAGCCAGGGCCAGGCGATCAAGATCATGGAGCAGCTCGCCGCTCAAACTCTGCCGGATGGATTCTCCTACGAGTGGACCACGCTCGCCTTCCAGCAATTGCGCGCAGGCGACACCGCCATCTTTGCCTTTGTGCTGGCGGTGGTGTTCGTGTTCCTGGTGCTGGCGGCGCAGTTCGAGAGCCTAACGCTGCCGCTGGCAGTGATAATGATCGTGCCGATGTGCCTCATCGCCTCCATCGTCGGCGTGGTGCTGCGCGGGCAGGACAATAATATTCTGACCCAGGTCGGCTTTATCGTGCTGATCGGCCTCGCCGCCAAGAACGCGATCCTGATCGTGGAGTTTGCTAAGCAGCTGGAGGACGCCGGCCGCGACCGCTTTGCGGCGGCAGTCGAGGCGGCTCATTTAAGACTGCGGCCAATACTGATGACGTCGCTTGCCTTCATCCTGGGCGTGACGCCGCTGGTCTGGGCAGTGGGGGCGGGTGCCGAGCTGCGCCAGACGCTCGGCACGGCGGTGTTTTCCGGCATGATCGGCGTCACCGCCTTCGGCCTGATCTTCACGCCGGTGTTCTACGTGGTTTCGCGCTGGCTTGCCCATCGCTTAGCGCGTAGCCGCCGGCAATCGCAGCCGGCCGAACGATGACAAGGAAATTCGGTTTTGGGCAGCCGCTTACGCGCAAAGAAGACGACGCGCTGCTGCGCGGCGCCGGCCGCTACGTGGCCGATGTCGCACCCGCGGCCGCGCTGCACGCGGTGGTGCTGCGCTCGCCGCATGCGCACGCCCGCTTCACCATTCATGATCTCGATCGCGTGCGAGCGATGCAAGGTGTGCGGCTTGTGTTTACCGGAGCGGAGGTGACCGAACTCGGGCCGCTGCCGACGCCGGGCGTGATCCCCGGGCCCGAGATCAAGATTCCGGTCTATCCGATCTTGGCCAAGGATGTGGTGCGTCACGTCGGCGACGCCGTCGCTTTCGTGGTCGCCGATAGCCTCGCCACAGCCAAGGATGCCGCCGAGGCGATATCGGTCGACTGGCAGCCGCTGCCGCATGTGATCGGCGCCATGGCGGCGCTGGCGCCCGGAGCGCCGCGGGTCTGGGCCGATCGGCCGGGCAACCTCGCCTTCGAGACCGAACTGGGCGACGCGGCGGCCACAAAGGCGGCGTTCGCGCAGGCCGCGCGCACGGTCGCGCTCACCATCGTCAATCAGCGGCTGGTCACGAATTACATGGATACCCGCGGCGTGATCGCGGAATACGACGGCAAGCGATACACGCTCACGCTTGGTAGCCAAGGCAGCCACATCATCCGCGACATCATCTGCGGCCAGGTGCTCAAGCTGCCGCTGGACAAGATGCGAGTCATCACGCCCGACGTCGGCGGCGGTTTCGGCACCAAGCTGTTTCCCTATCGCGAATACGCGCTGGCCGCGGTCGCCGCCGAGCGGCTGCGCAAACCCGTAAAATGGGTATGCGAGCGCTCCGAACATTTTCTCGGCGACAGTCATGGCCGCGACAACATCTCCAGCGCGCGGCTGGCGCTCGACGACAAAGGGCGTTTCCTCGCGCTCGCGCTCGATATTGTCGCCGACATGGGCGCCTATCTCTCTTGCTATGCGCCGTATATTCCCTGGCTCGGCGCCGGCATGGCGACCGGCGCCTATGACATTCCGGTGGCGCACGTGCGGCTGCGCGCGGCCTATACCAATACGGTTCCGGTCGACGCCTATCGCGGCGCGGGGCGGCCGGAAGCCTCCTATCTGATCGAGCGGCTGGTCGATGCGGCGGCGCGCGATCTCGATACGGCGCCCGACGCGCTGCGCCGCAAGAACCTGATCAAGCCGAAGGCGATGCCGTACACGACGCCGACCGGGAAAATCTATGACTCGGGCGATTTCGCAGGCGCCATGGCGCGCGCGCAGGAGATCGCCGATTGGAACGGCTTCAATAAGCGTGCGACGGCGTCGAAGCGCACCGGGAAGCTGCGCGGCATCGGCATCGCCACCTATGTCGAGGCTTGCGGCAACAATGGACCGGAAATGGCGAACGTGCGGCTCGATCGCGACGGCGGCATCACCGTGCTGATTGGCTCGCAGTCGACCGGGCAGGGCCACGCGACTTCCTATGCGCAACTGGTCGCCGAGCGACTCGATCTGCCGCCGGAGCGGGTGCGCGTAGTGCAGGGCGATACGGATCTGATCGCCTCGGGCGCCGGCACCGGCGGATCGAGCTCGATTCCAGTCGGCGGCGTTTCGGTCGACCGCGCGGCCAAGACGCTGGCCGAACAGCTCAAGCAACTGGCCGCCGATGCGCTCGAAGCGGCCCCTACCGATATGGAAATTGCCGATGGCACGGTGCGCGTCGCCGGCACCGATCGCGCGATCTCGTTCGTCGATCTGGCCGCGCACCCGCAGGCGACGCCCGAGCGGCTCAGCGCCGTGAAGGATTTTGGCACCGAGCAGCCGACATTCCCGAACGGCACGCACATCGTGGAAGTCGAGGTCGATCCCGATACCGGCGCGACCGCGATTCTGAATTACGCCGTGGTCGACGATTTCGGCGCCACCCTTAATCCGCTGCTGCTCGCGGGCCAGGTACATGGCGGCGCCGTGCAGGGTATCGGCCAGGCGCTGATGGAAGACACCGTCTACGATCCGGCATCGGGGCAATTGCTCAGCGCGAGTTTCATGGATTACGCGATGCCGCGCGCCGGCGATGCGCCGTCCTTCGTGTTCGAAACGCGCAACGTGCCGTGCAAGAACAACCCGCTAGGCGTCAAAGGTGCGGGCGAGGCCGGCGCCATCGGCTCCTGCCCGGCACTGATCAACGCGATCCTCGATGCGCTTTGGCGTGCTTACAAAATTCGCCACATCGACATGCCGGCGACCCCACAGCGGGTTTGGGCAGCGATTACGGCGGCCAAGAAAGCCCAATCGTCTTAATGGCTTAGACCATCACGATTTTGTGATTACGGAATAAGCCGATCGCGTCCTTGTTTTCCTGGGGCAGCCTGTTGCACCACAGAAAGTGAAATTTGATGTTCATTCGCATCATTGTTGCCGCCCTGGTAGTCGGTCTCAGCGTCGGCACCGCCATCGCCCAACAGGATCCCGTGACGGTGCGCGAAGATCTGATGAAAAAGAATAACGACCACGCAAAAGCGGTGGTGCAAATGATGCGTGGGCAGGCGCCATTCGACGCGGCCGCGGTCGATGCCGCCTTCAAGCAATGGGCCGACACCGCGCAGAAGCTACCGAGCTTGTTCCCGGAGAATTCCAAGACGGGAGGCGACAACCGTGCATCGCCGAAGATTTGGGTGAACAAAAAGGATTTTGACGCCAAGGCCGAGGTCTTCGCCAAAGCCGTGGCGGAACACCACGACAAGGCAAAGACATCGCTCGATGGGCTCAAAGTCGCAATCCCGGTCGTCGGCAAGGCCTGCGACGATTGCCATAAGGAATATCGCCTGTCGAAGCAGTAGGCCTTGCCTATTTCGATGCTCGACACCGTCGCGATCCGATCGCGACGGTGTTTTGATTCTTGTATGAGAGGACTCATAGTGGTCGGGGGACGCGGATGATTCGCAGGCTGATTTTGCTGGCGGCGGTTGCCGCCATGCTGGTGCTCACGGCGCTGTGGTTTTTGACCGCGCCCGCAACGGTGCCGGCGAGCGCGCTCGGTCCCCATACGCCCGATCTCGCCAACGGCAAGGAGATGTTCTACGCGGGCGGCTGCGCGTCCTGCCATGCGGTGCCGAAACAGCCAGACCAAACTAAACTCGGCGGCGGGGTGGCGTTGAATTCCCAGTTCGGCACATTCTATGTCCCCAACATTTCATCGGATCCGAAAGACGGCATCGGCGCCTGGAGCGAAGCGCAATTTGTCGCCGCCATGACCAAGGGTACCTCGCCGTCGGGAGAGCATCTCTATCCAGCCTTACCTTATACGTCGTATCAGCACATGCGGATCGACGACCTGCGCGATCTGTTCGCTTTTCTCAGGACGTTGCCGGGCGTGGCGGGGCGCGTGCGCGATCACGATCTGCCGTTCCCGTTCAATATCCGGCGCACGCTCGGCCTCTGGAAGCTCGTATTTCTCGACGGCAAGTCGTTCGAGCCCGATCCGTCGAGGTCGGCGCAATGGAATCGAGGCGCTTACCTAGTCATCGGACCCGGCCACTGCGCGGAGTGTCATTCCCCGCGCGACGCTCTCGGCGGCGTGATCGAGAGCTTGCGCTTCACCGGCGGGCCAAGCCCCGACGGGCAGGGTGGCGTTCCCAACATCACGCAGTACAAGCTCAAGGATTGGAGCGAGGCGGATATCGCGGAAACGCTGGAGGACGGCATGACGCCCGATAGCGACCGCGTCGGCGGCAACATGGTCGAGGTGGTGCGCAACACCTCGCAACTGACGGCGGCGGATCGCATGGCGATCGCGGCCTATATCAAGTCGCTGCCGGCGGTCGAAGGACGCAAACCGCTGCCGAAAAAACAGGAATAACCTGGGCCCGAGATTGGGTCTGACGAGTCGACATTTGCGCCGGTTGCTATAAGCCCACCCCGATGAATCTGTTCAAAGCCATCGGCTTCAAGCTTATCTCCGCGCTTTTATTCGCCGCTCTGTCTGCATTCGTACGCCAGTTGGGCGACGTGGTGCCGGTCGGCCAACTCGTATTCTTCCGTAGCGCTTGCGCAATTCCGCCGGTGCTGTTGATCTATGCCTTGCGCGGCGAACTGGCGAGCGCCGTCTACACCCGCCGCCCGCTCGGCCAGCTCGGGCGCGGGGCGCTCAGCGTCGGTGGCATGTACACCAATTTCTCCGCGCTGACGCGGCTGCCGCTGGCGGACGCCACCGCGATTTCCTTCGCCTCGCCGCTGATCACAGTGGCATTGGCGGCGATCATTCTGAAGGAGCAGGTGAGGGTCTATCGCTGGAGCGCGGTGCTGGTCGGCTTTAGCGGCGTGATCGTAATGCTGATCCCGCATTTGTACGTCAAACACTACGCCGCCGCCGGTGCGGCCAGCGCGGCGACGATCGGCTCGCTATTGGCGCTGTTTTCCGCCTTTTGCAACGCCGGCACCGTAATCCAGACGCGGCGGCTCACGCAGAGCGAGACCACCTCGTCGATCGTATTTTATTTTTCGCTAGTGACAGCGCTCGCCGGCGCGGTGACGCTGCCGTTTGCCTGGCACACGCCGACCGGCTCCGAGCTCCTCATGCTGGTCTCGATGGGCATCTGCGGCGGCGTCGCGCACATTTTCCTGACCGAAAGCTATCGCCATGCCACTGCCTCGGTGGTGGCGCCGTTCGATTATTCCTCGATGCTATGGGCGCTGCTGCTCGGATATTGGGTGTTCGACGAATTGCCGAGCGCACTGGTCTATGTCGGCGCGACAATCGTCGCCGGCGCCGGGCTATTCGTGATCTGGCGCGAGCGTCGGCTCGGCCTCAAGCGCGCGCGCGAAGCGGAAGCGCCACGCCGGCCGGAAATTTAGCGCGTTGCGAGGCGAGTCGGTTAGCGCCTATCATGCGCAACGCCAGCGCCATTTTGGCAGATGGCGATCGCCGCGAGGCCGTTATTTTCAACTCCGGATTCGCCCCGGATTGTGGAAGTAAATCCAGTATGGCGTCACAGGCAACTGCGATCGTTGACATGCGGCCGGGCGGTACGAAACCGGCGCTTGTTCTGCCGGCGTCGCTGCGCGGCATCGGCGTCCGGCAAGTGCGGATCGCCTGCGGCCTCGTCATGTTCTCGTATATTTTTTCCCATTTCTTCAATCATGCACTCGGCAATATTTCATACGCGACGATGGAATGGTGGCTACGCTATCACATTTGGTGGTGGCGAATTCCGGTCGTCAATATCACGCTTTACGGCGCCGCTACCGTGCATCTTTCATTGGGTCTTTGGGCGCTCTATCAGCGGCGGCATTTTCGCTATGCCGGCGCTGAGATCACGCAGCTCGTGCTGGGCCTGAGCATTCCGCTCTGGCTTGCGAGCCATTTCGGAGTTGTGCGGATAGCCGGCGTTATGTTTGACGCCGATCCGGCCAATTATGCGTCGCCGTTGTTCGCGTATTGGGCGGTCCGGCCGTACATGATCTTTGTGCAGTTCGCCCTTCTTACCGTGGCGTGGACGCATGCCTGCATAGGGCTTTATTTCTGGCTCCGGATGAAGCCGTTTTTCAAATGGGCGGCCCCCATCCTGCTGGCGGTCGCGGTATTGCTGCCGCCGTTGGCGATGATCGGCGCGCACCATGGCGCGCGTGAAGTCATTCAGCTCGCCAAGCAGCCGGAATGGCGCGCACACAATTTGCAGCCTTTACCTCCTGCAGAGCGTAAAGCGGTCGATCAGGTCACGCTCCTGTACTTTCCAATCGGATATGTCGCGGCGATCGGATTGGTGTTCGCCGCGCGCGGCGTGCGCACACTGCGGGAGCGCCGCCGCGGCCTGTTCACAGTTACGTATCCGGACCGGCAAGTCCGCGTGCCGAAGGGATTGAGCATTCTGGAAGCGAGCCTGCGCTTCCATGTCCCGCATGCTAGCGTGTGCGGCGGCCGTGCGCGCTGTTCAACCTGCCGAGTTCGCGTGATCAGCGATCGCAGTGCGCTGCCACTACCCTCCCGGCGCGAGTCCTTCGTGCTTACGCGTGTGGGCGCGAGTCGTGATCCGGCGGTCCGGCTTGCCTGTCAGCTACGACCACACACCGATATCGCGGTTATCCCATTGCTGCCGCCGAATATTGGTGCGGATTTTGTGCGCAATCGGCAGCGCGTCAACATCGGCAGAGAGCGTTATATCGTCAGCATGTTCGTGGATATGCGGGGTTCCACCAAGTTCGCCGAGGCGCGGCTGCCGTTCGACGTGGTCTTCCTGATTAACCGGTTTCTCGGCGCAGCCTCGCAGGCAGTGATCGATGCCGGCGGCCAGCCCAATCAGTTCATCGGCGATGGGTTGCTTGCGCTTTTCGGGCTCGACGTCGACCCGGTTACCGCCTGCCGGCAGGCGATGCGCGCGGCCGCACTCGTCGCCACGAATGTTGAACACTTGAATCATCAGTTTGCCGCCGACTTGCGCGTGCCGCTCCAGTTCGGAATCGGCATTCACGGCGGCGAGGTGATCATCGGCGACATCGGATTCCGCGACCGCAGGGTGTTCACGGCCATCGGCGACCCCGTCAACGTCGCCGCGCGTCTGCAAGATATGACGAAGAATTTAAATTGCCAGGTCGTCATTTCCGACGAGGCCTACATCACCGCAGGCGTCGATCCCGAAGCACTCGCACGAACCGAGGTCACGATCCGAGGCCGCGACGAGCCGATGGTGGTCCGCATCGCGGCGGACCCGACCGCCCTGGCAAGCCTCGTGCGGCAAGCGCCCGACGCTGCGAAGCGACAACCGCCAGTGGCTCACGCCGGCGCCTGATCTAGGCCTTGAACGCCTTGAAGGTGATGATCGTGTGAGTGTCCTTGATGCCGGCCATGCACTGCACCTTCTCGTTGACGAAGTGGCCGATATCGGTGCCGGCATCGACGTAGAATTTCACCAGCAGGTCGTAGTCGCCGGCGGTCGAATAGATTTCGGAGGCAATCTCGGCTTCGGCCAGCTCATTGGCCACTTGATAGGATTTGCCGAGTTCGCATTTGATCTGGACGAAGAAGGGGGTCATCGCGCGCCTCCGTGCCCCTGAGGGGGACGCCGCAATCCAGCAAAAACACGGCCGACATGCAAGGCGCTCAAGTCTCGCAGGCTTGCGTTGCGTATCAGCGCGGACTAGGTAGTCATCAGCAATCTCTTGGGGTGTCCGGCATTTCCGGACTGAGAGGCCAGCCGAGGCCAACCCAACGAACCTGATCCGGGTCATGCCGGCGGAGGGAGATGAGATGCACAATTCTGGACTGGCAACGCACGACAACGTGCCGCAAATTGCGGCCGCGCTGCTTGAGCGGCTACGCGCTCGCTCGCCGCGGGTCCATTGCATCACCAACGCGGTGGCGCAGAATTTTACCGCCAATGTGTTGCTGGCGGCCGGCGCGGTGCCGTCCATGACGCTGTCGGTGGAGGAGATAGGGCCGTTCGTCGCCGGCGCGAACGCGCTTTTGGTCAATCTCGGCACTTTGGACCGCGAGCGCCGCGAGGCCGCCGTGATCGCAGTGGAAGCCGCGATGCGGGGCAACGTGCCTTGGGTGCTCGATCCGGTGTTCATCGACCGCAGCAGCTCACGTGCAGCCTTCGCCCGCGGACTGATCGCGAGCGCACCAAAAACGGTACGGCTCAACGGTGCCGAATTTTCCTCGCTGTCGGGGAGCGAGCCGACGCGTGAAACGCTGGCGGCCTACGCACGCGACAAGAATACTGTGATTGGGCTGTCGGGTGCGACCGATTGGGTCGGAGACGGCGAGCGGCTTGCGGTCATCGACAACGGCCATGCGCTGATGGCCAAGGTGACCGCCATGGGCTGTGCAGTGTCGTCGCTGGTCGGAGCCTGCCTCGCCGTCGAACCGGATGCATGGCTCGCTACCGCGGCAGCTCTGACGATCGCCGGCGTTGCCGGCGAGTTGGCGGCCGAAAAGACCGCCGGCCCCGGCAGCTTTGCGGTGGCATTCGTCGATACGCTGTTCAATTTCGATGAGCCGACGCTCATCGCACATGCTCGCGTGAATTTTGTAAGGGTGAACTGATGGACGTCGATCTCCGGCTTTATGCGCTTGTCGATCCGGCCGTTGCCGGTGGCCGCACATTGCCCGATCTCGCCGGGCTGATCGCGGACAGCGCCACACTGGTGCAGTTGCGCGACAAGCACGGCTCTACCCGCGCCATGGTAAACGAAGCACGCACTCTGCGCGAGGTGCTTGAGCCGGCCGGCGTGCCGTTGCTGATCAACGACCGCGTCGACGTCGCGCTCGCCGCCGAAGCCGACGGCGTGCATATCGGCCAGGACGATATGGCGCCAGCCGATGCCCGGCTACTGCTCGGCCGCACGGCGATCATTGGGCTGAGCCTGAGCACGGTCCAGCAGGCGCAGACCGCACCGCTCGAACTGCTCGACTATGTCGGCATTGGTGCGGTATTCGCCACCGGCTCGAAAGATGACGCCAAGGCGCCGATCGGAGTTTCCGGCCTGCGCGACATCGTGCAGGCGGTGCGTGCACGCAAACCGGGATTTCCGATTTGCGGCATCTCCGGTATCAATAGCAGCAATGCCGGTGCGGTGATCGCGGCCGGCGCCGACGGCGTGGCGGTCATTTCGGCGCTTTCGCTGGCGTCCGATCCGGGCCAAGCCGCGCAAGATCTGCGCGCGGTGGTGGGCGCCGCACTAGCGCAGCGGGCCTCCACATGACCGCGATTGCGCTCACCATCGCCGGCTCGGATTCGAGTGCCGGCGCCGGCATCCAAGCGGACCTGAAAACTTTTGCGGCGCTCGGCATTTACGGCGTTAGCGTCATCACGGCGCTGACCGCTCAAAATACGCGCGGCGTGAGCGCAATCTACGACGTGTCGGCCGGTTTTATTAGCACCCAGATCGACGCCGTCTTTACCGATCTCGCGGTCAATGCGGTGAAGATAGGCATGCTGTTTCGACCGGCGACAGTTGCGGCGGCGGCGGAGGGGCTCGCGCGTCACCGCGCGCGCAACATCGTGCTCGACCCGGTGACGATCGCGAGTTCCGGCGACAGCCTGCTGGGCGGCGAAGTGATCGAGGTGCTGCGCAGCGAACTCATCCCACTTGCACTAGTGGTGACGCCCAATCTGCCGGAGGCCGCCGCGCTGACCGGCGCGAGCCTGGCGCGCAATGAACAGGAAATGGAAGCGCAGGCGCGCGAGATTTTATCGCTCGGCGCGCGCAACGTCCTGATCAAAGGCGGCCACGGTGAGGGCGATGAGAGCATCGACCTGCTGGTCGGGCAGGGTGAGGTCGTGCGCCTGTCGGCGAAAAGGATCGCTACCAGGAACACGCACGGCACCGGTTGCACGTTGTCGTCGGCGATCGCGGCGGGGCTCGCCAAGGGGGGCGACGTCGTGACGGCGTGTCAGGAGGCCAAGGCCTACGTCACCGCGGCGATCGCGCACGCCGACGAACTCGAAATCGGCCACGGCCCCGGGCCCTTGCATCATTTCTACCGGCATTGGAGCACGCCATGATGACGCGCCGAAAATTCATAGCGACTGCGGGCCTTGGCATCGCGGGCACGATGGCCGCGCCGTTGGTCGCGCGCGCGCAAACGTTGAAGTGGCGCATGGTCACCTCTTGGCCGAAGCGTTTACCCGGCCCCGGCCTGTCGGCCGAGCGCATCGCGAGCCGCATCCGCGCGCTGTCGGGCGGGCGTATCGACATCACCGTTTACGCGGCGGGCGAAGTGGTGCCGGCCTTCGAGGTGCTGGGCGCGGTCGGCAACGGTGTCGCCGATATCGGCCATACCGCTTCGTTCTACTGGCAGGGCAAAATGCCGGCGGCGGCCTATTTCACCACAGTGCCGTTCGGTCTGACGCCTTCCGAGCACGTCGCCTGGATCGAGGCCGGCGGCGGGCAGGCGCTGTGGGACGAACTCTACGCGCCGTTCGGCGTCAAGCCCTTCATGGGCGGCAATACCGGCGTCTGCATGGGCGGCTGGTTCCGCCGCGAGCTCAAGAGCCTCGCCGATTTGCGCGGACTGAAACTGCGCTCGCTCGGCCTCGGCGGCGAAGTCTATCGCCGGCTGGGCGCCACGCCGCAGACCACGCCGCCGGCGGAAATCCTCTCCAGCCTGCAATCTGGCGTGCTCGACGGCGCAGAATTCGTCGGGCCCGGCACCGACATCGCGCTCGGGCTCTATCGCGTGGCGCCGTTTTATTATTATCCTGGCTTCAACAAGCCGAACGGCACCGGCGAGTGCATCGTCGCGCTGAAAGTGTGGGAGGCTCTCGCCGACGACCTCAAGGCGATCGTCTCGCACGCCTGCGCGGCGGAGGCGAATTACGCGCTGGGCGAGATGGAGCGGCTCAACGCGCAGGCGCTCGATGCGCTGGTGAAGGACCACGGCGTCAAGCTGACGGCTTTCCCCGACGATGTGGTCGCCGCCGCGCGCAAGGAGGCGCAAGCCGTGCTCGCCGGCATTGCCGGGCGCGGCGACATCACCGGCAAGATCGCCGGCTCCTACGACGCCTTCCGCGAACACTCGGCGCCCTGGTCGCGGGTGTCGATCGAGGCGGTGCTGAGGGCGAGGGGGTAGCTTTCGTCACCCTCCCCCTCGAGGGGAGGGTGAAGCCGCGCAGGGAACAGATTGGGCGCATCGCGGGTTATCGCTCACCACCAGTGAAGGAGAGCTACCATGCGATATGCCGGCATTCTGTTGGCCGCGGCGCTCGTCATCGGCGCTTCCGGCCTCTCTTTTGCGCAGCAAACGATCAAAGGGAAAGTGGCAAGCGTCGACCAAGCCGGAGGTAAAATCTCCATTCAGATCAGCGGCACGTCGGGCGCGGACGCCTCGACCGCGCCGACGCCGTTCAAGGTTCAGGACCCGCTGTTGTTCAACGCCATCAAGCCGGGCGACCAGGTGTCGGTGACGACCGAGAACGTGAACGGAGTGCCGACCATCAAGAGTTTGACGAAGGAATAGCGGACCTGTTGCTACCGCGAGAGCTTAAATCGTCATTCCGGGAAGACGGCGCTTTAGCGCCGGACCCGGAATCCAGATGCAAACTCGGAGTAGGTTTCTGGATTCCGGGTTCGCCCGCCTTCGCCTTCGGGCTTCGGCGTGGCGCCCCGGAATGACAGACGAACTGGATTTCCGCTTGTGCGGGAATGAGCGGGCCGATGGGCCAGTCTTCGCGCCGCACGACACTTTCGCATTCTGAGGGACCCGCGCCGGTTCGCCGCTGTTGAACCGTATTATTTATTTAATTCCAATGCGTTAGCGCGCCGGTCGGGTCCGTTTATCCACAGGGGCCGAAGGGCTTCCGTGCGGCCCAAAAAATTACTACCGTCCCTGCCGATGGGGGAGTTATCGGGGAATTGCGGCTCTAGTGTTTCGCACCGGAGAGGGCGATGGGCGAAGTAGGGGGCAATGGCCGATTGAGCCGCATCGCGCGGCTGGTTGGGCTTGGCGCAATGTGCTTGGCGCTCGCCAATTGCGCTTCCGGCAATACGTCGAGCCGCGTTGAACGCACGTCGCGCGCCACCGCGACCGCCGACGCACAATCCAGCCGACATGTCCGAACGGCGCACGGCCGCATCGATTGCGACGAGCGCGGCTGTTCGGATCGCGGCAATGCAGGCCGGGCCGCCATCGCGCGGGAGAGCTATGCCAGTCTCGACACCGGCATGGTCGTCGGCAGCAGGCCAGAGGAATGTCCGCGCTCGTTCTGCGGCTGCGAAGCCTCCCGCTATGTCTTCGGCAAAGTCCTCCCTGAACTCAATCTGGCGTCCAATTGGATGAGATTTCCACGCGCCTCGCCGGCGCCTGGCATGGTCGCGGTGCGCAACCATCACGTCATGGTGCTGATGAGCCACGCCGGCGGCAACGATTGGCTGGTGCATGACGGCAATTCCGGCGGCCGCCTGACCCGCGAGCATGTGGTGCCGATCAGCCGATATGTCGTCGTCAATCCGAACGGCAGCTGATTAATAACACACGTCTTTTCGGGACGGCGTACCCGGATCGGCGCTTCGCGCCGTCCGGGCACAGGCTCTAGCGCCGGACCCGGAATCCAGATGCATACTCGGTATCTGTTTCTGGATTCCGGGTTCGCGGACTAACGTCCGCGCCCCGGAATGACAAGGCGGCACGCCTTGAACGAAACGGCCGTCTTTGCTAGCGCCTTGTCCGCCATCCCGCCCGGTCCTTCCAAAAGGTCAAACGTCCCCCATGCGAATTGCAGCCATCCATACCCCGCAGGGCAAGATTTTCGGCGCCGTCGAGGGCGACAGCTTTCGCCCGTTTTCGGTCGGCGGCGGCTCGCTGCGCGACCTGCGCCATGTCATCAAGCTCTTCGCCGCAGGCTCTGCACCGGGCTACGGCGAACCGGTCGCGCTCGCGCGCGCCAAGCTCGCCGCGCCGGTCGGCCCGCTCACCAAGAACGTGATCTGCGTTGGCAAGAATTATTACGACCACGCCCGCGAATTCGCTCAAAGCGGCGTCGATCAGTCCGGCGACAAGCAGGACGTGCCGGCCGATCCGGTGATCTTCACCAAGTCGACCTCCTCGCTTGCCGATCCGGGGCAGAAGATCGTGGCGTCCTTGGACCCGACCCATACCGTCGACTACGAAGGCGAGTTCGGCGTGGTGATCGGCAAGCACGCCAAGAACGTCAAACGCGAGGACGCGCTCGATTACGTGTTCGGCTACACCATCGTCAACGACTTGACCGCGCGCGCCGTGCAGCAGCGCCACAAGCAATGGTTTCTCGGCAAGAGCCTGGACGGTTTCTGCCCGGTCGGCCCTTATCTCGTGACGCGCGACGAGTTCGGCGTGCCGGGCGAGCAGGAACTCGCGACTCACGTCAACGACGAGCGCCGGCAGTCCGCCAAGTTGAAGGACATGATTTTCGACGTGCCGAGCTTCATCGAAACGGTCACGGCTTACGTGCCCTTGGAGCCGGGCGACGTGTTGGCCACCGGCACGCCGGCCGGCGTCGGCATCGGCTTCGACCCGCCGCGCTATTTGCAGCCCGGGGATGTGGTTCGCATCGCGATTTCAGGCATCGGCGAGCTCACTAACCCGGTAGTCTGAGGCGCCGGCATCTCCTATAAAGGCGCTGGCAAACGAGGTTTTTTGGCCGGGTCTTGCGAAATATCAATGTTATCGGCCACAAAAACGGTCTGCTCAGCCCGATCGTTCGGCCCGCCCGGCCGCGAAAAAAACGACCCGAATTCACCTTAACGATGGTACCGCGAGAGGAGTTACGAATGTCAGCGACCCCCTGGAAAACCAACGACTGGTTCGTCAGCGAATGGAATTACGCGCCTGAAGTCACCAAGGACTTCAAGTTCGCCAAGAACATCAAGATCCACGACGTCTCCTTGCGCGACGGCGAACAGCAGACCGGCGTGATCCTCTCCAAGGACGAGAAAATCCGCATCGCGGAAGCGCTCGCCGAAGCCGGCGTGCACCGCATCGAAGCCGGCATGCCGATCGTCTCGCCCTCCGACAACGCGGCGATCAAGGAGATCGTCAAGCGTAACCTAGGGCCCCAGATCTTCTCCTTCGCCCGCTGCATGAAGGAAGACGTGCAACGCGCCGTCGACACCGGCGTCAACGGCGTCGTCATGGAAATCCCCTCCAGCAAGCACATGCTGGAACTGGCCTATCGCTGGCCGCTGGAAAAGGCGATCGAGACCTCGATCGAGGCCACCGCCTTCGCGCACAAGAACGGCCTCGAAGTGGTGTTCTTCCCGATCGACTTCTCGCGCGCCGAGCTCAAATGGGCCATCGACCTGATCGAGAAGGTCGGCAAAGAAGGCCACATGGACGCGCTCGCGCTGGTCGACACCTTCGGCGTGCTGTCGCCGCACGCGATGAAGTATTTCGTCACCCAGGTGCAGAGCCGCATCAAGAAGCGCCTGGAAGCGCACTTCCACCAGGACTTCGGCATGGGCGTCGCCAACACCATCATGGCGCTGTCGCTCGGCGTCGAGGTCATGCACACCACCGTGCTCGGCATCGGCGAACGCTCCGGCAACGCGCCGATGGAAGAGATCGTCATGGCGCTCAAGACCATGTACGGCGTCGACGTCGGCATCGACACCACCAAGCTCACGCCGCTCGCCAACCTGGTGCAGCGCCTCACCGGCGTGGTGGTGCCGACCAACAAGGCGATCGTCGGCTCCGGCCTCTACCAGATCGAGTCCGGCATCATCGCGTCGTGGTTCAAGAACTGCGGCGAGAAGAACGCCACCGAGCTGTTCCCGATCCGCTGGAGCGCGGTCGGCCAGCCGCCGGCGGAAGTGGTGATGGGCAAGGGCTCGGGCATCGACTCGATCAACATGTGGCTCAACGACGTCGGCATGCAGGTGTCGGAAGCGGACGCCATGAAGGTGCTGCAGGCGGTCAAGCTGCATTCGCTCACCAACAAGAAGATGCTCAGCCACGCCGAATTCCGCGACGTGGCCCGCGCCACGCTCGGCCGCACGCAGCAGGCAGCGGAGTAAACTTTCTGCGCTAACGACTAACGACAAAGCCCCGGGGCATCGCCCCGGGGCTTTTTTATTGGCAGATTCAATTCGCGCTGAAAACGATCTTCACTCCAGCTTGATGCCCGCAGTCTTCACCACCTTTTCCCACTTCTCGGAATCCTTTTTGATCAGCGCGGTGAATTGCTCGCCGGGCAGCGTCATCACGACCAATTGCTGATCGGTGAACAGCTTGACCGCCTCGGGGTCCTTCATGACCGCGAGGATTTCCTTGGTCAGGTGGTCGACGATCGGCTTGGGGACTCCGGCCGGCAGGATGATGCCGACCCACGGCGCCATGTCGAAACCGGGAATGGTCTCGGCCACCGCCGGCACATCGGGCAGCTCCGGCATGCGCTTCGGCTCCAGGACCGCGAGCGCGCGCAGCTTTCCCGCTTTGACATAGGGCCACAGCGTCGAGACGTTGTTGAAGCCGAGCTGCACTTCGCCGCCGATCATGCCCATGGCCGACGGGCCGGTGCCCTTGTAAGGCACGTGCACCATCTTGATGCCGGCCTTCTGCGCGAACTGTTCCGCCTCGAGATGGCTGAAATTGCCGACGCCGGCGCTGGCGTAAGACAGGCCGTCGGGCTTGGATTTCGCGAGCTCGATCAACTCGGCGATATTCTTGGCGGGCAGGGAAGGATGCACGGCCAGCATCGAGGGCAAACGGATGACCGACGTGACGTGGATGAAATCCTTCATCGGGTCGTAGGGGATCGTCTTGTAGACCCACTGATTGACCGTCATCGGCGAGTCGGACGTCATCGCCATCGTGTAACCGTCGGGCGCCGATTGCTTCAACGCCTGCAATCCGACCTGGCCGTTGGCGCCGCCGCGGTTGTCGACGATGACGGTCTGCTTCAAACGCTCCTGCAAATATTTCCCGACGATGCGGGCGACCACGTCGGTGCCGCCGCCGGCCGGGTAGGGGACGATCAGCCGGATCGTTCCGCGTGTCGGCCATTCTTGCGCGACCGACGATGCCGCCGTGAGGGCCAACAGGCCGATGGCGGTCGCGAGGGCGGGCAGTATTTTTCTCATTGTCGTCTCCCTATTTCCAAACAGGTCGAATTTCTTGTCCGGTGTTTTCTACCATCCATGCGGTTCGCTGTCGAAGAGCCCGAGCGTTTCGAGCGTGGACCGGATGGCATTTTTTCCGTCCGCCGTGAGCGAGCGGTTGGGCAGCCGCGGGTCGCCGACCGGCCGGCCCATGATCTCCCACATCGCCTTGGTCGGTGCGGGATATTCGACCTTGGCGATCTGATAAAGCTCGGAAAATTTGTATTGCAGCGCGAGCGCATTCTTCAGGTCGCCGCTCACCGTTGCGTCGTATAGCGCCTTTACAAATCGCGGCGCGATGCCGCCGAACACCGACATGCAGGCGGTGCCGCCCAGCGTGAGGCAGGGAACGATCCATTCGGTGCCGACGAACAGACCGAAATCCGGGCGCACCGATTTCGCGGCGCGGCCCAGTTCGAGAAATTTTTCCCAGTTGTGGCTCGCCTCTTTGAGCCCGATGAATTTGGGATAGCGCTGCATCAATTTGATCAACGTCGCCGGCGCGATGCCGACGCCGTCCATGATGGTGGGCGAGTTATAGGCGATGAAGGGCAGATCGGTCGCCGAGATGATCGCCGAGAAATGGTCGTAAAGCGCTTCCTGCGACGGCTTCCAGTAATAGGGCGCAATCGCCACCACGCAGTCGGCGCCGACTTGTTCGGCATGGCGGGCAAGCTCGACAGCCTGGTCGGTGCCGGGCGTGCTGACATGTACGACCACCGGGACGCGGCCGGCGGTCACCTCGACCGCGGCTTTGGCCAGCAGCTTGCGCTCCTCGAGCGTCAGGTTGAGCAATTCCGCCAGATGCAGGTTGATGCAGAGCGAGGACGCGTTGTGACGCAGCAGGAATTCAACGACGCGGCCGAACGTATCGAGATCGACTTTATTGTCCGGCGTGAAAGGCGTAACCGGAACGTCGATGAGCCCGCGGGGAAGCGCCGTTAACGGCTTGCGATCCGGCATCGGCCCCGATTCCTCGCGTTGTCACGCCTTGAACGGCACGATCTTCTGCCGCTGCGTGCCCAGACCTTCGACGCCGAGCTCGACCACGTCGCCGGCCTGTAAATATTGCGGCTGCACCTTGCGGCCAAGGCCGACGCCCGCCGGCGTGCCGGTGACGATCACGTCGCCGGGCTCCAGCACGAAGAATTGCGAGCAATACCAGACGATATGCTGGCAATCGAAAATCATGTTGCGGGTGTTGCCGTTCTGGCGCTTCTCGCCGTTGACGTTTGACCATACCGCGAGGTTCTGCGGATCCTTGATCTCGTCTTTGGTGACGAACCAGGGACCGAGCGGGCCGAAGGTCTCGGCGCCCTTGCCCTTACAGATGGTTTGTCCGTGGTCGAGCTGGAATGCGCGCTCCGATACGTCATTGCCGATGCAATAGCCGGCGACCGCGTCCATCGCCTTGTCCTTCGCCAGATAGCGCGCGCGCTTGCCGATGATGACGCCGAGCTCGCATTCGTAATCGAGCTTGGTCGAATCCTTCGGGATCATGGTGTTGTCGTTCGGCCCGCAGATGCAGCTCGGCGCTTTGTTGAAGACGACCGGCTCCTTCGGAATCGGGTTGCCGCCCTCGGCGGCGTGATCGGAATAATTGAGCCCGATGGCGATGAAGTTTCGCACATGGCCGATACAGGGGCCGAGCCGCGGCCGGCCGGCGACCACTTTCAGCCGCTTGAGATTGGTTTTTCTGATCTTGGCGAGGCCGCCGGCAGCCAGCATGGCGCCGTCGATATCCGGCACGACGCGCGACAGGTCCCTGATTTTGCCGTCGGTATCGATGATGCCGGGCTTCTCGCGGCCGGGCGCGCCATAGCGGACGAGCTTCATGTGAAGTTTCTCCCTGGAACTTTTGTTATTTGAGATTGGTTCGAACGGCGAGTTGGCGCCGGATCATGCTATGGCGGAGGGGGATGGGGCAACCCTTACTTCCCGTCACCTTTTACCGGGAGAGGGTGGCGGGCGCCGTTCGCGGACGCCGCGTTTTCGGCAGCATCTGCGCCGGCATCCTCTTGCGTCCCGCAGGCCGGGAACGCCGTGTCCGGCAGCAGCAGTTGCCAGATCCGTTTCACGTCGGCGTCCGGTTTGCAGGGACGGTTGGCCATCGCTTACTGCCGCTTACGTCTGCTTAGTGTTTCTTGGCGTTCTTCAGTTTCCAGAGCTGGTAGCCGTCGCTGGCGATCGATGCTTCGATCACGTCGCGGCTGAGGTTGTTCGGCGGCGGCGCATCCTCGCGCACGACCCCGACCGCGTGCCAGGGACGGAATTGCGCCGGCAATTTTTGGCCGCCGCGGTCGTCGCAAAATGCGCGCAGGTCGCGGCTCGCCTCGGACTTGAAAATATAGAGTTGCATGGATCGTCTTTCCGCGGACGCCGGTCCGCTCACACAGGCCATGACGGCTGATCTTGCTGCCGAGCTATAGGCGCAATGCTGCATTGCCACAACTGCGCAATTGCTTACCTCTGCGCGGGCTTTCGCGTTCGACGGCTGCACATGGGCGCCGACGTGCGTTAGCGGATACGCGCTTGCCGGCCTCGGCTGATTGCCAATGCGGCGATATAAAGCAATAGCCCGCCGCCGACGACGAGCATCCAGTTCTGGGCGGGGAGGCCGAGCAAGTCGCAATTGGCGGTCAGCCAGTTCAGCATGGCTTGAGACGCTTTCCCTCGTGGCCGATGCGGCATTCTACGGCCGGAACGGCCACTGATTCCGTAAATTGCAGATAAAATGTACAGGTTCGTCCGGAAAAGCCGCGTCCGCCGGCACTGGAATGGTTAGCAAACGCCAACGGAAACATTCGTATTTAGACGCGCGGTTTCACCATCGGCTAAACCGCCGAGCTTAAAATTGCCAAACCGGTCAAACCGCCTGACCTCATGTCGGCAGGGTCGCCAGGAGCGCGCCAATGCCGATAGCGACGGAGGATGTCATGGACGAGAGACGCAAGATCCATCGCCATCGCACGTTGAAGGCGGGAAACATCACGTTCAATCGCGACGCTGGCGTCGACTGCCGCGTGCGCAATCTGTCGCCCGCCGGCGCCTGCCTGGAAGTGGCGAGCCAGGTCGGTATTCCCGATGAATTCGTGCTGGTGGTCGAAATCGACCACGTGAAAGCGCCGTGCCACGTGATCTGGCGGACGGCGACGCGCCTTGGTGTGGGGTTCAGCGCCTAAAGCGGTTTGGTCGCGAGTCTGGGACCAATTGTGCATCTTATTGAATTGATGCTTGTTTTTGCGCTGCCGACAGCCGTCAGGCGGCGGGCGACCTTCTGTGGCGCGGGAGCCACATCCAGCCAAAAATATGCGCAACTGCCCGGTTTTAAGCCGTTATTTGGCTCCCAGCCATTGTGGGCGGACCGATCTGGGGCCACCATGTCACAAATAAGCGCCTGCCTCGCGACGGCGCGGCATTGCGGCATTTCTGGGGGCTGGGACGATGTCTTACCGGGGCTTGAAAGCGCTTTTGATGGCCTGCAGTGCTGTCGCGGCATTCGTCGCGGCAACAGCCGATGCGAATGCCGGTGGATTGGCAGTTCGCGAGCAGAGCGCTTGGGGGCAGGGCGCGTCCTTCGCCGGCGTTGCCGCGGGCGGATCGTCGTCGGCGATGTTCTGGAATCCGGCGACCATGACTCAGATCCCGGGCCTGCAGAGCAATTCCGTTTGGAGCGGCATCATGCCGTATGCGTCGAACTCGCCCAACGTCGCGGCCAGCATCCCGTTCGGCCCGCTCGGCGGCACCGGCGATAGCGCGCAAGACGCATTGGTGCCGGCCGCCTATTATACCTGGCAGATCAGGCCGGACCTTTGGATCGGCATGTCGGTGAATTCGCCGTTCGGTCTGTCGGTGAAAGAACCAGGAGCGTGGGCCGGTGGTGGTTATGGCGCATACTGGACCAACCTAAAGACCTACAATGCGACGCCGACCGTCGCCTACCGTATCAACGATTGGATCAGCATCGGCGCCGGCGTGCAAGTTCAATACGCTCAGACCACTTTTGGATTTGCTTTTAATGGTTTAGGTGCCGGTGCGCCGGCCGGTCTGAACGGCGGGGGCTGGGGCTATGGCTTCACTGCCGGCGTCACGTTGACACCGACCCAGAATCTCACCGTTGGGCTTGGCTATCGGTCCGGCATCAACCAGAAACTCAATGGCGCGCTGATGCTTCCAGCCATCCCTTCCCCTCCCTTCGGCCCCAGCACCCCTGGATCGATCAACGCGACAGTCAATCTCCCGGACATCGTTACGGCCAGCGTTCGCTACCGGTTTGCCCCACAGTGGACCGCGTTGGGTACGGTCGAGTGGTCGAATTGGAGCCGGATTGGCACGGTCGCTGTGTTGCAGCCCAATGGTGCGCCAGCGCTCGTGGCTGGCCAGGCCTTTGGCTTTGCCGTTCCAGTATCAGGATGGCTGGTTCTTCTCGGCCGGCGCCGAATATCAGTGGAACGACCGGCTGGCGCTGCGCAGTGGCATCGGCTACGAGCGGTCCCCAGTCACCGATCAGGTGCGCATGCCGCTGGTGCCGGATAACGACCGCATTTGGCTGTCGGCCGGCGCGACGTATCAATACTCGAACAAGATATCGCTCGACTTGGCATATACGCACTTGTTCGTGAAGAGCACATCGATCAACATTACGGCGGCGTCGGGCAATCCTTGGTTTAATCCACGTATTAGGAAGCTACGCCGGCGATGTCTCGTCGCATGTCGATATCGTCTCGGTGGGGTTCCACTATCGCTGGGACAATCCGGCGCCGGAGCCGGCACCGAAGTCGACGCTCCCCCATAAATAGGCACTTCGCTTATTGCGACGTGAAAAGGCCGGCGGCGACGCCGGCCTTTTTCGTTGCGTCCGCTCAGAACGCCCCGGGGAAGGCGCCGCCGTCGATCAGCAGGTTCAGCCCGGTGATGTAGCCGGCCTGCGCCGAGCACAGGAAGGCGGCCGTTGCGCCGAACTCGGGCGGCTCGCCGAAACGGCGCGCCGGAATGGTGGCGAGGCGTTCGGCAGCGAGTTGCGCAACGCTCTTGCCGGATTTCTCCGACATCTTGCTGAGCGTGCCGGTCAGCCGGTCGGTGTTGAACGCGCCCGGCAATATATTGTTGATGGTGACGTTCTTGTCGGCGACTGTGCGCGCCACGCCGGCGACGAACGCGGTTAGTCCGGCGCGCGCGCCCGACGACAGATCGAGGCCGGCGATCGGCATTTTCACCGCGCCCGAGGTGATGTTGACGATGCGGCCGAACTTGCGCTCGGTCATCGGGTCGATCACCTTCTGAATCAGTTCGACCGCCACGATCATGCTGGCGATCACGCCGTCGATCATCTGCGCGCGGGTGAGCTCGCGGAAGTCGCGCAGCGGCGGCCCGGCATTGTTGTTGATGAGGATGTCCGGCGCGGGACAGGCGGCGAGCAACGCCTTCTGGCCTTCTGTCGTGGAGACGTCGGCCGCCACTGTGATGATCTTGGCGCCGGTCGCTTTGACAATTTCGGCGGCAGCAGTCTCAAGCGTGCCGGCATTGCGCCCGTTCATCACCACCTCGCAGCCGGCTTCCGCGAGCGCCCGCACGCAGGCCTTGCCCAGCCCGCGGCTGGACGCGCAAACGATGGCCTTGCGGCCGGCAATTCCGAGATCCATGGGGGTTCCTTTTTCAACGCGTTTCGCCGGAAGTGTTAGGGGCTGACGCGCGAGCGTCAAGCCTTGTCGCGCAACTGTAGCAATCGCTTGCTAGTTCGGTGCGAACGGCCATTCAATTCGCGGAGGAACCATGCTGCGCGATCCCGACAGACAGGTGATGGAAAAAGCCTATGCTCGCTGGACGCCCGTCTATGAAGTGTTGTGCGGGCCGGTCTTCGTCAACGGACAGCGCGCCGCCGCCCGCGCCGCGCGCGAAATCGGCGGGCGCATCCTCGAGATCGGCGTCGGCACCGGACTGTCGTTCGGCGACTACGACGCGACCACCGAGATCACCGGCATCGACCTGTCGGAGCCGATGATCGCGCGGGCGCGTCTGCGCGCGGCCAGCGGCCGCTATCCGTTCGTGAAGGGCCTGGCGGTGATGGACGCGCACGACTTGCGCTATGACGACGCCAGTTTCGACTGCGCAGTCGCCCAGTTCGTGATCACGTTGGTCGAGGATCCCGAACGCGTGCTCTCCGAATGCGCGCGCGTGGTGAAGCCGGGCGGACAGATCATCCTGGTCAATCATCTCTACTCGGAACGCGGGCTCGCCGCCGCGGTCGAGCGTCTGCTGGCGCAGAAGGCGCGCGCGCTCGGCCTGCGCCCCGAGTTCCCGTTCGCGCGGCTGGCGGCCTGGGCGCAGACGCATGGCGGCGCCGAGCTGATCGAGCGACGCAAGGTTCCGCCGTTCGGCGTCTATACGCTGGTGCGGTTCCGGCGCTGCGAGCCGCAAAGCGCCGCGGCTTAAAGGGCGCCGATAGGTCGCTAAGTGGTTAACGGCACTGTCATAAAAACGAGACGCGAATTTGCTATGCGCGTGGCCATGAGCCAGGTCAGAAAGTTCGCCGCATCGTGACGGACACGCGACGGTTTCGCGCGCTTTTCATTTCCGACGTGCATCTCGGCACGCGCGGCTGCCAGGCCGACAAACTGCTCAACTTTCTCCGCCACCACGAAGCCGACACGATTTATCTGGTCGGCGACATCGTCGACGGCTGGGCGCTTGCGCTCGTCGTGGTACTGGCCGCAGGCGCACAACGACGTGGTGCAGAAGCTCTTACGCAAGGGCCGCAAAGGTTCGCGCGTCATCTACATTCCGGGCAATCACGACGAATTCCTGCGCGGCTATTACGGCACCCATTTCGGCGGTATCGAGGTGGTCGAGCACACCATCCACGAGGGCGCCGACGGGCGGCGCTATCTGGTCGTGCACGGCGACATCTTCGATCTGGTGGTGACGCAGGCGCGCTGGCTGGCGCTGCTCGGCGACAAGGCTTACGAATTCGCGCTCACCGCCAATCGCCTGTTCAACGGCATGCGCCGCATGCTGGGCGCGCCCTATTGGTCGCTGTCGAAATGGGCGAAGCTGAAGGTCAAGAACGCGGTCAATTATATCGGCGCCTTCGAAAAGGCGCTCGCGACCGAAGCCAAGCATCAGCAGGTCGATGGCGTGATCTGCGGCCACATCCACACCGCCGCCATGCACGACGATTTCGGCCTGCGTTACATCAATTGCGGCGACTGGGTGGAAAGCTGCACCGCGGTGGCCGAGCGCAACGATGGCCGCTTCGAGATCATCACTTGGACACACACCGGCGAGGACAGCGAATCCGCGCCACACGCTGCGCAGGCACAAGCCGCATGAAAATCCTGGTCGCCACCGATGCGTGGCACCCGCAGGTCAACGGCGTGGTGCGCACCTTGGGGCATGTCGCGCGCGAGGCGCGCGCGCTCGGCGCGGAACTGGAATTCCTGACGCCAAGCGAGTTCTGGACGCTACCGATGCCGACCTATCCCGAAGTTCGGCTGGCGCTGCCGGGGCCGGGCGACGTCGAGCGGCGGCTCGAGCGCGCTCGGCCGGACGCTATCCACATCGCGACGGAAGGGCCGCTCGGCCATGCCGTGCGCCGCGTCTGCCTGCGGCGCGGCTTGCCGTTCACCACCAGTCTGCACACCCGCTTTCCCGACTATCTGGCGGAACGCTTGCCGGTACCGGAGCGCTGGACCTGCGACGCAACTTGGGGATTCTTGCGACGGTTTCATAGCGCCGGCGCCGCGGTGCTGGCGGCGACGCCGACGCTGGCGACCGAACTCACCGGCCGCGGCTTCAAGAACGTGAAGCTGTGGCCGCGCGGCGTCGATGCCGGGTTGTTCCGCCCGCGCATAAGCGGGGCGCTCGATCTGCCGCGGCCGGTCTTCCTGACTGTCGGGCGGCTGGCGGTGGAGAAGAACGTCGAAGCGTTTCTCAAGCTCGACCTGCCCGGCAGCAAGTTGGTGGTGGGCGACGGGCCGGCGCGCAGTCAATTGACCAAAGCCTATCCCGGCGCGGTGTTTCTCGGCAGCCGCGAAGGCGAAGCGCTGGCCAAGATCTACGCCGCCGCCGACGTGTTCGTGTTTCCGAGCCGCACCGACACCTTCGGCCTGGTGTTGCTCGAGGCGCTGGCGAGCGGCGTGCCGGTTGCCGGCTTTCCCGCCGCCGCGCCGCGCGACGTGATCGGTGTGGCGCCGGTCGGGGCGCTCGACGAGGATTTGCGGCGCGCCTGCCTGCAGGCGCTGAAACTTTCGCGTAACGACTGCCGCGCATTCGCGCTCGGCATGACATGGGAGGCGAGCGCGCGCACTTTCGTCCAACACGTGGCGGAAGCGGCTAAAATCACGCGCGCCAAGCCCGCGCCTGTCGCCGCCTAAAAAATGAGGCCGCCCAGCAAGGCGGCCTCGTCGGATGTATTGTTTTGACAGTTACTTCGGTGCGACGCCTTCAAGCGGGTAGATTCGGAACTTGGCGTGTTTGTCGCCGATTTTTCTCGCCTCGCGATATTCCGGCGAGGTGTAGGTGGCATAGGCTTTTTCTATGCTTTCGTACTGCCCGATGATGACGCGGCCTTTGGGCGGCTCGCCGTTGATCGCCATGGTCTTGCCGCCGCGCACCAGGAAATTCACGCCGCCGGCCGCCAGCGCCTTGCTGGCCACCGGCAGGAATTCCTTGGCGTAGGCATCCGGATTGCTGACATCGATTTCGGCGATGATGAAGCCCGGCGGTTTGGCTTGGGCTCGCAGCGTTTGTGTGGCGGCAACACCGATGGCGATGCTACGACTGACAATGCGACGATGTATTGTGTTTTCATCGAGTCCTCCCGTTTCCACCATGTGAATGCAATCAAATTAGGCTTTCAGATACAAGATAGCCTGCGCCGTGCTTGCCCTTATGCGAGCCGCGGCGCTAGCCTTACCCCATGGGCGTCCTCGACACCGCATTGCATCCGACCGCCGCCGATATCGAGGCCGCGGCCAAGCGGCTTTACGGCGTGGCGGTGCGCACCCCCTTGATCAATGCGCCGGTGCTCGATGAACGCTTAGGGGCGCGCGTGTTCCTCAAAGCCGAGACGCTGCAGCGCACCGGGTCGTTCAAGTTCCGCGGCGCCTATAACAAGGTTTCCTCGATTCCACTGGAATGCCGTGCTGCCGGCGTGGTGGCCTATTCGTCCGGCAATCATGCGCAGGGCGTGGCGGCGGCCGCCCGCCTGCTCGGCATGCCCGCGACCATCGTGATGCCGAGCGACGCGCCGCGGCTCAAGCGCGAGCGCACGGCGGCGCTCGGCGCCGAAATCGTGCTCTATAACCGCGACACCGAGGACCGCGCGGCTATTGCCAAGAAAATCGTCGCCGAGCGCGGCGCCACGCTGGTGCCGCCTTACGACGATCCGCTGATCATCGCCGGGCAGGGCACCATCGGGCGCGAGATCGTCGAGGATCTCGGCCAGCTTCTGCTCGAGCCCGAGATCGTGGTGGTCGGCGCCTCGGGCGGCGGCTTGGCCGCCGGCATTTCGCTCGGCGTCAAGGCGCGCGTGCCGTCCGCCAAGTTTTACACCGTCGAGCCGGAGGGCTTCGACGACACGCTGCGCTCGTTCCAGAGCGGGCGGCGCGAGGCCAATGCGCGCATGAGCGGCACCATCTGCGATGCGCTGATGAGCAATACGCCGGGCGAGCTGACGTTTCCGATCAATCGCGAATTGATCGGCGCCGGCATCACCGCGAGCGATGCGGAAGTGGCCGCCGCGGTGCGCTATGCGTTCCACGAATTGAAGCTGGTGGTGGAGCCGGGCGGCGCCATCGGGCTCGCGGCGCTGCTCGCCGGCAAGCTCGACGTGAAGGGCAAGGTGGTGATCGGCATCTTGTCCGGTGGCAATGTGGATGCTGAAATGTTTGCGCAGCTAATTACGTAAACAGCGCGAGGCGCTCGTCCTCGCTCAACGCCATGATGGCGGCGAGCGGATCGCGATGCGGCGCGGCGGGCGCGACCGCAGGTTTCTCGATAGCGGCGCGCGGCGCAGTTTCGGCGACGGCGACCTGCGGCATCGCCTCGGCCATGGGGACGATATTTGGTTGTGCATGATCTGGTCCGAAAACCGGTTCCCACTTTTCAGGATCATGCACCAGTGCAATTGCCGGCGCTTGCGCGCTAACAGGCGAGGGGATCGGCAGTTCCGGCTCGTCGAGCCGCGGCACCACTGTCAGATGCGATGAAGCGGTGTCGGCGGCTTTTCCCCTGGCCATGGCGTCGAGGCGTTGCTCGAGCAAGTCGAGCAGCTTGCTCAGCTTCGCCGCCCGCGCGGGTGGGCCGGCGGCGTCGATCTCCGGGCGGGCGAGCCGGACGGCGATCAGCAGCATGCGCAGATCGTCGCGCAAGCGCTGCACGGCGGAGGCGTCGGCGCGCAGGTGATCCTCGAGCCGCCCGATCGCCACGAGCAGCGCCTCGGTGTCGGCGTTGCGGTTGCGCCGGGTGTACTCGGCCAGGAACGCGCGGCCGCGCCCGCTTGCCGACAGCGCGGCGCACAGCGTCAGAAACTCGTCCTCGTTGGGCGCGTCCGGCGGCCTGATCGCCAGCGCTAACGGCTCATTCGCCATGTGCAATCCGTGACCGTCCGTTTATGAATCAGCCGGCCTGATTCGGCTAGCACGCATGAAGCCGAAACCGCGGTAACGGGCTCATGCATCGCAAAAAAAAGATGGCAAAATGCGGCCTTTAAGTCCCGTACAAGACGGTTTCGCGCCGCGCCTGGCGGCGCTCTATGCCGGCCTGTTCATCATGGGCGGCATCCAATTGCCGTTCTTTCCGGTCTGGCTGAAGGCCAAGGGGCTCGATCCGCAGATGATCGGCGTGGTGCTGGCGGCGCCGATCCTCGCGCGCCTGATCGCCGTTCCGCTGGTCGCGCGCGCGGCCGACCGGCGCGACGCTTTGCGCGCGGCCATCATCGTGGCGAGCTGTCTGGCGGTCGCCGGTTACACGCTGGTCGGCCTGGCCGAGGGCGCATACGCGATCCTGATCGCTTATGCGCTGGCCTCGCTGACGCTCACGCCGGTGACGCCATTAGCGGAGACCTATGCGCTCAAGGGCCTCACCGCGCGCGGTCGCGCCTATGGGCCGGTGCGGCTGTGGGGCTCGGCGGCATTTATCCTCGGCACGTTCGTGGCAGGCTTTGCCACCGATACGCTTCCCGCGCGCCATCTGATCTGGCTGATCGCCGCCGCGAGCTTGCTCAGCGCGCTGGCGGCGCTGATGCTGGCGCCGCTGTCGGTTGCCGCAGCGCCGGCCGGCGAACCGGCAAAGCCGCGCGAGCATTTGTTGCGCGATCCCGCTTTCATCGCGGTGCTGGCGGCGGCCAGCCTGATCCAGTCAAGCCACGCAGTCTATTACGGCTTTTCGGCGCTGGAATGGCGCGGCGCCGGCCTCGACGGGACCGCGATCGCGGCGCTGTGGGCGCTCGGCGTGATCGCGGAGATCGTGCTGTTCGCGATCTCCGGACGGCTGCCGCCGTTCTTCCAGCCGACCGTGTTGATAATGATCGGAGCGGCCGGCGGCGCGCTACGCTGGGCGGCCATGGCGCTCGATCCGCCGGGCTTCGTGCTGCCGTGGCTGCAACTGCTGCATGCGGCCTCGTTCGGCGCCACCCATCTCGGCGCGCTCGGCTTTGTCGCGCGCCATGCGCCGGCGTGGCGGGGCGCGACCGCGCAAGGCTATCTCGCGATCGCGCTCGGCGTCGCGATGGCGGCGGCGACGGCCTTATCGGGATGGCTTTACGGCGCCTTCGGCAGCCGCGCCTACGCGGCTATGGCGCTAGCGGCGGTCGCTGGCGGCGCTTGCGGGTATGTCGCGGATCGGACGCGACGAGTAGCGGCGCTCTGAGCGAATTTGCGTGCGCGCCGTCGGGCGGTCGCAGCTCGCCACGATGCCGCTGAGCGAGCGGCCTTCCATGTAGATCATTCTTCGCGACAGGCCGCCGTGCCGGCTGATCCAGTGCCGCACCGAAACCGGATAGATATTCCACAGCGCTTGCGTTCCCATCGGACTGGTGACGGGGCGACCGTTCGGGTCGGGCATCCAGGCGGCGTGGAAGCCGAAGCGCGCGCGCGGCGTCGCGCAGATACGGTCGTTCGGAACCAGCCCGAGCACCAGCGTGCAGGCCGATAGGCAGTTGCCGTCGATGACCACGCGCTCGCCGCTCTCGCGTACGACGGCGAAGCTTTGCAAATATTGGCCGATCTGACCGCCGCGGTCTTCGGCGATGCGCATGGTGGCCGACGCCGACGACATGCCGCACGCCAACAAGGCGGCGCAGAGCAGCAGGCCCCGAATTCGCATGACCCCGTTCCCGTTACCCGCCTGTTCCGGCGGCTGTGCGATTTAAGCGCAAGTCTAGGCTAGAGGGGAGGTTGATGGGAAGACTTGGTTCACCAAGAAAATGGGGACAGTTCGGAAATAAAATCAGGCGCTTGCCCGGCGGTCGCCGGCGAAGCTTGGGAACTTTTCGTGCTGCGATTCGGGTTCGGCGTCGCGGGCGGCTTGGATGCAGTCCATGGCCAACCGCTCGAGTTTGCCTGCCATTCCTCGTTCAGGGTCGCGTCGGCGATGTCCCGGCAGATGCGGGCGTGCGCGAGCAGACGCTCGGCGATGGTCGAGGGCTTCGACATGCTGTCTTCATACGTGCAACCGTGCGTAGTCGCATTGAGAAATATCAACCATATCTAAATACGGGCGCGCTCAACCCCACAGCGCGGCGACCGGCGGATAGACCAGGCTGCCCTCGTAGCGCAGACCAGCGGGCCGATCCTTGGCGAGCAGCAGTGGTCCATCGAGATCGACGTAGCGCGCGGTCTGCGCCAGCAGCATCGCTGGCGCCATGGCGAGCGAGGTCGCCACCATGCAGCCGGCCATGATGGCGAGGCCGGCCCGTTCGGCCTCGCCAGCCATCGCCAGCGCCTCGGTCAGCCCGCCGGCCTTGTCGAGCTTGATATTGACCGCGTCGTATTTGCCGGCGAGTCCCGGCAACGAAGCGCGATCGTGCGCGCTTTCATCGGCGCAGATCGGGATCGGCCGCTTGATGTGGGCCAGCATCTGGTCGCGGCCGTCGGGCAGCGGCTGCTCCACCAGCACGACGCCGGCAGCCGCGCAGGCGGCGAGATTGGCGCCGAGGTTATGCTCATCCCAGCCTTCATTGGCATCGACAATGAGCGTTGCCCTGGGCGCGGCGGCGCGCACCGCGGCGATGCGCGCGCCATCGCCGCCATGATCGCCATTGCCGCCGAGCTTGACCTTGAGCAGTGCGCGGCTGGCGGCCTTGGCTGTGGCTTCGGCCATGGCGGCGGGAGCCCCAAGCGAGATCGTAAAGGCGGTGGTGAGCGCATGCGGGGCGGGGAGACCTGCGAGCTCATGGACCGGACGTCCGCTGCGTTTGGCTTCGAGATCCCAGAATGCGCAGTCGAGCGCATTGCGGGCGGCACCGGGCGGCATCGCGGCTTGCAAGCCGCGGCGATCGAGACCGGCGGCGAGCAACGGCTCGATGGCCTTGATCTGCGTCATGACGCTCTCGACGCTTTCGCCGTAGCGAGCATAGGGTACGCATTCGCCGCGGCCGCGCGCCTTGCCGTCGCCCAATTCGGCGACCACGACCACGGCCTCGGTCTTGGCACCGCGGCTGATCGTGAACGAACCGGCGATCGGCCGGCTATCGGCAGCAAGGGCGAGGGTTAAGGGCATGTCCACCGCCAAAACCTCGACAGGTTCAAGGCCTTGGGTCAAGCTCGGCCCGGCGATCGATCCGCTTTATCCCCGAGGAAACGAAGCGCAATCAAAGGCTTGGCCGTGAGCGACATATTGCTCGAAGCCTCATCCGAGGGCGGGCGGCTCAAGCTTGCGGCTGCCGGCGCCTGGGTAGCTGAGAACGCCCACAGCCTGGAGGCGCAGATCGACGCCGCGACCCACAGCGCCGGCGCCGTCAAGCGCGTCGATATCGACATGGGACGGGTCGAGCGGCTCGATACATTCGGCGCCTGGCTGCTGGAGCGGCTGACGCGCAATTTTTCCGCGCGCGGCTGCGATACCGCGGTGACCGGGCTCAAGGACGACTACCGCGCGCTGATGGACGAGTTGCACGGCGTCAAGCGCGCGCCGGCACCGGCGCGCCGCAGCGGCAATTCGCTTGCGTCTGCGATCGCCTCGGTCGGCGAGAGCATCGTCTCGATCGGCGGCTCGTTCAAAGCCTTCGTCAACATGACAGGTGCGGTGGCGGACGCGCTGCTGCGCGTCGTCGCGCACCCGAGCCGGTTCCGCCTCACCTCGATGGTGCACCAGCTCGATAATGTCGGGTGGCGCGCGGTGCCGATCATCATGCTGATCACGTTTTTGATCGGCTGCATCATTGCGCAGCAGGGCATGTTCCATTTCCGCAAATTCGGCGCCGACATCTATGTGGTGGACATGGTCGGCATTCTGGTGCTGCGCGAAATCGGCGTGCTGATCGTCGCTATCATGGTGGCCGGCCGTTCAGGCAGTGCCTACACCGCCGAACTCGGCGCCATGAAGATGCGCGAGGAGATCGACGCGCTGCGCACCATGGGCTTCGATCCGATCGAGGTGCTGATCCTGCCGCGCATCGTGGCGCTGATCATCGGTGTGCCGATCCTTACCTTCCTCGGATCGATGGCGGCGCTTTATGGCGGCGGATTGGTGTGCTGGCTCTATGGCGGCATCAGTCCCGAGATTTTCCTGGCGCGGCTCAAGGAATCGATTTCGCTAAACACCTTCGAGGTCGGCATGATCAAGGCGCCGTTCATGGCGCTGGTGGTCGGCATCGTGGCTTGCGTGGAAGGGATGGCGGTCAAGGGTTCCTCGGAATCGCTCGGATTGCAGACCACCGCTTCGGTCGTGGAGTCGATTTTTCTGGTGATCGTGCTCGATGGCCTGTTCGCGATCTTTTTCGCCTCGATCGGGATGTGAGCGATGGCGCAAGGGCAAGAAAAAGAGAAAGTAAAAACCAACGGCGGCAAGGACGTGGTGATCGAGGTGCGCGACGTGCTGGTCGGCTTCGGCGATCACATCGTGCTCGATCATGTCGATCTCGACGTCTACCGGGGCGAAATCCTCGGCTTCGTCGGCGGCTCCGGCGCCGGCAAGTCGGTGCTCATGCGCACCATTATCGGCCTGCTACCGAAGCGCGCGGGCACCATCAAGGTATTGGGCGTCGATCTCGCGGCGGCGCACGACATCGAGCGCCAGGCGATCGAGCGGCGTTGGGGCGTTCTGTTCCAGCAGGGTGCGCTGTTTTCATCCTTGACGGTGCGGGAAAATCTGCAATTTCCGATCCGCGAATATCTCAAGCTGTCGCAACAGCTGCTCGACGAACTGGTCACCGCCAAGCTGGAAATGGTGGGGCTCGACGACAGCGCGCTCGACAAATTTCCGGCCGAATTGTCGGGCGGCATGACCAAACGCGTGGCCTTGGCGCGCGCGCTCGCACTCGATCCGGAAATCGTCTTCCTGGATGAACCGACCTCAGGCCTCGATCCGATCTCGGCGGGCGACTTCGACACGCTGATCGCGACCTTGCAGCGCACGCTGGGGCTGACCGTCTTCATGGTGACCCATGACCTCGACAGTCTGCATACGGTCTGCGACCGCATCGCGGTTTTGGCCGACCATAAGGTGATCGCATCGGGCACGATGGACACCATGCTGGCGTCCCCCCATCCTTGGCTGCGGGCCTATTTCCACGGCAAGCGGTCGCGGGCCGGCCAACAAGAAGCAGGAATGTCCGGCCCATTGCCGGGCCGCACCTGAATTTTCGTCAATGGACTGCGATCGGGTTAGTCGAAGCGCCCGGCCGCGTGCGCCAGCATGGTGTAGACCTTGCCGGTTTCCGAGGTCAGGTAGGTGCGCGCCACCACCTGGCCGCGGTCGTCGTGGGAGACTTCATCGAGCAGCCGCTCGAACTCGCCGATGTAGCGGTCGACCGTCTGCTTGAACTCGCGGTCGGCGCGGTACTTCTTGCGGATCTCGTCGAACGCCTGCTGGCCCTGCAAGGTGTAAAGCCGGCGGGTAAAGACGTTGCGCTCGCCGCGCTTGTAGCGGTCCCACAGATCGGCCGCCGCGTCGTGATCGATCATGCGGGCGATGTCGACCGAAAGCGAATCGAGCGATTCGATGCTGTGCCGGGGCGTGCGCTCCTCGGGCCCGCGCAGCGGCTCGCGCGCGGTTTCGCGCGGGCTGTCGCGCTCCGGTTCGCCGTCCTCGCGCGAGGCGCGGCTGAGCAGATCGGTGAGCCAGCCGGTGCGGCCGGTGGCGCTTGCGGGCGGGGTGAGCGAGGGCGCTTCGGCGCGGCGGGCGGCCGGCGCGAAACTGCCGACGTCGGTGCGCGATGCCGGGCGCGGCGGAAGCTCGCTGCGGCCGCTGCTGGCCGCGAGTGATATCTCCTCGCGTACCGGACGCCGCGGCTCGACCGCGTCGAGATTGCGGCCGTGACGGGCGACGATGCGGTTGAGCTCGGCCAGCGCCTCGATCTGGTCGACGATGACGCGGCGCATTTGCGCGGTGCTTTCGGCGGTCTCCTGCGGCAGCTCGAATATGCCGCGGCGCAGGTCGCTGCGCGTGGCTTCGAGTTCGCGGTGCATTTCCGAGCGCGTGGCCTCCAGTTCGCGCTGCATTTCGACGGCCATCTGCTTCATGTCCTGCACCGCCTCGGCGAAGCGCGCGTTGGCGTCGCTGAACATGGCATGGGTGTCGCCAGTGGTCTGATCGTAGACAGACCGCATCGCCTCGGCGGTGCGACGGCGTTCGTCCTCGGCCTGTTCGCGCACGCGCTCGTACTGCTCGCTGATCGCGCGGCTGCCTTCGGCGGTCGATTCCGATACCACGCGGGCGACGTCGCGCGCGCGGACGGAGGCCGTTTCGAGCAACTCGTCGAGCAGGCCGGAGAAGCGCTTGAGCCGCTGATCGAGGTCTTCGGTGCGGGCGTCGAGCGTGGCGACCAGCGACTCAAGCGTCACACGACGCTCGTTGACGCCTTCTTCGGTGCGCCGGTTGCTGCTGTCGATCTGCTCGGCGGTTGTGGCGAGGTCGCGGCCATGGTCAGCGAACTGACTGGCGAGCTGGCCGAGATCGGTGATAACCCGCCCGGTGACTTCGCGGAAATCGCCGATGTTGCTTTCCACCCGGTCGGTGATCGCGCCGGTCGCGCCGGTGACTTCGTTCATGGCGGTGACAAATTCCGACACGCGCAGCACCAATGTGTTTTCGAGCGCGCTCATGTTGGCGTGCGAGCCGGAAAGCACCTCCTGCAACATGATGTTGGCTTCGCGCAGCCGCTCGAACAACGCGGTGGTGTCGGCGCGCAGCATGTTGTGCGTTTCCAGCATCTCGTTGACGGTCGACGTCACGGTCGTTTTCGACAGCTCGATCGCTTGCTGCGCGGTGCCGTGCAGATCGTTGAGGCTGCGGTTGATGGTATTGGTGGCGGCTTCGCCCGCGCTGTTGATCATGCGCGAGATTTCCGCACCGTTGTCCAGCATCGTGCGCGTGAAACTAAGGCCCTTTTCCTCGATCGACTTCATCGCCTCGTCGGTGACTTTGGTGACGTTGCTGGCGAATTGCTGGCCCTTTTCGCTGATGGAGGCGAGCACGCTGCCGCTCTTGTCGGACAGCACGGCCGCCAGCTCGCCGGTGCGCCGGCTGACCGCTTCCGTGATTTCGTCGGCCTTGCCGACGAAGTTGCGGGCGACCTCTTCGCTAACGCCCACCAGCTTGCGCTCGACTTCCTCGGCGCTGCTGCGGAGCGTGTCGCTCGTGATGACCCCGATCTGGCTGAGCGAGCGTTCGGCGTCCGCCGTGTTGGATTTGATCGATTGGCCGAGCTGCTCCAGGCGGGCATGCAGCGCGTCGGCGGCGGTGTTGGTGCGCGCCTCGAGCTGATTGGTGACGGTTTCGGCGCGCCCGACCAGCAGATCCTCGAAGCGACTGACGCGGCTGTCGAGCGTGTTGGCGACTTCGAGCGCGTGCGCGCCGAGCGTCTGGTCGATCTGGGCGATCTTGGCGCCGATTGCATCCGCCACTTCGGTGCCGCGCGTCGTGATGGTAGCGGATACCGCGCCGATGCGGCCGTCGAGCGTGTCGACGATCCGCTTGCCGCCGTCGGTCAGGCGGGTCGTGAGGTCGGAGACGCGTGTGCCGAGGGTCTCTTCGAACTGCGAGAGCCGCACGTCGATCGAACCGGTAAGTTCGCCGGCGTGGGTGTTCACGCGCTGATCGAACGTATCGACGTAATTGCGCATGGCGTCGGACACATCCTGGGTGCGCTGGCCCAGACGCTCCACCAGTTCTCCGCCATAGCTCTTCACCGTGCGGTCGAATTCGGCGATGTGGCGCGTGATCAGGCCGCCGAGCATGGTGGAGTCGCGCGAGACCTTTTCGGCAAGCGCAGTGCCGCCGTGGTTGAACATGTCCTCGAAGGCTTGCAGGCGCGTGGCCAGCATGTCCTTGACCGCGTCGCCGCGGCTGCTGATCAGCTGCGCCAGGGCTTCCGCGTTTTCGCGGAAGTTGTTGGCCACAGCGTCGCCGCGGCTGACCAATGTATCGGTGATGCGCGAACTGGTCTGTTCCAGCTGAGCGGCCACATCGCTGCCGCGCAGGCCCAAATCGCGCGCAAGCCCTTCGCCGGTCGAGCGCAGCGTGGTGTTCACTTCATCGGCGCGGGCGGCGATCGTCTCGGCCATCTGGCCGCCGGTTTGAGTGAGCGTCTCGTTGAAAGCTTGCGAGCGGTTCGCCATGGTCTCGATGGTGACGGCTGCCTTCTCCGCAAAGCCCTGCGCGACCTGATCGAGCCGGGCGTTCATCATCTGCTGCAGGCGGGCGGCGAGGTCGGCGAATTCGTCGTGGACGTTCTCGGCTTTGAAATTGAGGCTGTTCGTCAACTGATCGCTGGCGGATGCGATAGCGGTGCTGGCACGGTCGCCGGTCGTCTCCAGCCGGTCGAGCAAGGTCGAGCCGCGCTCGGTCAGCGTGTCGATCATGGAATCGCCGACATGTCCGAGTGCGAGCGTGATGTGCTCGCCCTTCTCGGTCAGCGTGCGGGTAACGCGCTGCGCCACTTCGCTGACTTTGTCGGCGACCAGATCGCCGACCGAGGTAATGTCTTGCGACAAATCGAGGTGAACGCTGGAGATAGCGTTGCGCACGTGCTCGGCCTGGTTGACCAGGGTCTCGCGCTGGTTGGTGAGCTCGCTGAGCAAGTCGCGGATGCGCACTTCGTTGTCGTTATAGGCGCGCTCGAGCGCGGAGACTTCGTTGTGCACTAGCGATTCCAGCTCGGCCGCGCGCGCGAGCGCGCGCTCGACGCCGTCGCCCATGGCGGCGACTTCGCGGCGGATGGCCTGGCCGACCGTCACGATCTCTTCGCGCGCGGCGGCCTCCGGCTGCGCCAGCCGCATCGCCACCTCGGCCATGGTCTCGGCGACCAGGCGCAGGTCCTGCGAACGGCGGAACATGAGGGCGAGCACAAAGAAGAAGATCACCGGTACGGCGATGGCGCAGATGAGACCGATCCCCGCGGCAAAGCCGCTGCGCGCGGTCGCGAACAGAGGCTGCAATTCGCCGCCGTAGAGATAGGCGGTGGCGAGGACGCCGGCAGTCCAGATGAAAGAGCCGACGCCAGCGAAAACAAAGGGCATGCGCGCCGGGCGGCGATGCATGGCCTGCAACATCTGGCCTAGGCTTTCGCGGTCGTCATTGGCGGGGCGGCGCGCCAGATTGCCGTCGGAATCCCAGGTGTCCGACTGCGGCGCCTCGTTGAACAGGTCGACGGCCGGCGGCGGGGCTTGATCGGGTTCACTCTCGTGCGGTTGCGCGGCCAGCGGCATGGCGCGGCGCTCCGGCTGAGTGGCGCTGATTGCTTCCTGGATGGCGAGCAGCGCGTCTTCGGTCAGGTCGGGGGTTTTCTGCGGAATATTCGCCATTCGGTCGTCGCCTCGTCTTTACGCCGTACAATTGAGGCCCGAACCGTCCGCTTGACGGATCGCACCTACGGGCGGGAATCCACGGGGCCCCGGGTACCCCAAATCATGCGTTATTTCGCGCACCTGTCATCCTATCGGCTTGGCATTGCGAAAGAAACCGCGAGATTAAGGACTTTTTCATCATCGTTAACTTCCTATTAACCATAACATTTCCGCCCCGGCCGCGCTGGCGTTACAGCGCCTATTAACTACGCCGCGGAGACCATGGCCCGCGACGGCCGCGCATTTACCCGGTTTTGGTCCCGCGCAGGTCACAGTGCGCGGCGACAGAAGGGCCGCAGAGCCCTCGGGAGGGTTTTATGGCGCAACTCGCGACCAAGATCATCGACCAGGAACCGGCCGCGCCGGCCGCGGCAATCGACCTGGGCCAGCTCGCGCGCATAACGCTGGGCGACCGCAGCCTCGAACGCGAGGTTCTGCAACTGTTCGACCGGCAAGCCGGCCTGCTGCTCGCGCGCATGCACACCCGGGAGCCGGCGGTCGTGGCCACACTCGCGCATACGCTGAAAGGGTCGGCTGTGAGCATCGGCGCGGCCGGCGTGGTGCTCGCCGCCGCAGCGGTCGAGCGGGCCACCAGCGCGGCCGAGCGCGATGCCGCGATCGGCCAGCTTGCCATGGCCATCGACGAGGCATGTGCGGCGATCGAAGGGCTGCTGGGCGCGTTGGAGGGATAGCATCCCTGGCGGAATGATTATATACGGGGCGCCGCCGAGCGCTAATTCCGGCGCAACTTCCCGCACCCGTCCGCCATGCCCAAGATCACTTACATCGATTCCAGCGGAACCACCCGCACGGTCAACGCCGAGCTCGGCGCTACCGTGATGGAGACCGCGATCCGCAACAACATTCCTGGCATCGAGGCGGAATGCGGCGGGGCCTGCGCCTGCGCCACCTGCCACGTCTATATCGATGAGGCCTGGCGCGCCAAGACCGGCGAGCCGTCGCCGATGGAAGAAGACATGCTCGACTTCGGTTACGACGTGCGGCCGAACTCGCGACTGTCGTGCCAGATCAAAGTCTCCGACGAGCTCGACGGGCTAGTGGTGCGCACGCCGGAGAAGCAGGCCTAACTCTTCATCCTGGCCGGCGCGACGACCGACGAATTCAGCCCCATCTCGTCGAAAGCTTGGCGCACCAGGCCGGAGGCGAGTTGAGCGGCGGGATTGGGCTTTGGAACCTACTCGGTTTACTTCGCAGCCGACGGTGCCACGGTCGCGGTCTGATTGCTGCGCTTGAGCGCCTCGGCGACAAAGCCAGAGGCTTTCATCTCCTCGACGAAGGCGCGCAGATAGGCCGCACCCGCACTGTGATCCTCGCCGGCCTTTTTGGGCATGCCCATGGCCTGCTGGATTTCCTGGAAGTGGCCGTCCATCACCCGCATGTCCGGATGATCGGCGGCATAGGCCACCAGCGGCTGTTTCACGCCGGCGGCGACTTCGAGCTTGTCGTTGATGAACATGTCGATCATCGCTCTGCCGCCACCGGCAGGTGCGCGCACGATCGTGGCGTTCTTGATCGTGCGCGTCAGATAAAGATCGTAGGCCGACTTAAGGCCGACCGCGATGCGCACGTCGGGGCGGTCGACGTCGGCGATCACTTTGAGCGGCGAATCTTTCCGCACCATGTAGGTGCCTTCGATGATGACGTAGGGCGCGGTGAAGTCGATGACGGCGGCGCGCACCGGCTCGATCGCGACAAAGCCGATGTCCCAAGCCCCGTTGCTCGCGGCGTCGAACACCTTACCGGCGGCGTCGAAGACGACTAGCTCGACCGGGACACCCAGCCGCCGCCCGAGTTCGCGCGCGAGGTCGGGCGTGATGCCCTTAGGCTGGCCGGTGGCTTCGTCCTTCTGCGCCAGCACGGAATTACCGAGGTTGATGGCTGCGCGCAGTTTTCCGGTAGGCGCGAGGTCTTTAATGACTTTATCCATCGCGGGGTTGCCTAGAACTGTGGACGTCATGCCGCACGTTAGCATGGCGGCAAGCACAATGGCACGCGTTCCAATGGTCACGGCGTTTCTCCCCAGTGTTTAAATTTGTTGGCTGGAAGCCTAGGCGATATCCGCGAGCGATCCAAGGCGGCGCTTGACGGCTGCACGCAACGGGCGAATTCTAAGCCCCATGTTCGTCACCTTTTTCCAGGAACTCAAAACCGCTGGCGTGCCGGTCACGCTGCGCGAGTATTTGACGCTGATGCAGGCGATGCAGGCCGACTTGGCCTCCCGCCGCGTGGAGGATTTCTATTATCTGTCGCGCGCCACGCTGGTGAAGGACGAGCGCAATCTCGACAAGTTCGACCGTGTGTTCGGCCATGTGTTCAAGGGGCTCGAATTGCTGAGCGAGGGCGCCGAAGCCGAGATCCCGGCCGAGTGGCTCAAAAAGCTGGCCGAAAAATATCTCACCGAGGAAGAAAAGAAGCAGATCGAGGCCATGGGCGGGCTCGAGAAACTGCTCGAGACGCTGAAGAAGCGGTTGGCCGAGCAGAAGGGCCGCCACCAAGGCGGCTCGAAATGGATCGGCACCGCCGGCACCTCGCCCTACGGGGCCTACGGCTACAATCCGGAAGGCGTGCGCATCGGGCAGGACGGCAACCGCAATTTCCGCGCGGTCAAGGTGTGGGACAAACGCGAGTTCAAGGATCTCGACGACGAGGTCGAACTCGGCACCCGCAATATCAAGATCGCACTGCGCCGCTTGCGCAAATTCGCCCGCACCGGCGCGCCCGACGAGCTCGATCTCGACGCCACCATCAAGGGCACCGCGCATAAAGGCTATCTCGACATCCAGATGCGGCCCGAGCGGCACAACGCCGTGAAGGTGCTGTTGTTCTTCGACATCGGCGGCTCGATGGACTGGCACGTCAAGGCGACCGAGGAATTGTTCTCGGCCGCGAGAAGCGAGTTCAAGCACATGGAGCATTTGTATTTCCACAATTGCCTGTACGAGAAAGTGTGGAAGGAAAACCGCCGGAGATTCCAGCAGACCACGCCGACCTGGGACGTGCTGCACACTTATCCGCACGACTACAAGGTGGTGTTCGTTGGCGACGCTTCGATGTCGCCTTACGAGATCACCGCGCAGGGCGGCTCGGTCGAGCATTTCAACGACGAGCCGGGCGCTTTGTGGCTGGAGCGCGTGGCGCGCACTTATCCGGCAGCGGTTTGGCTCAACCCAGTGCCGGAAAAGGAATGGGATTTCACCTATTCGATCCAGATGGTGCGCCAGTTGATGGGCGGGCGGATGTATCCGCTCACATTGGAGGGCCTGGATCGCGCGATGCGGGAGTTGTTGAGGTGAGCGCCTTACGTATTTTTGCGTAAGGTTTACTATCCTTTACCGTTGCGCTGGATCAATGCGGCGCCGGCAAAATCGGTTCAAATAAAAACCATGGACCGGTTTATCAAGCCGCAAAAGTTGCCCTCGGTGCCTCAGGCGCAGCCCGATACCGTGCGCGGCACGGCGGCGAGTCAGGTAGCGACCGTTGTGGCGGCGTGGCCGACCGGAGTGTCGCCATTGGCACAGGCCGTTGGCGCCTGCCAGCGTCGCGACATCTGCGACGTGGATTGGCTGGCGCGTGCGCCCAATTCAATCATCGTGCCGCCGGCTTTTTGACCGGTCGACTAGCGTGATATCCATATATTGCCGGACTTGACGTAGCTGCGTTTGACCGCCGCCCAGGCGATCATGTGCGCGCGCTTTTCGCGATCCGGTTCGCCGGCATGGGCGGCAAAGGCGTGGTTGAACGCCTCGCGGTAGATGTCCTGCGCGTGCTCAGGCAGATGGTTGCGGACGGAAGGTGGCAGGTCGCTATTGACGCGATAGGGCATGTCGCAAAGGTCTCGGCCCCCGCCGGGATGATGCGGCCGTAAGCTAGCGGCAACCGTGCCGGCCGACCTTGCGGTAAATCAATTGACCCACGAACCGCTTTGGCCTGCGTGGGCGCCAAAAAAGCATCGCCGGGCGCGTGGCCCGGCGATTCGGCAGAATCCGTCGACTTCTTCAGGCGGCGTTGGCGGCGCGCGAGGGCTCGTCCGGCCCGGCCGCGTTGCGGGTCAGCGCCATCACGTCGCGCATCGCCTTGGCAAAATCCCTGCGGGCGGTCGCCAGCGCGCCTTCCACCACTGCCCGATTAAGCTTCTCGCGGCGCAGCGCCGCGTCGAGTTCTGTGATCTTCTGCTCGGCGGCGTGCTTCTCGCTGGTGCGGGTGGCCTCCAGCGCGCCGACCCGGTCGGCGACCGCGGCACTGTCATCCTCGGCTCGCGCCAGCGCGGCTTCTTTGGCGGCAAAGGCGCGCGCCAGCGTCGTGTTGCGCTCCACGTAGGCCAAGCGGATCTGGTCGGCTTCCTTGTACTTGGATTCATATTCGATGAGCGAGGATCCGCCCGGCCGAAGCGACAATCACTTAGCCTGGTCGCCTTGGGTGTGGCCGCTTTTTATGTTCGCGCACTTACGCGCGCTTTGTAAATTGCGGGCTACGCCCGCTTGGCGATGAACAAGCCTTCGCACAGGCGGAAGGTGAGATCGGGCCCGTCGCCTTTCGGCTCCATGACGCCTTTTACCTCAGGCGTCGCCAGCGCCATCATCGATCGCAGGAAGGCCTGCATAATGGCGTCGTGGCGGGCCGCCCAGCTCTTGAATTCCATCTGCTTGTAAAGCTGCTCTTCGTGGCCGATGGCGAACCCGGCATCTTTAAGTGCGGCGCGCCATTCATCCATGGTCCAGGCGCGCAGATGGCTGGGATCGCGGAAGCGCTCGAAGGCGTTGACGTAATCGCCGACGCTGCCGGCCGGCACCACATTGTCCACCACCGCTAACAGGCCGCCCGGCTTGAGCACGCGGTGCACCTCGCCGAGAAATTCCGGAATCGAGTCGAAATGGTGCGGGGCGATACGGCAGGTGACCAGGTCGAAGCTTCCGTCTTCGAACGGGAGAGCCTCGGCCTTGGCGTAAGCCGTGCGCACATTGGCGAGGCCGCGTTTTTGCGCTTCGCCCTTCACCATGTCGAGCATTTCCTGGGTGATGTCGGTTGCCCACATGCGCTCGACATGCGGCGCGAAGGTGTAAGCGACGTGGCCGCCGCCGGTCGCGACGTCGAGCGCGCGCCAGGTCTTCTGCGGGGAGGTCAGCGCCACCAGCCGCTCCAGACTCTTGCCGAGCGCGTGCGGCGTCGACGTGAGGTAGCTGGCGGCGGTCTTGCCGAATTGTTCCTGGGCCAGGGTCTTGTTCATGGGGCTTTCCTGATGGTTTTGAAGGCCGGACTATAGCCCAAGCAAAAGAAAAAGCCCTGCACCTTTCGATGCAGGGCGGCCTCCTGAAGGAGGGTTTTCAGTGCACGATCATGCCGGTGAAGATGTAGGCTTGCGCCATTACCAGCAGGCCGACCAAGCAGGCCAGCGCGATCGAGTGTCCGAACACGAAGCGCAGGATCGTGCCCTCGTGGCCGAACCAGTTGGTGGCGGTGGAGGCCACCACGATCGACTGCGCATCGATCATCTTGCCCATCACGCCGCCGGAGGAATTGGCGGCGCCCATCAGGATCGGCGACAGGCCGAGTTGTTCGGAGGTAATCTTCTGCAGATTACCGAACAGGATGTTGGACGATGTGTCCGAGCCGGTGAGCGCGACGCCCAACCAGCCAAGCAGCGTGCCGAAGAAGGGATACAGCACGCCGGTGCCGGCGAATGCGAGGCCAAGTGTGGCGTCGACGCCGGACAGACGGGTGAGGGTGCCGATTGCCAGCATCGCCGAGATGGTGAGCAGCGAATAGGCGCAGATCTTGAGAGTCTTGCCGTATTCGACCACCAACTTGACCGGCGAGAAGCCCATCAGGAAGCCGGAGATAATCGCCGCGATCAGCATGCCGGAGCCGGTGTAGGACAGCCAAGTGAAGAGGAACTGGGCGCGTTCCGCCGTCGGCTTGGAGACAACCGGAGCCACCTTGTTGATCATCTTGTCGAGGCCGGGGACATCGTAGGCCCAGGTCGCCCAAGGATTGACGATGCCCTTGAAGAAGTTGGTGCCCCACAGGAGCAGGATGACGCACACGATGATCCAAGGCATCAGCGAGAACCACACCTGGGCCGTGGTCGGCTTGGGCTTGGTGCTTATCGGCCGCGGGGCCATCGTGGCTGCGGAATTGTCGTGGGTGCGCAGGGCCGGCGAGGTCCAGATCACCTTTGGCTTCCAGACTTTCAGGAAGCCAATCAGGCAGGCCATCGAGACCAGCGAGGCGCCGATATCGACGATCCAGGGATTGACGTAGTTGGAGATCAGGAACTGCGGAATGGCGAATGAGACGCCGGTGACAACGATTGCAGGCCAGATATCCTTCATGCCCTTCCAGCCGGCGAAGGCCCAAATCAGCCAGAACGGTACGATCAGCGAGAAGAACGGCAATTGCCGTCCAACCATGGCGCCGAGCAGGAACGGATCGATGCCGGTAACGCTCGCCAATCCGGCGATCGGGGTGCCGAGCGCGCCATAGGCGACTGGCGCCGTGTTGGCGATCAACGACAGGCCGGCGGCCGCCAGCGGGGAGAAGCCTAAACCCATCAGGATGGCGGCGGTCACCGCGACCGGGGTGCCGAAGCCGGAGGCGCCCTCGAAGAAGGCGCCGAAGCAGAAGGCGATCAACAGAAGTTGCAGCCGGCGATCCTCGGTGACTGCGCCGATGGTGGTCTGCAAGGTCTCGAATACGCCGCGCTCGACCGTCAGCCGATAGAGGAAGATGACGTTGAGCACGATCCAGCCGATCGGGAAGAACCCGGTGACGGCGCCGAGCATGGTCGCGCGCAGCGACATATCGGCCGGCATTCCGAAGACCGCGATAACCACGATGTTAGCGACGATCAGCGCGATTACCGCCGCGATGTGCGCCTTCACTTTATTAGACGCGATCAGAACGAGCAGCGTGACGACCGGTAATGCCGCGACGCAGGTTGAAAGCGTCGCGTTGCCGAGCGGATTATAAACTTGATTCCACATGGTTTCGTCCCCATAGATCCGACTGGTGCGGATTTGATTTTTTAGTCAGATACAGCCCCGAGGCAGTATAGCGGCGTAATTTCAAAACCCAACGCCATATATGATTTTCGCACTGCAAAATCGGGACGATTATGACGGATAAAAAATGGGCTGTGGGCGAGATTCGGTGGGATCGAACGGCTCAGCGCTGCTCGCCGTCGCCGCCGCCGCTCAGGTCGTCGTAGCCGTGGCGGTTGCTGTAGTAAACCAGGGCCATCAGCCCGGCGCCGATCAGCAGCGAGAATAAAATACTGCCGGCGATGACGAAGTTGCCATAGACCGGCATGGCCTCGCCATCGAATCGCTCCCACGCGGCGCTTGCGAACCAGGCCGATGCCGCCAGCAGGGCGAACAATGCGACGATGATCAATGCGCGCATGCGGCCGATATAGGGCGAACCGGCTTTGCGCGCCATCGCAAAAGACGCGGGACTTAATGCCCGGCGTTCCGACTTGCAAATTATTGCGCTGCGGTAACGCCGCGCGCGGGACGTTACACGATTTCCGTGTCCTTGCCCTTCTTAGCCTTAGCCGGCGCTTCGTCGTTGGCCGGCTCGCTCGGCGCCACCGGCGCCTCATCGAGCGGCGCTCCGCGCCGGAGCGCCGAGCGCAACGCCGCCACCTCGCTTTGCAGCCGCGCATTGTCCTTGCGCGCGGCTTCCAGGGCGCCTTCTGCTACTGCCCGATCCATGCGCTCGCGTTGCAGCGTTGAGTTGAGTTCCTCGACCCGCGTTTCGATATTGGTGCGGCTGATCTGGATATCGGCGTCCAGGCGGTCGTTACCCTCGGTGAGCATGGCGATCATTTCTTCGGCGCGCACCAATGCGGCCTCCCACGCCTTCAGCGTCTTGACCATCGCATTATCGCGTTCGGTGAGCGCCGCACGCGCCCGTTCGAGATCCTTGATATGGCGCTCACGCGCCTCTTGCATGGCCTCGATCTGGGTAAGACGCTCCTCGGCGCCATTGCGCGCGATGCTCGCTTCCAGCGATTTGAGGTCGAACGCGCGCACTTCCTCGGTGCGGAAAATCAGATTTTGCCGCGCCTCGGAAAGCAAGCGCTCAGCCGCGGCGACGCGCGACTGCAACGCGTCGATGCGCATGCTCAGGTTGTTGTGCTCGGCCTGGCGCTGTTCGCGGCACTCGTCGAGTGCTGTGGCGAGAGTTGCGGTAGCGCCGGCCTAAACCACCGTTAGCCGCCAAAATCATGCTACAGCGGCGCGGGTGCGTCTTTGTCACGTCGGCTGTCGACATGAGTATTGATCTCGCGGACGCCGGTGAGCCGGTCGCCTATGCCTACCGGCCTTCGCTTCTGGGGGCAGCCCGGGAGTTCAAGCTTGCCGGCGACGGCATCGACTGGGCTGCCGGCAGGAGAGAGGGCCATATTCCTTTCCGCACAGTCCGCCGCCTGCGCCTGTCGTATCGGCCGACAAGCATGCAATCCCACCGCTTCATGACCGAGCTGTGGGCGGACGGAGCGCCCAAGCTCGAGATCCTGTCGAGCTCTTGGAAAAGCATGGTCGAACAGGAGCGGCTGGATAAACGCTATGCGGCCTTTATTGCTGAGCTGCACCGGCGTATCGCGCTGGCAGCAGCGCCGGCGCGCTTCGAACAGGGCAGCAATCCGCTGCTTTATTGGCCTGGATTATTGATATTTGTCGGGGTGGCACTCGGGCTGGCCTTGCTGGTCATGCGCGCATTGCAGGCCGACGCCAAAGGCGGCGCGGCCTTCATCGGCGGCTTTCTCGCGCTGTTCCTTTGGCAGGGCGGTAATTTCTTTCGCCGCAATCGGCCGGGGCTTTATCACCCTGAGGCGCTGCCGGCCGAGCTGATGCCGAAAGGCCGATGATGCGGCAAGAGGCTTGATCGGGTCACTGCCGCTCGATCGCGATCAATGGTAAGAATTTCAAGGAAAAGCCCGGTTGGGGTCTCATTCAGTAGCCTGAGACACCTTACCTGGGGTAAGGCGGACCGATAAACTTGTTCGCCCGAACAGAACTTGATTGGGAGCTCGCCCTTGCAGCGCACATTTGACCGGTTATCGCTGTTTTCACCCGTCGCCCACCTTGGTTGTTGGCTCGTCGCCCTGGTTTTGGCGTTTTCTATCCAGGTCCTACCCGCATCGGCGGCTTCCGGACCATTTGCCGATTTCAGCGGCAGCTGGTCGGGAAACGGAACCGTCCGGACCGGCGGCAACGCCCCGGAACGTATCCGCTGCGTCGCCACCTACCGCCAGCGCGGCAGCAGCCAGCGTGAAGTAGATCTGCAACTGCGCTGCGCCAGCGACAGCTACAATTTTGATCTTGCCGGCCAGTTTACGGCTGACGAAAAAGGCCAGATCACCGGACAGTGGACCGAACGCAGCCGCAGTACCGGCGGCATCGCCATCGGTAGTGGAAGCGGCGAGCGCTTGGACGTTCACGTCGAAAGCGCGGGCTTCGCCGCCGATCTGGTATTGGTGACCCGCAACCGGCGGCAAAGCATCACGATCGATTCACACGGTGCCGGACAGATCGTGAAAGCGTCCATTTCGCTCAACCGGAACTGATCGGCATTCGCCGCGGCGCGGAGGCCGAAGCGCCTCCACTGGATCGGTATCATGGAGACCCGCGCCCGCTACATCCTGATCGGCTCCTTTGCGCTGGCCGTTCTCCTGGCCGGCTTCGGCTTTGTCTACTGGATCAAGACGCTCGGCGGTTTCGGGCAGCGGGCGGTCTACGGTATCCGCTTCGAGCAGCCGGTGTCGGGGCTGACCGCAGGGGCGAACGTACTGTTCAACGGCATCCGCGTCGGCACCGTGACGCGCATCGACCTCGATCCTAACGACCCGAAACGGGTCACCACCGCGATCTCTGTCGATCCGGCGACACCGATCCGAGCCGACACCGAAGTGGACATCACATTCCAAGGCTTCACTGGCGCCGCAGCGATCGGCCTGAAAGGCGGCTCGGTGCAGGCGCCGCGGCTGACGTCCGAAAATGGACATCCCGCGGTCCTTGTCGCGCGGGCCGACGCCGGCCGTAGCCTGACCGAGTTGGCGCAGCAAACGCTGCGCCGCGTCGACGACATCCTGAACCAGAATGCCGAGCCGCTGCACACGGCGATTACCGGGATCGCGACTTTTGCCGATATGCTCGGGCGCAATTCGAAGCGCGTCGAAGGTCTCATCGGTGGACTGGAGAACCTAGCCGGCACCGGCACGCCGAAGCAGGGCCCGGCGATCTATGATCTTGCGGCGGCGACCGCCTTTCCGCCGATCGAGAGAACCATCAAGACGCAACTGGTCGTGCCCGACCCGAGCGCGCTTATTCTGTTCGACACGCAGAAGATTCTGATCCGCAGCGGCGCAGGAACCTACTCGAACGTTAGCGATGCGCAGTGGGCCGACAATCTGCCGAAGCTGATCCAGGCGAGAATTGTGCAGAGCTTCGAGAATGCGCATCAGCTCAGTGCCGTGAGCCGGCCGCTCGAGCAGCTCACGGCGGGATACCGGCTAGAACTCGCGATCCGCAGCTTCCAGATCGCGGTGGACCCGTCGGCGCACGCGGTGGTCGAAGTCACGGCGAGGCTGGTCAACGACAAAGGCGTGGTCGCCGGCGCGCGCGCGTTCACGGCGAGCATCCTGGCCAAAAGTACCGAGGCGCCGGACGCGGCCGCGGCGCTCAACGAGGCATTCTCGCAAGTCGCCAAAGAGATCGTGGTCTGGACGGTCGGCGCGATATAGCGGCTTCAGCCTTTTGTGTTGCGCACCACCAGCACCGAACATTTGGCGTAGCGCACCACGTGGCCGGCGTTGGAGCCGAGGAAATAAGTGCGCATGGCGGGTCGGTGCGAGCTCATCACGATCAGGTCGGCGTTGATCGCCTTCGCCTCTTCCAGCACCTCGTGATAGATGCCGCCTTGCCGCACCGTGCCGGAAATATGCGCACCGTCGAGCCCGCTCTCGCGCGCGATGATGCCCATGGCTTCTTCCGCCGACTTGCGCTGCTGCTCGTCGAAATCGGGTGGCACGTATTCCGCGAGCATCACCGGCGTCATCGGCAGCACATTGACAAGGCGGACATGGCCGCCCGACGAGCGCGCGAGCGTCACCGCGGCCTCGATGGCGGGCTTGGCCAAATCGGTGTCGGCAAGGTCGATCGGGACCAGGACTTGCTTGTACATGACAGCGCCCCTCTTTTTCGCTGCAGGGGGTCGATCATGGCATGTTTTGGCGGCGGCGTAGAGGGAGGCCTGTTATTTTGTTGGGATCGTGCCATGCTATGATCGATATAAGAAAAGACCGTGAACAAGGAGGAGCGGGACATGAAGAGGGCCGTATCGTTGGTCGTTGGGACGCTGGTTGCTTGCGTTGCATTGCAAGCCGCGCCGGCCGCCGCGCAGTGGCGGATGGCAAAGCCGATGCTGCAGCCGCAGGGCGAAATCGTCAGCGTGGTGATCGGTAAGAAGTGGTACGTCTTTGGCGGCTACGACGGTCCCAACGTACAGGCGCGCGGCATCGTCTATGAGTACGACGCGTCGACCGACACCTGGACCGCTAAGAAGAGCATGCAGATTCCGGCGCACCACGCCTCGGCGGTGGCGGTGAACGGCAAGATCTACGTGTTCGGCGGTTTCGTCGGGCGGCCAGGCGGAAAAGGCTGGCAGCCGATTTCGAGCGCCATGATGTACGACCCGGAAACCGACAGTTGGAAGGAGTTGGCGCCGATGCCGACCCCGCGCGGATCGGCGCAAGCTGTGGCCGTTGGCGGCAAAATCTATGTGATCGGCGGCGCGCACGCGAATATTCCCGGCAAAGCCATGACCGAGCCGCTGTGGGTCGGCGTGCCGCAAATCGTCGTTGGCTCGGTGGAGGAGTACGATCCCGCCACCAATACCTGGCGCACGCGCGCGCCGATGCCGACCGGCCGCAACCATTTCTTCGCCGGAGCGGTCGACGGCAAAATCTACGCAATCAATGGCCGGCTCGGCACGTCGTTCGTGACCATGAGCGACATAACCGATCTGGTCGAGGAATACGATCCGGCGACCGACATTTGGACTTACAAAGGCCGCTCGCCGACGCGGCGCGGCGACGTCGCCGGCGCGGTCTACAATGGCAAGCTCTACGTCACCGGCGGCGAATACGAAGACCCGCGCGGCAAAGTGACGTTCTGGGCTTTCGAGACCTACGACCCGAAGACGAATTCCTGGCAGAGCCTTCCGCACATGCAGATCGCCCGCCACGGGTTCATCGCCGGTTTCATCGATAACGAGTTCCACGTGGCCGGCGGCTCGTTCCAATCCGACGGCATGCCTGGAATCTTCTCGCAAATGACGACGCACGAGATATTCCCGGTAAAATAACGGGTCGCCAAACCATGCTGCTCGAGGTCCATCCGGACCGAACGCCAATAGCGGCTTTGCGTAAGTCGCCGTTGGCAGCCGGCGGGCGGCTCGAAAGCTGGCGCATGCTTCTTGGTAGGTGGGACAAGCCCGGGTGGCTGCGCGCCGCATTGGTGGCGGCGGCCTTCTTCGGGGTTGCCGCATTCGTCCTGGGCGCCGGTAACCGGCTCACGCAAGGCCCCTGGTTTGTCTACGCGCCAGAGGTGTCGCTGGTACCGCCGATCGGCCGCGCCGCCTGGGAGCTGGCCTTCGTTGCCCATCAGCAGAGCCCGCTCTATGCGCTTTGCGGCGGCTATGAAGCGGGCGGGATGGAATCTTTGTCCATCTACCAGTTTCTCTACGCCTGGGAATGGCTGCGCATCGCCAGCGTCGCTCTATTCGTCGAAGCTTTATTTATCGCCCTGGTTTTTTATCTGGGCCGTACGTCGAAATCGGCGCGCCGTCCCGATCTGCGGCCGTGGCTCACACTGCTCGCGGCCGGCGGCAGTTATTTCGTGCTGCGTTATTATGCCGATCATGCCGGACTGTTTGCCGCCATCAATCTCGGCCAACATCGCCACGCTCTCGACATTACTTTCGCGAGCGTCGGCCTCGCCTTTGTGATCGTCGGCGCGCTCGCGCCGGGCCGGCCACATGCTGGATCGGCGATTCCTCGACTGGCTTGGGGATCGGCGATCGCACTCGACATTGTTTTTGGCGCAATGTTTGAAGCGCTCGATGCAAGGCCGCTGTGGACGAGCTTTCCGGGCTACACCGACAGTCTGCTGCCATCCGCCGGCCGCCTGTTCGCCTTCCATCCCACTTGGCGTAACCTCACCGAGAACGGCTACCTCGTTCAAACTTGCCATCGTGTACTTTCGATCGGGCTATGGGTTGCGGCGGCGCTTACGGTCGTGGCGACGCTGTTGCGGGGTCTCCCCTGGCAGCGCGCGGCTCTGCTTTTCGGGATGCTCACCCTCGAAGGCGTGCTGGGCGTTGCGAGCTTGCAGCCTGGCCAACCGCTCGTCCTAACGATTGTGCACCAAACATGCGCCATCGCCGTTTTGGCGGCGGCGCTAGCTCCGCGCGATATTGGGCGCTCCGCTCGAACAGATACGAAGTTGAGCGGTTATGTGTCCGCGGCCTAATTGGCCGCCTTAAAGACTTGAAATACTTATAATTCTAGGCGTTGTTTGTGGCTAACCCCCGATTTAACCACCGAGTAGGCGACCCTAGCAAGCCCAGAGGCACGTTTTGGCCGCCTGAAGGCTCCCCCCTATGTAGCGAGCGAGCCAGAGGCTCTGCTGCAGGAACTCGCGAAGTCCAGTTACCGATTCAAGCGGATTGGTCTGGAAGCCGGACCGCTGTCGCAGTGGCATTTCAGCGCACTCGCCGAAGCGGGCTTACCGGTGATCTGTGTCGAGACGCGGCATATGCGGGCGGTCCTAAAGGCGCAGATCAACAAGACGGATCGCAACGACGGTCGCGGGATGGCGCAGATGTCCCGGGCCGACCGGATTTGGGTTGGGATCCCCTACCCCCAATTTCGATAACACCAATATCGCGATCAGCGGGCCAGATCCGAATGCTAAAAGGGCAAAGCCAATTTTTATAGGCATATTCCACGACGTTCCCTAACACGATCCTAAATCCGCCTCGCGGCGGTCTCTCCATAATCGGATCAGGTATTTTGATTTCGGCCATTTAGTGTCCAACAGGGACTCGCTCTCCGGGTGCAGGAATGGCGATTCCCAGGTCTTCATATTCGCGAATCTTGTTGCGCATACACCGGATCGAAATTCCAAGAATACTGGCAGACCGCGTGCGACTCCCATAATAGCGGATGAGTGTATGGAGAATGAGCTCGCGTTCGACCTCCTCAATCGTGTGACCGACGAGATGCGGAATGACCGCATCCATAGTCAATCCACGATCAGAATTTACAAATTTTCCGGACGCCAGGTCATTGGGCGTTCCTGTAACCGATAGTGTGGACATCGTTGCCCTCCAGGTCTTCCAGCACCAGCAGCTTCGAGCCCCAGATGATCAGTTAGTAAAATATGGTTAAAAAGCTCTAAATGCGCTCTCGGTTTGAAATTGAGCCAGTACTTCTTGTTCACTCCCGACAGAAAGACCGCCTCGCGGCGGTCTCTCCGAAATCCGATCAGGTGTTTTTGCTAACGTTGATGGCCCAGGCCAATACCAAACTTGAATGCCTGCTGACGCAGGGCACCAATGGTGCGCTACGTCTGCTTGGAAATTTTAGCTAGTGGCGTCTTCGCTTTAGAGTGGGCCTTCAGTTCGCGATAGTCCGCTTTGCTCCATCGCGCGCGCTTCGTAGCCTTTACAGTCGTCTTAGCCATGTAACGGTCCTTCGTTATAGGTTGAAGGCGGCGGAGTAACCGTGTCCGTTTCGGCTTGCCAGCTAGCAGCACGACCACCACGCGCACCGAGCGCGCTAATAAAAGACAAGATGGGAAATTGAGCGATATTCAATTTGGCTCGTGTCACACCAAGACTATCTCCGCACGAAGCTGTCGATATAGGCAATGATCGCCTCAATCTCCCCGAAGGATAAGTTAAATGGCGGCATGGCATCGTGTGTCACGGCTATCGCTCGTTCGATTGGTGCTCTCAGCGTGAGGTTTGGGTGCCGTCGAAAGAGATTTCGGAACTCCGTAGCGTTCTTGTCCCGACTAACATCCTTGGTTTCGACAGCATGACAGCGGCCGCAGTGTTTCTCGGCCACTTGCTTGCCCTGGCGAATAAGCCGATCAGTTTCAATGCGGGTCATTCCTGCGGGCTGAAGTCGTTTTAAGGCATTCATAGTCTCAGTTAGAGAGGGGTCGAGTCGAAGAGCATGACCTAAATCGTCAATCGCATCTTTCTTTTTATTAAGGGCCTTATAGAGGTAGCCGCGATTGGCGTAAAAAACAGCTGCCCATGGATTGAGGTTGATGGCGGCATTGTAGTCCCCTAACGCGCGGACGAAATCACGCTTCTTTGCATATGCGAAGCCTCGCGTGTTGAACGCATTCGCGTTCTTGGGATCCAACCGTAGGGCCTCCGTGAGATCACGAATGGCGTCATCTAGTTTCCCGGCAACGATGTTAACGTGACTACGCTCACTGTACAAAATGGCGGAGGCGGGTGGGAGGCGAATCGCTTCGTTATAATCGGCGATCGATCCGGCCAAGTCTCCATCAGTAAATTTCGCCCAACCACGTCCTGCGAAAGCGAGAGCATCTTCCTTTTTGAGACGGATGGCGTCCGTGAAGTCAGCGATGGCTGCCTGGGTTGCTCCTGCACTCAGGCGCGCAACACCGCGATATCTGTACGCAAGCGCTTTTTGATCGGATCCAAAGTTTGGGCCCTTTACGATCTCGGTACAGGCACGCAGAATTACTATGGTTGGACTGAGCGGAACGCATTCATCAATCGCACCTGCGACCACCAATCGGCATGTCACGGCTATAATAAAGCAACCGACCGCCAATTTTCGCATCATTATTGGCCACTTCTCATTCCGGCCAACATGTGTGAGGACTTTTCACATGTTACGACTACCATTTTGGTAGAGGCATGCACATTGCGATAAGTTAAATGTCGGTCGATCGCGGATGCGTGCACAGGGGCATCGCCGTGATCGTCAATGAACATAGTTGCCTGCCACCCGCTTCCGAAGCGGATACGATTTGTTTGAAAAATAACTCCATGCAAAGTAACCAGCGAGACGCTCATCGGGTGCAGCGGATAAAAAGGCCCCGCTAAAGCGAGGCTCGTAGGGATGGGAGGATGGTGCTCAATTTTGCAGACATTGGTTGATCAATTCTTAATTCCAGCACGTACGCGCCCCGAGCGAAACGATCTGTTATTCAAATCATGGCAACAAAGGCCATATGGTTACCCTCAAACAACGCACTATCGCGGCCATTCCCTCGATGTTGGCGTTCGCCACCGTCATGGCCATTGGCTCGCTTGAGGATGTTCCAACAGCATATGGCCGAGGCGACTATGCGACCGCCTTGCTTATTCGTCAGTTCGCTGAACATGGCAACGCCATAGCGCAGTACAACCTCGGGGTCATGCACGACAAAGGTCAAGGCGTGCCGCAGGACGATGCTGAAGCTATGAAATGGTATCGCCTCGCTGCTAACCAAGGCCATGCCCGCGCTCAACACACAATAGGAAAAATCTACGACGAAGGTCGAGGCGTAAAGCAAAACTTTGCCGAGGCAATTAAATGGTATCGTCTAGCCGCTGACCAAGGAGACGCTGAAGCGCAGTTCAATTTGGGCGCTATGATTGCATATGGTAGTCAAGGCTTGGCGGAGCTCTCTGTCAGCGCAACAATGTTGTTCAATTTGGCAGCGGCACAGGGGCAAAAAGCTGCTGTAAGAGCCCGGGAATTAATTGCAAAGGATATGACCCCCGCGCAAATAGCCGAAGCGCAGAAGCTCGCACGCGAGTGGAAGCCGACTAAACAGCCCATGCCGGAAACGTTGGCGGAGAAGTCCGCTGCATTTTACCGCACAGCGTTTCTATCCGGTCGCCAAGACCGGCAGCTTATCCAAATGAACTACCCGCCGCGGGACGCGCCGACCGCTGCGCTCGGTGAGACTGAGCTATCCGGAGCGAGATCCAGAAAAGTCCGCGTAAGAGGGTGACGCGTGCCGACTGATGCCTTGCGCCGAATGGCGGCAGGGCCAAAGGGCACAAAAGCAGCGCATGGCGCTTTCAGCTTTTTCCGGGGCGCTGCATAGGGCCTACCGGCAGCATTGACCTGACCGAGAGGCCGATATCCGAAACAGAAAGACCGCCTCGCGGCGGCCTCTCCGAAATGCGATTAGTGATTTAATCAGCGGACCGCGCCAATCAAACAAATTCCACGCCTGCCTTATTCAAGGCCCGCCATACAAATCGACATTGGCGGACCGAATGACCGCCATCAAATGTCAAAACAAGATTTTTGGGTAGGCCGACTGTGTTTGGGATCTCAATGCGTGCGCCAACATTAGTCAAATCGCGCACAGAGCAATCAAACGTCGAAGAATTCCCAAGTATGAGCTTTGCGCCTTTGAGCACACGCGAACGGGCAATTTTACGTTGTTCTTGCATATAAGTCTCCCGCGCAGCAACGAGAAATTTAACAGCGATGCCGCAGCGCAGTTTCTCTGCCGTTTGTGACGGAGGATCGCGCGACTGCGTAAGGCCCAATAAGTGTAGCCGCCCGATTTCGCTGCGGCGATCTGACCCGCTGAGTAACCTGACGAAGTAACGTTAAGGGCGAAGCTGCAAGCAATCTTGCGCCCAAAACAGAAAGACCGCCTCGCGGCGGTCTAATTGGCCGCCGTTTCCAGCGACTTCGGGCTGACGAAGCGCTCCAGCCGGCCGGATTGCGGATGCAGCTTGTTCCAATTGTCGAAGGCGAAATCGATAATGACCAGCCCGGAGGTCGGCAACTTCTCGCGCAGCAACTCGCGCGCATCGATGTCGCCGGAGGCGACCAGCATCAGCGAGAGGTCGTGCAGCCCCGGATTGTGGCCGATGACCATGAGCGTATGGGCCGATGCCGGGGTGTCCTTGATGACCGCCAGGATGCAATGCGGCGTCGCGTCGTAGATGCGTTCCGCCGACATCGCCGCCGGCGCCGGATGGAAGGCGGTCGCGGCGTATTTCCAGGTCTCCTGGACGCGCGCGGCAGGCGACAGGATCACGCGGTCGGGAATCAGCGCATGCGATGCCATATAAGTGCCGATCTTGGCGGCATCCTTGCGCCCGCGATCGATCAGAACGCGGGAAAGGTCTTTGGTCCCGGGCTCGGAGCGTTCGGCCTTGGAATGGCGTAGCAGCAAAAGACGGCGCATTGGTGTATCGGGATAGTGGGGCAGGGGGACGCCGAAGCGTCGATTTCGAATCTGCGGCAGTCTAGCATGTGAGCCCCCGGCCACCGCAGTGCCGCAGCGATGTGGACAATTATTGCGATGAGCGAAGGCGAGAATACGACGGCGGGCTGGTACGAGGCGACCCGGGTGGTAAGCCCGGACCGCCCGAGCCTGAATTTCGATCTCGACGTCGATGTCTGTGTGATCGGGGCCGGGCTGGCCGGCCTGACCGTGGCGCGCGAAGTGGCGCGGCGCGGCTGGTCGGTGGCGGTATTGGAGACCAACCGGGTGGCTCATGCGGCATCCGGGCGCAATACCGGGTTCGTGCTGCCGGGTTTTCACGAAACGATCGACAACCTGGTCGAGCGCATCGGGCTCGATCACGCCAAGCAGCTCTGGGCGCTGTCGGAACAGGGCCTCGATTACGTCCGGCGCACGATTCATCAGACTGGCATGCCCGGCGTCGACCCCATTTCCGGCTGGCTGCACGTTTCGAAGACCGACAATGATGACCAAATCCGCAGCGAGGTCGAGCGGCTGCGCTGGATCGGCGCCAATGTCGAGGCCTGGCCGACGGAGCGCGTGCGCGAGGTGCTTCGGAACAAACGCTATTTCGGTGCGCTGCATTTTCCCGGCGCGATCCACATCCATCCGCTCAATTACGCGCTCGGTCTGGCCGCCGATGCGGAGGCGGCCGGCGCGCGCGTCTTCGAGGACACAGCGGCCATCGCAGTCGATGCCTCTGGTGTCCGCAAGCGCATCGACACGGCTAGCGGGCGCGTGCGTGCGGTGCATGTGGTGCTCGCAGGCAACGTACAACTCGGCGAGCTGATGCCGCGGCTCTCCGCGACGCTGTTGCCAATCACCACCTTCGTGATGGTGACCGAGCCGCTCGGGCCGCTGTTGCACGAAGTGGTGCGTTATCGCGGCGCGGTCAGCGACACCAACCGCGCCGACAATCATTACCGCATCGTCGGCGGCGACCGGTTGCAGTGGTCCGGCCGCATGCGGGCTTGGGCTGCCGATCCGCGCTCGGTCCGGCGCGGGCTCGTCGCCGACATCAAGCACAATTTTCCCGCGCTCGACACGGTCGAGATCGCGCATTTGTGGTCTGGCACGCTCGGGCGCGCGATCCATCGCATGCCGCAGATCGGCGAGATCGAGAGCGGACTTTGGGTGGCGAGCGGCTTCGGCGGCCACGGGCTCAATACCACGGCGATGGGCGGCGAACTTATCGCGCGCGGCATCGTCGAAAACGACCCGACCTGGCGCCTGTTCGCGCCCTACGAACTGGTCTGGGCCGGCGGCATACTTGGCCGGGCGCTGGCGCAAGGCATCTATTGGGGGACGCGGCCGATCGACCGGATCGAGCAGGGCCTCTCGCGCTATCGCGAGCAGGCGCGCAAGCGCAAAGCGTTGCGGCTCGCAGCCCGCAACGGGCACGGACCGCAGCCCGCGCCGCCGCCGGATGCCATCCCTTCGCCGCCCCAAGATCTGCCGGCCCAAGATCTGCCAGCCCATGAGCCGCCTGCCGCCTCTCCGGGTTGACCGTTGCGTGGCGATGCGCTGCCCGTTCGTTCAATCTGCCGGCCTGTGCTAGATTCGCAGTCGCATGATCCCCGACTCGACTTTTCATCGCTATTAGCCTCAGCGTCGCCGCACTGGCGGTTGCGCCAGTACCGGCGGCGCCAATGGCATGTTCGGCGCCTCGCCGTCGAAGCCGAAAATGGTGCTAGTGACGGAATTCGTGGCGTCTCCCGTGGTGGAGGCGATCGACCGCGGCTTCAGCGCGCGGATGGACCGCAAAGGCATCAACTACCCGATCCTGGAGCCCAAGCGGCGCACGCTCGGGCGCGTGAACGACGAGATCGTGGCGGCCATAGTCGCCACTTTGCGCGAGGCCGGGCTCGATGCGCGGCCCGGCAGCGAAGAGGGGCTTACGCTCACCGACCAGGCGGCGGTGGTGAACGGGTGGCTGCGCGCCGGCGAAGAGGGTGGCCTTGCGAAAAACAAGCAGATCGGCTTTGGCGCCGGGCACGGCGGCGTGACGGCCGAGATGAAGCTGTCGTATTCTTCCGGCGGCGGAAAGAAGCAATTGCTCACCTTTGACGCGGATGCCAAGGACGCCGGCAAGCCGCGGCGGCGTACAACGCGGCGATCGCCGCGGCTCTCAAGGAAGAAAAGGCGGCGCCGGAACGGCTGTCGCCCGATGTGGAGGCGCAGCCGCGCCGGCTCGGCCACGCCGCGGGCGTGAAGATCGTCACCTACGCCAAGGAGCTGGGCTGGCTTGCGAAGCCGGAAGCCGCCGAAGCTCAGCCGGCCGAGCAGGTGAAGCTGCCGGAACAAGACCGGCGCAAAGACAGGTGGCTGCCAAGAAGCCAGCCGCGCAGAAGCCGTCGGCTCAGAAATCGTCCGCTGAGAGACCGGACGCGCCGGAAGACGAGGAACCGCCGGACACGGACGTTCCCGACCAGCCCGGCAGGAGATAGATGCTCAGCGCCCCTCGCGCCGCGCCATGAACGCCAGCCGTTCGAACAGATGCACGTCCTGCTCGTTCTTGAGCAGCGCGCCGTGCAACGGCGGGATCAGCTTCTTGGGATCGCGCTCGCGCAAAATCTCCGGGCCGATGTCTTCGACCATCAGCAACTTCAGCCAGTCCAATAATTCGGACGTGGACGGCTTCTTCTTCATGCCGGGCACGTCGCGGATTTCGTAAAATAATTTTAGCGCCTCGCTCACCAATCTTTGCTTGATGCCGGGGAAATGCACCTCGATGATCGCGGTCATGGTGTCGGGATCGGGAAAGCGGATGTAGTGGAAGAAGCAGCGGCGCAAAAAGGCGTCCGGCAATTCCTTTTCGTTGTTGGAGGTGATGACCACGACCGGCCGGCGGCGCGCCTTCACAGTTTCGCTCGTCTCGTAGACGAAGAACTCCATGCGATCGAGTTCCTGCAACAGGTCGTTGGGAAACTCGATGTCGGCCTTGTCGATCTCGTCGATCAGCAGCACCGGGCGCTCGTCTGCGACGAATGCGTCCCACAATTTGCCGCGCTTGATGTAGTTGCGGATGTCCTGCACGCGGGCGTCGCCGAGCTGGCTGTCGCGCAGGCGCGACACCGCGTCGTATTCGTACAGACCTTGCAGCGCCTTGGTGGTCGATTTGATGTGCCATTCGATCAGCGGCGCGCCGATCGACTTGGCGATCTCCAGCGCCAGCACGGTCTTGCCGGTGCCGGGCTCACCTTTGACCAATAACGGCCGCTCCAACGTGATCGCTGCATTGACCGCGACTTTCAGATCGTCGGTCGCGACATAGGCTTTGGTGCCTTCAAAACGCATGCAATTCCTCGCTTTTTCAACGTGACACTAGGCAGGGCGCGTGGCCTGGGCAAGCCGATTTGCTGACACTCTTTCCCTCCCCCCGCGAAGCGGTGGGGAGGGTCGGTTCGCGTCGCGGCAGCGATGCGAACCGGGGTGGGTGGGGCTGGTTGATTGCTGAAGATTTTTCTCCCACCCCCAACCCCTCCCCACCACGCGCAAGAGCGCGCGGGGGGAGGGGAGATTGCCGTCGCACAACTGTGATGCTGGAGTGATGGCAAGTTGAATGGCTATTATGCGCAAAGCGTATATGTGATGGCTCGAGGTGATCGAATTCGGGAGGATTGAATGCGCCGCCTGCTGCTTGGCTTTATCCTTATGCTTGCGTCCGCCGGATTGGCGAGTGCGCAGATGGCGCCGCTGCCAAAGCCCGGACCCGGGCAGGCGGTGGCGACTTTCGCCGGCGGCTGCTTCTGGTGCACGGAATCCGATTTCGACCATGTGCCCGGCGTGATCTCGACCACGTCGGGTTATACCGGCGGGCAGGTCGTCAACCCGGACTATGAACAGGTTTCGGCCGGCCGCACCGGGCACGCCGAGTCGGTGCAGGTGATCTACGACCCGAGCAAGGTCTCCTACCAAAAGCTGCTCGCTTATTACTGGCGCACCATCGATCCGACCGTGAAGGACCAGCAGTTCTGCGATCACGGCAATCAGTACCGCACCGCGATCTTCGTCAACAACGACGAGGAGCGCAAACTGGCGGAAGCCTCCAAGAAACAGGTCGAGGCCGAACTCAAGAAGCCGATCTACACCGAGATCGCCGCCGCCGGCCCGTTCTACGCCGCCGAGACCTATCACCAGGATTTCTATCTGAAGAACCCGACGAAATATAAATTCTACCGGTGGAATTGCGGCCGCGATCAGCGACTGGAGCAGCTATGGGGCAAACCGAAGGGAGAAGGATGATGATAGACCGACGGGCCCTGTTGACGGCCGGCGTTGCGATTGGCGCGCTCATGGCCGCGAGCAAATTTGGCGAGGCACAGACAATGACGACAACGACGCAAGATATCGACTGGCGCAAGCTCACCGATGCCGACTGGCGCAAGCGCCTCGACCCGCAAGCTTACGACGTGCTGCGCAAACACGGCACCGAACGGCCCGGCACCAGCCCGCTCAACCACGAGAAGCGCAAAGGGACCTTCGCCTGCGCAGCTTGCGACCTGCCGCTGTTCTCGTCCGATACCAAGTTCGAGAGCGGCACCGGCTGGCCGAGCTTCTATCAGCCGCTGCCGGGTGCTGTCGGCACCACGAGCGACCGCAGCTTCTTCATGACCCGCACCGAGGTGCACTGCAGCCGCTGCGAAGGCCATCTCGGTCATGTGTTCGACGACGGCCCCAAGCCGACCGGCCTGCGCTATTGCATGAACGGCGTGTCGCTGAAATTCGTGCCGCAAACGGGCGGCCAGACTTAATGGCCCTAGACGACTCAGCGCGGCTTTTTTACCCCTCGGCAGGGGGAATACTGCCGAAATGCCGCTTTCACAGCCCAAGCCTCAGCCGCCGAACGTACCGCCAGGCCTTTGCCCAAGGCCTCAAGCTACATGAACAGGGCCGCCTAACGGAGGCCGGGCAGTTTTACGCCGCCGTGCTCGCGGTCAGGCCGGATCATTTCGACGCCTTGCAGATGATGGCGCTGGTCAAGGTGGCTGCCGGTCAGCCGGCCGAGGCCCTGCGCCTGATGTCAATGGCGATGGGTGCGCGCAAGCCGTCGCCGCAAATCCTGCTCAACCATGGCCTGATCCTCGAATCGCTCAAGCGCTATCAGGAGGCAATCGAGAGCTTCGACCAGGCGATCAAGCTGAAGTCCAAATTTGCCGAGGCGCATAATAACCGCGGCGCCGCGCTGACGTCGCTTGGGCGCGACGAGGAAGCGCAGGGAAGCTGCCGCAAGGCGATTGCCATTAAGCCGGACTATGTCGAGGCCCACTACAATGCCGGCATGGCGCTGCGCGCGCTCGGCCGCTACGACGAGGCGCTCAAGAACTTCGACCGCGCGCTGGTGCTCAACCCGAATTACCACAAGGCGCGCAACAACCGCGGCGCGGTGCTCGAAGCGCTCAACCGTATCGACGAGGCACTCGCCTGATACGACCGCGCGCTGGCGCTCGTGCCGGATTTCACGGAGGCCCGCAACAATCGCGGCCGCATCCTATTCGGCCTCGACCGCGGCGACGACGCGGTCGAGAATTTCACCATCGCGATCCGCATCAATCCGAGAGATGCAGAGGCCTGGTACCGGCGCGGTCGGCATTTATTGGATCTCAGCCGCAATGACGAGGCGACCGCAGATCTCGCGCAGGCGCTGCTGCTGCGTGCGGCCGCGCTTATCAGCAGATCGGCTTCCAATTCACGCGGATTTGCGGTCTGATTCGCGATCGCGCCGTAGGCGCGTGTTGGGTTTAGCATTGTCGAGCAGCTCCTTTTCGTAGGCAATCAAGGTCTTGGCGCTTTTGAGCGCCTTGTACATTTGGCCCACTATGATGTGGTTGCCGATGTCTTGCATATGCGGCCATGAACTCGGAGCCGCCTGCACCAGGTCGCGCATCAGCGCGAAATACGTCGTGTGATGCAGGCTCGGGTCGCGCGCGGTGTACATGAGCTGGACGCAGAGATAGATGCGTTTGGCCGGCGTGTCGGCTTGCTCCGGCGTCATGATGTCTTTTTCGCGCAAGATCGGCGCCTGCCCCTCGATGAGTAGCCGCGTGCGCTGGTCGCCGTTGGTGACAACGCATTCGCCAAGGATGAACCGCTCGCCGGGTTTCAGTTCGACTTTGAGGCCCATTCGATGCCGCTCCTTGCGGCCGGTAGCCGTAGCGGACGCGGCGGGAGGACGAGACCTTCCGCCGTGTCGGATTGACGGCACTATCTGAACAACCGCAGTACGTTTTGATCGGCCTGTGCTGCCAATGAAAGTGCGGTGGAGGACAATTGCTGGCGGGTCTGCAAGGCGAGAAGGTTAGCGCCCTCCTCGTTAGAATCGGCGAGCGTAAGGTTGTCAGAACCAGTCTGCAGCGTGTTGATCATCGCCTTTGTGAAATCCTGGCGGATCTGCACGGTCGATATACTGGAGCTCAGCGTTTGGGATTCAGCCTGCAATTTGGTGAGTGCAGCGCTCAAGGACGTCGACGCCGCAGTGATATCCGAGACGGTCGCCCAGTTGTTCGCCGCGGTGGCGATGTTCAGGTCTGTGCCCGAGGCATTGGTGTAGTTGACGCCGTTTACATTGATGGTCGAAGTGGCCGTGTCGTTGAGGGTTACCGTGAGCGCATTGCCGCCAAGCAGGTTGACGCCATTGAAGCCCGCGTCGTTAGCAAGCTGACCGATTTGGGTCAGTAGGGTGTTGAACTGCATGGAGAGGGTCGCCTGGGTTGCGGTGTTGCCGGCCTGTTGCGCCTGGCTGACGAGTGCTTGCGCCGATTCCACCAGTTTGGTGATCGCGGTGATGCCGTTGTTGGCGGCCTGAATTGTGCTCACGCCGTTGGACATCGAGCCCAGCAGACTGTTGAGGTTGTTGGCTAGGGTGTCGAGGCCCTGCGCGGTGAAGAAGTTGATGGCGTTGTGGAGGGCCGCATTGACCTTCTTGCCGGTGGCCAGCTTGTTTTGCGTTTGTGTGATCAAATCAGACGTTTGCTGCAATTGTAATAGGTTCGACCGCACGCCGGCCGACAATACGATGTCACTCATGGCAAGTTCCTCCCCTAAATAGGGCCAAATCGCTGCCGGCGATCATGGATTGTTAGGGTTGATGGATGGTTAAATTCGCTCCGTTTAAGATCTCGTTAACCATAATTCGGCGGACGAAAAAACGGCGGCCCGAATGCCGCCGTTTCCCGTCGGAAGTGCCGACGAAACTTAGCGGAACAGCCGCAGCACGGCCTGGTCGGCCTGCGAAGCGAGCGACAACGCAGTAGACGACAATTGCTGGCGGGTCTGCAACGCAAGCAGGTTGGCGCCTTCCTGAGTTGCTGTCGGCCAACGTGAGGGCGGCAGAACCGGTCTGCAGCGCATCGACGGCTCTCAGCGGTGCGCTCACCAAGTTGCAGTCGGAGACGCGGACAAGTCTATCGCGGCCTAATGGCGCAACAGGAAATACACTCAGCGCGCGGTGTTCAAAATTGCTCAGTCGGCAGCGTGCGTTACCGGCCTACTTTTTCCGACATTTCCCCCAAGTCATTGAGCTGTCGCATAAATCTGGTGAATGACCAGACCTTATTCGGATATTGTCCGCGGGCTAGCGCCCGTATATAAGCCTGCCGCATCGGGAGGATGGACTTCCCATCCAAGAACATAAGAACACAGGGAATTCAGTGGGATGTTAGCAAAAAGCAAGACCTATCGGCCGACCGAAAAGGAGCCGTTCATGAACGAGCGGCAGCGGGATTATTTCCGCTTGAAGCTGCTCGCGTGGCGGGAAGACATCCTGAAGGAGGCCAAGGAAACGCTGCTGCACTTGCAGGAAGAAAACCAAAATCACCCCGATCTCGCCGACCGGGCGTCATCGGAAACCGACCGCGCCATCGAGCTGCGTGCGCGCGATCGCCAGCGCAAGCTGATCGCCAAGATCGACGAGGCGCTCGGCCGCATCGACGACGGCACCTACGGCTATTGCGAGGAAACCGGCGAGCCGATTTCACTGCGCCGCCTGGAAGCGCGCCCGATCGCCACGTTGTCGGTGGAAGCGCAAGAGCGCCACGAGCGGCGCGAGCGGATTTACCGAGACGATTGAGGCGCGGCGGCCCCACTCCGCTCATGCCCGCGAAAGCGGGCATCCAGAACTCGGTGCTCGTATCGGTCAGTCCGCTGCCTTGTGCGAAATTGACGCTGATGTCCTGCGCGGCAGCAGGCGTCGTCGCCGCTGCGATCAGTCCGGCTACTCCGACCACCATCGTCAAAAGACGGACACGGTGGTCGGAAATGCCTATCACGTCTTTCCTGACGGACGGCCCAGCAAGTTGGCCATCTCCTCTTCGAGACTGTCTAACGGCGCCTTGGCCGGCACGGGTTCGGCCTTGGGTTCGAGCTTTGGTTCGATCTTGGGTTCAATCTTCGGCTCGATCTTGGCTTCGCGTATCAGTTCGAATTTGGTTTCGAACTTATTTTCGAATTTGGGCTCGATCTTGGGTTCGATTTTGGGTTCGAACTTGAGATCGCTGCGCGGTTTGAGATCGCGCGCCGGCGCCGCTTTGGCCGGCTGGGCCGCAAGCGGGTCGGTCACCGGCGGGCGGCTTTCCGGCATCGGCGTGCGGCGCAGCGCGGCTTCGAGCTGCTGCGCCATCTCCGCCAGGTTATGATCGGTCTGCGCCGGCGCTACCGGTTCAACGATCGGCGGCGGCGGCACGGGCGTCACGGTCGGACGCGGCGCCGGTTCGCTGCGTGCGGCGACCTCGGGCGGTGTGAGCCGCGTCGAAAACTCGGCGGCCATGTCGCTGAGGCTGTCGGTGGGGCGCGCCCGCGCACCGGGCTCGGGCGGCAGCCATGGTTCCTCGGTGGCGGACGAACGTGAGGGACGCGGGGCCTGGATCGGTGGCGGCTCATTGGTCGGCTGCAGCGGCCAGGAGCCTTCGCCGTTCGAGCTTGGCCGTGCGGCGGTATCGGTCGGGACGGCGATCCGCGCCGGATCGCGCGGCAGGTCGCGGGCGCCGGTCGCGCGCACGATATTGGGCTCGACCACCACGTCGGTGGGGCCGCCGATCATCAAGAGATGCTCGACATTGTCGCGACGGATCAGCACCAGGCGGCGGCGGCCGTCGACGGTGGCCGCATCGATAACCGCCAGCCGCGGCTGGCGTCCGCGCGCGGCGCCACCCAGGCGGTTGGCGCCGAAACGCCGCACCAGCCAGGCGGTCAGGCCGATCAGCGCGAGAACCACCAGAAATGCGATGAAAAACCGCGCAGCCAACGGCAGTTCCGAGCCGAACAGGGTCTCGAACATCAAAGCGCTCCGTACTTCGTGCCGCGGCTCATCAGGCGGGAATCGCCCAAATGGTTAATTCCGTAAAGCACTATTTGCCGCCCGGAATACTAACAGAGCATTAACAAATATTAGGCCTTTTGCCATCCCACCGCCGTTTCCGCAATGTCGGCAGTGGTAAACGGCGCCCGGGGCAGGGCGTTCCATGCCTCCATTTACCCGCCGTTAACCATAGGCCCGGCAAAGTCTGCCTAGTGCGGCGCTGCCGCGAACCGCAATCTTAAGGTTTGGCCAATGGCGATCAGCGATATTCCGATGCTCTCGATGCTGCGCACCCGGCTGCAATGGTCGCAGGAGCGCCAACGCGTGCTGGCGGAAAACGTCGCCAACGCCGATACGCCGCAGCCCGCGACTTGGTGCCGCCGAAATTCGAAGCGCCGGCCGCGGAGTCCACGGGGCCGCTCACCACCGTTTCGCTCGCACGCACCGACAGCGGCCACATAGTCGGCAGCGGGCAGACCGGCTCGGGCTTCCGCAGCGAACGCGGCAGCCGTTCCGAGGTGCGCCCGTCCGGCAATAGTGTGAATCTCGAGCAAGAAATGATGAAAGTGGCAGCGAACCAGATGGACTACCAGTCGGTCGCCGCGCTCTACACCCGCAGCCTCAGTCTGATCAAAACCGCGCTCGGCAAGGGCTGACCATGCGCGGCGCGGAACGCGTTTAACCGAAGGAGACCGACGTTGGACTTCCTCAAGGCCATGGCCATCGCCGCCTCCGGCCTGCGCGCGCAAGCCGGGCGTATGCGCATCATCTCGGAGAACATCGCCAACGCGGATTCGACCCCGTCGAGCCACAATGCCCAGCCGTACCGGCGCAAGGTGCCAAGCTTTCAGAGCGAGGTTGACCGCGCGCTCGACGTGAAACTGGTCGAGCTCGGCAAGACGCGCACCGACAGCTCCGAATTCCGCCTGAAATACGAGCCCGGCCATCCCGCCGCCGACAAGAACGGCAACGTCCGATATCCCAACGTCAACACGCTCTTGGAAATGACCGACATGCGGGAAGCGCAGCGCTCCTATGAAGCCAATATCAACTTGATCAGCGCCACCCGCCGCATGCTCCAGCGCACCATCGATATCCTCAAAACTTGAAGGGCTAAGCAACAATGGCTTCACCGCTCGCCGCCGCCAGCGCCTACGCCAACATCGCGCGTCTCACCACCGATCCGACGCGCGCGCTCGCCAGCGCGCCGGGCGCCGCCGGCACGAGCGGCGATGGCGGCTTTGCGTCCTTGCTCAAGGACGCGATCGGTTCGGTCGTGGAAGCGGGCAAAAAGTCCGATGCGCAGACACAGGCCATGGCCAACGGCAAATCCAACATGGTCGACGTGGTCACCGCGGTGGCGGAGACCCAGGTCGCCGTCGATGCTGTGGTCGCGGTTCGCGACAAGGTCATCTCGGCCTACGAAGAAATCATGAAGATGCCTATTTAAGCGCGAAGGAAAAATGACCGGACCCGAAGTTCTCGACGTCGCCCGCGATGCGATTTACACGCTCATCATCGTTTCCAGCCCGGCTTTACTGGTGGGCCTGGCGGTCGGCGTGGCCATTTCGCTGCTGCAGGCGGTCACGCAAATCCAGGAAATGACGCTGGCTTTCGTGCCGAAGATCCTAGCGATCTTCATATCGCTGCTAATCGCGCTGCCGTTCATGGCCGACCGGCTGCACGCGGAGATGCTGCGGATCGCCGCCCGCATCGCCAGCGGTTAAAAAGTAAATGAAAGTCGATGTTTCATTTTCGCCGGCGCTGGCGCATGATCGCCAATGTGCCCAAAGCGGCGGTGATCATCACCAACCCGACCCATTACTCGGTCGCCCTGCAATACGAGCGCGGCATGGAGGCGCCGATCTGCGTCGCCAAGGGCGTCGACGCGGTGGCCTTGAAGATCCGGGAGGTGGCCGGCGAACATTCTATCCCGATCGTCGAGAACCCGCCACTCGCCCGCGCCCTGCATGTCACAGTCGAGGTCGACCAGGCGATTCTGCTCGAGCACTACAAGGCGGTGGCCGAAGTGATCGGCTACGTCATGCGGCTGCGCCGGGCGGTTGCCCGCAAACCATCATAAATCGCGGCTATTCAAAGCATGGGATTGCGGCGGGCTGGCTCTTGCGCCGATAGGGCGCATTAGCGTTTGATCCGTTTTGTTGAAACGATGCCGTCTCTAACATTTTGTTTGCGCATGATCTTATCCGAAAACCGGTACCCACTTTTCGGGATCATGCGCTAAGGCACTCAGGACTAATGGCAGGTCAGCAACCCGCAACGCAGCCACCGGACGGAAGCACCGGGCCGGAGCGGCAGGCTTTCGATAAAAGCCCCAGCGCCCCGCGTTCAGGCTCGGTCGGCTTGGTGCTGCTGGTCGCCGTGGCGCTGTTTGGCGCCGCCGCAGGCCTGCTCTACGTCGAGCCCACTTACGCCGGAACCTACATTCTGGCGCTGCTGGCACTGCTCGGCACGACGGGCGTTGTCGCGCTGTTCGCCATGGCCTCCGGCATCATGCAGTTTGCCGGCCGCAGCGGGCGCCATCCGCTGCTCAAGGCGGTCGTCGACAATGCCTTCGACGGCATCGTGGTCACCGATCATTCCGGCCGCGTGTTCTACGCCAACGTCACTTATCTCAACCTAATCGGGGCGACCGACAATAACGACGTGCGGCCGGTCGAGCGGGTCTTCGTCGGCGATCCCGAGGTCTCCGAATCGATCTATCGCCTGCTCAAGGCCGCCCGCGAGGGGCGCCGCCTGCAGGAAGAGGTGCGCATTCCAGGCGCCACGCCGCAGGCCGTACGCTGGCTGCGCCTGCGCGTGCGCCCGCTCGGCGAGAGCAAGCGCGACGCGCGCATGACGGTGTGGTCGATCGCCGACGTGACGCGTGACCGGGAGCGCCAGGAAAACGTGTTCCAAGAGCTGCAGCACGCCATCGATTATCTCGATCACGCGCCGGCCGGTTTCTTCTCGGTCGATGCCGCGGGCGATATTGTCTATCTCAACGCCACGCTCGCCACCTGGCTCGATCACGATCTCGCTCAGGTTGGCGCCGGTTCACTCAAGCTTACCGATATCGTCGCCGGCGAGGGCGCAGCGCTGCTCACCACGCTCAATGCCGCGCCGGGCGAAGTAAAGACCGAGGTGCTCGATCTCGATCTCAAGGCGCGCGGCGGCAAACCGGTGCCGGTGCGGCTGTTTCACAAGGTGGCGTTCGGCGCCGATGGCGCAGCGGGCGCCTCGCGCACGCTGGTGCTCAACCGGGCCAAAGATGACGGCAGCGATTCCGCCCGCGCGGCGGAAGTGCGCTTCATGCGCTTCTTCCAGAACACCCCGATGGCGATCGCCACCGTCGACAAGACCGGGCGCATTGCGCGCAGCAATGCGCGTTTTGCCTCTGCCTTCGAGGGCATGCTCAAGCGTTCCGAAGGCTTGGGCGACGAGCGCTCGATCCTAACGGTAGTGGCCGAGCGCGACCGAGCGGCGCTGGAGGCCGCGATCCGCAAGGCGGGCGAGGGCCAAGGCGACATCGCGCCGGTCGAGGCTGCGCTCGCCGGCGATGGCGAGCGCTGGGCGAGCTTCTTCGTCTCCGCGGTCGATGAGGAGGATCGCGACGGCGAGGCGGCCATCGTCTATGCGCTGGAGACCACCACGCAGCGCACGCTGGAGAACCGCGTCTATCAGCAGCAGAAGATGGAGTTGGTCGGCCAGCTTGCCGGCGGCATCGCGCACGACTTCAATAATGTGTTGTCGGTCATCATGATGGCGACCGATTTCCTGCTCAACGCGCACAAGCCGACCGATCCCTCGTTCCAGGACATCATTCAAATCAAGCAGAACGCCAATCGCGGCGCTGCGCTAGTGCGGCAATTGCTGGCGTTCTCGCGCAAGCAGACGCTGCGGCCGCAGGTGCTCGACCTCAACGAGACGCTCAACGATCTGACCATGCTATTGCGCCGGCTGATCGGCGAGAAGGTCACGCTCACCCCGGCATTCAGCCGCGATCTATGGCCGGTGAAAGCCGACATTTCGCAGTTCGAGCAAGTGATCGTCAATCTGGCGGTCAATGCGCGCGACGCCATGGCGGACGGCGGTAAGCTCACCGTGCGCACCGCCAACGTGTCGGCCACCGAATGCGACGCGCTCTCGTACAAGGGCATGCCGAGCGCCGACTACGTGCTGGTGGAGGTGTCCGACACCGGCACCGGCATTCCGCCCGACATTATCGACAAGATCTTCGAGCCGTTCTTCTCGACCAAGGAAGTCGGCAAGGGTACCGGCCTTGGCCTTTCCACGGTCTACGGCATCGTCAAGCAGACCGGCGGCTTCATCTATGTGGACTCTAAGCCGGGCGACACCTCGTTCCGCATCTTCCTGCCGCGCCATGTCGCGGGCGTGGAGGAGGCGGTGCCGCAAATTGCCGACGCCGAGGTGCCGGCGATCGCCAATGCGGTGCCGGCCGCCGGCACCATGGCGCCCGCGGCCGCGGCCGATCTGACCGGGCAGGGCAGCATCCTGCTGGTCGAGGATGAGGAAGGCTTGCGGATGCTCAATGCGCGCGGGCTGACCTCGCGCGGCTACACCGTGCACGAGGCCGGCAACGGCGTCGAGGCGATCGAGGTTTTGGAAAAGCACGGCCATGTCGACCTGGTGGTGTCGGACGTGGTGATGCCGGAAATGGACGGGCCGACGCTGCTCAAGGAGCTGCGCCGGCGCGATCCGAACGTGAAGGTCATCTTTGTGTCGGGCTATGCCGAGGAAGCGTTCCAGAAAAACCTGCCCGAGCAGGAGCAATACGAATTCCTCGCCAAGCCGTTCACGCTCAAGCAACTGGTCACCAAGGTCAAAGAGACCATGACGGGTTGAGCGCGCGCCGACTCCTCATCGGTTGCACGATTGCGCAAGCCGCGTCTTGTCGAAGATGGGGCGCTGCGGCCGGCAAAGAAATGCGCGACCGATCGAGTTGGCCGGTTGCGGCGCCTGGAAATATTCCCGCTCGAGCGTGGCGCCGGCCGGCCCGGTGGCGACCGCCAGATCGTCTGGCGCTATCTCAGCGCGCTGGACATCGACCGGCGCGTAATTGGCCTGCGCCGCTGCGCCGAAGCCCAGCAAAAGCGCAAATGCGATCATGTTTCTCATCGAACTCACTCCGTCATCCCGTAAAGCGCCCGGGAAGCAGGAAGTTCCGGCTTAGTCATGACATTCCCGTGACGGAAGCGCGCGCCGCCCCGGTGCCCCTTACAATCGGTGCCGTGCCCCCCTATTGTCATGGTTGCCGATTTGCCGGGGAGTTCACGCCATGTTTCGCTATCGCTTGCTGATCGCGCTGGCCGCGATCGCGACCGCGCTCGTCTTTGTTGCGTCCGACGCAAATGCTCGCGCCGGCGGCGGCTTCTCGGGCGGCAGCCGCGGCCTGCGCACCTTCTCGGCGCCGGCGGCGACGCCCACCGCGCCGACCACGGCCGCGCCGATCCAGCGCACGATCACGCAGCCCGGCAGCGCTGCTCCGCTCGCAGGCGCCGCGCGGCCCGGTCTTTTCGGCGGCGGATTGTTCGGCGGACTGGCCGCCGGCTTCCTCGGCGCCGGATTGTTCGGACTGCTGTTTGGACATGGATTGTTCGGCGGCATGGGCGGCTTCGCCTCGATCCTCGGCCTGCTGTTGCAGGTCGCACTAGTCGTTTTCATCGCGCGATTGGCTTTTGCCTGGTGGCAGCGGCGTCAAATGCCGGAACCGGCTTATGCGGCGGCGCATCCGGCAACCGGTCACGGCTTTGCTGGGCTTGGCGGCATGATGGGCAGCAGCGCACCGGCCGGTCAGCCGCTCACCATCGCCAAGGCGGATTACGATGCCTACGAGCAATTGCTCGGCGACGTGCAGGCCGCGTTTTCGGCGGAGGACTTGGGCGCGTTGCGCGCCAAGGCGACGCCCGAGATGGTGTCGTATTTCGCCGAGCAACTGACGCAGAACAGCAGCCGCGGGCTGGTCAATCGCGTCACCGATGTGAAGCTGTTGCAAGGCGACCTGGCGGAAGCCTGGCGCGAGGGCGATGCCGAGTACGCCACCGTCGCCATGCGCTTTGCGCTCAACGACAGCATGGTCGAGCGCGCGAGCGGCCGCACGGTCGAGGGCGGCAGTCCGAGCGAGGCCACCGAATTGTGGACGTTCAGGCGCGCGCTCGGCGGCGACTGGTTGCTTTCGGCGATTCAGCAGACCTGATCGTACGCAATTGCGCGGGCGGAGAGCCGTGCCGGCCGATCAATTAGGTTTGGGCGGTTCGGCAGCCTGCTCGGCTTGCGCATCGGCATCGGCTTGCGGCGCCAGCGTGGCTTTCGCGGCATCGGCGAGGCTGCGTTCGAATATCACGCCCAATTGGGTGGGCTTACTCCACACAACGCGGCAGAAGCGCCGCGCGGCGCCGCTGCTCGATAGCATCAGGACAAAATGATCGGGAATGACCTTGGTATCCTGCACGTCGATGCGCGCGCCGGTTTCGGAAATGTCGGAAACCACGCAACCGATCCGTTGTTCGGCGGTCACCGCCAGCCAAGCGGTGTAACGCAAAGGCTGTCGGCGTGCTTGACGCTTTTCATTGATCATGCTGCCTCGATGCCGCCCGATTGGGCAGGCGCGCCCTGGGATTCATAATCCATTAACGCTCGGCCGTACGCACGGTGAAACTATACAAGTTGGCCATTACCAATTCATAAAACGCTATATGGGGCCGGTTTGCGCGCCGCGCCGCCCCGCTGGCCCGTTGACCTTGCATCGTTTTCCGTCTATGCCGCCGCCCGCAACCTGGTTTTCGGCCTCATCTTGCTGACCCGCTCCCGGCTTTGGGCTGCGCTCCAAGTGAACTCCCAAAAACTCGGACAGTTGCCGCCAACGCGATGCGCGCGCGGGCGTTCAACCGGAAGCGTGAAAGGAACTATGATGCCTGTCGGAACTGTGAAGTTCTTCAATACCCAGAAAGGCTTCGGCTTTATTCAGCCGGACGACGGCTCCAAGGATGTGTTCGTGCACATCTCCGCGGTGGAAAAGGCCGGCATGCGTTCGCTGGTTGAAGGCCAAAAGATTAGCTACGAAATCGTCACCGAGCGCGGCAAGCAGGCGGCTGGCAATCTGCAGTCGGCTTGAAATCTGGCGCAAGAACTTCGCTGAAACGAAAGCCCGGCGCCAACGCCGGGCTTTTTGCATCGGCACGGTTCGTATACAAAATGACGATCGGAAACGAATATAAAAGTGGGAGGGAATGACCGTGGACATCATCGCTTGCGGATCGCGGCCGTCGCGCCGAATGCCCGCGCCGAGTTTCACCGGAACGGTGTGGCAAGATCCGATCATCCAGACGCCCGATCCCGCGCTGCTGCGCTCGGCTTGGGTGCGCTTCGAGCCGGGCGCGCGCACCGCCTGGCATACCCATCCGCTCGGACAGACCTTGCACATCACCTCGGGCATCGGCCATGTGCAGACTTGGGGCGGCCCGATCCGGGTTGTCCGCGCCGGCGACACGATCTGGATCCCGCCGGACGAAAAGCACTGGCACGGCGCCACGCCCGAGCACGGCATGGAGCACATCGCCATGCAGGAGCATAAAGGTGGCGAGCACGTGACCTGGCTCGAGCCGGTGACCGACGAGCAATACAAGGCCAGGCCCGCGGGCTGATCGATCAACGGCGCGTGAACGCCGGAATAGCGACACATTGCCGGGGTTCTTTACTGGCCAAGGCGGGGCGACGGGCCTTCGCCATTATCGGGAGAAACTTTAATGACAGCACTTCGGATCGGCGTGCCGCTGGCGGCATGCCTGGCTCTGTTCGGCGCGCTGCTGGCGCAGGCGCAACAGGCCAATATGAGCTTCTTCGTCACCAGCGCGGGGCCAGGCAAGGGCGCCGACCTCGGCGGGATTGCCGGCGCCGACAAGCATTGCCAGGACCTCGCGAACGCGGCCGGGGCAGGGGCCAAGACCTGGCACGCCTATTTGTCCACGCAAGGCGACGGCGCGGTGAACGCGCGCGACCGCATCGGCAAGGGTCCCTGGATGAACGCCAAGGGCGTGGTCGTTGCCGCCAGCGTCGACGATCTGCACAGCGCTAACAACAAGCTCAGCAAAGAAAACAATCTTTCGGAAAAAGGCGACGTGATCAATGGCCGCGGCGACAAGCCGAACCGGCACGACATTTTGACCGGCTCGACACCGGACGGCAAAGCCTTTCCGGCCGACAAGGACATGACCTGCAAGAACTACACGAGCAGCACGCAAGGGGCGGTCATGCTCGGCCATAACGACCGGCAAGGCTTGCGCGACGATGCGGAGTCCCATTCCTGGAACTCGTCGCATCCCTCCCGCGGGACCGAAGGCGGTTGCTCGCAGGCCGACCTGCGTTCGACCGGCGGCGACGGCCTGATGTATTGCTTTGCCGTGAACTGACGTAGCGGCTAAAACTCCCGGCAGAAAACCGCCGGGAGTTTCCCATGCGTTATCAGTTGTTCTACTGGCCGGAAATCCAGGGCCGCGGCGAATTCGTGCGGCTGGCGCTGGAGGATGCCGGCGCCGCTTACGACGACGTGGCGCGCAGCAAAGCCGGCATGGACAAAATGATGGCGATGATGAACGGCGGGCGCGACAAGCGTCCGCCTTTCGCGCCGCCGTTCCTCAAAGCGGGCAAGCTCGTCGTCGCGCAAACCGCCAACATCCTGTTCTATCTGGGGCCGCGCCTGAAGCTGGCGCCGCGCGACGAAGCCGGCCGGCTTTGGTTGCATCAGTTGCAGCTAACGGTGACGGATTTCGTCAAGGAAATTCACGACACCCATCACCCGCTTGGCGGCGAGTTTTACTACGAGGACGCCAAGCCGGAGGCCAAGCGCTTCACCGGAAACTTTCTGGATGGGCGCGCGCCGAAATATCTCGGCTATTTCGAGCGTGTGTTGGGCAAGAGCGGCGGGCCGAACGTGCTCGGCGCCAAGTTCAGCTATGTCGATCTATCGCTGTTCCAGCTCGTCGAAGGGCTGCGCTACGCGTTTCCCAAAGCGATGACGCGCATCGAGCGCAAAGTCCCGCGCGTGGTCGCGTTGCGCGACCGCGTCGCCGGGCGGCCGCGCATCAAGGCCTATTTGGCCTCAAAGCGCCGGCTGCCGTTCAACGACTCGGGAATTTTTCGGCACTATCCGGAATTGGACGAGTAGACTGCCGCGCTATCCGCGTGCTTCCAGCGTTTTGCCGCCGGCTCTCACCGGCTTGGCCGACACCAGCGTGAACGCGATCACGCAGGGCGCGCTGCCTTTGTTCACCCAGTTGTGGATGGTGCCGCGCTGCACCAGCACGTCGCCGGCCTTCAAGTGTACGCTACCGACGTCGAGCTCCATGTCGATCTCGCCGGAGATCACCACCGCGTAGTCGATCGAATCGGTGCGGTGGTTGCGCGGGGCGACGCCCGGTCCAAAGCTGACGACGCGGAACACCGCGCCATTGTCGATGGTGGTGGCGATCGGCTTGTGCGAGGGATCAAGATCGCCGTCATTGTTCACCGGGAAACCAGTACTCGTCCAGATTACCGATGAATTGGCGCCCGGCCGGCTCGAAATCACGTTGCTCACGTTTTCGTCGATCAGCACCTTGGCGCGTCCCTGATCGTCGTGGCCGGTGACGACGCGGCGGATTTTCAAGCTCACGGTTCAATCCTCCCTTAGATTTTCATTCGGCGATGAGCGGCTTCTTACTGTTTTCGTGCCAGAGCAGGAATAGTCCGGAGCCGACCACGATCGCCGAACCGGCGACCAAGGGCAATGTCGGGATGTCGCCCCAGAACAGGAAGCCGAGCCCGATCGCCCACACCAGCGAGAAATAGTAGAACGGACCGACCGCCGCAGGCGGCGCGAACGACAGCGAGCGCGTCCACCAGAATTGCCCGAAGCCGTTGAGAATGCCGGCGCCGACCATGGCGGCCGCATCCTGTCCGGTCGGCCAGCCGAATCCGAACAGCGGCAGCGCGCACAGGAAAAATCCGGACATGAACAGCATCTGGTACATGGTCAGCGTTTCCGCGGATTCGGTCGTGGTCATGCCGCGCACCGCGGCGGTAACGCTGCCGTAAAGCACGGCGTTGGCGATGGCGAACAACGCGCCGATGCGGAAGCTGTCGGCGCCGGGCGAGGCGACCAGCAACACGCCGAGGAAGCCGACGACCAACGCGGCAGCGCGGGCGCGTCCGACCTTTTCCTTGAGCCAGAGCGCGGCAAACAGCGTGGCAAACAGCGGCGCGGAGAAATTGATCGCCACAGCGCCGGCAATCGGCATCAGGCTGAGCGCGATCAGGATCATGCTCTGCGCGACCGTCTGGGTCGCGCTGCGTCCGGCGTGATCGCGCAGCCGCTGCGTGCGGAATACATGCAGGCCGTGACGCGGCAGGATCAGCAGGGCAACGACGTTGAGCGAGACAAAGGTGCGGATGAACAGCACCTCGGCGAACGGGTAACTGGCGACCTGCCATTTCGACAGCGCGGTCGAGCCCGCATACATTACGGTGGCGGCGAGCATATAGAGAATGCCGCGCGACACGCGGTCGGCGCGCGCGGCGGGCAGGCGTTGGTCGAGGCTATCGGAGGTCACCTTAGGAGCAGGCCTCTGGTGGCGGGACGATGGGCCTAGCATGGCCGCGAGCAGCCGGGCAGGGTTAAAAACGAATGGCTGTTCTTCGCCTATTTCTGCCTTCGTTTGCCCCGCTGCCGCGCCAGCCGCCGCTTGTCCAGCGCGCGCCGTTCGCGCGCCTTGCGGGCGCGCCGCCGCATGCAGCGGCCGCATTTGCAATTCGACCGCCCGATCACGTTCTTGAGATAGTCCACGCCGTAACCGTAGGTGATTTCCTCGCCCGGCTTGATATTGCGCAGCGTCCGGATAAACACCCGGTGCTTGACGTCGTATATTTCGGCGTTTGGATTGCAGGAATGGTTGAAGTAGCGCGCGACATTGCTGCGCGGCGCGCCGTCGATCGTCCAGCGGCTGTTGATTTCGTAAAGGTAAAGGTTGCCGCGCGCCTCGAGCCTGTTGGCTTCCTTGGTGTTAAGCTTGCGGCCTTTGTATTCGGCGATGCGCAAGCCCTTCCGGATCGGCCTTGTGGCGAACAGGCCGAGGCCGGTGCGTGAGCGGCCGACGCGGAACGGTCTTTTGGGCATTTCGGAATTTCGATTCCAACTGAGGGACGATGCGGATGCCAGAAGGGCAAGCGCGCGTCAATGCATCGTCGGGTTTTTTCCCTCTTCCACACGGATTTCGGCTCTGTCCTGCAATGGGAAGCACAGGTGTGAAAACCCCTTGCAAATCGGCGTTTCCATCATTAGACCCCCAGTCAATCATGCAACGAGATGCATTGGGAAGCACCAAAACGCTTCCCAAGCGTTTCCCAAAACGGGGGCTGGACATGGTGACTACGCTTAAAGGCAAAGATGACGTGTTCAGGCTAGCACTACCCAAGGCACCACGACTTGAATCCGCGTATTTTGACGCCGCCAGTAAGGACAGGGCAAAGGGGCTGGCGCTGCGCGTGCGGGCCGATGGCTCGCGGACATGGGCCTTTTATTATCGCTTTGGCGGCAAGCAGCGGCGGCTGACCATCGGTGCCGCCAGCGACGACCCGAAGGGCTGGACGCTGGCCAAGGCGCGATCAAGGGCGCGCGAACTGCGCGTTGCGCTCGATACTGGCATAGACCCAGCCGCCGACAGGAAGCGAAAGGAAGCAGAGGCGGCACAGAAACAACTTCTGCTTTCGGCGGTGGTCGACGACTACCTTGCGGCCCGCCAGGAGGACATGAAGCCGCGTAGTCATGTCGAGTGGACGCGGCTCCTTACGCAACACTGGAAGCCCCTGCACAAGCTGATGATCGGTGCCGTAAATCGCCAGATCATAGCGGCGCACCTGCGCACAATCGCCAAAGACAATGGCCCGTTTGCCGCCAATCGCGCTCGCGGCGCGCTGTCAGCCATATTCGCTTGGGCGATTGGGGAGGGATTGTGCGATTTGAATCCTGTTATCGGCACCAACAAGCCGACCGAAGAAAAACCGCGCGAGCGCGTGCTTGACGATGCCGAACTTGCTGCCGTCTGGAAGGCGGCACCCGACAACGACTACGGCAAAATCGTGAAACTGCTGATGCTGACCGGCCAGCGCCGCGACGAAATCGGCAGTTTATGCTGGTCTGAAATCGACTTCGACGCCCGAACCATCAAACTGGATGGCGCGCGCACCAAGAATTCCCGCGCGCATGTCATCCCGTTATCGGACGACGCGCTCGCCATCTTGCAGGGCATGGTCCAGGTGGATGATCGGCAGATTGTCTTTGGCCGAGGGCGGGGCGGCTTTGCGGGCTGGTCAAAGGGCAAGCTCGCGCTCGATCAGGCTTGCGGCATCAAATGCTGGGTGCTGCACGATCTTCGGCGAACCGCGGCAACCCGCATGGCCGAATCCGGCGTGCTGCCGCATGTCATCGAAGCCGTACTGAACCACATTTCCGGTCACAAGTCGGGCGTGGCCGGTGTTTACAACCGCAGCACCTACGAGCCTGAAAAGCGCGCTGCACTGGATACGCTGGCCAGCTACATCAAGACGGCTATTGCCAAGTCCGAAGGTGCCAACGTCCATAGGCTAAATCGGAAACCGGCGTAGGCCGCCGCCCGTCATTGGTCGCCGTCTTTTGGTGGTTCCGGGAGTCCAAGGTCCGCGCGCCAATGACGCATGTCATAGAAATTATCCGCGTAGTGCATATTCTTGGGAATGTCTTCGACCGGCGGGTTAAGCGTTGTTAGCTGTTGCCAGAAACCAGTCGCCACGGCCAAGCCAACGCCTTCCGGTCGGCGATACTGCTTGCCAAGCTGCGAATCCAGACGATCCAGATTGCTGGCAGATTGTTCGAACTCGCGCCGGGACCTTTACTGTCCCGCTAGGTGATAACTGCCGCAAAGCAAATTGAATCGCTAGCGCGAGCGCCTGTGCCGTGAACGCATCCGTGCGCCAACTTTCGCCGGTCGTTAATTCAATGTGCGCCGCGTATCGCGCAATGATGTCCCCCAATCTGGAATTGCGTGGGGCACCCAATCTCCTTTTTCGATCTTCCGCAAACGAGTTCCGTCAATCGCCGAATAATTTCTCGGCTGATATTAAAATCGCGTTTCTTGCTGACGGCAACCGCAAGCTGATCGCGCAAGCGCTGTGATAGCCGCACGCTTTGGGGTGCTGTGCGCAACGGCCCCTTCTTCGGTTCACGACCGCCGCCCGGTGCGCGCTTGCGCTGCGTCATTCTGACCATAAGATGTGGCCGGCACTTATTTAGTGCGGAGCATATCTACAGATATGGACATTCCCAGCGCAAGAAGGGGAAAAATAATTGCTGCGGTAATAGTGGCTCCGATCTCCAAGATCCTACTCGGTAGCCCGCTGACAAGGCCAATATACTGCGCGAATCCGGCCAAATCGACAAAAACGGCGACAACAAATATGATTTTGAAAACAGCCACCAATAACTTGGATCGAACGCTAAGCTCGTGACGCTCTAAGTCTTTGCCCATTGTTACTGTCATGTTGGGCCTCCGCCTTCTTTGTTGTCATTGTAAAATCGAGCACCTCCTGTGGCAAAGTGACAATGCATAATCTTGCGCATGTCCGTCGCTAGCCATGCGTAAGAGTGAACGCTTGGTTCACCCGGAGGTCTTGGCCTTTGGCAGTGTCACCAGCTGATCGGCGACGCGCGCTCATACCACCCTAAAATCCGCCATCGCCTACTCTCGGCTCGCGGCGTAGCCGCGATCATGCGGGTACTGCGGCACTCGGGCCGTTATCTGGATGATTAATCGGCGATGCATTTAATACGTCTTCATCGTCGTCGTCATCAGGTACAAAACCACTGCCGCCGCAGGTTGGACATTGATGCTCATCGTCCGTGCCTTTATCAACTACACCATCGCCGTTGCAGTCTGGACAAGTTTTAGTTTTCATGTGTGCCTCGTGTGCACAGCCGATATTAGGATTACGCGGCAATACGATCAATCAGCGTCGGATCATCACCTGGTGCGCGTGAACTATTCACCCGCCTCGACACTGGCCACGTTTGCAAATAGTCATTAGCCGCTGGCTTGAGCAATTCAGCTCCACCAGCGCCAATCAGCCAACCGTCAAAATCTTTCGGCTGCAAAAGGACCGGCATTCGGTCATGTATCTTGCTAGCAAGGTCGTTGGCGTTGGTGATTATCATCGTGCATGATTTCAGCGGCTCGCCGGTGTCTATGTCTTTCCATTCATCCCACAGGCCCGCGATTGTCAGCGGCGAGCCATCCTGCGCCGTGTAGTAGTAGGGCTGCTTGCCGGTGGGCGTTTTTTGCCACTCGTAGTAGCCGGACGCCGGGATCAAGCATCGAGATCGCTTGAACGCGGAGCGATACATTGGCTTCTCGGCTACTGTCTCGGCGCGCGCATTGAAAGTGGAAGGGGATTCCTTGGCCGTCTTTTTCCACCAGGACGGCACCAGCCCCCAGCGCATCGGGACCAGTTCGCGCTTCGAGTTGCGCTCGATTACTGCGTCGATTGTGGTGGTGGGGCAGATATTGTAGCGCGCGGGCAAATTGCGCTCGGGAGCTGCCGGAACAGTCAAACGATAAAGCGCGACAATCTCGCGCCAGGTCAGCCGATTGGTAAAACGTCCGCACATTGGATGAGTTTATCTAATTGGCGGCGCGGCGCGAAGGCACACAAGACACCACGCGGCGAGCGTTCGCACGTCGTTGGCGCGCATGTTGGCGAGGGTCATGGGGGCTGAGCTTGTACGCAATAAACGGTCTGGTTATTAGGACTTAATTTTCTTGTATAATTTCTCGATTTCCTCAATCGACACCGTCCCCTGATCGGTTTGTATCATGGCCGTGCCCCGATCCTCCGGGAGCAACTCGTCCATAACAAATAGGACAGCGCTGCGAAGCTCATCAAACATCTTGCTTTGACCACCGCCGATTTGATCTGGCGGTAATTCGGCGACAGGAATCCATAACGCTGTGGCCGCTTGATCTAAATCCCATTTTGCCATGATTTATCCTTCCGCTCGGTGTCGTCACACGCGGAATTTACGCGCATTGTGTCCTCGAGTTCTGGTTGCTGCTGAACTTGCACCAGGCAGTGCAAAGTGAAGCGCTATACACCAATGGCTAATCTCCTCCTTCGGGGAACACGGCGATCTCGGCAAGGCAGCGCACCTTGCCGGGGTCGATCTCGTGGCGTCTCGGTCAGGTCAATGCTGCCGGTAGGCCCTTTGGTTCAATGCACCTAAGTACAGTAGTACTGTGTGAGATTACCGAGCCTAGTCGTGGCAGGAGGATCACCATGCATCGGACGAAGAGTTTTTCGATTAAGTCAGTGACAGTGACAGTTGCTGGAATTGCGGCCAGCCTCTTGTTGGCGTTCGCAGGTGTCACTCTCAGTTCAGCACCGGCTAAGGCCGTAGTTTACTGCCAGTACGTTGAGTATCCGACCGGTTGCGTGGCGAGGGCCGGCGTCGTGCTCAGGCCTCGTCCGGCGGCGCGCGCTGCGGTCCGTCATAACGCCGGTGGCAATGCAAATGGCGGCGTCAATCGCGTTGGGGCGGGGCGGTAAAGCACTTGTTTGCGGGTCACGACCTTGGCGCGGCAGACGGCAAGCCAGGTTCGTGACCCGTTTGCATTTTTGTCATCAGCAAGCCCCCTCAGCGCACATTTGGAAATTGTCGAACGAATAAATCGAGCGGGATTTCCTGGGACCTCCGTTGAGCCGCGACTAACATTTTTTCTACTTGCAGCACTTTTGAGAAATACTGGCACGTCGGCTTTTGACTAGCCGCTGCTATCGCAGCCTGATCAAAACACCTGATCGGAATTCGGAGAGACCGCCGCGAGGCGGTCTTTCTGTTTGCCAGGAAGACTTATTTTTTCAAATTGGACTTACTTGGCGGCGAACCTGTATGGCAGGTATTGCACGCCTTACCTTTCGCTATCTGGGGCGTTGCCTGTGCGCTGGACATCGTGAGTGAGTTCATTGCGAGCGTCAGAAAAAATATCATTACGGTGCCAATAACCGTAGTCACGATCCCTGTTTTCGTTGCAGGCTGCATATCGTCCTCCAATTTTGTCTGCTCGTGGCAAACATTGACAAACTATTGGAGCATAGTGCCTTAACGGCTGGGGGCCAGAGAGTAGGACTCTAAAGTCACGCATTTGTTACAGAGGCGGTCTTTCCGTTTGCGCTGACGCGCCGCCGGTAGGCTCTATGCAGCGCCGAATGTCCGCTTTTGGACCGAAGCGGACAACGGCAGGTTTTGGCCTGCGATGGTTCGTCTGCTGATGACCCGAAGCGGCCATCAGTCGTGTTTTCAGCGTCCTGCGCGGCAATATGCTATGGAACAAATACCAAAACTTTGGCTGGAAATAACAAGACCGAGCCGGTCCAGTCGTTCTAAACCAACAATCAAAATTACAAACGATTTGTGTGTGCTTTGCCACTAGCGGAGCCGTTGGCAAGCCACAACGGTGGCTCCGCAGCTTTTTAACTGCGTCCGTGCGGAAGAACAGATGAGTTTGGCGAGGTGTCGGAGGAGACAGCGGCATGATCAACGCGGAAGCAATGAATTTAGTCACTGAAAGAAAACAACGGCGGCGGTCTATTCTGACCACGGACGTAATGGCTGGCATACCGGTACTGGTCCAGCAAGGCTTGAATGCCGAAGCCATCGCAGCCCGACTTGGCTGCACAGTCGGCACACTCAAGGTGCGCTGCTCACAGGCTCAGATCAGCCTGCGCGTACCCAAAGAGGTCAAGGTGGTGCCGCTGGTGCCGTTGGTGCCAGCGGCCAACCCGCCAAAGCCGCCAAAGCAGAGGCGGTCCTATGCCTTTGCCCTCAGCCCAGTTGCGATGTCCCGGCTGCGCCAGCGGGCGGAAGCAACCGGCATGACCGAAGCCGCGCTTGTCAGGAACCTGCTTGAGGTGATCGCGCAGGACGACCTCTTCGATGCCGTGCTCGACACGGCAAAAGATGCTGCGTGAAATAGGAGCAAGCCAAATGGACCGCCTACCAACAGATTCCGAGATTTTATCGATGGTGCTCAACGACATGGCATCGTTGGGCCTTATCGAATTTCGGGCGGATGCCAAAGGCGGCGGGTGGGTCGCCGTCGAGCAAAAATCTAGGGTCGAGCCGGGGCGCACACTTACTCAAATTACGAGCGTGACATGAAACGAGTCGGCATCGTCGCCTATCTCAACGATCTAGCGCGACGGTACAACGAAATGGCGAAAGCGTGCCCGGATTTGAGCACGAGTTTCGAGTTGACCAGCCTCAGTATAGAACTTTTCAGTAAAGCCCATCTCCTAGGAGAAGCATTCACAATTCCCGAAAGGCGGCACGAGCCGAAATATCGTTAGGGGTCCAATGCAAACTGGTATAGCGGCTTATCTTAGAAATTTGTCGGTCCGCAGCGGTCGGATCGCAAAGACGTGCCCGGACTTAAAAACGAAAGTCAACGTCGAAAAAATCTGCACCGAGATTACTGAGAAGGCCGAGATCCTCGAATCCCTATTCGAAATTCCGAGCGGACTGAAATGAACTCATGCTGGCCGGCGCACCCACGCCGCCTTGAAATCCGCCATCGCTTCTTAGCGGCTTGCTGCATAAGCGCGGTCATGTGTACTTTGCGGGCGCGCCACTGAAAAAAACCGCGCCGGTAAGGGCGCGGGTTTGTGCAGTATCTAGTGGAGGATTCACGCCGCCGCTGGGAGCATAGGGGCGTTTGCGCACTGGAGCAGTCAACGCTAGTGGCAGCAATCTTACAAATAACTTTCTCGTAAATGCAGTTCCCTATGTTTGTTTTGTACAGAAAATTTATGGGACATCGACGGATGTAATATCTAAATGAAATCCATGTCTCAAAGCGCGATTTATTGGTCGGAGATTGTCGCCGCAGGCGGCTCCGTTCTTCGAACGCAAAAAAACAGGCAAGGGATAGGCCGCCTCAGTTGGTGGCCTCTTTCAGTTCACCCACGCCGCCTTGAAATCTGCCATCGCATCCTCCCGCGTCGCCGCGTAACCGCGATCATGCGGGTACTGCGGCACTCGCGCCGTGATCGTCCAAAACGGAGGTGTGGTCGTCCGGCGCTGCGTGGGTCCACGTGATCCGCCCGACGTGCCGGTCGCCGTCGAACACGTTGTAATCGTCGTCCGACCACGGGCCGCCCGGGCGGTGTTTTGGATGTGCGTTTGAGGGTGCATGGGGGTCGACTGTTGAAATTAAGAATTGCTTAACCATAAGCCGATAGGATTTGGCCACTTACTTCCTCCCTGCTTACTTAGCCCCGCTTCGGCGGGGCTTTTTTGTTTGTCCTGGTAAAGCTTGCCGACGTGCAATTCAAAAGGCGATCCGCGTAATCCAGAATTACAATTTGAACTGATCCGATTTGGAGAAAATTAGGATGGGTGGTTTCAAGATACACCGTGTCCTGAGCCAACACACTGACGCAAAGCGTCAGGAGGCAAGCGATGCGCGAACTAATAGGAAAAATACCAACTAACGATCCCAATGTCACCGAAGCGGTCTATCTCTCTGAGATTGTCCGTTGCCGTGAATGCCAGAGGACGGTGCCGATGGGTATTGAGGTGGTTACGCTCAAAAAAGATGGAGAGTCCAAAAAGGTTCTCAGGCACGAATGCTACTGCCGTGCCCATGGTCTTGATTATGAAGAGAGGGTGCGATGTCTGCCGATTCACCCCCATGCCGAGCATCGGCGGAAGTCAGATTAATTTGGCTGAAGTCATAGAGGAGACACTGCTATGGCCTCTGACAATCGAAAATCGGACGTTGAAAGACGCTCTGGCGCTGACCGCCGCGCTGCTCTCAACCGACGGTCTGGGGTAGACACGCGATTTGAGGAAGAAAAGCGCAACACTAGGCGAGCGCCGAGCTAACGAAGAACGGCGCTCTAGGATGGATCGGCGCGCTTCTAGGAACAAGCCGCGATAATCGCAGCCGCCTGATCAAAACACCTGATCGGATTTCGGAGAGACCGCCGCGAGGCGGTCTTTCTAATTCAGGAACGACCTAGATACGCATGCTCTTTGTCGCTGCCGCCCTTAAATGGGATATCCCCTGCGCAATCTCGCGGCGCTCAGCTTCCCACGCCATGCGTTCATAATTCGCAGCGGCGTTCAACACTTGATCGCGTGCATTTTCAAGGTGGAATAACTCAGCCATCTCGCGGAATTCAATCGCGCGTGCACGGCACTTTTGACTCTCTGGAAGAGCTATTGATGGAAACATCGTAGTCTCAGCTTCCATTAATATATAACGATATCGGATCCGCACTTAACCATGATCTGGGTCAATCCTTTAGCTGCACCAAAGGGCAATTGTTTCTCGCGATTGAGATCACATCGTTGAGCGCCACCGCGAAGCGGTCTTTCTGTTTTGTGCGGCCACCTGCCAAGCAGCATCTCGGTCAGGTCAATGCTGCCGGTAGGCCCTATGCAGCGCTGGTACAACTAATATTGGGCGACCGAGAATGTGGTGCTTTAGTAAGGAAAGAAGACCTGCCGGACTTTCTTCGGTGTTGATGAAACGACCTTAACCGTTCGCGCAAAAGCCTAAGTTCAATCTCGAACGTTTCCTGCGTGCCCAAGTTACTCTCACGGGGGCTGTGATGGAGGGTCACAATGGGACACCTGCTCACGGCGCAAACAGTGATGTTTCTTGTCGGCTACTTTGTTTTATGCTGGAGCCTCAGCAAGCGCTTTGGGCGTATGGAAAATCGTGCAAATCAATTAGAACTTACGGAATGCAAACGAAATCACGCCAAAGAATGGGGTTTTCCTGAGGAAGAGATAGATAGATTATATGGATTTAAAGTCACCAAAGAGAACGGTCGAAAGGAAATAGTAAAATTTGAGAGCACTTGTCGGAGTTTGCATATATTGGGCTGGTCACTTCTAATTATTGCTACAGCAATGTGTTTTGGTGAAGATCGAAATTATTCATGGAATGAATTGGGAAATATTGTAGCTATTTTAGGCGTGTTTGTCCTGCTTGGGATCAATGTCCTTGAGACCGACAAAAGATTTGACAAATTGGATATGGAGATTGCGTGGCTGAATTACACCTTGAAAGTGATGAATGATCATACAGAAAATATGAAAACAGCTTTGTTTGATCGCAATCTAAAAATGGCGGATAGGCTCAATAAAGTGGAAAAAACGTATTTGATCGACTAACCGCAGCGCTGCTGTTATTGGCTTACGCTCCTATCCGCTTCCAAAGCTCAAAACACCTGATCGCATTTCGGAGAGACCGCCGCGAGGCGGTCTTTCTTTTTGTGAAGTTTGAACTCAGCGCCGAAATTTGAGGTTGACGCTTTATCTTAACGAGTGAGTTTCATTGGGTAGTGTCCAGAATCTTTCGCACATTTGATCAGGCGACGGCTCCGGTTTGCATGACCTGCGGCTGGTAGAGCGGCCGCATGTTCATGTAGCGTTTTGTCGACCATGCCGTTCCCGCGATGTAACGCAGGCGAGCTGCCGCCAGGTTGAGACAGGACTGACCGTCCGGAAATGCGCCCACGACGCGTGTTCGGCGCCGGATCTCTCGCATGATCCGCTCCAGCGGATTGTTGGTGCGGATTTTCTGCCAGTGGATGTCGGGAAAGGCATAGTAGGTCAGGGTCTCATGGACAGCCTGCTCGACGAGGTCGGCGGCCTTGCTCATCTTGCCGGCTCGCAGATCCTCGATGATTGCTTTGACCTTCCGGTCGGCGGCCTCCCGGCTCTCCTGTGCATGAATGGCCTTGAGCATATGGCTCACTTCACGGACCCTGGTCGCCGGCACATGGCTGAAGACATTGCGGTAGAAATGCACCATGCAGCGCTGCCAGCGTGCCTCGGGTAGATACTCCGCGATGCTTTCAAGCAGGCCGCGGCAGGCATCTGAAATGATCAGCTGAACGCCCTTGAGGCCGCGATCGACCAGGTGCTGCAGAAACGCCGACCAGCCAGCTTTATCCTCCTTGGCGCCCTCACAGATGCCCAGAATCTCTCGAAATCCTTCCGAATTAACGGCGCTGGCCACCAGCAGAGAGACATTGCGAACCTCGCCCGCCCAACTGCGCTTCATCACGATCCCATCCAGATAAAGATAGGGATGCTCGCCTTCGATGCGCCGGTTCCGCCAAGCCTCGATCTTGGCGTAGATCTTCTTGTTGAGATTCGACACCGTGCTCGGGCTCACCCGCGTGCCCCAGAGCGCTTCCGTAATGTCCTCCACGCGCCGGACTGAAATGCCCGCCAAATACATCTCGATCAGCGCTTCCTCGACCGAGCTCTCCCGCCGGCGGTAGCGCTCAATAATGGCCGTCTCAAAGGTCTGGCGCCGCAGCTTCGGAACCTTGAGATTGACTTCACCTGCGCTGGTTTGCAGTGACCGTTCGTAGCTGCCGGCCCGGGTATCCTGCCGAGCTTGGCTGCGCTCGTAACGTCCTGCCCCGCAAAGCCGGTCTGCTTCAGCATCCAGCATGGCGTTCAGCGTCTCTTCTACCGTCCCGCGAACAATCTCACCAAGATGGTCTCGGATTCGAGCCTCATCGATCTGGATGACCTGGCCCATTGCCTTCTCGTCACTCATCGGTTGCCCCTTCCTCAGTCTAGAGGAAGCCGTCAATCCTGAAAGTGCGAAAGATTCTGTACGTTATCCGATTTCGAGCAATGACATACACCACTGGAGTATTCGGGATTGGGAAAGCCACCCTCCCGTCGTACTGCATGCTTGCGCTCACTCTTATCGGCATAGCCGACGCCGTCTATGTTGCCCATGGGAATTACACCGGTGCGCCGCTGTGGTGCCCGATCCTTGACGGATGCAACACTGTCATCAACAGCCCCTACTCGCGCGTTTTTGGGGTGCCGATGTCATACTTCGGCTTTATCTATTATGTGTTCATGTTTGGATTGGCGGCGCGCCTTGCTTTCGATCCATTCTCGAACAGCTTGCGCTTCCGTGTAATTCTTTACGCCGCATTGGGCGCCGCTTCTTCGATGTACTTTATGTACCTCCAGCTCGGCTATATTCGCGAGGTGTGTAGTTACTGCCTCATCTCCGCCGTAACGTCACTCCTCCTTCTTCTCGCCGCGCTCTGGCACTTTCAAGCGACCCGCAATCGGAGATATAAAGACGACGGGTTAAAGCGGCTGTGATTATTTGATAAATCGCAAAGCGCCAACATATGAAAAAACAATTTTACGCACCCTACGTCTTGCTCGCGCTCGCAGTCGTGGGGATAGTCGTCGCGTTCTATGACGCCTACCAGCGCCGGATGGTCGCTGTTCGTCGCCGGCATCGTCCTACAGATCATTCCTCATTTTAGGCACGACGGATGGCGATCGCGACCGAAATGACGAGCTACTCGAAGCGATCGTTTGAGAACAATACCAAGGCAATGGAGAAACTGTTCGGCGTCAAATCGCTGGATAAAGCGATCGAGGTCCAGAGCGAGTATGCCAAGGCTATGTACGAAGACTACACCGCCCAGGTTACCAAGCTCGGCGAGCTTTGTACCGATCTGGCCAAAGAAGCCTTCAAGCCGTACGAAGGCCTAGCGGCGAAGAAGTCGTCCGCGAAGTAAACTTGCGCGAGCGAATGCGTAGTTTCTACAAGAAGCCCGGCCGTTTGCGTGCCTGCATGCGATGGTTAGAAATCCAACCTACATTACCCCTCAGCGAACTACGTCGTATTCCTTTACTACCACCTTTGCACCCACGATATTCGTGTTATGCCGCTTGATCTCTTGGTGATCGGCACTTTTCAGGTAGGCGCGAATACTCTCCTCGTTGTCCCACTCTGCGTACGAAATGTATTCCCCCGGATTATCCTTGGATCGAAGCATGCGCTCCGACAAGCACCCCGGCTGTTTAATCATGAGTGGGGCACATTTCTCTTTCCAGTTGCGTTCGGCTTGGCTGCCCATGCCGGCAGGGACGGTCGTAACAATCATTCGGACAATCGACATCGTCGCCTCCTTTTGATGCTAACCGACATTACCAAGATAAACTCCGGAACGGCGTGGACAATAGCAGACGACGGGGTTCCCGGCTGCTCGATACTTCCGACGACCGTGGCGCGGACCGACTGTCCGCCGTTCTCGTATACTACTGCGAGTTTGAGGGGCGATGTAAGGTTTTGACTTAGATCATGGTGCTACGTAGCGCACTGTCTAACCTATTCATTGTACAAATCCCGCTTTTTGAATTGCAGGTTGATCAACCTGAGCCAGAACATTCGGTTGCAAAAATTCGTCGGTGAAGTCCCGTGGCACCGCTGAAAAACAATCACATATGGGGGCGATGTGGGTTTTCCAAAGGCTGAGACAGAGCGGGCTGAAAAGGCTTCCCGACATTTAAAGGCGGAACTGAAAAGAGCCCTGCTGAAGAAACACGGATTGAGGGATGAAACGAAAGCCCGCGTTTCGAGTAAGCTCGCTAGCGGCTGATTCACTCAGACGTTTTTCCTAACAGCCCTCTGTGTAATCGGATGCGAGATCGTCCGATTGGAGGATATTTTATCTGCCAATTTACGGTGATCAAGCATGTGGTCCGCTAGTTAATTTCGGGACGACTGACCATTCTGATCGAATAGTTCGTCGATCGACACTGCATTGGGGCAAAATTCTCGGAAATTATCGGTGGCTGTTCCCTTGGCAAGCTCATGCTCGCATCGCTTCTTGTTACTACAGGTGAGACACAACCACTGCAGTTCCTGTCTGATGAACGGATCCGTGTTAGCAACGACCTTTGGATCTACGTGCAGCGCGACTAGCATATTCTTCAATAGATTTGCGGTGCCGGGTCCCTCACTCGCCAGCTCGCTGAGCTGACATGGGGTCAGTCCCATCTCTTTTGCCATACGCATCACTTCGTCCGGCTCGCATAGGCCAAATTCATTATGCAAGCAGCCAATCGTATAGCGATATATGCTCACCCACTCAGCGATAGCGCTGAGGGCCACTTCGACCAAAGGATTAAACGGAAGTTCGGTTACGCGGTTGACCAAAGCACACTCTCCCAGGAGGCTAAGCTTTTGCATGAACCCAGATGGCCGCATTGCGGTAAGTCAAAATATCAACAAAAGACCGGAGCGCGCTCTAAGTAAGACTCCACACGTCTGTCTGAGCACAGAGGCCGCCTAGCCGAGGCGGTCTCATTTTTGTCAATCGCCGTCTAATTCAAACATCGGATTTCGGAGAGACCGCCGCGAGGCGGTTTTTCTGTTTGCGCGCAATTCGGACTAAGTTCCCATCGTGGATACCCGCTCGGCCGCAGCGGAATAGCGAACACCGTCGCGGGGTTCTCTCCTGAAAGTGCAGCATTCTCGCTAATCAATTGGCCAATGATCGGATGACGCAATGAAAGCGATAATTCGACTGATATTTGCGGCCTCTGTTTTGGCAGAGGCCTTGTGCTTCGATATTCCGGCTAGCCAAGCGTACGGAGACGCGCCCTGGTGTGCGGTCTTGTCGATGGGCGATGGCGACGTTTTATGGGACTGCCAATATCGTACGGTCGAGGAATGCGTGCCGAATGTGCTCGCGGGCAATCGAGGCTTTTGCAATCATAACCCGTGGTATGTGCCCAAGACGGTAGCGCCCCGGACGCATCGGAAACCGCACGGGTAGCACGGGATGCGCGCGGTTTCAGCGCAAGCATGATGCGACCGATGTGCCCTCTCTTGGCCCGGCTCCAGCCGAGCCGAGCAAAGGCGGGGGAATTCGCGTTCGCCGCCATGTAGCCTTAATGTTTGGGCTGCATTGCCGCGTCCGAAATGCATGAGGCCGTCATGAAACATTTGCCGTCGTCTCCTTTTCGTCATCGCTTAGCCGTGCTGGTCGCCGCCTTTGGCTTAGCGCTTTTGGCAATGCCCGCAGCGCACGCCTTCACCATCGACGGCCAAAGCAACAGCAACAGCAACAGCGATGGCACCGCCCGCTACGCCGATCCTGACGAGCGCTTCTCGGGCTCCGGCAACGGCCAAACCACGATCCAACAGGGCAACGCCACCCTACGGTTCGGCAACCAGCCTTCGTTCGACCAACGCTACAATCCCAAACAGATGCTCGAACCGAACGCTCGGCCGGGCGATGACCGCTGAGGCGGTTTTAGTTTTTGTTGCTGATGGTGGAAATTGTAAGTCTCTGATTTGAGGATCGCGCCCCGCGCTCCCACGCCGCCTTGAAATCCGCCATCGCCTGTTCACGGCTCACATGGCGTAAGTGCTTAGACTTTTTGCCTTCAATACAGGCCGCTTAATATCACGGCATCAGCAAAGCTTGGCGACGCAACAGCCGTGATCATTGTCAAGATGGACATGATGAGCGATATAAGAAACACGCCACTGCACTCTTCTGACTGTAATTGCCTTTTTAATGCCGCCTTATGCTCTAGCGCGACCGACAAGTCTGTTGGCATGAGGTTATCCTTTTTTGGAGAGAAATATCTCCGGCGGGGATGCAGGCAATTCGACTGCCAGTTCGCCATGACATGGGAGCTGCCGTTCGAGTGCAAGTAAAAGCGACGTAACGGTTCAAGGCACAGTTAAATTTCCGTACACGCCATCCCTGCTTTGGTCAGCAACTTTGTTCATCCGCCAGTCGTGACCAGCATCGCCATGACAGTGATAGCGGCGAGCGTCAGGACAATCACCATCGGATTGAATAGCGGCTCTGGCTCGTACCTGTGTGTCATTCGACATCCCCATAAGGTGTCTGCATCACTTCTTTAATTCTCGGGGGACTGTAATCTCGTTGTGATCTGTCAAATATGAGCTAGTTCACACAGCGAAATTTAGGCCATGGTACTAACCGCGCTCCCACGCCACCCTAAAATCCGCCATCGCCTGCTCACGGGTCGCCTCATAGCCGCGGTCATGCGGATATTGCGGCACGCGCGCCGTGATTGACCAGAACCAAGGCGTGTCCCGGCTGGCCGCGTGCGTCCACATGATGCGCCCTATGGTCTGGCCGCCGTCGTACACGTCGTAGTCGTCATCCGGCCATGTGCCGCTTGGGTGGGACTTAGAAGCGCGTTTCAGGATCAGCATCGGATTTCCCTTATCCCGACGCCCCACAAAACCATTAGGAAGGCCGCTGGCGCGTTTTGCGTGGCGCGGACGACACAGGGAGCCAAAATCGCCCGCCAAGGCCACCGGCCCGCCTTGCTTCCCATACGCTTCCCAAAGCCTGTTTTCTGGGCAGCAGCTTTCACAGATTGTGTTGATTTCATTGGTCTTTATGGCGAGATTTGAATAAACGACCCCCTATCACACGGGAAGAGGGAAAGAGTGCGGCCGTCGCGCGCCGCGTTACGGCAGCTCGGCGACCAGCTTCTGGAACTCTTCCATCGGCCAGGCGCGGCAAGTCCGGGTATGCACGTTGCCGAGCGCGCCGAGCGCCAGCGCGAATTTGGCGACGTTGTCGCCGTCCACCGTTTCGACCATGGCGAGAAGATCGGAATCGCCGGAAGTGAGATAGACCCGCTTGAGCTCGACGCCGACTTTCTTGACGAGGTCGCGCGCGGCCTGCGCGCGCTTGGAGGCATCCTTGATGCCGCGGATGCCCTGATCGGTGAAGTTCAGCGACAGAATAAACAGCATGATGTGCAACTATGTCCGCCTCGGCAAGGGCGTGGGCTTTCGGGTCGAACTGACCAACCAATGCGAGCAGCGCATCACCTGCAAGGTCATCGTCTATATCACCAGCGCGAAAGGTCCGGCGCAGGGCCGCGGCACCATCGTGCTGGCGCCGAAATCGGCCGGCGCGGCGGCGAAGAATTCCTATACCATGCGCGCCAAGATGAACGGCGGCAGTTCGCAGTCGGCGCGCGAGTGCCGGGTGTTTTGAGTGTTGCGGCCGGGATAGACTGAACCACTCATCAAAAAGGAGATGCCATGACCAAAGCCCAATGCCTTCCCGGCGCCGCGCTGTCGGCCGCTTTTCTTGCGCTCGCAGCGGCGCCCGCCTCCGCCGAAACGCTGTTCAAGATCATCACCGTGAAGCACGACATCGTGGTCGGCCTCAACGACGCCGAGCTGAAAGAGCTGGGCGGCGACGCCGGCGGCATCGCGAAAGCGATCGCGGCCAAGGGCTCGCTGACGCTCTGGCAATATGCCGTCACGCAGAAGGACGGCGAGCGCATGATGGCGCCGCGCGCCAAGATCGGAGTGCTAGCGAATACATCGCTGCGCGTGTCGAGCCCTACAAGCAGCCGTTCAAGGTCTTCGCGCACGAGTAGGGACCCAAATCCGTCATCCTGAGGTGCGAGCCGCACGAGCGGCGAGCCTCGAAGCATGGCGGGCAAGGAATCCCGGGCCGTCGCCCTTCGAGGCTCGGCCTGCGGCCCCACACCTCAGGGTGACGGTGATGGAACATTGCCGCGGCGCACGAGGCACGGCATGATCGCATCATGTCAGCAAACCCAGACCGCTGGCCCGAACTGGCTTACGCCGCCTGGGCGGACACCGCCGCCACGCTGCAGCTATGGACGCAAATCGTCGGCAAAATACGCCTGGCGCGCACGCCCTGGCTCAATCATTCCTGGCACGTCGCGCTTTACGTTACCGCGCGGGGCTTGACCACTGGGCCGATCCCGGACGGCGCGCGCACGTTCCAGATCGATTTCGATTTCGTCGATCATGTGCTGTGGCTGCGCACCAGCGGCGGCGATGCGCGCGTGATCGCGCTCAAGCCGATGGCGGTTGTCAAGTTCTACGCCGACCTGATGCGCGCGCTCGACGAGCTAGGGCTCGGCGTCGCCATCCGCACCATGCCGTGCGAAATCGCCGACTGCATTCCGTTCGATGAGGACCGCGTGCACGCCTCCTATGACGCCGGCGCCGCACAGCGCTTCGGACGCGTGCTGCTCTCGGCACACGAGGTGCTCTCGAATTTCCGCACCGGTTTCCTCGGCAAAGTGAGTCCGGTGCATTTCTTCTGGGGCTCGTTCGATCTGGCGGTGACACGCTTTTCCGGGCGGCGCGCGCCGCGCCATCCCGGCGGCGTGCCGAACCTGCCCGACGCGGTGGCCCAAGAGGCCTATTCGCACGAGGTGTCGAGCGCGGGCTTCTGGCCGGGCTCGCCCGGGCCGGTCGATTATCCGGCGTTCTATTCCTACGCCTATCCAGCGCCGGACGGCTTCGCGGCGGCTAAGGTGAAGCCCGACGCGGCGTTTTTCTCCAAAGAACTTGGCGAATTCATTTTGCCCTACGACGCCGTGCGCACCGCGCGCGATGGCGACGCCACGCTGATGGTATTCTTGCAGAGCACCTACGCGGCGGCGGCGGATCTGGCGCAATGGGACCGCGCCGCGCTGGAGTGCGCCTTGGGCGAGGCGGGGAAGGTGAGGGTGGTGTAGTGGCGTCCCATCCATGGCTCATTAATATATTCGCAGCAAATGCGGATCTATTGGCAAAGCTTGTGGAGAAATACGCACGATTTGTGATTGTCGGCGGCACTGCCGTGCATTTCTATCTCCCGAACGGCACGCCAACGATCTGGATTTGCTTATCGATCCGGTTCTGGCAAACGCGAGACTTGTCATAGATGCGATAACTTCAGACGGTTTGCATAATTACCAAATTGAACCAGGAATGCTTACAAAACGGAAAGTTCAATTGCCAATTAAGAGCTACTATTATGCGGATATTCTCACTCCCGATGAAGCAACCGAGTTCGAGAATGTCTGGACGAATTCAATTGAAGCAAACGTTGCACACAGTCCATTGCCAATCCAGGCGCGCATCGCTGGAATTTCGCCTCTTATTGCACTGCTCAGTTCGAGCGATGACGAAAGGCACAAAAAGGACATTGATTCACTAAGCAAGCTTGGTGACGTTCACGGGCAAAAGGCTTAGAAGATTTCCAGAATTACTTGGAGCTGCCCCATGAATGCCCCTATTTCTAGGCCTGTCCCGCCCTACCAACATACTCCCCTGTTTCCGCTCGGCCCCGACAAGACGCCCTATCGAAAGCTCGAGGTCGGCGGCGTGTGCGTCGAAAAGGTGATGGGCAAGGACATGCTGGTGGTCGCGCCCGAGGCGCTGCGGGCGCTCGCCGAGGCCGCCTTCACCGACATCAATCATCTGCTGCGCCCGGCGCATCTCAAGCAATTGCGCGCCATCCTCGACGACCCGGAGGCGAGCGCGAACGACAAGTTCGTCGCCTACGATTTCCTGAAAAACGCCAACATCGCGGCCGGCGGCGTGCTGCCGATGTGCCAGGACACCGGCACCGCCATCATCATGGGCAAGAAGGGCCGCCTGGTGTTCACCGACGGCTCCGACGAGGGCGCTTTGGCCGAGGGCGCGCGCGACGCCTACCTCAAACGAAACTTGCGCTATTCGCAGCTTGCGCCGATCTCTATGTTCGAGGAGAAGAACACCAAGAACAACATGCCGGCGCAGGTCGAGATCTATGCCGAAGGTGAGGACGCCTACAAGCTGCTGTTCATCGCCAAAGGCGGCGGCTCGGCCAACAAGTCGTTTCTGTTCCAGGCGACGCCCTCGATCCTGACGCATGACCGCATGCTGGCGTTCCTCAAGGAGAAGGTGCTGACGCTCGGCACCGCGGCGTGCCCGCCTTATCATCTGGCGATCGTCATCGGCGGCACTTCGGTTGAGCTGACCATGAAGACGGTGAAGCTCGCCTCCACGCATTACCTCGACACGCTGCCGACCAAGGGCAGCGAGGACGGCCACGCCTTCCGCGATCTCGAGATGGAGAAGGAAGTGCTGGCGATGACGCAGTCGACCGGCGTCGGCGCGCAGTTCGGCGGCAAATATTTCTGCCATGACGTGCGCGTGATCCGGCTGCCGCGCCATGGCGCCTCGTTGCCGATCGGGCTCGGCGTATCGTGCTCGGCCGACCGGCAAGCGATGGGCAAGATCACCAAAGACGGCGTGTTCCTGGAAGAACTCGAGCATCATCCGGCGCAATATCTGCCCGATCTCGACCAGGAGAAACTGGGCGGCGCGGTGGTCAAGGTCGACTTGAATAAGCCGATGAAAGAAATTCTGGCGATGCTGTCGAAGTATCCAGTGAAGACGCGGCTCTCGCTCTCCGGGCCGATGATTGTCGCGCGCGATCTCGCGCACGCAAAGTTGCGTGAAAGACTGGAAGCCGGGAAAGGGTTGCCGGATTATTTCAAGAACCACCCGGTCTATTACGCGGGACCGGCCAAGACACCCACGGGCTACGCCTCCGGAGCCTTCGGGCCGACCACCGCGGGGCGGATGGACTTCTACGTCGACCAATTCCAGGCCGCCGGCGGTTCGATGATCTCGGTCGCCAAGGGCAACCGTTCGCCGGCCGTGCGCGATGCCTGCAAGAAGCACGGCGGATTTTATCTCGCCTCCATCGGCGGCAGCGCGGCGAACTTGGCCGAATACTGCATCAAGAAAGTCGAGGTGCAAGAATATCCCGAACTCGGCATGGAAGCGATCTGGCGCATCGAGGTCGAGGACTTCCCAGCCTTCATCGTCATCGACGACAAGGGCAATGATTTTTTCAAGGAATTGAATTTGGGGTAGGCGTTCTTCGCTCTCCCCGCTGCGCGGGGTGAGGTGAAGCGAGCAAAGAGAGAACACCCATGATCACCGCGATCGTCCAGTTCCAACTGCCGGCGGCGGTTTCGCTGCCAGACGCCACGCGCATGTTCGAGTCGACCGCGCCGAAATATCAGAATCTGCCGGGCCTGATCCGCAAGTACTATCTGCGCTCGGAGGACGGCCGCACGGCCGGCGGCGTCTACCTGTGGGAGTCGCGGGCGGCGGCGGAAAAAGTCTACAGCGGCGAATGGCGCGAGCGCGTGGCCAAGCTCTACGGCAACGCGCCGCAGGTGGTCTATTTCGACACGCCGGTCATTGTCGACAATCAGGCCGGCGGGACGATCACCAAGACGGCGTGAACGTTAGTTTTTCTGGCGCAGTCCCCGTACGCAAAAATTGCTTTGCGTGCATAGAATTGCCATTTCCGTAAGCGCGATAATCCTTGTCGAATTGCAGCGACGCGGGCAGCTTCCCGATTGGGCATTCTCAGCTACGGGAAGTTGCACATGGTGAAAGCCGGCATCGATTTCGATGCACCCGATCTGGCCGCGCGCGCCGAACGCGCCAGCCTGTTCGAGCTCGATCATCTGCCGTTTGGCGTCATCCGCATTGCGCGCGACGGCACCGTGCAGTTCTACAGCGCGACCGAAGCGCGGCTGTCGGGCTATGGCGAAATCCCGCTCGGCAAAAATCTTTTCGCCATCTCGGATTGCCTGGGCAGCGACGCCTTCCGCGGCCGCATCGAGCGCGCTTTGGAGAATGGCCCGGTCGATCTCGAAATCGGCTGGCCCGGCGATTTCGGCGATCCGCGGCGCGAGTTGCGCATTCGCGTGCAATCGTCTCAGAGCGGCGGCTTTTGGCTGTTCATCGAGCGCGACGACGCCGCGCTCAAAAAAGCCAGTTGAGCGTCGGCGACTACGTCAGGGCGTCGGCAACTTCGGCATGTTCTTGGCGAAGACGGCGAGCGTGATGGCGCGCGCCACGTATTGCGCCAGACAATTGTAACCTGCCTCATCGCGTTCGGATGCCTCGGTCCCCAGCTGAGGGCCGCTTTGCTGCGCCTGATTGATGATCTGCATCGCCTCGAAGAAGCGAATGACGATCACGTTCTCCTGCGTCGCCAGGCGGCGCAAGGATTCGCGGATGTCGATGTAATGCGCGTCGCGCAGCATCTTCCTGGCGAACTGCAGGCCGACCAGCACCACGTCCACCTTGTGGGCTTTCAGCCAGTCAATCTGGTCCTTGACGGTCAGAGCGAATTCGTCGGCCGGCACGTTGGCGAGCGCATCGTTGGTGCCGACCTGCCAGAGCACCAGATCGGGCGCCTCGAGCGCGACCTCGTTCTTCATGCGGCCGGCGGCGCTGGTGGCGAGTTCGCCGGAGACGCCGCGGTTGATCATGATGACGTCGACGCCTTTGAGCGCGTGCTCGAGCATCGTCTCGATCAGCGCCGTGTAGCCGCCGCGATGTCCGTTGACGCGGCCGGGCGCCGCGCCGAACGCGAGGATGCGCAAAGTCTTGCGCTGTTGTTTGAGGGCCGCCGCCACATTGGGCAGCGGCGATTCATCGGAAGTCGCGGCGGTTCCGGGCGTGCAGGCCTTCGATAGCGGCGACGCGGCGCCGTCCGGCGGCGTGGCGGCCGCCGGCGGGGTTTGCGCCCGCGCCTCGGCCAGTCCAATGAGTGCGCAAACGAGCGCTACGCCGAGGACGCCAGCGAGGCGGGTCGTGCGCGTTGTCGCGATTCGGCGAGCCATGCGGTGAATGCCATGATGACGATGCCGGAAATTACCACGGCAGTATCGACGCCGACAGTGCCGCGATAGGTGAAACGAACAACTTGCGCTGTCAGACTCAACAGCGAGCCGACGCAGAACACGTAAAGCGAGTTGCGCCCGAGCATCGCCAGCATGCGGATCAGGGCGTCGATAAGATAACCTACGTATCGCAGGCCCGCGCCCCAGCGGATGTAACGGAAGGAAAACGAAAACACTGAGATCAGCGCGAGGAATTGGATCAGCCGGGGCGGCGTCGCGTAGCTCTTGTCAAGCAAGAAGAACAGCTTCGGGTCCGGTACATTAGTCGGGTCCCACAGCCAGTCGAACAGCACGGCTACCGCCGCGTAGATCACGATCGGCAGCGCCAGAACGCGCAGCCAGACTATATGGCGACGCACCAGCCGGCCGAGGCCGGCGTCCTCGCGTGCCAGCACGAAACCGAGCACGAACACGAATTGCCAGGCCAGCGGATTGAAAAACCAGGTGCCGGACACCGGCCAGGTCGGCAGCGTCAGCCGGAACACGAGCGCGGCGACGTAGAGCGCGGCCGAGGCCGGCAGCAGCAGATGCGGCGCCAGGCGATCGATCAGCGCGAAGAACGGCGCCATTAGCATCAGTGCCACGTAGAGCGGCAGGATGTCGAAAAAGCCGAGCTGATGCGTGAGCATTGCCAGGCCGATATGGGTCGGCACAGGATCGTTGAATACCGCGGCGGCGTTGTGCCATTCCAGCAGCAGCGGATTGTCGAGCTCGATCGCGGTCAGCGCCAGCAGGGCGATCGCCAGCATGGTGATCAACACCTGCGCGGCATAAATCTCGAGCGCGCGGCCGAACAGGCGCAGCATCAGGTTGCGCGTCGGCATGCTGCGGCCGCCGCCGTCCGCCATCAGGCGCAACGACCAGCCGGCCAGGAACACGAACAGGTCCGCGGCATCCGCGAGCGAGAAATTGATTAAAGTATATTTGGCATATACCAGCCCAGGGATGTGGTCGATGAAGATGGTGACCAGCGCGAAGCCACGCCAGAAATCGACCGCGTTGGGTTGCCGCCACATGTTCGAGCCCGGCCGTCGTTCGCGCCGCTCCCGCGGCACTGTGCCGGGCGCCCGCGCGGGCGGTCAAGGGATCATGCCTCATAACCCGGTGGCGAAGCGGGCCATCACCACAATGATCAAGACCTGCATGGTTCCCTGCATCGCCACCACGCGCACGTAAGTGCGCATCCAGCGCTTGAGCTTGTCGTGGTCGGGTTCGCTCTTCATGATTTCAAAATAGAGCTTGAGGTTCATCGGCAGCAAGATGCCAAGCCCTTGCACCGTGAGGACGGTGACGATTCCGAGCGCGGCGATCACCCACCAGAATTGCGGGTAGCCGGCGTCGAGAAAGCCCAAGCGCACGGCCAGGAACCAGCCGGAGGTGGAGGTGATGGCGGATAGCGTCGGCATCAGGATAAGCGTGCGCGGAATGATGCCGGCGATCATGGCGCGGCGGGTGTCGAGCGTAACGCGGCGCAGCACCGGCCCGATCACGAAGCCCATGAACAGGTCGATGCCGGTCCACAGCGCACCGGCCATAACATGGACGAAATTAAGGAACCAGGAGCTGCTGCCGAGGATGGCCGCGGCCATCGCCGCCAAGGCGGCGATGGCGGCGACGATGTAGCCGGGCCGCAGTGGCGCGGCAATGCTCGTATCGGTCAAGCGGCGCTCCCGTTCCTGTCGAACGGCAGCGACGCTAGCGATGGCTGGCTAGGATGCCAAGGCCCGCATTGCGCGGGCCCGGCAATACAGCGCTCAGTAAAGTTCGGCGGCTTCGCCGGCCGGTTGCACGACGGCGCCGAATTCGGCCGGCGATGCCTGCCCGCGCAGCTGATTGAACACGAAGACGCGGATCGCCGAGGACAGGTTGTTGCCTTGCCGTCCCTGATCGATCTGCCGCACCAGTGTCGACAGCTTTGCCTTTTGCGAGCTGGCGATCTCGCGCAAGCCTTCCCAAAATTCGTCTTCGAGCGACACGCTAGTCTTTTGTCCGTTGCGGACGATCGAGCGTTTGATATTGGCGGAATTCATGATCTCTCCGTCTCTCCAAGTCTGTTGCGGCGGGCGGCCAACCGCCGCCTCACGTGTTGCGACCGCACCATGAACGAGTCTGCCGTGACGGTATTGACCGAGATCAAAACTACCTACCGCGCAATGCCTGCCCGCACGGCGCTCTGAACGAAGGCGGCGCCATACCGGTTCGGCTTCGATTAGCGATTGTTTTTAATGGAGAAATTGCAGCGCACGGGACGGAACTGGATCGTGAGCTGGGACGGTCAACGGCACGCTGTGCCGCGCGGACAGCGGCTAACACTTGCCACCGGGCGGCTGCGGCTTGGATTCGCGAATCACCGTTTGGCAGCTCAGGCATTCGAAGATGTCGAAATCCGCCAACTCTTCCCGTGACTTGCTCGCCAGCATGGCGATACCACAAACCAGGCAATGGCGAATTCGGGGGCGCGGGCTTGTCGTCAATTTTCCATCCGGAGGGCACTGAATTTCGATGGCAGCATCCCCGAATACCGCCACCCTGAAATTGATCCAGATCAATGCGGTACTCGGGCAGCAGCACCGCCGGTTTGGCCGTTACCGCGTCGGAGCGCCGGCGGCCCCGAACAACATGATTTAGGTCAATGCGCTGGTTGATTCCGCAGCCAAACATCCCCCGATGTGGCAGCAAGTTTCCACTGCGCCGTTCGACCGCGACCTTGAGCTGGCCGTCATCGATGATGACGGCGCGCACGCGCTCGTATTCCCGTGCCGCCGCATACTCAACGGCTGGATGAAAGTGGAAACCAAGGAACGGCTGGACGTGCGGCCAACTCATTGGCGCGAATGGCAAGCCACGCAAGCGAGCCTGCGCAATTCGGTCAAATCGGGCCAGGGCTGCACCTAAGATTTTCCGCACGCATCGAATCGGAATCCTGAAATAAAAAAGGCCGCCACGCGGGCGGCCTTAAGGCAAGTTCATCGCTCCAGCCGGCGCGGAAATTCCGGCCCAGTTCCGCAGCGCGCGCACCAGCAGCGGCGGCCGTATGGACCGCAGACCCAGTGATGGATGGTCCGCAGCGGGAACCCCAGAACGGCCCACAGGCCGCATTTTCGATCGGCGTGAAGTTTTGCGCCTGCGCCGGGATAGTCGCGGCTCCGCGCGAAGTCTGAGCGTCGGCCTTGAAGGCGAGCGAACCCACCAGCAGGATCGCCGCCGTAGCAATGAAGGTGACCTTCAGCTTGCGCTTCGATTGTCTCCCTGTTGCGCTCATTGCTCGTGACTCGAAGCGGCATAATTTCGCCCTGCGCGCGAAAGATTGCCAGTTAAAATTTTTTAACGCGGCAGGGAACCGCGCGCGGCCGATGGCGTTGCCGCTTTCCGGCCGACGCATTGACGAGCACCACTGAGCGGCATCGCCGGGCAGTTTTCGCAACGTTTGTTGCAATGCCGAAGGCGAGGCCTCCGCTATTTTCTAATGAAAAACGCCGCCCAACCGGGGCGGCCTCCGAAGCGCGGACTGCGTTAATTGGGACACCCCCGCCCGCAAATGAGGACATGGGCCTTAAATGCGGACAGTGCCCCCCACCTCGGTACTGGCCGAAATAGGCCACTCGCAGAATTAAAATAGGCCACTAGGCTTGGAACCAAAGAAAACAAATCGCGTTCAGCAGTTGATCGCTACCAGATCGGCCAACCCCCATCCCCCCGACGGCCCCGGCCATCCAGATAGCGACCATTTTAGGGCCGCAGGCGTGTGCGGCCCTTTTTTGGTACTGGCCCACTTGGCCCGAGCGCGGATTATTCCACCTCAGTTTTTACCGCCCTCAATTACCTGAAACCGCTTCCGATCTGGCGCGGTTGTTACCGGCGTAATTGGCTGAGTAGCGAGCGCCGCATCTAACAGATCGCCGACCGTCCAAACCCGATCAGCAATTCCAAGCGCCATCGCTGGCGTGCTGCGCAGGCGCGCACGGCAGAGATTGTAATAGGCAACGTATAAACTCACTGCGGCGCAATGGTTTTCTATCTTCTTGCTGAAGCCATTTGTGAGCCGAGTAACGCGACGGCAACCTTGCCGGCACGCCGTTCATTACTTCGCGGCTTACGGCTACTACAGCGGCAGGGCTATAGCGGTGGGATGCATCCTTGCGCAGATCGGTTACGGCATAAGTCTTGACGATGACGCCGTGTGCACTGTTGCGAAACGCATCGCGGATGGCCGGCTGATAAGGCGTAAAACCATCCGTCGAAATCTCTGGCGAGCCAATGACGCGATCGCGTATGTCTTGGATAAAGTCATCGGTGGTAGCGTCGCTACGCTTGCCAGTGCGATAGGAGACAATCGCGCGGGAGGAAGCGAGCGAGGCCGACGAATGTGTATTGGTCGCCCTTCACGGCGATATCTTTCGGTATGACGCGCTTTTGCTTTTTGCCGACGAAGGCCCACAGTTCGTCCAATTCAAGCCGGGAGACCCGAAGGCCAACCATCATGCGGTCGTGCAGCTCAGCGCAGCCGTGGCCGACCTTAAGGGCTAAGGCAGCGACGGTGCCACGGTTGACGCCAGTGATACGGGAAGCAGCGCGGACACCAGGCTCAAATACTTTGCCCTCCAAGAATGGAGTTATTGGCATCACACGCTTCTTTCGTGGGCGGGAGCGCGATTGGTCTCTCAGTCATGGGGAGGCAAAAGGTTTTAAGCCGATGATGACAACAGATTATTCCGTTATGAAACTTAGTTCCAGCCGGAATAGGAAAGAACGAAGCAACAGCCGAGCAAATCAGGCCATTCGGAACTTTAAACTAGGCCATTAGGAGTCAAAACAGTCCAGTACCCCCACCTCGAAAAGAACATATTGCGAACGGAGAACAAATAGTGTACACTGCTTTCTTCAGTCGATTCCGGCGGGGCGGGGTGCCTCGCGTTGTCGGGGGGTCGATTCTTAGGTCATAAGGAGCGCGACATGAGTCAGCCTGCCCTGCGTATCGTCGAAGGATCCTCCATGGACAAGTCGAAAGCCCTCACCGCCGCGCTCAGCCAGATCGAGCGCCAGTTCGGCAAGGGCTCGATCATGCGGCTCGGCAAGAACGACAAGTCGATGGATATCGAGGTCATTTCGTCGGGCTCGCTCGGGCTCGACATCGCGCTCGGCGTCGGCGGTCTGCCACGCGGCCGGGTTGTGGAGATTTACGGGCCGGAATCCTCAGGCAAGACGACGCTCGCGCTGCACACCATTGCCGAAGCCCAGAAGCTCGGCGGCATCTGCGCCTTCGTCGATGCCGAGCACGCGCTCGACCCGGTCTATGCCCGCAAGCTCGGGGTCAATGTCGACGAGCTTTTGATCTCGCAGCCGGACGCCGGCGAGCAGGCGCTGGAAATCGCCGACACACTGGTACGCTCCGGCGCGGTCGATGTGCTGGTGGTGGATTCGGTGGCCGCTTTGGTGCCGCGCTCGGAGCTCGAAGGCGAGATGGGCGACGTGCAGCCGGGCTCGCAGGCGCGGCTGATGAGCCAAGCGCTTCGTAAGTTGACCGCCTCGATCTCCAAGTCGCGCACCATGGTGATTTTCATCAACCAGATCCGCATGAAGATCGGGGTGATGTACGGCTCGCCGGAGACCACTTCGGGCGGCAATGCGCTGAAGTTTTATGCTTCGGTGCGCCTCGACATCCGCCGCATCGGCGCCATCAAGGAGCGCGACGAGGTGGTCGGCAACCAGACGCGCGTCAAGGTGGTCAAGAACAAGCTGGCGCCGCCGTTCAAGCAGGTCGAGTTTGACATCATGTACGGCGAGGGCGTCTCCAAGGTCGGCGAGCTGATCGATCTGGGCGTCAAGGCCGGCGTGGTGGAGAAGTCGGGCGCCTGGTTCTCCTATGATAGCGTGCGTATCGGGCAGGGGCGCGAGAATGCCAAGCAGTTCCTGAAAGACAATCCCGATATGGCCGCCAAGATCGAGGCGCAGGTGCGCCAGAACTCCGGCGTCGTCGCCGAGGCGATTTTGGCCGGTGAGGCCGAGAAGGACGCCGACGACGACGAGGCCGCGGAGGCCTAGCCCCGTGAGTAAAATTGTAAGGCGCGGCGGCGACGCTGGTATATCGCCGCACCAATTGGTTGGCTTACGCGTAACGTAGTCTCAAGGTACTGCGTAGAGCATTCGCCCCCGTCGGCACCCGGCTGCATAAAGCGGCCGCCACCGAGGACGGGGGCGAAGGCGTTTTGCGCTTTACCTCTCCCCGCATGCGGGGAGAGGTCGGTGCGCCGAAGCGGAGCTACGGCGCACCGGGTGAGGGGGCGCAGCCGCAACGCCGAGCTTCGCCAATGCTCCTCATCCGGCTCGGACCTATCGGTCCTCGCCATCTTCTCCCCGCAAAGTGGGGAGAAGGAAGAGTCCCTTCCTGGACTTACCCCACCCCCATCGCTAAATAGGCCCCGAAACGTCAAGCCGCGCGGGGATTTAGCCCCGTACTACTGGGGGCTCGCACAGCGTTCCGATGAGTGGCGTCAACGATATCCGCAATAACTTCCTGGATTTCTTCGCGCGCAACGACCACCAGGTCGTGGCGTCCTCGGCGCTCGTTCCCCGCAACGACCCCACGCTGATGTTCACCAATGCCGGCATGGTGCAGTTCAAGAACGTCTTCACCGGCCTCGAAAAGCGCCCCTATGCCCGCGCGGCTACCTCGCAGAAATGCGTGCGCGCCGGCGGCAAGCACAACGACCTCGACAATGTCGGCTATACCGCGCGCCACCACACCTTCTTCGAGATGCTGGGCAATTTCTCCTTCGGCGATTACTTCAAGGAGCGCGCCATCGCGCTCGCCTGGGAGTTGATCACCAAGGATTTCGCGATTTCGCCCGAGCGGCTCCTGGTCACCGTCTATATCGACGACGACGACGCCTTCAAGCTGTGGAAGAAAATCGCCGGTCTACCCGACAAGAAAATTCTCCGCATCGCCGGCAGCGATAATTTCTGGTCGATGGGCGACACCGGCCCCTGCGGCCCTTGCGCGGAAATCTTCTACGACCACGGCGACCACATCCCGGGCGGGCCGCCCGGCTCGGCGGAGGCCAACGGCGACCGCTTCATCGAGATATGGAATCTCGTCTTCATGCAGTACGAGCAGCTCGAGGGCGGAAAGCGCATCGACCTGCCGCGGCCCTCGATCGACACCGGCATGGGGCTCGAGCGCATCGCCGCGGTGCTGCAGGGCACGCACGACAATTACGCCATCGACCTGTTTGCCAATTTGATCGAGCACATCGCGGAGCTGACCAAGGTCGGCGCCCATGGGCCGCACAAGGCCTCGCACCGGGTGATCGCCGATCACCTGCGCGCGTCCGCCTTTTTGATCGCCGATGGCGTGCTGCCCTCGAACGAAGGCCGCGGCTACGTGCTCCGCCGCATCATGCGGCGCGCCATGCGCCACGCCGAATTGCTCGGCGCCAAGGAACCGCTGATGTGGAAGCTGGTGCCCGTACTCACGCGCGAGATGGGCCAGGCCTTTCCTGAGCTGATCCGCGCCGAGGCGCTAATCTCAGAAACGCTCAAGCTGGAAGAGACCCGCTTCCGCAACACGCTGGAGCGTGGCCTTGCCATCCTCGACGAGAAAAGCGCTGGCTTGACAAAGGGCGGCATGTTCGACGGCGAGACGGCCTTCACGCTCTACGACACTTATGGCTTCCCGCTCGACCTCACGCAGGACGCGCTGCGCGCGCGCGGCATCGGCGTCGATCTCGCGTCGTTCAACGACGCCATGGAGCGCCAGCGCGAAAAAGCGCGCGCCTCCTGGTCGGGCTCGGGCGAGGCGGCGCAGGAAACCGTCTGGTTCGGCCTGCGCGAGAAAGTGGGCGCGACCGAATTCCTCGGCTACGAGACCGAGAGTGCCGAGGGCGTGGTGGCCGCTTTGGTGTGCGACGGCAAGGAAGTGGCGGAACTCAAAAAAGGCGAGAGCGGCGTGGTGGTGATGAACCAGACCCCGTTCTACGGCGAAAGCGGCGGCCAGGTCGGCGATACCGGCGAGCTGCGGCGCGAGGGCGTGCGGCTTGCCGTCACCGACACCCAGAAAAAAGCCGGCGATCTGTTTGCGCATCTCGTTAAGGTGGAGCAGGGCGCTGTCAAAGTGGGCGATCCGCTGCTTTTGGAAGTCGATCATGCGCGCCGCGCCGCCATCCGGCAGAACCATTCCGCCACACATCTGCTGCACGAGGCGTTGCGCCAAGTGCTGGGCGATCACGTGGCGCAGAAAGGCTCGCTGGTCGCGCCCGACCGGCTGCGCTTCGACTTCTCGCATCCCAAGCCCGTGACGACGGCCGAACTCGAGCGCGTGGAAGACATCGCCAACGACATCGTGCTGCAGAATGCGCCGGTGACCACGCGGCTGATGGCGCTCGACGATGCGCGGGCCTCCGGCGCGCGGGCACTATTCGGCGAGAAATACGGCGACGAGGTGCGCGTGGTGGCGATGGGAGAGGGGAGCGGTAACACGCTCGGCTGGTCGATCGAGCTGTGCGGCGGCACCCATGTCACACGCACCGGCGATATTGGTTTGATCAATAGCGTTTCCGATTCGGGCGTCGCCGCCGGCGTGCGCCGTCTCGAAGCGCTCACCGGCAAAGTGGCGCGCAAATCCGCCGAAAAGCAGGTGCAAATCGCCAAAGCCGCCGCCGCGGAACTCAAGACGCCGCTGGAAGAAATGCCGGCGCGCATTACCTCGCTGCTCGATGAGCGCAAGAAGCTGGAGCGCGAACTCACCGACGCACGCAAGAAGCTGGCCATGGGCGGCGGCGGCAGCGCCAAGAGCGCCGACGACGGCGTACGAGAGATCAAAGGGGTGAAATTGATCGCGCGTTCGGTCACTGGCATCGAATTGAAGGACCTGCGCAGCCTCGCCGACGAGGGCAAGAAGCAGGTCGGCTCCGGCGTGGTCGCCATTGTCGGCTTGTCCGCCGAGGGCAAAGCCGGCTTGGTCGTGGGCGTCACCGAGGACCTCACCAAGCGCTTTAACGCGGTGGAACTGGTGAAAAAGGGCGCGGAAGTGCTCGGCGGCAAGGGAGGCGGCGGCCGTCCCGACATGGCGCAGGCCGGCGGGCCGGACGGTTCCAAAGCCGAGGACGCACTCAAGGCGATCGAAGCGGCGCTCGCGGGCGGTTAGCTCGGGACTGGCGCGGCACGTGAGCGCGGTTTATTTGTCCGTGACATGGCGGAGCTCCATTTCACCAGCTGGCTGCGGGAAATCGTGCCCAACGGTCCTTTAACCGCCGGCGGCGATACGGTCGGCGCCGCGCTCGACGGCGTGTTCAGCGAATTGCCGCACGTGCGCGGCTACCTGCTCGACGAGCGCGGACAGTTGCGCAAGCACGTCTGCATCTTCGCCGACGGCAAACGGCTGCCGCGCGAGGCCGCGCTCAGCCAAAGCATCCGCCCGGACTCGAAAGTCTACGTCATGCAGGCGCTTTCTGGAGGTTGATCCATGTCGGAACGTATGCTGCTGGCGACGCGCAAGGGACTGCTGCAGCTTGCGCGCAAGAACGGAGGCTGGTCGATCGAACGGACCAGTTTCCCCGGCGTCGCGGTTACCGCGGCGCTGCACGATGCGCGCGATGGCACGCTCTACGCCATGCTCAAGCACGGCCATTTCGGCAGCAAGCTGCATCGCTCCGACGATGATGGCCGCACGTGGGCTGAACTCGCGGCGCCGGCCTTTCCCGCCGACGCGGCAGGTAGCCCGACATTGTTCCAGATCTGGACCATCGAAGCCGGGGGCGCCGATGAGCCGGGGCGGCTGTGGGCCGGCGCGCTGCCGGCCGGGCTGTTCGTGTCCTCCGACCGCGGCGAGCATTGGAGCCAAATGAGTGCGCTGTGGAATGTGCCGGAGCGCGAGAAATGGTTCGGCGGCGGTTATGACGACGCCGGCATCCATTCGATCTCGCCCGATCCGCGCGATTCGCGCCGCGTGGTCGTCGCGATTTCCTGCGGCGGTGTGTGGGATTCGCCCGACTCCGGCGAAAGCTGGAACCTGCGCGGCGACGGGCTGGTGGCGGCCTATATGCCGCCGGAACTGGCGGGGCAGAAGGAGACGCAGGACCCGCATCGCGTGGCGCGCTGCGCGGCCGCGCCCGACGTGATGTGGATGCAGCATCATTGCGGCATCTTCCGCTCGATCGACGCCGGCGTCACCTGGACGCAGCTCAAGTTGCCGGTGGACGATTTCGGTTTCGCGGTTGCCGCCCATCCGAAGGACCCGCTCACAGCCTGGTTCGTCCCCGGCATCAAGGACGAATTGCGCCTGCCGCGCGACGGCGCGCTGGCCGTGACACGCACGCGCGACGGGGGCAAAACCTGGGAGAGCTTCCGCGACGGCCTGCCGCAGCGCGACGCCTATGACTTGATCTATCGCCACGGCCTCGACGTCGGTGCGGCCGGTGCCCAGCTCGCCATGGGCTCGACCACCGGCAGCCTGTGGGTGAGCGACAATGCCGGGGAGGGCTGGCAGTTGGTCAACGCCCACCTGCCGCCGATCTATGCGGTGCGGCTCTATTAGGCCGATTGATCGAGCGCAAAGCGGCGGCGGGCTCTGAATGGTCTAATATCCCGAGCGATTCCTGCGGAACCCGCCATGCCACGCGACAGGCTCAACGAACTGCGCCGGCGCGTCTATCTGGTGCTCGAACAGGGCCCGGTCGGCGACCATGTGGGCATCATCGTCGACAAGCTGCTGGTCGCGCTTATTCTGATCAACTTGGTCGCGGTCGCGCTCGAATCGGTGCCGGAGATCGGCAACCGCTATGCCTTCGGCTTTGCCGCGATCGAATATTTCTCGCTTATCGTATTCACGGTCGAATACGGCCTGCGGCTGTGGGCCGCCATCGAGCATGGCCCGCACCGGCATCTCGCCGCCATACGATCGAGGCTCAAATACGCGCTCAGCCCGGCCGGCCTCGTCGATCTCATCGCCGTGCTGCCGTTTTGGCTCGTGCTCGTGCTGCCCGGCGACTTTCGGGTGCTGCTGGTCTTTCGCATCGTACGCTTCTTCAAGATCGCACGCTATTCGCCAGCCATGCGCTCGCTGCTCGACGTGCTTTACCGCGAGCGCCGCGCGCTGTTCGGCTGCCTGGTCATCACCATAGGCTCGGCGCTGGTCGCCGCCGCGCTGATGCATCTTGTCGAAGGCAAGGTTCAGCCGGAAAAGCTCGGCACCATTCCCGATGCGCTATGGTGGTCGATCGTGACCATCGGCACCATCGGCTACGGAGACGTGGTGCCGATCACCCCGCTCGGCAAGCTGGTCGCCACCGGCACCATCTTCCTCGGGCTGATCATGATGGCGCTGCCGATCGGCATCATCGCCACGGCCTTCGCCGAGCAAATCCACCGCCGCGATTTCATCGTGACCTGGGGCATGATCGCGCGCGTGCCGCTGTTCGCCGAACTCGATGCTACCGCGATCTCCGACATCATGGAGCTGTTGCGCGCGCAGGTGGCGGAGGCGGACGAGGTGATCGTGCGCGTCGGCGATCCCGCCCATTCGATGTATTTCATCGCCGCCGGCGAGGTCGAGGTGGCGCTCAAGAAGGAGACCTTGCGGCTCGGCGCCGGCCAGTTCTTCGGCGAGGTGGCGGTGCTGCGCCGCGCCCGCCGCTCGGCCACCGCCACCGCGCTCACGCGCACCAATTTACTGGTGCTTTCGGCGCAGGACCTGCACGCGCTGATGCAGCGCGACTCGCGCATCGCTGCGCGCATCAAGGACGTGGTGGAGAAACGCGTCGGCCGCGAGGTGGTGTCGCTCGGGGGCGATATCGTGACCGAGGAGATTAAGTAACGTTCCCCGGATGCGGCGCAGCACGAGCGATAGCGAAGTGGTGCGCCGCTGATCCGGGGCCTTTCCAAATTCGGAATTTGTAACGGTCCCGGGTCTGCAGCGCACCACTTCGTGCTGCGCTGCGCCTGGGACAAGTCTGCTACGCCATCGCCTTCTTCAGGTTCTCGTCGACCTTGTCGAGGAAGCCGGTGGTCGAGAGCCACTTCTGGTTTCGCCCGATCAGCGAGGCGAGGTTCCTTGGTCATGAAG
>CAVZVP010000012.1:0-79007 GCA_963778745.1 uncultured Alphaproteobacteria bacterium | reverse complement strand
CAACTGCGGCCGCATGGTTTCCGCGCGGATCACACATCAAGGAGCTGATATTGAGCTTCTCAGATCCGTCGTGGGCACCTAATATTCTGCGGTAGATGACTGCGCGAATGTCTTTCGCTCGCTCCGAAGTGCGACTCTGAGAGAGCGAAGTTTGGGCTGCATCAGTGAGCCCCTTCATCGCATCCAATAAAGGCGCCGCTGCCTTGGGAAGCGCTTCGTCCGCTGCCAAAGCTTGCTTGGTGAAGAAACAAATACAAAAAAGAGCAAGAGCAACTGCCAACTTGCGCATGTTCGCCCCCTACGCCTTCTATGATTTGCAACTTAGGCTAGTCCTCCAATAAGGGTCGGCATACAACGCGAATTGTCTGCGCGGCGAATTTTACAAGCCGAAAAGTGACAATACGAAGTGGGAAGAGCTCAAGTATCGTGGAATCTTGCCGTCTGGCGCTTTGCGGTTTCAGCGCCTATACCGATGAGTCACGCCATGATGGCTCGCGATCTTAGCGGCGCTCTGGATCCTGCACTGCACCGGACCCGTGGAAGCCGAACTGCTACGGACGCGCCCTCGCCGCTCGCTGCTGCTGTGCTCAAGGCAGGCGGGCAAAAGCACAGTCACCGCGTTAACGGCGCTCGACACCGCGATCTATCAAGCGCCTGCGCTGGTGTTGTTGGTGTCACCATCGCAACGGCAATCGGCCGAACTATTTCGCACGGTGATGATTTTTCATTCCAAACTTGAGGGCGCGCCCGCGCTCACGATGGAAAGCGTCTTGCGGGCCGAGATGACGAACGGCTCGCGCATTCTGGCGCTGCCCGGTACTGAGCGGACTATTCGAGGCTACGCCGCCGCTGATCTTGTGGTGATCGACGAAGCGGCGAGGGTCGAGGATCAGTTATTGGCAGCGGTGCGGCCGATGCTGGCGACCAGCACGGGCGGCGGGCGATTGATCGCGCTCACGACTCCGGCAGGAAAGCGCGGTTGGTTCTTTGATGCGTGGACGGGCGGCGACGATTGGCACCGGACGCGGGTTGCGGCGAGCGATTGCCCGAAGATCACGCAAGCGTTTCTCGATGAGGAATTACGCGAACTTGGCGCGCAACGGTTTTCAGAGGAATACGGTTTGGAATTTCTCGATCCAGACGAGTGCGTTTTTCCGACAGCCATCATTGATCAGGCGTTCACGCCCGAGGTTGTGCCGCTATGGAATTGACGCGCGAATTGAGCATGACGCCCACGCCAGTATTTTTGCCGCGCCGGACACGCTAGGTTGTCGGCGTCGACTTGGGCCAGTCAACCGATCCAACTGCAATTTGCGTGATCGGGCATATTACGGGCGTGATCGATTCTGCTCCGACTACGAGCGCCACACCGGCTTGCCGACAAAGCAGACGCCAGCGGAGCGCGCGAACGTGCGGCACTTGCAACGGTTGCCCTTGGGCCTGTCATATCCCGCGCAAGTGCAGCACGTTGCCGATCTGCTCGCACGACCGCCGTTATGCGGCGATGAAAACCAAGCGCCGGCTGAGTTGATTATTGACGAAACGGGAGTTGGCCGCGCGGTTGGCGATATTTTTATAGACGCGGGCCTGAAGCCAAGGCGCGTCAGTATCACCGCTGGCAGCGAGGTGAGTTGGGCGGGCCCTGCGCGCGTCCACGTTCCCAAGACAATCTTAATCTCGACCGTCGATGCGATGTTGCATCGGGGTGTCCTGCGCTTTGCCGCTGCTCTGAGCGAAGCCGGGGCGATGAAAGACGAGTTGCAAGATTTTCGTGGGAAGCTGAGTGACGCTGGCCGAGCGACTTATGCGGCGCGCACGGGTGGCATGATGACCTCGTGCTGGCCTGCGCCATTGCGTGCTGGTGGATTTTGCGCCCGCCACCCGCATACGCCAGCTTCGGAAGCTACCGGAACGATTTCGCAACATCACTATCAGGAAGACTTGAGCAATGGCTGGCAAGGCAGCGCACATTCCCGGGGTCGATCTCGCAAACCCGGCCTCGGCACGTTGAGGACGCATCTCGGTCAGGTCAATGCTGCCGGTAGGCCCTATGCAGCGCCGGGAAAGAGGGACCCGCGCTAGCGGATTTTCGCCCGACGAATAATTGGTTGGGCTCAGTTGCATAAACATCACGCTTGAAAATCATATGTGCAGATATGCCAAGCATGGCTCCGCTTATCTGCGTTTGTTTGCTAATAAAGGCCGGATTGTAGATTCTGCGTCCACGTGGGGGCTGATTATGCGTCGCTTTCATTGTGCAGCGCTCGCCGCTGTTGCTGTTGTCGGCTTTGCTTCAGTGGCTACCGCCGCAGACGTGCCGTCCAAGGGCGTGTGGTCCACCAAGGTGCCGATAGCGGCACTGGAAGTTAACTGGACCGGTTTCTACGTCGGTGGTGATCTAGGCGGTTTGTGGAGCAGCAACACCGGGACGTGGACTCCATTTCCGTCGCCGGTCGCTTTCGGAGTATTTGGTCAATCCGGAAGCAACGGCGGATCAAGTTTTGTTGGCGGTTTACACGCTGGCTATCATTGGCAATTTGCTCCGACCTGGGTTGCCGGAATTGAAGGCGATTGGTCGTGGACCAAGGCTAGTGGTTCTTCTTCTCAGATCTGGGCTTTTGATCCCCCGCCGGGAACTTTAATCGGCTCCGCTACTAATATGAGTTCGAGCCTTGATTGGGTGTCGTCGCTACGTGCACGCCTCGGCTATCTCTTCTTTCACAACCTCTTGGCCTACGGTACTGGCGGCGTGGCATGGACGAAGATCGACTACGCCGCAAATAACAGCAGTGGCTTTGTTGGCCTCGGTTCGTACATTACAAACGCGGCGGTTTCCAGCACCCAGGCGGGCTATACGGTTGGTGGCGGCCTCGAATGGGCAATAACCAACAATTGGTTGATGAGGGGTGAGTACCTCTACTATCATTTCAATAGTGGCCCGAGCGTTGTTGCTCAATCCATTAACTTCCCGACCTTCCCGTCGGGCTATTCGTGGAGCAGCACTAATGTAAGCGTCGCTCGATTAGGTTTGAGCTATAAGTTCTAATCTCCTGCAACGACAGCAAGCGGAAAGAAAGCCCCGACGCCGGTCAAGTCAATGCTGCCGGTCGGCCCTATGCAGCGCCGGTGAGGCTTTTGTCCATAAAATAGCGTCTGACCGCACCTATGCAGAGCCCTCAATAAAGCCCACGGTGACCAAGTGGCGTGAGATGCTGACCTGCTTCAATAAGCGGCCAGCATTTTTTATTAAGCTTGCGGGAAGCGTCGCATTTGCGATTGCTTTGGTGGCGGGTGCAGCCATTATAGCTGTTCCTGCGAATGCCTCGACCATCGACTGGACGCTCTCGGGCGTCACCTTCGATGACACCGGCACGGCTAGCGGAACGTTTTCGACGGATTCCACGACCGGTAACCTCATCGCCTATAACATTACAACGACGCTGGGCACGACACTGTCCGGATACGTTTATGATTCGACCACGAGCGGCATCTATGGCAACAATGTCTTTGATCCCACTAGCTTCTTGATCACCGGTAATAATAGCTTCGTTCCGTATATTAACCTCGCGTTTGTCAATCCACTGACCAGCCCCGGAGTCTATCCACTAGTTCCCTTTGATTTTAATGTTTTTGTTGGTTCGTATGAATGCGATAATTGCTTTCAGATCCGCTACGTCGTGAGCGGAGAGGCCGTGAGCAGTGTTCCGCTCCCCGCCGCTCTGCCTCTCTTCGCTACTGGCCTCGGCGCATTAGGTCTGCTCGGCTGGCGCAGGAAGCGGAAGGCCGCCGCTGCCATCGCAGCCTGACCAAAACACTTGATCCGATTTCGGAGAGACCGCCGCGAGGCGGTCTTTCTGTTTCAAGAAAACGATGTCTCGGTGGCAGGTCAATGCTGCCGGTAGGCCCTATGCAGTGCCGGAGGTCCGCTTCTATTGGGGAACATCGTACAACGGCGGAATTTGGCCAGCGACGGTTCGGTCGCAAATGATGATATGGAACTCGCCACTCGGTGGGATCGGAGTGCATTGGTCGGGTGCGGTCGTGTTCACGTTACAATTAATCCAGGACCTGATGTCACACCAATGTGACAATATTGAACAATAGAATTGTTTAGAAATGTGAGTATGACTGAGGGGCTGCTAGAACACCGCCAACGCCAGCGATCCGCCATCGATGCTCTGTCCCAGCGATGGGTGACTAGCATTGGGATAGCTGCGGCGGTCGGCTTGGCCTATTTCCTAGCGGCAAAGCTAAGCCTCGGGTTACTTATGAAGCCTGGTGGCGTGGCCGTGTTCTGGCCCGCAGCAGGTATATCCTCAGGTGTTTTGATCGCTCTGGGACCTCGTGCGCGATGGCTTGTGGCCGCCGGTGTAATGGCTGCGACGGTCGCGGCTAATCTCATGGGGGACCGCAACATCTGGGCCTCTGCCGCCTTCGGCCTGTGCAACGCGGCGGAAGCTCTGATCACAGCTGGATTAATCCAGCACTACTTCGGCACGGGTTTCCGCCTCGACCGGCTGCGCCAGGTCCTTAGCCTGCTCGCGGCTGCGGTTGTTGGAACTGTCATCTCAGGCATCGGGGGAGCGGTGGCTTTCAAGCTGTTCCACAGCCCAACGGTATCGATGCTTACCATCTGGTGGCAATGGTTCGCTTCCGACGCCGTCGGCATCGTCGCTGTTGCGCCGCTTGTGATTGGACTTGGCGCCGCCGTGCTGGAGCCGCCGCCGCGGAACGAACTCATCGAAGGCGTCGCGGCACTGGTGATACTTGCCGCGATGACCGGAATTATTATTTCGCTGCCCCAGGAGCCGTGGAAGACCGTGGTGCCAAGCGCGCTGCTGTTTCCATTGTTGTTGTGGCTTGCCGCCCGTTTTCGACCGGTCTTCGCCGCGGCCGGCGCGTTCCTCGTTTCCGTTACGATCGTTTGGACGACAATCTTCGGCATCGGTCACTTTGGAGACACTGGTCTTCCGATCGACGATCGTATCCTGGAAGCCCAGGTTCTCATTCTGGTTGTGGCGCTGACTGCATTCGTTCTCGCTGCGCTGTTTACCGAGCGGAGGGAGAGCGTGGCTCGCCTCGCTCACGCAAACCTACTACTGGAGCACGAGCGCGATAATAAGCTAATGAACGTGGAGGCGATTGCGGCTTCGATTGCTCATGAAATAAAACAGCCCTTGGCAGCAATCGTAATGAACGGGGGTGCAGCACTGCAACTTCTTGGAAACGCCACATCTGATCACGATGAAGTCCGGGCCGCTCTGAATGACATGATAGCTGACAGTCATCGTACCAGCGAAGTCTTTGAAGGCATTCGCGCTTTGTTTCGGAAGGTCGATCACGAACGACAACTGATCGATATGAATGAGATTATTCTTAGGGTCCTACAGTCATTGCACAGCGAGTTGAAGGATCATGGTGTTACGACTCGCACCGAACTGATGTCGGGCCTGCCACTTGTCGAGGGCAATAGAAATCAATTGCAACAGGTCGTCTTTAATCTGGTCCACAACGCACTCGAAGCTGTGAATGCCACGACGGATCGAAGTCGGGTGCTGCGGGTGAGAACTGAGCTTCGTGGTCGCGATGCAATTGCCGTCGCAGTTGAAGACTCGGGACCGGGAATTGATCCAAAACAGTTAGACGGCATATTTGATGCGTTCTTTACAACCAAGGCACATGGAATGGGATTGGGACTAGCCATTTGCCGCATGATTATTGGGCGTCATGGCGGTCAACTTACTGTATCGTCGGACGGCAAACGCGGCGCATTGTTCCAGTTCGTTCTACCAACCTAAATTATAGAATAGGCCGCTGCGGGAGCGAAGTAATGAGACCTGTGCGCGGGCGTCGTTTTGGTCGATGAGAACGGCATTGGCCGCATCGGTGCTACGACTACAAAAGCCGTGGGCTGTAACGGTCTAGCGCTGATTTTCTTGTCGCGTTTGTTTCCGACCTTAAACACCCACGACGGTTAGGATCGTCATCGTTCGTTTCAGGTTGTAAGCGAGCGCGGTGAGACGGACCTGGAGGGTTGCCTTCGCCAACCCTTTCCACCGCATGCGCCGCAAACCATAGCTGCGTTTCCAGGTTCCAAAGATCTTCTCAATTCGGCAACGGACACGCTGCACGCTATAATTCCAGCTACGGAGCGCGCGCAGCGTATCGTCGCCTGGACGCCCCCAAGCCCCGGTCTGCACGACCTTCGGGGCTCCACCCTTGGCCTGCACCGCTGAGGCGAAGACCTGACCGCGGTAGGCGCTATCAGCGTAGACGTCGCCGGGATTGTCCGGCAAGGCGCTATGTCCAGCACGGCCGTCATGAATGTTGCCAGGTGTGACTGAGAGTTCTTCGACGATAGCTGTCTCGGCGTCGGCGCCCACATGCGCCTTGAAGCCGTGGATCGCCTTGCGGCTTCTATGTCCAGACCAAGCGGCCTCGCTATCCTGATGACTAGCGGAGGCGATCACCGTGGCATCGACCAGCGTGCCGGTCTTGACCTTTACAGCCTTTGCCTTGAGCTGACGCGTGACTTCATTGAATAGCTCCTTATCCAAGCCGCAGGTCAGCAGTTGCTTGCGAAACCGCACGAAAGCAGTGCGCTCTGGCGTCGCCTCGGTCGTGGAAAATCCGCAGAACCGCCGGAACGACGTTCGATCCTCCAAAGCCTCGGAAAGCTTCACGTCGGACAAGTCGTGCCACACCGCGATCAGCAGAGCCTTGAACAAGGCCAAAGGCGGCCATGCTGGCTCGCCCTTGGCAGCGCAATGGATGGGGTCGAGCAGTCGTTCAATTAAGCTCCATTCTATCAATGCACTCAATTCTTCAAGGCCTGAGCGTCGGCCCGCCTCCGCTCCAAATCCAAAAACCTCTTGGCCAATACGTCGACGTGGCATCGAGACTGCTCCAAAGCTAAGTTCAACAAAGCCCATTGAATCAGGCAGTATTAAAGGCTTCCAGAACTTTCGCGCACAGGTCTCTTAATACCCAGTCTCATTGATTAGAACCCGTGCGCCCATTGGCGGAGCCCGATGGACATGATGCGCCAGGGCTGATCGACGAGCTTGTTGCATGCCTCACAGCAGTGATCGACGAGATCGTCATAGGATTTGAAGATGCGGTTGGAGAGCCAGTTGTCGCGCATAAATTGCCAGACGTTCTCAACCGGGTTGAGCTCGGGGCATTTCGGCGGCAAGGCGATAATGGTGATGTTGGACGGCATGACGAGGCGCGTCGACATGTGCCAGCCAGCCTGATCGACCAAGAGGACGGCGTGGGCACCGGGCGCGATGATCGCGGCGATCTCGGCGAGGTGCAAGTTCATCGCCTCGGTGTTGCAGGCCGGCAGGATCAGGGCCGCGCCCTTGCCCTCCTTTGGGCAGACGGCGCCGAAGATGTAGGTCGAGGCGGTCCGTTGATCACGGCAGCTATCGTCGAAGAACTCTCAGTCACACCTGGCAACATTCATGACGGCCGTGCTGGACATAGCGCCTTGCCGGACAATCCCGGCGACGTCTACGCTGATAGCGCCTACCGCGGTCAGGTCTTCGCCTCAGCGGTGCAGGCCAAGGGTGGAGCCCCGAAGGTCGTGCAGACCGGGGCTTGGGGGCGTCCAGGCGACGATACGCTGCGCGCGCTCCGTAGCTGGAATTATAGCGTGCAGCGTGTCCGTTGCCGAATTGAGAAGATCTTTGGAACCTGGAAACGCAGCTATGGTTTGCGGCGCATGCGGTGGAAAGGGTTCAACCTGAAACGAACGATGACGATCCTAACCGTCGTGGGTGTTTAAGGTCGGAAACAAACGCGACGAGAAAATCAGCGCTAGACCGTTACAGCCCACGGCTTTTGTAGTCGTAGCACCGATGCGGCCAATGCCGTTCTCATCGACCAAAACGACGCCCGCGCACAGGTCTCATAAGACCATTATAGTCTGCTATATTGCACAAAGGCGGACACGCGATTCGCGCTGTCGCCGCGAGGCGGACTTTTTGATTCAGCAACGCGGCCATTTTGGTGGGGCACCCTTGCGGGATCGGCCAATGCAGGCATTAGTGCGCTTGCCTGTTGTCCTTAGGGGCAGGTATCCCCGACCTTGAACGGTTGCTAGGAACCATCTGCCCTGGTACATTTCCCATGCTTTTGCCGCCAGCCCCACCATATGCCGATATTTTGCAGCGATCTGATGTCTAAGCGGGCCGTGGCAATAATTGAAGACGATCCAAGCTTGCGGACTTCATTGGCGCGTCTTTTGCGAGCGCATGGATATGTTTGTGAAATCTGCGGGTCAGCAGAGGAATTCTTGAAGGGCTTTGCGACTAGCAAGGCGAACTGCGTGCTTGTTGATATTAACCTAGGCAATGGTCTATCAGGCATCGAACTTTGCAAACGCTTGAAGGCATCAGGCCGGTCTCTCAATGTTATAATAATGACCGGGGTTGATATTCAACAGAACAAGAAAGAAGCGATTGACGCAGGCTGCAACGCATACCTGCACAAACCGTTCTCGCCTCACACATTGATTAACGCAATCGAGAAGCGGGCTGCCTGATCGGATTTCGGAGAGACCGCCGCGAGGCGGTCTTACTTTTTGCGCCTATCATGTTGCAGTGCATGAGTTTGCTTTTGGCACAAAGCGGACATACGCGGCATCGCAGCAATTTGGTCGCTATTGGACAAGAGCGGGTATGACGTGGGGAACCCACGATCAGCGCGCACAACAGCGGCAGCGCGACCAATTGCGCTTTGGATGCGAAAGCAATTCAGCGATAGTGCTGCCCGATTACCTCTGCGACGCAAGCAGGACGGGTTCCACCCTTGATTTCGATGGTGACCTTGTAGGTGACACGCAGTGCATTAGGTGGCACGTCCTCAGCCGCCATCACATCAACGCGGCCACGTAACCACGAGCCGGCGGGGACCGGAGTGAGATAGCGAACTCTGTTGGCGCCGTAGTTCAGCGTGTTTTTCACGACTTTCAATCCGATGATCTCCCGAATGAACATCGGGATCAGCGAGAGCGAAAGCAGTCCATGCGCGATCGTTTTCCCGCCGGGCGATTCGCGTGCGGCGCGTTCCACGTCAATGTGGATCCATTGCTCGTCGCCAGTCGCTTCGGCAAACTTGTTGATGCGATCCTGGGTGATTTCCATCCAGTCGCTAACGCCTACCTCGGTGCCAACTGCGCCCTTGAGGTCGTTAAAGTCGTTGAACACGCGCATCTCGCTGCTCCTGTGGTCCGAATCGCAAACGAGCCAAGAGTCAAATCGCCATTTCCGGCTCGGTGGTTTTTCTCGTTTTTCAGCGCATAGCGTAGACTGTCATGGTTACGTCATGAAAATCATTCAAAAGTTAGCCAATCCGGTTCCCCCCGGAGTTTCGATTCACCTTCCTCAACCCTGGCAGCCCGCCGGCTGCCTAGGGTTTTTCTTTGCCGCCTCAGTTGGTGGCCTCTTTCATTTCAAACCGAGCAATCAATGTCGCGAATGGCACGTAGCGTCATCTCGCTGCCCCGCAAAATTTGGTCGCTATTGGGTGCATAGCGGACATTGGTCCTGACTGGCGTCATCGCTAAAGCCCGGTGCCTTTAAGTCCCGGGCTTTACGTTTTGAATACTAGCCGTCGGTTCCTGACGCTAACCGGGTTTAAGCAATTGCTTGCAACCCTGATCTTATGCGGGCGCTACTTTGGACAGTTGCGCTGTTTTTATGTCAGCACCGTTGACGCAGTAGCCGTTAATCATTCGGGTAGCCGCCGCTTCTGGGATTGTTGGTTTCTAGTCACAAAACTGTTAGCGTTCCCGACTGCCTTTTTAGCAGCAAGTTCTTTGGGGACGGCTTATGCAGCCAAAAAAATCTTCTCTCTCTTCCTTGTCTAATGAGGCACTTTGCAAGCTGCGAGATGAAGTCGCGGCGCTGCTCAACAGCCGTGCCGAAGATTTGCAAAGGGAGTTAGACCGGCTAAACGGCGGTCACGGCATAAAAACTGATGACGCGGAGAATACACCCAAAGCGCGGCGCAAAAAGATTGCGCCCAAATACCGTGGTCCGAATGGTGACACATGGACCGGAAGAGGGAGGACGCCCCGATGGCTGACCAGTGCGTTGAAGGAAGGCAGGAAGCTTGAAGATTTTCTGATCGCCCCATTTGCGATAGACGTTGCCCCAAGTAACGCCAGCCACTAGAAATCGCTGATTGCATATTGAAAAAATCCGATTTCGGAGAGACCGCCGCGAGGCGGTATTTTTGTGTGCTGATCTTCTAATCCGGCGTCGAATGCCAAAACTTTGGCTGGAAGTAGCAAGACTGAGCCGGTCCAGTTGTTTAAAGAAGCAATCAAATTAATGCCGCGTGCTTGCCACAACGGCGACCCCGCAGCTTTTCTGCCTCTATAATTCTACTTCAGGCATGGAGTAAGGCTATGAAAAATCAAGAGCCTGCACAACCGTTCGCGCAACGCCAGCGACCTTGGTATCTTTACCCAGCTTTGGACCGATCGCCCGATTACGAAGATCGAGCGCGAAGCGAACCAAGAGATGAAGAGTTGGAAACGCTATCTGAATCTGAATTGATGACGCGGGTATTGCGCGACATGGAAGCTTTAGGCCTCATCAATTTAGGGGAGCGAAGCGAGCGAGAGCACGACGCGAAAGAGGCAGCGTAATCCTACTCGCCGAGTTTTGGCTGAGAGCGCCATTTTGGGCGGGGGCTTACCGGGCGGCCGACGCGTTCAAGTGCCCAGTCATAAGCTATGGAACCAATCGATTAATCGCGAGTTAGATCTTGCGCAAAATAATATTTACCTCATTGCCGGATAGTTGGGAGGGAAAATCGCTTATGTCGCAGGTTTTGGCACGTCAACAAGATCATGTGGAGGTGAACATGAGTACTCATGCCGTCGTCCGAAGCTTCGCTATCCTAAGCAGCATTTTTTTATGACCGCAACGCTGGTTCGGGCAGAACAGATTTCAAATCAAAGCCCTAGATGTGCCTCAGGGCGAAGTCGTCGAAGCCAAAGCTTATCCATGGTCGGCGATTGGAAAACTCAATAACGGCATCGGCGGATCCTGTACGGCAGTTCTGGTTTCACAAAACTATGCACTGACCGCAGCCCATTGCCTATTCGCCAGAAACGCGGGTCAATATCTTCCGGCACAATCGCTTCATTTGATTATGGGGTATGAAAACCAACAGTTCCGAGACCATCTTCGGGTTTCGGCGTTTTACATTCCGCCCACGTATGACCCGAAGAGGCAATATGAGACACTAGCTAGTGATTGGGCGTTGTTATCGATTTCAGGGCAACCGTCAGTGCGCCCGCTGGATATCTCACAGCTCCACGGTACCATCGAATCGCCTTTGATGACGGCTGGATATTCGCATCGAATCTCATATGCGATGACTGCTGACCGCAATTGCCGGTTCGTCGGACGATCGCATGACGAAAGTTTCTTGTATGATTCCTGCCAAACCCCAGCGGGCTATTCTGGCGCTCCCGTGCTTGTGCAAAATGCTGACAAACGGTCGTTCGGTATTGCCGGCTTTCACGTCGCGAACCAAGTTTGGCAAGCTCAAGCAATTGCGATCGCAATTCCCATCGAATCAATTTGGGGCCAAATAAAGCCGTGCGTCAAAGACCATCAGTGTCAATTTCAGCACGTTGCCACTGGAAGTGAACCGAAGGCTGCAGAGGTTCTCGCTGGCCTGCCAAATTTAGGCAATGGGGCTAGGATTGAACTTACGGCTAGTGATCGATAGCGATCCAAACTTACACCTCGTGTGATAAGCTGAAGGGCGGCGGCACTCGGTCGGATGTTGTGCAACGCCGCGTAGGTCCACAGGAAGCGGCCTATATGCCGCTCGCCTTCGAACACGTCGTAAATCGTCGTCTGACCACGGGCCGCCGGGCGGTGCTTGGAAGCGCGTTTGAGGGTGAGCACGGCCGCCACCTGCAAAAGCGGGGCTGCTCGACGTCCGGCGCCCTAGCCAGTGCGTCCAAAGGTGCGCGGGGCGTGATTCGGCCGCCGCAATAGGCCGTGGGCGGGCCGGACACAATAACGCATGGGTGGACGGTTTGTGGGCTTTTTGCGGACACAGTGCGGACACGGATTACAGAAGCGATTTTGGCTATCTCGTCATCAAGCCTTAAGCCCTTGATTTTGTTGGTGCGGACGCCGGGACTCGAACCCGGACGGGATTACTCCCAAGGGATTTTAAGTCCCTTGCGTCTACCATTCCGCCACGTCCGCACGTCGTCACTCACCGCCGGCGCGCGGCGGTAGGCCCACGCGGCGGCGTGTCATCCTATTTCGGTAATAACTGGCTCCAGGCCGGATCCCAGTCCTTGCCGCTGGCGTCGACCACGCGGCCGTCCTGCTCGAAGAACTTGTTGGGAATCTGGAACATCGCGATGAACGTGCCGCCTTTGGGCGCCCAGGCCACGTGCCGGCTGCCCGCGGGCCGCCAGACGAATTCGCCGGGCCCGACCTCGATGCCGGCATCGGGGCCTTCCTTGTCGACCAGCGAGCCTTCCAGCACGTAAGTCTGCTCGATCAGGACGTGCTCGTGATCCGGCAGCAGCGCGCCCGGCTCCATTTTAATTAGCATGGTGGCGAGCCCGCTCTTGGGATCGAACAGCAGCGTCTTCATTTCGCAGCCGGGAAAGCGCAACTTTTGCCACGGCATGTCCTGCGGGCGCAGGTAATGCGAACGCAGATCGTCGACCGCTTTCGCGTTCTGAGTATTCGGCTTGACGTTCATCGCTTTCCTCCCGGACGGCACACCATAATACCGAAAATGTGGCTAGTTCTCCAGCATAATATGGGCTTGCTCGACGATCTTGCCGAACTTGTCGGTCTCCGATTCCACGAAGCTCGCATATTCCTTGGCGTTCATCAGCCGCGGCACGATGCCCTGCACAGTCAGCTTGTCGGAAATCGAGGGGCTCAGCAGCGCCGTGTTCACAATGTCGTTGAGGCGGTCGACGATCTCGCTCGGCGTGCCGCCGGTCGTGAACATGCCGAACCAGTTGAGCAGTTCGTAGCCGGCGAGCCCCGGACCCTCGCTGAGCGGTGCAACGTCCGGCAATTGCGGCATGCGGTCCTTCGAGGTGACGGCGACTGCGCGCAGCTTGCCCGCCTTGATCAGCGGCAGCGCCGCCGCCAGGCTCGAGAAGCTCATGCTGACGGCCCCGGTCGCCACGTCGGTCACCGCCGGCGCCGCCCCGCGGTACGGCACGTGCAGCACATTGGTGCCGGCCATCATGTTCATCAACTCGCCGGCAAGCTGTTGCGGATTGCCGACGCCGGAGGAGGAGAATGACAATTTCCCGGCATTGGCCTTGGCGTAGGCGATCAGTTCTTGCGGATTGTGCACCGGCGTTGAGTCGGCAACGACCACCACGCAGGGCACGATGCCGATGAGCGCGATCGGCGTGAGCTCGCGACGTGGGTCGTAGGTCATCTTGTCCTTGTACAGATGCGGGCTGATGGCGATCTCGCCCGAGGTCGCCATCAGCAGCATGTGTCCGTCAGGTGCCGCCTTGGCAACCGTGTTGGCAGCAAGCATGCCCGCCGCGCCTGTGCGGTTCTCGACGATCACCGTCTGGCCGAGCGCGTTCTTGAGCGGTTCGGACACGAGGCGCGCCGAGATGTCAATGCCACCGCCTGGCGGAAAGCCGGCGATGATGCGGATGGTCTGCGTCGGATAAGACTGCGCCAGTGCTGGCCCGGCCAGGAATGAAGCACTCGCGCTGGCGAGGAATGTGCGTCGGGTCAGCATGTCGTCCTCCGTACTTTTTTGTCTCAGTCGCCGCCTTCGCGGATCGGCGGCACGAAAGCCAAGCCGGTATCCCAGGGGAAATAGATCCAGGTGTCTTGCGACACCTCGGTGATGAAGGTGTCCACCAGCGGCCGCCCCATCGGCTTGGCGTAGACGGTGGCGAAATGCGCGTCCGGCAGCAAATCGCGCACCACGAGCGCGGTCTTGCCGGTGTCGACCAGGTCGTCGACGATCAGCACGCCCAGCCCTTTCGCGCGCATCGCCGCCACTTCCGGCGCAATGCCTTTGAGGACCTTCAACTCGCCTTGGTTTTTGTAATCCTGGTAGCTCACCACGCACACGGTCTCGATCATCCGCACATTCAATTCGCGCGCCACGATCGCCGCCGGCACCAACCCGCCGCGCGTGATGGCGACGATGGCCTCGAACGGCCCCGCTTCGTGCAGCCGCCAGGCCAGCGCGCGCGAGTCGCGATGGAACTGGTCCCAGGAGACGGGAAATATTTTATCCGGACGCGGCGGCCTCTCGGGTTGCGGTTTCGCCATGGGCTATTAACGCGCTGCGGCCGCCAGTTGCGATTTCACTTGTCGGAGCATGTCCTCGACCGCGCCTTTCGCGGCGCGCAATTTTTCCGGATCGCGCGAGCGCACCACGATATTGGTATTGGGCCCGAGGTTCTCATCAAAGAACGGATAGCTGCCGATGATGGTATCCGGATTGGCCTTGGCGATGGCGCCCAGTTCGGTGCCGACGTCGCCTTCCTTGGCGTCGGCGCGGATCGTTTCCGACAAGAGCTTGGCGCCGGTTTTCAGTTTCGGCGCCACTTCGTCGACCATCGCCTGCATGATCGATGGCACGCCCGCCATCACGATGACGTTCTCGATCCAGAAGCCGGGCGCGCCCGACACCTTGTTTTTCACCAGCGCGGCGCCGTGCGGGATGCGCGCCATGCGCAGGCGCGCCTCGTTGAGCTCGCCGCCGATCTTGGCCATGCGCTCCTTCAGGATCGCGACCGCTTCCGGATGATGACTGATCGGCACGCCGAATGCTTTGGCGATGCATTCGGCGGTGATGTCGTCATGGGTCGGCCCGATGCCGCCGGTGGTGAAGAGATAGGTGTAGCGCGCGCGCAGCGTATTGACCGCATCGATGATCGCCGTCGCGTCGTCGGAGATCACCCGAACTTCCTTGAGGTCGATGCCGATGGCGGTGAGATAGTCGGCGATGAAGCCGATGTTCTTGTCCTTGGTACGGCCCGACAAGATCTCGTCGCCGATGACCAGCACGGCTGCGGTGACAAGCTCTGGGTTAGCATTCATGAGGTACGGTATCCTTCCAGGGCCAGTCGAACACCTAGCGTGGCGTCGCTAGCCACTCAAGTTGCGTCGAGCCCCTTACTGGCTCAGACGAGTCCCCCTGCCCGCGCTTTTCGCCTATAATTTAGGCAGGAACAGATAGCCTCGGCTCGTCCAAATACGTGTTTTTCCTGGGTTTTTCTTGGCCTGAAGCTTGCAGCTAAATAGCCGGGAACGGCCGCCGCCCGCGGCCCCTGCACAAAAGGGCACTTGTCGGGTGGGTCGGGCGTTCCTCGTCAGCGGCCGCGTGCTGGGTATCCGAGATGGTTGTCGCTTTCGATGAGATGAAGGGAGCCGACGGTGGCGTGCGGCCGGCCTATGGCGAACTGTCGCGCTGGCTCGAAGAGGTGCCGGCCGACGTGCTCGACTATCGAAGGCGCGAAGCCGAGCTGTTGTTCCGCCGCATCGGCATCACCTTCGCGGTCTATGGCGAAGCCGACGCGCAAGAACGGCTGATCCCGTTCGACGTCATCCCGCGCATCATCTCCGGGGCCGAATGGCGGCGCTTGGAAAAAGGACTCACCCAGCGCGTCAAGGCGCTCAATCTATTCCTCAAGGACATTTATGGCGCGCGCGAAATTCTGCGCGCTGGTGTAGTGCCCGACGATCTGGTGTTCCGCAATCCGGCGTTCCGTCCCGAGATGAGCGGCCAGAACGTGCCCTACGACGTCTACATCCATGTCGCCGGAATTGACATCGTACGGTTGGACGCCGACACCTTCTACGTGCTCGAGGACAATGCGCGCACGCCGTCCGGCGTTTCATACATGCTGGAGAACCGCGAGATCATGATGCGGTTGTTCCCGGAACTGTTCGCGCGCCACCGCATCGCGCCAGTGGAAAATTATCCGGACGTCCTGCTCGCCACGCTCAAGTCGGTGGCGCCGGTGCCGGTCGCGCGCGACCCGACTGTGGTGCTGCTCACGCCCGGCGTCTACAACTCGGCCTATTACGAGCACTCGTTCCTGGCCGACAAGCTCGGCGTCGAACTGGTCGAAGGCCGCGACCTTTTCGTCAAGGACGAGTTCGTCTACATGCGCACCACGCAAGGCCCGCGCCGGGTCGACGTGATCTACCGGCGCATCGACGACGACTTCATCGATCCGCTCACTTTCCGCCCCGATAGCGCACTCGGCGTCGCCGGGCTGATGTCGGCCTATCAGGCCGGCAACGTCACGCTGGCGAACGCGGTCGGCACCGGCATCGCCGACGACAAGGCGGTTTACAGCTTCATGCCGGCGATCGTGAAATTCTATCTCGGCGAAGAGCCGCTCTTGAAGAACGTGCCGACCTGGCGCTGCCGCGAGGAGGAGCATCTCGCCTATGTGCTCGAGCACCTGCACGAGCTGGTGGTGAAGGAAGTGCACGGCTCCGGCGGCTACGGCATGCTGATCGGACCGACGGCGAGCAAGATCGCGATCGAGCAGTTCCGCGCCAAGCTCAAGACCGCGCCGAAAAACTTCATCGCGCAGCCGACGCTGGCATTATCCACCTGCCCCACCTGCGTCGAGCAAGGCGTAGCGCCGCGTCACGTCGACTTGCGCCCGTTCGTGCTCACCGGCAGCAAAGGCACGCGCATCGTGCCCGGCGGCTTGACGCGCGTCGCCATGAAAGAGGGCTCGCTGGTGGTCAATTCCAGCCAGGGCGGCGGGACCAAAGACACTTGGGTGTTGGACGGATAGTCTATGCTCTCGCGCACCGCCGATAACCTCTTTTGGCTTTCGCGCTACGTCGAGCGCGCGGAATATCTCGCGCGTATTCTCGACGCCACGCAGCGGCTGTCGGCCTTGCCGCTCGCTTATGTCGGCACCAGCAACGAATGGGAATCCGCGGTGCTCACCGCCGGCTGCGCCACCGCTTTTTTCAAGCAATACGACGAGGCCAACGAGGAAAACGTCACCGACTTTCTCGCCTTCTCCACCGCCAATTCTTCGTCTATCCGCAATTGCTTCGAACTCGCGCGCAGCAATGCGCGCGCCGTGCGCACCGCGCTGACGATGGAAATGTGGGACGCCATCAACGGCACCTGGCTCGAGCTCAAGCGCTACGGCAACGGCCCGACCTCGCGCGAGGAATTCTCCCGCTTCCTGCGCTGGGTGCAGGAATCCTCGCTGCGTTACGACGGCTCCGCCTACCGCACCATGCTGCGAAACGACGCCTATTGGTTCTCCCGCCTCGGCGTTTACGTCGAGCGCGCCGACAACACTGCGCGCATTCTTGACGTGAAATACCATCTGCTGTTGCCCGACAACGAGCGCGTCGGCGGCCCGCTCGATTATTTCCAATGGGCAGCGATCCTGCGCTCGGTGTCGGCGCTCACCGCCTATCATTGGGTCTATCGCGAGAGCCTGCAGCCTTGGCTGGTGGCCGATCTGCTGATTCTCAAGGAGGAGATGCCGCGCTCGCTCGCCTCCTGCTACGAGGCGATCGTGCGCAACCTTGACCAGATCGCCGGCGCCTACGGCCGGCAAGGCCCAGCCCAGCGCCAGGCCCGCGGCATCCGCGCCCGGTTACAGAATAGCAAGATGGACGGAATCTTCCAGCGTGGCCTGCACGAATACATCGGTGAATTCATCACCGAGAACAACCGGCTGGGCGCCGCCATTACCGGGCAATTCCTGCTATGAGCGTGCTAGAACGTCACCGGTAACTCTGGCCCGCCGGAACCTCATGCGAATTCGCATCTCCCATGCGACGACCTATCGCTACGACGCGCCGCCCACCGGCGTGATCCAGATGCTCCGCCTCACCCCGCGTAATCACGATGGGCAATATGTGGTGAGCTGGCGCGTCGACCTTTCGGAAGATTGCCTGCTGCACCAGCACGAGGACGCCTTCGGCAATATCAGCCATTCGTTCACTGCCGAGGGACCGTTTCGCGAATTGTCGGTCGCGGTCGAAGGCGAGGTCGACACTCAAGAGACTCAAAGCGTCGTCAGCGGCGCGATCGAGCGCTTTCCGCCTCACCTGTTCCTACGCGAGACCGCGCTCACGCAACCCGACGCCGCTATAATCGACTTCGCCGATAGCGCGCGCGCGGACGCAGGCCATGATCAACTGGCGCTGCTGCACGGGCTGATGACCGCGCTCAATCGCGAGATGAAATTCGACACCGATCCGACTCACTCGGCGACTACGGCGGCGGAAGCCTTCGCGGGTCGCCGCGGCGTCTGCCAGGACCTCACCCATATATTCATCGCGGCGGCGCGCCAGCTCGGCATCCCGGCGCGTTATGTGGGCGGACATTTCTACCGGGTCGACGGCGTGACCGTGCAGGACGCCGGCCACGCCTGGGCCGAAGCCTATGTCGAGCACCTAGGATGGGTCGGCTTCGATCCGACCAACGGGATCGGCATCACAGAAGCCCATGTGCGAGTCGCGATCGGCCTGGATTACCTTGGCGCCGCGCCGGTGCGCGGAACGCGCTATGGTGGCGGTGGCGAAACCCTCAAAGTGGCTGTGCATGTCGATCAGGCGCGCCAGCAGACGCAAAGTTAACATCGCGCATGACATTGCCGGGCATAGTTCCGCGTCGTTATAACCCTGCGGCCGGGCCGCAGAAAAGAAGTCGGACGCCATGACATATTGCTGCGGAATTCTAGTGCGTGACGGTTTGGTGATGATCGCGGACACCCGCACCAATGCCGGCCTCGACAACGTCTCCACCTTCCGCAAGCTGCACGTCTACACCGAGCCGGGCGAGCGCATCATGGCGATCGCCTCCTCTGGCAACCTGTCGCTCTCCCAGTCGGTGCGCTCGACCCTCACGGAGGGCGTGCAAAATCCGGAAACCGGCGAGATCGAGACCTTGATGAACTCGCCGACCATGTTCCAGGCCGCGCAACGCATTGGCCGCACCGTCCGCAACATCCAGAACGCAGAAGGCAAGGCGCTGGAAGCAGCCGAGGTCGACCACGACGTCGCCTTCCTGTTCGGCGGCCAGATCAAGGGCGGCCGCTTGCGGCTGTTCATGATCTATTCGGCCGGCAATTTCATCGAGTGCACGATCGACACCCCCTATCTGCAAATCGGCGAGCATAAATACGGCAAGCCGGTGCTCGACCGTGCCATCGGTTTCGACACCGACCTCTACGACGCGCTCAAGATCGGGCTGATCTCGATGGATTCCACCATGCGCTCGAATCTGGGGGTCGGGCTGCCGATCGACATTTTGGTAGCACGGCGCGACAGTTACAACCCTGAAGTGAATTACCGCATCGAGCCCGGCGAGCCTTATTTCCAGGACCTGCGCGAGCGCTGGTCGACCGCGTTGCGTGCCGCCCATATCGCTATCCCGCGCCCGCCCTACCGCAGCCCGGGCTGACGGTTCCCGTCCTGGGTGAAGCCGGAAAACGGCCGGTTTTTTTTACCTTCGATTAACAGCATCGCGCGATTTGCGGTATCCGGCGGCCTCAAGCGCGCCGAAAAGCCGAACCGAAAGCGAAAAGCAAGCTTTCTGCCCTAGGTTCCGCCCCGAAAAACCTAATCGGCGGGACACTTTAGGGGACCAAACCTTGCCGGCTGTGGCTCGCCCGCGCGCATCCGAGGAAAAGGTCACGAGTTGGGATCGGGCGCGTTTAAGCGTCGTGGTCCCGATCGGCGTCATCGTGGCCGTGGCCATCGTCTGCATTGTCGTGGCCGTGCTGTCCTCCGCCCAGCGCGCCGACGAAGTCGCAATCCAGCACGAAAAGCGGCTGTTCACGCGCGCGCTCGACAGCTACGGCGAGCGCGTGCTGCGCGAAGTCCGAAGTGTCGCCGCCTCCGAGCAGGCGCTCCAGAATATCCGCGTCAAATTCGATATGGCTTGGGCCAAGCCCCGCGTCGGGCTTTGGCTGAAAACCTACTTCGACCACAACTACGTCTTTATCTTCGACGGCAACGACAAGCCGATCTTTTCGCAGATCGCCCGCAACGAACTCGATGCTTCTTGGTTCGACGCCGCGCTGGCCGATCTGGGGTCGGTGCTCTCCTACATGCGCGGGCGCAACCCGGCCTTGCACGGTGCGCTCCGCCTCACCGAACCGACCGTGACGGTGGATGGCCCGCACGCGCAAGCCGCTGTGATCCGCAGCCTCGCGGGTCGGCCCGCGGTCATTGCCGCGGTCGCGGTCGGCCCACTCGGCGGTCTCCTTACCGCCGGCGACCAGGCCGCCCCGATTGTGATGTCGGTGAAATTCATCGACAGCGACGCGCTCGCCGACATTGCCGCGCAAATGCAGCTGACGCACCTGCGCAAGCTCGGCGCCGAGCCCGCGCCGCCCACCGATTTGACCTACGCGTTGGACGGGCCGCAAGGCCATTCGATCGTACACTTCGCCTGGACGCCGAAGCAGCCCGGCGCCGAGATCGTCAGTAGCGTCATCCCTTTCATCGCGGTTGCGCTCGCGGGCTTCACGCTGCTCGCCGCCTTCGTGCTGCGCTACATGCGCCGCACCGCGGTCGCCATCGCCGCCGGCGAGTCGCGGCTACGCCATCTCGCGATGCACGATCCGCTCTGCGGCCTGCCCAACCGCATTTTCTTCGGCGAGCGGCTGGAGGCGGTGATCGAAGAGGTGCGCGCCGGCTCCTCGCCGGCCGCCGTGTTCTATATCGACCTCGACCATTTCAAGGACGTCAACGACACGCTCGGCCATCCGGTCGGCGACGAATTGATCCGCAACGTCACGCTGCGGCTGTCGCACGCGCTGCGCGGCGACGACCTGGTGGCGCGGCTCGGCGGCGACGAGTTCGCGGTGATTTCCTCGATCGGCGACGACAGCGCCAAGATGATGGTGGTGGCCCAGCGCCTGATCGCCTCGATCTGCGCGCCCTATGTGATCAACCAGCAGAACATCATCATCGGCGCCTCGATCGGCATTGCGGTGATCGACCGCAAATCGGGCGGCGCCGCCGACATCATGCGCTATGCCGACATGGCGCTCTACCGCGCCAAGAACGAGGGCCGCAATCGCGCCTGCATCTACGACGCCGCGATGGACGAGGATCTCTCCAACCGCAAGCTCTTGGAAGCCGACCTGCGCGAAGCGATCGAGAACGATCAACTGCGGCTGCTATACCAGCCCATCGTCAACAAGAGCGGTGAGACCGTGGTCGGCGTCGAAGCGCTGTGCCGCTGGACACACCCGACGCGCGGCGAAATTCCGCCCACCGAATTCATCGCCGTCGCCGAGCACAGCGGCCTGATCATCGATCTGGGCGGCTGGGTGCTGCGCCGCGCCTGCCTCGACGGCAAGGCCTGGCCGGGTCTCACCGTCTCGGTCAACGTGTCGCCGCTGCAATTCCGGCGTACCGATTTCTTCGACGTCGTGCAACGCATGTTGGGCGAAACCGCGTTTGATCCGGCGCGGCTCGAAATTGAGCTCACCGAAAGCGTGTTGCTCGGCAATGTCGATACCGCGGAAGCCGGTATGTTGCGGCTCAAGGCGATCGGCGTGCGGCTCGCGCTCGACGATTTCGGCACTGGTTATTCGAGCCTGCTCTATCTGCGCCGCTTGCCGTTCGACAAGCTCAAGATCGACCGCAGCTTCGTGCTCGCCATCGAAAAAGCCGCCGATGCCGCGGCCATCGTGCACGCGGTGGTCAGCCTCGGCCGCGGCCTGGGCATGAAGGTAACGGCGGAAGGCGTGGAAACCGCCGACCAGCAGTTGTTCCTGCGCGCCGCCGGCGTGCATTTCATGCAAGGCTACCGTTTCGGCAGGGCCGTGACCGCCGCCGAGATCACCAAGCGGCTGCAATCGCCCGACGCCTTCCAGCCAATCGACGTGCCGCAAGCGCTGGCAGGCTAATTCACCTCTCCCCGCGTGCGGGGAGAGGTCGACTTGCGAGCGCTAGCGAGCAAGTCGGGTGAGGAGGCGTTGCCCCGATTCTGGGGCCATCAATATGCCCCCTCACCCGGCTTGCAGCTAACGCTGCTCGCCACCCTTTCCCCGCACGCGGGGAGAGGGAAGCCGCGCGCGCGCTTTTGTGATATGGCGGAACTTCCAATATTTTTAGGGAGGGAGAGCCCATGTCTGCCGCCGCAAAAATTGCTTTGGTCACGGGTGCCGGCACCGGGGTCGGCCGCGCGGTGGCGATCGCGCTCGCCAAAGCCGGCTACAGCTTGGTGCTCGCCGGCCGGCGCAAGGAAATGCTCGACAAGGTCGCGGCCGAGATCAACGCGATCGGCGCGCAGGTGCTGGCGGTGCCGACCGACGTGTCGAAACGCGAGTCGATCCTCGCTTTGTTTGCCACCGTGAAATCGAGCTTCGGCCGGCTCGACGTGCTGTTCAACAATGCCGGCATCGGCGCCCCGCCGGTGCCGCTCGAGGACTTGCCGTTCGAGACTTGGCAGAACGTGGTGGCCACCAATTTCACGGGCATGTTCCTGTGCACCCAGGAAGCCATCAAGATCATGAAGAGCCAGTCGCCGCGCGGTGGCCGCATCGTCAATAACGGATCAATCTCGGCGCACGCGCCGCGGCCCTATTCGGTCGCCTACACTTCGACCAAGCACGCCGTGACCGGCCTCACCAAGTCCACGTCGCTCGACTGCCGGCAATACGACATCTGCTGCAGCCAGATCGACATCGGCAATGCAGCCACGCCGCTCACCGAGCGCATGGTGCAGGGCGACGGCGTGCTGCAGCCGGACGGCAGCAAGAAGATCGAACCGCGCATGGAAGCCGAGCATGTCGGCAACGCGGTGGTCTACATGGCGAGCCTGCCGCTCGATACCAATGTGCTGTTCATGACGGTGATGGCGAACAAGATGCCATTCGTCGGGCGGGGTTAGGCGCGAACACCAGAATGATTGCCGAACTCGAACGCTGGCATGATTTCGATGTGCTGGTCGGCACCGCCGGCGCGACGTTGCTCGCGCTGCAGTTCGTCGCCGTATCGCTCGGCGTCGGATTTTTGACTGAAAAGCGGTCGGCGCCGACGGCGCGCATTCTACAGCCCCGTGGTGGTGCATTTCACCGCCGTCTTTTTTCTGTCAGCCATCGCGCTCGTGCCTGCGCACCGGACCATCTTCTTCGCGGCGCTAATTGGAGCCTGCGCCGCGATCGGGTTCGCGGTTTCGCTGTTCGTGGCCATCCAGCTATTGCGTCACGATTGGACAAATTACAAGCAAGACCACTTGGCTTACGCCCTTTTGCCGATGATCGCCTATCTGGCGCTGCTGGTTGCGGCGGCGATGATTTGGTCGGAAATCGGCTTGGCTCTGGACGTGCTGGCCGGCGCGCTGCTCACCCTGCTGATCGTTAACATCCGCAATGCGTGGGACCTCACGCTGTCGATGGTGCACCATCAGGCCAAGCGCGACTGAATAATTCGATCGCGCTCATTGCCGTTCGTCGGACGGAGATGATTATCGTTTCTTCTTTTTCTTATTACCGTAGATCGCGTTCCAGTTATCCTTGTAGGCTTGCGAAACCGGTTTTTGGCCCTCGCCCCGGCTATAGCCTGAGGATGGGTCGGCTGTTTTCTCGCTGCTTTCAGCCTTGGGAACGTCTGGCGCCGAAGGGCTATTGCTCTTCGCAACGCTCTTCGCAGCGGTCTCTGGTTTTGGCGCAGGGACAGTTTTAGTTTTTTTATCATCGCCGGCCATTGTCTTTCCTAACGCTGATTTGATTGATCGCGTTGACCTAGCACAGAAGTTTTATCCGGCGGCTACCGGATCGCGCTCTCCGCGCGTTCACGGCCGGTCGAGCACAGTCTTGAATTCGACTTTGCTGCCGCCCGTGCAATCCGCCGCTTCCTGCCACAAGACCAGCCCGGCCTTGCCGTCGCGCACACGCCAAATCGCATGTACGCGGCAGACGCCCGGTTTCGCCGGCTCCCAGAACGACTCGATCAAGTCGAGTTTGTCGCCGACGTGATTGCGTCCGGCAAACAACATCTCGATGGTCGTCTCCTGCCCGTCCGCGTCGAGGATCGGGAAGGTCAACCGCCGCGGATCGTCGCCGTCGCGGTCGCGCGTGACGTAGAGCTCGACCTGCTCTTTGCGCAGCAATTCGGCGCTGGCGTTGCGCGTTTTCACTTGGTCCGCCGTCGGATTTTCAATGCCCGGACAGCCGAGCATGACGAGGCGGCCGAGATCGAAGCGCTCGTTGGCGGAGAACATAGGCGCGTCGTCTACAGCGCAGCGGTGCACGGCGGCCAGCGGCTTGGGCAGTTGCGCGCGCGTGACGTGCGTGACCATCGTCATCTTGACGCGGACCATGCCCGGCCGCGGCGGGCATCATTTCTGGTAGGCCTGATTCGACGCCTCGATCACGTCGTCGGCGTCGCGTATAGCTTCGGCGCGCGCCTTGGGCTGTTCGCAGCGCGCGAAGCTTTCGCGAATCTGCTCGGTGAGAGCCATATGCTGCGAAAGCGCCTTGCACCTCTCAGCGCCCGACGCCTTCATCCCGCTGTCCACCACCGCGGCCGATTCCTGCATCATCTGAAGTGCGGCCTGCATTTCGCGCTTGCAGGCGGCGCTGCCCGCTTCGATGGCGGCGGCATGCGGCGCGAGGCACGCGGCCGAGAGTAATGCAGCGATTGCGAGTGCGAGTGCGACTGGTTTTTGCATGTTGCCCCACACCTCGTATCCAGCAAGAACGGTAGAGAAGCAAAAACGAAGGCCTCAGGCAACGAGACTAACCTCGACCTTGGTTCCGGTCTTGACCTTGCCCAGCGCCTTCACGTTGCCGAGCGCCTTGGCGAACACGTTGCAGGGGCTGGCGAGTCGCGTCTCGTTGCCCTTGGAAATCGGCGTGCGGCCGAAGCCGATCGCGATCGCGGGACCTTGCGGCCAATAGGCGATCTCGCCCGGCACGATCACCGCGCGCGCCTCCGGTTCGCGCGCAGTGTCCACCGGAACGTCGAAATAGACTTCCTCGCCCCAGGTCAGCACGGACGACGAGATCGGCAGCGCCGCCGCGATCGCCTTGGCGGTCGGCGTGTCGAGCAGTTCGGCCTCGAGCGTGAGCGCGCCGAAATCGAAGCGGATGCGGGCCATCAGCGTTCTCCCGTTGTTGCCTTGGCCCCGGCAATTGCGCATTTTGATGAATGGGCCGGCCTTGGCAAGAAAGCGCGACGACTTAACCACCGCCGTGTGGGGGAATTACGACATGCAGCACCTGCAATCGGCGCTCGGCGTCGTCGTCCTCATCGCCTTCGCCTGGGCGATCGGCGAGGACCGCCGCGCAGTCGACTGGAAAAGCGTCGGCGCCGCGCTGCTCGTTACTTTGGTGACCGCGCTTGTGCTGCTCGAAGTGCCGCAGATCAAGACCGCTTTCGCCCTCGCCAACCGCGCGGTCAATGCCGTCGCCGAGGCGACCCGGGCCGGCACCGGCTTCGTGTTTGGCTATGTCGGCGGCGCCCCGCTGCCCTTCGCGCTGACCGTGCCGGGCGCCGAATTCGTGCTCGCCTTCCAGGCGCTGCCGATCGTGCTGGTGATGAGCGTGCTCACTACCCTTCTTTTCTATTGGCAGATCCTGCCGCCGATCGTGCGCGGCTTCTCCTGGGTCCTGGAGCGGACCATGGGCATCGGCGGCGCCGTCGGACTTTCCACCGCCGCCAATATTTTCCTCGGCATGGTGGAATCGCCGCTGTTCATCCGCCCCTATCTCGCTAAGCTCACGCGCGGCGAATTGTTCATGGTGATGACCGGCGGCATGGCCGGCATCGCCGGCACGGTGTTCGTGCTCTATGCATCCATCCTGCGCGCCGCCATTCCCGACGTCGCCGGCCACATCCTGGTCGCCTCGATCCTCGGCGCGCCGGCCGCGCTGTTGATCAGCGCGCTGATGGTGCCGGTGCCGCCGGGCACGCGTACGGACATCGGCAAAATCGAGATCGGCCGGGTCGCGGATTCGACAATGGACGCGATTGTGCGCGGCACCACGGCCGGCCTTGAACTGCTGCTCAACATCGTCGCCATGCTGATCGTGCTGGTGGCGCTGGTACATCTCGCCAACGCGATCCTCAGTCTGCTGCCGGACGTCGGCGGCTCAGGCGTAACCTTGCAACGCCTGCTCGGCATCGTCATGGCGCCGGTGTGCTGGCTGATGGGGATCTCTTGGGACCAGGCGGTCACAGCCGGTTCGCTGATGGGCATCAAGACCGTGCTCAACGAATTGATCGCGTATCTCGAACTCGCCAAGCTCCCCGCCGACGCGCTCGATGCGCGCTCGCGGCTGATCATGCTCTACGCCATGTGCGGCTTTGCTAATTTTGGCTCGCTCGGCATCATGATCGCCGGCCTGTCGGTGATGGCGCCGGAGCGGCGCGGCGACATCATTTCGCTCGGCGGCAAGTCGATCGTCTCCGGCACGCTGACGACATGCCTGATGGGGGCGATTGTCGGGGTTTTGAATTAGATGCTCAGACTGATCGCAGCGCTGGTTATATTGATCGCGGCAAACCTGCCCGCTTCCGCGCGCACGATCCAGATCGTCGCCTTCGGCGACAGTGCGACCGCCGGCTGGCTGGTGGCGCACCAAGACGCCTATCCGGCACAGCTGCAGGCGGCCTTGCGCAAGAAAGGCTACGACGTCACCGTCGCCAACGCGGGCGTCAATGGCGACACCACGGCCGGCGCCCTTAAGCGCTTCGACAGCGCGATCGTGCCCGGTACCGATATCGCCATCGTCGAGTTCGGCACCAACGATCTGCGTAGCGGCGTTTCGACGCAAACCGTGCGGACCCGTATGACCGAACTCATCCGATCGCTTCGCGCCCGCAAGATCGAGGTGCTGGTGGTCGGGCTTGGCAGCTTGGATCTCGCAAGCGTCGCAAAAGATAACAATGTCCTCTACTCGCAATGGAGATTGCCGCCGGGGAAATATCGCGCACGCGACGGGACGCATTACAATGCGCAAGGCTATGCCATGGTGGTCGCGCGCATGCTGCCTTTGCTCGAGACGCTGATCGCGCGCGCCGCGCAGCGATGACTTATCCCCAGGTGGCAACGGCAGCGAAGCGTTGGCTAAATACTCATCGTAGTCCCCGCGAAGGCGGAGACCCATTTTCGCAGTCTATCGAGAGGGCACAGCGTATGGGTCCCGGGCCTCGCTCGCTGAAGCTCGCCCGGGACGACGGCAGAGTTCTAATGCAGCCTAAACTCGCCGTTGATCGCTTTCAGCTCGGCCGGCTTAATCAGCTTGCTGTGCGCGACCTGCACCGAGTGCAGCGGGCCGTCCAACTTCTCCTGCCAGAACTCCAAAAACTTCTTCAGCTCCGGAAATTCCGGGAACAGGTCATAGTGCTGCCACACATAGGATTGCAGCAGCCAACGATGATCGGGACGCCGATACAGGATGTGGGCGGTCGTCAGGCCAAACCCGGCGATCTGTTTGCGGAAGTCTTCAGACACAAAGCCTTGCGAAACCATCGCGTCCCTCCTTCGAGTCGGACACAAGTTTCCATTTTCGGCACTGGGCATTGCAAGCCGAAAAGGTAAACAAACTGTTTAAAATCAACGCGTTAGCAGCAAGCTTGCGAGCCTGCTAACAGCCCGGCGCCGCGCTCACCACGGCAGCCGCGGCTAACCCGGGTGCCGCCCGCCCGGTTCCGGGCGCCCGGCTGTTAACCATTGATCCGACTGTATTTTCAGGGCCATTGGCACTCAGATGGATTGAGTGCTAAAAAATTTCCGGATGCCCCTTGCGGGCTAGAATGCCTGCACCACCTGCTACCCAGGTGCCGACAAGGGAACGTCGGCTACCCAAACCGCAAAATCGTTCAATAACTGAGGAGGACTGCCATGAAGTTCCGCCCGCTTCACGACCGCGTAGTCGTCAAGCGCATCGACGCCGAGGAAAAGACTGCCGGTGGCATCATTATCCCGGACACCGCCAAAGAAAAGCCGAGCCAGGGCGAGATCGTCGCCGTCGGCCCCGGTGGCCGCGACGAAGCCGGCAAGCTGATCCCGATCGATCTCAAGGTCGGCGACACCGTGCTGTTCGGCAAATGGTCGGGCACCGAAGTGAAAATCGATGGTCAGGATCTCCTGATCATGAAGGAATCCGACATCATGGGCGTGATCGAAGGCGGCGCTGCCGCCAAGCGAAAAGCCGCCTAAGCATTCAGCCGACATCAAACCGAAGGAATTCGAACTATGGCTGCTAAAGACGTCAAATTTGCCGTCGATGCCCGCGACCGCATGCTGCGCGGCGTCGACATCCTCGCCAATGCTGTGAAGGTCACGCTCGGCCCCAAGGGCCGCAATGTCGTGCTCGACAAGTCGTTCGGCGCCCCACGCATCACCAAGGACGGCGTGACGGTGGCGAAAGAAATCGAACTCGAAGACAAGTTCGAGAATATGGGCGCACAGATGGTGCGTGAAGTCGCGTCGCGGACCTCCGATCAGGCCGGCGACGGCACCACCACCGCGACCGTACTGGCCGCGGCGATCGTGCGCGAAGGCTGCAAAGCGGTAGCCGCCGGCATGAACCCGATGGATCTCAAGCGCGGCGTCGATCTCGCCGTCGAAGCCATCGTCGAGCATCTCAAGGCCAATTCGAAGAAGGTCACTTCGAACGAAGAGATCGCCCAGGTTGGCACCATCTCCGCAAACGGCGACGCCGAGATCGGCAAGTTCCTCGCCGACGCCATGAAGAAAGTCGGCAACGAGGGCGTGATCACGGTCGAGGAAGCCAAGTCGCTCGAGACCGAACTCGACGTGGTCGAAGGCATGCAGTTCGATCGCGGCTACATCTCACCCTACTTCATCACCAACGCCGACAAGATGCGCGTTGAGATGGACGACCCCTACATCCTAATCTACGAAAAGAAGCTCTCCGGCCTGCAGGAATTGCTGCCGCTGCTCGAAGCAGTGGTACAGACCGGCAAGCCGCTGCTGATCGTGGCTGAGGACATCGAAGGCGAGGCTCTCGCCACGCTCGTCGTCAACAAGCTGCGCGGCGGCCTTAAGGTCGCGGCCGTCAAGGCGCCGGGCTTCGGCGATCGCCGCAAGGCCATGCTGCAGGACATCGCGATCTTGACCGGCGGCCAGGCGATCTCGGAAGATCTCGGCATCAAGCTCGAGAACGTCACCATCAACATGCTCGGCCGCACCAAGAAGGTGATGGTCGACAAGGAAAACACGACGATCATCAACGGCGCCGGCAAGAAGGCCGACATTGAAGCACGCGTCTCGCAGATCAAGGCACAGATCGAAGAGACCACCTCCGATTACGACAAGGAGAAGCTGCAGGAACGTCTCGCCAAGTTGGCCGGCGGCGTTGCGGTGATCCGCGTCGGCGGCGCCACCGAGATCGAGGTAAAGGAACGCAAGGATCGCGTCGATGACGCGATGCATGCGACCCGCGCCGCGGTCGAGGAAGGCATCCTGCCGGGCGGCGGCGTCGCGCTGTTGCGCGCCACCGAATCCCTTAAGAAGGTCAAGACCGCAAACGAAGACCAGAAGCACGGCGTCGATATTGTCCGCAAGGCGATCCAGGCTCCGGCACGTCAGATTGCCACCAATGCCGGTGAAGACGGCTCAGTCATCGTCGGCAAGATCCTCGAAAAGGATCAGTATTCCTACGGCTTTGACGCACAAGCCGGCGAATACGGCAATCTCGTCACCAAGGGCGTCATCGACCCGACTAAGGTCGTGCGTTCGGCGATCCAGGGCGCGGCATCGGTTGCCGGTCTCTTGATCACCACTGAGGCGATGGTCGCCGAAGTTCCGCAGAAGAAGGCCCAGGGCGGCATGCCTGGCGGCGGCGGAATGGGCGGCATGGGCGGCGGCGGAATGGACTTCTAAACCATCCGCTCCAGCCAAAAATAAAGAAGGCCCGGGGGAAATCCCGGGCCTTTTCGACACACGCCGCTAAAAACGAAAACGACCACAAATGAGAAGCGCGGGTACATCCGCCGTCGCCTTGAATCTCATCGTGGCCGTCAGGGCGTTCCGTACTCAACACTTCCAGATCGCCAACTTGACCTCCATATAGGGGCTAGTTGTGTCATTTCAATGACGGTCCCATGCCGACTTTGTTTACGATTGGCTACGAGAAGGCCCTGCCCGCCGCCGTGTTAGGCGAACTCAAGCGGGCCAAAATCGATCTTTTGGTCGATACACGCGCGGTCGCGGCCTCGCGCCGTCCCGGTTTTTCCAAGCGCCAGCTTGCGGCTTCGCTCAATGAAATCGGCATTCCCTATTTGCATTTACAAAAACTGGGCACGCCGGCAGAAGGCCGGCAGGCCGCGCACGCCGGCGACCTCGACACGCTCTGGCGCATCTACGACAAGCACATCAAGACACCGGAAGCGCAAGCGGCGCTCGGCGAATTGCTGGCGCTGATCAAAGCGGGAAAACGCGTCTGCCTGCTGTGCTACGAGCGCGATCCGAACGAGTGCCACCGCAGCCGCATCGCCGCGCTCGTTAAAAAGCGCACGCGCGTCAAGGTCGAGGACCTGATCCCGCCGATTATCTAGCTATTCCGCCGGCTGCGCCAGGCGGCGCGCGCGTTCCACACCCGACACCAGGAACACGATGCCGAGCACGCCGACCAGGAATACCGCGGCAATGCCGGCGACCACCATCAGCAAGAGATCAAAGCCGCCGCGGCTGTATAGCCAGGCGATGATCGAGACCGCCGCGCCCGACGACACGAAAGTCAGAAAATAGCGCACCGCATAGACGCGGCCGCGCCAGGCATCGGCGGTATAACGTGCGATCACCAAATCGCCGACCGTCACCTGCCCGTAGATCGCCGCCATGGTGACCGCGAGCGCGAAGATCAGCATCATGCCGCTCGAATTGGCCGCCCACAAAATGCCGAGCAATTGCAGCGCCACAATCACGGCGAACAACTGATACGGCCTGATCCACTCGACCAGCCGTCCGACTGCGATCTGCGCCACCGCGCCGCACATGAAAACAGCTGTGGCGACAGAGCCGACCAAGAGCAGCGGTACGTCGGCGCCCAGCCGCTCGTCCACGATCTTGGGCAGCGCGATCGAGATGGTGTTGAACGTCAAGCCGCCGGTGAGCGAAACCACCACGTAGAGGCCGAACATGATTAGCGCCGCGCGGTGCGAGAGCGCCACGTCGGCCGTCGTCTTGCGGCTCGCCGTATGGTGGCGGTCGTCGGGAACCAAAATGACATAGGCGATGCCGGTGGCGATGCACACCAGCGCTGGTACCAGGAAGGCCGCGCGCCAGCCGAGCCAGGAGGCGATCGCGGCGGCGATGCCGGCGGCGAGCGCCGCGCCCAGATTGCCGCATACGCCGTTGAACGCGATGGAGCGTCCTTGCGCCTTGGAGGCTTCCAGCAGCATCGGCATGCCGACCGGGTGATAGATCGCGGCAAACACCCCGAGCGCGAACATCGCAATGGCGAGCCCGACCAGATTAGGCGCTGCCGCAACGCCGACCAGTGACAGCCCGCAGCCGATGTAGAACGCCGCCATCATGTTGCGGCGGCTCCAGCGATCGGCGAGCCAGCCGGCGGGCAGCGAGAACACGCCGAAGGCAACGAAAGCCGCGGTCGACAGTGCGATCAGCTCGGCATAGGGCCGTTTGTAGATGACCTCCAGCCCGATCACGACGGTCGGATAGATCAGCAGTACGAAATGATCGAGCGCGTGCGCCCAATTGAGGAAAGCGATCGACCGCAATCGGGCGCGTTCCTCGGAATTCTGGCTGGTAGTTGCGACGGTCATCGGAGCCTTAGGCTGCGGTGTTCGTATGCATATACCGCCCCGCTGGACCTTTGTCCTATTCGGATTTCGTAAGATTGCCCTCGACTTCAAGCGCCCGCACGCTTAAGTTGCAACGGTAACCTGGTGTGTTTTTGCCGGGCTGTTATGGGGCTCGGGGGCCTTCAGTGTTTGTTGTGTTGGCGTGTCCACCGGATCTACCCGGGCCGGCGACGACGGCGCGCAGTTCCTTTTGTTTTCCGGCACCGACCTGTGGCGCGACGGCCGCTTCTTGTATGGCGGCCTGCAGTGGTCGCCCGACGGGCTCAACCGCGAGGGCTTCACGCTGCAGCTCTTGGGCTCGGGTAGTAGATTTGATGAAATCTATGGCTTGCGAAGTTTCCCTGGATTTAGTCGGCATTGATTCGTGGCCAGCTACGACATCTGCCGTTCCTCAAATGAAGACTTGAATGCGCGAACGGTAACAGGCGGCAGGATTCCCAGCAATCATCGCGCCGATGCCTATCCACTAACGTCTCTCAAAATGGCGCCATTGAATTCTGCAGCAACGCGCTGATCGAGTAAGACACCGCAATCTCCGCGATTGGTACAAAACTGATATTGCCCGATCTCTGTCCACCGAGCTCGAATTATCGGTACGCATCCTAATCGAGCGTGCGGCGAAAGCGCGTGACGGCGATCGTCATCGCAATCAGCATCAGCACGAACAAGGCCACGGCGTCATAACGCAAGTCCCCGACCGAGGAGCCTTTCAGCATGATCGAGCGCACGATGCGCAGATAATGCGTGAGCGGCAGCGCCTCGCCGATATAGCGCGCCCAGACCGGCATGCCGGCGAACGGGAACAGAAATCCCGACAAAAGAATATTCGGCAGGAAAAACATAATGGTCATCTGCATCGCCTGCAGCTGGTTCTGCGCCACCGTCGAGAACGTGTAGCCGATCGACAGATTGGTCGCGATGAACAGCGTGCTGAGCACGGCGAGCACGCCGAGATTGCCGACGATCGGCACGCCGAACAGCGTGACGCCGATGCCGATGATCAGCCCCGCCTGCACGAAGCCGACCATGATGTAGGGCACGATCTTGCCTAGCATGATCTCGACCGGTGAGATCGGCATCGACAGCAGGCTTTCCATGGTCCCACGCTCGATCTCGCGCGTCACCGACAGCGCGGTGAAGATCAGCATGGTCATGGTGAGGATGGTGCCGACCAGCCCCGGCACGATGTTGAGCTGTGTCACGCCGGCCGGATTGTAGCGCGCGTGGATTCGGATCTCGAACGGCAGGACGGGACTGTCGGGCACATCGCGGTCGTGCGAGAGCGCGGTCTGCAGGACCTGGCCAAGCGCGCTGAGCGCGGTGCCGGAGGCGACTGGATCAGTGGCATCGGCAGCGACCAACATGGCCGGCTTGTCACCGCGACGCACCGAGCGTTCGAAATTGGCGGGAATTTCGACCGCGAACAACACGGTTCCCGAAGCGAGCAACTGATCGACCTCGGCTTCGCTGTGCGGAAGCTGGGTGACCTTGAAATACTTGGTGTTCTGGAGCGCTGCCAGAATTGAACGCGACAGATCGGTGTTTTCTTGCAGCAATACCGCGGTCGGCAAATCGCGCGGCGTGGTATTGATGGCGTAGCCGAACAGCGTCAGTTGCACGAGCGGGATCACGATGATCATGGCGAACGACACGCGGTCGCGCCTGAGCTGGATGAATTCCTTCACCAGCATCGCCCAGGTCTTGCGCCAGAAGCCGTTGCCGGAAAGGCGGCGCGCCGCTTGTGTGGGAAGCAGGTGGGTCATTGATAGTTATCCCGCGCCTTGCCTATCAAGTCGATGAACACGTCCTCGAGTGAGGGCTCGGAGCGTTTCCAGTCGAGGTCTTTGCGTTTGCGATAAGGCTCGATCGCGGCGTCCAACTTAGCCGTGTCGCGCCCCGACACATGCAGGCTGGTGCCGAACGGCGCCACCATATCGACGCCCGGCTTGCCCGTAAGCTCGTTGGAAAGCTTGGCCAGTCCCTCGCCTTCGGCCGAACTGACGACATAGGTGCTCAGATGCGCGGACTCGATCACGTGCTCGACGGTGCCGTGCACCAGCAGTTCGCCGTAGGCAATGTAAGCGATCTCGTGGCATCGCTCGGCCTCGTCCATGTAATGGGTGGAGACCAGCACGGTGAGGCCGTCGGCGGCGAGCGCGTGGATCTCGTTCCAGAACTCGCGCCGCGCCTTCGGATCGACCCCGGCGGTCGGCTCGTCGAGCAGCAGCAATTGCGGGCTCGGCAGCGTACAGGCGCCGAGCGCCAGCCGCTGTTTCCAGCCGCCCGACAATTCGCCGGCGATCTGCTCCTCGCGGCCCGCGAGGCCGAGCCGCTTGATCGCCGCGCGCGCGGCGGCGACCGGCTTGTCGATGCCGTAGATGCGGGCGACGAATTCCAGGTTCTCGCGCACCGAAAGGTCCTGATACAGGCTGAAGCGCTGGGTCATGTAGCCAACCTGGCGCTTGATCTTGTCGGTTTCGGTGAGGATGTCGTAGCCGAGGCAGGTGCCGGTCCCCTCGTCGGGCGTCAGCAGCCCGCACAGCATGCGGATGGTGGTGGTCTTGCCGGAGCCGTTTGGTCCCAAGAAGCCGTAAATCGTGCCGCGTTTGACCTGCATGGACAGGTTGCGCACCACCGCCCGGTCGTCGAACTTCTTGGTCAGATGGTGGACGTCGATCGCGATGTCGGATCCGCCGTTTTGCGCGCTCATTTCGGCGCCTCGTTCGGCAATGTCACGGTCACCGGCTGGCCGACGCGGAATTTCTCCGGTTGGTCGGGCCGCGCCTCGATCAGGAACACGAGCTTGGCGCGCTCATCCAGGCTGTAGATCACCGGCGGTGTGTATTCCGCACTGCGGGCGATGAAAGTCACCTTCGCGGTCAACCCTTTCTCGCAGCCGTCGCAGGAGACCGCGACGATCTCGCCGTATTTAATGGCCGACAACACCGGCTCCGGCGCGAAGAAGCGGAATTTGAGATTTTGCGGCGGCAGCAGCGCCATGACCGGCTTTCCTGCGGTCACGGTTTCGCCCGGCCGAAAATAGATTTGCTGGATGGTGCCGTCGGCAGGACTAAAGGCATTGCGGCGCGCGAGGCGGGTTTCCGACCAGGCCAAATTGGCTTTGGCCTGGCGCAGCGCGGCTTCGGCGTCGTCGAAGTTCTTTTGCGTGCCGGCCGCGGTTTTCAGCAGTTCCTTGGCGCGATCGAAATTCTGCTGCGCGTTGGTCACGGTGGTCTTTCTCACCACCAAGTCGGCCTTTTGCAGGTCGTCGTCGACGGTGAACAGCAAATCGCTCTGCTTAATCTGATCGCCCTCGCGCACTTTCAAGCTCTCCACGCGGCCTTGCTCGTCGGGGGAAACAAAAATCAGTTCGGCTTCGACCCATCCTTGCAGCTGGCGCTCGTTGCCTTTGTCGCAAGCTGCGAGCGCGAACCCGGCGAGCACCAGTGCCGGCAAGACGGCAAATTCCATTCTCATGGCGCTCTCCTCGGCGCAAACAACAGATCGACATGGGTCTTCATCATTTTGCGAACGTCGAGCGGCTCGAACCGTTCAAATAATCCGCTCCAGATGATGGCGACCAGTCCCGGCGCGGCCACGATCTGCGGGAACTCGGCCAATGCCTCGGGCACCTCCCCGCGCGCAGCGGCGCGGCGCAGCAGCGCACGAACCGCGGCGATGATGCGCGAGAGCACTTCGCGGTAATAGAATTCGGCGAGCTTGGGGAAGCGGCGGCCTTCCGAGATCATCAGACGGATGACGTCCTTGCGCCGCGTCTCGTAGACCTCCCGCACGAACAATTCGACAATCTGCTCGCTGAGAACGCTAATTGGAACTTCGGCTGCACCCAGCGCTTCGATGGTGCCGACCAGCGGCGTGAGCATGGCGCGGACCAGTTCCTGGAACAGGCTCTCCTTGTCGCGGAAGTAGAGATAGATCGTGCCTTTGGCGACGCCGGCCCGCTTGGCAACGTCGTCAAGCCGCGCCGCCTCGAAGCCGCGTGACGAGAATTCATCGAGCGCCGCGGAAAGGATCGCTTCATGGCGCGCGGCGCTGCGTGCCCGGCGCGCAGAGCCGCGCGGCTCCGGCCCGGCACGACGGGTCGCACCGCGCCGGCGGCGCGGTGTTTTGCGGACTGATCGAGGTTGCATTGTGACCATCGCGGCTACCAACAATTTACTGACTGACTGGTCAGTCAGTACATAGGCCAAAGGGCGCTACCGCGCAAGCGCTACTATCGTCAATTGGATCAGTGAGTTGATTAGGCGATCAGCCCCTGGCATCGCAGAAGAAGGTGCGGATCACGAATTCCTTGCCGCCGTCCTTGTAGCAGGAGCGCAAGGCTTCGTTCTGGCTGCCGAGCTTAGGTCCCTTGCCCCAGCCATGGGCGCCGCATTTGTCACCGCGAAGGCGGCGCAGCCGTGCTTGGCGACGGTTACCACCCGGCAGGTATCATTTTGGCATTTCGCCAGCGCGCTTGTGCGCGCCTCATCAACGGTTCGGAAATCGTAAGCCTCACCGAACGCCCCGCAGGCGCCGATCGCAAGCGCCCCGGCCGCGCGCGCGGTGTTGACGGCGACCAGCATCACCGTCGCGGTCGCGACCAGCAGTGTCGCGGCGACGAGCGCGCGCAATGTCGACGTAAAGCTATCCGCCATCACCCTTCCCTTACCCAGGCACGTCGTCAGATAAGGGCTGAGTCGCGGCGGCGATCAACGATTCGAGTCTTAGGCGCGTTCGATTTCGGCCTTGACGGCTGAAAACGACTCGGGCGTGTCCACGTCGGTGAGCGCCGCCTCGCCGGCGACCGGGATTTCGACGACCGCCTCGGCATAGCTGCCGATCAGGTGGCGGGCGCCGATATCGCCTGCGATTGCCATCAAGTCGTGGAAGAAGCGGCGCGACCATACCACCGGATTGCCGCGCCGTCCGTCCAACGTGGGCACCACCACCAGCGCGCCGCGTTCCGGATTGAAGGCGGCGATCAGCCTGTCGATCAACTGGCTATCGACCTGCGGCATGTCGCCAAGGCAGACAATGACGCCGTCGGCGTCCGCCGGCACGGCGGCAATACCGGTCCTCAGCGAGGTGCCAAGACCTTCCGCATAATCGGGATTATTCACAAAGCGAACGGGAAGCCCGGCGAGCGCCGTCTCGACGCGCTTGTGTTCGTGGCCGGTGACGACGATCACCGGGTTGGCGCGCGAGGCCAGCGCCTGCTCGGCGGCGATGCGCACCAGCGGCTTGCCGCCGATCTCGGCGATCAGTTTGTTGATCGTGCCCATGCGGGTCGAGCGTCCGGCGGCCAGCACGACCGCCGCGATGCGCCGGCCTTTTTCCGGCGCCGGCTCGCTGCGCGGCTGCGGACGCGTGACGATTTCCATGAGCAGGCCACCGACACCCATGCCGGTGATGTCCGCGCGGCTGACGGGCAAGCCCGCTAACATCCGCATAAGCACCCAGTCGAAGCCGTTTTCCTTCGGCGAGCGCGCGCAGCCCGGCGCGCCGATCACCGCCTGCCCGCGCAACCGGCCGATCAGCATCAGATTACCGGGATCGACCGGCATGCCGAAATGCTCGATCGCGCCGCCGATGGCTTCGACCGCCGCCGGGATGACGTCGCGGCGGTCTGCAATCGCGGAAGCGCCGAACACGATCACTAGCTCGGCGCCGGCTTTCAATACCTCGTCGATGGCGCGCGCCAGCGCAGCCGTCTCGTGCGGCACGCGCCGCTCGGCGACGATGGTCGCGCCGGAAGGCGCAATGCGCGTCGCGGTGATTTTCAGGGTCTTCTCGATGACTTTCGGCGAAAGCCCTGGCAGCAAGGTCGACACAATGCCGATCTTGCGCACCTTGTAGGGCGCCACGCGGATTACCGGCTTGGCTTTTGCGGCTGCCGCGACCGCCTGGTCACGCGCGGCGCCCGCAACCGCGAACGGAATGATCTTCACGGTCGCGATCATCTCGCCTTCCACCACCGGCTTGAACGCCGGCAAAGTCGCCAGCGTCACCGCCTCGTCGATACGGTTGAGCCGGTCAATCGCGTCTTTGTCGAGCACCAGCACGCCCGAGGTTTCGGCGAACAGATTGCAACGTCCGGTGAAGGCGCGGTCGGCGCGCACGCCCTCGCCCGTAACCGCGGCGGCGATATCGGCGGCGGCCTGATCCTCCGACACCTCGCCCGGCTCGAGCCGCGCCACCACGATTTCCTTGACGTCGGCGGCCTTTAACGCGGCCACTTCCGCCGGCCCGATCAGCGTGCCCTTCTTGAGCACGAGCTCGCCCTGGCGGATCGAATGAACCGCGGTGGCGCCAAGCGCGTCGCTAGGGGCGACGGGGCCGAACTTCATGCCGCCTCCGCTCTGTCGGATTTCATGCGCAGCCGCGCGGTGATCTCGCCCATGATGGAGATGGCGATTTCGGCCGGCGACACAGCGCCGATCGGCAACCCAATCGGCGCACGGATGCGCGAGATATCGGCGTCACTTAATCCGCATTCCTTCAGCCGTTGCACGCGCTTGGCATGGGTTTTCTTGGAGCCGAGTGCGCCGATATAGAAGCAGTCGCGCGCCAGCGCATGTTTGAGCGCCGGGTCGTCGATCTTCGGATCGTGCGTGAGTGCCACAAACGCCGTGTAATGATCGACATTGAGCGGCGGCAGCGCCACGTCCGGCCATTCGGCGATCACTTTGACGTCGGGAAAGCGTTCGACCGAGGCAAAGGCAGTGCGCGGATCGACGATGGTCACGTCATAACCGAGCAATTGCCCGACCGGAGCTAACGTTTGGCTGATGTGCACAGCGCCGGTGATGACGAGCTGCGGCGACGGCACGTGCACGGTGAGAAAAACGCGGCCCTGCGCGGTCTCCTCCATGCCACTTTTCGCCATGCGGATGTGTTTTTCGATCAACTCGCGCAGCGGGTCCTTGGCGACGTCCGCCGCCCTGACCAGTCGCTGTTCGCCGCTCGCCACGTCGGTGACGACCACAACCGCGCGCCGCGCGGCGCGTTCGGCATTGAGCGCGTGCAGGATGTCGAGTTTCACTTCAGCTCACCTTTTCGACATAGACGCGGATCGTGCCGCCGCAGGACAGCCCCACGTTCCAGGCTTGCTCGTCGGCGACGCCGAATTCCAGCATTTTCGGTTTGCCGCTGTCGATCACATCGATGGCCTCCGTCACCACCGCGCCCTCGACGCAGCCGCCCGAAACGCTCCCGAGGAAATTGCCCTCGTTGTCGATCACCAGATTCGAGCCGACCGGTCGCGGCGCCGAGCCCCAGGTCTCGACCACGGTCGCCAGCGCTACGCCGCGCCCGGCTTTGCGCCAGTCCTCGGCGGCTTTGAGAATGTCTTCATCGCGCGAAAGCATCGTGGTCCTCCATCATGCAACGTGCCGAAGCATCGCCTTCAAATCGTAGTCCTTCGCCGGCGCGCCCGACAGGGCACGCACCAGCTCGTTCATCGAGTCCAGATTGTGGATCGGCCGCAGTTCATCAACATGCGGCAGCATAGTTCTCACGCCCTTGGCGCGCGGCTCAAAGCCTGCAAAGCGCAGTAGCGGATTGAGCCAAACCAATCGGCGGCACGAGCGGTGCAGCCGGTCCATCTCGAAAGATAGCGTATCGTCGCCGTCGCGCTCAAGCCCGTCGGTGATCAAAAGCACCACGGCGCCTTGCGTGAGCACGCGGCGCGACCAGCGTTTGTTGAATTCGCGCAGCGAAGAAGCGATACGCGTGCCACCCGACCAATCCGCCACATTGGCGCTGCAAACGGCGAGCGCCTCGTCCGGATCGCGTTGGCGGATCGCGCGCGTGACGTTGGTGAGCCGCGTGCCGAACAGGAACGTCGTCACGCACTTCCTCGCATCCGTGATCGAATGCAGGAAATGCAGGAACAGCCGGGTGTATTGACTCATGGAGCCGGAAATATCCAAGAGCGCTACGATCGGCGGCTCCTTCTCGCGGGGACCTAGATATTTGAGATCGATCAGCGCCCCGCCCGCCTTCATGCTGGCGCGCAAGGTGCGACGAATGTCGATCATATGCCCGCGCCGGCTCGCCGCCATGCGCCGCGTGCGCAGCAGGTCGAGCGGCAAAGCCAACCGCGAGATCGCCTGCTTGGCGGCGGCGATCTCGGCCGCGGTCATCTGCGCGAAGTCTTTCTTTTGCAACACCTCTTGGTCGGAGACGGTGAGCCGCGCGTCGATCTCGACTTCGGATTTGTCCTCGCGCTCGTTGAGGCCGCCGAACAGCGCCTCCTGGACACGCTGGGCGCCTGGCGGCGGGTCTTTGGGCGCGAATGCCGGCGTGCCCGGCAGCATGGAGGTGATCAGCTTTTCGATGTAGCCGCGCTTGCGGAAGAAAATGCGGAAGGCCTGGTCGAACAAGATCGTGTGCTCGTGCCGCTTCACGAATACTGCGTGCAGCGTCCAGTAGAAGTCCTCGCGGTCCCCGACCCGTGCGACGTCGAGTGCTTCCAACGCGTCGAGCACGCTGCCCGAGCCCACCGGAATGCCGGCGGCGCGCAGCGCGCGCGCAAAGTAGAGGATATTTTCGGCCAGCCGACCTTGGGCCTGATCTTGGGCCATGATGCCTACTCCGCCGCCCGCAGCTCCGCCTTCGCCTCGTCGAGCAGCGCCTTTACTTTGCTGCCGTCGAGCCGGGCGATGTCGTCCTGATATTTGAGCAGCGCGCCGAGCGTGTCCGACACCGTCGCCGGATCGAGCGCCACCACGTCAAGTTCGGTGAGCGCGCCGGCCCAGTCCAGCGTCTCGGCAACGCCGGGCAACTTGAACAGGTCCTCCTTGCGCAAGCCTTGCACGAAGGCGACCACCTGCTCCGACAATTTCTTGGAAATGTCCGGCACCTTGGTGCGCAGGATTTTCAGCTCGCGCTCGGCATTGGGATAGCCGACCCAGTGATAGAGGCAGCGCCGCTTGAGCGCGTCGTGGACCTCGCGCGTGCGGTTGGAGGTCACCAGCACGATCGGCGGCAGCAAAGCCTTCACGGTGCCAAGTTCCGGCACAGTGATTTGGAAATCGGCCAGCACTTCCAACAGGAACGCCTCGAAGGCTTCGTCGGTGCGGTCGATCTCGTCGATCAGCAGCACCGGGGGTCCGGACGGATCCGGCTCAAGCGCCTGTAACAATGGCCGCTTGATCAGAAAGCGTTCGGAGAACACGTCGTGTTCGATGCGTTCGCGGTCGCCCTCGCCTTGCGCTTCGGCCAAGCGGATGGCGATCATCTGCGCGCCGTAATTCCACTCGTAGACGGCGGACGAAATATCCAGGCCCTCGTAGCATTGGAGGCGGATCAGCCGCCGACCGAGCGCCTGGCTCAGCACCTTGGCGATCTCGGTCTTGCCGACGCCGGCCTCGCCCTCGAGGAACAGCGGCCGGCCCATGCGCAGCGCGAGATAAAGCACCGTCGCCAGCGAGCGGTCGGCGATATAGTCGGCCTTGGCCAGCAGGTCGAGGGTGGCCTCGATGGAGGTCGGGAGCTGTTTTATGATCATGCCAGGTACTTTATCCTACCGCACGGGCAGCTTACATGTGGGTATCGAAGGCCAGCCCGGCCAGCCAGGAAATGCTGCCAAGGACTGCATCATGACCAAGCCCGTCCAGATCGAGAAAGAAGCCCTGCGCATGCCCACTATTGATCCCGAGGTACGCATCGGCCATGTGCATCTGAAGGTCGCCGATCTGCAACGGGCGCTCGATTTCTATTGCGGCGTGTTGGGTTTCACCCTCACCACCAGCCGGCCCGGCGCCGCCTTCATCTCGGCCGGCGGCTACCATCACCATCTGGGCCTGAACACCTGGGAGAGCCTGGGCGGCTCGCCCCCGCCTCCCGGCGCCACCGGCCTTTACCATACCGCGATTTTGTACCCGACCCGGCGGCTCTTGGCCGACGCGCTGCGCCGGCTGATCGTCGCCAAGATCCCGCTCGAGGGCGCCAGCGACCACGGCGTCTCCGAGGCGCTCTACCTGCGCGATCCCGACGACAATGGCGTCGAGGTTTATTGGGACCGGCCCAAGGAAATGTGGCCGCAGAAGCCGGACGGTTCTTTACGCATGTACACCAATCCGCTCGACCTGCATGATCTGCTGGCGGAGCTGGACCGCGAACCGGCTTAATCATACCCCGCTCGTCCCCGCGAAAGCGGGGACCCAGAGCAAAAATGACCAGCCTTGCGAATTTGACCCTGGATTCCCGCTTACGCGGGAGTGAGCGGTTGAGAGTTTACGCCGTCGCCTTCGCCACCGCGCGGCGGGCCAGCACGGCCACCAGATGCGCGCGGTATTCGGGGCTGGCGTGAATGTCGCTATTCATGCCGGTCGCCGGAATGCTCAGCCCGTCGAGCGACTTCGCCGCGAAGCGTTTCTTGAGCGCCTCCTCGAACGACTTCACCCGGAACACGCCGTTTGAGCCGGCGCCGGTCACCGCCACGCGGATGTCGGCGCCGCGCTTACTCACGAACACGCCGACTAGCGCGAAGCCCGAGGCCGGGTGTTTGAACTTCTCGTAGGCCGCCTTCTTGGCGATCGGGAAACTGATCTTGGTGATGATCTCGCCGTCTTCCAGCGCGGTCGAGAACATGCCGGTGAAAAAATCGTCGGCCGCGATGCGCCGCTTGTTCGTGATGATCGTCGCCCCGAGCCCCAAGCAGGCCGCCGGATAGTCGGCGTTCGGATCGTTGTTGGCGATCGAGCCGCCGATGGTGCCGCGATTGCGCACCTGCGGATCGCCGACCGCGGCCGGCACCGACGCGAGCCCCGGCAGCGCCTGCTGCAACACCGGCGAATTGGCGGCGTCGGCGTGCCGCGTCATGGCGCCGATCACGATCGAGCGGCCCTTCTGCTCGACCCCGCTCAGCCCCTCGACCAGCGAGAGGTCGATCAGCGCGGAGGGCTGCGCAAGTCGCTGCTTCATAACCGGGATGAGCGAATGGCCGCCGGCCAGGAGCTTAGCCTCCGGATTGCGCGCCAGCAGACCGGCCGCCTGGCGGACCGTGGTCGGACGATGGAAGGTGAAATTGTACATCGCTCTCTCCTGATTACGCAGCTTGGCGCGGTTTGGCGCCTTGCAGTGCCGTCCATACCGCGTTGGCTGTTGCCGGCATGGCCAGATTTTCGGTTCCGATCGCGTCGGTGATGGCGTTGATCACCGCGGCGGGCGCGGCGATAGCGCCGGCCTCCCCGCAACCCTTGATGCCGAGCGGGTTCGACGGCGATTTGGTTTCGGTCAGCCCTACATGGAACGACGGCAGGTCGTGGGCGCGCGGCATCGTGTAATCCATCATCGAGCCGGTCACGAGCTGGCCTTCCTTGCTGTAGACCGCGCCTTCGAGCAGCGCCTGCCCGACGCCTTGCGCGATGCCGCCATGCACCTGGCCCTCGACGATCATCGGATTGATCACGGTGCCGAAGTCGTCGACCGCGGTCCAATTCACGATCTCGGTCTTGCCGGTGTCGATATCGACCTCAACCTCGCAGATGTGGCAGCCGGCCGGGAAGGTGAAATTGGTCGGGTCGTAGAATGATGTTTCCTTCAAGCCCGGCTCCAACTCGGCGCCGGTGAATTTGTGCGCGATATAGGCGTTGAGCGCGACGTCGCCGAAGGCCGCCGATTTGTCGGTGCCGGCGACGGTGAACTTACCGTCCTTGAACTCGATATCGCTTTCCGCCGCCTCCAGCATGAAGGCGGCAACTTTCTTAGCTTTGGCCTCGATCTTGTCGAGCGCTTTCACGATCGCCGACATGCCGACCGCGCCCGAGCGCGAGCCGTAGGTGCCCATGCCGAACTGCACCTTGTCGGTGTCGCCGTGTACGATGGAGACGTTCTCAAACGGAATGCCGAGCCGCTCCGACACCAATTGCGCGAAGGTCGTCTCGTGCCCCTGCCCGTGCGCGTGGCAGCCGGTGAGAACTTCGACCGAGCCGGTTGGATTGACCCGCACTTCGGCGGATTCCCATAAACCCACGCCGGCGCCGAGCGAGCCGACGGCTTGCGAGGGCGCAATGCCGCAGGCCTCGATATAGGTCGAATAGCCGAGGCCGCGCAGTTTGCCGTGGCGCACCGCCTCGCGCTTTCGCTTGCCAAAGCCCTTCACGTCGGCGGCCTCCACCGCCTTCTTGAGCGATGCAAGATAGTCGCCGGCGTCATAGGCCATGATCACCGGCGTCTGGTGCGGGAACGACTTGATGAAGTTGCGTTTGCGCAATTCAGTGGGCTCGATGCCCATCTGCCGCGCCGCCACCTCCATCAGCCGTTCGACCACGAAAGTCGCTTCCGGCCGTCCGGCGCCGCGATAGGCATCAACTGGCGCGGTGTTGGTATAGACCGCGTCCACCTCGCAATAGATCGACGGGATGTCGTATTGGCCCGACAGCAGCGTGCCGTAGAGATAAGTCGGCACCGACGACGAGAAAGTCGACATATAGGCGCCGAGATTGGCGATCGTCTTGGCGCGCAAAGCGAGAATTTTTCCATTCGCATCAAGCGCCAATTCCGCATGGGTGACGTGGTCACGGCCATGCGCATCGGTGAGGAAGGATTCCGTGCGATCCGCCGTCCATTTCACCGGCCGGCGCACCTTGCGCGATGCCCACAGGCAGACGACTTCCTCCGAATAGATAAAAATCTTCGAGCCGAAGCCGCCGCCGACGTCCGGCGCGATCACCCGCAATTTATGCTCCGGCGCCATGCCGACAAAGGCGGCAATGACCAAGCGCGCCACATGCGGGTTTTGCGACGTATTCCATAGCGTAAGGTTGTCGGTGCCGGCGTCGTACTCGGCGAGTGCCGCGCGCGGTTCCATCGCGTTCGGCACCAGGCGGTTGTTGATGATATCGAGCTTGGTGACGTGCGAGGCTGCGGCAAAGGCCGCTTCCGTCGCCTTGGCATCGCCGAGATGCCATTGGTAGATCGTGTTGTTGGCGATGTCGGCGTGGATTTGCGGCGCGCCTTTCGCCTGCGCCTTGGCCGGATCGACGACCGCCGGCAGCACCTCGTAGTCGACCTTGACCTTCTCGGCGGCGTCGCGCGCCTGCGCCAAAGTTTCGCCGATCACCACCGCCACCGCGTCACCGACGCAGTTCACGTTACCGGAGGCGAGCGCCGGATGCGGCGCCATTTTCATCGGCGAGCCGTCCTTGGAATGGATCATCCAGCCGCAGATCAGATTGCCGATCTTGTCGTTGGCAAGGTCGGCGCCTGTGAGCACCGCGACCACGCCGGGCATTTTCTTGGCCGCACTGGCATCGAGACTCTTAATTTTGGCGCGGGCGTGCGGCGAGCGCACGAACACGGCCCGGGTCTCGCCCGGCCGCACTACGTCGTCGGTATATTGTCCCTGGCCGGTAATAAAGCGGAAGTCTTCCTTGCGGCGCACCGCCGCGCCGATCCCGGTCGCGCTCATGGCGGTTTCCTCCCGTTGAATTTTTTTAAGCTACTCGGCGGCAATTCTACTCGGCAGCTTGCCGCGCCCCTCCTTTGGTCATCGCTTTTGCTCCCGCGGCAATCGATTTGACGATGTTGTGGTAGCCGGTGCAGCGGCAAATATTGCCGTCGAGCTGTTCGCGAATGGTGTGCTCGTCGAGGTCGTTGCCCTTGCGGCGCACGATATCGAGCGCCGCCATGATCATGCCGGGCGTGCAATAACCGCATTGTAGGCCGTGGTTCTCGCGAAAGGCTTCCTGCATCGGGTGTAAGGGCCCGCCGGCCTCGGCCAGGCCCTCGATGGTGATGATCTTGGCGCCTTCGCATTGCAAAGCGAGCAGCGTGCAGGACTTGGCCGCGATGCCGTCGACATGCACGACACAGGCGCCGCACTGCGAGGTGTCGCAGCCCACATGCGTGCCGGTAAGCCGGAGGTTTTCGCGCAGGAATTGCACCAACAAAGTGCGCGCTTCGACGTCGCCGGTGACGGCTTTGCCGTTCACCGTCATGGACACCGTAGGCATGAGCATCCTCCCAAATTCGGGGCCAAAAGCCCTCTTTTCGCTTCGCCCACGGCGGGCACTGGCGGTCAGGGTTCGGATTCGAGCCGATTTAGGCCCCAATGCGCCTTGGAACACGTTTAAGTCTGAACCCCCACCGCATACCGGGTCAAGGGATTCTAGAGCCGGAAACTAGTCAAACCGGGGTGATCGGGGCGCTACCTGCCGCGACATTCGCGGCAAAATTCTTGAAAAAATCGTCGGCGATCTTCTTGGCTGCGCCATTGACCAGGCGCTGGCCGAGCTGGGCGAGCTTGCCGCCGATCTGCGCCTCGACGTTGTAGGTGAGCAGGGTGCCGCCGTCCTTTTCGGTCAGCGCGACTGTGGCGCCGCCCTTGGCAAAGCCGGCGACCCCGCCGTCGCCCTCACCTGAAATCTTGTAGCCGTTGGGCGGGTTGAGATCGGTCAGGTGCACCTTGCCTTTGAAGCGCGCCTTTACCGGGCCTATCTTGGTGACGGCGACCGCCTGCAATTCGGTGTCGGAGATCTTGTTAAGCTCCTCGCAACCGGGAATGCAGGCCTTGAGCACCTCGGCATCGTTGAGCTTTGCATAGACAACCTCGCGGCTGGCGGGGAGTTGAACCTCCCCGGTCATAACCATCGCCATTGCCGTCTCCTCCTCACGCGGATCCAAGCCTCGTCCCCGGCTTAAGCCCTCGGAAGGCCGCTGAAAAGAGCTTTGCAGCGGGCGCAGACCGCTTTAAGGGTGTCGCTTAACGTCACACCGAAACGACCAAAATCCAAGCTTAGGGAGGAATTTCATGCCGATGATCGATGCTGACGGCTGCCCGATCTATGTCGAAGTCGAGGGCCGCGAGGGCGCGCCCGTGCTGATGCTGTCGAACTCCCTCGGCACCAACCTGCACATGTGGGACGACCAGACGCCGGAGTGGTCGAAGCATTTCCGGGTGGTTCGCTACGACCGCCGCGGCCATGGCAAATCGGGCGTGCCCAAGGGCCCCTATTCCATGGAAAGGTTCGGGCGCGACGTGCTGGCGGTGGCCGATGCCCTCAAGGTCAAAAAATTTAATTGGTGCGGCTTGTCGATGGGCGGCATGGTCGGGCAATGGCTCGGCGCCAATGCCCCCGACCGCGTCGAGAAGCTGATCCTCTCCAACACCAACTTCAATTACGCCGATAAAGGCCCGTGGAACGACCGCATCAAATTCGTGCAGGACAAAGGTCTTGCCGAACTGGTCGATCCCAACATGGAGCGCTGGTTCACCAAGGAATTCCGCGCCCGTGCGCCGCAATCAATCGCCCATATGAAGGAGATGTTTCTCGCCACCACTCCGGTGGGCTACATCGCCTGTTGCGAAGCGATCCGCGACATGAATTTTACCGAGTCCAACCCGCGCATCGCCGCGCCGACCCTAGTCATCGTCGGCAAGCAGGACCCGGCCACGCCGCCATCAGCCGGGGAAGCGATCGCCAAGCAGATCAAGGGCGCCAAGGTCGCCGCACTCGATGCCGCGCATATCTCCAACATGGAGCAGCCAAAGCTCTACACCGAAACTGTGCTCAATTTCCTCGCAGGCTAAGGAGGATTGCGATGGATGAGAAGGAACGCCACGAGCGCGGCATGGCCAAACGCCGCAAGGTGCTCGGCACCGAATGGGTCGATCGCGCCAATGCGAAAAAGACGCCGTTTAACGAGGAATTCCAGGACCTCATCACCCGCTACGCCTGGGGGGAGGTCTGGACGCGGCCGCATTACGACCAGCGCACCCGCCGCGTGCTGGTGATCGGCACCATGATTGCGCTCGCGCAATGGGACGAATTCCGCCTACACGTGCGGGCGGCGCTCGCCGGCGGCGGCCTTTCGCAAGACGACATCAAGGAAGTCATCCTGCAGCAGGCGATCTATTGCGGGGTGCCGGCCGCCAACCATGCCTTCAAGGAGGCCGCCGACGTGATAGCCGAAATGGCGAAGGCAAAGTAGCCCGCCCTTTCGGACGACCTACCGCAAAACTCAAAATCGGATGAGTTGGAAACTCGCGCGCCCTTAGCGGAATGGCGAAAACCAGGGCGCCCCACGCGGCGTGGCGGCGAGTTCCATCGCCACGGCGGGTTTAGCGCGGCTGTTGCTGCGCTCGACCAGGCAAAGCGCGGTGGCGATCGCGGCGAGGATCAACTGGAAGGTCGTTGCACGCACCAGTTCGGCGTTCTGCGACATCACCGCCGGACCGATCGACACGATACTGATCAGCACCACCAGGATCAGGCCAGCCTCAAAGATTTCGGAATCCGGCTTACCGCCGATGAAGACGCGCAAGCGGTCGAGGACGTGTACGGCGCAGATGCTGGCGACCGCCAGTTTGAGTGTCCCGAAGAAAGCCGCGAGCTTGATGAGCCCGATCGGGCCAAGGCCAAACAGGCTGCCGATGGCAAATATGAAGTGCGAGCGCCAGACATCGTCCAGGCCATAACTGGGCGAACTGATGGTGCGCAGCCCCTCGTACCCCCAGACCAGGGTGAAATAGAGCGCTACTCCCACGATGATAACCACGGCCGCGCTGGACAACTTACGCATGGCGTCCTCCTGAGACTGGGGATCAATGCGTAAGCGCTTCAAATGCTAATTTCAAAAGAAACCAAAACTTTACCTTACCGATTAAGTGCGGCTCTTAATCTTAACCGCCGCGCCCCTCGCGGAAGGCCTGCGGCGTCATGCCGGTCTGCTTGCGGAAAAACCGGGTGAAATGCGACGGATCGGAAAACGCCAGATCGTATGAAATCTCGTGGATCGGCTGATTGGTGAATACCAGTTGGCGTTTGGCTTCCGATAATACGCGCTGGCGGATCAAATGCCCCGCGGTCACGCCGGTCGCGCGCTTGACGTGGTCGTTGAGCCGGTCGGCGGTCATCGCCAGCTTGCCCGCGTAAAAGCTGATCAGACGTTCTTTGCGGAAATGATCGTCCAGCAGCCGGCGCAACTCCTCCACCCGCGCATCCGCGCGCGTGAGCGTCACCGTACCGCTGCGCGCGCGACTGACCGCGAGCCGCACCGTCTCGATGGCGATCAACGCCAGCAGACCGCGCATCGCGAGCCGATAGCCTTCGCGCGCGAGCGAAGCCTCCTCGTTGAGGTCGGCGCACAGCGTGGAAAGCCGCTTGGCTTCCGTTGCGCCCGTGAGCGGCACCAGCGGATCGGCCGCCACCGCTTTGAGCCGCGCCAGCGCCTCGCCCGATTGGTCGCCAAGCGCGTCGGCTACGTCCTCGGTGAAACTCACCACCCATCCGTCGGTGACTTGAGGCGTAAACCGGAAGCCGTGCACGGTGGTGGCCGGCACTAAAATCGCCGCCGGCGCCGAAAAGTTCACGGTCGCGGTTTCGAAGCTCATTTCACCGCCACCCTTTTCGATCAGCAGGATCTGGAACAGATTGCGGTGGCGGTGTGCGCGGATCGTCCAATCGTGCACCGAGGAGCGCGAGGCGATGGTCTCGATATGGATGAAATCGAATGCGGAATCGTCCGGCGGATCGCCGTAAAGATGAAACAACGGGAGCGTGGACGATGCCATAGCGGCTAAGCATATGCGAGGCCGCGCGCCAGGCCAACGCAATCGACGGCCGCCAATACAAAAAGCCCCGCCATATGGCGGGGCTTCCGTTCATCGTATTGCAGTGCGTCACCGGTTCTGCTGGCCTTGCTGGCCACCCTGACCGGGGCGGTCCTGCTGTTGCTGTTGGCCAGGCTTCTGGCCGGGCTGGCCGCCCTGTTGCTGCTGACCGGGCTTCTGGCCGGGCTGATTGCCCTGCTGCTGCTGGCCGGGCTTCTGGTTGGGATTTTGGTTCTGACTCATTCGATTTCCTTCCAACGTTGGTCTTTGGACGCTCCCCGCCCGAATAGTGAGACAACGTGTGAACGCCAATCCGGTTCCCAGTTGCCGTCGATGGTAACACCGTAGGAACCCTCCACCGACCTGAGAGTTCCCCTACGACAACGACTGAGGGACTTATCATGGGACGCTATCTGCTGCTTTGGCTGCTGGGGATTCCGATTCCGATTCTCGTGCTGATTTGGCTGTTCGGCGGATTGCACTAACGCGCATTTCGAAACGGCTGCGTGAGCAGGCGCACGATCGCCAACTCCGACACATCGCGAAAAACGGGTAAGCCGATCGTCATCCGCTCTTCGCCGGCCGCCGGTTGGGCGCGATAGGTGTCGAACAGCCGATCCCACCACGGCAGATTGAATCCGAAATTGCTGTCGGTTTCCGCGCGCTCGATCGAGTGATGCACCTGGTGCATCTGCGGCGTGACCACGATCCAGCGTGCGATCGGCTCGAGCCGCGGCGGCAGCGCCACGTTGCTGTGGTTGAACAACGAGGTGGCGTTGAGCAGCACCTCGAAGATCAGCACCGCGAGCGCCGGCACCCCGAGCGCCAGCACAGCGGCCATCTTGATCGCTAGTGACAGCAAAATCTCCAACGGATGAAAACGCACACCGGTGGTCACGTCGATATCGAGGTCGGCGTGGTGCATGCGGTGCAGCCGCCACAACACCGGCACGTGGTGGAAGACGACATGCTGGATGTAGATCACCAAATCGAGCGCGATCACGCCAACCACGACTGCGGCCCAGGCCGGCAGCCCCAGCACGGCAAACAGCCCCCAGCCTTTCTCGGCCGCGACTAGCGCCACGCCGACCGCGGCGGTCGGCACCAGCAGCCGCGCCGCTATGATGTCGATGGCCAGGATGCCGAGATTGCCCGGCCAGCGCGGCCGCCGGCCGACCGTCAAATAACGCCGCGGGGCGAGCCATTCCCATAGAGCCATGGCGGCGAAAACCACGGTGGCGCCGCCGAGGCGGATGGCGATTTCCATACCTGGTGTCATGTAGCGCGGGTTTCCCTTGGATTACCGCGACTTAATAGCACGGCGCGCGGGAGGAAGCGTTGCCGCTCCCGTCCCGCTTTGTTAAGCCATTGATGAATCGACCCACGGGCCGCCAGCCGGAGCGGCCTTGACCTAAGGCCCTGAGCGCACGCATGGAAGTCTTCCTCCAGCAGCTCATCAACGGCATCACCCTCGGCTCGATCTACGGCCTGATCGCCATCGGCTACACCATGGTGTTCGGCATTATCGGTATGGTGAACTTCGCCCATGGCGATGTGTTCATGGTCTCGGCCTTCATCGCGCTGATTGCCTTTCTGATCCTGACCACCTGGCTGGGCATTACCTCGATCGCGCTGGCGCTGTTCATCGTGCTGATCGTCGCTATGCTGTTCACCTCGCTGGTCAACTGGGTGATCGAGCGTGTCGCCTATAGGCCGCTGCGCGGCTCGTTCCGGCTGGCGCCGCTGATTTCGGCGATCGGCATGTCGATTTTTCTGTCCAACTTCGTGCAGGTCAGCCAGGGCCCGCGCAACAAGCCGATCCCGCCTATGGTGCAGGGCGAGTTCGTGCTGCTGACCCGCAATGAATATGCGGTCACGCTGTCGTACAAGCAGCTCATCATTTGGGGCGTCACCGCGGTGCTGCTGGCGGCGTTTTGGTATCTGGTGGCCAAGACCCGGCTCGGCCGCGCGCAACGCGCCTGCGAGCAGGATCAGAAAATGGCGGCGCTGGTCGGCGTCGACGTCGACCGCACTATCTCGATGACCTTCGTCATCGCCGCCGCGCTCGCCGCCGTCGCCGGCACCTTGTACCTGATGTACTACGGCGTGGTGACTTTCTCCGACGGTTTCGTGCCGGGCGTGAAGGCGTTCACCGCCGCAGTGCTGGGCGGTATCGGCTCGCTGCCCGGTGCGGTCATCGGCGGATTGCTGATCGGCCTGATCGAGACGATGTGGTCGGCCTACTTCTCCATCGATTATAAAGACGTCGCCGCCTTTTCCGTGCTGGCGATCACCTTGATCTTCCTGCCGCAGGGCTTGTTCGGCCGGCCGGATGTCGAAAAGGTCTGACATGCAGGATGGCGCGCCAGTTCAGCGCGTCGATATGGCCCGCGCCTTGCGCGACGCCGGCCTCACCGCTTTGCTCGCTTTCGGGCTGTTCCTGCCGCTGATCGGCTTCCAGACGATCACCGACTTCCACAACGATCTGGTCCTGAACACGCGCTGGCCGCTGTTGCTCGCCATCGTAGCCATCGTTGGCGCTGGACGGCTGGCCTTTTCGCTTGTCGTCGAGCCGTGGCTCAAGCATCGCAGGCTGCGGCCGGTCGCGGCGGCGCCATCGCCTTGGCGCACGGCGGTCGCCAAATGGTTTAGCCCGTTCGCCATCGGCTTCGTCATTGCCTATCCGCCGCTGGTCATAGCCATCGATAGGTTTGGCGGCGCGCTAAAATGGATCGACAATTTCGGCATCCAAATTCTGATTTATGTGATGCTCGGCTGGGGCCTCAACATCGTGGTCGGGCTCGCCGGCCTGCTCGACCTCGGCTATGTCGCGTTCTACGCGGTCGGCGCCTATTCCTATGCGCTGCTGGCCAAGACCTTCGGCCTGGCGTTCTGGCTCCTGCTGCCGCTCTCCGGCATTCTCGCCTCGTTCTGGGGCATCCTGCTCGGCTTTCCGGTGCTGCGGCTGCGCGGCGATTATCTCGCCATCGTCACACTCGCCTTCGGCGAAATTATCCGCATCGTCATTATCAACTGGGTCGACCTGACCAACGGCTATGCTGGCATTTCCGGCATCCCGCGCCCAACGTTTTTCGGCATTCCGTTCAACGCCGATGACGACGGCTTCGCCGCCGTGTTCGGGCTGGAATTCTCCCCGCTCTACCGCGTGATCTTTCTCTACTACCTCATCCTCGCGCTCGCGCTGCTGACTGCCTTCGTTACCGTGCGGCTGCGCCGGCTGCCGGTCGGCCGCGCTTGGGAGGCGCTGCGCGAGGACGAGATCGCCTGCCGCTCGCTCGGCATCAACACCACCAATACCAAGCTCACCGCCTTCGCCATGGGCGCGATGTTCGCCGGCTTTGCCGGCTCGTTTTTCGCGACGCGCCAGGGCTTCATCTCGCCGGAATCTTTCACCTTCCTGGAATCCGCCACCATCCTGTCGATCGTGGTGCTCGGCGGCATGGGCAGTCAGATCGGCGTGGCGATCGCGGCCATCGTGATGATCGGCGGCACCGAGATCATGCGCGAACTCGATTTCCTCAAGCGGATTTTCGGACCGACATTCGATCCGACCCAGTACCGCATGCTGCTGTTCGGTTTCGCCATGGTGCTGATCATGATCTGGCGGCCGCGCGGGCTGATCGCGACGCGCGATCCATCGGTGTTCCTGAAGGAGCGCAAGAGCATCTCAGCCGACTTGGCCGGGGAAGGTCACGGATGATGGCGAGCGCCGGCGACATTCTGCTCAGCGTCGAGCACCTCACCATGCGTTTCGGCGGGCTGGTCGCAGTGGACGACCTCTCGTTCGACGCGCGGCAGGGCAATATTACCGCGCTGATCGGGCCGAACGGCGCCGGCAAGACCACCGTATTCAATTGCATCACCGGGTTCTACAAGCCGAGCGAAGGACGCATCGGTTTTCGCCACGGCGATTCGTCCATCTGGGACGAATTGGAAACGCTGACCGACAGCGGCAAGCGCCGCCTCGCGCGCGCACACGGAACGCTCTACCAGCTCGAACGCATGCCGGAATTTCTCGTCACCCAGCAGGCGCGCGTGTCCCGCACCTTCCAGAATATCCGGCTGTTTCCCGGCATGACGGTGCTGGAAAATTTGCTGGTCGCCCAGCACAACCGGCTGATGCTGGCCTCGGGCTACACGCTGTTCGGAATTCTCGGCTTCCCCTCCTATGGCGTTGCCGAACGCGCGGCGATCGACAAGGCGCGCGGCTGGCTCGAACGCGTCGGCTTGCTGTCGCGCGCTGATGATCCGGCCGGCGACCTGCCCTATGGCGCGCAGCGGCGCCTCGAGATCGCGCGCGCCATGTGCACCGATCCGCTGCTGCTGTGCCTCGACGAGCCGGCGGCGGGCCTCAATCCGCGCGAGAGTGCCGAGCTCAACGAGCTACTGCTCGCCATCCGCGACGACCATGCCATTTCGATTTTGCTGATCGAGCACGACATGTCGGTAGTAATGGAGATTTCCGACCACGTGGTCGTGCTCGACTATGGCGTCAAGATCGCCGACGGCGACCCGGAGGCGGTGCGCAACGACCCGAAGGTGATCGCCGCCTATCTCGGCGTCGCCGACGAGGACGTGGCCAAGGCCGAAGCGGAGGTCGGGCTATGACCTCCCCACTCCTTAGCGTGCGCGGTGTGAAGACCTTCTACGGCCGCGTGATGGCGCTCAAGGGCGTCGATCTCGACGTCAATGACGGCGAGATTGTCACTTTGATCGGCGCCAACGGCGCGGGCAAATCCACCCTGATGATGACCATCTGCGGCAATCCGCGCGCGCGAGAAGGCACGATATCCTTCGCCGGCCGCGATATCACGCAGATGCCGACCCACGAGATCGCGCGCCTCAATCTCGCGCAGGCGCCCGAGGGTCGCCGCATCTTCTCGCGCATGACGGTATTGGAAAATCTGCAAATGGGCGGCACCACGGCCGATCCGGCCGCGTTCGCGGGCAATCTCGAACATGTGCTCACTCTGTTCCCGCGCTTGAAGCAGCGCTTGAGCCAGCGCGGCGGTACGCTATCGGGCGGCGAGCAGCAGATGCTGGCGATCGCGCGCGCGCTGATGGCGCGGCCGCGGCTCTTGTTGCTCGACGAGCCCTCGCTCGGCTTGGCGCCGCTGATCGTGCGGCAGATCTTCGACGCCATAAGGACGCTGAATAAGCAAAACGGGCTCACAGTATTCCTGGTCGAGCAGAACGCCTTCCACGCGCTCAAGCTCGCTCATCGAGGCTATGTCATGGTCAACGGACTGATCACGCTCAGCGGCACCGGCCGCGAGCTTTTGGACCGGCCTGAGATCAAATCCGCCTATCTCGAAGGCGGCCGGCAAAAGGCGGGGGCGTGATGCTGAGCCTCATTTACGAGGAAGATTCATTCGGCGTATTCGTCTTGGTCACCGTCCTGCTCGGTGGCGGGGCAGCGGCGCTCTCTGGCCGCGCCATCGCCGCCACCTGGCGGCCATGGGCGCAGGTCGTTGCCTATAGTTTTATCCTGGGCGCGGTGGTGCGGTTCTTCCACTTCGCCCTGTTCGGCGGCACCCTGTTGTCGCTGCACTATTATCTGGTCGACAGCGCGGTCTGCCTGGCGTTCGGCCTGGTCGGCTTCCGCGCCGCCCGCGCCGCACAAATGGTCACGCAATATCGCTGGATCAACGTCGCGGCCGGCCCTCTGCGCTGGCGCCGCAGGCCGCAGTGACGTAATATTCCACGACATTGCGACTGCTGGTTTCACCTGAAGGGGAAAACACGATGAAGAGGATCACTACGCTCGGCCTCGCGCTGGGTCTTGGGTTCGCATTGGCGGGAACCGCCTCGGCGCAAGTTAAATTCGGCATGGCCGGCCCAATCACCGGGCCGAGTGCCGCCACCGGCGCGCAGATGAAGAACGGCGTCGATCAGGCCGCCACCGACATCAACGCAGCGGGCGGCATTCTCGGCCAGAAGATCACGGTTCAGTATGGCGACGACGTCTCCGATCCCAAGCAGGGCGTCTCGGTCGCCAACAAATTCGCCGGTGATGGCGTTAAGTTCGTGATCGGCGACTACAATTCCGGCGTCACCATACCATCTTCCGAGGTCTATCAGGAAAACGGCATCCTCGAGATCACCCCGGCCTCGACCAACCCGACGGTCACCGAGCGCAAGATGTGGAACATCTTCCGCGTCTGCGGCCGCGATGACCAGCAAGGCCAGGTGGCCGGCGAATACATTGTCAAGCATTTCAAGGGCAAGAAGATCGCGATCGTCCACGACAAGACCACTTACGGTAAGGGGCTTGCCGACGAAACCAAGAAGGCGATCGCCAAAGGCGGCATGAAAGAAGTGCTCTACGAGGGAATCAATACAGGCGAGAAGGACTATTCGGCGCTGGTCTCCAAGATCAAACAATCGGGCGCCGATCTGGTTTATTTTGGCGGCCTGTACACCGAGGGCGGCTTGATCGTGCGGCAAATGCGCGACCAGGGCGTGAAGGCGCCGATGATGGGCGGCGACGGCATCACCTCCGACGAGTTCGCCTCGGTCGGCGGCCCCGGCGTCGAAGGCACTTTGATGACCTACGGCCCCGACCCGCGCAACAAGCCGGAAGCGAAGAAAGTCGTCGAGGAATTCCGCGCCAAGAAGTTCGAGCCGGAAGCCTATACGCTCTACAGCTACGCCGGCGTGCAGGTCATCAAGCAGGCGGCGGAAGTAGCCAAATCGCTCGACCCCAAGAAGGTGGCCGAGAAGATGCACTCGGGCATTAAGTTTAAGACCGTGCTCGGCGAGCTCTCATTCGACAACAAGGGCGACATCACCAAACTCGATTACGTGATGTACATCTGGAAGAAGGACGCCGGCGGCAAGGTCACCTACGTCGAGTGCCCAGGCTCCGACTGCAGCAAAATGAAATAGGCGGCGCGCCGCCTGACCATACGGCCCCGGCAGCAATGCCGGGGCCTTTTTTGGGCCGCTAGCCGATCCTGCCCAGCGCTGGGAACGCCTCCAGCAACCACACACTCATCCAGTTGATGCTGCCGGTGAGGAAGGCAATGCCGGTGAGCACCAAGAGCGCGCCCATCGCCTGCTCGACGCGATGCAGATAATTCTTGAAGCGCGCCAAGAACGCCGCGAACGGCTCAATGGCGAAGGCGGCGATGAGAAACGGAATACCGAGGCCGAGCGAATAGACCGCCAGCAGGCCGGCGCCCTTGGTCACCGTCTGCTCGGACGCGGCCACCGCAAGGATGGTAGCCAGGATCGGCCCGATACACGGCGTCCAGCCGAAGGCGAAGGCGAGCCCGATCACATAGGCGCCCCACAGCCCTACGGGCTTGGTCAGCTCCATCCGCTTCTGCCGGTGCAGTAGCGCGATCGGCGTGATGCCGAGGAAGTGCAGTCCCATGATGATGATGACGACACCGGCAATGGTCGATAGCGGCCCCGAATAGGCGCGGATCAGTGAGCCGATCACGCTGGCGCTGGCGCCGAGCGCCACGAACACGGTCGAGAAGCCGAGCACGAACAGCGCGGCCGCCAGCACGGTCTCGCGCTTGACCCGCGGCTCCGGCTCGGCGTCCGCCAAGCGCTCCAGCGAGGTGCCCGCCAGAAAGATCAGATAAGGTGGCACCAAAGGCAGCACGCAGGGCGAGAGGAAGCTGACCAGGCCGGCGATCAGGGCGGTCAGGATGGGCACATTGCCGTTCATGCCGCCCTAGATGCCCCGGCAAGTGTGGCGATGGCAAGTCGGCCGCCTTGGTGCTGCCTTTGAAGTGATCGGCCGTGATAGACTTGGCTCATGACCCTACGCAATCTCATTACCGATATTCCCGGCCTGCGAGTCGGCCATGCCGGCGACGCCAAGCTCGCCTCCGGCACGACGGCCGTCGTATTCGACGCCGCCGTGGTGGCGAGCGTGGACGTGCGCGGCGGCGGGCCGGGCACGCGCGAAACCGCTTTGCTCGATCCGGCGCAGACGGTGGAAGGCATCGACGCCATCATGCTTGGCGGCGGCTCAGTCTTCGGGCTCGATGCTGCCTCCGGCGTGCAAGCTTTTGTGCGCGAGCAGGGCCGCGGCTTCCGCATCCGCGACGCGGTGGTGCCGATCGTGCCGGCGGCGATCATGTTCGATCTGCTCAACGGCGGCGACAAGAATTGGGGCCGCTATCCGCCCTATCGCGACCTTGGCTACGAGGCGACAAAGACCGCCGGCGCGGACTTCGCGCTCGGCAGCGCCGGTGCAGGGTTGGGTGCGACCACTGCCACCCTCAAGGGCGGCGTCGGTTCGGCTTCGGCGCTGACGCGCGACGGCATCACGGTCGGCGCGCTAGTGGTGGTCAACGCAGTCGGCTCGACGACGATCGGCGACGGGCCGCACTTCTGGGCGGCGCCCTTCGAGCAGAACAAGGAATTCGGCGGCCGCGGCTTACCGGCGCAGGTGACGCCATCAGACCTCGCGCTGCGGGCCAAAGGCGGGCCGGGTGAGAACACAACGATCGCCGTCATCGCCACCGACGCCCGCTTGAGCAAAGCGCAGTGCAATCGCCTGGCAGTGATGGCGCAGAACGGTTTCGCGCGCGCCATCTATCCCGTGCATACGCCGCTCGATGGCGATGTGGTGTTCTCCGCTGCGACCGGCGCCAAACCGCTCGCCGATCCGTTCTACGGTCTTGCCGAGCTCGGCATGGTCGCGGCCAATGTAATGGCGCGCGCCATCGCCCGGGGCGTCTACGAGGCGACGGCACTCCCCTTCCCCGGCGCGTTGCCGGGTTGGAAGGACAAGTTTGGACGCTAGAGGAAACGATCCGCCCGATAGGGCGCCGGATCGCAGAACGGCGTATCGCCCGTCATCATTTCCGCGATCATGCGGCCGGTGGCGGGACCGAGCGTGAGTCCCCAATGCGCATGGCCGATGGCGAGCCACAGGCCAGGCAAACCCGGCGCGCGCCCGATCACCGGCCGTGAATCGGGGAAGCACGGCCGGCTGCCCAGCCAGGTTTTGTCATCGGCGCGCGTACCGAGCGGGAACAGTTCGCGGGCCTTCGGCATGATCCGATCGAATTGCACCGGCGACGGCGCCGCATCGCGCGCGGCAAATTCGACACCGGTCGTTATGCGTATCCCCATCTCCATCGGTGTGATCAGGTAGCCGGCATCGCCATCGAGCACTGGCCGCGCCAAGGTAGCATTGCCTTGCGCCCGGAAGTGCCGGTGATAGCCACGCTTGACCACCAAAGGCAGCTTCAACCCGAGGGGCACGAGCAGGTCGGGAGCCCAGGGACCGAGCGCAACCATGACCTCGGGCGCGTCGATCCCGCCCTCGTTGGTTTCCACCCGCCAGCGATTGCCCGCGCGATGCAGCGAGCGCGCGTCGCCGGCAAGCGTCACGCCGCCCAACGCAGAAAAGCGCGCGGCATAGGCGCGCGTCACGCCGAGCGGATTACTCACGCTCGCGGCCTGCGGCCAGAACACTGCATGCGCGAACACCGGCTTGAGCGAAGGCTCCAGTGCCTGCGCCCCCGCGGCGTCCAGCGTTTGCAGCGGAAGGCCGAATTGTGCGGCAAGATCGATTTCCCGCTTGAGCGCAGCGAAGCTGCGCTCGCGACGATAGACTTTCAACCAACCGGTCTTGCGCAGGAAATGCGCAGCGCCCGATTCCGCCATCAGCGCCTCGTGCTCGGCCACTGCGCGCGCATAGAGCGGGCGGATCTGCCGCGCGGTCTCGACTAGCCGCTGCGGCCGCGACGCCGCGCGGAATGCCAGCAGCCAGGGCGCGACCTGCGGCAGGAATGAGAAATGATAATTGGCTTCGCTTGCGCATTTGAGCGCGATGCGCGCCAACGCCGAAAGATCGGACGGGAACGCCGGCGGGAACACCGTATTGCCTTCGATCACGCCGGCATTACCATAGGAGGTCTGCTCGCCCACGCCGGCGCGATCGACTAGCGCGACGCTCAAGCCGCGCTTGGCGATATGCAGCGCGATCGAGGTGCCGACGATGCCGGCGCCGAGCACGATGGCATCCGTACGTGCCATGAAGCCTCCGTTTGTTTCTCATATATGGATCATCGTCCTTGAAGGCGCTATCAAGGCTGCCCAGGCGGGCGGCCGGAGTTTCCCGACAATGAACCTGCTCGCCCTGCCCGCGGCCGCACTCGCATACTCCGGCCGCAAGGGCACGCTGGTGGTGGCGGCGTCGCTGTTTGTCGGCCTGGCGGTGCCGGGCCTCGCTGCCGCCTGCAAGCCGTTCCTCGGCGAAGCCATCGTCGTCATGCTGGCGCTGGCATTTCTGCGCGTCGATCCGACCGAACTGCGCCACCATTTCATCCGGCCTGGGCTGATCGCCATTGCCACCCTGTGGGTGATGCTGGTGGTGCCGGCCTTGCTCGGCACGCTATTTTTGGCCGTCGGGCTCGACAGGAGCATGCCCGGCCTGTTCTTCATGCTGGTACTGCAAATGTCGGCGCCGGGGTTGATGTCCTCGCCCGCGCTCGCCGCGCTAATGGGGCTTGACGTGGCGCTCACGCTGGCGAGTCTTGTGGTGTGCAGCGCGATCACGCCGCTGACCGCGAGCTTGTTCAGTCATCTTATCATCGGCAACGCGCTGATCTCGCCATACGCCTTCGGCCTCAAGCTGTTTGCGATCATCGCCGGCTCGGCTTTGGCCGCCGCCGCGATCCGCCGCATCGCCGGCCGCGCTTGGGTCGAGGCGCAGCGCGAGCGCATCGACGGCCTGAGCGTGATTGCCATGTTTATGTTCGCGGTCGCCGCCATGGACGGTGTTGCCGATCATTTCCGTGCCGACCCGCTGCTGGTGGTTAAGCTCATGGCGCTCGCCTTCGCACTGGCGCTCGGGCTGATCGCAATCACCTCGCTGGTATTCCTGCGTGCCGGCCGCGCCCGCGCGCTGGCGATCGGCCTGATCGCCGGCAACCGCAATATCGGCCTGATGCTGGCGGCGACCGGCTTCATGGTGCCGGACGTCGCCTGGCTTTATTTCGCGCTGGCGCAGTTTCCGATTTATTTGCTGCCGCACCTGCTCAAGCCGCTGGCCAGGCGGCTGGCAGCCAATCGTTAACAGGTCGGTGTGGCGCGGCCTGCGGCGTTGCCCGTTCGCCCAGCCCGTGTTACGCGAACGGCGTTTGGAGGCCGTCATGCGCCCGCTACTCATCGCGCCGTCGATACTCTCGGCCGATTTCGCCAAACTGGGCGATGAAATCCGCGCGGTCGAGGCCGCAGGCGCAGACTGGATCCATGTCGACGTGATGGACGGTCACTTCGTGCCCAATATCTCGATCGGCCCCGCGGTGGTGCAGGCGATCCGCCCGGTCACCAAGAAGACGCTCGACGTGCATCTGATGATCGCGCCCTGCGATCCCTATCTGGAAGCCTTTGCCAAGGCCGGCTCCGACATCATCACCGTGCACGTGGAGGCCGGACCCCACGTGCACCGCTCGCTGCAGGCGATCCGCGCGCTCGGCAAGAAGGCCGGCGTCACCATGAACCCCGGCACCCCGGTGTCGAGCATCGAGCACGTCATCGACATGGTCGATCTCATTTTGGTCATGTCGGTCAATCCCGGCTTCGGCGGCCAGGCCTTCATCCCGGCCGCGCTCGACAAGCTGCGCGAGGTGCGCACACTGGTCGCCGCGCGGCCGATCGACATCGAGATCGACGGCGGCGTCACCGCGGACAATGCCGCCAAAGTCGTGCAGGCCGGCGCCAATGTGCTGGTCGCCGGCAACGCGGTGTTCAAGGGCGGCAATTACAAGGGCAACATCGCCGCGATCCGTGACGCGGCGGCGCTGGCGCGCGGGGAAGCGGCGTGACCATCACCCGCTATTCCCGCCCCGACATGATGGCGATCTGGTCGCCGGAAACGAAATTCCGCATCTGGTTCGAAATCGAAGTGCACGCCGCCGAGGCCATGTCCGAGCTCGGTATCATTCCGAAAGAAGCCGCCAAGAAAATCTGGGAAAAAGGCAAAGCCGCCAAATTCGACGTGGCGCGCATCGACGCCATCGAGGCCGAGGTCAAGCACGACGTCATCGCCTTCCTGACGCATCTGTCCGAAATCGTCGGGCCGGAAGCGCGCTTCGTACATTCCGGCATGACGTCTTCCGACGTGCTCGACACCTGCTTCAACGTGCAACTGGTGCGCGCCGCCGATATCCTGATCGCCGATACGGATGCGCTGCTCGCCGCGCTCAAGCGCCGCGCCTTCGAGCACAAACTGACGCCGACCGTCGGCCGCTCGCACGGCATCCATGCCGAACCGACCACCTTCGGGCTCAAGCTCGCTTATGCCTATGCCGAATTCGCGCGCGCGCGCGAACGACTTGTGGCCGCACGCAAGGAAGTCGCCACCTGCGCGATTTCCGGTGCGGTCGGTACTTTCGCGCAGGTCGATCCGCACGTCGAAGAGCATGTGGCGAAGGCGATGGGGCTTAGCGTCGAGCCGGTCTCGACCCAGATCATCCCGCGCGACCGTCACGCCATGTATTTCGCGACGCTCGCGGTGGTCGCCTCTTCCATCGAGCGCCTCGCCACTGAAATCCGACACCTTCAGCGCACCGAAGTACTCGAAGCCGAAGAGTTCTTCTCCGAGAAGCAGAAGGGCTCCTCGGCCATGCCGCACAAACGCAACCCGGTGCTGTCGGAAAATCTCACCGGCCTCGCCCGCATGGTGCGCGCTTACGCCCTGCCCGCTATGGAGAACGTGGCGCTCTGGCACGAGCGCGACATTTCGCATTCAAGCGTCGAGCGCATGATCGGACCGGATGCGACAGTGACGCTCGACTTCGCGTTGGCGCGGCTCGCCGGCATCATCGACAAACTCGTAGTCTATCCGGCCACCATGCAGAAAAATCTCGACAAGCTCGGCGGGCTGATCCATTCGCAGCGTGTGCTGATCGCTCTGACGCAGAAGGGCGTGCCGCGCGAGGACGCCTACGCGCTCGTGCAGCGCAACGCCATGAAAGTGTGGGGCGGCGAAAGGGATTTCCTAGCGCTGCTCAAGGCCGACAAGGATGTGCGCACGAGACTAAGCGACAAGGAGCTCGAGGCCAATTTCGACCTCGACCACCATTTCAAGCACGTCGATACGATCTTCAAGCGGGTGTTCGGTAAGGCGTAGTGACCTTCCCCTAAGCCATCCACGGCCGGCGGCAGAGCGTGCGCCAAATCCAGTACGGCGACAGTATCATCAGCGCTGCGAGCCCCAGTCCGATGCCGAGCACCGGCACAAAAACCCCGCGCCAGAGCCAGCGATAGAGGAACGCCGTGACAGGCCGCAGCGCGCGGGCCACGACGTTGTGCCAATCCGTTTTTGGCTGGGCGGCCGCAGCCAACCGCTTGTGGCCGGCCCAGGCCCATTCGGCGAGGTCTTCAATCCGCTGCTCCAATTTTTTCGACCAGAAGAAGAAGGCCCATGCCAGAAGCGCAAGCGAGACGATCCCACTCAAAGGATATTTCCAAAACGACGGCACCGTCGGGCTGGCCCAGTCCGGCAGCACCGAGCCGAGATGGTCAAGCAGCCAGTTCCACGCGTTACCGATCCATCCTGTCACGGTCGCACCAAGAGCAGCAGTGACTAACGACCACACCCATCCAAGCCACGCTTCGGTGGCCGTCAGGATGCACTCCGGCCACGCGAACACGAGACGAAGCGCGAACAGACCCACGAACGCGGTCAGTGCCAGCGTCGTGAAATAGGCGAGACGGCGCCACCACACCATGTCCCAAGCGTTTTCCATCGCCGTCGAATCGGCCGCCGGCTTTGCCGCGCCGGCGACGCTGAACGGAGCGCCAAGGCTCACCGGCTCATAGTCACGCCGCCATGCCGCAATGCGCTCGAAGGCGGCAGGGTGAACGTGCACGATCGGCACGTTGACACCATGATACTTGTCCGCGCACAACGCGGCGACGTTGCGCGGCCCATAGCGGTAATAGCCGGCAATGCCGGCGCGTGAATCGTATTGCTCGCCATCGGGATTGGCACGCGCGGCCATCTCATCGCGTGTCAACTTGTCGTAGCGGAGTCCACACGCCTCCGCCTCGTCCATCATCCATTTGAGTGTCGTAAAAGCCAGGCCGTCATCCGGATAGCCACCGCCGACATTGGCGTGCACGCCCGCGAACCAGACCTGCTGGATCCGATCCGGCTTGAGAATTTCCCGCTTCGTTTTATCCTCCTGGTAGTCCTTATCCTTGATCACTTCGTTCCACAGCACCGGCCGGAACGTCGGCCGCTCGTCGTCGAGCGACAGCGCGTGACGGATCGTCAGCAGCCGATCTGACGGATCGCGGTCGGCAAAGCTCATCGGCCAGACCCATTCGTCGATCGCAAGCTTGAGCTCGTCGACCGGCATCCCGTAGGCATCGACCGTGTCCCACACGCCGACAAAGCGAATGTCCGCGAACACCTGCTGGCAATTCGCCTCACCCAAATCCAAATCGATTGTGGCTGTTAGCTTGCCTTCCTCGTATTCCAAGTATTTCGGCGGACGAAGAAGCCAACCGAAATGATGGTAGATCATGCCACGCTGCTTCGACGCGCGGATCAGGAAATCGCGGCGATACGCTTCGTAGGCCATCTGCACGCATCGGACCAGTTCGGCCTCGCTATCCGCTTTGAGAAGCCCGCACTTGCCGATTAGTCCCATCAGCAGACGGATGGTGAAGGCGCCACGGCTAAAACCGAAGCCATAGATCTGATCGTCCAAATCGTAGTTGCGGCAGACGAAGGTGTAGAGGTCTTTGACGTTCTGCCAAACGCCAATGCCGAGTGCGCCGCCGAGCGCGGCCAGCGGCTTGAAGTTCTCGGTACCGACGCCGTTGTCGTAATAGACGATTTGCTGTCGATCATTGGGATTGGTCGGCGGCTCGATGTCGATCGCCTGGTAGAGCCGCCAGACGTTTGTCTTGAATGGGCTCGCCGAGCTGTTGCCCGTCCCGTCCGAGAAAAGAACGATGTTTTTGTCCAAGGCTTACCCCCCTGTAACCCTTGTTCCGGTGGGGAGTGTGGCCACTATTTCTACAACCTTCAATAGCAATATCGCGATTGTCACTCCCGACACCCATTGTTTCCAGGCGCGATGTCATGCCTTAGCTTGCTCACCCGATGCCGAATCCACACGCAACGCATGCCATGTCATCGAGCGCTTCCCCGACCATCCTCATCTTCGATTCCGGCGTCGGCGGGCTCACCGTCTACCGCGAGGTGGACACTGCGCGGCCCGACGCGACCTATGTCTACGTCGTGGACGACGCCGGCTTCCCGTACGGCAACCAGTCGGAAACAGTGTTGATCGCGCGCATCGTCGACGTAATCGGCAAGGCGATCGCGGAGCATGCGCCCGATCTGGTGGTGGTGGCCTGCAACACCGCCTCCACGCTGGCGCTCGCCGAGCTGCGCGCGCGCTTTTCCGTGCCCTTCGTCGGCACCGTGCCGGCGATCAAGCCGGCCTGCGCGCAGTCGAAGACCAAGCGCGTTGCGGTGCTGGGTACGTTAGCAACCGTCTCGCGCGAATATACCCGCGCGCTGATCCGCGAATTCGCCGCCGGCTGCGATGTCGCGCTGGTCGGCTCGTCGCATCTCGCGACCTTCGCCGAAGACGAGCTGGCTGGCTCAGCCGTACCTGATGCCGCAATCAAAGCGGAGATCGCGGGCTGCTTCGTGGATGCCGACGGGCGCCGCACCGATACGGTGGTGCTGGCCTGCACCCATTATCCGCTGCTGACCGATCGCTTCAGGGCCGTCGCTCCCTGGCCGGTCGACTGGCTCGATCCGGCGCCGGCGATCGCGCGCCGTGTCGCCGATCTGCTGCGCGAGTGGCCCCCCCGCGCGGCACCTCCGCCGCCGCGCATCGTGTTCACGTCCGGCCGGCCGCCCTCGCCCATCCTCGCCGCCACCCTGAAGGACTACGGGTTTTAGCCGAACGCATGCGGCCACACTTCGTGGCCACCGCGCCAGATCATGTCGCCAGCGACGTAGAGAATGATCGCCAGACCGACATACGCAATCCAGCGCTGCCGGTTGAGCAAGCGTGCAATGACGCTGGCCGCTAACCCCATCAGCACGATCGACAGGCCGAGCCCGAACACCAGCGCAACCGGGTGATCGCGCGCGGCCCCCGCCACCGCCAGCACGTTGTCGAGCGACATCGAGATATCCGCCACCACGATCTGCCAGGCCGCCTGCGCGAAGGTCTTGCGCGGGACATGGGCACTTCCGCCGACGAGCGCCGCCTCGGTGTCATGCTGGTCAGGCCCGCGTAATTCGCGCCACATCTTCCAGCAGACCCACAACAGCAACACACCGCCGGCAAGCAGCAGCCCGACGATCGCCAGCAGCTTAATGGCGATGCTCGCGAATAAAATGCGCAGCACGGTCGCAGCGACGATCCCAACTAGAATCGCGCGCGCGCGCCGCTCTTTGGGCAAGCCGGCCGCCGCCAGGCCGATCACGACCGCATTGTCGCCCGCCAGCACCAGGTCGATCATGATGACCTGGAGAAAGGCGGCAATCGAACCCTGCGCGAGAAACTCAGTCATGGGCTTCGGTAGCACCGGCCGGCCAGTTTGACACCCGCGCCTGCAGCCCCTAAATACCCGGCTTCCGGCGGGTTTTCAGATCCGTCGGACGTTTCGCGACCCGTGGTAAGGCCTTGCGCTTTCGAGGCTTTTCCTGTCGGTCCCGGGGTCTCCCGGGGCAAAGGAGGGCGCGATCCTCAACCAACAACAGCAAAACTTCGAGGACGCGAATGACCAAGCGCCATGAATCCAAGTATAAGCTCGACCGCCGGATGGGCCAGAACATCTGGGGCCGCCCGAAAAGCCCGGTGAACCGCCGCGAATACGGCCCCGGCCAGCACGGCCAGCGCCGCAAGAGCAAGCTTTCCGACTACGGCGTGCAACTCAAGGCCAAGCAGAAGCTGCGCGGCTATTACGGCAACATTTCCGAGCGGCAATTCCGCGGCATTTATGACGAGGCGATCCGCATGAAGGGCGACAGCGGCGCCCACATGATCGGCCTGTTGGAACGCCGACTCGACGCCATCGTCTACCGCGCAAAATTCGTGCCGACCGTGTTTGCCGCCCGCCAATTCGTGAACCACGGCCACGTCAAGGTGAACGGCAAGCGGGTGAACATCTCGAGCTACCGGGTCAAAGTCGGCGACCTGGTCGAGATCAAGGAGAAGTCGAAGCAGATGAATCTGGTGCTGGAAGCGCAGGCTTTGTCCGAGCGTGACGTGCCTGACTACATCGAGGTCGACGCCGCCAAGTTGACGGCCAAGCTTTCGCGTATCCCGGTGTTCACCGATGTACCCTATCCGGTACAGATGGAACCGCATTTGGTGGTCGAATATTATTCGCGCTGATCCGGCGCTTCGCCCCGACAGTCGCGACGAAAATCCGAGGCCCCTGCCCAAAAGGCGGGGGCTTTTCATTTAAGGCGGCGTCAGTAAGGCGCCGGAATGGCGAGGGCCAATAGCGCGCCCGCCGGCGGCAGCCAGGCTACCAGCACGCCGATGCCGGTCTTTCCGCGTCGATGGAGGATAAATCCGGCGCCCCTGCTGTATAGGCCGCGGCCATCAAGGTGCCTCCGTGTGCGCTTTCGGGTCCCGAGCCAAAAGAATCCAGACACGCCGATCATTAGCGCGTCGAGCGCAAGATCGATGATCGTCGCAACGACCAAGACGGCAATAACCACATCGCCCCCGAAGCGCCGCCGCAACCGGGACGGCGCCGAACCGATCAGGCCGCGCTGCCGGCCTTCACCGCGACGCCCCTGTCTTTGAGCGCCTGCTGCAATTCGCCAGCCTGGAACATCTCGCGCACGATGTCGCAGCCGCCGACGAACTCGCCTTTCACGTAGAGCTGCGGAATGGTCGGCCAGTTGGAATAGGCCTTGATGCCGTCGCGCAGCTCGGCGGAATTGAGCACGTTGAGGCCTTTGTAGGCGACGCCTAGGTGGTCGAGGATCTGCACCACCTGCCCGGAAAACCCGCATTGCGGAAACTGCGGCGTGCCCTTCATAAACAGCACCACGTCGTTTGCCTTCACTTCATTGTCGATGAATTGCTCGATGCCCATGAGATTTCAGTCCTTTTGAGCGGCGGCGATACCGCTTCGCTTCGCGATATATGTAGCAAAGATGCGCCCGCTACCCCAAGAGGATTTGGCCGCAAATCACGTTGTTTTCGGGGCGTAAAAGGTGCCTTCCACCTCAAAAATATCGTCCTGATTGAGTTTTGCGACCTCCACGATGGTGCGCGGCGGATAGGGCAGACCTGCCCAAAGCTGCTCCTGAACCTTGTTCACCAGCGGGCGAAGCGCGGCCATGTCGGTCACGAACACGCTCAGACGAACGCAATTCTTGAGGCTAGCACCTTCAGAATTGGCGATGACCAGCATGGTCTGAAATGCTTGTCTGATACGTTGTTCTGGCCCGGCGACGAGCGTGTCGGTTGCCGGGTCGATCCCGCGCATGCCGGCGACGAAAACGAAATCCCCGGCGCGCGCGCCTAGGCTCCAGGTGCCGGTCGGCTTGATGGCGCCAAGCGGGGATAAAATCTTGACCCCGTTGCTTGGCATCAGGCCTCGGGAGTGGCCGTCTGCAAGGCGAGCGCGTGCAGCACGCCGCCCATCTGGGTCTTGAGCGCCTCATAGACCAGCTGATGCTGCTGCACCCGCGACTTGCCCTTGAACGAGGCGGAAATCACCGTAGCGGCATAGTGATCGCCGTCGCCGGCCAGATCGCGGATCGTCACCTGCGCGTCCGGAATGCGCACCTTGATCAGCCGTTCAATCTCGCCGGCATCCATTGCCATGGTCGGCCACTCCCCCGATTTACGCTTGCGGCAGCTCGCCCGCCATGTAGGCCGGCAGCCAGCCTTCGAAACGCTCGCGCAAAATCGTGACCAGGATGGGGCGCTCGCCCGGTAGCGTCAATGCATCGCCGCCCGTTGTCCCAATTGCCCACACCGGCACGCTCGCCGCCTGGGCGCGCGCGAGCACCGCCTTAACCTGCGCCGCCGGCACGGTGACCAAATAGCGCGCCTGGTCCTCGCCGAACCAATAGGCATGCGCCGGGATATCGTCGGGCGCAGCGTCGAGCTTCGCCCCGATGCCAAACGCCATCGTCATTTCGGCAAGCGCAACGGCCAAGCCGCCGTCGGAGAGATCGTGCGCGGCGCTTGCGGCGCCGTCGAGGATCAGCGCGCGGACGAAGTCGCCGTTCTCGCGTTCCTCGATCAGGTCGACCGGCGGTGGCGCGCCCTCTTCCCGCCCGCACAGCTCTCGCAGATACATCGACTGGCCGAGCCAGCCGGTGGTTTCGCCGACCAGCAGGATCGCTTCGGCTTCGCGCTTGAAGGCGAGCGAGGCCGACTTGGTGAAATCGTCGATCAGCCCAACGCCGCCGATCGAGGGCGTCGGCAAAATCGCCCTGCCGTTGGTCTCGTTGTAAAGCGACACGTTGCCGGACACGACTGGAAACGCCAAAACCTTGCAGGCTTCCGCGATGCCGCGGATGCAGCCGACGAACTGGCCCATGATGTCCGGCCGTTCCGGATTGCCGAAATTGAGATTGTCGGTGACCGCGAGCGGCGTTGCGCCCACCGCCGTCAGATTGCGCCAGCATTCGGCCACCGCCTGCTTGCCGCCCTCGAACGGATCGGCCTCGCAATAGCGCGGCGTCACGTCGGTGGTGAACGCCAGCCCCTTTGGCCCGTTCTCGACGCGCACCACCGCAGCGTCGCCGCCCGGCCGCTGCACGGTGTTGCCGAGAATGATGTGGTCGTATTGCTCCCAAACCCATCGCTTGGAGCACAGATCCGGCGTGCCGATGAGTTTTTCCAGCGCGTCGGCGACGCCCATCGGCGCCTTGACCTCCTCCGCATCGATGACGGCGGGCTTGGCCGCGTTGACGAAGGCCCGCTTGTACTCGGGCGCCTGGTCGCCGAGTTCCTTGATCGGCAGATCGGCCATCACGTCGCCGCCGTGACGCACGATGAAGCGTTTTGACGGCGTGGTCTCGCCGACGATCGCAAAATCGAGCCCCCATTTGCGGAAGATCGCCTCGGCTTCCTGTTCTTTCTCCGGCTTGAGCACCATGAGCATGCGCTCCTGGCTCTCCGACAGCATCATCTCGTAGGCGCTCATGCCAGTTTCGCGGCACGGCACCTTGTCGAGATCGAGCGTCACCCCGAGATCGCCTTTGGCGCCCATCTCCACCGCCGAGCAGGTGAGGCCCGCCGCGCCCATGTCCTGGATGGCGATGACGCAGCCTTTGTGCATGATCTCGAGACAGGCCTCGAGCAAGAGTTTTTCCGAGAACGGATCGCCGACCTGCACGGTCGGGCGCTTGGCTTCCGAGTCCTCGCCGAATTCCGCCGAGGCCATCGAGGCGCCGTGGATGCCGTCGCGGCCGGTCTTGGAGCCGAGATAAACGATCGGCATGCCGACGCCGGAGGCGGCCGCGTAGAAAATCTTGTCCTTCTCGGCGATACCCACCGCCATGGCGTTGACCAGATTGTTGCCGTCATAGCGCGAATGAAAGCGCACCGAGCCGCCCACGGTCGGCACGCCGAATGAATTGCCGTAGCCGCCGATGCCGGCGACCACGCCGGACACCAGATGGCGGGTCTTGGGATGCTTGGGATCGCCGAACGAAAGTGCATTGAGGCAGGCGATTGGCCGCGCGCCCATAGTGAACACGTCGCGCAGGATGCCGCCGACGCCGGTGGCGGCGCCCTGATAGGGCTCGATATAGCTCGGGTGGTTGTGGCTCTCCATCTTGAACACGCAAGCCAGCCCGTCGCCTATGTCGATGACGCCGGCATTCTCGCCCGGCCCCTGGATCACCCAGGGACCTTTGGTCGGCAGCGTGCGCAGATGGACCTTGGAGGATTTGTACGAGCAGTGCTCGTTCCACATCGCCGAAAAAATACCGAGCTCGGTGAGCGACGGCTCGCGCCCGATCAGGTCTAGCACGCGCTGGTATTCGTCCGGTTTGAGGCCGTGTTCGGCGGCCAGTTCCGGGGTGATTTTGGGTTCGTTCGGGATCACTCTAGGCCGCCTGATCCAGCGCCTCGACCAGCCCGGCGAACAGCCCGCGCCCGTCGGTGACGCCGAGCGCCGATTCCACGTGGTTCTCCGGGTGCGGCATCATGCCGAGCACGTTGCCGCGTTCGTTGACGATGCCGGCGATGGCGTTGATCGAGCCGTTGACGTTGAAGGCCGGATCGCGTGCACCATCCGGCGAGCAATAGCGAAACAGAACCCGCCCCTCGCCTTCCAGCCGACTGATCGTATCGGTATCGGCGACGTAATTGCCTTCGCCGTGGGCGGTCGGCACGCGAATCACCTGCCCCGCGTTGTAACCGCGGGTAAATGGCGTGTCGGAGCGCTCGACCTTTAAGTAGATGTCGCGGCAAATGAACCGCAGCCGCGCATTGCGCATCAATACGCCCGGCAGCAACCCCGCTTCGCAAGCGATTTGGAATCCGTTGCATACCGCCAGCACCAGCCCGCCCTTTTCAGCATGGCGGCGCACCGCGTCCATGATCGGCGCGCGGGCGGCAATCGCCCCGCAGCGCAGGTAGTCGCCATAGGAGAAGCCGCCGGGGATCACCACCAGGTCAGTGCCGGCCGGCAGCGCGGTGTCCGCATGCCACACCATCGCCGGCACGTGCCCGGAGACGAGCGCCAGCGTGCGCGCCATATCGCGTTCGCGATTGATGCCAGGGAAGACGACGACGGCGGCTTTCACCCCACCACCTCGACCCGGTAATTCTCGATCACCGTATTGGCCAAGAGCTTGTCGGCGGCTTGCTTGAGTGCCAATTCGGCCTGGGCGCGGTCGGAACCCTCGATTTCGATGTCGAAAACCTTGCCCTGGCGCACGCTGGCGACCCCGACGACGCCGAGCGAGCGCAGCGCGCCCTCGATCGCCTTGCCTTGCGGGTCGAGAATGCCGGTTTTCAAGGTGACGGTGATGCGGGCTTTCATGATTTGTAACCTAGAGACGCCAAAGCCCGGCACAAGACCGGGCTTGGGGTAATTCACGGCCAAAATGGCCAAACCGGCGAATATTTAGCCCTTGACCAGAACTGGGCCAGCGCCGCGCGGCGGTTCCCCCTCGTTCATGATGCCCAGCCTCTTGGCGACCTCAGTATAGGCCTCCAAGAGCCCGCCGAGATCGCGGCGGAAACGGTCTTTGTCCAGCTTGTTATTGGTCTTGATGTCCCACAGCCGGCAGCTGTCGGGCGAAATCTCGTCGGCCACGACGATGCGCATCACGTCGTTTTCCCACAACCGGCCGGCTTCCATCTTGAAGTCGACCAGCCGGATACCGACGCCGAGGAACAGGCCGGAGAGGAAGTCGTTGACGCGGATGGCCAGCGCCATGATGTCGTCGATTTCCTGCGGGGACGCCCAGCCGAAGGCGGTGATGTGCTCTTCCGATACCATCGGATCGTTGAGCGCGTCGTTCTTGTAATAAAACTCGATGATCGAGCGCGGCAGCTGGGTGCCCTCGTCGATGCCGAGCCGGGTCGCCAGCGAGCCGGCGGCGACATTGCGCACCACCACCTCGAGCGGGATGATCTCCACCTCGCGGATCAACTGCTCGCGCATGTTGAGTCGGCGGATGAAATGGGTGGGAACTCCGATATCGTTGAGGTGCTGGAATACGTATTCGGAGATCCGGTTGTTGAGCACGCCTTTGCCTTCAATCACCTCGTGTTTCTTGGCGTTGAAGGCAGTCGCGTCGTCCTTGAAGTGCTGAATCAGCGTGCCCGGCTCGGGGCCTTCATAGAGGATCTTCGCCTTGCCCTCATAAATGCGGCGGCGGCGACTCATCGGGGTGTACCGTGGGTTTTGAAAGTCCATCGGATGCCGTGGCTCCTATCAGTGACGTCACTAGATCCGCGGCGGCGGGACCGGACAATTGCAAATGCGCTAAAACGATCCGGGCACAAGGTCAAGCTAGCCGATCGCTCGGGGCAGCACAATCGCGGGTGCAAGACGTTTTCCACTTGGCAATTACGCGTCAACAGCACTGCCGCTTGTTGCCTTGACGCTGCCACAGCGATATGCAAGGCGGCAGGTAGCTATCTGTGTGTACCAACGAGGGCGGCATGACCACGACATTCGACAAGCGCGAGGAAGGCTTCGAGAATAAGTTCGCGCACGACGAGGAGCTCCGCTTCAAGGCGAGCGCGCGGCGCAACAAAATGCTTGGAATGTGGGCGGCCGGGAAGATGGGCCTTACCGGCGCGCCAGCGGAAACCTACGCCAAGGAGGTCGTGATGGCCGAATTCGAGGCCGACCACGACATATTTAAGAAAATCCGCAAGGACTTCGATAGCAAAAATGTGGCGCTCACCGACCAGGACATCCGCCACACCATGGACGAGCTGATGGCGCAGGCAATCGCCCAAATCAAGGCGAGCGGCTGAGGTGACCGCCTTTTCCCTCGCCCGGCGGCTGCGGGCCGGCGAAACCGTTTATTGCGGCTGGTGCGCGCTTGGCTCGCCCATCGTTGCCGAGACGGTCGCGCGCGAAGGCTTTTCCGCCGTCAACATCGACCAGCAGCACGGTCTCTGGGACTTCGCCGGGGTCGTCGCCGCGATCGGAGCAATCTGTCATGCTGGCGCGAGCCCGGTCGTGCGCGTGCCGCTCGGCGATTTTGCGTCCGCAAGCCGGGCGCTCGATTGCGGAGCCGAAGCGATCATTTCTCCAATGATCAATAATGAGCGCGACGCAAAGGCCTTCGTTTCGGCGGCGAAATATCCGCCGCTCGGAGAGCGCAGCTGGGGTCCTATCCGCGCCATGCCGCTGCAAGGCCGCACCAGCCCGGTGGACTATTTGCATGAGGCCAACGAAGGCACGCTGACGCTCGCCATGATCGAGACGCCGGCCGCGCTCGCTAATGTGGATGCGATTGCCGCCACCCCCGGCATCGACGCGCTGTTCATCGGCCCTTACGATCTGTCGACCGCGCTCTCTGCCGGCACGGCGCAGAACGTGCAGGCTCCGGAAGTCGAGCGCGCTATCGACCAGATTTGCGCGGCGGCCAAGAAAGCCGGCAAGATACCCGGCATCTACTGCCGCGACGCCGAGCGCGGCTTGGCCATGGCCAAGCGCGGGTTCCGTTTTATCGCCGTCGGCAGCGACCACGGCTTTCTACGCGAGGGTCTCGCCCCGCACATGAAGGCGTTAAACGGCTGAAACCGCCAGCTCATTAAGAATGCCCGCCACGTCGCGCTCCGCGTCCGCCGCCTTCACCTCGACCACCCGATAATCGTGCGCTTCCAGCCACGCGCGCTTGTCGGCGCGCAGCGCTGCGGCGGCGTCATCCTCCGCCGCCGGCTTGAGATCGATGACGCATTTGAGCGGGAACGAGACGAAATCCGCGATGTGCGGGCCGATCGGCACCTGCCGCTTGAAGCCGCGGCCGGCGAAGCGGCGGTCGTTGACCAGCGCGTGCCACAACACGCGCTCGGCGTCGGTCGGATTCCTCCGCAGCAGCCGCGGCAGACCGCGCAACGGCGTGCGCTCGGAGGGCGCGCGGCCGGCACCATGCTCGGCCAAGAGATCGCGCAGCTTTTGCGCGCCGGCACCATCGAGCACGCCGCCGCGCGCCGGCCCTTTGCGTCCCTGCACGAGCGCGGCGACCACGCCGTGCAAGGTGCGCACGTCTTGTTGCGAGGGCGCCATGCGCTGGAAAATATTGCGCAGATTGACGCCCATGGTGCCGCGCTTTTCCTCGGGCCGGAAAAATTCGACCTTGTCGAGTTCGCGTTCCAAGTCGGCAAAGAATGCGTCGAGTTGCTGCTTGGCTGCCGGCGGCGATTTCTCCGGGGCTACGAACGGCAGATCGCCGCCCGCCAGCTTGAACCATTCGTAACCGACGACCACCACGGCTTGCGCCAAATTGAGCGAGGCGAAGGCCGGATTGACCGGCAGCGTCAAGATGCGATCGGCGCGCGCGACTTCGTGGTTTTCGAGCCCATTGCGCTCGCGCCCAAACACGATGGCAACGTTTTCGCCCGCCGCCACCCGCGGCGCCGCCTCAGCCGCCGCCTGCGCGGCCCCGACCACAGGCTTGGCCTGATCGTGATTGCGCGCGGTCGCGGCTAGTACAAAAGTGCAATCGCTGATCGCCTCGGCCAGGCTGTCGTAATGCTGCGCGCCGTCGAGCACGCGGTCGGCGCCGGCTGCCATCACGCGCGCCTTATGGTTCGGCCAGCCTTGCACCGGCTTGACCAGGCGGAGCCGCGACAGCCCGAAATTCGCCATGGCGCGCGCCGCCGCGCCGATGTTCTCGCCCATCTGCGGCTCGACCAGGATGACGATCGGCGCCGGCTGCTCGATCCAGCGTTTGGTCTTGTCGGTGCCGGCGCCCGGCATCAATGCCCTCCCTGCGGGCGGTATTGCCACACTGCTTTAGTCCATTATCCGTTTAATCTTAAACAATGCAGCCCCTATCACCCTGCCGCTCCTGAAGCTTTGGAAAACCGCGATTTTGGCCCGCTGGCGGCTATCTCGCACCTGCTAACAAGGCTTTCACCAGCCGAGTGCGGATGCTATAGGGCACGCGCCGAACTCCCCGTCCGTCGGATTCCCGGTTGGCGGTATCCGCGCCGAAAACAATTCATTTGAGGCCATACCCCCGCGCCCATCAATGTCCAGTTTCCGCTCGGTCCAAACAAGTACGGCGGCCAAAGGTGCAAGCATGTCAGATCTCGAAATCGTGTGGACAAAGGTCGATGAAGCCCCGGCGCTCGCGACTTATTCCCTGCTGCCGATCGTCAAAGCCTTCGTGGGCGCGGCGGGTGTGTCCGTGAAGCTGAAGGACATCTCGTTGGCCGGTCGCATCCTCGCCAATTTCCCCGAGAAGCTCACCCCGGCGCAACGAATCAACGACGAACTCGCCGAACTCGGCGCGCTCGCGATGAGGCCCGAGGCCAACATCATCAAACTGCCCAACATTTCCGCCTCAATCCCGCAGCTCAAGGCCGCGATCAAGGAACTGCAAGGCAAGGGCTATAACGTTCCGGACTATCCGGACAACGCCACGGCGGAAACCGAGAAGGATATCAAGGCTCGCTACGGCAAGGTTCTCGGCAGCGCCGTCAACCCCGTGTTGCGCGAGGGCAATTCCGACCGCCGCGCCGCCGGCGCCGTCAAACAATACGCCCGCAACAATCCGCACAAGATGGGCGCCTGGAGCACTGACTCCAAATCGCATGTGGCGTACATGTCGGGCGGCGATTACTACGGCTCGGAAATCGCGACCACCGTCGCGGCGGCGACCAACGCCCGCATCGAGCTGGTCGGCGCCGGCGGCGCCGTCACGGTGCTGAAGGCGAAGACGTCGCTTGACGCCGGCGAGATCATCGACGCGGCAGTGATGAGCCGCAAGGCGCTACGCGCTTTCTTTGCCGAGCAGATCGACGCCGCCAAGAAGGAAGGCGTACTGTTCTCGCTGCACGTGAAGGCGACTATGATGAAGATCGCCGATCCCATCGTGTTCGGCCATGTCGTTTCCGTCTTCTTCGCCGATGTGATCGAGAAGCACGCCGCCACGCTGAAGCGTCTCGGCGTCAATCTCAACAACGGCTTCGGCGATCTGCTGACGAAGATCGAAACGTTGCCGGCAGGCGAAAAAGAAGCGATCAAGGCCGACATCGCGGCCGAGTACGCGAAACGGCCGGGCCTCGCCATGGTCAATTCCGACAAGGGCATCACGTGCCTGCACGTGCCCAGCGACGTGATCGTTGACGCTTCGATGCCGGCGATGATCCGCGAATCCGGCCGCATGTGGGGCGCCGATGGCAAGCTGCACGACGTCAAGGCCGTGATCCCGGATCGCGCCTACGCGACGCTATATCAGGCGGCCATCGAGGACTGTAAGGCGCACGGCGCGTTCGACCCCAAGACCATGGGCTCCGTTCCAAACGTGGGGTTGATGGCGCAGAAGGCCGAGGAATACGGCTCGCACGACAAGACGTTCGAAATTCCCACGAACGGAACGGTCCGCGTCGTCGCCGATGACGGCAAGGTGCTGCTGGAGCGTCCGGTCGAGACCGGCGACATCTTCCGCATGTGCGAGGCCAAGGATGCGCCGATCCAGGACTGGGTCAAGCTCGGCGTGCGCCGCGCGCGCCTCACCGGCACCCCGGCGGTGTTCTGGCTTGACGCCAAGCGCGCGCATGACGCGCTGGTCATCGCCAAAGTCGAGAGGTACCTGAAGGATCTAGACACCACGGGCCTCGACATCCGCATTCTGGCGCCGGTCGAAGCGATCAAGTTTTCGCTCGAGCGCATTCGCAAGGGACAGGACACGATCTCCGTCACCGGCAACGTGCTGCGCGACTATCTGACCGACCTGTTCCCGATCATGGAGCTCGGCACCTCGTCCAAGATGCTGTCGATAGTTCCGCTGTTGGCGGGCGGCGGTCTTTTCGAGACCGGCGCCGGCGGCTCGGCGCCCAAGCACGTGCAGCAGTTCCAGGAAGAGGGTTATCTGCGTTGGGATTTGCTCGGCGAGTTCCTCGCCCTCGGCGCGTCGCTCGAACATCTGGCGCAGACCTACAAGAACGCCAAGGCGCAGGTTCTCGCCGAGGCGCTCGACACGGCCATCGGCAAGTTCCTCGAGTTCAACCGCAATCCTGCGCGCAAGGTCGGCGAAATCGACAATCGTGGCAGCCATTTCTACCTCGCCCTCTACTGGGCTCAGGCGCTGGCCGCGCAGACCAAGGACGCGAAGCTGCAAGCTCGCTTCAAGCCGCTGGCCGAGACGCTCGCCAAAAACGAGGCCAAGATCAATGCCGAGCTGATCGGCGCGCAAGGCAAGCCGGTCGACATCGGCGGTTATTACGCTGCCCGATTCTGCCAAGGCATCGGCCGCGATGCGGCCGAGCGCCACGCTGAACGCCGCGATCGCCGCGCTCTGACGTCTTCATTTAGAGACTAAGGATTCATCTAGAGACTAAGGACCCGCTCGATGACGAACTCATCGAGCGGTTTCTCGTTTGCGGCAGCAACGCCGACCTTTTTCGCCCTAACCTAGGGCATGTCATTGCGGCGCAGCGCTCTCTCCGCGCGACGTCGCTCGCTTTCTCCACACCCGCAGGTCAGCCATGACTTTTATGGTCGCCGCGAGGACCAGCGCGCAAAGGGCCGCCTTCGACATCGTCTCCATCGTCCCCTCGATCAGCATGCCATGGACCACACTCCCTACGACGATGACCACCGCGAGGGACATATGAGCGATGCGCCACGTTCGCGGTCCAGTCCCAATCGCCGGCGGAGTGCGGCCAAAAGCGCGACGGCGAAGATCGCCCACATGGCGATCACACCGAAGGGGGAGAACGGCGTCGGCGATGTGAAGAGAAGGGCGTCGATCATGTCCGGCGGACTGGTGATCCAAAGGCCCCCGACGTGGACCACCACCGCCACGACCAGCGCGCCTCCGATCCAGTGATGTGCACGCCGCCCGCGATAAGCCGACAGTCCCGGCAAGTATCCGCCAATCAGCAAAGGCTGAACGAGCATGAGACCCAGTGCGATAATCCCTGCGAATCCGGCCAGTATGTAGACCGGACCGCGCCATTCGAGCAGCGGGCTCGCCGCTGCAGCGGCGATCGGCACGCAAATGGCGGCTGCAAGGGCGGCCCAGATCAGGGTCACCCGGGCCAATCTCATTCCTTTGTTCCCAACTCGGTCAGGCCGGCTGAAGGACGAAGTGCGCCTCCAGGCTCTTCTCTTTTGCGCTCCGCATCACGGGACGCAGAAAGACGGTTTTGAATTCACCGCTGTCATAGGCGAGGTGACCATGCGGTTGGCCAAAGATGGGAATAATCTGCGGCATCTCGAGACGGAACATGCCGTCCTTGTCGGTGAGCGTGGCCCCATGACTCTGCGGCTCGTGCTCCTGCCCTTCGGTCGTGTGCGCCCAAATCTGGATGCGCTGCCCGGCAAGCGGAGCCCCGTCGCCTGCGCGGCGTACGGTGCCACTCATCCAGAAGCCACCCTTGCCGATCCGATCCACGATCGGCGCGCCCTTGCGGTAGTTGTTGGACCCGCCCGACATCGAAGGGGTCGGTGCGAGGCCTTGCGCGCGGGCGGGCAACAGGAGCCCGGAAACCCCGGTTGCCAGGACGGAGCCGCCAGCGGCGAGGAGGTTGCGGCGGTTGAGTACGACGGTGGTCATGTAAATTCCTCCTGGCGACCGTGCAGTTGCTCCGCCGATAGGACGGCAACAGGCGCGAGACGCCCTGAATTTAGCGCGGTTGCGACCAATTTCCCATTGAGGGAGGCGAAGAGCGCGATAGGTCGCAATAACAGTTTTGTGAACAGGTGTGCCGGCCGCTCAACCAACGTCGTTGACGAGGCATACTCAGAAGCGTCCGATGCTGAGGGTTACTTCTTCAATTGGCCCTTCGTGCTATAGGCCGCGTCGCGGCTGCTGGGCTGCGTCTTAATTGAGCGCGCGTCGAATGTCGGGTCGATCCAACGATCGCGCCAACGTCGGCTCGAAAGGTGGTTCCCTGAAATGGCGAAGATCAAAGTCCAGAATCCGGTCGTCGAAATGGACGGCGACGAGATGACGCGAATCATCTGGA
>CAVZVP010000011.1:0-294103 GCA_963778745.1 uncultured Alphaproteobacteria bacterium | reverse complement strand
TCCGCCTTACGCCACTCAGCAATGATCTTTGGATTTGCAGCAAGTTTCGCAATTTCCTCTGCGGGGTGAAGATAAAACTGAAACACTTGCCGACCCTTCTTAAATTGCCCGGTGCCAGATTTTGGGAGTCGGCCGTCCTTAGTCCACCGCCTACGTTCTTGCGCGCTAATGCCGAGGACTTCCTCAACGATCTTTGGTATTAGTCGCTCATTCCTAATGGAATCAAGCATTCGATCGGTATCTGTAATCGCAAGGACGGCTCGTTCAAAATCGTCTCTTTTCCAATATGCAGTAATTGTCCCACCAGCATCTTCGATATTGTGAGGAGACCATCTTTCCAGCCGTACCTTAATTTTTCTGCGCAAATCTCGTTTGCGTAGTTGAGATCCAAGCGTCATCGGCCACGATAGCGCACACGAAATCACAACGGCTTCACGATCAGCCACAACCACCAAATTGCGACTGGGATACTTATCCTTATCTCCGGCTAAAGCCATCTTTAGTGCCTAGTTTATTGAGATCATCTGGAACGGAATCCCCGGAGAGTCAGAAAGCAGAGCCGTTGGTATTAGACCTCCAATCGCAATCAGCGGCCGTAAGCTTGTCGCGTGGGACGGTCAGCATTCTAGCTTGGCGAGGTCAACATTAACTTTGCATTTCTGAAGAATCGAAATGACCGCACGCGTGAAATCTGGGTCGCGCACCAGTTCCTGATAGCTCATTCCTGCAATAGCTGCTCTAGCTGGAACAGACAAATTGAGAACCAGGCCGCTTAAATTCAATGCGGTCAGCAAACATAATAGAGACAGTAATGCAGTCATGAGTTTGCGCGACATATCTGATCTCCACTGCGATTTGTAACTCTCACTTAGAAGGCGTAGCCGTCTCACTGGATTGAAGCAACTTGGCGATCGCCATCCATGCAAAACTTTTTAGGTTCACGAGTGGCGGATTGTTCAACTCTACCGCGGTCTCAGCTGTCACATTGCAACCCGCAACAAGACGAGAAATCTCAATTTCACCGTCGGTATAATATGGGTCACCTTCTCCATTCCGACCATTGAGCACAGGGCCGATGCCCGAAACCTCATATATTGCCTCGACAACCTTCGCAGCTTTGAGATCGTCCGTGAGCCCGTCTCGCTCGGCGTCAATATTGGGTGCGATATGATGTGTGACCTGAGCGGTATAACGGCTCAGGCCTACATCACGGTCAAAGGTCACGGAGCCGAGCCAAACCGGCCTGCCTTCTTCACCCTGCTTTAGAACCTCCCAGAACCGAACATGGTGGCGCCGATCTGCGCTTCTACCGTCGGGCTTTTCGAACGCCAGATCTTCGCGTCTCCCTTCGTAGAAAAGGCTGCTCACAGGGGCGTCCCGGTATGGCCGGTTGAGCACGACGCTGCCGACAATTTCGAGACTTGAACGAAAGGTAATCGCATCGGCAGGATACCAGGCGGCCGCATGCATGGCACAGAGCACATCTTCTCTCGATCCGACCAATCCGACATTTAACGGACCACCGGGAATACCCTGAGCCGTCCGCGTCAGCATCGTAAAGCCTGAGAGTCCTTTTTGGTACTCGTAGTGAGCCCAAGTTGTCGGAAGCAAAATGTAGGCAATGATGCCGTAGCAAGCGAGAATTATTGCAATGACGACAAGCACGAATTTAGTTTTTGAAAGACGCTTTGCCATTGAGCGGAAACCTACCAGCGACCGCGGCCGCTCTCTGATTAATCAGAAATTCGGATCCAAAATACTGTCCATGCTGGGAGCAATGTCTGCGTCGTCGTCGCCTTCGATTGTCTGCATGGCATTTGATTGCTGATTGCCGCCGCCGTTACTCGGGTCATTTCCCCAATTCTGGTACGCCGCATACGCTTGCGGCGTTCCCACATAGGCACAGTTGCAACGGGCGGCATCGGAGTACACGTAGTACAGTCTGCCTTCCTTCGTTCGCTTTACCAACTTGTCCGGCGGCAAGGATCTCAAGATTGCGCGTTTTTCCGGCGTCGTCGCATACTTCACAACGAAGCCAGCAGCCGTGAACAGATTGTTGGGCACCGCAACTTGTTGCTGGGCGGTCGCGAACGAAAGCCCAAACGCCAACAGCACGAATCCGAAAAGGGCGCGATAGATTTGCATTTTCTCTTCTATAAGAACCGTAAATCCTGATGTTAATATGGGGGAGGCCCTGGTCCAACGGCCCCGTCAAGTCCTGGCGGAGGACCCGGATCCAAGTCCGCGGGTGGTCCGAGAATAGAGTCCGGCGGCGGCGCGCTCGGGCCCATTGTCGGCGTGCCGGCACTCGGATTGGCGGTGCATTCCCCGCCAACACCACTCAATGTCTCTAGACACTCCTGTTGAGTATAGTAAGTGCACTGGGTGGTGCCTTGCGTGTAAATAGTGGCACACCAAGGAAGATTAAAATTCTGCGGACAGGCCGGCTCGGCGACGACCGTAAGTGCCGCCACGAGAAATATTGACCGTGTGAGCGTGGCGGAGTCCAGTCCGGCCATTCGGCCCTGCGTGAGATCCGGCGGATACCGGACCATTGAAAGCCGTCCCAATAGGATGCGCTTTATCTGTGTTCTCCACTCGTCCGTTTGCGCGTATCTGACAAAAATTGCCAACGCGATCTGTTGCCTACGTTTACGCGCATTCCGCATGATTGGATAGGTAAAAGGAACATACTTGCGGCGGTGCCTGCCTATTCGCAGTCACCGTGACATTAATGTCGGAAACTTTTTTGCGATTTTCCTCGGTAAGTGTCGCCGATATTTGCGACAGTAATATTCGTCGACGGTACGCGAATAAGGTGGCGATCATACGCGTCATATTAGCGGCAATAAATTCATATAAATAATACTAGATGGCGCTGTTACGGCGTAGCGCCTACGTTGACGACTTCGATCAACAATGGGCAAAGAGTCGTCTTCTATCAATCAGCAACCAGTGTGTGCCGCACCGAGCGCTCCAAGACGGCGGGGCTGCCACCTGCTATTTCTCTGGGTACAGAAGCGAGACCTGAACCCGCAATTGCCAGTCCGCTGATCCGGTCGGACGTATCGCGTTGTAATAGCCGGAAATAGATGCGTTCACTGGCTGATCGCCCACTCTGAACACTCTGCCGAAGCCGCCGCCGATCGGAACTGTCCATTGCTGACCGGATGTTGCGAGCCAGTTCGCAGTGATGACGGGTGCTGTCGTCAAGTACCAGCCGTGCGCCATGTTGTAGTTGACAAACGGCTGGGCGAGGAAGGTGTTCACCGGCGGTCGCAATGGATTGCCGCCGACTGACCACTGATTGTTGAGCAACACACCGAGCACCCAATGTCCGGGCGTGGTCAGGAAGACGGCTGTGGGGCCGAACAGCACTTTGCCGGTTCCGAGAATAGGATCGTTCGCCGCCGGAACGGTGAAGACCGGGCCAACGCCCCAGATGAGCGCGCCGGGGTGAGCGGGTGACAGAAACAACGATTGGGTAATGTCGCCAACGCCATTGGTGTTGCTGTCTAACAGCGGATCGGGCTGGCTTATCAGCGGGATGATGGTGCGCGAGATTACGTTCCAGTCTTCGTTTAAATGCAACGGCACGACTGGCTGAATGTTGAGTATTTCCTGCGTGCGATTGAACGGTGCGGAGTTAAAATTGGTATTGCTCTGGAATGGCACGCTGACCATATCCGCGATCGGGTTCTGTGATTTCTTCGCCAACTCTTCCGAAGGCTCAGCAGCGCCACCAGCGCCCGACGGCTCGGCCGCGGCGGAAACGCCACTCTCGAACTTATAGTTGATGCCGGCTTTGACCATCTGAAGGTCGTGGTTCACCTGCACCGAGGGAACCGTGGCCGATGTCCAATTTGACAGCGCGAGATAATCGTATTCGAGTTTGACGGTCCAATGCGGCTTGAAGCCGTATTCGATGCCACCGCCAAGCAGCCAGCCACTGTTGGTGTTGGACCCGTTCCAACTCGTCGAGCCGGGAACGTTCACCGTAGCGTTGCTTTGCACCCAACCGCCACCCAGCTTGGCGAATACAAGCCATCGGTCGTTCACGAGGCCAACGCGGCCCGCCAGTGTGCTCACCCAGTGCTGGTTCACAGAACCTAATGTTGGAACCGGAAGGGTCGGATGATTGAAGCTCGCCCAGTCGATATCGCCTTCAACGCCAAATAGGAGGTGACCGGCCTGATAATTATAACCAGCCTGGATGCCGGCGATGAACTCGGTGAGGCCGGCATACAAATTGTTGCCGGGAATGTTCAGACTACCGTTGGTCCACCCTCCGCCAAAGTTTGCGCCGACATAAAACCCCGACCAGTTGTAGGTTGGCGCGGCGTTTGGAGTTTTGTGGACAGGAGCCTTGGTGGGCAAGTCAGATGCAAAAGCAGAAGCGCCGAACAATCCAACAGCAGTGATGCTCGCAAGGAAAAGTTTTTGCACGGACGCCCTCTAAATCAAAAATTCAAGCCAACACCTACATCGTACTGCAATAACAACTCCTGCCTAGCCGGCTTGACTAATCTGCCTCAATTCAAGCGTGCTATTTTTGACGCCGTGGCAATTTGGCAACGACCCTCGTGCGACGTTTCGTCTGCTCAGAAAACACAGTATCACGAAGAACCACGATACCTTGACAGGCCGCAACTTGGGCGCACATCAACGGTATCCGAGTGTCATTTGATTGATCTTGCCCGTGACGCGCTGACCGCACGATACCGAGCGGAACAACCGTCTCAAACTTTTCAGATTTTTACGTTCGCCAAAACGCGTTCGGCATGTGCACTTTGCCCCAATAATGCAGCACCGCGGATGACGCTAAGTGAAAGCGGACATTCAGCAATCTCCACGGTCTGTCCTGACCGGAAAATCGGCTGCCCCTTTATCTCGACTCAGTGGAGAGCCAAGCGCGACCGAGAAGCGTTGACAGAACTGCGTGAAACGCAACCGCCGGCCACAGCAAGACGCCAGCCAATCCACCTGCGAAACCGAGGTAAGCAAGATAAAGCGTGACGACTGCGCTGTAGATCAACATGCCGACGAGTGGCGGACCCGGCCAGCAGGCAATCCCTAAAGCAATCAGAGCTATGCCGGCCACGCGCCCAACCGGTATGGCGACGCCGGTAAGTTCCTCACCCAACAACAACTGCCCGACGAGCGAGGGGACAATCAGCAACGCCAATCCGGTAGCGGCTTCGCCGACAGCGGCGAACATCAAAGCCCTTTTCATTGCTTCGACTTCACTCAATCTTTCGCGCTGGCAAACCTGTTGGGTATCGTTAGGAGCTGCTAGCGCTTCGGTGCTTCAATAGGATCCGGCTCTGGTGCTGCCATCGGCGCCAGTTCTGCCTTAGCCTCCGGTGCCGCCTTAGCCTCCGGTTCGAGCTTGAACGTCAGCTTGTTGATCTTGCCGGTGAACTTGAACGGAACATCGTAGCGATACTCCAGCATCGCGACCCCGGTGCGGGTGTCCTGGCCGACGTCGAACGTCTCGTCCTCCGCGAATGTGATCGGCGTGGTGTGTTCCATGTTTTCTTGTCCACTTCTTTGCCATCCACGGAGAGCACACCGGTGCCGCCCTTGCCCAAGCCCGGACCATCGGACTTGAAGTCGAAGACGATGGTGTGCTTGCCCGCGTCCAACTTGGGCCCTGACCAGATCGTTCGCTTGAGATTAAGCAGGTTGTAGAGGAACACTGGCTTGCCTCCGCGAATGCCCGCCACACCTTTGCTCAGGAACAGACCATAGCCGCCGAAGCGCCCGCCTTCGGTGACGATCATGCCTTCCGCACCGCCCTTGGGAATCTCGACCTCGGCAGTGATGGTGTAGGACTTGTTCAGGATACTCGGAGCAGCACTGGCCGGCACGCCGGTCAGTTCGCCCGAATACGTGAACTCCGTTCGCCCCGCCGTCAGGCTCGGGCGCGGCGTATTCCAGCGCGGGAGCGTCGTATTGTCGAGCGGCAGCACGTTGTACTTCTTCGCTTCGGAATCGAAGAGGGCCTGCATCTCCTTAACCTTTTCCGGCATGTTGGCAGCTAGGTCATTGAACTGAGTGGGGTCCTCCTGGAGGTTATAAAGCTCCCACTTGTACCCGGTGATGACATCCGGCGGCGGGGCAGAGCTCAGCTCCCACGGGAGAGTCACCGGCGTCGTGGAGGCTATCCACCCGTCGTGATAGATGGCTCGATTGCCGAGCATCTCGAAGTATTGCGTCGTGTGCTGGGTTGGCGCGTTCGCATTCGCCTTATCCCATGTGTACATCATGCTTGTCCCTTCGATGGGGCTCTGCTTGATGCCATTGATCGTATCGGGTTGTGGAATGCCGGTCGCTTCGAGAATGGTCGGCACGATGTCAATGACGTGGCTGAACTGGCGGCGGATGCCGCCCACGTCCTTGATGTGGCCGGGCCAGGACATGGCCATGCCTTGGGACGTGCCGCCGAAGTGCGACGGCACCTGTTTCACCCACTTGAACGGGGTGTCCATCGCCCACGCCCATTCTGCCGCAAAGTGCGGGAACGTCTTGTCGGATCCCCAGAACGGATACCAGAGGTACTGGGCCTTCACCGGCACGGGAACACCGTTAAAAGTAGTGAACTCGTTCGGTGTGCCGTTGAGCATTCCTTCGGCGCTCGCGCCGTTGTCGCCGCTGATATAGATGATCAAGGTGTTGTCGAGCTCGCCGAGATCTTCGACGGCCTGGATGACCCGACCGATCTCATTGTCGGCGTAGGCGAGGTACGCCCCATAGACATCCATTTGCTTGATGAAGAGCTTCTTTTCCAACAAACCAAGCGAATCCCATTTCGGCAGCCTTCTCCCCCTCGGGCCACGGTGTCAACTTGGCGTTTTCGGGCATGATGCCCAAGCGCTTCTGGTTTGCGAAAATCGTCTCCCGAAGCTTGTTCCAGCCGTCATCGAACAGGTGCATGTCGCTGATCTTCTTGATCCACTCAGGCGTGGGATGATGAGGCGCATGGGTGGCCCCGGGCACGTAATAGACGAACCAAGGCTTGCCGGGAGCGATCTCCTTGAGCTGCTTCATGTACTGGATGGCCTCGTCGGCCATCGCCGTCTCTAGGTTCCAGCCGGGATTGCCTTGGAAGGGATAAATTTGCGTCGTGTTGCGGAACAGGTGCGGTTGCCACTGGCTGGTGTCGCCACCGACGAAGCCGTAGAAATAATCGAAGCCCATACCATTGGGCCATTGATTGAACGGCCCGGCTTGGCTCGACTGGTACGAGGGCGTGTTGTGGTCCTTACCGAACCACGAGGTTGCGTACCCGTTCGCCTTCAGGATTGTACCGATGGTGCCCTTGTCAATCGGGATTATTGAGTCGTAACCCGGGAACCCCGTCGCGATTTCGCCGACCACCCCGTTACCCACCGAGTGATGGTTGCGGCCGGTAATCAACGCCGCGCGCGTTGGTGAGCATAGCGCAGTGGAGTGGAAATCGGTGTAGCGCAGCCCCTGCCCTGCGATGCGATCCATGGCAGGCGTGGGAATGACCCCGCCGAAAGTGGACGGCGCTGCATAGCCGACATCGTCCGTCATGATGAGCAACACGTTGGGCGCGCCCTTTGGCGGTACAACGCGCGGGGCCCACCAGGCCGTCGACTCCGATGCCTTCTCCTTGATCACCCCGCCGAATTTCGGAGCAGGCGGCGGAATTTGTTTTCCATCGATCGTGGTGGTGGCACCGGGCGAACCTGGGACACCTGTGACCTGCTGAGCCAATACCGAAACGCAACTAAGGGCGAGAAGACTTGCCCCCGCAAGCAGCATTCTGCAACTGATTTTCATGGCGGAAAACTCCCGTTGAGATACTGTGCCTTGGCAAAAAAGGCTCGCGCACTTTGGGAGGAATGGTCGCATTGAGCGGAACCGCAAGTCAAACGTGCGGGGTTGGACAAGGTAACGGGATGCCTTGCTGGCTGAGGTAAATTTATTGGGAACAGCCGCGGAATGTCCGCGTGAACGGTGCGAGAGAATTTTTATCTTCTTACCTTCTTACTGGCGATGCCCTAAGTTGTAAGAACCAGGCAAAACGGCAGACTCACGCTTTGAGCTTTTTACTTCACTAAACCCGTTCGGCATGTCCGCTTTGTGCGAACAAACTTGGGTACGGCTGGATTGTCCGGTAAGTGCCATAAGCAAACGTCGCGGTTTATTTGATCACCTCGTCAGCGCGGGCGAGGAGCGTCTGCGGGATCGTCACACCGAGCGCCTTTGCAGTTTTCAAGTTGATGACCAGATCGGATTTGGTTGACTGTTCCACAGGCAGATCGGCCGCTTTGGCGCCCTTCAAGATGCGATCCACATAGTAGGCCGTCCGGCGATACATGGCGGAGAGGCTCGGCCCGTAGGCCAAAAGCGCCCCAGCCTCGGCAAATGCCTTGTACTGCGAGACGACAACCAAAGTGTGTGTCGCCGCCAAATTTAGGATTTCCACCCTGTGTTGGGTGGCGACCACATCCTCAATAACAATGAGCGCTTCGACCCGACCGCGGGTTGCAGCCTGGAAGGCCCCAATGAGGTCCGCTGGACCTTGCACTGGGAGGAGCAGGAGCTCAAGGCCGAGCTCTCGGCCCGCAGCTTTTATTGCGCCGACGGCAATGTCCGCGCCCGGGTTAGTTTCATACCAGAGGACGGCCACTCGGGAAACGCTCGGGAGAGTATCTTTGAGCAGCGCAAGCTGCTTTCCACTTAGCTCGTCAACCATGAAGCTCAAGCCGGTAATATTCCCACCCGGCCTGGAGAGGCTGCCCACGAGGCCACTTTTTACTAGGGTCAGCGACGCGCGTCATGACAATGGGGATCGTCGCGCTCGCCTTCTTGGCGGCCTGCACTGACGGTGTATTTATGGCAACAATCACATCGACTTTGAGCCTCACCAGTTCATTAGCGAGCGCCGCGAGCCGTTGGCTGTATCCTTCTGCACTCCGGACCTCAAACGCGATGGTTTGCCCCTCGACGTAACCAAGCTCGCGGAGCCCTTGCCGAAAAGCCTCAAGAAATCCGGGGGGTGGGAGTTCCGGGGACAGAATGCCAATTCGGTAGAGTTTAACGGCCTGCTGCGCAAGCGCACCGAGCGGCCACGCGACCGCCGCGCCGCCAAGAAGGGTGATGAACGCGCGCCGTTGCATGTTCATTTGCGAACTCCTCGACCGCTATGAGTGACAATACCAATAGCAGCGCCGCACTAACCGGCCCGTTCTCTGCGCGGATACCTCTTGCGCGGACACCTTTCCATTTGAATATTTGCATCGGTCGCGCAAAAAGCTTGTGAGCTAACTCACATAGCACTTTTATTTGTTTCTTGTCCGCCTAAGGCCAAAATCGGACATACCGCTGCGCATGTCCGCTTCTTTGGGTCACAAGCGGACAATCCATCGCGGTCCAAAATCCACCTTTGTCCGCTATTGTCCGATAGCGACCAAATAATGGACCTGGCGGTGCGGCCCTGCACGCTGACTCACAGTGAGTCATAGAGTCGTTTTAGGGTGTGGTGGCTGGCCTGTGGCCGCTGTCGAACGGCAAGATCTCCAGCGGGCTTCCCTGAGTCACGGCAGGGCCAATTCAAGGTGGCAAGTGGCAAGGTGACAAGGTATCACTCGAATGGCGAAGTGTTTTTACCTTTCACTCCGCGCCTGTTGACTCACTTCGATGGATCACTCGCCAATGCCTTTCTAACATCCGCATGAGAAACCCCGAACTGTTTGGCGATCCGTGACGGTCTGACACCCGCTTTGAAGGCGGCGCGAACAGCGTTCAGTTTCCCTTGAGCTAACGGTGGCGAAACTTCGTTGGTGCGCTGCTTGCGCGGAGGCTCATCTGATACGGAAAACGTTTTGCCACGTTTCTTGAGCTCGCCAGTCACCGCTGTAAGCAATCGGTCGAGCTGATCATCATCCAGGTGCTTGAGTGCGCTCGGTAGATTTGTCGGCAGCGCATATGGTTGCGACGCAGGGGCTGCAGGCTCGTCTGTACGCAATGGCGATAGTTTTGGTTCGCTTGTCGAAGGCAATGAACTGTTTGGCGGCTGTTGAGGCGAGAACAGATCAGGTCTTATCGACGATGGATTGCCCATATAGCAATAATGCCGCCATCAGCACTGCGTGGCAACAGGGCAACGGCTCATAACATGTACTTTCAGGCAGTCGGGAAAGTCGCTACAATACGTGCCAATCCAGCCGTCATTTGACGGCAAAGCTAGTTGGAAAAGATAACTGAAATGTCGGCAAGGTTGTAGACACTGACCGGCCTTCTAAGACCGACCGTTCTGCGGAAAAAAGCGCGGTTTTAATTTCTACTTTGTGATTTCAATAGCTAAGTTCCCTTGCACCAAATAGTCCTGTGTGATACTAAGAATCAACTGCGTTACTGGCGAATCTAGATGGATAACCATCGGGGAGCGCAGTTTTAATTGGCCGTTCGCCTGGGCCGCCGAAATTATCGGCAAACAACCTGCCCAGGTGCGAAATGAATGAACCCTTAAAATTCGAACTTCGATCAGTCGAACATTGCGGCACGTTTCAACGTAGATCGCAGTCGAAATTAGCCCGCCAAGAATCGACAGTCGCCGTTTTATGCGGCTTGCCGCGTGGCAAGACATTTCTTTCGACATGCAAGCGAAACTAAATCACCGCTTGTGACGCAATCTTGCGACTTGATGATCAAATACGGAGCCCTCTTATGCCCCGACATATCGCTGTTATCGGCGCCGGCATTACTGGAGTGACCACCGCTTACCTGCTGTCGCAGAATGGATATCAAGTCAGCCTTATTGACGCGCATCGCTACCCAGCGATGGAGACGTCTTTTGCGAACGGGGGGCAACTTTCGGCCAGCAATGCAGAAGTCTGGAATCGCTGGTCGACAGTGCTTAAGGGCCTCGCCTGGATGTTGCGGAGTGATGCGCCGGTTCTGATCAACCCTAAACCGAGCTGGCATAAAGCGTCTTGGATGGCAGAATTCATTTGGAATATCCGTCATTACGAAGCAAACAGCATCGCGACGACACGGCTAGCGATAGCCGCTCGTAATGAGCTATTTGCAATTGCAGCGCACGAAAATATCGACTTTGACCACGAAAGACGGGGAATTCTTCACGTTTACCTTAGCAAGCAGGATTATGAGCACGCTTCAAATGTCAACACGCTGCTCAGAAAAGGTGGGCTCGAACGACGCGCTGTCTCGACCGAAGAAATCCATAATATTGAACCGGCACTGCGAGACCAGTTCTACGGCGGGTTCTTCACGCCATCCGATTCGACAGGCGATATTCACAAATTTACCCGTGGACTTGCCAATGTCTGCGAACGCTATGGCGTCAAATTCCTATCTGATCGAACGGTTCAAGCGATTGAAAGCAGTGCGACTAATGTTCGGATTAAAGTATCGATTGCTGATTCTGACGGAAGCGGGCGTGTGAGCGATTGTATCGAAGCCGATGGGGTCGTCATATGTGCCGGAGTTGCAAGCCGCACGCTAGCGCGCGGCCTTGGGGACCAACTCAATGTCTATCCGGTCAAAGGCTATTCGATCACCGTGGATCTTACGAACAAATCATCCCGGGATGCTGCACCATGGGTCAGTTTACTCGATGATAGCGCCAAGATCGTGACAAGCCGTCTTGGAGAAGCTCGTTTGCGTGTAGCGGGCACAGCCGAGTTCAACGACTTCAACCGTGACATCCGAGCTGACCGCATCCGGCCGCTAATCACATGGACCAGAAAATTCTTCCCTGGTGTCGATACAGATAAGGTCGTGCCCTGGAGCGGACTTCGCCCAATGCTACCGAGCATGATGCCTGCCGTTCGCGCCAGCAAGCGGCCGCGCGTGTTCTACAACACTGGCCACGGCCATCTCGGCTGGACCCTCGCTGGTATAACGGCGCGAATGGCCACGAATCTTGTTTTACAGCAGATCTGAGTGCTTCTGGAATTATGTGTCGGAGGTGGTAACGACGGTTTGGCTTGATGCACCGCTCGTGCGAGTGTTACGGCGTTTCCAAGAGGGAGTTCGATCGTCTGCTCGGCAATCGAGCAAAACGCAAATAGCGCTCCGATCTTCAACTACACGGTGGTTACGACGAATGAGAATATCCACATGCTAGATCTCGTCTCCTAGCTTCCATCGAAAGGCAGATCGACCGCCGTTCATTTTTTCGATTTTTATGCGGTTCTTCGGAAGAATCCATCATGCCTACGCCCGCCATCAAAACGGATTCCCCTTTCTGGCAGCTGCCCGTCACGGCGCTCTTGGGACAGGTGGCCGCAAGCCCTGACGGACTGAGCAGTGCTGAGGCAGCGGCGCGCCTGGCAAAGTTCGGCCCAAACCTGATCCATGGTGAGCGAAAGAGGGCGCTGGTCCTTCAATTTTTGACCAAGTTCCGTAACCCCTTGGTCATTATTCTTCTCACTGCCAGCGCTCTTTCTGCTTTCACCGGCGACGCTGCCAGCTTCTTTATTATCGGTACTATCGTCATCATCAGTACGACCCTTGATTTTGTCCAGGAATACCGGGCCGGACAAGCAGCGGAACGACTGCGCCAGTCGGTGGCGGTACGTGGGCATGTGCTGCGGGACGGCAAGCGCGTTGAGATACCGCTTGCGGAATTGGTGCCGGGCGATGTGGCGCTCCTGACCGCCGGCGACCTGATCCCCTGCGACGGCAGGGTGCTGGAGGCAAAAGACTTCTTCGTCAACCAGGCACTTCTTACCGGTGAACCTTATCCGGTGGAAAAGGCCCCCGGTGAATTGCCGGGAGAGACAGAAATCCTCTCGGCCGGAAATACCGTGCTGTTGGGCACGTCGGTGATCAGCGGCACCGCCAAGGTACTGATGTGCCGCACCGGACAGAATACTGAGCTTGGTGAGATTGCCGATACCTTGCTGGCGAAGGCCCCGCCCACCGCCTTTGAACAGGGTACCTACCGTTTTGGAATCCTCATCATGCGCATGACGATACTCCTTGTTCTGTTCGTTATTCTCGCCAACGCCTTCTTTCACCGCCCCTTGCTCGAATCGTTTCTGTTTGCTGTGGCCCTGGCCGTCGGGCTGACACCTGAACTCCTCCCCATGGTTGTTTCCGTGACTTTGTCGCGGGGCGCGCTGCGCATGGCGGCCAACAAGGTGATCGTCAAGCGGCTCGCCTCGATCCAAAATCTGGGGAGCATGGATGTATTCTGCACCGACAAGACCGGCACCCTGACCGAAGCCCGCATCCACCTAGAACGCCACCTCGACCCCATTGGCCGGGAAAGTCAGCGGGTCCTGGAGCTGGCCTACTTCAATAGTTTTTTTGAAACGGGACTGAAGAGCCCCCTAGATGATGCCATCCTGGAGCACAAGGAGATCGATGTAAGCAGCTGGCGCAAAATCGATGAAGTGCAGTTCGACTTCGAGCGCCGCCGGATCTCGGTGCTCCTTGACAACGGTACGGACAGGCTACTCGTGATCAAAGGGGCTCCCGAAGATATCCTGCGTCTGTCGGTCAGCTATGAGTTGGATCAGGCGGCGGGCCCGCGTCCATTGGATGATGCAGCGCGCGCGAGCATCAATGCTCAATTCGAGGCCCTCAGTAAAGAAGGCTTCCGAGTACTGGGAATTGCCTCACGGCAGGTCGGGAAGGACCAAGCTCATGCCGTGGTTGGCGATGAAGCGGAACTGGTCTTTGTGGGCTTCGCCGCCTTCCTCGATCCGCCAAAGGTGAGCGCCAAGGCGGCCCTGGCCGGACTTGCCGCTGACCGGGTCGCGGTCAAGATCATCACTGGCGACAACGAACTGGTGACCCAACATATCTTCGCACAGCTCGGCCTCTCAGTAACGGGCGTGCTTACCGGTGCTGAAATCGAGAAAATGGATGACCTGGCACTCGCAGCGCGCGTGGAACAGGTCAACCTCTTCTGCCGCGTGGCGCCGGCTCAGAAGAATCGGATTATCCTCGCGCTGAAACGGCGCGGCCATGTGGTCGGATATCTCGGCGACGGCATCAATGACGCGCCTTCGCTCCATTCCGCCGACGTTGGCATTTCCGTGGATAGCGCCGTGGACGTGGCAAAAGAGGCGGCGGACATGATCCTCCTGGACCACGACCTGGGAGTCCTTCATGCCGGCGTTCTTGAGGGGCGTCGCACCTTCGGCAATATCATGAAATACATCATGATGGGTACCAGCTCCAACTTTGGTAACATGTTCAGCATGGCCGGGGCCTCTCTCTTTCTTCCCTTCCTCCCCATGTTGCCGGTACAAATCCTACTCAACAACCTGCTCTACGACGTTTCCGAATTACCCATTCCGCTGGACCGGGTAGATGACGACTACTTGAGCCATCCCCGGCACTGGGACATGAAATTTATTCGAAACTTCATGCTGGTTATCGGCCCGGTTAGTTCGGTCTTCGACTTCCTCACCTTCTACATCATGCTGGCGGTCTTCTATGCCGGAGAGGCGCTCTTCCATACCGGCTGGTTCATTGAGTCCATGGCCACGCAAGTGCTGGTCATCTTTATCATCCGCACGCGCAAGAACCCCTTCAGAAGTCGTCCCAATCCGTGGCTCGTCGCCTGTTCACTGACGGTGGTGGCGGTGGCCGTGCTGCTGCCGTTTACCCCTGCGGGCGTTTATCTCGGTTTCGTGGCGCCACCGGCTTTCTTCTTCGTCATACTGGCTGCCATTCTGATCTTTTACCTGTTGGCGGTGGAAGGAATGAAACAATGGTTCTTCTGCCGTTTTGCCGCAGAGTGACGCCAAATGCCGGTCCAAATCCGATTAACATTACGATCCACGCACCATTAACGAACTCATTCACCTGTCCGCATTGCATTTTCCATCGCGCAATCGGCTATTTTGTTCGAGGCGGAATGTGGCGAGCAGCGCGCACGAGTGTAATGGAAAGGGGATTGCGTGGTCGCCAACCCTTTCAAAATTTTAGATGCAAAACAGGATTTGAATGCAGGAGATGATATTGTGCGGGTCCTCACTCATATGCGTGACCTTGCCGAAAATGGTGCGGCCAATACGCGGAAATTTCCATGCTTTCTGCATCTTTCGGAGTTTGGAGTAGCCAGAACTGGGCTGTTCGTCTGGAGCTGCGCTCTCGCGTCGTTCCTCGCGAATGACTGCGTGAAACTGCTCGCGTATCGGATTTTTGATCCAGTCAAAAGTGGCTCTGTAAGTGATGGAACGCGACTCATGCCACCAGCACCGCTGAAAGGATGAAAATGAAAATTAGTTCAAAGGATTTTCGCGTGGGCGAGGGAGACCAGGTCAACCTCCGGAAGTGGTCCACGAACGTGAAGCCCATGTACAAGTCGAAGGAGCAATATCACAAACTTATGGGAGAGCACGTTGCACGACTGAGCGCGCAACAGCAGCTTCTCTACGCATCCAATCGCTATGCCGTCTTGCTGATCTTTCAGGCGATGGATGCCGCAGGAAAAGATGGCGCCATCAAGCACGTGATGTCCGGCGTCAATCCACAAGGTTGCCAGGTATTCAGCTTCAAACATCCCAGCGCCGAAGAATTGGAACACGACTTTCTCTGGCGCACCACCCGAAATCTACCGGAACGCGGGCGGATCGGCATATTCAACAGATCCTATTACGAGGAAGTACTGATCGTCCGCGTGCATCCTGAGATTCTCCGCAGCGAAGCGATCTCTGACACGCTGCATAAAGATAAGAAGATCTGGCGCGACCGGTACCGATCGATTGTGGATTTGGAGAAACACCTCCACGTCAATGGAACCCGTATCATCAAGTTCTACCTCCACCTGTCGAAGGAGGAGCAACGAAAGCGCTTTCTGGCGCGGATCGATGAGCCGGAAAAGAACTGGAAATTCGGCGTTGCGGACATCGAGGAAAGGAAATTCTGGAAGCATTACATGAAGGCGTATGAGGAATGCCTCAGTGCAACAAGTACCCAGGATGCGCCATGGTATGTCGTTCCCGCCGATGACAAAGAGAGCGCTCGGCTGATCGTATCTCAAATTATTCTCGATACGATGGAAGGACTTAAAATAACTTACCCCAAATCGGACGCAAAGCGCCGAAAGGAATTGCAGTTGATCCGCGAGCGGCTGGCGAAGTGAATTCTTCGGGCACTCCTCGGACATAAATGCGATGGGAGAGCGATAATATTCAAACTCATCGAGGGTCTGCCGTGACCTTGCGGCCTTCCTGGTCAGCGACCGCGCTGACGCACTCACTGGGAACGCGGGCCCTGTTAGTAGGAAATATGCATCCCCAGTCACCGCTTTGCCCTTTTGTCGATAACATATTGCTCAGAGAACGGCTCGCGCCAGCAGATCGCCGGCACCGTCGCTGTCGCCGTACTCATCGGCTGGGTTCTCGGGCGCCGATTCTAGGGCTGAGGGACCAGTGCTCCCGCCGAACTCAATGCGCTGGAACAAAAGTTCCTATAGCGCGTTCATACTAATGAACTGCGATCGGAACGATCGCTGCAAAGGATAATTCCATTATGACAAAATTTCTGCGCCTGAGCGCACTCCTCGTGCTGGCAGCAGCGTTAATGCCACTAAACGCCAATGCACAGGAACAGAAGAAGGCACAACCGGCAAAGGCAGCGCCGGCGGCTCGGGCCGCTCCGGCAGCACGCCCGGCCCCAGCGGCGCGCGTCGCGCCGCAACCTCAGGCTCCGCAACGAGCCGCCGCGCCGCAACCTCAGGCTCCGCAAAGAGCCGCAGCTCCGCAACGGCAGGCTCCGCAACGGGCCGCAGTGCCGCAACACGCCCCGCAAAGAGCCGCAGCGCCGCAACCTCACGCGCCGCAGCGAGCTGCCGCACCGCACCGCGCCCCGCAAAGAGCTGCCACGCCGGCGCATAGCGCCCCGTCCCGCGTCGTCAACCGGCCGGCCAATGCGCCCGCCCGGACAGCAACTCCGGCAGTTCACAAAGTGACGCCATCCGCAGCGGCCCCCGCTGCATCCGTCAAGCAATCGCGCGCCCAGTTACGCAGCCAGCAAGCCCAGGAGCGCAAGCTCCGGCAACAGGAGAGCCGGCAATTGCGGGCGCTACCGGCTTCACAGCGCGCGCAGAAGCAGCAGGAGATCAATCAACAGCGCCAGCTGCGCGCCCAGCAGCGGCAAAATCCTAACGCGCAAAATACCAACGCTCGTGTGCAGCCGAACAGCACCCTGCAATCCAATGCGCAGGCGCAGCGTGCCACACGCCGCAATGGTACCGCTCGCGTGACGCCGCAGGTGGCGCGGCAGGGCCGCTTCGCGGCGGCCTTCACCAACCGCGGAGCGGGCGCCAATGGGCAAGTCTATCAGCGCGGCTTACGTGTCGCCGCGCAGCGGGCCTGGAGCCGCGGACAGCGCGCAGGCTTCGTGTCGTGGTACGGGCCGGTATTCTGGCCCTATGCCTATTCTGACGTTTTCGACTACGCGTTCTGGCCCAACGGTTATGACGATGGGTTCTGGGCCTATGCCTATGACGGCTTCTTCGACGGTGTGTTCTGGGGCGAGCAAGGCGCGCCACAAGCGTATGCCGAAGTTGAGGCCGAGCCGCAGGCCGGCCCGCGTGCGACCAGTGCCAGCGTGCAGGAATTGTGCACGCAGCCCGGCAGCGGCGTCACCGCTTGGCCGTTCGCGCAGATCCAGCAGAAAGTTGGCTTGAGTGCCGAGCAGAAGTCCCTGCTTGGCGAGGTGCGTAGCGCCGCCACGAAAGCCAGCGTCGTATTCAAGACCTCGTGCCCAGCGCAGAACGCCTTCCCGCTAACGCCGCCGGGTCGGCTGCAGGCGATGATTATTCGGCTGCAGGCGACGCTCGAAGCCACGCAGACTGTGCGCCCTGCGCTGGAGGCGTTCTACAATTCGCTCAGCGACGAGCAGAAAGAACGCTTCAACGAGCTCGGACCGATGACTCCGAAGGCCACCACCGCCCAGGCCACTACCGGCCAGGCGTCGGCGGATGCGGCCGGCAGTTGCAAGCAGCCGAAAGAGGGCCTCGCAAATTTGCCGATCGAGAAGATCGAAGATGTAGTCAAACCAACTGACGCGCAGGAGACCGATCTGAATGCTTTGCAGGACGCCACCACCAAAGCGGTGTCGATCATGCAGGCAGCTTGTCCCGACGAAACGCCATTGACACCGACCGGCCGGTTGGAGGCCATGCAGACACGGCTGCAAGCGATGATCGATGCGGCAAACACGGTGAAGCCATCACTCGACAGCTTTTATGCGTCGCTCAGCAGTGAGCAAAAGGCCCGCTTCAACCGCATCGGCCAGGAGTTGGCGCAATCGGGCGGGTGACCAACCACCCCCAATCTAAAAACCGGTTACTCGCGATCGAAACACGGTGTTGCTGGCTTTGATCTGACGCAAAGATCGCATCGAAAGCGCGATCTAAAAATTTAGCATGGCTGGGAGAGGATTTTGGTTTTCCCTGGCCTGACGGCTCTGGCCGAACGAAGTCTGACGAGATTTCGCGGCTGGAGCCGCCCTGTCCGCGGCGGACAAGGGGAGAAATTACCAATGGAAGAGCCTGGCCTCGATTGTTCATCCCTGACCGCTGAAATCCTGCATCAAATCGCGGGTAAATTTGCGGGTACGAGGAGAAGCAAATTCATAACATATTGATAATACTTGGATATTTCGTATCTTAGGCGGACACTCCCTCCGCCAACTTTGCTAAAGGGCAGCTGTTACCAACTCTTACGTAGCAATAAGTGCCGCGGGCTTCCTGCGGGCAGGCGGCATGGTGGCCACCGTATTCACCGGGCGCTTGCTTAGGCCACGGTCCGCGCGGCGATCTGCACGCGGTGCCGGTGCACGCGATCCTCGTCGACGTCGATGCCAAGGCCCGGCCGCTCGATGCTGTCGGCGTGACCTTTGTCGGTGCGGATCGGCTGCGCAGCTACATCCTCGGCGAGCCCGATATGGGTCAGCGTCAAGCCCCAGGCGATGTTGGGGATGATGCAGGCGACGTGCAGCGCTGCCGCGCAGGCGATGCTCGATTCGCCCGTTTTGCAGGAGATATTGACGCTCATCCCGAGGCTGTCGCACAGCCGGCCAGCCTCGACCACCGCGGCGATGCCGCCGAGCTTGATCGCTTTCAGGCTGACGCCGCACGCGGCTTTGTGTTCGTGATGGCGTCGGATATCGCCGAGCGAATGAATGCCTTCGTCGGCGCCGATCGCGATCTCCGGCGCGGCGGCGGCGACCGCCGCCATGCCGGTGAGATCGTCGGCCTGCACCGGCTGCTCGAAAAAATCCAGGCCCGAGCCCTTCACCGCGCGCACATAGTCGATGGCTTGCTCGGTACTAAAGCCCTGGTTGGCATCTGAAGAAATCAGCAAGCCGCCGCCCAGCACTTTGCAGATTGCTCGCGTGCGGGCGGCATCGTTGGCGGCGCTGTCGATGCCGACCTTGATCTTGTAGGCGGTGAAGCCGGCTGCTTTCTTTTTTTCAGCGTCGCGCAGGTCGCCGTCGAGATCGCCGCTGCCGACGACGGCCAAGAGCGGCAGACGGCTGCGTTTTTTCTCGCCCAGCAGCGCGTGCACCGGCTTGGCCGTTGCGCGGCCGGCGAGATCAAACAGCGCGATCTCGATCGCCGCCTTGGCGCCGTGATTGCCGTACATGCTGCCGTCCATGGCAACGAGCGCGCCCGCGATATCGCCGGGCTCGCGCCCGCGAAGTGCAGGCGCGAGATAATGCACGCCGGCCACGATGCTTTCGAGCGTGTCGCCGGTCATGATCGGTGCCGAGGCGGCTTCGCCCCAACCGACCAGGCCGTTTTCGGCTTCGATCCGCACCAGCACGTTGTCGGCGCGATGCACCTCTTCGCCCGCCATGATGACGGGCTTGAGTATGGGGAGGCTGACCGCGATCGGCTCGATCGTCCTGATTTTCACGGCCGACCCTAAATCTTCGGAATTCCAGCCGTATTGATGATGTCCCTGAACATGGTGATTTCCTTGTTCACCCTTGCCCACATGACGTCGGCGCCCTTCGGCACGACCAGGAAGCCGGCCTTGTAGAGCTTTTCTTTCATGTCCGGTGTGCTGAGCACCTTGTGGATTTCCGCCTCGACCCATTTAACGTATTCGGGCGGGGTCTTGGCCGGAGCCATCAGCGCGCAGTCGGTCGGGAACACGAAGTCCTTGTAGCCGAGTTCCTGCATGGTGGGCACATCCGGAAGATCGGGCCAGCGGCTTTGCGCCGAAACTGCCAGACAGCGTAGCGTGCCGGCCTTGATGTGCGGCGCCGCCGGCGCCAGCGAGCCGGAGCTCAATTGCACGGTCCCACTGAGTAGCGCCTGCAGCGCATCGCCGCCGCCTTTGAACACGACCTCTTCGAGTTTCGGCAGCTTCTCGATCACCTTCAGTACCGTCGCCTGGAGCTGCGGTGAAGTCCCGATTGGCGGCGTCGAGACATTGAACTTGTCCGGGGTGGAGCGGGCGAGGGCGACAAACTCCTTCATCGTCTTTGCCGGCAGTTCGGACCTGACCACGAAAGTATTCGGCGAACTCGCCAGTTCGCTGACGCCGACGAAATCCTTAAGCGGGTCATACGGGATGCTCTTATAGAGCGTCGGATTGATCGAATAAGCGTTGGTCACCAAAAGCAGCGTGTAGCCGTCCGGCTCCGAGCGTGCGGCGTAGCCCATGCCGATATTACTACCAGCGCCGCCGCGGTTTTCGATGATGAATGTCTTGCCGGTTGATTCCTGCAACGCGGCCGCGACCATGCGCCCGACGATATCGGACGGTCCGCCGGGCGTATTGGCCACCACGATTTTGACCGGACGCTCCGGATAGGCGGCGTAAGCCGAGCCGATGCTCAGAAATGATGGCGCGGCGATGCCGGCCGCCAGTACGCCGGCGCCCTTGATGATTTGCCGCCGCGACGGCGTCGAATTTCCTTGTGCTTTCTTCATGGTCCCCCCTTTATGTCCGGCGGCATTTTCTCATTAGCACCGGTGTCGACATTAGGGTAAGCTTTTGCGAACATTGGAGCAATGGCGTTGGACGCGGCCGTGCCACGGCCGGCGGCGCCCTCAGTCAAATCACACAAATCCCATGATATTCAAAACGGTCCTGACGCGGTCGCTTCAACCATGAATGACATGCAGACGCGCGTGGCGGCCTGGCACGAGATCGTGCTGGCGACCCTCAAGAGCAACAACGTCAAACTGGTCGTTTACGTCCCCGACAAGGTGTTCACACCGCTGATCAAGGCGCTGCACGGCGATGCGTTTTTCACCACTTTCGCTTGCACGCGCGAGGAAGAAGCCATCGGCATCGTTACCGGCGCCTGGATGGGCGGCCTGCGCGCGGCGGTGTTGATGCAGACCTCGGGTTTCGCCACCATCCCGAACGCGCTCGCCTCGCTGGTGGTGCCGAGCCAGATCCCGGCGCTGATCTTCGTTTCCGAGCGCGGCACGCTCGGCGAGTTCAATCTCGGCCAGGCCATGGTGTGCAAGACCATGCGGCCAGTGCTCGCTTCGCTCGGCATCGAGAACCACACGATCACGCGCCACGACGAACTCGCCTTTGTCGTCGACCGTTCGATCAAGCAGGCGGTCGCGACGCAGGCGCCTGTCACCTTCATCCTGTCGCCGCTATTGACCGGCGGCAAAGTGTTCGAGGCTTGAACCGATGACCGCAGCGCAAACCGGAGCCATCGGGGCCCATAACGCCAAGGTGATGAACCGCTTCGACCTGACCAAGCGGCTGGTCGGTCAGCTCAAACGCGAGGAGGCGGTGGTCGGTGGCATCGGCAACGCCAATTTCGATTTGTGGATGAGCGGCCAGCGGCCGCAGAATTTCTACATGCTGGGCAGCATGGGCCTCGCCATCCCGATCGCCTTCGGCGTCGCGATTGCGCAGCCGCAGCGCCACGTAGTCGCGCTCGAAGGCGACGGCTCGCTGCTGATGCAGCTCGGCTGCCTCGCCACCGTCGCCATGCAGGTGCCGAAAAATCTCACCATGGTGGTGTGGGACAACGGTCTCTATCAGATCACCGGCGGACAACCGACGGCGAGCGCAACGGCTGCCGACTTGGTCGCCATCGCGCGCGGCTCGGGGATCGCCAACAGCGCTTGGGCCGCGGATGAGGACGACTTCGACCGTCTATTCGCCGCCGCGCTCAAGGGCGGGCCGAGCCTGATCGCCGTGCGTACCGACAACAAGCCTGGCGTCGGCGCCACCGACCGCGACCCGGTACAAATTCGCGCGCGCTTCATGAACGGGCTTGGTGTGAAGAGGTGACCGGAGTGTTGTCAAGCTGACCGGTGACCCTTGATGTCCTTCGCCTGAATTGGTTGGAATCGGAATAGATCAACCGTACAAGAGCATTGGCAGCCAGAGCGCAAGCGACGGGAACAAGAACATCAATATGATCAGCAGCAGAGGCGCGAACAGGAACGGCACGATGCCGCGGTAGATGCTGGTGATCTTGATGTCGGGCGCATGCGCCTGAATGACGAACAGGTTCAGCCCCACCGGCGGATGAATTAGTCCGACCTCGGCGACGATGACGACGATGATGCCGAACCAGATGGCGTCATAGCCGAATTGTTTCACCAGCGGCAGAAACACCGGGACGGTGATCAGCACCATCCCGATCGCTTCCAGAAAACAACCGAATACGATGTAGGCGATGATGATCAGCGTCATCATCATCGGCCCCGACAGATTTAGAGCATGGGCGCCCTCGGCCAGCAGATTTGGCAACTGCGTCTGCACCATGAAGAAGGAGAACAGATTGGCGCCGAACACGATGATGAACAATATGCCGCTGATGGTGATGGTGCTTTCGATCGAATGCAGCAACTCGTCGACCGTAAGCCGGCGGCCGGCGACACCAATGAGGATGGCGCCGGTGGCGCCGACCGAAGCCGCTTCGGTGGGGCTAAATACACCGGCATAGATGCCGCCAATCGTGACGAAAAACAGGGCGAGAAACTGCCACGGGCCTTTCATGGCGGCGATGCGTTCCCGCCATGAGACGCTGGCGCCGAGCGGCGCATAGTCCCTGCGAACATGCGCGACCACGATCACCACCGCCATGTAAAGCCCGGTGAGGACCAAGCCGGGGACCAGGCCGGCGGCGAACAGCCGCGGCACCGACTGCTCGGCAATCGCGGCGTAGATCACCATAATGATCGACGGCGGAATGAGGATGCCGAGGCTGCCGCCGGCAGCGAGCGCCCCGGAGTCGTCGTAGCCCGTTTTGCGCATTTCCGGCAGCGCGATCCGCGTCATGGTGGCCGCGGTCGCCACCGACGAGCCGCAAATCGCGCCAAAACAGGCACAAGCCGCCAACGTCCCAACCGCCAGCCCGCCGCGCATGCCGGCCAGGACCACCCGTGCGGCTTTGAACAGGTCCCCTGATAAACCGGTAACGGACGCGACCTCGCCCATCAGGATGAACAGCGGGATCACCGACAGCGTATAGGCCGAGCCGGTGTCGAACGGCACCGTGCCGGCGAGCGCGAGAGTTGGTATGACGCCGGACATGATCGAATTGCCAATAAATCCGACCAGCGTAAGCGCAATCCAGACCGGCACCCGCAGCAGCAGCAGCAAGCAGCAGCAGCAGGCCGAACATTGCGAGCACGCCGATGGCGCCTATCGTTGACGGCGCCATCAGGCCGACTCGTCTTGGCGGGACGCAGCAGCCGTGAGCAGCGCGCCAATCGCGCAGAGGATGGCGCTCGCCATGCCAATCAGGGCAATACCCCATAGGATATAGACGGGCAGCCCTAGCTCCATCTTCAAATCGCCGTAGGTGTAGGCTTGCACTGCCGGCTTGATCATGGCGTAAGCGAACAGTGCCAGCGTAAGGACCGCCAGCAGGTCCGCGACGCGTATCAAAGCGGTGGCGATGGTGCGGTGGGCGAACAAATCGATGAGATCGATGACGATGTGGCGACGTCGCAGAAAGGCAGTCTACATGCCATTGAAGACGAAGATGCACAGCATCGACTCGACAAGATCGTAGGAGCCGCGGACTGGATGATTGAACACATAGCGCAGAAACACATCCAGTAATGTAACGCCCATCATCACGATGAGAGCTACCGCCGCCAGCCGCAATTGCGCAACGCGCAGTTTTTCCAAAAGCGCTAAGGCTCGATTGCGGTCCATCGTCTGCCCATTGCCGTCAAAAAAAGTACCTTACCCGGCGCTGGTGGCATTGAGCGCAGAGATGTCGGGCGTGCCACGCCAGAAACGCGGCACGCATGCTTCATTACTTGGTATAGGCCGCGAAAAACTCGCGCGCCGGCTTGCCCGCCTTTTCCTGTGTGTCGAGCGCGCTTTCGACAATCGGCTTGGCCAGCGCCTTCATCTTCGCGACCTCGGCGTCGGGCAGGGTGATGATTTGCAATCCCTTCTTAACCTCGGTCTCGCGTGCGAACTTTTCGAAGTCCTGCCAGGCCTTGCCGAAGCTCATGGCTCCGGCCACGCCGGCTTCTTTGTCGAGGATTGCGCGCAGATCCGGTGGCAGCGAATTGTACTTGGCGGGATTCATCACAAACGCGAAAGTGGCGGATGCGAGCGGCGGCTCGATCGCTACTTCGCCACCGAGACGAGGTCGTACGCGAAGCCTGCGTCATGCGGGAACATGGCACCGTCGGCGATGCCTTTGGCCAAGGCGTCCTGCGATTCCGGCGGCGGGATCAACATCGGGGAGGCACCGAGCGCTTCCATCATCTGCTTGTTGGTGATCGAGGCATAGCGGATCTTCTTGCCCTTGTAGTCATCGAGCTTATTAATCGGCACCCTTGAATAGAGCACGACCGGGTTGGCCATCGACATGAACAAGATGTGCAGGCCGGTGTGTTCAGCCGCGAGATATTTCGGCGCTAGCTCCGTCATTCGCTTCGCCATTTCCGGCAAATTCGCGCCGTCGGACGGCCAGGTGAACGGCAAATTGGCGAGCTCGGTCATCGGGTAGCGGCCGGGCGTCACACCGTGTAGGCAGAAGGCGATATCGGTGATGCCGTTGCGCGCCGCGTCGAACTGCCGGTTTGGCGGGCCGACCAGTTGGCCGTTCGGATAAATCTCGAATTTCAGCCGCCCGCCCAACTCCTGCTCGATCTTATGGGTCCATCCGACCACCCACTTATGGAAGGCGTGCTGGGATGGGACAAAGTGCGACAGCTTGAGCACGATGGGCTCAGCGGCGCGGGCCGTCCCGGTACTGAATACGACGGCTGCGGCCAAGGCGAATACCTTGACCAGTTTCTGCAGCGACATGATTGTCCTTCCTAAGCAGCGTCGACTTCTAGCGAGCCTTAGCCAAATTGATTTTAGACGGAAAATAATCGCTTTGTCACCCGCACGCGGCGGCTCAACGCGTAGTACCTAGACGTATCTCCGTGCTTGCTAGCCGGCAATCATTGTGCTTGCGAATCGGCAAAAATTGAGCGCGCGGTTCAGCGCGCGCGCTTGCCGGAATTTTCCAGAATGCCCGCCATCATCGCCATGCGTACGAGATCGGACAGGCTGTTGGCCGCCATCTTGGTCATCAGGTTGGCGCGATAGATCTCGACCGTGCGCGGGCTGATGCCAAGATCGAACGCGATGGTCTTGTTGGCGTTGCCGGCCACCAAGCCTTCGAGCACTTGCCGTTCGCGGTTCGACAACGCCGCCAGCTTGTCGTTGATTTTCGTAATCTCGGCCTTGCGCTCGGCCATGTCTGCATCCCGGCTGAGCGTGGATTTGAGCGCGGCGAGCAACTGGTCGTCATCAAAGGGCTTTTCCAGGAAGTCGACGGCGCCGAGCTTCATCGCCTCGACCGCGAGAGAAATATCGCCATGGCCGGTAATCACGATCACCGGGATATCGGCGCCGAGTTCCTTGACCTTGCGCAGCAGATCGATGCCGCTGATCTCGGGCATACGCACGTCGGTGATGATGCAGCCGGACCGCAACTCGGGCAGGATTTCGAGAAAGACCTTGGCCGACTCGAATCCGTGCACCGTGTGTCCGGCGGTTCGCAGCAGGAATTCAAGCGATTGCCGGACGGCATCGTCGTCGTCGATCACGTAAATGATCGGCTCAGGCTGCATCGTCGACATCCCCTTCGTTTACGACCGCAAGAGTGAAATGGAAAATTGTTCCGCCAGTTGGATTGGCTTCCACCCAGATTCGTCCATTATGCGCCTCGACGATGGCGCGCGAAATCGATAAGCCGACGCCCATGCCGTGACGCTTGGTCGTTATGAAAGGCTGAAACAATTGCTCGGCGATATCGGGTGAGATTCCCGAACCGCTATCGGTCACGCTAATCCGAACGTGACCGCCTTCCTCCGGCGCGATGGCGACGACGAGGTCGCGCTTCGGCGACGTTTCCATGGCATCCATCGCATTGCGGATCAGATTGAGCACGACCTGCTGGACCTGCACGCGGTCGGCAATTACCAGATCGATTTCCGGGTTGAATTGGAATTGCACGCGTATGCCGAGATCCTTGACGCCGACCAGCGCCAAAGCGCTCGCCTCCTCGACCAGCTTAGTGATGCTTTCGACGCGCCGTTCGGTTTCCCCGCGCGCGACGAAATCCCGCAACCGCCGGATAATATGCCCGGCGCGCATGGCCTGGTCGGCCGCCTTATCCATAGCGTCGCGCATGGCCGCGGACTTTTCGTCGCTGGCGCCCTCCAGTAGCCGCCGCGAGCCTTTCAAGTAATTGGCGATAGCCGACAGCGGCTGATTGAGCTCGTGCGCCAGTGTCGATGCCATTTCGCCCATCGCCGTCAGCCGGGAGATATGAACCAGTTCGGATTGCAATTCCTGCAAGCGCGCTTCGGTTTGCTGGCGCTCAGTCAGGTCGCGGATAAAACCGGTAAAAAATCGCCGGTCCCCCGATTTCATTTCGCCGACCGCAAGCTCCATCGGGAAGGTCGAGCCGTCCTTGCGCTGGCCGACCACCACGCGGCCGATGCCAATGATGCGGCGCTCACCCGTGTTCATGTAGCGTTGCAGGTAACTGTCGTGGTTTTCGCGATAGGGCGTCGGCATCAGGGTGCTGACGTTGCGTCCGATGGCCTCGGCGGCGCGGCAGCCGAACAGCCGCTCGGCGGCGCTGCTGAACGACTGCATGACGCCGCGCTCGTCGATGACGATCATCGCTTCCGGCACGGTGTCGAGAATCGATTTCAGATGCGCCTCGCGTGCCAACGCGTCGCGCGTCATGAGATTCGCGCGCCGGCGGCTGCGGTGCAGCAGTTCGCCGCCCCAAGACACGCCGAGACCGATGAACGTGAACGCCGCGCCATTGCCCAAGGCCGAGTTTGAAATTGCCGATGCGTTCGCGAGCAAAAAAAACGCGGCCATCAAGCTCAGCGCGGTCGCCAGCAAGCCAGGCCCAAGACCGCCAATACTGGCCGCAACCAAGACCGCCGGTACGAAATAAAGAAAGACCGCGTCGTCGTGCAGAATCGGGGCGAGCAAGGCGCGCGCCGCCAGCGCCAGGGCGAGGGCGGTCGGCGCGATTCCATAGCGCAGGATCGTGCCGCGCTCGGCGCCTGAGGTCGTCTCAGATTTAGCAATGATTTCAGACATTTAACCCAGATAATTTATTGACGGTCCTGCCCCGACGGTGGCCCCCGATCACCTCCGGTAAACCCCCTATGGAGATTATCTGAATTTCGGGCGCTCGGCTCCAGAGGTATCCCTAACCATCGAATTCATCGAGGACCCAGCACCATGCTCACCCAGCCGATGCTCCACCGCAGTTCCTCACGTCATCCGGCCGCCCATGTTGCGCACCCGGTTCCGGTGGTGAATCCCCATATACTCGGCGCCTCGATCGAGCTGATGGGCGCGCCTATGCCGTTCGCACGCAACGCCGAAATCTACGGCGAAAACGAACCGGCGGAATATCTCTATAAAGTAGTAAGCGGCAGCGTACGCACGTATAAGGTGCTCAACGATGGTCGCCGTCAAATCGGCGCCTTCTATCTGCCAGGCGACGTGTTCGGACTCGAAGTTGACGACGAGCATACGTTTTCCGCGGAAGCGATCGTCAACTCGAAGATATTGGTTATCAAGCGTAGCGCCCTGGTAAACTTGGCGGCGCGCGACACCGAGACCGCCCGCAAGCTCTGGACCATGACGGCCGGCGAATTGCAGCGCGTGCAAGCCCATATCCTGCTGCTGATCAAGACCGCGCAGGAGCGGGTGGCAGGCTTCCTACTGGAAATGTCAGCGCGCGTCCCCCTCGGCAACGAGATTGACCTGCCGATGTCGCGTCAGGATATCGCCGACTATCTCGGCCTCACCATCGAAACCGTGTCGCGCACGCTGACCCAGCTTGAAAATACCGCGGCGATTGCGGTGCCAAGTTCCCGCCGCATCGTATTGCGCAATCGCGCGGCGCTCAACCGTTTGAATGCCTAGTCCGTCTAGAGTTTGAACTGCCGAACGTCGTTCTCCCTGACTAATGTTCGGCTTTACTGCCCCGGCACCCCTCGCCGGGGCATTTTTTTGTGCGGGCCGATACGCGCACAACCTTAGTGGTCCGTTGTCGCGCTAACACCGGCATTGTAAGTTTGTCCGCGCGCGATGTGCGATCACCCAGGCGTCTGTCCGAGGGACTGCATGGCGAGATTTGATGGAGTTGTCATCGGCGCTGGTCACAACGGATTGACGCTTGCCGCCTACCTGACGCGGGCCGGCATGAAAATCGCAGTGCTCGAACGCAACCCCCGCATCGGCGGCGGCTGCAGCACCGACAGCGACCGGCTTCCCGGCTTCCGGCTCAATTTGCACGCCAATTTCTATATGGGCATGAGCCATTGCCCACTGATCGAGGATCTGGAGCTTTATCGCTACGGCTTTTCCTATATCGAGCCGCCGGTGCAGCAGGCTGCCGTGTTCCGCGACGGCACCGGGATCGTTATTTACAAGGATCTCGACAGATCCTGCGCCTCGCTGGCGCGCTTTTCCAAGCAGGACGCCGAAACCTTCCGCGAACTCTGGAACACCTATTGCATCGAGATGCGGCCGCTGCTGGCCTCGCTGCTCTACAACGCGCCGATGCCGCGCGAGCAGCTCATCGACCGGCTGAGCGGCCCGCGAGCCAAGGAACTGCTCTCGCACGCGCGGCACGATCTGTTCAGCGTGGTGCGCAAGCACTTCGTCGACGAGCGCATCCGTACGCTATTCACTTCTTATATGCACGTCATCACTACCGAGAACGTGGCGGGCGCCGGCATCGTGTTCCCGGCGATTTTCGCCAATATCGCCAGTTTCACTTTGCCGGTCGGCGGGGCGGTGACTCTGGTGAATGCGCTGGTGCGGGTGGTGGAAGCCGGCGGCGGCCAAGTCATTACCGGCGCCGACGTGAAAGAGATTGTCGTCAGACAAGGCCGCGCCACCGGCGTCAAGCTCGCCGATGGCCAGCTCATCGAGGGCCGCAAATTCGTCGCCAGCGCCATCGATTTTCCGACCACCGTACAGATGGCCGGCGAGGAACTGTTCCCGGAAGCCGTGCGCGAGAAGGCAAAGGCCTGGCACTGGGGCAATCACAGCCTGGTCACTTTGCACCTCGCGCTCCGCCACGCACCGGCCTATCGCGCGGCCGCCTTCGATCCCGATATCGCGCGCGCCTACAATATCTTTCTTGGTATGGACAACATCGATGAGGTGGCAAGCTGTTTCGAGGAATGCGCCGCCAAAAAATTTCCTAAGGTGTTGATGGGGAACGGCGCCTGCAACAGCCAGTTCGATCCGACCTATGCGCCGCCCGGCCAGCATTCGGCGTTCTGGTGGCCGTTCGCGCCCTATTCGGTCGACGGCGGCCCGCAGGAATGGGAGCGCAATCGCGCCGATTATTCACGGCGTATTCTCGACTACTGGCGCGTCTACGCGTCCAATCTCGAGGATGATAATCTGCTCGGCACGCATCTATTCACGCCGCTCGATGTCGAGCGGCTCAATAGCAATATGCGGCAGGGCGCGGTGCGCATGGGCGCCTACGTGCCCAACCAGCTCGGCATCAACCGGCCGCACCCGCTGCTGCCCGGCTCGCGCACGCCGGTGGAGGGGCTCTACCTCTGCGGTTCGTCGTCGGGCAATGGCGGCGGCATCAACGGGGCGCCCGGCTACATCGCGGCCAACGCTATTGCCGACGATTTGGCGCTCAAGCGCAGGTGGACACCGGTGCCGCCGCCGGAATGGCGGCATTGAGCACCGCAACCGTCCGTTGACCTGCATCAAGGTCAAGATCACGTTTTTGTGCTGGCATAACAGCCAAAATGGAGGCTGTCATGAACGCCGAACATGTGATGACCCGCGACGTGATCTCGATCGATCCGGATGCGACCGTGTTGCAGGCGGCGCGGCTGATGCTCCAGCACCACATCAGCGGCCTGCCGGTGATCGACAAGAGTGGCAATCTGGTCGGCGTGCTGTCGGAAGGCGACTTCCTGCGTCGTCGCGAGACCAAGACCGAGCGGCGGCGCTCGCGTTGGCTCGAGTTCCTGATGGGCCCCGGCCGCATGGCCGCCGAATACAGCCATTCGCACGGCAGCAAGGTCTCTGAAGTGATGTCCACCGAGGTGCAGGCGGTCGACGTCGCCACGCCGCTGGAAGACATCGTGGACGTGATGGAGCGGCGGCGCATCAAACGCGTGCCGGTCCTGTGCGGCGGCCTGGTGGTCGGCATCATCACGCGCTCCAATCTCATGCATGCGATGGTGAGCCTGGCGCGCGTGGCGCAGCCCGCCGCCGGCGACGATGCAACCATTCGAGAACGTTTGCTGGCCGAAATCCAGAAAACGCAGTGGGCGCCGGTGGCGACGATCAATGTCGTGGTGCACGACGGCGTCGTTGAGCTGTGGGGTGCGATTATCGACGAACGGCAGCGTACCGCGCTGCAGGTCGCCGCCGAAAATATCCCCGGCGTCAAAACCGTGAAGGATCACCTAGTTTGGATTGAACCGACCTCCGGGGTGACCATCGAGCCGACGGATACCGCGCTAACGCATTAATGGCACATGCTTATTCGCCGTGTCCCGCTTGCGCGGGCGCGGCTTTATTTTGTCCGTTTTGATCTGACGCAAGGCACCATCCTTGCACTTGTGTATGGAAGAGTTCGACGCCACTCGAAGATGGCGCCGCAAAATGCGGAGGTTTTCCATGAATCTCAGATCACTAATGCCGATCGGCCGCGATCGCAATGTTGCGCGTAGCGATAACCCGTTTATGTCGCTGCAACGTGAGGTCGACCGGCTGTTCGACGACTTTACCCGCGGCTTCCCGGCGTTTTCCAGCGCCGGGGCCGCCGGGGCCGCCGAGTTGCTGCCGAGCGTGGACGTGACGGAGACCGACAAGCAGATCGAAATTACCGCCGAGCTGCCCGGTCTCGAGGAAAAGGACGTGCAGGTCAACGTCGCCGACAATGTCCTCACGATCCGCGGCGAGAAGAAGGCCGAAAAGGAAGAGAAGGACAAGACCTTCCGGCTGGTCGAGCGGAGCTATGGCTCTTTCGTGCGTTCGCTCGAATTGCCGGAAGGCGTCAATGCCGATGCCATCAAGGCCAGCATCGACAAAGGCGTGCTCAAAGTGACGGTGCCGAAGCCGGCGCCGGCGCAAGTGAAAAAGATCGACGTCAAGACCGCCGCCTAGTTCTAGGGGCGTCAATCGAAGCGCGTCCCCGCGGCCCATGTGGCGCGGGGGCGCGCCTCCTTTTTCTGCTATTTTTAACCGTAGGCCGACGCGGATCGGTATCCGCTTAGGCATTGATCGGTCGGCAATTTTGCGCGTTTTTTGATGTGCCTCAACGCGGAGTCCCGCGTTTTGCGCATGCTACGGGGGACGGATTTTCCTCACGGAGGAATCGATGTCTACCCTCACCCAATCCACGCCTCGCGCGGTCGCGCAGCCGAGTATCAAGGAATCGAACTGGTTCGCCGCGAACTGGGGCTTGTTGGTCGCGGTCGCAGCGCTCGTTGTCATTCTGCTGCTGCCGACGCCGGTCGGTTTGCCGGTGGCCGGGCATCGAATGCTCGCGATTCTCGCCTTCGCCGTCTTCATCTGGATGACGGAGGCCATCGATTATGCCGTATCAGCAATTGTTATCGCGGCATTGATGGCATTTCTGCTCGGCCTGGCGCCGAACGTCGCGAACCCGAAGGTGCTGCTCGGGACCAGCGGCGCGCTCGGGCTGGCGTTTAGCGGATTCGCCAATACCGCGCTCGTGCTGGTCGCATCGGCACTGTTCCTGGCCGCCGCCATGACCGCAACTGGCCTCGACAAGCGCATCGCGCTCAACATTCTGTCGCGCTCCGGCACCGAGACGCGGCACGTGGTGATCGGCACGATTCTGGTCGGTTTTGTGATCGCGCTCATGGTGCCGTCGACCACCGCGCGGGTGGCCTGCCTGGTGCCGATCACGCTCGGCATCATCGCGGCCTTCGGCGTCAACAAGCGCGGCGCCTTCGCGAGCATGTTGATGATCACGACGGTGCAGACCGCCAGCATTTGGAACGTCGGCATCAAGACCGCGGCGGCGCAAAACATGGTCGCCATCGGCTTCATCGAAAAGACTTTCGGCAAGAGCATCACTTGGCTCGAATGGCTGATCGCCGCCGGCCCGTTCGCTGTTCTGATGTGCATCGCGCTCTACTTTGTGATGACGCGGATGATGCCGCCGGAAGTCGTCGAAGTGCCGGGCGGCCACGAGGGCATCCGTAAGTCGCTTGCGGCACTTGGGCCGACGAAGGGCTCCGAAAAGAAGCTGCTCGCTTTGTCGCTGACCTTGATCGCATTCTGGGCCACCGAAGGCGTGCTGCATAAATTCGATACCAGCACCACGACAATCACGGCGGTGGCACTGATGTTCATGCCGGGCTTCGGCATCATGACCTGGAAGGAAGCGCAGCCGAAGATCCCGTGGGGCACCATCGTTTTGTTCGGCGTCGGCATCAGCCTCGGCACCGCATTGCTGCAAACCCAAGCGGCGACTTGGCTTGCCGATATCGTCGTGGTCCAGTTCGGCCTGAAGAACGCCACCGTGCTCTTCATCCTCGGCGTTATGAGTCTATTCCTGGTCGTTATCCACCTCGGCTTCGCCAGCGCCACCGCGCTCGCCTCGGCCATGATCCCGATCGTGATCGCGGTGCTCAAGGGCGTTGCGACCCCCGGCATCAACATCATCGGCATGACGATGTTGCTGCAATTCGTGGTCAGCTTCGGCTTCATCCTGGTGGTGAACGCGCCGCAGAACATGGTTGCCTATGGCACGGAGACGTTCAACGCACGCGACTTCGTGCGCACCGGTTTCGTGCTGACGGTGATCGCGCTCGCTCTGGTGATGGTGCTTGGCGCCACCTATTGGCATTGGCTCGGTTACGCCTGAACCGAGCAAAGAAGTGGCGCGCACAACGGTAATGTTTGCGCGGGCTGGGGGGCTGCGGTGCCGGCAGGATGACTGCCGGCACCGTCCTTCCATCCGCCGCCCCTTAATCTCCGTTTCCAAGGCCGCGTGACCAAGCCGATCGGACTGCCGCCGCCGAGCGAAACGGCGGCCGGCCAGGTGGTCCACGCCAGTGGAACTCACGCTTTTGAGCAAGCAAAACAGGCCTGTTTGACCTGCGTCAAAGAGGATACCCGGGTCATGGCCGATATTTATCGCTACGGCCCCTTCGATTTTCAGGCCGGCCAGACAACGGGATAGCAGTATGGCGAATGTGCTCGCTCCTCAGAAAACCATGACTCTCGGCGAGGGAGGGCTGGCGCTGGCCATGGCGGCATTGGCGCTGCTGTCGATCGTAATTGCGGCCAAGGCATATACGCCGGAATACGCATTCCACGCTTATCTTTTCACCGCCGCCAGCGTCGCCGCGGTGTTCGCCATCGTTAATCGCTACTACGAGCGGCCGGCCGAGCAGCAACCGCTGACCATTGACGGCAAGCCGAATTACAACATGGGCCCGGTCAAGTTTGCGACCGTTGCATCCATGTTCTGGGGCATCGCCGGCTTCACCGTCGGTGTCTACATCGCCAGCGAGCTGGCGTTTCCGTCGCTCAATCTCGACCTCGCCTATATCACCTTCGGCCGCTTGCGCCCGCTGCACACCTCGGCGGTGATCTTTGCTTTCGGCGGCAACGTGCTGCTCGCTACCTCGTTTTATGTCGTGCAGCGCACCTGCCGCGCGCGGCTCGCAGGCGACCTCTCGCCCTGGTTCGTCGTGCTCGGCTACAATTTTTTCATTGTGATCGCCGGCACCGGTTATCTGCTCGGCATCACGCAAGGCAAGGAATACGCAGAGCCTGAATGGTATTCGGATCTCTGGCTCACCATCGTGTGGGTGACATATTTGCTGGTGTTCCTAGCCACCATCTTCCGGCGCACCGAACCGCATATCTACGTCGCCAACTGGTTCTATCTCGCCTTCATCCTCACCATCGCGGTACTGCATCTCGGCAACAACGCGTCGGTGCCGGTGTCGATCTTCTCGTCGAAGTCCTACATCGTCTGGTCGGGCGTGCAGGACGCCATGGTGCAGTGGTGGTACGGCCACAACGCGGTCGGCTTCTTCCTCACCGCCGGCTTCCTCGCCATCATGTATTACTTCATCCCGAAGCAGTGCAACCGGCCGGTCTATAGCTACCGGCTGTCGATCATCCACTTTTGGGCGCTGATTTTCCTCTATATCTGGGCCGGCCCGCATCACCTGCACTACACTGCACTGCCGGACTGGGCGCAGACGCTCGGCATGACGTTTTCCATCATGCTGTGGATGCCGTCATGGGGCGGCATGATCAACGGAATCATGACGCTGTCGGGCGCTTGGGACAAGCTGCGCACCGATCCGGTGCTGCGCATGATGGTGGTGTCGGTCGCCTTCTACGGCATGTCGACCTTCGAGGGTCCGCTGATGTCGGTGAAGATCGTCAATTCGCTTTCGCACTACACCGACTGGACCATCGGCCATGTGCATTCCGGCGCGCTCGGCTGGGTCGCCTATATTTCGTTCGGCGCGATCTACTGCCTGGTGCCGTGGCTGTGGAACCGCAAGCTCCACTCGCTTAAGCTGGTGAACTGGCACTTCTGGATCTCGACCATCGGGATCGTGCTCTACATCACCTCGATGTGGGTGTCGGGAATCCTGCAAGGCGTGATGTGGCGCGCCTACACCAGTCTCGGCTTCCTCGAATATTCCTTCGTCGAAACCGTCACGGCGATGCACCCGTTCTATGTCATCCGCGCGCTCGGCGGCCTGCTGTTCCTCGCCGGCGCGCTGATCATGGCGTGGAACCTCTGGAAAACAGTGAATTCGGCGGAAGCTGCCGAGACCGCCGGCCAAGTGCTGGCGCCGGCGGAATAGGGCGGGGATCAAGACAATGTCGCTTTGGCAAAAACACGCCATATTCGAAAAGAACTCGATCATCCTAGTGATCGGCATTCTGGTCGTCGTCGCCATCGGCGGATTGGTCGAGATCGTTCCGCTGTTCTATCTGAAGAACACGATCGAAAAAGTCGACGGTGTTCGCCCCTATACGCCGCTCGAACTCGCCGGCCGCGATATCTACGTGCGCGAAGGCTGCTATCTCTGCCATTCGCAAATGATTCGCCCGCTGCGCGACGAGGTCGAGCGCTACGGCCATTATTCGCTCGCCGCCGAAAGCATGTACGACCACCCGTTCCAGTGGGGCTCAAAGCGCACCGGCCCCGATCTCGCCCGCGTCGGCGGCAAATATTCTGACGCCTGGCACCGCGACCACCTGCGCGATCCGCGCTCAGTAGTGCCCGGCTCGGTGATGCCGAACTATTCCTGGTTGGCGGAAATCGATCTCGATTACACGCATATCGCCGATAATCTGCAAGCGCAGGCGGTGGTCGGCGTGCCCTACACCGCGGATATGATCACCCACGCCACCGCCGACGTGGTGACGCAAGCGACCGCCGATGCCCCCAACGCGGCCGATCTGCAGAAGCGCTATCCGAAGGCGCAAGTGCGCGATTTCGACGGCAATCCGGCTCGCGTTACCGAAGCCGACGCGTTGATCGCCTATCTGCAGATGCTCGGCACGCAGGTGGATTTCAAGCTTTACGACGACAAAGCCAACATCCGGTGACCCCGATGGATCCGACCTACAAAGCCGTTTCCGAGTTCGCGCAGACCTGGGGCCTCGTCTACTTCGTTGGCATCTTCGTGGCTGTGCTGCTCTACGCACTGTGGCCGTCGCGCAAGCAGCAATTCGACAAGGCAGCACGCATTCCGCTGCGGGAGGACTGACCGGTGGTTGACGAACATAAAGACATCGACCCGCTGACCGGAACGCCAACCACGGGCCATGATTGGGACGGCATCCACGAGCTCAACACGGCGTTGCCACGCTGGTGGTTGTGGACGTTCTATCTGACCATCATCTGGGCGATCGGCTATTGGGTTGTCTATCCGGCCTGGCCGCTGCTGACGTCGGCGACGGAAGGCACCTTCGGCTGGCATACGCGCAGCGCCGTCGAGGCCGACCTCAATGAGCTCAAGGTGCTGCGCGGGCCGATGATGGACAAGCTGACCAATGCTTTGGTTGCGGACATCGTGAAAGATCCGCAGCTGTCGGATTTCGCGCGCGCCCATGGGCGCGTGGCCTTCGCCGACAATTGCGCGCCCTGCCACGGGGCCGGCGGCGGTGGTGCCAAAGGCTATCCCAATCTCAACGACGACGACTGGCTGTGGGGCGGCAAGCTCGCAGAAATTGAAAACACCGTCCGTCACGGCGCCCGATCGGGCGATCCCAAGGATCACGAAGGCAACATGCCGGCCTTCGGCCGCGAGGGCATGCTTAAAGCCAACGAGATTTCGGCGGTGGCCGACTTCGTCCGCTCGCTGTCGGCGCTTCCGGTGGAGAAGGACGCCGATCTCGCGCTCGGCAAGAAGGTTTTCGCCGCCAACTGCGTCACCTGTCACGGGCCGGAAGGCAAAGGCAATCGCGAACTCGGCGCGCCCAATCTGACCGACAAGATCTGGCTCTACGGGTCCGACAAGGCGACCATCGTTGAGGGCATTCAGAATGGCCGCGGCAGCACGATGCCGGCCTGGGAAGGCCGTCTGAGCGAATCCACGATCAAGGCGCTGGTCGTCTACGTCTATAGCTTCGGCGGCGGAGAGAAGTGATTGTGCAAGCCGTGCGCACCTTATCACTCGACCAGGCGGCGCCCGCGGCGCCCGATTTGGCGCGACTGGTAGCGGCGGCCGAAGTAGGCCGCGAGCCGCCCAAAGACGACATCCCGCTCTATGCGCCGCGGCGCAACATTTATCCGCAAAGCGTGCACGGCACATTCCGCCGGATCAAATGGGCGGTGCTGATCGTCACGCTCGGCGTTTATTATCTGCTGCCGTTCGTGCGCTGGGACCGCGGGCCGAACGCGCCCCACCAGGCGGTGCTGATCGATTTCCCGAACAGCCGTTTCTATTTCTTCTTCATCGAGATTTGGCCGCAGGAAGTCTACTACATCACCGGCCTCTTGATCGTGGCGTCAATCGTCCTGTTCCTGATGAACGCGATCGCCGGCCGGGTCTGGTGCGGTTATCTATGCCCGCAAACAGCGTGGACCGATCTGTTTTTCGCCATCGAGCGACTGGTTGAGGGCGACCGCCGCGATCACATGCAGCGCGACCGGAAGAAATGGACGGCCGAGACCTGGGCCCGCAAGGGCGTCAAGCATTTCCTCTGGCTGATGGTGGCGTGGTGGACCGGCGGCGCTTGGGTGCTCTATTTCGCCGATGCGCCGACGCTGGTGAAGCATCTCGCCACCGGCGAGGCGCCATTCGTGGCCTATGCCTGGATCGGCATTCTGACGTTCACGACTTATACGCTCGCCGGCCACATGCGCGAGCAGGTCTGTCTTTATATGTGCCCGTGGCCGCGCATCCAGGCCGCGCTCACCGACGAATACGCGCTCAACGTGACCTATCGCTACGACCGCGGCGAGCCGCGCTGCGCAGCGGGCAGGGCGAACGAATTGCGCGCGCAACGCCAACCCGCCGGCGATTGCGTCAACTGCAAGCAGTGCGTTCGTGTTTGTCCGACCGGCGTCGATATCCGCCAGGGCGCCGATCTCGGCTGCATCCAATGCGGCCTGTGCATCGACGCTTGCAACGCGATGATGACAAAACTCGGCCGTGCCACCGGGCTCATCGCCTACGACACCGACATCAACATCAAACGCCGAATGGAGGGCATGCAGCCCTTCGTCAAGATCATGCGCGTGCGTACAGTGCTTTATGCTGCGATCATCGCGATCGTCGGTGGCATCATGATCTTCACGCTGGCGACGCGCGACAGCGAGGGCGTCAGCGTCATACACGACCGCAATCCGATGTTCGTGCGATTATCCGATGGTTCGGTCCGCAACGGCTACACCGTCCGCATCGTCAACAAGCATCTCAAGAAGCGCGAATTCGCACTTGGCTTCAATGGGTTGCCGGCGACGCTGATCAGTTTTGTCGGCCTGGCGCCGCGCGAGGACGGGGAGTTGTGGATCGACGTTGGCCCCGACCAGACCCGCGAACTGCGCGTCGTGGTGACCGACTACGGCCTGCCGCCGCCGGCCTCGACCCGCGTCGTGTTCCGTCTGACCGACGTGGCGACCGGCGAACAGTCCGAAGCGCGCGACCACTTCTTCGGGCCATGAGGTAACCGAACCGATGCAAGCCGCTCCTCACGCCAAGCAAAAGAAGGTCCGGATTTTGACTGGTCGCCACGTGTTACTGTGGCTGGTGGCGTTTTTCGGCATTGTCTTTGCGGTGAACGGGGTGTTGGTTCAGGCCGCGATTTCGACTTTCGGCGGTGTCGAGACGTTGAGTTCGTACAAAGCCGGGCAGCAATTCGAGCGGGAAATTGGCCTGGTGCAGCGGCAGGACGCGCTGCATTGGCAGGTGAGCGGCACGCTCACGCGCGATCGAGCGGGCGAAGCGGTGCTCGACGTGACCGTCCGCGATGCGAAAGGGCTGCCGGTCGCAGGCCTGACCGCGGATGCGCGGCTGGCGCATCCGGCCGACGACCGGCTCGATCGCGTCATTGCAATTCGCAGCGTGGCCGGCGGCGTCTTTCGCGGCGCGGCCGAAGCGCAGCCGGGGCAATGGGAATTGATCGTCGATCTTTATCGCGGCGATCAGCGGGTGTTCCGCTCGCGCAGCCGCGTTTCGTTACGTTAGCGCGGTCAAACAGAGTCAAGAAAACGCCATGAGCGAAGCCATCGACCTCTCGCTCTTTGCCAGGCCGTCGGGCGACGGCACGCTCGGCATGGATCTTGCGGTCGAAGGCATCGCCTGCGGCGCCTGCATTACCCGCATCGAGGGCGCGGTGAAATGCCTGCCGGGCGTGACCGAGGCGCGGCTCAATTTCACCAATCGGCGTCTGCATGTGGATTGGACGGAGGGCGCCGTCGTGCCGGCGCAGATCCTGCAAACGCTGGAAGATGCCGGCTATCGCGGCTATCCGTTCGCCCCCTTGCGTGCCGAGCAGGAAGAGGCCGTCGAAGCGCGCCGCCTGACGCGCTGCCTTGCGGTCGCCGGCTTCGCCGCCATGAATATCATGCTGCTGTCGGTGTCGGTGTGGTCGGGCAACGCCACCGACATCACGTCGGAGACGCGCGACTTCTTCCATTGGGCTTCGGCATTGATCGCGCTACCGGCGGCGGCCTATGCCGGGCAGCCGTTTTTCGCGAGCGCGTGGCGGGCCTTGCGTTCTGGCGCGCTCAACATGGATGTACCAATCTCGCTAGGGGTGACCTTGGCGCTCGCCATGTCGGTCGTGGAAACCGCGCATCACGCCAGAGACGCCTACTACGATTCCGCCATCATGTTGCTGTTTTTCCTGCTGGTCGGACGAGCGCTCGATCACGCCATGCGCCGCAAGACGCGGGCGGTCGCCGGCAACCTGGCGGCGCTGAAAGCGAAAACCGCGCACCGCTTCATGGGCGACGAACTGGTCAGCGTGCCGGTGGCGGCGCTCAAGGCGAACGACCGGCTGCTGGTCAAGCCCGGTGAGCGGGTGCCGGCCGACGGCAGCATTCTCAGCGGCACGTCCGAGCTCGACGAGAGCCTGATCACCGGCGAAACCGCGCGCCGCAAGGTCGGCGCCAGCGCCACCATTTACGCCGGCAGCATGAATTATTCCGGCGCGCTCACTTTGCGCGTGACCGCGGCCGACCGCGGCACGTTGCTGGACGAGATCGAGCGGCTCTTGGAGAAGGCGGCGAGCGCGAAGTCACACACCATGCGGCTCGCCGACCGCGTCTCGCGGTTCTATGCGCCGGCAGTGCATCTAACCGCCGCGCTTACCTTCCTTGGCTGGTGGCTGGCGGGCGCCTCGCTGCACGACGCGGTGGTAACGGCGATCGCCGTGCTCATCATCACGTGCCCCTGCGCGCTGGCGCTGGCGATCCCGGCCGTGCAGGTGGTGGCGTCGGGCGCCTTGTTCCGCAACGGGGTCATCTTGAACGCCGGCGATGCCATCGAACGCCTGGGCGAAGCCGACATCGTCATTTTCGACAAGACCGGCACGCTCACGCTGCCCGAGCCGCGCGTGGTCAATGCCGCGGCGATCGATCCCGAGCTGTTGCAAATGGCGGCGCGCCTCGCGCTGTCGAGCCGGCATCCGTTGGCGGTCGCGCTGGCGCGCGAAGGCGCGAGCCGTCTCCCTTACGATGTCGTCACCGAAGAGCCGGGGCAGGGCGTGCGCGCTATGCTTGGCGGCGTTGAGGCGCGGCTCGGCAGCGCCGAATATTGCTGGGTTACGCCGGCTGCCGCTGGCAAGCTGGGCGACTCGCATGTCTATTTTGTCTATGGCAGCCGCGCAGCAACCATTGCCATTTCGCAGAAACTGCGCCCGGATGCGGTCGAGTTGGTGCAGGCGCTTGCCCGGCTCGGGCTCGATCTGCATATCCTGTCGGGCGATCGCGCCGAGGCGGTGCGGCCGGTGGCCGAGACGCTCGGCATTGCGCAATGGCTGGGCGGCGTAAAGCCCGCGGACAAGATCGCCTTCATCGAAACGCTTAAAAGCCAAGGCCGTCGCGTGTTGATGGTCGGCGACGGCCTCAATGACGCGCCTGCGCTTGCCGCCGCGCATGTGTCGCTGTCGCCGATCGCCGCCGCTGACGTCACCCAGGCGCAGGCCGACGCGGTTTTCCTCGGTGAGCGGCTGGCGCCGGTTAAAGACGCCATCCTCGTCGCCCGCCGCGCGCGCGCGCTGATGAAGGAGAATCTCTGGTTTGCCGTGCTCTATAATGCTATCGCGGTGCCGGTCGCCATTGCCGGCGCGGTCACGCCGCTGATCGCCGCGCTGGCGATGTCGGGCTCGTCGCTCATGGTGACGCTCAATGCGCTGCGCGCGCGCGGAGGGTGGCGATGAACGTTCTGGTTTATCTGCTGCCCGCCGCCATCGGTCTCGGCCTGATCGGCCTGTTCGGATTCCTGTGGGCGCTGCGCAGCGGGCAATACAGCGACGTCGAAGGTGCCGCGCTGCGCGTACTCTCGGACGACGATATCGAGCCGCCATCGCGTGCGCCGCGCTAAAACCCTATTCCGTGAGCGTCACCGTCTCAAAATCCGCCGGCAGCACGATCTCGAGCACTTCGCAATCGTCGGAATAGCCGAGTACGTTATGTTTGATGCGCGGCGGCTGGATCCAGCAGGAGCCGGCGTGGAACGTGTGCACGCCTTCGCCCTCGAATTCGCTTTTGATCCAGCCCTTCAGCACGTAGATCATCTGGAATTCGACGTCGTGGTAATGCGGCGTCGACACCTCTTCCGGCTTGAACGGCGGAATGAACTTGATGACGTGCGCCTGCACCATGCCGCCGGTTGCCGGCGCAATGCCGAGATCGCGGTATTTGGCATAGGTGCGCAGGCCCTGGTCGAAATCCTGCTCGCGATGATGGCTGACGGTGAATTTATGTTTCGACCGCGCTTTAGCGCACGCTTTGGCCATCGCTTTCGGCTTGCGCCGTTGAACTTTCTTGCTTGCCTTCTTCTTGGCCTTGGCCATTGATGCCTCCCTGATTTTGTTCAATTGGATCACGACTGCGCAGGGCATGGAAGAGCTGGAAAAGCTCGCGATCCGAATTTTCGTCGATGCCGATGCCTGTCCGGTGAAGGCGGAGATCTATCGCGTCGCCGAGCGCTATGGGCTGAGGGTCTTCATTGTCGCCAATTCGTTCATGAACGTACCACGCAACGACATGATCGAGCGCGTGATCGTGAATGAAGGCCCCGATGCGGCCGATAATTGGATTGCCGAGCGCGCCGGCTCGAGCGACATCGTCATCACCGCCGATATCCCGCTCGCCGGCCGCTGCGTGAAAAAGGGCGCGGCGGTGATCGGGCCGACGGGTAAGCCGTTCACCGACGATTCAATCGGCATGGCTTTGGCCACGCGCGACCTGCTCACGGATTTGCGCAGCGCCGGCGCCACCACGCGCGGGCCGCCGCCGCTGAGCCGTCAGGATATTTCGCGATTTCTGTCGGCGCTCGATCTGGCGGTGACGCGGCTCAAGCGGAAATAAACTCACTCCGCCGCCGTCGCCACCCCGCCATGCGCCTTCGACCAGCCGGCCGGATCGTTCATAAACTTTTCGACCTCGGCCAGCATCTTGGCGTCGAACTTTTCGCTCGCTTTGGCGACCGCGAGCACGTCCCACCACGTGGTGAGCGCATGCAGCGTGACGCCGAGATCGGCCAGAATCGTTTTGCCCTCGGGATAGATGTCGTAAAAGAAAATCACGAAGCAGTGCTCGCATAGGGCGCCCGCGTCGCGGATCGCCTTGACGAAATTCACCTTGCTGCGGCCGTCGGTGGCGAGGTCCTCGACTAGCAGCACGCGCTGGCCGGGGAGCAACTGGCCTTCGATCTGCGCATTGCGGCCGAAGCCTTTGGCTTTTTTTCGTACATATTGCATCGGCAGGTTCAGCCGCTCTGCCACCCAGGCGGCAAAGGCGATGCCGGCGGTTTCGCCGCCCGCCACGGTATCGAACTTGTCGCGGCCGATGTCGCGGTCGATGGTGGTGACGGCGAAATCCATCATGGCGCTGCGCACTTGTGGAAACGAGATCAGCCAGCGCGAGTCGTTATAGACCGGGCTTGCCCAGCCCGAAGTAAAGATGAACGGCTTGTCCTGCATGAAGCGGACGGCGCCGACGTCGAGATACATCTTTGCCGTCTGTTCGGCGATGGCCTTTTTGTCGAGGGATTTCACGTCTGCACTCATGGAAATGTCCGCCCGTTTCGTCGAGACCACCGATAGTCCAACGTGCCCGCGAAACCAAGCGCCGCGCATCGTCAAACGCGCGATTGCGCAACGTTATCCGCGGTTAAAGCAAATACCTATGATTGTGGTTGTGATTATATCCCGGTATAGTTGATCGTTGGACTTTCACGCGAGCGGCACTCTCCGCCCGGCATGGTCCGCTCTACCGTCGACCACGCCGGTGCGGTGTCGCGGGTGTCGCGGCCTTCGCGCAGCCAGGGTGAGACCATGATCCAGCGCATTATTTTCACCGCCGTTTTCGGTTTTCTGAGGTGGAATATCTTCAACTATGTCGGGGCGGGCCCCTCCTATCTGATGATCCTCGGCTCGGTCTTGGCCGTGTGCGCGTGCTGCTGCAAAGGCGGCAGCGAGCCGTCGCGCGAATTCAACTACCAGCAATACCTCACATGCATCCGGCGGTGCCGGCTCAACACCATGACACTGATGATCGGGCTCATTTTGGTCGGCATCCTCGTCATGCTGTTCATGGGCGGTAGCGTGGCCGGCATGCGTGTGGGTGTACATTATCGTCGCCGCCATCGGCGCGCCGCTGTTCTTGCGCCTTATTTGCTGCGCCTACGATAGCTGACGGGTATTGGCTGGTTCCACGACCCGCTCATTCCCGCGCCATTCGCGGGAGTGAGCGGTCCGCGGCTATTCCGGTCGCGGGCCGACCTTCTTGTACCAATCCGCGATCTGCGCGCCGGTCCAGAACAGCACGTCCTTCTTCTTGCGGATTTTCTCGTAGATTTTGCGGAAATATTTGGCCCGGTGCGGCGCGCCCATGATGTAGGGGTGCACCGAAATTGCCATTACCCGGGCGGAGCCCTTGGCGTCCTTATAGATCTGCTCGAACTGGTCCATCGCCCGATCGTAGAATTCGCTCGCCTTGTGGTGCTGGATCAACATCATGGCGACGTCGTTGCATTCCTGGGTATAGGGGATGTTGAGGATCGGCTTGCCGCGCGTCTTCATCCACACCGGCTGGTCGTCGAGCACCCAGTCGGCGACGTAGTCGTAGCCTTCTTCGGCCAGGATATCCGGCGTCTCCCAGGTTTCCGTCAGGCCCGGCCCGAGCCAGCCGCGCGGGCGCTTGCCGGTCGTGCGCTTCAGCACCTCGACGCATTTGCGCACGTCGGCGCGTTCGTTTTCCACCTTCTGCATGTTGCGCTGGGTGTAACCGTGACCGAGGAATTCCCAGTTGCGCTCGACGCAAGCCTTGACGATGTCGGGAAACGCCTCGACCGCCACGCCGTTGATGTTCATCACGCCCGGAATCTTGAACTCGTCATAGACCTGCAACAGCCGCCAGAAGCCCACCCGGTTGCCGTATTCGTGCCAGCACCAATTGGGAATGTCGGGCATGGGCGAGCCGCCGGCCGGTGGCGTCAGCACGGTGCGCGGCATGGTCTGGGTCGGGTCCCATTCCTCGACATTGGTGATGGTCCACACCACCATGCGGACGCCTTTCGGCAGCCTGAGCGGCTTGCGGGTGGTAATCGCGGAATAGTCGAGGCGGTCGTTCGGCAGCATGCCGATGGCGGGCTTGGGGAAGTTCATGACGGGATCAGCTCCCCTTCTCGTCATAAATCTCCGGGAAAAAATAATCTTTCCAGGACGCTGCCTTCACCTTCAGTGTGCCGACCTCGGCCATGAAGTCGGCGAACTTTATCGTGGCTTCCGGCGTCAGCGTCCAACGCACCTGCGGGCCGTCGACGATTTTTGTCACCATGTCGAGCGGCAGCTTCGATTTGGAATCTTCGATCCACAAGGCGCTGGCGGCTTTCTTGTCTTTGTTGACGATGTCGGTCGCATCTTTGAGGGCCGCGATCAACGCCTTGTACAACGCCGGGTTCTTGTCGCGGAATTTCGACGAGGTCCACGCCACCGTGAAAGAATGCGAGCCGCCCATGACGTCGAACGAGTTGACCACGGTGTGGATACCGGGCTGCTCCAATTGCTGATACTGGAACGGCGGCACGCTGAACGAGGCAGTGACCTCCGATTTGCCGCCCAGCAGCGCGATGGTGGCATCCGGCGGCGACATCGATACGGTCTGCGTGTCGAGCTTGGCGAATTCCTTCGGACCAAAAGCTTTGGCCGCGGCCATCTGCAACATGATGGCCTGCACCGAAACCTTCACCGCCGGCAGCGCGATATGGTCGCTCGGTTTGAAATCCTTGATGGTCTTGACGTCAGGGTCGCGGCTGTTGAGCAAAAACGGCTGCGAGCTCAGTGCCGAGATGCCGCGCACCTCCTGCGGCGTGCCCTTGGTCTTCGCCCACAGCACCAGCAGGCCCGGTACGCCGCCAGACGCGATATCGAGCGTGCCAGACAACAGCGCGTCGTTGACCGCCGCCGGCCCGTTGAATTTCAGCCAGGACACTTTCATTTCGGGGATGCCCAGCAGCTTGGCGTGCTTTTCGATGAGCTGCTGATGCTCCATCACGTTGAGCTGCAGATAGCCAATGGAAAACTGCTGTGCCAGCCGGATCTCCGGCACCTCGGCCGAAGCCGGCGACAGCAGGCCAAGCACGGCGGCAATGCCGGCAAGCGTTCGGACAATCATCTTGGATGACATTTGGTTTCCTCCGGGATACGGCGCGTTCTTGTTCTTATGGTCAGACGCTTAACGCTAAGCGGAGGGACCGATTTTGGCAACACTCCGGTACCAGTCCAATATCTGCTCGCCGTTCCAGTGCAGTACGCCTTCGTGCTTGTTGACATAGTCGTAGATTGCCTCGAGGTATTTGATCCGGTGCGGCTGGCCGCTGATGTAGGGATGGATCGCCAGCACACAGAACTTGGCGCGTTTCGCGCTCTCGGCATAGAGCCGGTCGAACTGGTCGATGGTTCGCTTGAGCAGGTAGTCGCTTTCGTGATGCTGGATCAGCATCATCGGTATGTCGTTGCACTCGATGGTGTAGGGCAGGGTAACGAGCGGCCCGTTCGCGGTTTTGATCACGGTCGGCTCGTCGTCATAGACCCAGTCGCCGATATATTTCACGCCAGCGGCGGTAAGCAGGTCCGGCGTTTCCAGCGTTTGCGTCAGGCCGGGACCGAGCCAGCCGACTGGCCGCTTGCCGGTGAATTTCTGCATGATGTCCATGGTGCGGTTGATCATGCCGGCCTGGTCGGGCTCCTTGTGGATCGGGCCCTGTTCGTAGGCATGGCCCATGAATTCCCAGCCATCGTTGCGTGCCTGCCCGGCGACGCGCGGGTAGTCCTCGCAAATGCGCGCATTGGCCGCGAGCGTCGGCCTAATCCCGAGCTTCTTGAACAGTTCGAAGAAGCGCCAGCAGCCGACCCGCATGCCGTATTCGTGGAACGCCCAATGCACCACGTCCGGCATTAGTGGCACGCCGGTCGGGGCAGGGAGCAATTGTCGCGCCATCGGCTTGCCGATGTCCCACACCTCGTAATTGACGATGGTCCAGAACACGATGCGGGCTTTGCCCGGCAGCTCGAGCGGCGGCCGGTCGACGATCGCCGAATAGGCGCTGCGCTCTTTGGGAATCATCGGACCGGCCATCATCTACCTCGCGGAGAATTTCCTCCCCGCGGATGGGGGAGTATAGGGGTGCGGGATCGGAAGCGATCCTCACCAACGTTGCTTCGCAAACCGATCTCGTCTTTTCAAGAGGTCCGGACCCTGCCGCCCACGCCTCAATGTGCCGGGACGTTCGCTTCTTTGATCACGCCGCCCCAGACTTGCGTTTCCCTCGTAATGAAGGCCTTCGCTTCGGCGGACGTGCCTCCGGCGGCGTATAGGTTGATCTTGCCGAAGTGATCCTGCGCCTCCGGGCTCTTGAGCACGTCGTTGATCGCCTTGTTGAGCTTGGCAACGATCGCCGGCGGGGTCTTCGGCGGCGCGGCGATGGCATTCCATGTCGCAGACTCAAATCCCTTCACGCCGGCCTCGTCGAGGGTCGGGATGTCGGGCAAGTTCGGAATCCGCTTTACAGTCGCCACCGCAAGGATGCGCGCCTTGCCGCCTTGGTGCAGTTTGATCGCGGAAGCGAGCTCCATGAAAATGAAATCCACGTGGCTCGCGATAATGTCGGTGAGTGCCGGCGCGGTGCCCTTGTAGGGAACGTGCACGAGCTTGGTGCCGGTCACTTTTTCGAACAGCGCCGCGGTCAGATGCGAGGTGGTGCCGATCCCTTGCGAGGCATAATTGATCTTGCCGGGATTGGCCTTGGCGAAGGCGATGAATTCCTGTGCGGTCTTGGCGGGAAAGTCCGGCCGCACCAGCAGCACATTGGCGACCGTGGTCATGATCGCTACCGGCTCGAACTTCGTGGGATCGAAGGGGATGTCTTTGTAGAGCAGCGGATTGATCGTGAGCGGGGACGGCTGCGCGGCGAGCAGCGTATAGCCGTCTGGCTCGGACGTAAACACGGCCTCCGCGCCGATATTGCCGGCGGCGCCGGCGCGATTTTCCACCACTACCGGCTGGCCGAGGCGCTGCTGCAGGCCGTTGGCAACGATGCGCGTGACGGTATCGACGCCGCCGCCGGCCGGAACGCAGACGATGATCCTGATCGGCCGGTTGGGATACTTGGCCGCGGCGTCCTGCGCGAATGCGGCGGACACCGAGATCGCAACCGCGCATATCATAGCCAGAAATGTGCGCACCTTGTCCTCCCTATATTTCCGACGACAATTTTTACGCGACCTTCGCCAGCTTTTGCGCCGGCAGTTTGAGGTTGAACACCCGAATCGCATTGCCGCCGAGAATATTGCGCTTGGCCTGCTCGCTCAGAAACGGCAGGTCGTAGATCGTCGAGGGCAGATCGAAATCCCAGTGCGGATAATCCGACGAATAGAGCAACTGGGTCTCCGCCTTGATCATGCGGAACGTGAGTTCGATCGCCGCCATATCGGTCATCTCCATCGGCTGCGAGGCGAAGAACATATCGCGCATGTAATCGCTCGGCCGCCGCTTGAGCGCCGGCGCCTCCGACGTGCGCATCATGTATTCGTTGTCGAGCCGCTGCATCATGAATGGCAACCAGGCCAGCCCGCTTTCTATCCACAGCACCTTCAGTTTGGGAAAGCGCTCCGGCAGCCCGTTCATGATCCAGTTGGTGAGATGCACCATGTTGTAGAATACGAAGCCGATGGCGTGCACCGAGATGAACTTGTTCATCGTGGCCATCGACTGGTCGTTCCAGTTGTAGCCGGCATGGAAGGCGAGCGGCAGGCCCATTTCCTCGAGCAGCGCATAGGTTTTCATGTAGGAATTGTGCTGCACCGGCCGGTGGCGGGCAGCGGTCACCATGAAACCGGCCACGCCCTTGGTCTCGCCGAACTCCTTTACCATGCGATAGGAGGCGTCGGCGTCGTTGAACGGCAGATAAAGCATCGAGCGCAGACGCGGCTCGTGCGCTAGCACTTGCTCGGTGAGCCAGCGGTTATAGGCGCGCGCCAGCGCGACCTCGACTTCGACCTGTGGGTGCAGCCCGAGCGTGAGCATCGGGGTCGGAAACATCACCGCTATGTCGGTGCCCATGGCGTCCATCCAGCGCTTGGTCAGCGTGATGTCGCGGTGCGGACCGCCGGAAGTCTTCTCAATCTTGCGCAGCGGGTAGCGGGTGACGCGCCCGCCCATGTCCTGATAGCCGACGCTGCTCTGCACCAAGCCGGTGTGGCGCATACCGCTCTGGCCGGCGCTCATGGCGAGCTGCTGGAGCACAGGATCGTCCATGTATTCGAGAATCTCGCCGTACGATTCCGATTCGTAGTGGTGCGAGTTGACGTCGACGATCGGGAAATTCTTGAAGCCGCGCTCGGCCGCCTGTTTGGCGGCATGCGCGAGCAGCTTGCTGGTGTCGAATTCCTCGAACGCCATGCGGCGGAAGTCGCTGAGCGGAAGGTCCATTGCCATGCAATCCTTATTGTCGACCCGACCAGGCCTGCCACATGCCGAGCTCGAATACTTGCAGGTTCACCGCTTTGAGCATGGCGGTGACCGTGACCATCACTTCGGTGGCGGTCATCTGCGCATTGGATGGAAAGGCCGGAAGCGCACCGTCGGCTTCCGCCGCGCGTTCGGCATAGAGGCGGACGGCCTGTGCCAGCCTATCTTGAATATCGGCATCGCTCGGCCGCTGCGTGGCGCGCGCGTTTGCGTCAACCTGCGACGACATAAATATCCTCCCCGCGCCGGACCACGTCGAAGCTTTTCAGCCGTAGCTTGCGGTCGGCGGCGCATTCGCCGGTTTTGAGATCGTATTCGTAGCCGTGCCAGGGGCAGACGAAGTGAATTTCCTGGTCGGAAAATCGCTGCCCGTGCCAGGTGCGGTCGGGGCCAATCACGTCCTCGACCTTGTGCATCATGATGCCCTCGCAGGCCGGCCCGCCCTGGTGCAGACACAGATTCTCATAGGCGTAAAACTCGCCTTGCCAATGGAACACGCCGATTTCCTGCCCGCCGTGGCTGACGATGCGGCGCTCACCATCGGGAAACTGCGAGATTTTGGCGACGAAGACGTCCGGCATGCAATCCGGCTCCTGCTGCTTGAACTCACGGAAAAGTATGGCACTGAACCGCCTGCCACGGCAACGCAGCGCGCAGAGCTTCGCGAAAACTGGAGGCTGGGTTGTGGTCTCCCGTATTGTCGAGCGCAGGCGCTTCACGCAAGGTCCGGCCACAGTTAGAGGAGCGCCGGTGGACTCATTCGCAATCCTCGCCGCCACGGCGGGCGCCTTTCTGCTGGCGGGCTTGGTCAAGGGCGCAATCGGCCTCGGCCTGCCGACGGTGGCCATCGGCCTGCTCGGGTTGATAATGACGCCGGCGCAGGCGGCCGCGATCATGGTGGCGCCCGCGCTAATCACCAATGTCTGGCAGGCGGCCGTCGGCGGCAATTTGTTTCCGCTGATCCGGCGGATCTGGCCGATGCTGGCCGGCATCTGCATCGGCACCTTCATTGCCGCGGCCGGGCTGCCGAGCGGCAACAGCGGCCAGGCGACCTTATGGCTCGGCCTGGCGCTGGTGATCTATGCCGGACTTGGCCTGATCAAGTTGGATTTCACCATTTCGCCGCGCGCGGAACGCTGGCTGAGTTTGCCGGTCGGTGCGCTGACTGGGGCAATCACCGCCGCGACCGGCATCTACGTGCTGCCGGGCACGCCCTACCTGCACGCGCTCCGGTTCGACCGGCATCAGCTTGTGCAGGTGCTCGGCATCTCGTTCACGGTCTCGACCGTGATGCTGGGTGCGGCGCTGATGCATACCGGCGAAATGGGCATGTCATTAGCCGCGCCGGTCGCGGTGGCAATCGTGGCCTCGCTGGTCGGCATGCGGCTCGGGCAATTCGTGCGGGGCAAAGTGCGCGAACAGACGTTCCGGCTATGGTTCTTCCTCGGCTTGCTCGTGCTCGGCGGACATCTGGCGCTGCGCGGGCTGTTGTGATCGATTAGCGCATGATCCCGAAAAGTGGGAACCGGTTTTCGGATAAGATCATTCGCCAAGAAAAAAAGACGTTTCAACTCGTTTGCATCAGGACCGCGCTATGAAAATCGTCGATCTCTCCCATGTCATGAACGTGCATACGCCCGGCTGGGTCGGCTATGCCGGCAACAAGATGTATTACGCGCAGAATCTGCAAAGCCAGATGATTGTCGCGCAGCGGATCGACACCGCCCTGCACGTAGGTACTCATTTCGATGGCGCCATGCACGCGACCGATAACCGCAAGGGCGATATGGCGCATCTGCCGCTCGATTATCTGGTCAACCGCGGCGTGATCGTCGATATCTCCAAGCACATGCGCGACTGGGCGGTGATCACGCCCGAGATCATCGAAGTCGGCCGGCGCCGATATCCGCGAAGGCGATATTCTCATTTTGCACACCGGCTGGCACCGCCATTACGAGGGCCAGCCGCAGCAGGATCTGGTGAAATACTTCTGCTATCACCCGGGTCCCAATCTCGACACGCTGCATTGGATGCTGCAGCGGAAAATCAAATGGTGGGGCATGGACACCGGCTCCTGCGATCACGCCATGAACACCTCAATCCGCAATATGCGCCCCGATCTGACCGCGCAGTTCACCAAGCAGCACGGCAAGACGCCGGGCGAATTTTTCGGCACCTTCGAATTCACCCACAAGAAATCGGGCCGCCGCGTCACGCAGGACGTGTTCCCGTTCCACAGCTGGGCGTTCCAGGAAGGCCTGCTGCACGCCGAGAACCTCGGCGGCGACATCGAACTGGTGCTGGGCCAGCGCTGCCTGATCGGCGCGTTCCCCTGGCGCTACGAGGGCCTGGAAGGCTGCCCGTGCCGCATCGTCTGCTTCCTCGACGCCGACATGTCGGTGGAAGCAGTCGGTGACGCCGCTAAGGCGATTTTGCGGACTTAGCTTGCTTTCTGCGCGACGGCTTCGAGTTCGGGATCTTTGAACCTTGGATCGGGCTTGTTGCTCTGCAAAGTCGACTGGATCGCCTCGCGCAGCAACGGGTATTTCGACTTCGGCCATTGCGCGACGTGAATGTCGGCGAGCAGCTTGGCCGATTGGCCGAGCACTACGATGCGGTCGCCGACGCTGATCGCTTCTTCCAATTGATGCGTGATCAGGATCGCGGTCGAGCCGCATTCGCGCGCCAGCGCCAGGAAGGTCTCGCGCAACTCCGCCGCCGTCACCTCGTCGAGGTGACCGAACGCCTCGTCCGCCAGCAATATATCGGGCTGCACCGAGAAGGCGCGCGCGATCGCCACGCGCTGGCGCATGCCGCCGGACAATTCGTGCGGAAAAGCATTGGTGAATTGGGAAAGACCCAGCCGGTTCAACCAGGTGAGGGCGCGTTCGCGCTGTTCGGCTTCCGGCAGGCCGATCAGTTCGAGCGGCAACTTGGCGTTATCCAACGCCGATCGCCAGGGCAGCAGGCGGTCCTGCTGGAACACGGTGGCGATCCGGCCGCGAAAATGATCGAAGTCGCTGTGCGGGCTCTTGTCGCCTATCAAGATTGAACCATCGGTCGGCGCTTCCAGCCCGATCGCCAGATCGAAAAAGGTGGACTTGCCGCAGCCAGTCTGGCCGACGATCGCCACTACTTCGCGCGGGGCAATCGTGAGGTCGAGCCGGTCGATCGCCACCACCGACTGGCCCGACGTGGTCTGGCGGAACACCTTGCGCAAGCCGCGCACTTCGATCGGCGGCGGCCCGCTCTTGATCACGCTCATGCCCGCCACCGCAATAGGCGCTTTTCGACGCGCGCGACGATAGCTTCGAGCAGGAACAGCAGCACCACCAGCACCAGCGTCCAGGCGAACACGTCGGCGACCGAGAACAATTCTTGCGCTACCGACAATTGATGGCCGATGCCGGTCACCGCGCCGACCAGCTCGGCGATGGTGACGACGCGGATCGCCAGGCTGATATTGACCTTCCAGCTGGTGAAGATGCTCGGCACAATCGCCGGCAGCATCAGTTTGATGAAATATTGCAGCGTGGTCGGACGGAACGACTGCATCATGTGGCGCAGTTCGCGCGGCACCCCGTGCATGGCGTCGAGCGCGTCGACCAGGAACACCGGGCCGCACACCACCACCAGCACGAAGCCGATGCGGAATTCGACGCCGGGAAACCACAGCACCGCAAACAATATCCATGACACCACCGGCACCGCCATCAAAATGCGGATCATCGGATGCAGGTATTTGTCGAGCGAGTCCGAGCGGTACATCGCCATCGCCAGCGTCACGCCGAGCACGAAGGAGACGACCAGCGCGCCGATCACGCGCGCCAGCGTAACGGCGACGTCGGCCGGCGTGATGTCGGCGACGCTTTTCGCGATCCGCAGCAGGCTCGGGATGGCGAAAGGCGGAATCCCGAGGAATGGCGCAAGATGCGACAGCGCCTCCCAGCAAACGGCGAAGACCAAAAGCGAGACGAGAGTCTGGCGCGGGAAAATCAGCTCCGGCACCGGGACCGGAGCCGGCAGAGACTTGGCGTGCTCCTCGTTCATGGTTGAGACGCGCTTACGCGCTTAAGGGTCATAGATGATCTTCTCGTCCGGCATCTTCGGGTAGAAACCGGCCTTCACCGCGCGCTCCATCATGTCGGTGATGGACTTGCGGGCGGTCGGCTCCCAGGCCGGCTTCACGATCATCTGCAGCCGCTTGCTCTCGACCGCGGCGGTGAAAATGCCGGGCGGCAGCTTCAGCGTCTCGTTGGCGATCTTGTCGGCGGCGGCGGTTTCCTTTTCGAACACCGCGGCGACATCCTGCAAGGCCGCCAGCAGCATCTTAGGGGTGGCGGGATTTTTTGCGATGGCGTCGGCGCGCATGGCGGGGACGATCTCCCAGCCCGATTCACCGGCGATTTCCTGCCAGCCTTGCGCGCCATTGAAAATGACGTGCCAGTCCGGATGCTGCTTGGCGCTGATGCTCGCCAGCGGCTCGATCACCAGCGCCGCATCGACGCGTCCGGCCTCGAGCTGCGCGCGGGCGACGCCGAAATTCGCGTTGACCACGATGATGTCCTTGCCGAGCTCGATGCCCTTGGCATTGGCGTAGATCTTGACCACCTGGAATTGCGAGCCGCCCATGTCGATCGCCAATTGCTTGCCCTTGAGGTCGGCCAGCGACTTGATCGATTCGTCCTTGGCGAAGATCACCAGGTCGGCGAGCGTGAAGCCGGTGCCGATGATGCGCAGCTGGACGCCTTCCTGATAGAGCTTCTGGAAGATCGTCGGTCCGCCGATCAGTGCGTCGGTCTCGCCGGTGGCGAAGCCCGCGTAGAACGCGGAGATCGACGGATAGGCATGGATGTCGAGCTCGAAGCCGTGTTTGGCGTCGAAGCCCCGTGCCTTCATAACGTTCCACACCAGCGGATTGAACACCGGTAGCGTGAGGCTGGAGACTTTGATCACCGGCTTTTGCTGCGCCAGCGCGGGCGGCGCTACGATACCCGCCAAGGCGATCGCGAATGCGGCGGCAAACGCGGCGAGGCCGCGGCGAGACAGTTTGGACATGGAAAATTCCCCCTCGTGGTCGCTCAAACCGTGATCTTGCGCGTCACTTGGCTTGAATGTGAACGCGACTTTACTCCGCTTTCATTTGCGTGCAACTAATTGCCGGTTCTGATCGGGGAGCGCGATGCCGCAGATCACTGCACGCGACGGCACTCGGTTGTATTATGAAGAGGCTGGCAGCGGCTCGGCCGTCGTCTTCGTGCATGAATATGCCGGCGACTACCGCAGTTGGGAAGCGCAGATGCGCACCTTCTCGCGCGCGCATCGCTGTGTCACTTACAGCCAGCGCGGCTATCCGCCCTCCGACGTGCCGGAACAGGCGGCCCGCTACGGGCAGGACATCGCGCGCGACGACGTGTTGGCGCTGATGGACGCGCTCAAGATCGACAGAGCGCACGTGGTCGGTCACTCGATGGGCGCCTACACCGCTTTGCATGTCGGCATAAATGCGCCGGCGCGCTGCATTTCGGTCACCGCCGCCGGCTGCGGCTGGGGCTCGACGCCGGATGCGAAACAGCGCGAGGCGATGAAGGCGCTCGCCGCCGAGACCGGCAAGATGTTCGCCGAGGAGGGCATCGCGGCGGCTTCGGCGAAATATGCCGACGCGCCCATGCGGCAGGCGCAGAAGCACAAGGACCCGCGCGGCTACGCCGAGTTCGCCCGCATGCTGGCGGAGCATTCGGCGCTCGGTCACGCGCAGACCATGTTCAATCTCCAGCTCAAGCGCCCGACTTTGTGGGAGATGGAGGCCGGCTTGAAGACATTCGCGGTGCCGCTCTTGGTGGTCGTCGGCGACGAAGACGAGCCCTGCATCGACGGCAGCGTGTTCCTCAAGCGCACGGCGCCGACCGCCGGCCTGCTGGTTGTTCCACGCACCGGGCATAATATCCCCACGGAAGAGCCGGCCGCGTTCAACTCAGCGCTCGCCGATCTGTTTGCCGCGGCCGAAGCCGGCCGCTGGCTGGCGCATAAGCCAAAATAAGAATTTGGGAGGACCCATGGATCTCAAGCTCAAGGGCAAGACCGCGCTGGTCACCGGCGGCAGCGAAGGCATCGGCAAGGGCATCGCGCTGGCGCTTGCCAACGAGGGCGTCGATGTTGCGATCTGCGCGCGGCGCAAGGAGCCACTTGAGGCCGCCGCAAAGGAGATAGCCAAACAGACTGGACGCAAAGTTGTCGCCATTCCCGCCGATCTGCGCAAAGACGCCGACGTCAGGAATTTCATCGAGCAAAGCGTCAAGGTGCTCGGCCGCGTCGACATCATGGTCAACAATGCCGGCTCGGCCGCCGGCGGCGTGATCGAGCATCTGACCGAGGACGACTGGGAGAAGGGTCTTCAGCTCAAATTCATGGGTTACGTGCGCTGCCTGCGCTACGTGCTACCCATCATGGTCAAGCAGGGCGGCGGCCGCGTGGTGAACCTGATCGGCAATGACGGCGTGAAACCGTCTTATTGGGAAATCTGCCCAGGCGCGGCCAATGCGGCGGGGCAGAACCTCACGCTGTCGCTCGCCGCGCAATACGGCCGCGACAACATCAGCTTCGTCGCGGTCAATCCCGGCCCGGTGCGCACCGAGCGCTGGGCCGGACTGGTGGACGCCATGGCGCGCGATATGAAAATCCCGCGCGAGCAGGCCGACAAGCTCGCGCCGGCCTCGATCCCGATGGGCCGCATCGCCGAGGTGGAGGAGGTGGCCAATCTGGTCGTCATGCTGGCGTCGCCCTTGATGGAAATGGTCAACGGCACCATGATCGAGATCGACGGCGGCCAGGACAAACCGCTGATGGACCGCTTCCGCGACCGGCCCAAGAGTTGAGATCGCATAGCCGCGGCCCATTCGCGCCGGTCCGCCGCGGTTGACAAGACAAAGGTCGCGGTCGGACTATTTAGTAACTTCAATCGGGAGTCACGCCATGAACACGCGTTTGCTCGCGTATCTCGCGCTCGCAGTTAGTCTCGCCACGCCCGCGGGGGCGCAGCAGACCATCAAGATCGGCGAGCTCAACAGCTACAAGGCGGTGCCCGCCTTCCTCGACCCGTACAAGAAAGGCATGGAGCTGGCGCTAGAGGAGATCAACACCAAAGGCGGCGTGCTCGGCAAGAAGCTGGAGCTGATTTCGCGTGACGACGGCGCCAATCCGGGCGAGGCGGTGCGCGTGGCCGAGGAACTGGTGACACGCGAAGGCGTCGCCATGCTGGCCGGAACGTTCCTCTCGAATATCGGCCTGGCGGTCACCAATTTTGCCGGCCAGAAGAAAGTGTTCTTCCTCGCCGCCGAGCCGCTCACCGACAAGATTACCTGGCAGAACGGCAACAAATACACCTTCCGCCTGCGCGCCTCGACCTACATGCAAGTCGCCATGCTGATGCCGGCGACCATCGCGGCGAAGAAGAAGCGCTGGGCGCTGGTCTATCCGAACTTCGAATATGGCCAATCCGCCGCCGAGAATTTCAAGGCGCTCTTGAAGAAGGCGCAGCCCGACGTCGAGTTCGTCACCGAGCAGGCTCCGCCGCTCGGCAAGATCGACGCCGGCGCAGTGGCGCAAGCCATCGACGACGCCAAGCCGGACGCCATCTTCAACGTGCTGTTCGGCGGCGATCTCACTAAATTCGTGCGCGAGGGCAACACCCGCGGCGTATTCAAGAACCGCATGGTGATCAGCCTGCTCTCGGGCGAGCCGGAATATCTCGATCCGCTGAAAGACGAGGCGCCGGTCGGCTGGGTGGTCACCGGTTATCCTTGGGACAAGATCAAGACCAAGGAACACCAGGCCTTCGTCGCGGCCTACCAGAAGAAATATAACGATTATCCGCGGCTCGGCTCGATCGTCGGCTACGTGACCATCAAGTCGCTGGCCGCCGGCATCGCCAAGGCGAAATCGACCGACACCGAGAAGCTGATGGCGGCGTTCAGCGGCCTGAAAGTCGACAGCCCGTTCGGTCCGTTCAGCTACCGGGCGAGCGACCACCAGGCCACCATGGGCGCCTATGTCGGCAAGGTCGCGCTGGAAGGCGGCAAGGGCACCATGGCCGACTTCAAATATGTCGACGGCGCTTCGGTGCTGCCGTCCGACGCTGAGGTCAAGAAGCTAAGGCCGGCGTCCGCCGACTAGACGCTGCGACAGACTCGCTTTCCCTCTCCCCTTGTGGGAGAGGGTGGCGAGCGCGGAGCGATAGCGAGCGCGAGCCGGGTGAGGGGTCAGCGCGTGACGATACTTCGACCCCTCATCCGCCCTCGCTCGGCTTCGCCTTCGCTCGGGCACCCTCTCCCACAAGGGGAGAGGGGAAGAGCGGCTGCGGCACGGCTCAGATGACTCTCACCGCATTCCTGTTCCAGGCGCTCAACGGGCTGTCGACCGCGTCGGGGCTGTTCTTTGTTGCCGTCGGCCTGTCGCTGATTTTCGGCGTCACCCGCATCGTCAATATCGCGCACGGGTCCTTCTATATGTTGGGGACCTACATCGCCTATTCGTTCGCCACCCGGATCGGCGGCGGGCTTGGCTTCTGGGGCGGCATCCTCGCCACGGCGCTCGTCGTGGGCGCCATCGGTGCGCTGATCGAGATCGTACTGCTGCGGCGGATCTACCGCGCTCCCGAGCTGTTCCAGCTGCTCGCCACCTTCGCGCTGGTGCTGGTCATCAACGACGCCACGCTCTGGCTGTGGGGTCCCGAAGATCTGCTCGGGCCGCGCGCGCCCGGCTTGAACGGCGCGGTCGAAGTGCTCGGCCGCCAGCTGCCGAGCTACGATTTGTTCCTGATCGTTATCGGCCCGCTGGTGCTGCTGGCGCTGCACTTCGCGCTGGCGCGCACGCGCTTCGGCCGGCTGGTACGCGCGGCGACGCAGGACCGCGAGATGGTCGGCGCGCTCGGCGTCAATCAGGCGATGCTGTTTACCGCGGTGTTTGCGCTCGGCGCCGCGCTCGCCGGTTTCGGTGGCGCGCTGCAGGTTGCGCGCGAGCCGGCCAATCTCGCGACCGACCTGGTGGCGATCAGCGACGCCTTCGTGGTGGTGGTGGTCGGCGGCATGGGCTCGATCAGCGGGGCTTACTTGGCCGCCGTCATCATCGCCGAAGTCAAAGCCATCTGTATCGGCATCGGCGTGGTGGATTTCGGCTTTATCAGCGTGAATTTCTCCAAGCTGACCTTGGTCGCCGAATTCCTGGTGATGGCGGCAGTGCTGATCGCGCGCCCCTACGGTCTGCTCGGCCGCGCGCAAGCCGCGGTGCGATCGCTTGCTGAGCCGGAATATCCGATCCGCCCGGCGACGCCGGCGCTAAAGGCGCTTGGGCTCATCGTGCTGGCGCTGCTGCTTTGCCTGCCGCTGCTGGCGCAAAGCTCGCCATATCTGCTGATCCTCGGCATTGACGTGTTGATCGCGGTGATCTTCGCGACCTCGCTGCATTTCATCGCGGGGCCGGGCGGCATGCATTCGTTTGGCCACGCCGCCTATTTCGGCCTGGGTGCCTATGGCGCGGCGCTGCTGGTGAAATGGTTGAGCGTCCCCATGGGCCTCGCGCTCGCCGCCGCGCCTTTGGTCGCGCTCGCCGGTGCGCTGCTGTTCGGCTGGTTCGCCGTACGGCTCTCCGGCGTCTATCTCGCCATGCTGACCTTGGCCTTTGCGCAGATCGTGTGGGCGGCGGTGTTCCAGTGGGAAGTTCTCACCGGCGGCTCCAACGGCGTAATCGGCGTGTGGCCGCCGCCGCCGTTCGACAAGTCATGGGTCTATTTTCTGCTGACGTTGATGCTGGCGGTGATCGCCGTGCTGCTGCTGCGCCGCTTTCTGTTCGCGCCGTTCGGCTATGCCATGCGGGCGGGGCGCGATTCGCCGCTGCGCGCCGAAGCCATCGGCATCGACGTCAAGCGCGTGCACTGGCTCGGCTTCGCCATTGCTGGCGCGGTCTGCGGCGTGGCCGGCGGGCTATTCGCCTTCGCCAAGGGTTCGATCTCGCCGGAAACCATCCACGTCGGCCGCTCCATCGACGGTCTGGTGATGGTGCTGCTCGGCGGCATCCAGACACTGACCGGGCCGATTGTTGGCGCCTCCGTGTTTGCCACCTTGCAGGACACGGTGATGCGGAACACTGAATATTGGCGCGCGCTGTTAGGCTGCATCATCCTGCTGCTGGTGCTGGCGTTCCCGCAAGGGCTGGTTGGCGGTTTTGCGGCGCTCTGGCGCAGAAGCGGAGCCAAGTTATGAGTGTGCTCGAGGTCCGCTCGCTGTCCAAGGCCTTCGGCGGCGTGCGCGCGGTCAGCGAGGTCAGCTTCAAGGTGGCGCCGGGTGAATTCCTCGCCATGATCGGGCCGAACGGCGCCGGCAAGACCACTTGCTTCAACGCGATCAACGGCCAATTGCCGCCGGACTCCGGCGCGATTCTGTTCGAAGGCAAGGACATCGCGGGCTTGGCGCCGCGCGAAATCTGGCGGCTCGGGGTCGGGCGCACCTTCCAGGTCGCGGCCACCTTCCATTCGATGACGGTTGCCGAGAACGTGCAGATGGCGCTGATATCGCACGCCGGCGACATTTACCGTCTGTGGCGGCCGGCCGCCGCGATGCACCGCGAGGGCGCGCTCGATCTGCTCGCGCAGGTCGGCATGCGCGAGGCCGCCGACCGGCCGAGCCGCGAGCTTGCCTATGGCGACATCAAACGCGTCGAGCTCGCCATCGCGCTTGCCAACGAGCCGCGCCTCTTGCTGATGGACGAGCCGACCGCCGGCATGGGCGCGCGCGAACGGCATGAGCTCATCGCCCTGGTGAAGCGGCTGGTGGTGAATCACAAAATCTCTGTGCTGTTCACCGAACATTCGATGGATGTGGTGTTCGCCTTCGCCGATCGCATTATCGTGCTGGCGCGCGGTCGGCTGATCGCCGACGGCGACGCCGCTTCGATCCGCGACAACGCCCAAGTGCGCGAGGTCTATTTCGGCACCGGCAAGATGTTTGCCTGCGGCTCCGCTGCGCATGGAGCCGCGTCATGAGCGATGTCGTGCTCGCGGTCGATGGCTTAAGCGCTTGGTATGGCGCGGCGCGCATTCTTTACGACCTGATTTTCGAGGTCGGCCGCGGCGAGGTGGTGGCGCTGATGGGGCGCAACGGCGCCGGCAAGTCCACCACCTTGAAAGCGGTCATGGGCCTCATCGCCGAACGGCAGGGCACGGTGCGTTTCAACGGCGGCGATATTTCCCGCCTAAAGCCGTTCGAGATCGCGCGGCGCGGCCTGGGCTACACGCCGGAGGATCGCCGGATCTTTTCCGATTTGACGGTCATGGAAAATCTCGACATCGGCCGCCAGCCGCCGCGTCGCTTTGCGGATGGCGCGCCGGCGCCGGCCTGGACAGCGGAAAAGCTGTTCGCATTGTTTCCCAATCTGGCCGAAATGCCGAACCGCCCGGGCGACCGCATGAGCGGCGGCGAACAGCAAATGCTCACGGTGGCGCGAACGCTGATGGGCAATCCACTGCTGGTGTTGCTCGACGAGCCCTCGGAGGGCGTGGCACCGCTGATCGTGGAGCAGATGGCCAACACCATCGTCGAGCTGAAGAAAGAAGGCCTCTCCATTCTGCTGTCCGAACAGAACATCCATTTCGCCCGGCTGGTGTCGGACCGAATCTATGTGCTGGAGAAGGGTCAGATCCGGTGGCAGGGCTCAATGGCACAACTCGACACCAATCAGGACGTGCAAAGAGCCTATTTGACGGTGTAGGACGCCCGGGGCGGGGAAAACCCTTATTTTCAGGGGGTCCAGGCAAAAGTAGGCCTTTCACCCTGGCGGGATCCCGGTCATGATTTCAACCGGTGGTATTATTGGTGCACGCGGTTGTAGAAAAAATGGACCGGCGATGCGGCTCTTGACGTTGAATTCCTTCTTCATGCCCTCGGTATTGCGATCCCACGTCGGGGTCGCGACCCAGCCCGGGCAGATTGCGTTGACCAGCACGTTGTCCTCTGCAAATTCGGTCGACAGCGACTTGGTGAGATTGAGCAGCGCCGAATTGGTCATGCCACTGCCGAACATATACGGGTCGGGCTCCTTGCCGGCGCCGCCGATGGTATTGACGATGCGGCCCCATTTCTGCGCCTTCATCATCGGGTAGACCGCGCGGATGGCGCGCAGGAAACCGAACAGCTTGGTTTCGAGCTGCACCTTCATCTCGTCGTCTTTGATCGCGGCGAAGCGGCCGGAATACATCTGACCCGCGTTGTTCACCAGGATATCGACGCCGCCGAGCTTTTCCTTGGCGGCCGCCACCATTTTCGCGATGTCGGCTTCTTTGGTCATGTCGGCGGCGATGGCATACACCTCGCCGCCGGTGCGCTTGGCAAGGTCGTCGCGCGCTTTCGTGAGCTTGCCCTCATTACGGCCGGTAATCAGCACGCGCACGCCTTCTTCGAGCAATTGCCGCGCCGTCTCAAATCCGATGCCGCTCGAGCCGCCGGTGACGATGGCGCGGCGGCCCTTGATTCCCAGATCCATTCTTCCCCTCCCATTGCCTTGACGCCTTGTGGCTTGGCGGGGAGTATCCCCGGCAATGCTGCCGCTGGCTAGATAGCCGCGCCGAAAGGGAGATGCCGGTGTTGAAAGTGGGCGAAGCCACCATCACGCGCGTCGAGGAAACCAACGTCCCCAGCTACAAGCTGCGCGACGTTTTTACCGAGTTGACGGACGCGCAGTTCGACCAGCACAAGCATTGGCTGGCGCCGCACCATTACGAGGCCGAGAGCGCCTGCATCAGGCTTTCGGTCCATAGCTGGCTGTTGAAGGTCGGCGGCAAGACGATCCTCATCGATAGCTGCTGCGGCAACAATAAAAACAAGCCGGGCCGCCCGTTCTGGCACATGCTCAACGTCAATTATCTGGAGCGGCTGGCCGCCGCCGGCGCGCGGCCGCAGGACATCGACATGGTGATGTGCACCCACCTGCATCACGATCACGTCGGCTGGAACACGCAGCAGCGCGACGGCAAATGGGTACCGACCTTTCCCGAATGCGCGTTACGTCTTCAACAAGCCCGACATCGACTACTTCTCCAAAATCGATGCCGATCCCAAGGAAGGTCCGGCCGAACTCGGCACGTTCCGCGAATGCGTGGTGCCGATCCTCGAATACGGCAAGGCCGACGTGATAGAGGGTGCGCACCGCATTAACGACTTTATCGAGATCGACACCGCGCCCGGCCATTCGCCCGGCCACGTGTTCTTCAAGCTCGAGAGCAAAGGCCAGCGCGCGGCCTTCATCGGCGACGTCTGGCATCACCTGCTGCAGGTCTATTATCCGGACTGGAATTTCCCGAAAAACTCCGACGCGGCGCAGGCGCGCGTCAGCCGGCGCAAGGTGCTCGACTATTGCGCGTCGAGCGGCGCGCTGGTGATGCCCGGCCACGTCGGGGCGCCGTTCGCCGGCCGCATCGAAAAGACCGCGGACGGCTACCGGCCGGACTTCGATCCGGCGGCGGTTCGATAGTGAGAGTTTGCTTTTGATTGAAGTAGCACTTTAGCGCGCGGACTCATATTGGCGCCTGTCTTGCGAGGAGAAGCGCGATGGATCTCGGACTCAAGGATAAAGTTGCCGTCATCACGGGGGGGAGCCGCGGCATCGGCAAGGCCTGCGCCAAGGAACTGCTCGCCGAGGGCGCCATCGCCGTCCTCATCAGCAAGAGCCCCGACAGCAACGCGGCCGCAGTGCGGGAATTTGAAAAGACTTACCTCGGCCGTGTCATCGGCATTCCCACCGATGTCAATGATGATGCGGCTATCGGTGCGATGACCGAGCAGGTCATCGCCAAATTCGGCCGCATCGACATCTTGATCAACGCGGCGGCGACGGTGATTCCGCAAGATTTCTTCAAAATGGACGACGCGCATCTGACGAGCCTGCTCGACCAGAAATTCAATGCGGCAGCCCGTTGCATTCGTCATGTGGCGCCGCATATGCGAAAAGCTAAATGGGGCCGCATCATCAACGTGTCTGGCCTCGCCGGCCGGCAGCCGCATTTCACGGTTGTCCCGGCCGCGCTCAACAATTCGGCCATGCTCAACCTGACCAAGGCCCTCGCGACCGAGTTGGCCAAGGACAACATCCTGATCAACGCGGTCGTACCGTACATTATCGATACCGAGCGTCAGACCGAGACGATGCAGGAATGGGCGCAGATGACCGGCCAGCCCGAGGCCGAAGTCCGCCAGCAGCGCATTTCGAAGGTGGCGGTCCGCCGCATGGGCCGCCCGGACGAGGTGAGCGCCGTCGTCGCCTTCATGGTTTCGGAACGCGCAAGCTATGTGGTCGGCACCGCCTGGTACGTCGACGGCGGCGGCGCGATGACGCTCTGAGCGCCATCCAACGCCGTTATACAAGGTCTCGAAAACAAGCTAGCTTCGCTGTGTCACAGCCAATGGAAATGCCATGAACATCCCTCGCCGCCGATTTCTCCAACTCGCCGCCTGGCGCCGCCGCGCTTCCTGCGGCGACGCGCAGCGCATGTGCCGACACTTATCCGACACGGCCGGTGCATTTCGTCGCCGGCTTTGCCGCCGGCTCGGCATCCGACATCAACGCGCGCCTTTTGGGTCAATGGCTGGCGGAGCGGCTCGGCCAACCTTTCATCATCGACAATCGCGCGGGCGCCGGCGGCAATATCGCCACGGAGTACGTCGTGCGGGCGCCGGCGGACGGCTACACGCTGCTCTATACGTCAACGGCGATCGCCATCAATGAGACGCTCTACGCCGGCAAGCTGAGTTTCAACGCGCAGAAAGATCTTGCGCCGGTCGCGAGCGTGGTGCGCACGCCGGTCGTGATGGAAGTCAACCGCGACTTTCCGGTGAAGACCGTTGCCGAGTTCATCGCCTACGCCAAGGCCAATCCGGGCAAAGTCAATTTCGCGACCATCGGCGCCGGCAGCCTCCAGCATCTGACCGGCGAGTATTTCAAGATGATGACCGGGATCGACATGGTGCCGGTGCACTATCGCGGCGCTGCGCAGGCCATCCCGGATCTCATGGCCGGCCGGGTCCAGGTTATGTTCGACATCGTCGTTTCTTCGCTGTCCTACATCAAGGCCGGCCAGCTCCGGCCGCTGGCGGTCGCCACGCCGGCACCGCATGAGTTGCTGCCTGGGACCCCGACAATCGGCGAAACCGTGCCCGGCTTCGGAGCGGGCGGCTGGCAGGGCGTCTGCGCGCCGAGCAAGACACCGGCTGACATCGTCGACAAGCTCAACCGCGAAATCAATGCGGTGCTTGCCGATGCCAAATTAAAAGCGCGGCTCGTCGAGCTTGGCGGTCAACCGACCCCTGGCACGCCGGACGAGTTCGGCAAGTTCATCGCGTCCGAAACCGACAAATGGGGCAAGGTGGTCCGCCAAGCCGGCCTCAAGATAGATTGAACGCGCGAGCGGTGCTTCGTCGTCATCGCGCCGCCATCAATGCCTTTAACCGCTGCGGCGAAACCGGCAATCGTGTCACCGCGCCGGGGCGCTGCAGCGCGTCGTCGATGGCCGACGCAATCGCTGCGCCGACCGGATTGGCGCCGCCTTCGCCGGCGCCCTTGAAGCCGAGCGGGTTGAGTGGGCTCGGCGCATCCTCGGTGACGAGGATGGAAAGGTCGGGGATCTCGCGCGCGGTCGGCATCAGATAATCGGCGAAGGTGACGGAGAGCGGCTCGCCGTTACCGTCGTAGAGAAATTCCTCCAGCAGTGCACCGCCGATGCCTTGCGCCAGGCCGCCGGCGATCTGGCCTTCAACCAGTTTCGGATTTACCGCCTTGCCGATGTCGTAAGCGATCGCGTAGCGCTCGATGGTGACGCCGCCGGTGTCAGCGTCGATGCGCACCGCGGCGATGTGGACGCCGTAGGGGTAGACCATGTGCGGAGACTCGAAAGTCGCCTCGGCGGAGAGCGGCGTGGGGTGTTCGCGCGCGAGTTCCGCGAGCGCCAGAACTGGCCCGGCGGTGAAGTCCCGACGAACAATTTGCCCGTCGACGATATCGAGCACGTCTGCCTTGCTCTGCATCAGTTCAGCGGCAAGCTCTAGCAGTTCTGCGCGCAATTTGGTCGCCGCCAGCCGCGTCGCTTCCCCGCACATTACGGTGACGCGCGAGGCAAAAGCACCCATGCCTTTGTCGATGCGGTTAGTCTGGCCGTGGATGACTTTGATATTGTTGTAGTTTACGCCGAGCGCATCGGCGCAGATTTGCGCAATGGTCGTTTCCACGCCTTGGCCGAGCGAGGCGACGCCGGTGACGACTTCGACCGAACCATCTGATTTTATTTCGATTTTGACGGTATCGAACGGCCCCAATCCGCTTTTTTCCACGAACATCGCAATGCCCGCGCCAACTTTTTCGCCGGCCGCGCGACGTTCAAGCAAATGTTGCTGAAGGTCTTTCCAATCGGCAAGCGCAAGCGCCTTGTCGAGCAGCGCGGCGTAATCGCCTGAGTCATAAACGATTTTCGTGCCCAGCGTGTCCAAGCCCAGCGCATAGGGCATGGCGTTCTTGCCGATCAGATTGCGCTTGCGGATTTCGACTTTATCCACGCCGACTTTTATCGCGATCGCATCCAGTAAACGCTCTCGCACAAAGGTGGATTTGTAACGCCCCGGCGCGCGATAGGTGCCGCAGGGCGTTTTATTCGTTAGCCGGATGTGGCCGGTGGCGCGATAGGCCGGCACGCGATAGGGGCCGGGAAGCATGGCCGCAGTGAGGTCGGGCACGGTGGCCGCGTGCGTGCGCATGTAGGCGCCGTTGTCGTGGAAAAATTCGTCATCGATCGCAAGGATTTGGCCGCGCGCATCGATGGCGGCGCGGATTTTGTGGTGCTGCTCGCGCGAATGATTGGCCGCGATCAAATGTTCGCGCCGGTCTTCGATCCATTTGATCGGACGACGAAATTTCAGCGCGGCCGCGCAAACCAGAACGTCCTCGGGATAAATCTCGCCGCGGATGCCGAAGCCGCCGCCGACATGGCCTTCGAACAAATGGATGGATTCGCGTTTACGCCCAAGCATTTGCGCCAACGTGTCGCGATTCCAGTGCGGCACTTTGGCGGCGCCGTGCATTTCCAAAACGTCGCGCGCTTCGTCGTATCTGGCGATGGCGCCGCGCGTCTCGAGCGGCACGCCGGAGTGACGGCCGATCGAAAGCTCAAGCGCAAGAATGGCATGCGCGACGCGGAAGGCGGCGTCGACGTCGCCATAGGCTTTTTGCAGGACCCCCGGCTTCGTTGGTCAGTTCATGCTCGTATAAGCCCGGTTGCTCGGTCGCGAGCAGCGTTGCTCGGCATTGCTCCACAACAACCTCGACCATGTCGGCGGCGTCTTCCGCCAGATATGCGTTTTCCGCAAAGACCACCGCGACCGGCTCGCCGACATAACGCACGACCTCCCTCGCCAGCACCGGCTGGCGGTAGGGCTCCAGCGTCTTGAGGCCGGTCAGCCGGAACGGGATCGGCGGAATGTGCGAAACGTCGGCCGCGGTCCACACCGCGTGCACGCCGGGCAGCTTGAGCGCGGCTGTCCCGTCGATCGATTTTATTTTCCCGTGCGCCACCGTAGAGCGCACCACGCGCATGGTCCATTGCCCGGAAAACGAAATGTCGGCGGCGAAGCGTCCCTGGCCCAACAGTAGTGGCCGGTCTTCCAGACGAGGGACGGAGCGGCCGACGAATTTGGCCGGGGCCGTCATTTCCCGCGCATCGCTTTGGCCGCCGCGCGCACGGCCTTGATGATGTTCTGATAGCCGGTGCAGCGGCAGAGATTGGATGACAACACGTCGAGCAAATCTTCGTCGCTGATGTTCGGCTCGCGCTCGAGCACGCCGACCGCCAGCATCAGGAAACCCGGCGTGCAGAAGCCGCATTGCAGGCCGTGGTTATCCATGAAGGCCTGCTGCATCGGATGCAGCGTGTCGCCTTGGCGAGACCTTCCACGGTGCGGATTTCCTTGCCCGCCGCCTGCACGGCGAACATCAAACACGAGCGCACCGGCTCGCCGTCGACGATCACGGTGCAAGCGCCACAGACGCCGTGCTCGCAGCCGATATGGGTGCCGGTCTGCCCGCAATCCTCGCGAATAGCATCCGCCAAAGTGCGCCGTGGCTCGACGGCAATCGCATGATCGCGGCCGTTGATGCTGAGCGTGATGTTGCTCTTACGCTCATGCGGCATTTTCCTTGAGCGCGCAACGCCGCGCGGATGCGCTGCGGCGTCGCCGGCATTTCGTCGATCTCGATGCCGAACGGCGTCAGCGCATCATTGATGGCGTTGATCACCGCCGCCGGTGCGCCGATGGTGCCGCCTTCGCCCAGGCCCTTGGCCTTGGTGATCGAAGTGGTGCTCGGCGTTTCCATGTGAAGCAGTTCGATCGGCGGAATCTCGCGCGCGGTCGGCGGCATATAGTCGGCGAGATTGGCGGTGAGAATGCCGCCCGTTTCGTCGTAGATGATCTCCTCCAGCAGTGCGTTGCCGATGCCCTGCGCGATGCCGCCATGCACCTGGCCCTCGGCGATCATCGGATTGATGATGCGGCCGGCGTCCTCCGCCACCAGATATTTCTCGATGGTCGTGCGGCCGGTTTCCACGTCCACGTCGACGATGGCGACATGGCAGGCGTTGGAGAAGGTGCCGGGCGGATCGTAAGTGCCGGTCTCGGTCAGCCCCGGCTCGATCTCGCCGTTGAAGCGGTGGGTCTGCGTGTAGGCCTCGCGCGCCAGTTTCGCGATGGTGATCGAGCGGTCGGTGCCGGCGACCTTGGCGGCGCCGTCTTCCAGTACGATATCGCCAGGTGCGGCTTCCAGCATGGTGGCTGGCGATCTTGATCAGCTTGGCGCGCACTTTTTGCGCGGCGATCAGCGTGGCCCCGCCGGAAATCACCAGCGAACGGCTGGCGAAAGTGCCCCATCCATAGGGCGCACGGTCGGTGTCGCCATGCACGACCTTGATCAAATCGGGCGTGACGCCGAGTTCGTCGGCGATGATCTGCGCCAGCGTTGTGCGCAGGCCTTGGCCGTGCGGCGAAGAGCCGATGCGAGCCTCGACAAAGCCGGACGGATCGACGGTGAGGATGACAGTCTCCCAGCCGGGCGTGATCTCCATGCCGCGCGCGGCAAACGCCGGACTGCCGTAACCGGTGCGCTCGGAGAAGGTCGCAAAGCCGATGCCGAGATGGCGGCCTTGAGCACGCGCTGTTTTTTGCCGGGCGCGGAAGGCGGGAACGTCGATCGCCTTCACCGCCATTTCCAGCGTCTCTTTGTAGGTGGCCTCGTCATAAACGAGGCCGATCGCCGACGTGTAGGGAAACTTGCCGATCAAGTTGCGGCGGCGGATGTCGACCGTATCAATGCCGAACGCCGCCGCTGCTTTATCCATCAGCCGCTCCAGTGTGAGCGTGATGATTGGGCGCGACACGCCGCGATAGGCCGCCATGGTGCAGGTATTCGTCAGCACCCCGCGCGCGCGGCATTCGTAATAGCGGAAATCGTAGGGCCCGGGCATTTCCGCCATGGCCATCAGCGGCTCGACGCCGCAGGTGGTCGGAAAACAAGAATAAGCGCCGACGTTGGAAATAATGTCGGTCTTGAGCGCGATCAGTTTTGCATTTTTGTCGAAGGCGCCTTCGAGCGTGACGTACTGATCGCGGGCGTGAAAGCTGGCGATCAGATTCTCGCGCCGGTCCTCGGTCCAGGCCACCGTACTTTTAAGTTTACGTGCCAGCCACACCAGCACGACGTATTCGGCGCAGAGCGACATTTTCTGGCCGAAGCCGCCGCCGACATCGGGCGCGATCACGCGTAGATCGCTCTCTGGCATGCTGAGCAGGTCGGCAATCGCGGTGCGCATGAGATGCGGCATCTGGGTGGTGCAGGTCAGCGTCACGCGGCCGGTCGAAGCATCGTAAGCGGCGTGGCCGGCGCGCGCCTCCATAGGCGTAGCGTTCTGCCGGCGCGAGCGCACGTCGACTTTGATGATTTCCGCCGCGCCATTCCAGGCCGTGTCGAAATCAAACAATTTGAATTTGCCTTCCAGGATGACGTTGCCGGGGGCGACGTCATGAATTTGCGGCGCGCCGGGAGCAAGCGCGTCACGCGCGTCGATCACCGGCGTGGTCTCGTCGATCGAAACTTCGACCTCATCGGCGACGTCCTCGGCCGCTGCCGCGTTTGTGGCAATCACTGCGGCGACCGGCTCGCCGACAAAGCGCACTTGGCCGTCGGCCAAGACCGGCTGGCCGACCGGCTTGTAATTAAACTTATACAGCATCGGCAGGATCGGCTTCACGCCCTTGAGATCGGCGGCGGTAATGACCGTCGCACCCGCAGGCGCTTTGATGTTCTTAATCTTTCCGGCGGCGACCGGGCTGCGCACGAAGCGCACCCAGTGGGCGGCGGCGAGATCGGCGGTGAAACGGCCTTGGCCGGTGATGAGCGCGGGATCTTCGACACGCCGGATGGCGCGGCCGACCCATTTGAGCCCCGAGCCTTTGGTGTGCGCGGTCATGTCACTGAAGACTTTAGCGCGCGGCGCACCACGGCGCTAACGAGGTCACGCCGGTAGTCGGCATCGGTTTGGTGATCCTCCAGCGGATCAATGGCGGTGGCGGCGGCTTCCGCGGCGGCGCGGAACGCGACATCGCCCGGTGCTTTGCCATTGAGCGCGGCCTCGGCTTCTTTGATGCGGCGCGGGTACGCCTCGGCGCCGCCGACGCCGATGCGCGCTTCGATAATCTTGCCGCCTTGCAGGCGATAGCTGACGAGCGAAGCGGCCAGCGCGAAATCGCCGGCGCGGCGGTTGAATTCGTTGAAGCCGAATTTGGCATCGGGCGCCAGCAGCGGCAGCCGCACTTCCGCGAGCAGTTCATCTTCCGCCAGCGCGGTCGACATGATTCCTGAAAAGAAGTCTTTTGCTTCGATCAGCCGCTCGCCGCGCGTGCTTTTCGCCACCATGCTGGCGTCGAGCGCGGCGGCGGTAAGGCACCATTCCGAGGCCGGATCGGCATGCGCGAGACTGCCGCAGAATGTGCCGCGCATGCGGATCGGGTAATGCGCGATGTGACGCGCGACAGTAGTGAGCAATTTGCCGAGCGGATTTTCGACGACGGATTTGTGAAATGCGGCATGACGCACGCATGCGCCGATGGTCAGCGTCTTTCCGTCACTCGCAATCTTGTCGAGGCCGGCGACCTCGTTGATATCGACGAGATGGGCGGGCTTGGCGAGGCGGAACGCCATGATCGGGACGAGACTCTGTCCGCCCGCCAGCACGCGGCCGTCCTGCGGCGCGACTTCGGCCAAAATCTTCAGCACCTCGTCGAGCGTGCGCGGCACGTGGCGGATGAACGGCGCTGGCTTCATGCGGCAGATGGCCCGGCGTGGGAAGGTTAACTATTTGTGCGCAAACGTTAAACCGCGGCCCTGGATTGTCAAACGGCGGCGGCGCCGTTGCCGCGCGTGAACCTTTTCCGGCGGCCGGCGACCAATGGCTATCGCAACCTATTACCCAGGAGAGAGCCATGTCCCGCAAGATCATCCTTAGCCTCGCCGCCGTCGCCACGCTTGCCGCCGCGGCCCTCATGTCGAGCAATGCCGACGCCATGATGCGCAATGGTGGGCACTCGAACTTCCGCGCGGTTGGTCAGGTCAACCACGTCGGCCGCGTCGGCCGCATTGACCACCACGTTGGCCATTGGCGCATCCACGAGCACCGCCACTTCGTCCGCTGGCACAACCATATCTGGATTCGCCCGGTGGGTTATGTCGAGGGCGTCACGACCGTACAGCCCGGCCCGTGCACCTGCCTGTCCAAGAACTACACGCAGGAAGGCCTCGTGGTGTTCCAGGACCTGTGCACCAAGGAAATGGCGAGCGCGCCGGTGGACGGTACCGATCAGGCGCAAGCCGAACAGGGCCCCGTGAGCTACGCTGGCAAGACCTATCAGGACTACCTGAAGGCCAACCCGCAGGCCGCGCCGGCCGAGATCAAGAAGAACTAGGACGTTTCCGCAAACCGATGGGCCGCCCGGCGAAAGCGCGGGCGGCCTTCGTTCGCATTCACGTCCCCACCTTCAGCTCCGACACCAGAGCGCGCAGGGCGGCGACCGTGGACAGCGGCACGATGCGGCCGGTGCGCGGGTTCTGCGACGGAATGCCCTCGATGGTCATGGAAAAACGCGCGACGTCGGCGTCGACCTCGATGCGGTGGGTGTTGCGTGTGATCGTGGGGTCGGCCCAGATTTCCAGCTGCGTGCGATCCGGGCCGATGCCGGCGAGGCTGAGCGCCGCCGCCACGTTGACGTTCGCTGGAAAGCCGCGCGCGCCGTCGCGCGCCGAGCCGTCGAATACCTTGAGCGGCGCTTTGAGGTTGGCGACCGAAATATTGTGCTCGACCAGATAGGGTGCGCCTTCAAGGCCCGCGGGCGGCTTGCGCGTGATCATCTTGATCGAATGGATCGTGCCTTCGGCGGCGGCGCGCACGGCATCGAGGCCGATGAGCGCGCCGGTCGGTGGCAGGATGCGCGCGCCTTTTTGCTTGGCGCGTTCAACCAGATCCCAATTTTCCAATAATTGCGCGACCGAAAGCGGCATGAAGATGCGGCCCTTGTCGATGGCCGAAATCGCGACCTCGCGGAACAGCGGCGGCGGCAGGCACTCCACCACCACGTCGCAGTCGTCGGCGAGCGCGGTCGCCGGCTTGATCGCGACGGTGCCGAGCTGCGGTAGCGCGCGGCGCGCTTTGTCGGCGTCGCGCACAGCGACTCCAGCGAGCGTGAGGCCCGGCACGCCGGCGATCAGCCTCTTGGCCACCTCCAGCCCGACCGCGCCGAGCCCGGCCAATCCGATACGCAAAGGTGGTTTGATGGTCATTAGCGCCACTCGTCCAGGCGGTAGCCGTCTTCGGTGAACCGGTAGTCCAGGCCGGCGGTTTCGATGCGCTCGCTCGGCCCCGCGCTGATGCCCCAATGATCGAGCCGGCCCGGCAGCCAGCGCCACTGCTCCGGCGTCTTGGCGCGGTGGCTAGCGTCAATCTGCTGCATCTCGGCGGTCAATTCCATCGGCATGTCCTCCGGCCCGAGGAAATAGCAGAACCCGTTGTTGCCGGGGCCATGGCGGCCCGGCCCCCATTCGATGGCACGGCCGTCGTCGCGCATGCTGCCGGCGCCGCGCATCACCGAATTGAGATCGGGCATTTCGAACGCGATGTGGTTGAGAGTCGCCCCGCCGGTAAAGCCGAGCACCATGCTGTGATGATCGGCGTTGCAGGACAGGAACCGCAGCCGCGCCGTGGTGTCGGTGAGCGTGAAGCCGAGCGCGTCGCGATAGCAGGCCAGCGTTGCATTGCTGTCGCCGCAATTGACGTTGACGTGGGAAAGCTTGCGCGGCCGGTCGAGTTGGTCGGCGGCGTCGGAATGGTCGCGCACGCCGCAGACCACCGCGATATTACGGCCCTCCGGATCCTTGAAGCCGAAGCCGTAGTCGCCCTGCGGCTGGCGCAGTTTTCCAGGCGGATCGACGGTTTTCAGGCCATCAGCGAGAACTTGCGCGTGCAACGCGTCGATGGTTGCGTGGTCGGCGGCATCGAGCACCATGCGAATCAGCGCCGGCTGCGGCAGTCGGCGGATTGTGAGGATGTGGTGGAAGGCGCAAGTCCCGCGCAGATAATGCACACCCGCGCTCTCGCCAGCGGGTGTGAGGTTCCACACCTCGGTAAAGAAATGCAGTGCTTTGTCGGGATCGGTAAATCCGAGATCGACGCTGCGCAGCGCTCGGACCTGTGCCTTGCTCATGCGGCTTTGCCCAAAAAGCGCGCGGCGTTGTCGTGATGCAGCAGCTTCACGTCGCCGTCGGACAGTTTCAGCTCGCCCACCGCGGCGACCGGCGTCCGCTCGTGGATATCGAAGGGAAAATCGGTGCCAATGCAGAGCTGCCGCACGCCGAAGGTGCCGATCAGGTGGCGCAGCGTCGGCGCATCGTAGATAAGCGTGTCGTAATAGAGCCTACGCGCGTGCTCGTACGGCACGCCGCCGAGCCCGACGAACTGGTCCGGCGCGCGCGCCACCCTGGTGGCGATGGTATCGTTGACGTGGCGAATGAGCGGCGCTGCATCGTCGAGCGGCAGCCAGTAGGACAGCAATTCCGGCATCGGCGACAGCACCTGCCGCGCGATGCCCATCTTCGCCATCGCTTCGGCGCGGCACCCGACATCCCAGCACTGGTCGCTGACGGTGCGGAAATTCTTGCCGTCGATCATCACGTTTTTATGGTGGCAGTCGTGCGCCGGTGCCATCGATGGCCAATGCGCGCCGCCGTGCTTGCCGGCATAGTCGGGAAATTCCGCCGGCACGATATGGGTATGGATGTCGATCGCTGGCGGGGTCATTTTAGTTCCGGCAGCAGCGTGCCTTCGATGGCGCGGGCATGGCCGCGGAATTCTGCGATCACCGTGCCGTCCTCGCGTTTCACCGCCACATCGTAGATGCCGGTGCGCCCAATGCGCTGGCGCTCAACCGCATGTGCGGTTAGCCGGTCGCCGCGTTGCGCCGCCTTGAGATAACTGATGCTGCAATGTTGTGCGACCATGCGTTGATTGCGTGAATTGCACGCGTAACCGAAGGCAGTATCGGCGAGCAGATAGACGAATCCGCCGTGGCAGGTGTCGTGCCAATTGACCATCGTTTCGGTCACCGCCATGGCGAGCATCGCCTGGCCGGGCTCGACCGAAATGAGTTGCAGCCCGAGCGCGCGGCTGGAGGCGTCGTCCGCCCACATGGCATCGGCGCAGGCGCGCGCCAGCGTAGCGGCGTCCATCAGCTTTTCTCCTTGCGGCCGGTGAAATTTGGTTTGCGCTTTTCCATGAAGGCGCGCACGCCCTCGGCGTAATTCGGCATCTCGCGCGCTACGCCTTGCAGGTCGCGCTCGAGATCGAGCTGGGCCGAGAGCGTGTTGGTGGCCGCAGCATCGAGCGCGCGCTTGATTAGCGCCAACCCTTGCGTCGGTGCCGAGGCGAAGTGCTCGCACAATTTCTGCGCCTCGGCGAGGAGGGAAGTGTCGTCCACGCATTGCCAGATCAGGCCCCATCGTTCGGCCTTTTCCGCCGGCAGCGGCTCGGCCAGGAGGGCGAGGCCGCGCGCCCGCGCATCGCCCACGAGGCGCGGCAAAAACCAGGTGCCGCCGGAATCAGGGATCAGCCCGATGCGCGCAAACGACTGCACGAAGCTCGCCGAGCGGCCGGCCAACACGATGTCGCAGGCGAGCGCTACGTTGCAGCCGGCGCCGGCGGCGACGCCGTTGACCGCTGCGACGACCGGAAAGGGCAGGCTACGCAACTTGCGCACCAGCGGATTGTAATATTGCTCCAGCGACGTGCTCGGCGGAAATTTTTCGCCCGGTTTCACCAGCCGGTCATTGAGGTCTTGCCCGGCGCAGAAGGCGCGACCACTGCCGGTGATGATGAGCGCGCGGCAGTCTTCGTCGGCTTCGGCGTCCGCAAGCGCTTGGCGCAGCGCCAAATGCATCGCGTCGTTGAAGGCGTTGAGCCGCTCCGGCCGGTTGAGGATGACGATGCGATAGCCGGCGCGCCGCTCGATCAGGATGGGTGAATCGTCCATTCGCAATAGGTCCCGGGAATTCCTTTTGATGGCACCCTATCAATGAAGCTGGGGCATTGCGACAAGCGCCGGCGCTCTCCCTCAGTTCGTAAGGGAGTGGGTGGGGGTTAGGGGGTAGTGAATTGCTCGTGGCCCCTAAGCCGGATCGCTTAGCATTATGACCTCGCCTGCGTCCGCTTGCGACTTTTTGATCGGGGCAGGACATCAAAAAAACGGCGGCCCGAAGGCCGCCGTTTGTATCGACTTCGCTGAACTGCTTAGCCCTGGAACAGCCGCAGCACGGCCTGGTCGGCCTGCGAAGCGAGCGACAACGCGGTGGACGACAACTGCTGGCGGGTCTGCAACGCAAGCAGGTTGGCGCCTTCCTGGTTGCTGTCGGCCAGCGTGAGGGCGGCAGAACCGGTCTGCAGGGTGTTGATCATCGCCTTGGTGAAATCCTGGCGGGTCTGCACGGTCGACAGACTGGAGCTCAGCGTCTGCGATTCCGACTGCAACTTGGTAAGCGCACTGCTCAGGGCCGTCGATGCCGTCGTGATATCCGAAGCGGCCGCCCAGTTGTTCGCTGCACCGGCGATGCTCAGGCCTGCGCCCGAAGCGTTGGTATAGTTGACGCCAGTCACCGCGGCGGTCGAGCTGCCCGTTTCATTCAGCGTCACGGTCAGGGTGTCGCCGCTAAGCAGGTTGACGCCGTTGAAGCCCGAGTCACCAGCGAGCTGGCCGATCTGGGTCAACAGGGCACCGAACTGCGTGGAGAGGGTGGCGCGGACCGTGGTGTCACTGGTCTGCTGAGCTTGGCTGACGAGCGCTTGCGCCGACTGCACGAGCTTGGTGATGCTCGTGATGCCATTGTTGGCGGCCTGAATCGTGTTGATGCCGTTGGACATGGAGTCCAGCAGGTTGTTCAGGGAGTTGGCGCGGGTGTCGAGGCCCTGCGCGGTGAAGAAGTTGATGGCGTTATCGAGCGCCGAGTTGACCTTCTTACCGGTGGCCACGAGCGCGCGATGCAGGAAGAATATTTTTACCAAATTATTTTTTGCTGTGATGTTCTAAGTGCGGCATCAGAATCCTCTTTATCCTCTTTGAATGCAGCCTGACACAGCGCTTCTTAATCCTGCGCGCGAAAATGAATTCGCTAATTGGAGCGCGCGCTGATTTGTTAATCATGCGGCTAAAAGCGCGCGTGGTGATGCGAATAGTCCGGTACTTTAATAGTTCACCGGATCATTCGGAGAAAATAATAATGCGTTTACGACTTATGTCGCTGCCTTCGCTAAATTTAGACCGATCATTAACGTGAAAGATCTTCAGAAAAAGAAATTGCGTTGCGATGTTCATCACCTCGGTCGCGCGACGTACGTTACCAAATTGGTTGGCGCAATGCGTCTCATGAGCACACGCCCTCGTCAAGATTTCAAAAACTTACCCATCTCGCCGACTTCTTTTTTCTCCCCATCGATATCCTCGGCGATGCGTTCGTAGAGACGCGCCGCAGCGGTGAGCATCGCGTGTTCTGGATGGTCCTCGCCGACGAAGGCGGAAATCTCTTCGAGCTCGGCCACCCAGCGATAGGCTTTCGAATACATGCGCGGTATCTGCTGCGTCAGATAACCGAGCAGCGCCGGCTGGCTATCCGCCAGCTCGGCCTTGAGCGCCTCGGCCGAGCCGCCGCGGGTGGCGGCGAGCATCATGGCGGCGCCCAAGGCCTGGAAGCCCTTGGTGATGCCGGCATAGGACATCTTCAACGCGGAGGCGGCGGTGAGCGGGCCGTCCAAGACTCGCACGATCAATCCGTAGTCATTCAGCTTGGCAAAATCCGCCGCGTGCGGCCCCGCAGCATAGATTTTGGTATTGTCGGAGCCCAGTTTTGGCGGCGGGCCAATGATGCCGGCGCCGACGAAGGGGCATCCGGTTGCGCCGACCACTTCGGCGATCGCGAGCATAGTGCGCGGGCTGACCGCGTTGCATTCCACGTAGACGGGCTTCTTGTTGGCCGCGGTGAGCACGGGAGCCAAGCGCTTTGCCAGGGCCAGCGCGTCGCGCGGCGGCACGATCGAAAGCAGGAAGTCGCTTTCCGTCAGTTGCGCATCGGCCACCGCGGTCATGCTGGCCGCGCGCGCGCGTTTGGCGCTTTCCTCGCTGCGGCCGGCGAGCGACGTGAGCACTTTCACTCTATTTTCGGTCAGACGCTGGCCGACGCCACTGCCCATATTGCCGGGAGCGATGATGGCGACAGTGGGGGTCATGCCTTGTCTCCCGTGGTCCAAATACCCAATTACCATTCCCAGATACTACTTTGTCCGGTAGCCGACACAATAAAACCGTGGTATTCTAATAAACAATCGCCTCCACGAAATACGAAAGTACGTGAGTGCGACAGCCCTGCGGCTGGTCGACCTGCGCACCAATTATACGCACAAAGGACAACAGCTTGGACAATAGACAAGGTCCCGCCGGAGTGGGACAGACGATCGACCCGCGCGCCTGGACCCAGATTCTCATGCGCTACCGCGAACCCAGCGCGGCGCGCAGCCTGATCGAGCTCGGCATCACCTTCGGACCCCTCGTGCTGCTCTGGGTCCTGATGTGGGCGTCTTATTACTTGGGCTTTTGGTGGCTCACATTGCTGCTCGCCGTTCCGGCCGCGGGATTTTTGGTGCGGCTGTTCATGATCCAGCACGATTGCGGGCACGGCGCATTCTTCCGCCACCGCTTAGCCAACGATTGGATCGGCCGCGCCCTGGGCGTGCTCACCTTGACGCCTTATGATTTCTGGAAACGAACGCACGCCATTCATCATGCGACCTCGGGAAATCTGGAGCGCCGTGGCATCGGCGATGTCGATACGCTTACGGTGCGCGAATATCTCGCGCTGTCGCGCTGGCGCCGCCTGATGTATCGGCTCTATCGCCATCCGGCGGTGATGTTCGGCCTGGGGCCGGCCTATCTTTTCATCCTGCGGCAGCGGCTTCCGTTTGGCTTGATGCGCAGCGGTTGGCAGCCTTGGGTCAGCACGATGGGCACCAACCTTGCCATCGCGATCATCGCCGGAACGCTGATATGGCTGATCGGCATTGGACCGTTCCTGCTCGTGCATGGGCCGGTCTTGCTGCTGGCAGCCGCGATGGGCGTGTGGCTGTTCTACGTGCAGCATCAATTCGAGCACACCCTGTGGGCCCACAACGAAGCCTGGGACCTGCATGAAGTCGCGCTGCATGGCAGCTCGTATTATGTGTTGCCCGGAATCCTGCGCTGGTTCACCGCCAATATCGGCGTGCACCATGTGCATCATTTGTGCAGCCGGATTCCCTACTATCGACTGCCGCGGGTGCTGCGCGAATACCCCGAACTCGGCGACATCGGCCGGCTCACTTTGTGGCAAAGCATCAAATGCGTCCGCCTGGTGTTGTGGGATGAAAGCCGCAAGAAGTTGATCTCGTTCCGCGAGATGCGCTGCATGCAAGCGTCCCCGCAAGCCGCCGCCTAAAGTCCGTTCCAGCCACTTGCGCCCTGGGGCTGGACGGCCGGTCACCCGGCCGATTTCGCCGATGGCCGCCAGGGCATGGCCAATAACCTCGAATTTCTGGCCATTTCGCAAAAGACAGCAGCCTGCTACCGCGACGCCGGTGGACCTTTTGGCGCCGATGCCGGTACATTAGTATCTTGATCAACGGGCCAAGAAGGACCCGGGGGAGGAAACCATATGCGTAAGACTTTATTGGCCGCGAGCGCCGCTTTGCTGCTCGCCGCCGGGCCTGCCATGGCCCAGCAAAAAACGATCAAGATCGGATTCGTGTCGACGTTCAGCGGTCCGGTTGCCACGATCGGCAACGATATGCGCAATAGCTTCGAGCTCGCGCTCGACCACATGGGCCGCAAGATGGGCGGACTGCCGGTCGAGGTGATCTATGAAGACGACGGCTTCAAGCCGGAGGTCGGCAAACAGAAGACCGAAAAGCTGATCGAGTCCGATAAGGTCGACTTCATCTCCGGCTATATCTGGTCGAACGTGTTGCTGGCGTCGATCAAGCCGGTCGTCGATTCGAAAACTTTCTTGATTATCGCCAACGCGGGACCCTCGCAGGTCGCCGGCGAATTGTGCTCGCCTTATGTGTTCTCGACGTCATGGCAGAACGACCAGACGCCGCAGGCGATGGGCGTTTACATGAACTCTAAAGGCTTGAAGTCGGTGTTCTTGATCGGCCCGAACTACGCCGCCGGCAAGGACATGCTGGCGGGTGTGGCGTCCACCTTCAAAGGCAAGGTGGTCGGACAGGAACTGACCACTTGGCCGGCGCAGCTCGACTTCTCCGCCGAGCTGTCGAAGGCGAAAGCCGCCAATCCGGACGCGATCTTCGTGTTCTATCCGGGCAAAGCCGGCGTGCAATTTCTTTCGCAATACGAGCAGGCGGGTTTGAAAGGCAAGATTCCGCTGTTCACCGCCTTCACCATCGACGAGCTGTCGCTGCCGCTGCAGAAAGATCTGGCGCTCGGCGTGCCTGGCGCGCAGGAATGGGTGAACGATCTTCCCAACGAAACCAACAAGAAGTTCGTGGCCGACTACATCACGAAATATCCCGGCCACAGGCCGTCGTTCTACGGCGCGCAATCGTATGATGCCGCCAACCTCATTGCCTCGGCGGTGGCTGCCACCAAAGGCAACATGAGCGACAAGGAGGCTTTGCGGAAGGCATTCGAGAAGGCCAACTTCAAGTCGGTGCGCGGCAACTTCAAGTTCGGCAACAACCACGTTCCGATCCAGAACTTCTATCTGCAGGACGTGGTGAAGGACGCCAAGGGCGACTTCGTGCTGAAGACCGTCGCGACCATCGTGAAAGACAACCAGGATATGTTCCACGACAAGTGCCCGATGAAGTGAGTTAAGGGCGAGACACGGCGGCGGCGGCGTATCCACGCTGCCGCCGTTCGCTTATCGGGATGCCTCTTTCCACCAAAAGTGCGTCATGACGCTTTTCATCGAGCAATGCCTGAACGGGCTGCAGTTCGGACTGCTGCTGTTTCTGCTGGCGGCGGGTTTGACGCTGGTGTTCGGCATCATGGACCTGGTCAATCTGGCGCACGGCTCGCTCTACATGATCGGCGCTTATTTTGCCGCCACCTTGGCGGCCTGGACCGGCAGCTTCGTGCTCGGCGCGGTACTCGGCCTGATCGGCACGCTCATAGTCGGCATGGCGGTGGAGGTGATCGCCATGCGCAGGCTTTATGGCCGCGATCATCTCGATCATGTGCTGGGCACCTTCGGCCTGATCCTGTTCTTCGACGAGGCGGTGCGGCTGATCTGGGGCCCGGAGGGCATGAGCCTGCCGCTGCCGGCCTGGCTGAATACCTCGGTGCAGATTTTGCCGGGCGTGCAATATTCCGCCTACCGGCTCTCGATCATCGTCGTCTCGCTGGCCGTCGCCGGCTTCCTTTATTTTCTGGTGATGCGCACCCGCATCGGCATGCTGATCCGCGCCGGCGCCTCCAATCGCGAGATGGTCGGCGCGCTCGGCGTCGACATCAAGCTGCTCTACACGCTGGTGTTCGGGCTCGGCGCCGCGCTCGCCGGGCTCGCCGGCTTGATGCAGGCGCCGATCCTCACCGTGCAGATCGGCATGGGTGAGAACATTCTGATCATTGCCTTCGTCATCACCGTGATCGGCGGCATCGGCTCGATCCGTGGCGCGTTCATCGCAGCGATTTTGGTCGGCTTCGTCGATACGCTCGGCCGCGCCTTTTTCCCCGACCTGCTGCGTCTGGTGCTGAGCCCGAATGCGGCCTCGACCGCGGCGCCGGCGCTCTCCTCCATGCTGATCTATTTGGTGATGGCCATCGTGCTGGTGGTGCGTCCCGAAGGATTGTTCCCGGCGGTCCGAAAATGAGCGGCTCGCTGACGATCCGCAACATCGTGGTGGTCGCGCTGCTCGTCGCGCTGGTGCTGCTGCCGGTCTATGTCGGGCTCGGCGGCAACATATTCGTGCTCACGCTGTTCACCCGGATTGTCATCCTGGCGCTGGCCGCCGTCAGCCTCAATCTCATCCTCGGCTATGGCGGGATGATGAGCTTCGGCCACGCCGCCTATCTCGGCATCGGCGGTTATGCGGTCGGCATCCTGTCGCACGAGGGGATCTACAGCGGCCTCGTGCAATGGCCGGTGGCGCTCGCGGCCTCGGCGCTGTTTGCGCTGGTGATCGGCGCCTTGTCGCTGCGCACGCGCGGCGTCTATTTCATCATGATCACCTTGGCGTTCGCGCAGATGGCCTATTACGTCGTCGCGGGGCTCGCGCGCTACGGCGGAGACGACGGGCTCACCATCTACAAGCGCAGCCAGTTCTTCGAGCCGATCAATCTTTCGAACAAGGTGCAATTCTATTACCTGTGCCTGGCGCTGCTGTACGGATCGATTTACCTGGTGTGGCGCCTGGTGAACTCGCGTTTCGGCCTGGTGATCCAGGGCTCGCGCTCCAACGACCTGCGCATGCGGGCGATCGGCTTCCCGACTTATCGCTACCGGCTCGTCTGTTACGTCATCGCCGGTACGCTCTGCGGCCTTGCCGGCGCGCTGCTCGGCAATCACACCGATTTCGTCAGTCCCTCGATGATGTATTGGACGCGCTCGGGCGATCTCATCATCATGGTGGTGCTCGGCGGCATGGGCTCGGTCGTCGGCCCGCTGGTCGGCGCGGTGGCGCTCTTGGTGCTGGAGGAGGTGCTGTCCAGCATCACAGAATATTGGCAGATCATCCTCGGGCCGCTGTTGCTGCTGGTCGTGCTGTTCGCGCGCGGCGGCATCGACGGGCTGCTGTCGAAGCTGCGCGCAAAGGTTATCCCAAAGGTTAGCCCATGAGCGAGCCGCTATTGCAGGTGGAGAATCTGGCCAAGCGCTTCGACGGCATCGTCGCCACCGACAATCTTGCGCTCAATGTCGCGGCCGGCGAGCTGCACGCGATCATCGGGCCAAACGGCGCCGGCAAGACCACGCTGATCGCCCAGCTCGGCGGCCAGCTGACGCCCGATTCTGGCCGCATCTGTTTTGCGGGCCAGGATATCACCGCGCTTCCGATGTATCGGCGCAGCGCGTTGGGCCTCGCCCGCTCGTTCCAGATCACGTCTTTGTTTCTCGATCTCAGCGTGCTCGACAACGTGGCGCTGGCGGTGCAGGCGCATGCCGGGCATTCTTTTCGCTTCTGGCGCAATGCGCGTTTGGAAGCCGAGTTACGCGAACCGGCGCGCGTCGCGCTTGAGCGCGTGGGTTTAAGCGCGCGCGCGGATTTGCCGGCCTCCATGCTCAGTCACGGCGAGCATCGCCTGATCGAGCTCGCCATGGCGCTTGCCGGCTCGCCCCGCATGCTGCTGCTCGACGAGCCGATGGCGGGCCTGGGGCCGGAAGAATCCGCCCGCATGGTGGAGATGCTGCGCGCCCTGAAGAAGGATCTCACCATCCTCTTGGTCGAGCACGATATGGAAGCGGTGTTCGCTCTTGCCGACCGCATCACGGTGCTGGTCTATGGCCGGGTGATCGCCACCGGCGCGCCCGCCGACATCCGCAGCAACGCCGCCGTGCGGGAGGCCTATCTGGGCGAGGCCGAGGCGGAGGGCACCGGCCATGGCTGACCGGATAAAGTCTGACAACGTGCTTGAGGTCGACGGCATCGAGACCTGTTACGGCCTGAGCCAGGTGCTGTTCGGCGTGTCGTTGTCGATCGCCCATGGCGAGATGGTAACGCTGATGGGCCGCAACGGCATGGGCAAGACCACCACCGTGCGCTCGATCCTGGGGCTCACCCGCGCACGCGCCGGCACAATCCGCTTTGCCGGCCAGGAAATCCGCGGCCTGCCGTCTTACAAGATCGCCAAGCTCGGAATCGGCTTGGTGCCGGAAGGCCGGCAGATTTTCCCCAATCTCACCGTACGCGAGAATCTGGTGGCGACCGCGGTCGCCCGCGATGGCGATGGCTGGACGCTGGACAAAGTGTACGCGCTGTTCCCGCGGCTCGCCGCGCGCGAGGCCAGCATGGGCAACCAGTTGTCCGGCGGCGAACAGCAGATGCTGGCGATCGGCCGCGCGCTGATGACCAATCCGCGACTGTTGATCCTGGACGAGGCCACCGAGGGCTTGGCGCCGCTGATCCGCGCCGAGATTTGGCGCTGCCTTGCCCGGCTGAAGGAACTGGGCCTTGCCATCTTGGTGATCGACAAGAATGTCGGCGCGCTGATCCGCGTCGCCGACCGCCATTTCCTGATCGAGCGCGGGCGCGTGGTGTGGTGGGGCTCTTCCGCCACGCTCGCCGCAGCGCCGGATGTGCAGCACAGGTATTTGGGAGTTTGACTTCCACTGTCATCGCCCGCGAAGGCGGGCGATCCAGTACGCCGCAGCTTTGCAATTTGAATTGAAGCGTCAGTGAATACTGGGTCCCCGCTTTCGCGGGGACGACAGTCTAGAGCTACTCCGCCGGCTGAATATTCGGCGAACGCTTGATGAAGGTGAAGCTGCGGCCGCCGAGCCGCCGATGCAGCCGGTCGAGCAGCAGATAGATCACCGGCGTGGTGTAGAGCGTGAGCGCCTGCGACACCAAGAGCCCGCCGATGATGGTGATGCCGAGCGGCCGGCGCAATTCGGAGCCGGGGCCGGTCGCGATCACCAGCGGCAAGGCGCCGAGCGCCGCCGCCAAAGTGGTCATCAGGATCGGCCGGAAACGCGCCAAGCAGGCTTCGTGAATGGCCTCAAGCGGCGGCAGCCCGCGTCGGCGTTCGCCGTCGAGTGCGAAGTCCACCATCATGATGCCGTTCTTCTTCACGATGCCGATCAGCAGGATGATGCCGATGAAGGCGATCACGGTGAGCTCGGTGTTGAACAGCTGCAAGGCAAGCAGCGCGCCCAGCCCCGCCGACGGCAGCGTCGAGATGATGGTGAGCGGGTGCGCCAGGCTCTCGTACAGCACGCCGAGCACGATATAGACCGCGACCAGCGCGGCCAGCAGCAGCAGCGGCTGCGCGCCCACCGACTGTTTGAAGGCCTGCACGTCGCCGGCGAATTCGGCATGGATCGTGTCGGGGATGTGCATGTTCGCCACGTCGCGTTCGATTTGTCCCGTAACGTCTTCGATCGTGGCGGTGGGCAGGATGTTGTAAGTGATGGTGACCGACGGGAACTGGCCCTGATGGTTCACCACCAGCGGCGCGATTCCGCGCTCGACATGCGCCACCTCCGATAGCGGCACCTGGGTGTTGCCGCCGCCCGCGACATAGACATGGGTGAGGTCGCTGGGATCGCGCTGATATTTGCGGTCCACTTCCAGAATTACGCGATACTGATTGCGCTGCCGGTAGATGGTCGAAATCTGCCGCTGCGAAAACGCGTCGTTGAGCGCATTGTCGATGTCCTGGATTTTCACGCCGAGGCGCGCCGCCGCCGCGCGGTCGATGCTGACATTGGCCTGCAGGCCGCCTTGCTCGCGGTCGGTGGTGACGTCAGTCACGCCGGCGACCAGTTTCACCCGATCCATGACCTTGGGCACCCAGCTTTGCAGCGCATCGATATCGGCGCTCCACAGCGTGAATTGGTATTGCGAATCGCTCTGCCGGCCGCCGACCCGCAGGTCCTGCGCCGGCACCATGAAGACGCGAATTCCGGGAATCTGATTGAGTTTGGCGCGCAGCCGCGCCACCACGGCTTGCGTGCTCACATTGTGGCGCTCGGCAAGCGGCTTCAGACTGATGAACATGCGGCCGCGATTGACCGACGCATTGAAGCCTGAGGCGCCGACCGAGGAGCCTAAGCCCGCCACCGCCGGGTCGGACAGCACGATGTCCATCGCCTTTTGCTGCAATTGCTCCATGGCTTCGAACGACACATCGGTTGAGGCCTGCGTGCCGCCGAAGATCAGCCCGGTGTCGTCCTGTGGGAAATAGCCCTTCGGCGTCTTGATGTAGAGGCCGACGGTGAGCGCGATGGTGGCGACGAACACGATCAGCGCCAACGCGTTGTGTTCGAGGGTGAAGGAGAGCGTGCGATCGTAGAAACGTATGGTGCGCGCCAACGCGCCCTCGACCAGCCGGTCGAGCCAGGTGGCGTCGTGACTCGGCGGCGAACGCACGAAATAGGCGCAGATCATCGGCGTCACCGACAGCGACACCACGGTCGACACCACGATCGCGAAGGCGAGCGTCACCGAGAATTCGCGGAACAGCCGCCCGACGATGCCGCCCATGAACAACAGCGGAATGAACGCGGCGATCAACGACACGCTGATCGACACCACGGTGAAGCCGATCTGCTTGGCGCCCTTCAGCGTCGCGCGAAACGGGGAATCGCCCTTTTCCAGATAACGGAACATGTTCTCGATCATCACGATGGCGTCGTCGACCACGAAGCCGATGCAGACGGCGAGCGCCATCAGCGACAGGTTGTCGATCGAGAATCCGGCCGCCCACATCGCCGCGCAGGTGCCGGCGAGCGACAGCGGCACGGTGACGCCGGCCGCCAGCGTCGCCGCGGTGCGGCGCAGGAACAGCGCCACCACCAGCATCACCAAAATGACGGTGGCGCCGAGCGTGAGCTGCATGTCGTGCACGCTGGCGCGGATGGTCTGCGTGCGGTCGGCCAGCACGGAGATATCGAGCCCGGCCGGCACCCATTGCCGCAGCTCGGGCAGCAGGTCGTAGATGCTATCCACCGTGTCGATGACGTTGGCGTTCGCTTGTTTGGTGACGATCAACAGCACCGAGGGATCGCGGTTGAACCAGCCGGCGGAGCGGCTGTTGCGCACGCTCGGGGTGATTGATGCGATCGTGGACAGGCGAATCACTGTGCCATCGACGGTTTTCACCACCATCGGATTGTATTCGATGGGCGTGCGCAGTTGGCTGTTGATGCCGATGGTGACGCCGCGCTTGGCCCCGTCGAAGGTGCCGAGCGGTCCGACCGCGTTGGAATTGGCGATCGCGGTGCGTACGTCTTCCATGCTCACGCCCATGGCGGAGATGCGCGCCGGATCGACCCGCACGCGAATGGCCGGCTGCTCGGAACCGGCCACGGTGACGTCGCCGACGCCTTCCACTTGGGAGAGTCGCTGCGCGATGATGCTGTCGGCGGCGTCATAGACCTCGGCCGGCTGCAACGTCTTGGAGGTCAGCGCCAGGATCAGGATCGGCGCCGCCGCCGGATTGGCCTTGCGGAAAGTCGGCAGCGTCGGCAGGTCGCCCGGCAGATCGCTGAGCGCGGCATTGAGCGCGGCCTGCACGTCGCGGGCGGCGCCCTCGATGCTGCGCTTCAGGTCGAACTGCACGGTGATGCGCGTGAGGCCGAGCGAACTCACCGAGGTCAATTCGGTGACGCCGGAAATCTCGCCCAGCCGCCGCTCGAGCGGGGCGGCGACGGTGGCGGCCATGATGTTGGGATCGGCGCCGGGCCGGTTGGCGGTGACGAATATGGTCGGAAAATCCACGCTCGGCAGGCTGGCGACCGGCAGAAAGCCGTAAGCCACGGCGCCGACCAGGAATAGCCCGATCGCCAGCAGCGTGGTGCCGATCGGCCGGCGGATAAATGGGTACGAGAAATTCATAAACTACTCCGCCGGATGCGGTCGGGGCTCGGCGGGCGCGGTCAGCCGCGCGCGCAGCCGCTCCATGTAGAGGTAGATCACCGGCGTGGTGTAGAGCGTGAGCAACTGGCTGAGCAGCAGGCCGCCGACGATCGTGATGCCGAGAGGATTGCGCAGTTCGGAGCCGGTGCCGCTTTCGAGCGCCAGCGGCAGCGCGCCAAACAGCGCGGCCAGCGTCGTCATCATGATCGGACGGAAGCGCAGCAAGGCCGCTTGCACGATCGATTCCTCGGGCGAGAGGCCCTGGTGGCGCTCGGCCTCGATCGCGAAGTCGATCATCAGAATCGCGTTCTTCTTCACGATGCCCATCAGCAGCACGATGCCGATCAGCGCGATCACCGACAGGTCATAGCCGAACAGCATCAGCGCCAGCAGCGCGCCGACGCCGGCCGAGGGCAGAGTGGAGAGGATGGTGAGCGGGTGGATGAAGCTTTCGTACAGCACGCCGAGCACGATGTAGATGACGATGGCCGCGGCGAGGATCAGCCAAGGCTGACCGGTGAGCGACTTGGCGAATTCCGCCGCGTCGCCGGAATAGCTGCCGGTCACCGACGACGGCATGCCGATCTGCTGCTGCGCCGCGCCGATGACCTTGACCGCGTCGGAGAGCGCGTAGCCGCCGCTCAGATCGAAGGAAATGGTGACCGAGGGGAATTGCTCCTGGTGCGCGATCGACAGCGGCGCCGAGCTGTTCACGAACCGCGCAAACGCGGCGAGCGGCACTTGGTTCGAGCCGGTCACCGTGTTGGGTGTGGCCGTGATGTTGGTGTTGGTGCTGCCGGTTGCGGTATTGGCGACGGTCGCCGCCGTTCCAGTCGAGGTGCTGGCGCCGGTGACGTAGAGCTTCCCGAGCGAACCGGGGTCCTGTTGGTAGCGCGGCTGCGCCTCCAGGATGACGCGATACTGGTTGGCCTGGCCGTAGATGGTCGAAATCTGCCGCTGGCCGAAGGCGTCGTTAAGCGTGTCGGTGATGCTCTGCATCGAGACGCCGAGCCTTCCGGCCTGCTCGCGGTCGACGTCGACGTTCACGCGCGGGCCGCCTTCCTGCGCCTCGGAGGCGACCTCGCGCAGCGCCGGATCGCCGCGCAGCTGGCGCGTCAGTTTGTCGGCCCATTCCAGCACCTCGGCGGCATCGCTGCCGACCAGCGTGTATTGGTATTGCGCGCGGCTCACCCGCGTGGAGATCTGGATGTCCTGCGTGGCCTGAAAATAGACATTCATGCCGGGGATGCCGGCGACCGCGTCCTTCAGGCGCTCGATGATCGCATCGACGCGCGAACTGCGCGCATCGCGCGGCTTCAGGGTTATGGCGAGCCGGCCGGCATTGGGCGTGGCGTTGAGCGGGGAGACGCCGATCACCGACACCACGCCGGTCACGTCCGGGTCGGCGCGGATGATGGTCTCGACCCGGCTCTGGCGGCGCTGCATTTCGTCGAATGAAACATCGGTGCCGGCTTCCGTCACCGCGGTGATCAAGCCGGTGTCCTGCAACGGCAGGAAGCCCTTGGGCATGACGATGTAGAGAAAAACGGTGGCGGCCAGCGTCACTAGCGTCACGATCAGCGTCTCGCGCTGGCGGCGCAGCACCCAAACCAGGCTGCGGTGATAGGCCTCGACCGTGCGATTGATCAGTCCGGAAAAGCGCCGCGAGAGCGCGTTGTCGCCGCCGCCGCCAATGCTTCCGCCACTTTGCCGCAGCAGCCGGCTGCACATCATCGGCGTTAGCGTCAGCGAGACAATGGCCGAAGCAACCACCGCGATGGTGAGCGTGAGCGCGAATTCGCGAAACATGCGGCCGACCAGGCCGGTCATGAACAACAGCGGGATGAACACCGCGATCAGCGACAGCGTCAGCGATATCACCGTGAAGCCGATTTCGCTGGCGCCGCGCAGCGCCGCGTCTAGCGGCTTTTCGCCGTCCTCCATGTGGCGCACGATGTTCTCGATCATCACGATGGCGTCGTCGACCACGAAGCCGGTGCCGATGGTGAGCGCCATCAGTGACAGATTGTCGAGCGAGAAACCGGCAAACCACATCACGCCGAAGGTCGCGATCAGCGATAACGGAAGCGCTACCCCGGCGATGATCGTGGCGCGCACAGTGCGCAGGAAAATCAGTACCACCAGCACGACCAGCACCACGGAGAGCATCAGCGTGAATTGCACGTCGTGGATCGAGGCGCGGATGGTGGTGGTGCGGTCGTTAACGATGGTGAGGCGGGCGCCGGCCGGCATCGCGCGGCGCAGCCGCGGCAGTTCGGCGCGCACGCGCTCAACGGTCTCGATCACATTGGCGCCGGGCTGGCGCTGGACGTCCACCACGATCGCCGGCGTGCCCTTGTAGGTGGCGCCGACTTTGGTGTTCTCCAGCCCGTCAACCACGTCGGCGATGTCGCTGATTTTGACCGGCGCGCCGTTGCGGAACGCCACCACCACGGATTTGTAGGTCGCGGCGGCGGTGATCTGGTCGTTGGCAGCGATGGTGTAGGCCTGGTGGGCGCCATCGAGCGAGCCTTTGGCGCCGGCCACGTTGGCGCTGACGATGGCGGTGCGCAGGTCCTCGAGCGCGATGCCATAGGCGGCAAGGCGGGATAAATCTGCTTGGATGCGGATCGCCGGGCGGATGCCGCCCTGCACCGAGACGTGGCCGACGCCGGTCACCTCCGATAATCGCGGCGCCATGATGGTATCGGCCATGTCGCTGAGCGTGCGCAGGTCGATGGTTTCCGAGGTGAGCGCCAGCGTGATGATCGGTGCGTCGGCCGGGTTCACTTTCGAATAAAGCGGCGGGTAGGGCAGGTTGCGCGGCAGCGTCGAGCCGGCGGCATTGATCGCCGACTGCACGTCCTGCGCGGCGGCATCAATGTCGCGGTTGAGGTCGAATTGCAGCGTCACCTGGCTGATGCCGAACGAACTCGACGAGGTCATGACTTGCATCGCCGGGATCTGGCCGAACTGCCGCTCCAGCGGCGCGGTCACCAGTGAGGAGATGGTGTCGGGGCTGGCGCCCGGCAGTTGGGTGGTGACCTGGATGGTGGGGAAATCCACCTGCGGCAGCGCGGAAACCGGCAGCCACCAGTAACCGAGCGCGCCACCCAGCATCACCGCGATGCCAAGCAAAGAGGTGGCGATCGGCCGGTGGATGAAGGGGGAGGAGACGCTCATTGCTGCGGGTTCGGGCTCCCGCCGCCGGGACGCTGGCCGCCGCGTTGCCGCGTGCGTTGCGGGGCCACCGCCGGCGTAGCGGTGTCGCTGCCGATCGTGATCTTGCTGCCGTCGTTGAGCCGCACGAAGCCGGTAGTGACCACGCGTTCGGGCGGAGTCAGGCCGCTTGCGACCACGGTCTGCGTCTCGTCCTGCTTCTGCACGACGATGGGACGCATCGCCACGGTGTTGTCGTCCTTGACCACATAGACGAAGGCGCCGTTCGGGCCGCGCTGGACCGCGCCCGTCGGGATCGTCACCACGCCCTTCAGCGTGTCGATCAACAGCCGCACATTGACGAATTGCCCCGGCCAGAGTTGCAGGTTGACGTTGGGAAACTCGGCCTTGAGCTTCACGGTGCCGGTAGTCTGATCGACCTGATTGTCCACCACGCGCAAGGTGCCGCGGTCGATCACCGCGTCGCTGTCGGGGCGCTGCGCCTCGACGGCAAGCGGACCCTTGGCGAAAGCACTGTTGACCTGGCCGAGCTCCTGCTGCGGCAAGTTGAATAGTACCGAGATCGGCTTGACCTGGGTGATCACCACGATCGCGGAATTGGCGTCGGAGGCGTGCACGATGTTGCCTTCGTCGACCATGCGGATGCCGGTGCGCCCGTCAATCGGGGCGACGATGGTGGTGTAGCCGAGCGTCGCCTGCATGTTCTCGATCGCTGCCTGATCGGATTGCACCAGCGCGGCAAATTGCGCGACCAGCGCCCTCTGGGTGTCGGCCTGCTGCTTGTTGATGGCGTTGGTGGCCGCCAGTTTTTCATAGCGGTCGAGATCGATCTTGGCATTGGCGAGTTGCGCCGAATCCTGCGCCTTCTTGGCGATCGCCTGGTCGAGCTGCGCCTGGTAGGTGGTGGGATCGATGCGCGCCAGCACGTCGCCTTTTTTGACGTCGTCGCCTTCCTTGAAGCCGACGCTGAGCAACTTGCCGTCGACCTGCGGGCGCACCGTCACGGTATTGAGCGCCTTGATGGTGCCGACGGCGTCGAGATAGACCGGCACGTCGGCCTTGGCGGCAGGAGCGACCAGCACCGGCACCGTTCCGCCTTCCACGCCGAAGCGGCCGCGGTTCAGTTGCGGCGGTGATTTGGTGAAGACGTAGACCAGCGCGGCCGCGGCCACGATGACGATTATGCCGATCGCTAGATTGCGGCGGGTGCGGCCCTTGGTCTTTGCCCAGATTTGCTTCGGCAGTTCACCGTGCATCGGTGGTCTCCAGCGGCTTCGGCAGCCAGCCGCCGCCTAGCGCCTGATAAAGACTGACGACCGCCAGCACCTGCGCGAGCTGCGCCTGCACCAGCACGTCCTCGGCCTGGTAAAGGGTCTGCTGCGTCTGCAGCACGGTGACCAGATCGATGGTGCCCTGGCTCAAACGCTGCTCGGCAATGTCGAAAGCGAGCCGCGAACTCGTCACCACGTCGCGCTGCAGACGCTGGCGCAAAGCGGTCTGGCGGATGGCATCGAGCGCGGTCTCCACGTCGGAGAAAGCCGAGATCACCGCCTTGCGGTAGATTTGCAGAAGCTCGTCCTGCTTGCCTTTCTGAAAATCGAAATTGCCCTGGATCCGCGCGCCGTCGAAGATCGGCTGGGTCAAGCCGGCGGCGGCAGTATAGAACGCCGATTCCGGCCGCAACAGTGTGCGCAGGATCGCGCTTTGGTAGCCGCCCTCGCCAGTGAGCGTGATGCTGGGCAGGAACTGCGCGCGCGCGTTATGCACATTGGCGTCGGCGGCGGCGAGATTGGCCTCCGCCTCGCGGATGTCGGGGCGCTGCGCCAACAGCTCGGACGGCAGGCCCGGAGTGACGCGCGGCGTAGCGATGCCACGCAAACTGCCGCCGCGGATGCGCACGCGCTCGGGCGAACGCGCGATCAGCACCGCGAGTGCATTGCGGTTCTGCTTCAATGTCTGTTCGAGCGGCGGGACCGCCGCGCGCTGGGTATTGACCAGGCTCTCTTGCTGGGCGGTGTCGAGCGCGGACGCCGTGCCGGCATTAACCCGTTGCTGGATGAGGTTGAGCACCCGGATGGCACTGGCGATGTTCTCGCGCGCGACCCGCAGCCGATCCTGCGCGGCCAGTACCTGGAAATAGGCGTTGGCGGTGGCGACCACCGTGGTCAAGCCCACCACTTCGCGGTCGTAGCGGCTGGCGACCGCGGTCTGCTCGGCGGCGCGCAGGGCCGCACGGTTCTTGCCCCAGAAATCGATTTCGTAACTGGCGGTGAGCGACGTCGACAACAGGTCGCGTTCGGAACCGCCGAGCGAACCGGTGGTGCCGCCGGCCGAGGTGGATTGCGACGTACGCAACCGTGTGGCGCTACCGTTGAGAACGACATTGGGCAGCAGCGGCGCACCGGCCACGCGCGCCTGCGCGTCGGCCTGCACGATACGCGCGACCGCGGCCGCGATATCGAGATTGGCGGCGCGGGCTTCTTCGATGACCTCGGTCAATTCCTTCGAGCGGAAGCCGCGCCACCAGTCGAGCGCCGGCACGGCGGCTTCCGCCAGCGCCGGATTTTTCGGGCCGCCGTCATAGGCCTGCGGAATGACGAGCCCGGGTTCGGGCTTGTCGCCGCTGAGCAAGCAGCCGCCGAGAGAGAGCATCAGGCCGATTCCTTGCAGCATGGCCACAAATGGACGCGTGCGTCGTTTTCCCCGCCTCACATCTTGGCTACCGCGCCGCATGCCAACGACTTTCAACCACTGCCAAAAACGAGAATCCGAGGGGAAATTAGCGCGTTCTACTGACGATTGCTCGTTGTTTTGCGGCCGGGCGGCCAGTCGGCGAGCGCGTGGCGGCCGGCCGGTGACATCTGCGACGCCGAGAACGCGAACACGCCCTGGATGACCTGATCGAAGGCCTGGCGCGCCGCGCGCGTCTTTGCCATGGCGGCGCGCATGGCTTCGAGGTCGAACGGCTCGTTCCGCAGGACCGCGTGGATTTGGTCCTGCGCGGCGTGATATTGCCGCTGCGCGTCGTCGATCGTCTGGCGGTTGGCGTTGATCTGGCCACGCAGCAAGTCGGCATCGGCCGGCGGCAGCGTATCGGCGATGTGCTCGACGCGCACGAACACATTGCGGTCCCAGGCCGGCGCGGCCGGCGCGCGGACAATAAGCGCCACCGCGACGCCGACGAAGAACAAATTGAGCGCGAGCGAGCCGAGCAGCAGCCAGCGCGAAGAGCCGCGAGTGATCGCGGGAGCGTATTGGGCGATGGTCATGGGCGCGCTCCCGTCAATGCTTCGGGCTCGAACACGATCGAGCCGATATCGGTGCGGCTGGCGACCGCGAACGGCATACCGCCTCCGTCGAAGTGCCGGTCGACCCCGGCGATGCCAATGACGAAGCCGAGCACGGCGCAACAGGCCAACGCCGCAAGGCGCGGCCAGGCCGGGGCGAATTGCCAATCGAGCAGCACGGCAGGCCAGCGCCACAACGGCGCCTTCTGCCGCGGCAGCGGACCGGCGAGCCGCTTGAGCACGCGCTCCACCGCTGCGTCATCTGTCGGTGGTGCCTGGGTATGGCGCTTGAGCGCGGTCTCGAGAAATTCCGGCAACTGCTTCTTGTCCATTTTACTCGTCCCCATCGATCGCACTCGCGAGCGTACGGCGCAGGTTCTGCTTGCCGCGCACCAATAATGTCTCCACCGCCGACACCGACGTGTCGAGGATTTCCGCCACCTGCGCATTGCTCATGCCGTCACCGTAACTGAGCACGATCGCGGCGCGCTGGCGCGCGGGCAGCTCGGCGATCGCGGCCGCGAGCAGCCGTTCACGCTCGTCGCGTTCCGCTTTTTCGTCGGCACCGGGTGCCGGATCGACGATCTCGCCGGCGGCTTCGAGCGCGACCCAGGGCGCGCGCCGTTTACGGTCGAGACAGAGATTGACGACAACGCGCGTGAGCCAGGTGCGGAACAGCGCCAGCGGCTGCCAGCGCGGGGCAAAGGTCCAGACCCGTAGCATGGCTTCCTGCGCCACGTCCTCGGCATCGGCGGCATTGCCGAGAATGCGGCGGGCAAGCCCGAGCATGATCGGCACATGGCGGCTGGCGAGCGCGCGGAACGCCCGCTCGTCGCCGCGCGCGATCCGGGCCATGAGCGCTTCGTCGCTATCATCCATCGTGTTCTGGCGACCGCCATCGGGAATACCCGTCCATTGTAGTCCGTGACCTAACCATTTAACGCGCAAAGGCGTGGAAACCTGTGGGGAACGCACAGCGCGGAAAGGCCGGGTAAGGTTGCCTGGATACCCGGCTAACCTATTGAACTGTCGTGTTTTAACTAGCTGTCCCTGTCCGCTAGCGTCATCCCTTTCAAACGTATCGCGCGCGCGATCTCGAGGTCTTGCAACCGGTATTGCTAGAAATGGACGAAATCGGCCAATTGCTGTCTACATGACGAATATCGCCGGGATCCACCGGTCACGAAGGAGGAATAGCACCATGGACAAGGCACTCTACGACAAGGGCATGGCGATGCGCCGCAAGGTCCTCGGCGACGAATATGTCGACCGGGCGGTCGCCAATACCGACGATTTCAATCGCAAATTCCAGGACCTGCTCAACGAATTTTGCTGGGGCGCGGTGTGGACCGACGAGGACCTCAAGCCGCGTGACCGCAGCCTGCTCAATCTTGGCATGATCGCCTGCCTTGGGCGCATGCATGAGTTCGAGGCGCATTTCCGTGGCGCGCTGAACAACGGGCTGACGCCGAAGGAACTCAGCGCGATTCTGCGCCAGGTCGCCATCTATTGCGGCTTCCCGGCCGCGGTCGACTGCCACCGCGTGGCCAAGCAGGTTTTGGCGACGTACGCCAAAAAAACCTGACGAAAATCCAAAGGGCCATGGCAAAATCACGATATTGAGATAGCCGTAATCTTGTCTTGAATGTGCCGTCTTCCCGGGGCAATCCAGCCGCAGGGACGGTTGGGGATTCCAGTTCCCCGGCCTAATGGTGGACGATGATCCGACGCTACGGACTTTTCCTGCTGACGCTGCCGGTCGTGGCGGCGTTTTCGGCGGCGCCAGCGGTCGCGCAGTATTATTCGTCGCCGCCACCGGGATATTATCGCGAGGCCCCCCCGCCGCCGGGCGCTTATTATGACGACCGCGAGCCGCCACCCGCGTTCTGGAGCGACGACGATGACGACGATCAGCCGGTGGGCCGGCCATATCGCTCGCCGCGCATGGGCCAGGTTCCGCCGCAAGGCCAGTCCAGCGCTCCCGGCCGCATCCTGCCCTATCCGGCCGATGCCGAACCGCCGCCACCTCCGCCCGCCTTTGCGCCGCCTGCCGGACGTCCTCCCTATGGGCACCAGCTCGACCAGCAAGCGCCGGCCGCCACCCGCGATCCCGACGAGGTACGGCCGCCGGGGGCTATCGGCACAGCGCCAAGCGCGGCGCCTCAAATGGCTCCCGGCGCTGCGCCACAACCGGCACCGCCGGCCACCGCTGCCGTGCTGCCGCCGGAGGATCAGCCAGAGCAAGGCCAGCCCAAGGCGCTGCCCGACAATCTGAAGCGGCAATTGGTCGACTTCAACACCAAGGAGCCGGCCGGTACCATCGTTGTCGATACCGCCAACACCTACCTCTATCTGGTGCTCGGCAACGGCAAGGCGATGCGCTACGGCGTGCGCGTCGGCCGCGATGGTTTCACCTGGACCGGCACCGAGCGCATCTCCAAGATGAAGGAATGGCCGGATTGGTTCCCGCCGTCCGAGATGATCGAGCGTCAGCCCTACCTGCCGCGCGTGATGGCGGGTGGGAACGGTAATCCGCTGGGCGCGCGCGCCATGTATCTCGGCAATACCCTCTACCGAATTCACGGCACCAACCAGCCGTCGACTATCGGCCACTACGTTTCGTCGGGTTGCGTCGGCATGCTCAACGAGGACGTCGAGGATCTCTATAGCCGCGTGCAGGTCGGCACGCGCGTGGTCGTGCTTCCCGGCAAGGCGCCGGAGACGGTGGCCAATGGTGTGCCGCCGAACGCGGAACCGGCGAATCCGATGGCGCCGCCACCGCGCAGCGGCACCGCGATTTCGGGTTCCTCGCTGCCGCCGGCTCGCTGATCGGTCCCGAGGCCGTAGCGCCCAGATTGCCGCTGCACTAGCATCGCGCCAACAGGCCGTTTACCCGAAATGTTTGCGGGCAAGATCGGTATATGGGCAGGAAGCGATGGGAGGCCGGCATGACGCGTGAGGACTCGCGGACCAAGCTTAATCGGCGCAATTTCTTGGCGGGCGCGGCGGTGGCAGGTGCTGCCGGCACGGCGACCACCATCATGCCGCCAGGCGCCATCGCGACGGCGGCCCCACCGATCGATCAGGCGCCCCGGCCGTCCGCCCTGCCGCCGACCGCAAAAATGGCCGCCGCCGAAGCGGGCGTGCCACAGGAGATCAAAGGCGAGACCGGCAAGCCCGGTTCCGACTTCATGGTCGACGTGATCAAGACGCTCGACATCAAGTATCTGCCCTGCAATCCGGCCTCGAGTTTCCGCGCATTGCATGAATCGCTGATCGATTACGGCGGCAACAAAAGTCCCGAATTTCTCACTTGCATGCATGAAGAGTCCGCCGTCGGCATGGCGCACGGATACTTCAAGATCGCAGGCAAGCCGCTGCTGACGCTCTGCCACGGCACCGTCGGCCTGCAGCACGCGGCCATGGGCATCTACAATGCCTGGTGCGATCGCGTTCCGGTTCTCGTCGTCGGCGGAAACGAACTCGACGCGGCCCATCGCCCGCCGGGCGTGCCGACGTTCCACTCGGCGCAAGACATCAACGCGCTGGTGCGCGACTTCACCAAATGGGACGACACGCCGGTGTCGGCGCAGCATTTCGCGCAGTCGTTCGTGCGCATGTACAAGATCGCGATCACGCCGCCGTACGGGCCCGTGATGATGTCGCTTGACGCCGGCCTGCAGCAGGAGCCGGTCCGCGAGACCGGCGAGAAACTTTATATTCCGCGCTTCGTGCCGAGTTCGCCGCCGCAGGGTGACAGCGGTGCGGTGAAAGAAGCGGCGCGGCTGCTCGCCAATGCGGAGCGTCCGGTCATCGTGGTCGATCGCGCCGCGCGCACGCCGAACGGCATCAACCTTCTCGTCGAGCTTGCGGAGGCCTTGCAGGCGCCGGTCGTTGACCAGGGTGGGCGCATGAATTTTCCGAAGACGCATTATCTCAGTCGTCCGCCGAACGTCATCGGACAGGCCGACGTCGTCATCGGCATGGAGGTGTCCGATTTCTGGGGCACCGTGAATGGCTTCGTCGACAACGATAGTCACGGCATCGGCATCAACGAAACCAAGATCAAGCCCGGCACCAAGCTGATCAGCATCAACTCGGTAGAGCTTATCACCAAGTCGAATTATCAGGACTTCCAGCGCTTCCAGTCGGTCGATGTTTCGATGCCCGCGGACGCGGAAGCAACGCTGCCGGCCTTGATCGAGGCCGTGAAGGCTGCGATTCCCGCCGACCGCAAGGCCGCCATCGCCAAGCGCGGCGAGACGATCAAGAAGGCTTACGCCGACGGGCGCGCCAACGTGAAACGCAACGCGGCGATTGCCTGGGATGCCTCGCCCATCAGCACCGCCCGTCTGGTGATTGAAACCTGGGCGCAGATTAAGGACCTCGACTGGTCGCTGGTCGCGTCCGAAGGAAACGTCAGCTTTTGGCCGAACCGGCTTTGGCCGATGGAAAAGTATCACCACTGGCTCGGCCGATCGGGCGGTTACGGCGTTGGCTACGGTGCGCCGGCCTCGGTCGGCGCCGCGCTCGCCAACCGCGATCTTGGCCGCTTCTCCGTGTCCATCCAGTCCGACGGCGATCTGATGTACGCGCCGGGCGTGCTGTGGACGGCGGCACGCCACAAGATTCCGCTGTTGGCGGTGATGCACAACAACCGCGGTTATCATCAGGAAGTGATGCACGTGCAGCGTTTGGCCAATTTCCGTAACCGGGTCGCCTATCTTGGCAACGACATGGCCCCGCTCGGCACCAGCATCCAGAATCCGGATATCGAATATCACAAGCTGGCGGAATCGATGGGCTGGTGGGCCAAGGGACCGATCAAGGACCCGGCCGATCTTGCTCCCGCCATCAAGGAAGCTGTCGCCGTCGTCAGATCGGGTCAGCCGGCATTGCTGAACGTCTGGACCCAGCCGCGATGAGAAACATTGTCATGTGTATCAAATTTCGCATTGCATGTGGCGCTATCGTTGGAGGCCTTGTTCTCGCAAACGGTGCTGCGCTCGCCGCATCGGTCGAGAACGGCAAGATCGCCTACGTCAAAAACGGCTGCTGGCAGTGCCACGGTTTGCTGGGACAAGGGTCGCTCGTGACCAGCGGCGGCACGGTTTTATCCAACAGCGCTCTGTCGTTCGATATATTCAAAAACTTCGTGCGCAGTACTAACCGGGCGATGCCGCCTTACCGCGAAGCGATTCTATCGGATGTGGACCTTGCGGATATTTATGCCTATCTGCAGTCAATCCCGCAGCCGCCAGACGCCAACAGCATTCCGCTGCTTAAGTAGAGCTCACCCGCGCCAGCCTTGTTACTGCCTCGATCACCGCTCCGGGGTCGGCGATGCCTTTGCCGGCAATGTCGTGCGCGCTGCCGTGCGCGACCGAGGAGAACAGAATTGGCGATCCGATCGATAAGCCCGCGGTGCGGTTGAAGGCCTGCAGCTTGGCGGCGATGTGGCCCTGGTCGTGCAGCATCACGATGAAAGCGTCGCAGCCCTTTTTGCGGAACATGGTGTCGGCGCCGAACGGGCCGGAGGCTTCGATGCCGTCCTTGGCCGCGCGCGCAATGGCTGGGATAATGATCTCGATCTCTTCCGAGCCGAACATGCCTTCTTCGCCGGCGTGCGGATTGAGTCCGCCGACGAAAATCTTCGGCCGTGCGATGCCGAGCGTCTTGAGCGCCGCGTCGGTGACGCGGATCACGCGCTCGACCCGCTCCGGCGTGATCAGCGCGACCGCCTGGCGCACGCTGACGTGCAAAGTGGCGTGGGCAATGCGCACGTCGTCGAAACAGATCATCAAATAGACGTCGTTGACTGGCGTGCCGGTTTCGCGTGCGACGAACGAGGGATAGCCGTCGAAGGCGATACCGGCCGCGGCGATCGAGCGTTCGGTCTGCGGCGCCGCCACCACGGCCTCGACCTCGCCGGCGAGCGCAGCTTTTATGGCGCGACGGGCGCTGGCGAGTGAGGCGCGGCCATACGCGGCATCGACCTTGCCGAAGGTAACGGGCGTATTGGAACCGCCGCCGGCATCGAGCAGATTGACCGCGCCGTCCAACCAGTCGGCGTCGGCGGCTTTGCCGACAACGTGCAGCCGAGGCGTGAGACCGGCCGCCTTCGCATGCAGTTCCACCGCCGCCGGGTCGCCCACCAGCAGTGGCCGGCAGAGCGCCGTCACCCGCGCATCGAGCGCGGCCTTGAGCGCGATTTCCGGGCCGATCCCGGCCGGGTCTCCGGTGGCGATGGCGATCCGCGGCAGGCTCATGGTCGGCTTTCCCGGCGGGCGCGACTGCTTATAATGACAGTGAAGAATAACAAACTATCAGGGAAACGTCGCCATGATGTCGCGTGAACAAAACGACCAGTTGAGCCGCATCGGCCCCGGCACGCTGATGGGCAAATTGCTGCGCCGTTACTGGGCGCCGTTCCTGCTGGCGGCGGAAATCCCTGAACCCGATTGCCCGCCGGTGCGGGTGAAGTTGATGGGCGAGAAGCTGATCGCCTTCCGCGACACCAATGGGCGCGTCGGCCTGATCGATGAGTTCTGCGCCCATCGTGGCGCCTCGCTGTGGTTCGGCGAGAGCGAAGACTGCGGCATCCGCTGCCACTACCACGGCTGGAAATACGACGTCACAGGCCAGTGCACCGATCTGCCGTCGGAGCCGGAGGAGTCGGGTTTCCGCAAGAACATCAAATTGAAATCCTACCCCTGCATCGAGAAGGCCGGCATTGTCTGGGCCTATTTTGGTCCACCGGAATTGCAGCCGCCGCCGCCGGCACTGGAATGGACCGATGTGAAACCCGAGCAGCGCTTCGTCTCCAAACGTCTACAGGAATGCAATTACCTGCAGGCGATGGAAGGCGGCATCGATTCCAGCCACGTCTCCTGGCTGCACGGCAGCGAGCTCGACAAGGACCCGCTGTTCAAGGGCAGCAAAGCCAACGAGTATAACATCCGAGACCGCATGCCGCTGTTCGAGGTCGAGGAATTTTCCGGCGGCCTGTTGATCGGCGCGCGCCGCAATGCCGATGCCGGCAAATATTACTGGCGCATCACGCCCTGGATCATGCCCTGGTACACCATCATCCCGCCGCGCGCGGGCCATCCGCTCGGCGCGCACGCCTGGGTGCCGATCGACGACGAAACTTGCTGGGCCTGGAGCATCAACTATCACCCCAAGCGCGCGCTCACGAAATCGGAATTCTCGGCGATGCAGGACGGCGAGGGCATTCACGTGAAATACGTGCCCGGCACGTTCATTCCGCTCGCCAACAAGTCGAACAATTATTTGATGGACCGCGCGGCGCAAGCGGCCGGCCACAGCGCTACCGGCGTCGACGGCATCGCCATGCAGGACGCCTCGATCCAGGAAAGCATGGGCGTGATCCAGGACCGCACCATGGAACATTTGTGCGCGACCGACGCCGGCATTGTCATGACGCGCAGACTGATGCTGCGCGCGGCGAAAGCCGCGGCCGAAGGCAAAACGGTGCCTGCGACCGAGCCGGAGGCGCAGCGCGTGCGCTCGGTGGCGATCGAACTCGGCCAGGGCGTCAAGTTCAGCGACGGCGCCAAGCATGGGCTCTACGCGGAATTGGGCACCGAACCGATGTCGGTTTAACGAATGGATTTTGAACATGCCGCACTACACCGCGCTGGTCACGCTGTTGGCCGTTGCTCTGTATTTTTACACCGGCCTCATGGTCGCCAAGGCGCGGGCGAAATACGGCGTGAAGGCGCCGGCAACGACCGGAAACCTCGATTTCGAGCGCGTGTTTCGCGTCCAGATGAACACGCTGGAATGGATGCCGATCTTCCTGCCGCTGCTCTGGTTTTTTGTGCTCTATGTCAACGATTGGGGCGCCGCGCTGCTGGGCCTGGTCTGGATCGTCGGCCGCATCGTCTACATTCGCGGCTATGCCGAAGCGGCGGACAAGCGCCACAGAGGCTTTGCGATTCAAGCCTTCGCCTGCGGCGCACTTTTTCTTGGGACGCTGGCCGGGATCATCTGGCGCACGACGCACGGCGGGTGAATATTACTCCGCCGCGCTCGCCGCCGGCTTGCCGATGGCCGCGTTGACGCGCGGCATCACCTCTTCGGCCATCAACTGCATCGAGCGTTTGGCCAGCGCCGGATCGACCCAGTCCATGCCGGCATAGACCAACTCGCCGAAATCGCCGGTCTCTTCACATAACGAAAGGATGTAATCGACCACCTTGTTGACCGTGCCATGGGTTATGCAATGATCCATGACCCAATCCTGGGTGATCTCTTCGTCAGGCTGCTCGTTGTAGCTCTTGAACACATTGGTCCGGTTGGCGCGCTTGAGCTTGCCGAGCATCTGGCTGAAATAGAAACGGTAGGGGCTCTTGGCGTCCTCGCGGCCGTAACGCAGCGCGGTCTTGTCGTCGTCGGCGACGAAGATCGTGCGGGCAATGCGCCAATCGGCGACCTCGGCCTTGGCGCCGGCTTCGGCTTTGCCCTTGGCGTAATTGGTCCAGTGCGACTTGAGATGCTTGGACAGCAGGAAGTTCGCCGACAGCGGATGGAAGTCGCGTTTGCCCATCATGACCACGCCGGGCGAGAACGGCGCCACCACAGTACCGACGATTTCCGGCCGCGGCTTCTGGAAAGGCTTGGCCATGGCGCCGACGCCGAGGTGAGGCGCGGCGGCGCGCTCGATGGTCACTTTGAAACGATTGTCCGGAAAATCGATATTGTAGGGCGGCTCGCGCTCCCAGATCGCCAAGATCACGTCGATCGCCTCCGCGAAAATTTTGTTGCGGTCGGTATCGAGCAGCCCAAGCGCCTCGGCGTCGGAACCGAGCGCGCCGGCGGAAATGCCGAGGATGAAGCGGCCCTGCGCCAGATGGTCGAACATTGCCGCATTGACCGCGATCACCACCGGATGCATCTGCGACAGGTTGCAGGTACCGGTGGCGAGCTTGATGGTCTTGGTGTCGTGGATCAGCGTGGCGTGGAACATCATGCTGTTGGTGATGTTCTCGCAGACGTCGGTCAGGTGCTCGCCGACAAAGGCGTCGTGGAAGCCGAGCCGGTCGGCCAGGATGATCGCCTCGCGGTCCTCGCGCAGCGTCTGCGACCAGTCGCGGCCTATCGGGTGGACCGGCATGGTGAAGTAGCCCAACCGCATTGCTTGCTCCGGTGTGAACCCGATGTACCGTCGGCAAACTAGCCGAGCCGGCGTGCCTATGCATCAAGTGGCTACCGCCTGCCATGCAAGTCCCTATGACAAAAATCAATTTTGAAATGGTGAAAATGGGCTTCCATAGGTATGGCCGCTGCGGCCGGATCGAGTTTTACCCACTGTACCCACAGGGCGTTTGTGCCCGGTCGGCAACGGCCCGGCAAACGACTAGGGTGCGGCCTGAGAGTGCCGATTCGGGGCTGATGGAGTTACGTCCATGATGCGCTGGTTTCATGCCTTGATGCCAAAGGAGGAGCGCTTCTTCGACCTGTTTGCGCGCCATTCACAGGCCGTGCTGGCTGGCGCCGAGGCGCTGCGGGCGATGCTGGAGGGCGGCGCGGCAATACAGCGCAATTACCAGATCGTCATGGACCGCGAGCAGGACGCCGACGACGTTACGCGCGAAGTGCTGATCGCGGTGCGCCGCACCTTCATCACGCCGTTCGACCGCGGCAACATCCGCGACTTGATTACCTCGATGGATAACGCCATCGACCAGATGCAGAAGACCGCCAAGGGCATCAAACTGTTCGACGTGACCGAATTCACACCGCAGATGAAGGAGATGGCGGACGCGATCGTGAAATGCGCGCGGCTGGTGCAGGAGGCGGTGCCGCTGCTGCGCTCGATCAGTTCGGAAGCCGTGCATATCAGCACGTTAACCGAGCGGATTTCGCAGCTCGAAGGCCACGCCGACGAGCTGCACGATATCGGCCTCACGACCCTCTATAAGACCCACGTGAACTCAAATCCAATGGCCTTCTTCGTCGGCAACGAGGTCTACGATCATCTGGAAAAGGTCGTGGACCGTTTCGACGACGTGGCCAATATCATGCACGGCATCGTCATCGAGCACGTTTAAGCACTCCTGCAAGGCCGAAAGACGATGGACGCCTCGCTCACTCTGCCGCTCCTGGTCATTCTGATCGCGGTCGCGCTTGCGTTTGACTTCCTCAACGGCATGAACGATGCCGCAAACTCGATTGCGACCATCGTGTCGACGCGCGTGCTGCGGCCGCAATACGCGGTCGCCTGGGCGGCGTTTTTCAATTTCATAGCCTTCATGTTCTTTGGCCTGCACGTCGCCGAAACGGTCGGCCGCGGCATCGTCGAGGCGGATGTCGTCAATGCTCACGTGATCTTCGGCGCGCTGGCCGGCGCCATCGTCTGGCAGATCGTCACGCAGCGACTGGGAATTCCTTCGTCGAGTTCGCACGCGCTGATCGGCGGTCTGGTCGGAGCCGGTCTTGCCAAAGCCGGTGTCAACGCCGTGGTTTGGTCGGGTGTCGGCAAGACCGTCGCCGCCATCTTTCTGTCGCCGGGGCTCGGCTTGCTGCTCGCGCTGATGCTCATGCTCATGGTGTCGTGGATATTCGTGCGCTCGGCGCCCTATGGCGTCGATAATATTTTCCGCCGCATCCAGTTCGTCTCGGCCTCGTGTTACGCGCTCGGCCACGGCGGCAACGATGCGCAGAAGACCATGGGCATCATCGCCGTGCTGCTCTATTCGCAAGGCACCCTGGGCGCGAAATTCTACGTTCCGTTCTGGGTGGTGATCGCGTGCCAGATTGCGATGGCGGCCGGGACGATGGCCGGCGGCTGGCGCATCGTCAAAACGATGGGCTCGAAGATCACACGGCTTACCCCGATGCAGGGCTCCTGCGCGGAAACCGCCGGCTCCGTCATGCTGTTTACGGCGACCTATCTCGGCATCCCGGTTTCCACCACCCACACGATCACGGGCTCGATCATCGGCGTGGGCGCGGCGAAAAAAGTATCGGCGGTGCGTTGGGCCGTCGCCCAGGAAATCGTGATCGCCTGGATCATTACGATTCCTGCGGCCGGCTTGCTTGGCGCGCTGTTCTATTGGCTATCGGGATTGTTTAGCTGATCAGGCCGCCACGCGGGCGAGGAAGCCCTCGACCTCGTCGCGCAGTTCGGCGGCGGCAGCTTCCACCGCCTGCGAGGCGGTCAGCACGCTTTCGGCCGACTGGCGGGTCTCGCTGGCGGCGCCGGTGACATTGCCGAGCACGGACACCACCAGCTTGACGCCATCGGCGGCGCCGGCAACGTTCTGCGAAATCTCAGCCGTCGCGCCGCTCTGCTGTTGCACGGCGGTCGAGACGGCGGCGGTGCAGCTGTCGATTTCCTGCATGCGGCTTGCGATGCGGCCGATCGCATCGACCGCGCTTCCGGTCGAGAATTGCACCGCGTTGATCAGCCTGGAAATATCCTCGGTCGCCTTGGCGGTCTGCACCGCCAGCGATTTGACTTCCGAGGCCACCACGGCGAAGCCTTTGCCGGCTTCGCCGGCGCGCGCGGCCTCGATCGTCGCATTGAGCGCGAGCAAATTGGTTTGACCGGCGATGGTACGGATCAGTATGATCACGTCGCCGATCTTCTGCGCGGCCTGCGACAGCGCGGTAATCTGCGCATTGGTCCCTTGTGCTTCGGTCACGGCTGCGCGCACGATCGTGGTGGTCATGGCGAGTTGGCGGCTTATTTCGCCGATCGAGCTGGCCAATTCGTCGGCGGCGACCGCGGCGGTCTGCACGTTCGTGCTCGCGTCGTTGGACGCCGATACCGCGCCTTGCGCGCGCTGCGCGGTCTGGCCGGAACTCGTGAGCAAAGTGGCGGCGGTGGAGCGCATGGCCATCGCGCCGTCGGTCACCGTGCGAAGGTGCTCCTCGACGCGCTGGCGGAACGCGGCGATCGCCCGCTCGATGACCGAGCGGCGTTCCTGTTGCTCCTGCATCGAGGCGCGTTCGCGTTCGACGCTGCGCTGCTCGGTAATGTCCTCGTGTGTCGCCACCCAGCCGCCGTCCGCCATCGGCCGGTTGATGATGGCGACGACTCGTCCGCTTTCTGATTTGACTTCCGCGGTGGTCGTCTTGCCCTGCGCTATGGCGGCGACCAGCCCTTGCCGGTATTCGTCGGGATCGCGCGAGAAGCTGCCGGTGGAGATACGGTATTCAAGCAGGCTCGCGAGCGTGCGCCCCGGCGTCACGACCTCGTCGGGGAGTTGGTAAAGTTCCATGTAGCGACGATTGCAAACGACCAGCCGCTCGTTGCGGTCGAACATGCACAGGCCCTGCGACATGTTGTTGATCGCAACCCGCATGCGCCGGTTTTCGACGTGCATCCGCCGGGTGATGCCGATGGCGGCAGCGAGCATCGCCAGCAAGCTCGTCAGGCCGGCGCCGATAGCCGATACCAGGAGTTCGGGCGCCGCGGCGATCCACGCGCCGAGCGGCACGACATAGTGGTACAGCGCAAAGCTCGCCGGAAAGCAGACGCAGCCGATCAGCGCGACGAAACGCCAATCGCGCAAGAATTTTGCGGCGGAATCTGCGGCCATGAGGGAGCCCGGGTCGGCGGTAACCTATTCCCCTACCGGTTTTTTTGCAGTTAATTGGTTGTGGCTAAGTGGTTAATGGCCAAGTCGGGAGGATGCTGGAATGGCGAAATTGCGCGCGGTCGAATGCCGCAAATTCATCCAGGCGGTGGTGGAAAAGGCCGCTGAGATGGACGTGCCGGTCTCGATCGCCGTGGTCGGGCCGGAAGGGCACCTAATCGCGGTCGAGCGTATGGACGACGCCGGTTTCATCACCCCGGACACCGCCATCGCCAAGGCCTATACGGTGGCGGCGTTCCGCTCCATGAGCCCGCGCTTTCCCGACGGGCTGGTGATCCAACAATGGTTCAAGGAGCGCAATCCGCAATTGCTGGTCAGCCTCGCCGCCATGACCAACGGCAAGATCGCGGCCTCGGGCGGCGCCGCGCCGGTGTTCAGGGGCGAGGATATGGTCGGCGCCTATGGGATTTCCGGCGGCACCTCGCAGCAGGACGAGGAGATGGCGATTTATGCCCGCGCCAAAGTCGGCTGGGCGCATGAATCGACCGCCGAGGCGAAGCCGAGCGTGAAGGCGCACATCAACGAACTTTACGCCAAGGCCGGTATCACCGACCGCAAGCTTTAGATTCTTTTCGCCGCCGGAGCGCCGCAATGGAATCGACTGCCGCCAAAGCCGAGCCTTGGACCGGGCGCATCGAAGACGACGCGCTGCTGCGCGGTACCGGGCGTTTCGGCGACGATGTCAAGCCGGAAGACGCGCTGGCGGCTTACTTCGTGCGCTCGCCGCACGCCTTCGCCAATATCGAGCGCATTGACGTTGCGGCCGCCAAGAATGCGCCGGGCGTGGTGGCGGTGCTGACCGCTGCGGATCTCGCCGAGGCGCATTACCATTCGATCTCGCATCCACACCCGATTCCCGGCCGCGGCGGCAAGGTGGCGGTTGCGCCGCACCGGCCGTCGCTCGCGGAAAAACGCGTGCTGCATATCGGCGAGCCGGTGGCGATAGTCATTTCTACCAGTGCGCAGGCCGCGCAGGACGCCGCCGAAAAAATCGCGGTCGATTACCAGCCGCTTCCCGCCGTGACCGACGTATGCGCGGCCGTAGCATCGGGCGCGCCGCAGCTCTGGCCGGAAGCGCCCGGCAATATCGGTTTCGACTGGAGCGCCCCGGCCGATCCCGACGGCAAGAAGCAAGCGGCGCTGGAGCGCGCCTTCAAGGAGGCCGCTCTTGTGGTGCGTGTCGAGCTGGTCAACCAGCGCCTGGTGGTCGCCTCGCTCGAGCCGCGCACGGCGACTGCTAGCTACGACGTTGGCAGCAAACAGTTCACGCTTCGCTGCGGCACGCAAGGCGTGGCCGCCGTGCGCGGCCAGATCGCCGGCGCCATGGGCCTCAAGCCGGAAGAGCTTCACATCCTCACCGACGATCTCGGCGGCGCCTTCGGCATGAAAGGTTGGTGCTATCCGGAATACGTGCCCATGCTGCATGCCGCGCGCCTGCTGCAAAAGCCTATTCACTGGGTCTCAACCCGGGCGGAAGCGTTTGTTTCCGACAACCAGGGCCGCGACTCATTTTGGAGCGCGCAATTGGCGCTCAGCAAGCGCGGTCGCTTCCTCGGCTTGCGCGTCGACTGTCTCGGCAATGTCGGCGCCTACATCACCGGCGTCGCGCATTTCGTGTTCACCACGCATATTTCGGGCTGCCTGCCGACGGTATATAACATTCCGCACGCGCAGGTGAACACGCGCTGCGTGCTCACCAATACGCTGCCGACCGGACCCTATCGCGGCGCCGGCCGTCCGGAGGCGAGCTATCTCATGGAGCGGCTGATCGACGCCGCCGCCGATGCTACCGGCATCGACGCCGCCGAGTTGCGCCGGCGCAACCTGATAGCGCCCGACAAAATTCCCTACACCACCGCGTTCGGCAACACCTACGACAGCGGCGACTTTCCGGCGATTTTCGAGCGCGCGCTGACGCTTTCGGATTACACAGGGTTTGCCGCGCGCCGGAAGGCGGCAAAGAAATTCGGCAAACTGCGCGGTATCGGCATCGGCTGTTATCTAGAGATCGCCGGCGCGTTTCCGGAAGAAGCCGTGCGCATCACGTTTCCCGGCGGCAATAAAGTGAATGTCAGCATCGGCGCCGGCGCCAGCGGGCAGGGGCACCAAACCGTGTTCGGCAAGGTGGCAGCGCGCCGTCTCGGTATTGCGCCAGCGGCGGTGACGCTGACGTCGGGCGACAGCGCGCGCGACGTGCCCGGCTTTGGCGCGGTCGCCTCGCGCTCGGCCATGTATGTCGGCGGCGCGATCGCGGTCACCGCCGACAGAGTGATCGAGAAGGGCAAGCGCGTCGCCGCCATGCTGCTGCAGGCGGCGCAAGGCGACGTGGATTATTGCGGCGGAAAATTCAGCGTGCGCGGCTCAGGTCGCGAAGTCTCGCTGTTCGAGGTGGCCGAGCGCGCCGCCGAGCTGGCGCGCAGCGGCGTGATCCCGGAAAGCCTGGACACCCAGGCGACTGTGAAAACGCCGCCGTCGTTCCCGAACGGCTGTCACGTCGCCGAGGTCGAAATCGACCCTTCGACCGGCGCGGTTGCGATCGTGTCCTATGTGGCGGTCGGCGATTGCGGCAATGTGCTGGACGCAACGATTGTCGAAGGCCAGATCCACGGCGGCGTGGCGCAAGGCCTCGGCCAGGCGCTGACCGAGAACACGGTCTACGACGCCGCCGGTCAGCTGGTCAGCGGCTCGTTCATGGATTACGCCGTGCCGCGCGCCGACCTGATGCCGGATATGACGGTCGAGCACCGCGCGGTCGCCTGCCGCACCAATCCGCTCGGCGTGAAAGGCACTGGCGAGGCCGGCACCACCGCGGCGCCGCCGGCGGTGATCAACGCCATCCTCGACACCTTGCCGAAAGGCGCGCAGCTCGACATGCCGGCGACGCCGGAGCGTATCTGGCGGGCGTTAAATCAGGTTGTCTAAAACGAGCTAGCGTTCCCTCTCCCCGTAAATGGGGAGAGGGAAATAAGTCACTGCCCGACCTCGATCTTCACCGTATCGGTGATGGTGCGCCAGTGCTTGATTTGATCGTCGAGCCAGGCCTTGGCGTCGGCGACGGAAGGGTTGGGCGCGATATCCATCTTCTGCATGCCGAACTTCTCCTTCGCCTCGGCCGTTTGCAGCGCCTTGAGCACGACTTGATGCAGCGCGTCGAGCACCGGCTGCGGCGTTCCCGCCGGCGCGAACAGGCCGTTCCAGGCCACGGTGCCGACGTCGGGGTAGCCGACCTCTTTCATGGTCGGAACGTCCGGATAGTCCGGCAGGCGCGCGTTGCTCACCACCGCGATCGGGCGGAACTTGCCAGACTTCACCATGCCGGCGGCACTGGCGACGTTGAGGAACGAGGCCTGCACGTCGCCGCGCAGCATGTCCTGGATCACGCCGGAGGCGCCGTTCTTGTTGGGCAGCGCGGTCATATCGAGATCGCCGGCACGCTTGGCGAAATAGGCCATGTCGTAATGCGGATAGGAGCCGATGCCGACGGTGCCGTAGTGTACCTTACCGGGGTTCTTCTTGGCGTAATCGATCAGCTCGGCCACGCTCTTGACCGGAAAATCGTTCGCCGTCGTGACCAGCATGAAGGCCGGCACGTCGATCAGGTTGGTCACCGCCGTCACGCTCTTCCCGTAGTCGAAAGTCATCTTCTTGCTGTAGAGGATCGGTGTGATTGCGTTCGTCGAAACATTGCCGATCATCAGCGTGTAGCCGTCAGGCGCCGCCTTCACCATTTCGTCGATCGCCAGCAGGCCGAAGGCGCCGGGCTTGTTGAGAACCACGAACGCCTCACCGGTGATCTTCTGCAATTGATCGCCGACGATGCGCGCGGTGATGTCGGTGGCGCCGCCCGGCGCATAAGGCACCAGGATCTTGACCGTGCGGCTCGGATACTTGTCCTGCGCCGACGCGGCCGCCACGCCGATAGCAAGGCAGGCGGCGGCGAGCAGGATCGCGGTCAGACGTTTCATGTAAAATCCTCCGTGGCTAATGTCGGTTACGGCAGGGGTTCTGCATGCCCCGCGCTGATGAAGTTCAAGTCGCCTTGATGCCATGCAGGCTGTGCGAGGCGTCCTTGCAGGTGAAAAATACCACATCGCCCTCCGGCGACGCCTTGCCGGCGTGAATGGTGTTGGCTGGTATGTAGAGGACGGAACCTGGCTTGGCCTCGATCGTCTTGCCGTCAACTACAGCGCGGAAGGTGCCTTCCAAGATGTAGACCCACTGCTCGTTGGGGTGCGAATGCGGCTCGGCGCCGGTGCCGGCCTTCATCCGCATTAGGCCGACGATCATGCGGTCGCCTTCGACGCATGGCCCGTGCGCGGTGGAATAGGCGGGGCCGCCCATGATTTTCGCGACGGTGCCGAGATCGAAGACATATTCGCCCGGAGCGGCACGCGTGGCGCCCGGCGTGCGTGGAACTGGCTGAGTGGACATGGTGTTGTACTCCCGGAAATGGCGATTAACGGCTTGTTGTTGTGCCGATGTTAGTTGACCCGCACTAACCGCGCCAGTAGAGGCGGGGCCTTGTATCGCTATGCGGAACAAAGCATCACCACCGTTCGGCGATTGTCAGCCTTAAGGCTGGCGCCGCCATTCATCGATTCGGAGGCCGCCGAAGATGATGCGTCTGTTCGTCGCGCTGCTGGTGCTAGCGGCGCTTTCCGGCTGCGCCGGCGACACTGTGCCGAAGGTAGAGCCGAGCTTCTACCGCAATCTGGCGCAGCCGGGCGCGCAGCTTGACGCCGCCGCAGCCGCTTCGATGATATCCGGCTACCGCACCAATAACGGGCTGCCGGCGGTAACGCTCGATCCCGAGCTCACGCGCCTGGCCGAGGCGCAGGCTACGGTCATGGCCAAACGCGACAAACTCGACCACAACGCCGGCAAGCCGTTCGTGCTGCGGCTGAAAGCCTCTGGCTACGACGCCAAGCGAGCGGCCGAGAATGTCGGCGCCGGTTATCACACGCTGGCCGAGGCGTTCTCCGGCTGGCGCGATTCGGCCCCGCACCGCGCCAACATGCTGCTGGCCGGCGCGACCCGCATCGGCATCGCGGCGGTCTACACGTCAAGCTCGAAATACAAAGTGTATTGGGCGCTGATCCTGGCCGAGCCGGACGATAAGAAAAGCTAGCGGCCGCGGGTTCATCTTTTTTTGACGGTCCGATCGCGCAGCCATGGCATAGTCCTGCCCCGACAAGGGGGACGCGCGTGGGCGAATTGATCGGGGTGTTGATCGCGATCGTTTCAAGCTGTCTCGGCGGAACGGCTGCCGCCGTTACACGCTATCTGGTCGGCAACGCCGATCCGCTCACGCTGGCCATCCTGCGCTGGGGCATCGGATTTCTCGTCGTGCTGCCGATTGCGTTTGCGCTGCGCGTAAAATGGCCGCAGCGCAGCGACTGGCCCGGCGTCGCTGCATTGGGACTTTGCTTCTTCGGCCTGTTCTTTATCCTCTACAATATCGCGCTCGGCTACACGACGGCGGCGCGCGCCAGCCTCGCGCTGTCGACCTTGCCGCTGCAAACCATGCTGGTTGGCGGTTTGCTCGGCATCGAGCCGTTGACCATGCGCAAATCGGTTGGCGTCGGCATCGCCCTGCTTGGCGTTTTCGCCGCGCTCGCATCGGGTCTTGCCGCCGCTCCCGTCGGCGCGTGGCGCGGCGAGTTGACCATGACCGGCGCCGTTCTTTGCATGGCGTTTTACAATGTCTGGTCGCGCGCCTTCATCCAGCGCTCGAGTGCGCTGGGATTTCTGGCGGTCGGCATGGGCTCCGGCGCGGCCGCGCTGGTTGTCGTCGGCCTGTTGAGCGGCCGGCTTGCGGTGCTGGAAAGCTTTAGTGCGCCGCAATGGATCGCCGGGATTTATCTCGGAATCGGCGGCGGCGCCTTGGCGTTCATCCTCTGGGTGCTCGCGCTGCAGCGTGCGAGCCCGACGCGCGTGGCCAATACCATGACGGTCAACCCGATCGCGGCGGCTTTGCTCGCGCACCAGCTTGTCGGCGAGCCGATCACCGCCAATCTGGTGGTCGGCCTCTTGGCAGTGTTCGCGGGTATTTGGATCGCAACGACCGAGGCTGCGAGGGGCTAGCGCTGCGGGATTTTACCCCGCCTTGATGTGAGCTTCCCGGATCACCTTGCTCCACTTTTCCGTTTCGTCGACGATGAGCTTGCCGAAGTCGGCCGGCGAGCCCGTCAGCAGCATGCCGCCCATATCGGCGAGCCGCGCTTTGACCGTCGCATCGGCGAGGCCTGCATTGGTCTCCTGGTTAAGCCGTCCGATAATGTCGGCGGGCGTATCCTTCGGCGCGGCTATGCCAAACCACGAGCTCGCCTCGTACCCCGGCACGAATTCGCTCACGCTCGGGACGCCCGGCAGCGCGTCGGATTGTTTGACCGTGGTCACTGCCAGCGGCCGCAACCGGTTGCCGCGGATAAATCCGATCGATGCGGTCATGGTCGCGAACCCGACCTGGACTTGGCCTCCGACGAGATCGGTCATCGCGGGCCCATCGCCGCGATAAGCCACATGCTGCATATTGAGACCGGTCATTTTGTTGAACAACTGGCCAGCCAGATGACTCGCGGTCCCGATACCGGCCGAGGCAAAGCTGAGCGGATGGGCCTTGGCGTAGGCGATCAATTCCGGAATAGTCTTCACCGGAACCGACGGATTAACCTCGACCACATTGGGCACGCGCACCACGCCGGCGACCGGCGCCGTGTCGCGGATGAAATTGAAGTCGAGATGCTCGTAAAGCGTTTCATTGGCCGCGACCGCCGGCGGGACCATGAGGAGGGTATAGCCGTCGGCCGTCGCCCTCACCACCGTTTCGGCGCCAACATTGCCGCCGGCGCCTGGCCGGTTCTCGACGACGAATTGCTGGCCGAGCCGTTGCGACAGCCATTGCCCCATCAGGCGCGCGAGAATATCGGTCGTGCTTCCGGGTGCGAAGCCGACGACCAAACGCACGGGCCGCGTCGGATAGTTTTGCGCCTTTGCGATCTTCGAGATGGCAGGAAGTGCGGCAGCGCCTGCTGCGAGATGCAGAAATTCCCGGCGGAAAAGCTTCATGACGTTTCCTCGCGACAATGCTTTCTGAAGGCAACAAAACTATCCCAATTACTCCGCCTCTGAAAGGTACGGCACTGGACCCGGTGCGTTCCTCTGATTAGCGTTGCGCCCCATGCCGGTGCTATCCCGCCTCTCCAATTACGACGACATCTATCGCCAATTCCGCTGGCAGGTGCCGGCGCGCTACAATATAGGCGTCGATGTCTGCGACCGTTGGGCGGCGCAAGAGCCTGACCGCCTGGCGATCCTGCACGTCCACCCCGACGGCCGCGAAGACGCCATCAGCTACGGCGCCTTGCGCGAGACATCGAACCGGCTCGCCAATGTGCTGCGCGCGCATGGAGTTGCGCGCGGCGACCGCGTCGGCATATTGCTGCCGCAGGCGTCGGAAGTCGCCGCCGCCCATATTGCGATCTACAAGCTTGGCGCGGTCGCGCTGCCGATCGCGGTCCTGTTCGGTCCGGATGCGCTGTCTTACCGGCTGCAGAATTCCGGCGCCAAGGCGCTGCTGACCAACGCGCAAGGCCTCGCCAAGCTAGCCGACATTCACGGTGAGGCGCCGCAACTCACGTTCGTGCTGTCGGTCGACGGCGCCGGAGATGGCGCCGGCAGCTTTCCCGATCTGCTGGCGCGCGCCTCAACGGAGTTTGCGCCGGTCGATACCGCCGCCGACGATCCGGCGATGATGATCTACACCTCCGGCACCACCGGCCAGCCCAAGGGCGCGCTGCACGCGCATCGCGTTTTGATCGGGCATCTTCCCGGCATCGAGCTGCCGCACTTTGAATTCCCGCAAGCCGGCGACCGCTATTGGACGCCGGCCGATTGGGCCTGGGCCGGCGGCCTGCTCGATATGCTGCTGCCCAGCCTGCATTACGGCGTGTCGGTGGTCGCGCGCCGGTTCGACAAGTTCGCGCCGGACGAGGCCTTCGCGCTGATGGCGAAGGCCGAGATACGCAACGCCTTCATCCCGCCGACGGCGCTGCGCATAATGCGCGCGGTGCCGAGCCCGCGTGGCCGTTACGATTTCAAACTGCGCAGCGTGGCATCGGGCGGCGAGTCGCTCGGCGTCGAGGCGCTGGAATGGGGCAAATCCGCGTTCGGCCTTGAGATCAACGAATTCTACGGCCAGACCGAATGCAATCTGGTGCTCGGCTCATGCGCGCAGCTCGGCATGTTCAAGGCCGGCGCGATCGGCAAGGCGATCCCCGGCCACGTCGTTGCGGTGATCGGCCGTGACGGCCAGCCGCTCAAAGCCGGCGAGGTCGGCCAGATCGCGGTCAAGCGTCCCGATCCGGTGATGTTCTTGGAATACTGGGGCAAGCCGGAAGCCACGCGCGACAAGTTTATCGGCGACTGGATGACCACCGGCGACCAGGGCGTGATGGACGAGGCGGGTTATTTCAGCTTCGTCGGGCGCGACGACGACGTCATCACCTCATCCGGCTTCCGCATCGGGCCGGGCGAGATCGAGGACTGCCTGATCCGCCATCCGGCGGTGGCGCTCGCCGCCGTGGTCGGCAAGCCCGATCCGCTGCGCACCGAGATCGTCAAGGCCTTCATCGTGCTCAAGAAGAACCATGCGCCGTCGGAAGCGCTCGCCGTCGAGATCCAGAATTTCGTCAAGACGCGGCTGTCGGGACACGAATATCCGCGCGAGGTCGCCTTCATCGACGACCTGCCGATGACGACGACCGGCAAGGTGATCAGGCGGCTGTTGCGCGAGCGGGCTTAAGCGCTGGACGCGCCGCCCATGATGAACACGTGGAAGCCCAGCCGCCGCTTGGCGACAAGATATAGCATGATCGATTCCACCAACAGCGCGCTCGCCGCGGCTGAGGGCGGCGCGGGAGCGACGTTTCGGTATCGACCAGCGCCACGGGTTCTCTCCGCGCCGCCGGCGGCCGGGTTGCAAGCGACGGCAAAGCCATCGCGTGCATTTAGCAAGGAACCGTTAAGAATAGGTTCGGAAGGGTCGTTTATGTTGATGAATCAAGGGATTTCGAGCTTGGCTACGTCAGCCAATATGCTCTCGACCGCTTCGCGCTCTGCGGGGGCCAGTACCGCCTGCGGCGGAACCGGATCGCCGACCGCATAGCCCTGGATTTGCAAGCCGGTCTTGATGCAGGCGGCGAGATTAAAGCGCGCGAAGGCCTCGTTGATGCGCCAAAGTTCCCGCTGCAGCATCATCGCCTGCGGCCATTTGCCGGCGCGGCACAGCTCGTAAAGCTTCACGCTCTGGCGCGGCACGATGCAGGCGGGGCCCGCCATCCAGCCGACGCCGCCGATCAGCATCACCGCCGCTGGAATATGCGCCGAGGCGGAAAACACTTTCATCTGCGGCGCGCGATTCATGATCGAGAGCAGCCGTCCGGTATTGGTAGAGGCGTCCTTGATGTAGCGGATGCGCGGGTGCGCCGACAGCCGTGCGATCACGTCGAGGGTGAGATCGCTGCGCTGGAATTGCGGATTGGTGTAGAGCACCACCGGAATGTCCACGCTGTCCGCGATGGCGCGGAAGTAGGCTTCGATCTGCGCGTCTTTGAGCGGGAAATAGGCTTCGAGAATCGCGAGGATGCCGTCGGCGCCGAGCGACTGATAGTGCTTGGCCTGCGCGACCGCGTCGGCCGTGGAGGTCGAGGCGACACCCGCGATGACCGGCACACGCTTGCCCGCGGCTTCGATCGTCGCCTGCACCACCGCCGCGCGTTGCTCGCGCGTGAGATAAGCGAACTCGCCGGTCGAGCCGAGCGGCGTCAAGCCATGCACGCCGGCCTTGATCAGGTCGGATACCAGCCGCCCCAACACGTCGGTGAGGATGCGCCCTTGCGCGTCGGTCGGTGAAACGAGGTAGGGAAAGACGCCGTGAAAATCTGTCATGGCATCCTATAGCACGCCCCGCCGCGCTGTGCGGCGGGGCAATTCACGCGCCGGCCAGTCGTCAATTCGCCAGCGGATCGGGCCGCACTTGTATGTGCACCGCGCGCGGTCTGGTCCCTTTGCCGCCTTCCTTGAGCCAAGGCGTGCGGTCGCCGTTCGTGCTCCACAGCCCGCGGCCTTTCCAGCCGGCGTTCGGATCGTCGATCCGCCCGTCCATGCCCTTGGCGTAGAAGCTGATCGGGTAGGGGATGCGGATCGTGACCATCTTGCCGTCCTTCAGCGCGACGAAGCCGTCATTGAGGTTGGCGGTGGAGATCGGGACATCCTCGCCGAGCCCGAGCGTGTTGTGCTGGTCGACCCAGGTGTAATAGCTCGAACTCGGCGCTGTTCTCACCGATGCCGTCGAAGCCGGGACCCGGGTACTGGTAGAACGCCCAGCCCTCCGGACAATGATTGCCGGTGGCGGTCGGTCCGTTGAGCGGGCCCTTGCACTTGCGCCGGTCAAAGCTGCCGAGCTGGCCGCTCGACATCGATGCCCACACCACGCCATTCTTGTCGATATCGGCGCCGCGGATGCCGTAAGCGGGCGCCGGCACATTGTAGACTTCCGACAGTTGCGTGGCGGGGTCGAAGCGCAGGACGGCCGGCGGTCCGCCGAACACACCGACGGTGTACCAGATCGAGCCGTCGGTAGGATGCGGCATCACCGCGTAGGGGCCCGATCCCGGCACGATGCGCTTGTCTTTGGTCGGATCGATCGGCTGGTTGGGCTCGACGTAATCATCGCGCTTGCCGTTGCCGTTGGTGTCGAGCACGAACGGCGACCAGCCCTGCGACTTCGCCGCGTCGCGGGTCTCGTCGAACATTTTGGTGTTGACCCAGCCGGCGACCGGACCCGTTCCGCTCAGCCACAGCGTGTCGTTGGCGTCGTAGCCGAACTGTGGGTGATGGGTGGCGAAGCAGGTGTCGATGAAGGAGTACTTCATGGTCTTGGGATCGAGCATCGCCACCTGTCGCGTCGACTTTTCGAGCGGGAAAATTTTGGCGGACGGATGCTCGGAACCCTTTTTGCAGAACGCCGGGTTATCCACGCCACGCACCGTCGCCGCGAGCCATATCCTGCCCTTCTTGTCGAACATGGAGTTGTGGTTGTTCGCCCTGGTGTCCCAGAGCTTTTGCTCGCCCCAGTAGGGCGACGGCTGCAGCGGCTTGATGCTGGCGGCGTGTCCGGGGCCAAGCGATTCCGGCATCTCGACATCCGCCACCGGCATCTTGAAGAACGACACCTTGTTGGTCTTGGGGTCCAGGATCGGCATGTTGTCGGTCGAGTATTCGGGCGAGCCGTACAGCGGCCCATAGGCGTTGACCGTCGGACTGCGCCGGTCGGAAGAAATCAAATCGTGCAGGTATTTGTCCGGCGTGGACCACTCCCACGAGGTGATGACGATGTTACGCTCGACGCCTTGCGGGCGCGGCGGCGTGGACTTAGGCAACTCGCCCTTGGCAACGCGGTCGGTCCAATCGCCGTAATATTTGAACGGCGCGCCGCCGAAATTGCCGGCGAGCTGGTTGGTCATTTGCTCGCCCGACTGGCCCGACTGAATGCGCCGCATCCAGGCTTCTTCGCCCGAATTGAATTTACCCAAATCTGCCGGGATCGTGCGGGTCGCTTCCTGGCCGAGCTGGTGACAACCAATGCAGCCGATGTTCTTTATCTGCTTGAGCCAGTCGATCTGCGTGAGTTTTTCCGGAATGTTGCTCTTGCCGCCGAACTCGCTCTTGTCCGGAATCTTCAACATCGCGTACCAATAGATGGCGGGATAATAATGCGCCGCGGCGGCCTCGTTCGGCGCGACTACGGCGGTGAGGTTGAGCGACGTGCCGGGCTCGCTGTCGGCCTTGGCCGAATCGACGAGGCCATAGCCGCGCACCCAAACTTTGTATTTTGCCTTCGGCAGATCGGGCACGAGATAGCGGCCCTGGTCGTCGGTAACGACGATGCGCGCGAACGTGGTCGGCAGCTCGCTGGTCTCCGCGATCACCCAGACGCCGGCCTCGGGGCCTTTGGCGCTGGTCACAACGCCGCCGATATCCTTGGCGCCTACTTTCACGCTCTGTTGGGCGAAGATTTTGGTGGGAACGGTAGCCAGCAGAATGAAGCCGGCAATCGTCATCACGCGCCGAAGCGCTTTGCCGCTAAACATGGGTCGCCTCCCTGGCACTAAGCCGGCTGCAATGGCCGGCGTTTTTATTGCCCCAAGAAGTCTAGCAAAAGTTGTGGGCAGCGTCCCGCGAATTCGCGCTAACCGGCGAACCCGCCGTCATCGAGGAACTTCTGTTCCTCCGGCGTGCTGACGCGGCCGAGCACCGCGTTGCGGTGCGGGAAGCGGCCGAAGCGGCGGATGATATCGGCGTGAATCTCGGCCCACTTAACCCCGTCGACGTCGCCGACCGCTTTGTAGAAGGCAACGCCTTTTTCCTGGTCGGCCAGGTTTTCCGAATGCTCGAACGGGAGATAGAAAAAGCCGCGCAGGTCGGGAAACAAGCCGTCGAAGCCGTTGAGGATGGCGCGGCTGGCGACGCCAAGCGCCAGCGGATCGCTGGCGAAGGCGCGCGCCTGGCCGCGAAACATGTTGCGCGGGAATTGATCGAGCAAAATGAGCAGCGCCAGCGCGCCCTCGGCGTTGGCTTCCCAAGCGGTCAGTTTGCCGGCGGCCGCCGCTTCGTGAACTTTGAGAAAGCGCTGGCGGATATTGTCGTCGAAATCGGCGTCCTTCTCGAACCAGCGTTTTGGCCCGGCCGCGCGCCAAAACGCGATCACGTCGGCGGGCGAAGGCAGCACGGCCGCTTCGCTCATGCCTCGTCCCGCAACGCGCGGCGCAGGATCTTGCCGACATTGGTCTTCGGCAATTCTTTGCGAAACTCGATCTGCTTCGGCATTTTGTAGCCGGCGAGCTGGCTGTGCATGAAGCGGCGCAGGTCCTGCTCACTCAGGTCGGGCGATTTCCTCACCGCGAACAACTTGACCGCTTCGCCGGAATGGGCGTCCGGCACGCCGACCGCGGCGCATTCCAGCACGCCGCCTTGCATCATCGCGACGTCCTCGACCTCGTTGGGGAACACCTTGAAGCCGGACACCGAGATCATGTCCTTCTTGCGGTCGATGATCTTGACGCGGCCGGCCGCGTCCATCACGCCGATGTCGCCGGTGCGGAAGAACCCGTCCGCGGTCATCACCTTGGCGGTCTCGTCAGGACGCTGCCAATATCCGGGCATGATCTGCGGCCCGCGCGCGCAAATCTCGCCTTGCTCGCCAAACGGCACGTCATGGCCGGCCTCGTCGCGGATCGAGATTTCGGTCGACGGCACCGGCAAGCCGATCGTGCCGGTCCATTCGGCGATGTCGCCGCGATTGCAGGTGAGCACCGGCGAGGTTTCCGACAGGCCGTAGCCTTCCACGATCGGCTTTCCAGTCGCTTTCACCCACGCATCAGCGACTGACTTCTGCACCGCCATGCCGCCGGCGACCGCGGATTTCAGCATGCTCAAATCGAGCTTGCCGAAGTCGGGATGGTTGAGCAGCGCGTTGTAAAGCGTGTTCACGGCTGGGAACAAGTTCACCTTGTAGTGGCTCAATTCCTTGATCAGGCCGCTGATGTCGCGCGGGTTCGGAATCAATATGCACATGCCGCCGGTGCGGATGCTGAATAGGAAGCACGCCGTCAGCGCGAAGATGTGATAGAGCGGAAGCGCGGTGACGACGATGACCCGGTCAATCACGGGCGGTATCGCCACCATCGGTTCGTTCCACGCCACCACCTGCAGCACATTGGCGACCAGGTTCCGATGCAGCAGCATCGCGCCCTTGGCGACGCCGGTGGTGCCGCCGGTGTATTGCAAGAAGGCGATGTCGTCGGGCCCGGCCTCAACGCGCGTGAACGGCAGTCTGCCGCTGGTCGCAATTGCGTCGTTGAATTTGGTCGCGCCCGGCAGCGAATAGGCTGGCACCATCTTCTTGACGTGCCGCACCACGGAGTTGACCAGCGTGCCTTTCAGCATGCCGAGCATGTCGCCCATGCTGGCGACCACGACATGTTTGACGGCCGTGTGCGGCAACGCCTCCTGCAGAACGGAAGCGAAATTCTCCAGCACGATGATGGCTTCGGCGCCGCAATCCTTGAGCTGGAATTCCAGCTCGCGCGGCTTGTACAACGGATTGACGTTCACGCCGGTCAAGCCGGCGCGCAGGATGCCGGCGATTGCCACCGGATATTGCAGCACGTTCGGCATCATGATGGCGACGCGAGCGCCGCGCGCGAGGCCCTTGCTCTGCAGCCAGGCGGCGAAGGCGCGCGAGGCCGCCTCGAGCCCGGCATAAGTCAAGGTCTTGCCCATGCACACACAGGCATCCGAGGCGGCATGCGCCTTGAAGCTTTCCTCGAACATCGTTACCAGCGATGGACATCGCGTCGGGTCGATGTCGGCGGGCACGCCCGGCGGATAATATTGCAGCCAAGGTCGCTCCATTGGCCGTTCCATGACGTTTTCCCCATTGCCGCCAACTCTTTTAAGCTTGGCCGGCGGACGCCCAACAGCATTAGTCGAGTCGAAGGGCGGCGCAAGGGCGGCCGTTAACGGTCGACCCCGCCGAATGGGATGAGCGGATTGTCGGTCAAGGCCGCGCGGTCCGGGCGGTCGACCACCGCGGCGCCGAGGAAGGCCTCGAACAGTTCGCGCACCGTGCGCTCTGGCAGATCGCGCGCGATGAACACCAGCCGGGTGCGGTGGTCGTCGTCCGGCCAGCGTTCCAGCCGGGCGGTCGGATGGAAGACGTGCTGCACTCCGTGCACCACCACCGGTGTATCGGGCATTTCGGCGAGCTTCACGATGCCCTTGAGCCGCAACAATTTGTCGCCATGCGTCGCGCGCAGCAGTTCGAGGAACATGTCGAGCGTGCCGGCCGGAATCGCCGCATCGGCGGTAAGCACGAACGAGCCGATGTGCGCGTCGTGGCGATTGACGTCGTGATGGTGGTGGTGGCGACCGTCCGCATAGGCCTCGGCGGCCAGCCATTTCTTCACGTCGGGGATTTTGCGCGCCGGATCGTAGAGCCCGCAGTTCATCAGCTGCTCCGCCGACGCCTCGCCTTTCGCGGCATCGAGAATGTGCGCCGCCGGATTGAGCGCGCGCAGGCGTGCAACAATACGCTCGCGCTGCTCGGCGCTTGCCAGGTCCGTTTTGGTGAGCACGATCCGATCGGCCACCGCCGCCTGTTTGACTGCTTCGGCATGCGCGTCGAGCGTCGCCTGGCCGTTGACGCAATCGACCGCTGTCACCACGCCGTCGAGCCGGTAGCGCTGCACCAGATAAGGATGCGCCATGGCAGTGTGCAACACCGGCGCCGGATCGGCGAGGCCGGTGGTTTCCAACAGCACGCGGCGGAAGGTGCAGCGTCTGTTGTCGAGATCGCGCAGCAAAGCCTCCAGCGCGTCGACCAGATCGCCGCGCATGGTGCAGCACAGGCAGCCGCTTTGCAGCAGTACCATATTGTCGCCGATATATTCCACCAGCAGGTGGTCGAGCGCGACGTCGCCAAATTCGTTGATGATGACGGCGGTCTGGCTCAGCGCCTCGTCCTTGAGCAGGCGGTTGAGCAGCGTGGTCTTGCCGGCGCCGAGAAAGCCGGTGAGCACGGTGAGCGGAATGGGCTCCGGCGGCCGGCGCCGATCCGCGCTATGGCCGGCCGCGGGCATTATTTGGCCGAACTGACCTTGGGCTTCGCCGTGGGTTTGGCGCGCTTGGGCGCGGCCGCCGTCTTGGCGCCGTCTTCCTTGGCGGAGCCTTCGGCTTTCTCGCCGCCGTCTTTCTTGGCGACGTGTTTTTTCTTCTTCGCGCGCGGCTCGGCGGTCTGCACCGCATCCGGATGATCGGGCGGGCCGGTGAATACCTTGATCGGCGCCTCGGTCTCGACCGCAGGGCCGAGCACGAACTTGCCGTTCGGCGGCCGCAGGCTCGACAGCATGAATCCCTGCGCCGAGGAAACGTCGCCGTTGGCGGGCATCGCAGCGGCGTCTTTTTGTTCTTCGTCGTTGTCTTCCGCCGGCGGCTTGCGGCGATGACCGCCGCACATTTCTTCGCGCAAGTCGGGCGGCTGCGCATCGATCGGCGCCAAGGCGTCGACCGTGCCGAGCGCCGGCGTGAGCCAGGTAAGGCCGCCGCCGTTGAAGCCGCGTTCGAGCAGCGCCGCCGCCTTCTGCGCGCGCACCGCGCCGGAATAGGCGCCGAGCACGATGGCGATCAGGCGCCGGCCGTTGCGGGTCGCCGACGCCACCACATTATATCCGGACGAGCAGATGAAGCCGGTCTTCATGCCGTCGGCGCCGGGATAGCGGTCGAGCAGCGAATTGTAATTGCGCATCACGCGATTGCCGTACTGGATCGCGTGGATGTGCCAGTAGGAATCGTCTTCCGGAAATTCCTTGATCAGGGCGCGGGCGAGGATGCCGAGATCGCGCGCCGTGGTGACATGGTTTTCCGCCGGCAACCCGTTCGGATTGACGAAATGCGACGCGCTCATGCCGAGCCGGCGGGCGTTCGCGTTCATCATGTCGGCGAAGCCCTCGATCGAGCCGCCGACGCCTTCGGCGATCGCCACCGCCATGTCATTGGCCGATTTCACCATCAACATCTTCAGCGCGTTGTCGAGGGTGAGGCGGGTGCCCGCCTTGAACCCCATCTTGGTCGGCTGCTGCGCCGCCGCGTTGCGCGATACGGTCAGCATGGTGTTGAAGCCGATGCGGCCTTCCTTGATGGCGCGCAAGGTGGTGTAGGCGGTCATTATTTTGGTGACCGAGGCCGGGTACCACGGATAGGTGGCGTTTTCCGCGTGCAGCACCTTGCCGGTTGAGGCCTCGATCAATAGTTGCGCTTCGGCCCGGGCATTCGTTGTGCCGGCAAGCGCCGCCGCTGCCGCCACGGCAAGGCCAAACGTCAGGGAATGGAGGCTAGCGCAATGTGGCAATGGTTGCGGTCCGGTTCTGGGCTCGGGTCAAAGCGAAGACCCAAGAAAACGACGGGGTTTCATAGGCGGTGGCGGTAAGCTATCTAAGCTTTGGACGGGAGGCAAAGTCCGCCCCACCCCCGGTTTGACTTATGGTGACTGAGCCGTCATCGCCGACCAATGCGACCAAATTTCGGCAAAGGAGTGTTCGATGACCGCCTGTATCGTCGGCTGGGCTCATACGCCCTTCGGAAAGCTCAGCGGTGAGACCGTCGAAAGCCTGATCGTGCGGGTCGCGGGCGACGCGCTGGCCGATGCCGGCGTGCCGGCCGCGGACGTCGACGAGATCGTGCTCGGGCATTTCAACGCCGGCTTTTCGCCGCAGGATTTCACCGCCGCGCTGGTGCTGCAAGCCTCGCCAGATCTGCGCTTCAAGCGCGCGAGCCGGGTCGAGAACGCCTGCGCGACCGGTTCGGCCGCCGTGCACCAGGGCATCAAGGCGATCGAGGCGCGCTCAGCGCGCATCGTGCTTTGCGTTGGCGTCGAGCAGATGACGACGACGCCGGCGCCCGAGATCGGCCGCAACTTGTTGAAAGCATCTTACGTGCGCGAGGAAGCCGAGATCGACGGCGGCTTCGCCGGCATTTTCGGCAAGATCGCGGGACTCTATTTCCAGAAATGGGGCGATCAATCCGACGCGCTGGCGATGATCGCCGCCAAGAATCACAAAAACGGCGTCGGCAATCCTTACGCGCAGATGCGCAAGGATCTGGGCTACGATTTCTGCCGCACCGAGAGCGAGAAGAATCCATTCGTCGCCGGTCCGCTCAAGCGCACCGATTGCTCGCTGGTCTCGGACGGAGCCGCCGCGGTCGTGCTTGCCGACGTGGAAACGGCGCTCAAGCTCGGCAAGGCGGTCGCCTTCCGCGCGGCCGAGCACGTGCAGGATTTCCTGCCGATGTCGAAACGCGACATTTTGAAGTTCGAAGGCTGCGCCCATGCCTGGCATGGCGCGCTCGCGCAAGCGGGGCTCAAGCTCGGCGATTTGTCCTTCGTCGAGACGCATGACTGCTTCACCGTCGCCGAACTGATCGAATACGAGGCCATGGGGCTGACCGCCGAAGGTCAGGGCGCGCGCGCCATCAAGGAAGGCTGGACGCAAAAGGACGGCAAGTTGCCGGTGAATCCATCCGGCGGCTTGAAGTCGAAAGGCCATCCGATCGGCGCCACCGGCGTATCGATGCACGCGCTCGCCGCGATGCAGCTCACCGGTACTGCGAACGATTTGCAGGTGAAGAACGCCCGCCTCGGCGGCATCTTCAACATGGGCGGCACGGCGGTGGCAAATTACGTGAGTATTCTTGAACGCATCAAGTAGTCGGAACGCGTTTCGCCGGCCGAAATCTCTGCAGCGGCTGCCGAAAACCGGAACGAAATTTCGTCAGCAAAATTGATAAAACGCAAGGCTGATACAGTCCGGCACATTCACATTCGTTAGTGTGCATATAGATATAATCTTGGGTGGAGGCAGTGCGGCCAATGACCAATATCCCAACCGATCTGCTGCGGACGCTTGTCGCCGTCGTTGACTTGCGCAGCTTCACTAAGGCCGCGGCCAAGCTCGGGGTCACTCAGCCGGCCGTGAGCGCGCAGATCAAGCGACTGCAATTTTTGCTCGGCGGCGAATTGTTCGATCGCAGCGTCCAGGGCATTAGCCTGACGCCGCAAGGAGACTTGGTGGTCAGCTATGCGCGCCGCCTGCTCTCGATCAACGACCAGATCGTGAGTATCAGCGACAACGGCCCGCGGCCCGAGCTGGTGATCCGCGTCGGGACGCCGAGTGAATACATCGCCTCGATCTTGCCTGGTATCTTGGCGCAGTTCCGCACGCGCTGGCCGGACGTGCGTTTCAGCATACGGACCGATTTTTACGATCCACTGGCGCGGGAACTGCGCGCCGGCGACATCGATCTTATGATCGGACTATCGATGAAGCCGCCGCATGACGCCCGCTACAGCCGGGCGCAAGAGGTGGTCTGGGTGCACAGCGCGGCGACCCGCATCGAGAGCGATCGTCCGGTGCCGCTGGTCTCCTATGGCGAGCTTTGCGTATATCACCGGCTCGCGGTGCAGGTATTGCAGTCGGCCGGCCTCCATTGGGAAGACGTTTTCACCGGCCCGAGCGTGTCCAGTCTGCGCAGCGCGGTCGACGCCGGCCTCGGCGTCATGGCGATCACCCGTCGGCGCGCGGCAAAAGCCGGCATGCTGGTTTGGGAAAACTCGCCGCTGCCGAAACTGCCCGACCTCTACAGCGGGATCTATGTCCGCGAAGGCGGCGCGCGCGCCGTTTATGAGCAGTTGGCCGACGACATCGCCGCGGTCTTCTACGATCCGGTCGAAAGCGCGCCGGCCCCGGCGCGCAAGGCGAACACCGCGGCCTGACGCGGGCCGTCCGCTAGGACGCGCCCTGACATAAAACACGCTGTGCGGGACGCCCGCAGATCGTCCTCCGTGCCGATCGCCCGTTCAGGCTTTTGATCAAGCGGCGGACCTGCTAGATCGGCTTCTGCTTCTCGACCTGGGCCAGGACCAAATAAGCGAAGGGTCCATCGGTCGCAATGCACAACCGTCACTTGCGGCGAATCAAAGCCGCCGCTAGGCATTGTTTCTCAGCTTGAGGAAGAGGCCCTCTCTCATTGCCAGACTTAAATTGGAATAAAATAAAGTTGTGTGGGACACGACTACTCAACACTGTGAAAGTTGACTTGAATTACCAATTCAATTGGATGCACTGACCGCAGCACAATTTGTCGCATTGAGTAATGGGCCGCCGGCGAAGGCGGCCCATTTATTTTCGGCAGTCCCAATATTAAGCCATGAATTTCATTCCACAAATTGTGTCACGCTTGAATTTCGCACGCAATAATGAAGGAAAAATTCGTCGCAGCGCTAATGACCCAAAGCGGACCTAATAAGTCCTAATTATCGCATTTAAACCGCAATCCGGTTCGATGGGAGTTGGGTTCTGTTTCTTCACGGAAGGTAAAATCATGAAAAAGTTTGCATTATTGGCTACGGCGCTACTTGGCCTCGTAGCAGCAACGCCCGCGCGCGCGGACGTTGAAGTGGGTACGCTGAACTGCCGAAGTTCCGCACCGGCAGCCTATATCATCCTCTCCGGGCAGGCATTCCGTTGCATCCTCACGCCATCCAACGGCGGTCCGGTCCAATATTATCAAGCCGTTATCCATCGTTTCGGAGCCCAAGTTGGCTTCAGCAACGATGTCAGTTTGGCGTGGGCCGTGTTCGCACCAACGCCGCACGTTGGGCCGGGTAGTCTAGCCGGTGGCTACGGAGGAGTTACGGCAGGGGCTGCGATGGTTGTCGGCGCGGGCGCTAACGGCCTTGTGGGTGGCGCCAACTCATTCGCTCTCCAACCCTTGAGTGTTCAGGGAGAACTCGGGCTCAACATAATAGCCACCGTGACCGGGCTTGAGTTGGAGCCCGTCTTACCTGCTCCGCATCATCGGCATCATCAGCATCACCGCCATTACCATTCATAGGCACACGCCATCCATAGACCAAATCAAAGCCGCCTGGCTCTCGGCCAGGCGGTTCGATTTTCTTACATTCCCTTTAGCTTGGCTTATCAGGCGCGTCACTAAGACGGTGACTACCGAGCGTGACGGCCACCGGCGCTCACGCGCCGGAGTTCGCATTACGCCGAATGTTGCCTATTGGCATATAGCGGACACGCGAGCTGTGCCGATACATGCCCGCTTTTGGGGTAACAGCGGACATTAGGCTAATATCACGGCTTAGCTCGGAGGCCGATCCATGCCGTCGGCAAAGCCTGCAATCGCTACCGGCAATATTCCAACGTTCCGCGCGCCATATGCGCCGGCGGATGAGGGCTTGGCTGCCACACTATTGGCGGGCGCCGGCCGTTCGGACGCCGCCGAGGCGCGCATCGATCAACGCGCTACGCGGCTGGTTCAGGCGATCCGCGCGCGCGTCGGCGGGCTCGGCGGCGTGGAAGATTTCCTGCACGCCTATGCGCTCTCCACCAAAGAGGGCCTGGCGCTGATGGTGCTGGCCGAGGCGCTGCTGCGGGTGCCTGACGCCGACAGCGCCGACCGCCTGATCGAGGACAAGCTGAAAGCCGGCGACTGGGCGCATCACGATACGCGCTCGACCGCGCTGCTGGTCTCGGCCTCGGCCTGGACATTAGGCATTACGGCGCGCGTCATTCATCCGGGCGAGACGCCGGAGCGCATGGTCGACGCGCTGGTGAAGCGGCTCGGCGTGCCGGCGGTGCGCGCCGCCACCCGCCAGGCCATACGGCTGCTCGGCTCGCATTTCGTGCTTGGGCAGACGATCGAAGAGGCGCTGGCGCGCGCCGACACGGGGCGCGAGTTTCTTTATTCTTTCGACATGCTGGGCGAGGGCGCCCGCACCGCCGCCGACGCGCAGCGCTATTTCGAGTCTTATGCCAATGCCATCGACGCCATCGGCAAAAGCGCCGGCAACGCCGCGCTGCCGCGGCGGAAAAAAAGGGGATTTGGCATTTCGGTGAAATTGTCGGCGCTGCATCCGCGCTACGAGCCGCTGGCGCGCGAGCGTGTACTTAAGGAACTGGCGCCGAAAGTTCTCGAACTGGCGCGGCTGGCGGAGGGTCATGAGCTCAATTTCACCGTCGATGCGGAAGAGGCCGACCGGCTCGAATTGTCGCTCGACGTGATCGCCGCCGTGTTGCGCGATTCTTCGCTCTCTGGCTGGGACGGCTTCGGCCTTGCCGTGCAGGCCTACCAGAAGCGTGCCGGTGCGGTGATCGACTGGATCGCGGATGTCGCCGCCGCGCTTGACCGCCGGCTGATGGTGCGGCTGGTCAAGGGCGCCTATTGGGACAGCGAGATCAAGCGCGCGCAGGAACGCGGCCTTGCCGACTATCCGGTGTTCAGCCGCAAGGCGATGACCGATCTCTGCTATCTCGACTGCGCGCGCCGGCTGCTCAGTGCGCGGCCGCGGCTCTATCCGCAATTCGCCACGCACAACGCGCTCACGGTGGCGAGCGTGATCGAGGATGCCGGCGGCACATATGATTTTGAATTCCAGCGCCTGCACGGCATGGGCGAGGCGCTCTATCACGCGCTGCTGGCGGAATCGCCCGGCTTGACCTGCCGCGTCTATGCGCCGGTCGGCGGCTATGCCGATCTGCTTGCTTATCTGGTGCGCCGGCTGTTGGAGAACGGCGCCAATTCCTCTTTCGTATCGGTGGCGGCCGATCCCTCGGTGCCGATCGAGACCGTGCTGCGGCGGCCGCAGAGCTGGATCGGCGGTCCCGACAAGGCACGCCATCCGCATATTCCGCTGCCGCGCGATCTGTTCGCGCCCGAGCGGCTTAACTCCACCGGCGTCGAATTCGGCGATAGCGCGGCGCTTGATGCGCTGCTTGCGGAAATAAAGGCAGCGTCACCAACCGCGAAGGCTGCGCCGTTGATCGACGGCATCGCGGTCACGGCGCGCGCGCATAGCGTCATTTCGCCGATCGACGGAGAAGCTATTGGCATTGTCGAGCAGGGCGACGAAGCGATCGTCGCGGCGGCGATGGCCGCGGCGCAAGCCGGTTTTGCGCTGTGGAGCGCAACCCCAGTCGCAGACCGCGCCGCCGCGCTGGAGTGTGCCGCCGACGCAATCGAGCAAAACCGCGGGCGCCTGATCGCACTGTTGCAGACCGAAGCCGGCAAGACACTCGACGATTGCGTCTCTGAAGTGCGCGAGGCCGCCGATTACTGCCGCTACTATGCGAGCCAAGCGCGCCGCATCTTGGCACCGCAGCCGTTGCCGGGCCCGACCGGCGAGAGCAACGAGCTGCGCTACCGCGGCCGCGGCGTCTTCGTCTGCATCAGTCCGTGGAATTTTCCGCTGGCGATTTTCACCGGCCAAGTGTCGGCGGCGCTCGCCGCCGGCAATGGCGTCGTGGCCAAACCCGCCGAGCAGACGCCGCTGATCGCCGCCGAAGCCGTGAAGCTACTGCACGCGGCCGGCGTGCCGGCGAGCGCGCTGCATTTGGTGCCGGGCGACGGCAAAGTCGGCGGCATGCTCACCGCTCACGCGGGTGTCGCCGGTGTCGCCTTCACCGGCTCGACGGAAGTCGCGCGCCTCATCAACCGCACGCTCGCCGCCAAGGACGGGCCGATCCCGGTGCTGATCGCCGAGACCGGCGGCATCAACGCCATGATCGTCGACGCCACCGCGCTGCCCGAGCAGGTCACCGACGATGTCATCGCCTCGGCCTTTCGTTCCGCCGGCCAGCGTTGCTCGGCCTTGCGGCTGCTCTGCGTGCAGGACGACGTGGCCGAGCGCGTGCTCGATATTGTCGACGGCGCCGCGCGCGAATTGACGCTCGGCGATCCGCGCGATCCGGCAACACAAGTCGGTCCGGTGATCGACGCCGAGGCGCGCGACCGGCTCGAGCGCTGGATCGCGGACATGCACGGCGCGCTGCGCTTTCGCTGGGAGGGAGCCGTGCCGTCACGCGGAACTTATGTCGCGCCGGCGATCCTAGAACTCGATCGCGCAGAACAATTGAAAGAAGAAGTGTTCGGGCCAGTCCTGCATGTTGTTCGCTGGCGAGCAGACGAGTTCGACCGCCTGATCGCCGACCTCGCCGGCAACGGCACCGCGCTCACGCTTGGCATCCATTCGCGCATCGATGCCACGGTCGAGCGCATCGCCACGCGGCTGAGCAATGGAAATGTCTACGTTAACCGCAACATGATCGGCGCCGTGGTCGGCAGCCAACCTTTTGGCGGCAGTGGTCTTTCCGGCACCGGGCCGAAGGCCGGCGGTCTGAACTATCTGTTCCGTTTTGCACTCGAGCAGGTGGTGACGGTGAACACCGCCGCCTCCGGTGGCAATGCGACGCTACTTTCTGACGACGAAGCCTAGAAACCACGGCCTCTCGTCCCGGTTCCGCTGCGTGCACCGCAACAGGCGGGTAAGCCTAATACGACGCCGTTAACCGGTTCGGCGCGCGGATCGGGTAATGTGTGCGGATGACTGATTCGGTCGCCCGGCTTTATGACGCCGTGATCGCCGCTCGGGGTTCCGACCCGGCGAAGTCGCGCACCGCCCGGCTGTTGCGCGCCGGCCGCGCCAAAATGGCCAAGAAACTCGCCGAAGAAGCAGTCGAAGTGGTGATCGACGCCATGCACGGCCAGCCCGAAGCCGTGGTGCGCGAAAGCGCTGATCTACTCTATAATTTGGTGGTCCTCTGGGTTCATTCCGGGGTTCATCCCGACCAAGTCTGGGCCGAAATGAGCCGCCGCGAGCAGATGTTCGGCATTGCGGAAAAAGTGCCAAAGGAACTAGTACAGTCCTCGTCGCGCCGTAAGGTCGTGGCGCTGGAGACCAGGCGCGTTCGCAAGCGCCGCTGATCCGCTTTTTTTCCTAACCCGGGCGTTCCGATGCCAGTTGAGGCTGCCGAGCCGCGTTCTTTGCTTCGCCGTTTGTATGACTGGTGCGTCGGCGCCGCCGGTAAGCCGCATGCCCTCGGGATATTGACGGCGGTGGCCTTTGTCGAGAGCTCCTTCTTTCCGATCCCGCCCGACGTGATGCTGGTGCCCATGTCGCTGGCGCGGCCCGACCGGGCCTTCCGGCTCGCTGCCTGGTGCACGGCTGCTTCGGTCGCCGGCGGCATCGTCGGCTACGGTATCGGGGCGCTACTTTATAACTCGGTCGGCGCTTGGCTGATCCATCTCTACGGCTATGGCGACAAGGTCGAGGCCTTCCGTACCGCTTACGCGCAATGGGGCGCCTGGATTATCCTGATCAAGGGCCTAACCCCTATCCCCTATAAGATCGTGACAATTACGTCGGGGTTTGCCGGCTACAACTTCGGTTTGTTCGTCGTTTTGTCGATTGTCACACGCGGGATGCGGTTTTTCCTGCTGGCTTTTCTGCTCAACCGCTACGGCGAGGCGGCCCGCCACATCATCGAGAAACGTCTGGCCTTGTGGACCTCGCTGTTTGCCGTCGTGCTCGTGGGCGGCATCGTGGTTGCCCTATACTTAATCTAAGCGAATCGGCATTCCTCATTTTCGCCACCTGTCCGTCCTAGAAAGACTGGTTGGCGCAAATGCCGCCGGGCTATGCCGCAAGACGGCTGCCCGCAAGTCAATTTGACCGGCCATGGGCACCAATCGTCTTTCGAAATGTTTTACTGAGCGAACACCGGCTTCCTCGCTGCTGGCGTGCCTTGGCGCCGGCGCGATCCTGTTCACCGCCACGTTGGCGCTCGCGCAGGACGACGGGCCGGCCCAGGAGCGCGGCGTGTTCGGCAATATCACGCACTGGGTCGACGAGCAGGCATCCAAACTCGGGTCCCATTTCAGAGGCGCCCGCTCGGGGGTCGAGAATCTTAGTCATGAAGCCGGCATTGCCGCCAAGTCGACCGTCGAAGGCGCCAAGGATGCCGCCGGCGCGGTCACGCGCATCCCCTCTACCCGCGTGGTCACCGGGCATGAGAAATGCACAATCGCGCCGAACGGTGCGCCCGATTGCGTGGTCGCTGCCGATGCCATTTGCAAGACCAAGGGCTTCGAATCCGGCAAGAGCGTCGATATGACCACAGCCGAGGTGTGCCCGGCGCAAGTCTATATGGCCGGCCGCAGCACCGGGCCGGACTGCCATACCGACACCTTCGTCTCCCGCGCGCTCTGCCAGTAGCGCTTGTCCGCCAGCGCCGCCTATGTTTCCGTTGCGTCCTCACGGAGGGCCGGATGTGAACCTCTACGCAAAACTGTTGGAACGCGAGACCGCCGGCCGCCCAGTGACCGTAGGGGTGATCGGGGCTGGCAAATTCGGCACCATGTTCCTGTCGCAGGCGCGGCTGACGCGTGGCATGCATGTCGCCGGCGTCGCCGATCTCGACGTGGCGCGCGCACGTAGCCAACTCAAGACGGCCGGCTGGCCGGATGGCGCTTACGCCGCAAAATCGCTCGACGATGCGCACAAGACACGCGCGACCGCGATCACAGACAGCGCCGAAGCGTTGATCGCCGACCCGCGCATCGAAGTGATTGTGGAAGCGACGGGCGTGCCCGGCGCAGGCATCTTTCATTGTTTGAAGGCGATCGAAAACGGCAAGCACATCGTCATGGTCAACGTGGAAGCCGACGCAGTCGCCGGTCCGCTGCTGGCACGCAAGGCGAAGAGCGCCGGTGTGGTCTATTCGCTGGCCTGGGGCGACCAGCCGGCGCTGATCTGCGAACACGTCGATTCGATACGCGCCGCCGGCTTCAAGGTGATCTGCGCCGGCAAGGGTACGCGCTACGAGCCGCACTATCACAAGTCCAATCCCGATAATGTCTGGGACATCCTCGACAAGTACCTGAACATTTCCGACCGCAAGTCGATAAATCCAAAAATGTTCAACTCATTCGTCGACGGCACCAAGTCCGGCATCGAGATGACCGCGGTGAGCAATGCCACTGGCCTGGTGCCGCAAAGCGACGGCCTACATTTCCCGCCGGCGACGCGCTTCGAGTTGGCCGATGTTTGCAAGCCGAAGAACGACGGCGGAACTTTGGAAGAATCCGGCGTCACCGAGGTGACCTCCTCGGTCTATCGCGACGGCCGCGACGTGCCGCATCATCTCGCCCTCGGCACTTACGTGGTGTTCGAAGGCGAGACCGACTACGCGCGCCGCTGCTTCAAGGAATACGCCATGCTGCCGGACAAGAGCGGCAAATACGCCGCGCTCTATCGGCCGATCCATATGATCGGGCTCGAGCTCGGGATCTCGGTGGCGAGCGCCGCGCTGCGCAACGAGCCGACCGGCGCGCCCACCGGTTTCCGCTCCGACGTGGTGGCGACTGCTAAGCGCGGCTTGAAAGCCGGCGAAATGCTGGACGGGGAGGGCGGCTTCTGCGTCTGGGGCAAACAGACGCCGGCGGATGTTTCGCTGCGTGACGAATTGCTGCCGCTCGGCCTCGCCCACAACGTCAAGCTCAAGTGCGACGTCCCGGAGGGCGGAGCGCTCAAATGGGCGGACGTCGCCTACGATCCGAACGACTCGGCGGTGAAGGTGCGGCGCGAGATGGAATCGGCGTTCGGGGCCGAAACGGTGTTATAATGAAAGCGGCCTAATAATAATTAGTCCCGGGAGGACGCCATGATGAAACGCCTGCTTGCCGCCGCTCTGGCCGTTTTCGCGTTCGCGTTTGCGCCGGCTCGCGCCGACGACACCAAAATCACCGTGATCGTTTTCCCCGGGGTGCAGAACCTCCCGATGTTCGCGGCGCAGGCCAAGGGCTTCTACGCTAAGCGCGGGCTTGCCGTCGATCTCAAGTTCACGCCCAACTCCGAAGAATTGCGCGGCGGGCTGGCCGAGGGCCGTTACCAGATCGCGCATTCGGCAGTCGATAACGCTTTCGCCCTAAAGGACAAGGCCAATGTCGACGTCGCGGTCGTACTCGGTGGCGACAACAGCTTTAACCACCTCATGGTGCAGGCCGATATCAAGTCGCTCGCCGACCTCAAGGGCAAGACGGTCGTCGTCGACGCGGTCAACACCGCGTATGCATTTCAGCTTTACGAGATGCTGAAGCAGAAGGGCCTCAACAAAGACGACTACGCCGTAAAATCGGTGGGGGCGACCGGCTTCCGCTTGGACGCGATGATCAAGGACAAGGCGATGGCGGCCGCGATCATGAACCCGCCGTTCTCGACCCGCGGCGAAAAAGCCGGCCTCAAGGACATGGGCACTGCGGCGGCGGCGCTCGGGGCCTATCAAGGGACCGCCGCCTACGTGCTGCGATCCTGGGGCAAGGCCAATTCCGATACGCTGGTCAAATACCTGCAAGCCTATGTCGAAGGATGGCGCTGGGCCTTCGATCCGAAAAACAAGGCCGAGGCGGTCGCGCTTTTGGTCGAGCGGCTCAAGCTGCCGCCGGACGTCGCGGAGCTGGCGTTCGAAAGCACGAGCAAGGATTTCAACCGCGAGGGCGTGATCGACATGGACGGCGTCAAGAACGTGCTTAAGCTGCGCGCCGAGCACGAGGGTGGCGCGCCAGCGTCACCGGATAAATATCTCGACCTTTCTTACTATCAGAAGGCGCTGGCCGGGCTTTGATCGCTACTCGATCTCGATGGTGCCGTCGACCTTGTGATTGAGACCGACCTTGCCGATGGTGAGCACCATCTGCGCGTCGACCGACTTGCTGCCCTTGAGGCGCCCGTCGGCGACCGCGGCGCGGATCGCCTTTTCGATTTCCTGCTGCGAGGTCACGCCAACGACCTTGAGGAATTTACGCAGCGACATATTGAGGGCTTCTTCGTTCATCGATCTCTCCTGGTTTGGGGGATCATAGGCGCGCCGCAGCGGGCCTGAAAGCGCTCCAATCCAGGCTTTGCAGACCCGTTGACGGATGCCGTTGACCGTTGGTTTTGCGTGGTTATAGTCGCCGCGATTAATGCCCCTGTGGCGGAATTGGTAGACGCGCCTGACTCAAAATCAGGTGGTTAACACCGTGCTGGTTCGAGTCCGGCCAGGGGCACCACGTCATCGTTCACGCAAGGGCGATACCAACATGCTCAACAGGCGGGGGGAGTAATAAGCCATAACGCAATTGCAGCCAAGCTGAACGAGCGCAGGGTTAAGACAGCTCGCGGTGGCCGATGGTCGCATGTTACAAGTCGGCACGATTATGGCTCGCCTACCCGTTGCGGCGACCGAATCGATCAGGCACCAAGCGCTAAATCATGCAACAGGTGCCGCGTGGTAGCGCATTTTCCACAGTCCGGCCTATCCCAAAGCCCGTCGCGACGGCTCAAACGCGCATAGGCGAGGCCAGCAGGTGGCCGCCCATGGGTTTGCAGTGCTGGTCGGGTGATTTGGGCCTGGATGCCAAAAAGTTGCAGCATGCTACGTTTAGCTCCCTGATCGCGCCGGCACCGAGAGGGCTATCATGATGAGAACAAAGCTTGTGTGCGTTGCTACGCAGCTAGCGGCCTGCGTCGCGATTGGCGCGATTTCGCCCATCCACGCCGAGGACAAGGTCACAGCCCAACCTACGGTGACCGCACCGCTACAGCAGCCGAACCATCCTATCGATTGGTGGGTGCAGCGCGGTTTCCGTTCGGCCAATCCGACTGACGATGAGCGTCAGGCAATATATCGACAGCAACTGATGTCTGTGCCGATGCAGAGGCGAGGTGGCATGTATGTAGTTCCCGTTCTTATAAACGATGCAATCACTTTGGACTTTATCGTCGATAGCGGTGCAGCAGATGTGAGGATTCCTGCTGATGTTGTAATGACCCTAATGCGCACGGGGAGCCTCACGGCGTCCGATTTCCTCGGACAAAAAACATATGTGCTTGCGGACGGTTCAACGGTTCCGTCGCAGACATTTCGTATCAGGTCGCTAAAAGTCGGTAATAAAGTCCTTGAGAATGTGAATGGAAGTACTTCCGTGAAGAGCTTTCCTTTGTTGGGTCAAAGCTTCCTTGGTCGCTTCAAGTCGTGGTCGGTAGATAACAACAAACACGTGCTGATTTTTGAGTAAGCCCGCGGATCGAATGCAATCTTCGGGCAACGGGCCAAAGCTGCCAGCGCCGCGATACCCGCTTAATGTCCGCTCTTGTTGAAAAGCGAACGAACGCCGGCACGGTTGGATTGTCTGCTTTGTGGCAGGAGTCGACATTCAATGCGGCAGCCGGCTCCGCGCCTCCGTATGGATTAAGGCATTCCAAAGGATCAATTTTTGAGCCGCGTACTAGCGCTCATGTGGCAGAGGACCTATGACCCTACATTCTTGTCCTTGGGTGCCTCGCCGGTCGCATGAGGGGTGGTCCACGCGGACCCGCATACTCGAGGCTTGGAAACCCTGAATGACGTAAACCGCCGCGCGCTCGGCGTACCGCCCGGACCATGCAGAAGGGAGGAGGCTGGCGCGATGGAACACGACAGGAGGCATTCTTGTCCGAACCCGGTCGAAATGAGATCTCCGTACGGCTGCGAAGGCTCCCGGTAGATTTTCTGGTCGCGCTGATAAACGCGACAGCGATCCTGGTGATCGTCGCTGCGATTCTTGCGCTCGTCGCGATCGTGCGTATCGATAACTTTGCCGGAAGCGTAGTTGCGACAATGACTGAAGCAGTGCTGGCAAAAATCGATTTGCCGTCAAAGGACGTGCTGGCGAATCTCCGAAACCTGACGGGGGAAGTCCGCACGCTTGGCAATACCCTCAGGGAAATCAAGGTGGGGGAAAACCCGGCCGTTCAATTCGAGATTGCGCGCCTGAAAAAGGCGCTGACCGCCCTCAATGTGAGCGTCGACCGGCTCGCAAACACGAGGACGATCCTCACCGATGAAGCGATTGGACAGCTGGGCCGAGCGGTCACGGACACACTGACGAAGATGAGGGGCTGCGCTTCCAACGTTGGCCAAATGCAGCCCTATCTCAGCGACAACGCGGCCGAATCCCGGGACACCGTCGGCCGGCACCATTGACCTGACCGAACGCTGAAGCGCGAAGGTCGCAGACCATGAAGCTCACACTCAAGCACGCCATCGCCGCCATCTTTCTGGCGTTGAGCTTTGCTGCACCTGTGGCGGCAGCCCCGCAGTACTATGCTGAGGCTGGGAAGTGGATTTCTCCCCCGCAGCCGAAAGCCCCCTCGCAGACGGAAAGTGACGGCGATAGGGACGCAGATTTATCCGGCGTACCAAGGATCGTTGATGGCGACACACTTGCTATCGCTTCGACGAAGGTGCGCCTCGAAGGGATCGACGCACCCGAGACGGATCAAGTTTGCCTCAACGCAAATGGTGCTCATTGGGCTTGCGGTATCGACGCACGCGATAAACTTGCAGCGCACATCGCAGGTAAAAAAATCACCTGTTCATCGCACGGCATTGACGCTTATCGGAGAACGCTCGCCACATGTTACCTCGCGTCCGAAGACTTAAACGGTTGGATGGTTCAGCAAGGTTGGGCGCTCGCTTACGTGCAGTACTCATCTGCATACCGACAGGTCGAAGAAGATGCGCGAGCAAACCAGCGCGGACTATGGCAAGGCGCGTTCATTGCTCCGTGGGATTGGCGTCATCGAAACAATAAGACTGTCATCCTTGGTGCTCGTCGCGTCCCGATTGATGCCCAAAAAATACTGTTAGGCCCACCTGCGACCGAAGGCGCACCCTCACCCGAATGTACGATCAAGGGCAACATCAACCGCAACGGCGAGCGGATTTATCACATGGAGAACCAGCAGTTTTACGCCCTAATAAATATGGATAAAGGCAGCGGTAAACGGTGGTTTTGCACTCCCGAGGAAGCCGAAGCTGCGGGATGGCGCAGAGCGCTAAGGTGAGGCGAATGCTCTACCTGATGACGGCTAAGAAAAACCGAGTGCGAGCAGCACGATCCGCAGCCCAACTTATTTCTGTGGGTCCACGTACCCGCAGGCTTACCACGACACAGAGCGCGGCTAAGATGAACCCCGCACAGAACAGTTGAGAACGGACATGCCCGACATTGAGCGAACGAGCGCCGGCTTTCAGGCTGTTATCCCCGGCTGTGAGCGACGCACTCTGCCGAAATCAACGACATCCGCCGACGACACCGGTCAGGGCCTGCTTGATTTCTACTGCCCACCAACGCTGCGTGAAAAGCTTACCGCTCTTGCCGACGCACCCTTGCAGCCGAGACAACGTCAAGGGCGATGATCAAGCAGCGCGAGGTCACTGGCGCGCGGGTGATCAATGTCCGCTCTTGTCAGCCGCCAAAAGCGGACACCCTGGCAAAGTCAAAACGGCTTCAGAACGGGGGCAATGGGGAGCAAGGTAAGAAGCAGGAAAAGGGGCACAAGCACCACGGCGGCTCGCAGCGTGTAGCCGAAGAAGCTAGGCATCGCGATCCCGTGCTGGGTCGCAATCGCATAAACCATCAAGTTCGGAGCATTGCCGATGTAGGTCAGAGCCCCCATGTAAACAGCTCCCATAGAGATAGCGGTCAGCGTTCCGGCTAGTGGCCCCATGAGTTGGCTTGCGTTGCCGCCAGCTAGTTCAAAAAACACCAGATATGTTGGAGCGTTGTCGAGGAACGCTGACAGTACCCCGGTGATCCAAAAATAAGCAACCTCGTGCGGCAGACCATCACCGGCGGTAACGGCGGTAAGCAACCATGCGAATGCGCCGTTCTTGCCAGCCTGCAGCATTGCCAGCACCGGGATGATGGCAACGAAGATACCAGCGAAAAGCTTGGCAACCTCTTTGATCGGCTCCCAGCTGAAACCATTAGCTTCGCGGTGTTCGTCGGGGGTCACCCACATTGAAAGCATGGCGATCAGCACGAACGTGGCGTCGCGCAAAGGGTTCTGCAGTGCGAGTTTGGTGCCGTAGATGTCGAATATAACTTTTAGATCCGACCTGGCCGACAAGAGGACAGTGGCGACGATCATGACGATCAGCAGCAAATTGATCCTGCCGCGCACCCGGATGGGTTCGCCCGTATCGATGGATACCGGCGGGTCTCGGCGGGCAAACAAAAAATCAAATATGAAAAACAATACTAATAACAGCACGACGGCGATGGCGGTCTGCATCCAAAGATGCTGTGCAGTCCAGAAGAAATCGACGCCATGCAGAAACCCAACCAATAGCGGCGGATTACCGAGCGGGCTAAGCGCGCCACCGACATTCGCGACGAGAATTAGGAAAAAAATAAAAACGTGTATGTTGTGCTTGCGCGCCTTGTTGGCTCGGATAAGCGGCCTGATCAAGATCAGTGCCGCACCGATCGTTCCGACAATGCTCGCCAACCCTGTGCCAATTGCAAGCATCCCGGTGTTTGTCCATGGTCTGCCGCGTATCGTGCCGGTCACCAGAATACCTCCCGCAACCGTGTAGAGCGCAAGCAACGGCGCGATAAAACTTAGATACTCGGCCGCTATTACGTGCACGAGGGCCACCAGCATCGTGGATACGCCGTAAGTCACTGCGACTGCTGCTAACGTCACCAGTCCCCACCCGATGGCAATTTTACCGTAGTGGTCGTGCCAGATTTTTGGAAATAGCGACGGTCCAGTTGCAATCGAAAGCAGAGTGCCTACGAACGGAAGCGCCCACGGCCATCCCATTGCCGCGCCATTTAACGCGGCGGCGGCATGCGCATCCTGCGGCAAGAAAATGATAGTAACGACCAGCGGAGCAACCGATAGGTTTCCCATAGGTGGAAATAGCAACAGATGTCCACGAGAACGTAAAGGGGCTGATCGTACCAAAACCGAACGCCCACAATCTACATTTATAAAACCGCGAATGTCCGCTTTGGGTCATTATAACGGCTTCAAATCTTGATGTTCGCTCTTATCCCAAATGCAGATATAAGCTGGCGTCAGTCGAATGTCTGCTTTGTGGTCGACAGATTTTCTAATTAGGGTCAGTAGCGCTCGTCCCAAATGTCAGGATCAGATAGCGAACTGGCGCCCTATCTCAACAACCATATCCCTCGGCAAGCGAAAATACTCAATTGCCTCGACCGAATTATACCTTAGGAATGCAATCGTAGCCCGCACCAGACGCGGCAACCCCTTGCCATCCTCGCGTGGCACGATCGTCACGTGCCCGATAAAATAAGTTGCGTTGGCGGGATCCACCGGGAAGCCCTTTGCCTGAGCTTGCTGCAGCAGGGCTGGTAGATCCGGCTGCTCCATGAAACCGAAACGCACATGGGCCCGCCACACCCGCGGGGCGATCTCGCGTATCTCCAATCGGTCCTCGGCTGCCACGTAGGGGACGAACGCGGTGAGCACGTCAAGAATCACGGTCGAGTTGTGCAGCGAACGGATGTGTCTGAGGTACCAGACCACGAGCGGCGGAATGTCTCGCGTGATGCGCGCCACGAAAACGCCGGTGCCGGGCACGCGCCGAATTTCCCCTCTGTCGATCTGCGCCACAATATCGCCGATCGGAATCTGCATTTCATCCGCCAGATTCTGCACCGCCGCGATACCCGTCTGCCAGATCCGCATCAGGGTGAAGAGCACAATGGCGAGCAGCACCGGGACCCATCCGCCCTCGGTGAACTTCAACAGGTTGGCGGACAGAAAGCCTCCCTCCACCGTGGCGAACCCGGCACCGATTCCGATCACTGCCGGCATTGGCCAGCCCCAAATATCGCGTATCGCAATGGACAACAGGAAAGTTGTTACCACCATGTCCGCCGACACCGCGATTCCATAGGCGGCGGCGAGGTTGTCTGAGGTTCCGAAGCCGAGCGCAAGCGTGAGCGTCGCCGCCATCAGCAGCCAGTTCACCGCGGGCAGGTAGATCTGGCCATAGCCCGCGGCCGAGGTCTGGATGATCCGTAGTCGCGGCAACACGCTCAGCTGGATCGCCTGGCGTGTCATCGAGAAGGCGCCGGTGATGACCGCCTGGCTCGCGACGGCGGTTGCGACAGTGGCCAGGATGACCAGCGGCAGCAGCAGCACCGGCGCTGGGCAGAGGCGGAAGAAGAGACTCCCCTCGACCGGCCCGCCGGCCAGCACGATCGCCGCCTGTCCCGCATAGTTCAGGACCAGCGCCGGGAACACTACGCACCAGCCCACCCGGATCGGCGCCCGGCCGAAATGGCCAAGGTCGGCATACAGAGCCTCCGCCCCGGTAACGCAAAGGAACACGCCGCCGAGCACCAGCATGACGTTGCCGCCGCCCGTAAACAGATAGTGCAAGCCCAGTGCCGGATTGATGGCCCACAACACCGCCGGATACTGTGCGATCCCCCACAGGCCGAGCAGCGCGAGCACCGCGAACCAGATCGCCATGATCGGCCCCAGGAACCGACCGATGAGCGCTGTCCCCCACTGCTGCACGGCAAACAGGGCCACGAGAATCACCACGGTCCCCGGCAACACGTAGCGGTCGAGATCGGATGCTATGACGTCCAAGCCCTCCAATGCCGACAGCACCGAGATCGCCGGCGTGAGCGCGCAGTCGCCATACACCAGCGCCGCGCCGAACATGCCGATGAGCAGGACGAGGCCGTGCCGCCCCGGCGTCCGACGCAGAAGCGCCATCAATGCTAGAACGCCACCTTCGCCTTCATTGTCCACTCGGAGGGCCAGGGTGATGTATTTCACCGTGGTGATGATGACGAGCGTCCACACAATCAGCGACAGCGCGCCGAGAATTGCCGCTGGTCCCGGATGCGTACCCGTGGCGTCGAGCACGACCTTCAGCGTGTAGAGCGGGCTAGTGCCGATGTCGCCATATACCACACCAAGGGCGGCTAAGCTCAGTGCCGGCAGGCTGTGTGAATGAGTCGCGTGAGATGCTTCGGTCGTTTGGGCTGTCATGGTAATACCCAGCTGACACAATGTAGTATCTACATGATGATTGTGGTCAATTTCATTTGATCCATATCAACGGGTACAGCTTGATTTCCCGCGTGGTAACTTGCCGCGTTTCCGACCGCGTCTATGTAATGCGGTTCGCGGAGCCGCAGGCTAGCCAGAAAAAATTTGCCGAGGCGCGAGCCACACTTTTGTTTTTTGGCATAGGGCCTACCGGCAGCATTGGCCAGACCGAGACGCCGGTTGGCAGGCGATGGCGGATTTCAAGGCGGCGTGGGAGCGGTAGAAAACCCGCGCTGGTCGCGCGAAAGCCAAAAAAGGCTCCGACTGGGGTGTAGTCGGAGCCTTTCCAGAAAGGACGCTTACGCTGAACTCTTACGCGCCTAGACTGTAGGCGAACTCAGTTGCCAAAACGTAAACAGGCGCGTCCAGCCCTCGGCGGTTGTTGTTGAATGCGACCCACGCGCAGGAGCCGGGAATACTCACCGACGAGAATATTCTCGCCAACTGTCTTATCGTCCGCTTCCGTTTCGTCGCTTTCGCGATAGGCGCGGGCGAGGCGTTAGCAGTTAAAAAATTATCGGCTTGCGCCTGTGCGGTTTGCCGTAGCGGCGCGGCATTACGATTTGAAATAAAAAAGAGGCCGCGAGCTAAGTCTTGCCTCGCGTTATGGGCTTGCGTTAGGGGGAATTAATTTCCGTAACGCCAAGGAATTGGCGAGCCAAAGGAGACCGAGAACGGCAACGGTTCCTACCGCGAAGATACACAGAGCACTCATATCCAGACCTCCTTAGAGACCGCCAGAATTCGTTCCCTGTCCCCCCATTAGTTTTTTAGTCTAGCTGGGTTGCCGATAATTTTCGTGCCTTATAATTAGGCCGCTGGAACTCGCCCACCGAAAGTGTGCACAGAATAGTGCGGGGTGCAATGAATTCACACCAGCAACAAATAGGCTTCATGCGGCGGAAATAGAAACACCGCCTCGCGGCGGTCTCTCCAATTAGGCACCACTTGCAGCAAATAATTTAGCCAGTTTGCGTCAATGCGACAAACTGGGAGATGACTTTTCAGTCGAGTTCAGTTGGCGCAACTTGTCACTGCCTATGGGCACGTACTCGCATTCACAACGGTCATGGGTGCATTGGGCAAGTGGCAAATAGGGCACGCTATTGCCTGAATATTCGACGCCGAACTGTGCCAGTACTGATGCGCAAGCTTCCCGTCCGGGCAGAATGCGGACGCCGCGCAACAATCCCAACCTTTGCGAGTTCCTAAGCGCACGCAGTGCGCGGGCAATCTGCAACGGGTTCTTGTGCATCGGAGGACTCTTATCAGTAGTTCCCGGCAGGTAACTTCAAAAGCACGAATTCAGCTTACTCGTTAGCCTTAATACAGTCCGCCGCGATCAACTTTAAAAAACTAGACCGGCAATCTCACAGGTTCGATTGTACTTAGGTGCAGTCAGCCAAAGGGCCTATCGGCGGCATTGACCTGGAGCGAGACTCCGTTTGGCAGATGGCCGTGCAAACCGAAAGACCGCCTCGCGGCGGTCTCTCCTAATCGATTAGTGTTTTGAGTTTTGGAAGCGGATAGGAGCATAAGCCAATAACAGCAGCGCTGCGGTTAGTCGATCAAATACTTTTTTTCCACTTTATTGAGCCTATCCGCCATTTTTAGATTGCGATCAAACAAAGCTGTTTTCATATTTTCTGTATGATCATTCATCACTTTCAAGGTGTGATTCAGCCACGCAATCTCCATATCCAATTTGTCAAATCTTTTGTCGGTCTCAAGGACATTGATCCCAAGCAGGACAAACACGCCTAAAATAGCTACAATATTTCCCAATTCATTCCATGAATAATTTCGATCTTCACCAAAACACATTGCTGTAGCAATAATTAGAAGTAACCAGCCCAATATATGCAAACTCCGACAAGTGCTCTCAAATTTTGCTATTTCCTTTCGACCGTTCTCTTTGGTGACTTTAAATCCATATAATCTATCTATCTCTTCCTCAGGAAAACCCCATTCTTTGGCGTGATTTCTTTTGCGTTCCGTAAGTTCTAATTGATTTGCACGATTTTCCATACGCCCAAAGCGCTTGCTGAGGCCCCAGCATAAAACAAAGTAGCCGACAAGAAACATCACTGTTTGCGCCGTGAGCAGGTGTCCCATTGTGACCCTCCATCACAGCCCCCGTGAGAGTAACTTGGGCACGCAGGAAACGTTCGAGATTGAACTTAGGCTTTTGCGCGAACGGTTAAGGTCGTTTCATCAACACCGAAGAAAGTCCGGCAGGTCTTCTGTCCCTAATTCAGGCCCACGCCTTCGACGCGATTGGCGCGGACGGCTCGGCAACGGTTCCGCCGCTGGCCCGCAACTCATTCTCCACGGCCACCGTCGCCGTTCTTAATCGCTTGGCGCACAACCTCGGCCGCTTCGAGCGCGGCGGCGGTTCCTGCCACTTGCTCAGGATATTTGGCGGCTAGTTCCTGCTCGATCAGATCAGCATGGACCGTAGCATGAAGGCCGCTCAGTTCTGGAGGCTGATCGAGCGCGGCCTGCCGATAGGCGCCCGCATATCCTCTTTCGGCCCATTAGTGCTATTCCTCCGGTGCGTAAAAGCAGATAGACTTCCGTGTCCAGTCCGGTAGCTTGAGGTCAAACTGGGACCATCGATTGATTAGGCCGAGTACGGCCAACGCTTGCATCGTCGCAAACCGGAAGCCACTAGTGGTGCGACTCTGACGAAAGCCGCCGGCACACCGGCATGCCAACGCGTCAACTCAAGAACTGCGGTCGTTCCTCGCGGAATCTTCTGTTTGCGTCGCTCCACTAGAAGAGGGCTTTGCTCGTTGACGAACCTCTGTTCCGGCACTCTCTCAGGAGTAATCACCATGAGCGAACAAGAGAAATCGCAGAAGACCCAAGCGCAAATTCTGCGTGATGTCTTTGAAGGCATGAAGGGTCGTCAGCCGAATTCAGATCAGGAACTCAAAGAATGGCTTGCCACGGACGAGGGCAAAGAGGCGACGTTGTTTGAGGCGACCTCTCTTTCTCCGTGGGGCGACAAGGGGCGGTCGTAATTACGGTTCCATTTTCAGCAACGCAAATTGCTGAATGACCGCTTCAGATTATTTGCCGCGGAGGCATGTAAGGCTAGCTGGCCATGTTTGTCCGCCATGCCCCCAATAACGACCAGTCGACGGCTGAGTCCGTTAGTCGGCTAAGTGCCAAAAACTGACATCAGATTGTTTATTTGGTCACCCGAAATCGCGGCTATTCAGGGACCGTGGTGTCGAAACTAATCATCATTGTTTTCTGTAGCACCTCATAAATGACAGCCGTCGACCACCCAAACATTAGCGCACCATTCATCGCCGTTATGGGACCAAGCAGCCGCCAGCCCTCTACCGGTATCACGTCACCATAGCCAAGTGTCGCGTAGTTCACGAATGCGAAATACACGAGGTTTGTGCCAGCCGGCGCAGCATCCACAATCGAGTAGGCCAGCGACCATAGCAAACACCTCAAGAACATGCGCGGCCATCAAGACCGAAACAGTTGCAATCATAGCGATGATCAGGCGCAGGGACGGGTGGCTTCGTTTTTTTGTACCCGATGCTCGTGCTACGCGCACCACCACGGTCATCACCAACGCATGTATTGTAATGGTACAAACACAAACGACGCCGCCTACCAGAAATTGGATCAGCATGGCCATCACGACATTGCAATGTTGACACGGTGCCTATTCGCGAGGCCCAAATTAGCATAGGTCAATTTGAAAACGCGAGAGAGCTGCTTTAGCTCGGAGATGTCCGCTTTGGGTCATTCACGTCCGAGCCAATGAGCGTCGGTGCCTACCATTGTCTGCTATTGCTGCAATAACTGACAAACGCGGGCGCGGCGGAGCGTTCGAATAGTACCAATATTGCCATCCTTCTGCCATCTTAGCCCGCGCCTAGGTATACAGAGGCATCGAAGCGAGACGGCTTCCGACTGCCAGCACGTTGCGTTGCAGATATTAACCGAGGGGACAATTCCAATGAAGTACATAGGCATCGGAATTTTATTTAGCTTGCTGACGTTCACGTCAGCAAACGCTGCGGGATGGGGCTCAATTCATAGGTATGTAAAACCGTCTGGCAATTGCGCGGGCCAAGAGATTCTCGCGAGCTCATATTCCTCAGGGAAACGTACTGCAAGCGGTGAACGATTTAATTCAAATGGCAATACTGCAGCGGCGCGAACATGGCCTCTTGGAACAGCCTTAACTGTGACGAATCCTGAAAAATGGTCGTTCGGTTATTGTTAGGATAAATGATACCGGACCTTGGGGAGTTGCATATCGCATGGGGGCTCGACTTGACCTTGCGAGAGGTGCTGCCCAACGGATTGGAATGCATGGTTCACAGTTCGTTTGTGTTGCGTGACAAATAACATTGACGCTTTATCGCGCTGGTGCTGTCTGCTGTTCTCCGAAAGCGGACAAAGAAATGGGTTGAGGACGCCGGAAGAGCTCTGTTAGCGCGAGGGTGCCTAGATTGTCGGGGCGTTGTTTAACCGCTGCTGACTATCATCATTCCATTCCGCCGGCACCTGCTTAACGACCTGGCCTTCGATCTGCTTGGCCTTCTCCGCGGCCTCGAGTTCGTAGGATCCCAAGACGAGTTGCGCCAATGTGATGCCAAGACTATTAGTCATTTTCGTGTTTTCCGGACTTATCTTCGCGTGAATGTAAGGCGCTGCCGCGCGCGCCATTTCGTCTCGTCGCGGATCTTCAACGGTTGGATCGCGCATGACCCGTAGCATAGATGGTTCGACTTCCGCTCATTAGTTTCAACGAGACTTTAGGCGCGACCTTAGGTCTGATTACTCGGTTGGCGGCGCGCTTCCCAGATCTCGTAGAACGCCAATGCCATCACCAGCAGACCGACAACGATTAGATTTACTCTGGCTACTGAGGAACTGATACCCAAAATCCAAGGGCATATTACCAGCCACGCCCCAAGTATGGCGTTGATCCATTCTTCCCATGCTCGATAAACAGACAGCGTCACGATTTCAGCCAAAATAAGCAAAATACCTGTAATTATCGCAGTTCGTGCGGCTGTTGGCTCCAGATCGAAATGCAGAGCCCAAGGTGAGATGCACAGCCAGATTCCAAGTAGCCAATTGCACCAATCTTCCCATTGTTTGGGGAGCGAAAATTGAGCTGCTGCCATTGTCTGCCTCTAGCGCAACGGACCATGATGCTGATGCTCCGGGGAGCCAGTCTGCCCATAAGTCAAAGATAAAAAAACCCCGGGTTCATCTGTCGGGGGCTGGACTTCTCAAATGCCGCGCTTAGAGCGGCGAGGAATGGCGTCCGAGAACACAGCCGCCGAACGACGCTTGCTGGCGTCGACTCTCTTGATGCGGTGGTATCGTCGCGTGGTCATAGCATTGTCGCTGCTGTGGGCGCTGGTGAGGACGGTCGGCCAGGCGCCCCTGTCAGTGGCGTGAGAGGCCACCAGTTCAGGCACAGATTTTGGCCGATCGCCCGCCGGCACGACCTGAACCACATGGAATCCGTGCGCCTTGAGCTCCTTGAGCAGCGTCGGCAACGCCATAGCGGTGGCGGGGTGGATGTCGTGCAGTAGTAGGATGCCGCGGCCCTTGGCCTCCAGCCGTTGCAGGGCTCTTTGCACGATGGTTTGCGCGCTGATGTGCCTGAACCAATCGTCGGCGACCACATCGGCACTCCAGGTCACCAACGACTGCGAGGCGAGAAAATGGTCCGCCGTTTTGGAGCGGCCCAGTCCGGGGATGCGGAAAAATGGCGCCACGGCTTTTGCATCGCCGATCGCGCTATCGACCGAAGCGATGCCGTCATCGACCTCGTATTCAACCCGCTGCAATGACAATCGCTGGAAAGCGAGCGGATGGTCCTGGCTGTGGGTGCCGATGGTATGCCCCTCATTGTAGATACGCCGGACTACGGACGGATATGCATGCGCCATCTGGCCAACGAGAAAATAGGTGGCCTTCACGCATTGCGACGCCAATGTATCGAGAATGATGTTGGTATAGGGCGGCAGCGGGCCATCGTCGAAAGTAATCACCACCTCATGGTCGTTGAGCGGCAGCGTCTGCTTGTACTGCATGCTGCCGATTTGGCTGAATTCGCTCGGGCTGATGGTGAGGACGCGGCTAGTGCCGAGCGCGTCCAGATTGCCAGGGCACGCATCCGGTAAGGCCGAGGCGGGTCCGCTGGCCACAGCCAGGAAAAAAAACAGTGTTCCGATGAAGCGCATCCGGCCTCTCACGCCAACCCATTCCGCGCCTGTTGGCGCAATCTCCGAATGTGGAAGCCGGACGACCATATAAAATTGAACATTAATGAAGACTGAACCAATAAAGGCAGTCAGACGGCACTAAATTGGCTTAATGTTGGTGCCTCGTATCATTAGCCGCAACGCGCACCAAAAGTTTGCCAAAATTCTCCCCGCGCAAGAGGCCGATAAGGGCCCGCGGCGCATTCTCAAGCCCCTCAACCACGTCTTCGCGATATTTGATCCGTCCCTCGCCGACCCAGGCGGAGACATCGCGCATGAAGTCCCCATAGCGCCCGAAAAAGTCCGAGACGATGAAACCGCGAAACGTCAACCGTTTGGTCAAAACCGCTCGCATCAAGTGAGGCAGGAGGATCGGGCCGGGTGACAGCGAGGTGGCGTTGTACATGGATATCAGCCCGCATAGCGGAATGCGGGCGAACGGATTGAGCAGTGGGAACACGGCCTCAAATACCGCGCCGCCGACATTCTCGAAATAGACATCGATACCTTTCGGGCACGCTGCGGCAAGACGGGCGATGAAATCGGGTGCCCTATGGTCGATGCAGGCATCGAAGCCAAGTTCCTCGGTCACGTACCGGCATTTATCTGGTCCGCCCGCGATGCCAACCGCGCGGGCATCCTTGATCCGGGCGATCTGGCCGACGACCGACCCGACTGCACCCGAAGCTGCGGCTACCACCACAGTTTCACCAGCGGCGGGTTTGCCAATCTCTAGCAATCCCATGTAAGCGGTCATACCCGGCATCCCGAGGACGCCGAGTGCGGTCTGAATTGGCGCTCGCGTGGGCTCGACCTTTTGCAAGCTGGAGCCATCGGACAGCGCGAAGGTCTGCCAACCGGTACGGCCTACAACGATATCACCCCTGGCGAACCGGGGAACGTTTGAAGCAACCACTTCGCTGACCGTACCGCCCTCCATCACCTCGTCTATGCCAACAGGCTTGGCATAGGACGGCGCATCGCTCATCCGGCCGCGCATGTAGGGGTCGAGTGAAAGCCACAGCGTGCGCAACAGCATCTGGCCCGGTCCGGGCTGTGGGATCGGAAGTTCTTCCAAGCGAAAATTGTTTAGCGTCGGTTCCCCTACCGGCCGCGAGGCAAGAACAATCCGTTCAGCAGTTTCGGTCATTGCACAACTCTGGTTGCGGGACGTGATTTAAGACGGCGCTGCGGGATTTTGAGGCCAATTTCAGGGTCAGCACCTGCAGCACAGGGCGAACGTGATCGCGAGCGCTTGCGTGACGCAGCGGTAATGGACCTTTCCGCTTGAGATTTTTGGCAAGAGCGTGCGCTCGTTGCCGAGCGAGCGGCGCGACCTATCATAACTAACGCGCATAATGCGATGATTCACTCGCCAATCCTCGACGACTTTACAAGCCTCTCGAAGGCAATACGCCCATCCATATGAGCCAATTCCGAAGTCTCGAATGAATCCTCTGATGTCGCGATAGGCTTACCGTTCGAAGTAATAACCCAGCGATGACGGCCCGCATGGACTGTGCAGGGCCTAGTCGTTAATTGGTATGGCGGTGGAAATTTCTCGACCATAGCCGTGTCCTTCACAGGCTACAGGCGCGACCTGTCATAAATAAACGCTTAGTGGCGAGATTTGTTCATTCCCTTTTAGGGGTATCTCAATCTACATATAATTCCTGATGCAAACAGGCCATTTTTGCAAAGCCTCGGGCGTCAACGACTGGCGTTGTAGGCATCGCGTAGTACGTTCGTCTCAAGCTCTAGATCGTCCAGGCGATGCTTGACTACATCGCCGATGCTGATGATACCGGCAAGCCTGCCGTCGCGTAACACCGGCATATGGCGCATGCGATGGTGCGTCATCAGGTGCATCACGCGATTGACACTCTCGTCCGGCGACACGGTGGTCACGCCGTATTGCATGATTTCCTTCACAGGCATCGACCCGGCTGTCTCGCCGTAGCGAGAAAGTGCGTGAACGATTTCACGTTCGGAAATGAGACCAAGAACTGCGTCCCCACTCGTCACCACGAGAGCGCCGATATTCTTTGCGCGAAGCCAGTCCGCCGCACGCTTGATGCTGGCTTCCGGGGCTATTGTTGTGACGTCGGTACCCTTCCGCCTCAGAATGCTTTCGACGGACATTGCCTCCTCCCATCGGGTGGCCTAGCTGATTCTTTCATTGATCTGCGTGGCAGTGCCGGTCGACTTTGCGCCCGCAATTGGCGGCATGCCATGGAAGCCGTTCTCCTCTACAAGGAGCCACTAGCATATCATATCGGCAGGAAGCAGTCAGCGAGCACCGGTGACCGCGCAACCGATCAGTCGTTGGCAGGCTGCGTGCGTGACACCGGCTCCCGGCTTGTAGCGATTTGCCGTGCGTTAATTCAGAACGCCCTCAAAAACAATCAACTGCAACTGGCACGTTCCAGGTTACTGCCTCTCTGCCGAACGAGGAAGGCAATATTCCTGCTGGCATTAGATGTGCCGTTCAGTTCCAGGTCCCCTAGGCACTAAACCAACGCGCAATTGATCGCCGCAAACTAATCGGGAGTGATGGTGTGCGGGTCCTCGGCGAGCGCCTGCGCCAGCGAAAGTTCGAGTTTGCTAGCCAACATCGTCACGCTCAGATTAGGTCTCCACGCTATTCGGCGTTGGGCTTCGCTCGGCCATGATGCGACAGCGACGATCGAACGGGTCGCTTCCGTGCCCGAAGTTGTTGAAGACCTGCGAAAATTTTTTGTTGGTATCGCCGTTGGTATCGCTGCTCTTGGCCTTTCAAATATTATCGTTAAATCAGCATCTTAAGATGGTCATGCGAGTCCGGCCAGGCACCATTTGCTGCCGACTTATAAGCCCGCGCGTAGCGTCAGTTCCCTGCGCACCAAATTCTCCAGCGTGCCGGCCTGCGCATCGAATTTAACGCCGCGAATGTGAAATGCGCTGGCGGCAGCCAGGTCGTGGTTCTTGTCGCCGATCAGGAAACTGCGGCCGAGGTCGATCGGCCAGTCGCGCGCCGCCTGTTCGAGCATGCCGGGTTGCGGCTTCCGGCAGCGGCACGGAATCGCCAATTCCTTGACCGCTCCATCCGGGTGATGCGGGCAATAGTAGAACGCGTCGATATGGGCGCCTTCGGCCTTCAAGAGTTCTTGCAGATGTGAGTTGAATAACTTCACCGCGGCCTCGCTATAAAATCCTCGCGCGACCCCCGACTGGTTGGTGACCACGATCACGTAATATCCCGCATCGTTCAACAACCGCACCGCCGCGGCAGCGGTCGGTATCATCTCGAGATCCTCAGGTTTGAAAGTGTAGCCGCGATCGACATTGAGCACGCCGTCGCGATCGAGAAACGCGGCCGGTCGCGGCCGGCGGCGTTCGCTCGTATTCGGCGGGGCCGTCTCAACTGCGTCAGTCATGGGGCATGGGACAATGCGTTATCGGGGCCGCCGGGTTGCAGACCGCGCCGGCGAATTGTGTACGGGCCAATATTGTCATCAGTATGCCGCCCTTGGAACGCAGGGTCAGCGCATACCGCATTTGTGGTGGCGTTGTCAGGCGTGACAATGGACTGGTCGCGGAAAGCATTTGCGCCTGGGCGTGTTACACGGCCCAAAAACTAGCCCAAAGTCGTATCGTTGGCCGGATTTGCTGCATTGCACTTTCTAACTGATTGCGAAAATTTACCTTTTTCCAAAGGTTCAAACTTTGCTACGATAAATCTACAATCTTGGCCTGCATTTGCTCTAAAATGTTGCTAATGGGGCTAGGCAAAACGGCATTATCCCAGAATGTGATGATGCTGAAAAATCATTCGGGGTTGACCGAAAACGACGGGAGGATTCAATGACTGTAGCAGCGGGCACCGCGCCAACGGCCAAAGTGTCTGAAGCGACGCGCTGGGGACAGCTCATCTTCGGCATTCTTTGCATGGTAATGATCGCCAACCTGCAATATGGCTGGACATTATTCGTCAATCCGATCGACCAAAAATATCACTGGGGCCGGGCGGCGATCCAAGTCGCCTTCACGATCTTCGTGCTGACCGAGACCTGGCTGGTGCCGATCGAGGGTTACCTGATCGACAAGTTCGGACCGAAGATCATGATCTGCGGCAGCGGCGCACTAGTCGCGATCGCCTGGGTCATCAATTCGATGGCCAACTCGCTCTTCCTGCTCTATGTCGGCGCCGCCATCGGCGGCATCGGCGCCGGCGTGATCTACGGCGGATCGGTCGGCAACGCGCTCAAGTGGTTCCCCGACCGGCGCGGTTTGGCAGCCGGCTTGACGGCGGCAGGCTTCGGCGCGGGCTCCGCGCTGACCGTGATTCCAATCGCCAACATGATCCACAGTAGCGGCTATCAGTCGGCTTTCCTCTGGTTCGGTCTGGGCCAGGGCATCATCGTGATGATCGTCGCGTTGTTCCTGCGGGCGCCGGAAGCGGGCGAAGTGGCGGCACCTGCCGCACCTGCCGTGCAACAGACGCGGCGCGATTATATGCCGTCGGAGGTGCTCAAGACGCCGGTGTTTTATGTGATGTACGCGATGTTCGTCATGGTCGGCGCCGGCGGCCTGATGGCGATCGCACAGTTGGCTCCCATCGCCAATGACTATAAGGTTGCCACCATTCCGGTTTCGCTCCTCGGATTGACGCTGCCGGCGCTCACCTTCGCCTTGACCATCGACCGCGTACTCAACGGCATATGCCGGCCGTTCTTCGGCTGGGTCTCAGACCATATCGGCCGAGAGAACACGATGTTTCTCGCCTTCTTCGTTGAGGGCGTTGGCATCTATGCGCTGCTTTTGGCCGCGGGCAATCCGGTGCTGTTCGTGATCCTCTCCGGTCTGGTGTTCTTCGCCTGGGGCGAAATTTATTCGCTGTTCCCGGCGACCAGCACCGACATCTATGGCCGCAAATTCGCCACCACGAATTACGGCATGCTCTACACCGCCAAAGGCACGGCAGCCCTGCTGGTCCCGTTGGCCAACGTGCTGACCTCGGCAACCGGTAGCTGGCACGCGGTGTTCTATGTCGCGGCGATCCTGAATATCGTCGCCGCGTTCATGGCGCTGTTCGTGCTCAAGCCAATGCGCGTCAAGACCATGGCCAAGGGCTGAACGAACGGCCGTTAAAAAGAGCCGCTCGCGGGAAATCCCGCGGGCGGCTTTTCCCTGAGGAACCGGCGCCATCGCGCGTTGTTCACAAGGCGGTTGCGCGGTCGGGCGCATCTGGCATATTGTATACCAGCCATGAGTAACCCTAGTCGATTGCCCCGCCGCGTCAGTATGCGTTCGCGTCCGGCCGCCGCGGCCCGCCCGCCGGCGGCAGCGCAGCCGGCATTGGCGCCCATCGACGTCACGCCGAGCTTCAAGCACAAGGCCTATGCCGCGCTGAAGAATGCCATCGTGGCGATGGACATTTATCGTAACCGCGACGACATCCGCCTTGACGAGCGCAAGCTGGCGCACGACTTCGGCATCAGCCGCACGCCAGTGCGCGAAGCGATGGCGCAGCTCGAAAGCGAAGGCTTCGTGCGCTCGGTGCCGCGCCGCGGCATCTATGTGGTGCGCAAGACCAAGCGCGAGGTGATCGAGATGATCACCGCCTGGGCGGCGCTGGAAAGCATGGCGGCGCGGCTGATCACGCAGAACGCGAGCGATCCGGAAATCGCCGGCTTGCGCCGGATGTTCACGACGTTCGAGAACGGCAAGCTGCGCGCCCATCTCGACGAATATTCCGACGTCAATATCGAATTCCACCAGAGCATCATCCGGCTCAGTCACAACCGGGTGCTGATCGACCTCGCCGAAAATCTGTTCACCCATATGCGCATGATCCGGCGCAAGACCATCGGCGAGAAGGATCGCGCGGACCGTTCAATCCGCGACCACATGAACATCATCGAAGCTCTGGAAGCGCGCGCGACCGATCGCGCGGAAGAACTGGTGCGCGATCACGCGCTCGGCCTGGCCGACCACGTGGCGCGGTTTGCCGATTATCTGGACTGAAAGCCCGACGATACCGGACAAGGGAGAATTCCATGGCTGACGCAGCAGTAAAAGAGAAACCCGCAACCAATCCGGCCGGAGCAGAGCGGGAGCTGACGGACGGCTTTCACCTCATCATCGATGCGCTCAAGCTCAACGACATCAAGACGATCTACGGTGTGCCCGGCATCCCGATCACGGACTTCGGCCGTATGGCGCAGGCGGAAGGCATCCGCGTCATCTCGTTCCGGCACGAGCAGAACGCTGGCAATGCCGCGGCGATCGCCGGCTTCCTGACGAAAAAGCCCGGCATCTGCTTGACGGTGTCGGCTCCGGGCTTCCTCAATGGCCTGACGGCGCTGGCCAATGCCACGACCAACTGCTTCCCGATGATTCTGATTTCGGGCTCGTCCGAGCGCGAAGTCGTCGATCTGCAGCAGGGCGACTATGAAGAGATGGACCAACTGGCGATCGCCAAGCCGCTCTGCAAGGCGGCCTTCCGCGTGCTGCATGCTGCGGACATCGGCATCGGCGTGGCGCGCGCGATCCGCGCGGCTGTCTCGGGGCGTCCGGGCGGCGTCTATCTCGATCTGCCGGCAAAGCTTTTCGGTCAGGTGATGGACGCGGAGGCCGGACAGAAGTCGCTGGTGAAGGTGATCGACGCCGCGCCGGCCCAAATTCCCGCCCCGGCTGCGATCAAGCGCGCGCTCGACGTGCTCAAGAGCGCCAAGCGTCCCCTGATCATTCTCGGCAAGGGCGCGGCCTACGCGCAGGCCGATGACGATATCCGCGCTTTGGTCGAGAAGAGCGGCGTTCCGTTCCTGCCGATGAGCATGGCCAAGGGCCTGCTGTCCGACACCCATCCGCAATGTGCGGGCGCTGCACGCTCGACCGTGCTGAAGGAATCCGACGTCGTCATGCTGATCGGCGCGCGCCTCAACTGGCTGCTGTCGCACGGCAAGGGCAAGAACTGGGGTGAGCCGCATTCGAAGAAGTTCATCCAGATCGACATCGAGCCCAAGGAGATGGACTCGAACGTCGAGATCGTCGCTCCTGTGGTCGGCGATATCGGCTCCTGCGTGTCGTCTCTTCTCGAGGGCATGGGAGCCAAGTGGCCGGCGCCGCCGGCCGACTGGACCGACGCAATCAGCAAAAAGAGAGAAGAGAACGTCACCAAAATGGCGCCGCGTCTGATGAACAACAACACGCCGATGGACTACCACGGCGCGCTCGGCGTGCTGCGCACCATCGTCAAGGAGCGGCCGGACGCCATCCTGGTGAACGAAGGCGCCAATGCGCTCGATCTCACGCGCGGCGTGATCGACATGTATCAGCCGCGCAAGCGCCTGGACGTCGGCACCTGGGGCGTCATGGGCATCGGCATGGGCTATGCCATCGCCGCCGCGATCGAGACCGGCAAGCCGGTGCTCGCAATCGAAGGCGACAGCGCCTTTGGCTTCTCCGGCATGGAGGTGGAGACGATCTGCCGCTACAAGCTGCCGGTCTGCGTCGTCATCTTCAACAACGACGGCATCTATCGCGGCACCGACGTCAATCGCGGCGGCGGTTCGGATCCGGCGCCTACCGTCTTCGTCAAAGGCTCGCGCTACGACAAGATGATGGAGGCCTTCGGCGGCGTCGGCGTCAATGCGACGTCACCCGATGAGCTCAAGCGCGCCGTGAACGAGGCGATGGATTCCGGCAAACCGACCCTCATCAACGCGGTGCTCGACCCGGCAGCCGGCAGCGAAAGCGGCCGCATCGGCAACCTCAATCCGCAAAGCGCGCTCAAGAAGAAATAAATCGCGCGAAGTAACTGCAATTCAAAGCGTCCCCCGCGCGACCGCGCTTCAGGGACATAGTTGGAGATAGTGGAGGACGTAAGATGGCCAAGAACAAAGCGAAGAAACCCGCCAAGGCGAAAGCCGCGGCAAAAAAATCCGTCCGCAAGGTAGTGAAGCTTGCCGCCAAGAAGGCAAACGGCAACGGCAAATCGAATAACTTGCCGAAGCCGAGCAGCAAGCCCTACGGGCAGGCCGGCCGCGCGCTCGATGGCTTGCGCATTCTCGACTTCACGCACGTGCAGTCGGGCCCGACTTGTACCCAGTTGCTCGCCTACATGGGCGCCGACGTGATCAAGGTCGAGCGTCCGGGCGCCGGCGACATCACGCGCGGGCAACTGCGCGACGTGCCGGGCGCCGACAGCCTCTATTTCACCATGCTCAACGGCAGCAAGCGGTCGATCACCATCGACTCCAAGCATCCCAAGGGCATGGATATCCTCAACCGGCTGATCAAAACCTGCGACGTGTTGGTCGAGAATTTTGCCCCTGGCGCACTCGACCGCATGGGCCTGACCTGGGACTACATCCACAAGCATAACCCGCGCATGATCGTCGCCTCGGTCAAGGGCTTCGGCCCCGGTCCCTACGAGGACTGCAAGGTCTATGAGAACGTCGCGCAATGCGCGGGCGGTTCGGCCTCGACCACCGGTTTCCGCGAAGGTCCGCCGCTGGTCACCGGCGCGCAGATCGGCGACAGCGGCACCGGCCTGCATCTCGCGCTCGGCATCATGTCGGCGCTTTATCAGCGCAATCGCACCGGCCGCGGCCAGAAGGTGCTATGCGCCATGCAGGACGGCGTGCTCAATCTCGCGCGCGTGAAATTGCGCGACCAGCAGCGCATCGAAAAAGGCCCGCTCACCGAATACAGCCAATACGGCGAGGGCGTTCCGTTCGGCAAAGCGGTGCCGCGCGCCGGCAACAACTCCGGGGGCGGTCAGCCGGGCTGGATCGTCAAGTGCAAAGGCTGGGAGAACGACCCCGACGCATATCTCTATTTCATTACCCAGGCGCCGGTCTGGAACGAGATCTGCGACGTGATCGCCGAGCCGACCTGGAAAACCGATCCGGAATACGCCACGCCGAAGGCGCGGTTGCCGAAACTAAAGGCGATCTTCGCCCGCATCGAGCAGTTCACCATGACCATGACCAAGTTCGAGGCCATGGATCTGTTCAACAAGCACGACATCCCGTGCGGGCCGATCCTGTCGATGAAGGAAATCGCCGAGGAGCAATCGCTGCGCGCGACCGGCACCGTCGTCGAGGTCGACCATCCGACCCGCGGCAAGTACCTGACCGTCGGCAATCCGATCAAGATGTCGGATTCGCCCGCCGACGTGCGGCGCTCGCCGTTGCTCGGCGAGCACACCGACGAAATCCTGACCAAGGTGCTGGGCTATTCGGCGAAGGAGCTCGCAGAGATCAAGGGCTCGGGCGCGATCACGGCGCCAGACAAGTCGAAAGCGGCGGCCTAAGCTTTATTGTCACGGACGCGGTGTAGCACGAAGTGATGCACCGCTGATCCGGGACCGTCGCGTACGCGGAGCTTGTTAGGGTCCCGGTTCTGCAGCGCACCGCTTCGCGTTGCGCAGCGCCCGGGACAAGTAAGAAAATACGGGGAGAGTCATTATGCGTATCGTAGTCCACGGCCAGCAGGCGTTCGGCAAGGCCGTGCTGGAAGCGCTGCTCAAGCGCGGCGAGGAAGTCGTCGCGGTTTATGTCGCGCCGGAAAAAGAGGGCGCCAAGGCCGACCCCTTAAAGGAAGCGGCGCTTGCCGCCGGCCTGAAGGTAATGCAGCCGGCCTCGTATAAAACGCCGGAAGTCCTGGCCGAGTTCAAGGCGCTCAAGCCCGACCTGCAGGTCATGGCCTTCGTGACCTTGTTCGTGCCGGAGGAATTCCTCAATGCGCCGACGCATGGCTCGATCCAGTATCACCCCTCGCTGCTGCCGGCCTACCGCGGCGCGTCCGCCATCAACTGGCAAATCATCATGGGCGAAAAGGAAGCCGGCCTGTCGATCTTCTGGCCGGACAACGGTCTCGATACCGGCGACGTCCTGGTTCAGAAGAAAACTCCGATCTCCGCCACCGACACCCTCGGCACGGTTTATTTCGACCGCTTGTTCCCCATGGGCGTCGAGGCGATGCTGGAGTTGGTCGATCTCGTCAAAGCCGGCAAGGCGCCGCGCATCAAGCAGGACGAATCGAAGGCCACTTATGAAGGCCGCTGCGGGCCGGGCAATGCCAAGATCGACTGGGGCAAGTCCTGGCGCCAGATCGACCCGCTGATCCGCGGCTGCAATCCGGCGCCCGGCGCCTGGACCACGCTCGACGGCAAGACCGTCAAGATTTTCGACGCCAAGCCGCTGCCGGCCAAGGACCCCAAGGGCATCGCCGGCAAGCTCGGCGAGATCGTCGCGATCGAGAGCGATGGTTTCGTTGTCGTTTGCGCCGACGGCCGCTTCAAGGTCACCCGCGTGCAGCCCGAAGGCGCCAAGAAGATCGACGCGTCCGAGTTCATCGCGACCGCCAAGCTCGCCACCGGGGCGAGGTTCACCTGATTTGCACGACGACAAAACCCTAAATCGCCGGCTCACCGCACTTGCATTGAACGGAAAGCACCCATGCCCGCCTCGCAGCATCAGTCACCGAAATCCGACATCGAAATTTCGCAAAACGCCAAGAAGCGGCCGATCATCGAGCTGGCCAAGGAGAAACTCGGCATCGCCGCCGAAAACCTCGAGCCCTATGGCCACTACAAGGCCAAGGTGTCGATGGATTACGTGAAATCGCTCAAAGACAAGAAAAACGGCAAGCTGATCCTGGTGACCGCGATCACGCCGACGCCGGCGGGCGAAGGCAAGACCACCACCACCGTCGGCCTCACCGACGCGCTCAACTCACATCGGCAAGAAGGCGATGCTGTGCCTGCGCGAACCATCGCTCGGGCCCGTCCTTCGGCATGAAGGGCGGCGCCGCCGGCGGCGGCTACGCGCAAGTCGTTCCGATGGAAGACATCAATCTGCATTTCACCGGCGACTTCCACGCCATCACGTCGGCGCACAATCTGCTGTCGGCGCTGATCGACAATCACATCTATTGGGGCAACGCGCTCGGCATCGACTAGTCGCCGCGTCGCCTGGCGCCGCGTCATGGACATGAACGACCGCGCGCTGCGCGAGATCGTCTGTTCGCTCGGCGGCGTCGCCAACGGCTATCCGCGCGAGGCCGGCTTCGACATCACGGTCGCCTCCGAAGTCATGGCGATCTTCTGCCTGGCCAGGGATATCGACGACTTGAAGGAGCGGCTCGGCAAAATCATCGTCGGCTATACCCGCGAGCGCAAGCCGGTGCTCGCCAAGGACCTCAAGGCGCACGGGGCCATGACGGCGCTGCTCAAGGAGGCGATTGCGCCGAATCTGGTGCAGACGCTGGAAGGCACGCCCGCCTTCATCCATGGCGGGCCGTTCGCCAACATCGCGCATGGCTGCAACTCGGTGACGGCGACCACCACCGCGCTCAAGCTCACCGACTATGTCGTCACCGAAGCCGGCTTCGGCGCCGATCTCGGCGGCGAGAAATTCATCGACATCAAGTGCCGCAAGGCGGGTCTTTCGCCCGACTGCGTGGTGCTGGTCGCCACCATCCGTGCGCTCAAGATGCATGGCGGAGTGCAGAAGGCCGACCTCAAGAAGGAAGACCTCAAGGCGCTGGATGCCGGCATGGCCAATCTGCAGCGTCACGTCGAGAACGTGAAGAAGTTCGGCATCCAGCCGGTGATCTCGATCAACCGCTTCTCGGCCGACACCCCGGCGGAAATCGATCTGGTCAAGAGCGCCTGCGCCAAGCTCGGTGTCGAGGCGATCATGGCCGACCACTGGGCGATGGGCGGCGAGGGCGCTGCCGATGTTGCCCGCGCGGTGGTGAAGATCTGCGACAGCGGAGCGAGCAAGCTCAAGCTGCTCTATCCCGACGAGATGCCGCTATTCGAGAAGATCGAGACCATCGCCAGGGAAATCTATCGCGCCAAGGCGGTCACCGCCGACAAAGCGGTCAAGGGCCAGCTCAAGTCCTGGGAGGAGATGGGTTACGGCAAGTTGCCAATCTGCGTCGCCAAGACCCAGTACAGCTTCTCGACCAACGCCGATTCAAAGGGCGCGCCCAACGATCACATCATCAACGTGCGTGAAGTGCGGCTGTCCGCCGGCGCCGAATTCGTGGTGGCGATCTGCGGTGAGATCATGACCATGCCCGGCCTGCCGAAAGTGCCGGCGGCCGATTCAATCGATGTCGGCGCCGACGGCAAGATCGTCGGGCTGTTCTAACAAATCCGAACCGAGGACGAATAATGATCAAATTCTACTATAGCGGCGCGCCCAACCCGATGAAGGTCGCGCTCATGCTCGAGGAAACAGGGCTGCCCTATGAGGCGATCCCGGTCGATACCCGCAAAGGCGAGCAGCACAAGCCGGAATATCTGGCGATCAATCCCAACGCCAAGGTGCCGGCGATCGTCGACGGCGACGCCACCGTGTTCGACTCGAACGCCATCCTGCTTTACCTCGCCGAGAAGACCGGAAGATTCCTGCCGCCCAAGGGCGACAAAGCGCGCGGCGAGCTGCTGTCGTGGCTGATGTTCGTTGCCTCCGGCGTCGGGCCGTTCTCCGGCCAGTCGGTGCATTTCCGCAATTATGCGCCCGAGAAGAACGAATACGCCATCAATCGCTATATGTACGAGACGCAGCGCCACTACGCCATTCTCGACGCGCGTCTGGCCAAACAGAAATACGTGCTCGGCGACACCTACACCATCGTCGACATGGCGGTGTGGGGCTGGGCGCGGCTCATTCCGAACGCGCTCGGCGCAGAACACTGGGCCAAGTTTCCCAATCTGAAGCGCCTGGTCGACGAGATTTCCGCCCGGCCTGCGGCGGCGCGCGCGAACGCGCTCAAGGACAAGCACAAGTTCAAGACCGAGTTCGACGAGGAAGCGAAGAAGGCCATGTTCGGGCATATGAGCGTGAAGGTGGCTTGATGAATGCGGTTGAGCAGCAGCCAAAGACCGGCGGCCGCCGTCGGCCGCCGCGTACGCCCAAGGGCCGTCAGATCGACCCGGCGGCGCTCGACGAGGTGCGCGCGCTGCTCACCGACCGGCCGCGCCGGCGCGATCTGCTGATCGAACATCTGCATCTGATCCAGGACCGTTACGGACATCTCTCCGCCGCGCATCTCACAGCGCTCGCCGCCGAGATGAAGCTGGCACAAACCGAAGTCTACGAGGTCGCGACCTTCTATTCGCATTTCGACGTGGTTAAGGACGGCCCGGCGCCGCCGGCCATCACCGTGCGCGTCTGCGATTCGCTGTCCTGCGCCATGGCTGGCGCGGAGGCGCTGCTGAGGAAATTACCGGCGATATTGGGCAAAGATGTGCGCGTGGTGCGCGCGCCCTGCATGGGCGCCTGCGACCGCGCGCCGGTCGCCGCGGTTGGCCATTTGCAAACGTTCCAGGCCACTGCCGACACAGTTGCCGCCGACGTGAAAGCCAACAAGCATCCGCACGCTTGGCATCCCGGCGCCGATTTTGCCGCCTACCAGAAAGCCGGCGGCTACGCGCTGCTGAAGGATTGCCTCGCCGGCACACGCACGCGCGACGAGCTGATCAAGCTCGTGAGCGACGCCGGCCTACGCGGCCTTGGCGGCGCCGGATTTCCCGCGGGGCGCAAATGGCAATTGGTGCGCGCCGAACCCGCGCCTCGCCTGTTCGCCGTCAATGCCGACGAAGGCGAGCCCGGCACCTTCAAGGACCGCTTTTATCTCGAGCGCGACCCGCACCGTTTCATCGAGGGCATGCTGATCGCGGCCTGGGTGGTCGAGGCGCCGGACACTTATCTCTATATCCGCGACGAGTATCCCGAACTGCGGCTGATGTTGGCGCAGGAATTGGAGAAGGTTGAGAAGGCCGGGTTATCCCCGCACACCAAGCTGCATCTGCGGCGCGGCGCCGGCGCTTACATCTGCGGCGAAGAATCGGCGATGATCGAATCGATCGAAGGCAAGCGCGGCCTGCCGCGCCACCGCCCGCCTTACGTCGCGCAGGTCGGCTTGTTCGGCCGCCCGACGCTCGAGCAAAACGTCGAGACGCTCTACTGGGTGCGCGACATCGTCGAGAAGGGCGCCGAATGGATGACCGCACAAGGCCGCCGCGAGCGGAAAGGTTTTCGCAGCTTCTCGGTGTCGGGCCGCGTGAAAAAGCCGGGCGTGGTGCTGGCGCCGGCCGGCGTCACCGCGCGCGAATTGATCGAGGAATTCTGCGGCGGCATGATCGACGGCGAAACCTTCAAGGGCTATCTGCCGGGCGGCGCCTCCGGCGGCATCCTGCCGGCCTCCATGGCCGACGAGCCGCTCGATTTCGGAACCTTGGAAAAATACGGCTGCTTCGTCGGCTCGCACGCGGTTGTCATTCTGTCCGACAAGGACGACATGAAGGCGGTCGCGCTCAATCTGATGAAGTTCTTCGAGGACGAATCCTGCGGCCAGTGCACGCCCTGCCGGGCGGGCACCGAAAAAGCGGTCAAGCTGATGGCGCAGGGCCCCTGGGACGCAAGCCTGCTGACGGAACTCTCGTCCGCCATGCGCGACGCCTCGATCTGCGGCCTCGGCCAGGCCGCGCCTAACCCGCTATTATGTGTGCTAAAGTATTTTCCGGAAGAACTGAAAATGCCGCTGGGAACCTGGTGATAGAAAGCAGCAACCCATGACCGCAGGCAACGGCGCTGGCAAATCGGTGAAATTCATCCTCGACGGCAAGGAAGTCGAGGCGCTCGAGGGCGAGACCATCTGGCAGGTGGCCAAGCGCCAAGGGATCGACATCCCGCATCTGTGCTATTCGCCCGAGCCCGGCTACCGCGCCGACGGCAATTGCCGCGCCTGCATGGTGGAGATCGAGGGCGAGCGCGTGCTCGCCGCGAGCTGCATCCGCAAGCCGAGCGAAGGCATGAAGGTGAAAGCGGCCTCCGAGCGCGCCAAGACCGCGCGGCAAATGGTGTTCGAGCTGCTGATTTCCGACCAGCCCGAGCGCAAAGTCGCGCATGACTCGCATTCGAAATTCTGGGCCTGGGCCGACCGCATGGGCATCGGCGCCAGCCGCTTCGGCAAGCGCCATCATCCTGAGGCCGACCGCAGCCATCCGGCTATGGCGGTCAATCTCGACGCCTGCATCCAGTGCAATCTCTGTGTGCGCGCCTGCCGCGAAGTGCAGGTCAACGACGTCATCGGCATGGCCGGCCGCGGCCACGGCGAGAAGATCGTGTTCGACTTCGACGACCCGATGGGCGCCTCCACCTGCGTCGCCTGCGGCGAATGCGTGCAGGCCTGCCCGACCGGGGCGCTGATGCCGGCGACCCTGGTCGACGCCAAGAACGTGCGGACCGAATTCCCCGACCGCGAGGTGCACTCGGTGTGCCCCTATTGCGGCGTCGGCTGCCAGCTCACTTACAAGATCAAAGACGACAAGCTGCTCTACGTCACCGGCCGCGACGGCCCGGCCAACCAGCAGCGCCTGTGCGTCAAGGGCCGCTTCGGTTTCGACTATGTCAGCAATCCGCAGCGCCTGATGAAGCCGCTGGTGCGCAAGGACGGCGTGGCTAAGGCCGCCGACGATCTGGTCGATCCGGCCAATCCGTTCACGCATTTCCGCGAAGCCAGCTGGGAAGAGGCGATGGAGCGCGCCGCGTCGGGCTTGAAGAAAATCCGCGACCGCGACGGCCCGCGCGCGCTTGCAGGTTTCGGCTCGGCCAAGGGCTCAAACGAAGAGGCCTATCTGTTCCAGAAGCTGGTGCGCACCGGCTTCGGCTCCAACAATGTCGATCACTGCACGCGGCTCTGCCACGCCTCCTCGGTGGCGGCGCTGCTCGAAGGCGTCGGTTCGGCGGCGGTGACCGCTACCTTCAACGAGTGCAAGAATTCAGATTTTATCATCGTGATCGGCGCCAACCCGACCGAGAACCATCCGGTCGCCGCCACCTTCTTCAAGCAGGCGGCCAAGCGCGGCGCCAAGCTCGTCGTGATGGATCCGCGCGGGCAGGCGCTCAAACGCCACGCCTGGCAGATGATGCAGTTCAAGAACGGCACCGACGTGGCGATGCTCAACGCCATGCTTAACGTCATCGTCACCGAGAAGCTGTATGACCAGCAATACGTGCAGACTTACGTCGAAGGCTTCGAGTCTTTCGCCGAGAGCATCAAGGATTTCACTCCGGACGAGATGGCGCCGATCTGCGGCATTCCGGCCGACACGCTGCGCGAGGTGGCGCGCAATTACGCGCGTGCCGAAAGCGCCATCATTTTCTGGGGCATGGGCGTGTCGCAACACACGCACGGCACCGATAATGCGCGCTGTTTGATTGCGCTCGCGCTGATCACCGGCCAGGTCGGCCGCCCCGGTACCGGCCTGCATCCCTTGCGCGGGCAAAACAACGTGCAGGGCGCTTCCGACGCCGGCCTCATTCCGATGTTCTTCCCCGACTACAAGTCGGTGGAGAACCCTGAGCAGATCGCCAAATACGAAAAGGCCTGGGGCAAGAAGCTCGATCCGAATCGGGGAAAGACCGTGGTCGAGATCATGGACGCGGTGCACGCCGGCGAGATCAAGGGCATGTACATCATGGGCGAGAATCCCGCGATGTCCGACCCCGATCTCAACCACGCGCGCGGCGCGCTCGCCCATCTCGAGCATCTGGTGGTGCAGGACATCTTCCTCACCGAGACCTGCTCCTATGCCGACGTGATCCTGCCGGCGTCCGCCTGGCCGGAGAAGGACGGCACCGTCACCAACACCAACCGCCAGGTGCAGATGGGCCGCAAGGCGCTGCCGCTGCCGGGCGACACGCGCCAGGATTTGTGGATCGTGCAGGATCTCGCCCAGCGCATGGGCGAGAAGTGGAATTACAAACACGTCAGCGAAGTGTTCGAGGAAATGGCGCGCCTGATGCCGGCGCTCGACAACATCACCTGGGAGCGCGTCGAGCGCGAGTATCACGTCACTTATCCGACCGACGCGCCCGATCAGCCCGGCCGCGACGTCGTGTTCGACAAGGGTTTCCCGCGCCCGGGCGGCTTCGGCAAACTGGTGGCGGCCAAGCTCACGCCGCCCGACGAGACGCCCGACCACGACTATCCGTTCATCCTCACCACCGGCCGCCAGCTCGAGCATTGGCACACCGGCGCCATGACGCGCCGCGCCAGCGTGCTCGACGCGCTGGAGCCTTCCGCGGTTGCTTCGGTGTCGCGCGGCACATTGCAGAAACTGGGGCTCAAGCCCGGCGATAGGTTGCGCGTCACCACGCGGCGCGGCAACGTCGACCTCGCCTCGCGCCAGGACGACGGCATCCCCGACGGCGTGGTGTTCATCCCCTTCGCCTTCGTGGAAGCGGCGGCCAATATCTTGACCAACTCGGCGCTCGACCCGTTCGGCAAGATTCCGGAATTCAAATTCTGCGCGGCGAAGGTCGAGCCGGCGACGCCGCGGCAGCAGGCGGCGGAGTAGGGGGCGTTCTACCTTACGCTCGCCTATCTCATCATGCCGGCGTCTTATTCTTGAAATAGGGCTCGACTTTCCCGGTCAGCTTGATCGTTAGCGGATTGCCAAACCGGTCCTTGGCGTTGCCGACCGCGACCCGAAATCCATCCTTCACTGACGCAGTATTCCTCGACATTGGATTTCTCGACGCCCTTGAACCGGATGCCGACGTCGCGCGCGAGCGCTTTCTCGTTGAAATAGGGACTGCGTGGATCATTGCAGAGGCGGTCGGGCGGGACATCTGGCATGGAGGCTCTTTCGGACGGGGTGGGGGTTTTTGTAGCATGATGACCGGATGTCTGCGTTCTCGGGTATGAGCGGGGAGGGATGTACCGCGCTCAATTCAACGTGGGCCGTTCCTCTCCCACCACGGGCAACCGCATCCGCCCGATCAAGTCCGCCCGCGTCGCCTCGGCGGCGCGCAGGTCGGCTTCGGCTTGCGTCCACGTGGTCGCATTCGAACCCAACAGCACGGTGCCGCCGATCACGGCCGCCAGCGCGGCGATGATGGTGCCGGGAAAAAATGGGATCACTCCCAGCAACACGAGCACGATCCAGATCGCTCCGGCGGCGATGCTGAGCTTGGCGGCCAGCGAAATCTTGCCGCAGCGCGCGATCAATTCCGTCAGCGCCTCGCTGCGTGCTTCGAGTTGCGCGATCTCATCGCGGAAATCGTCGTCGCCCATGGCACCCTGACTAGCAGCGCGGCCTCTGCCGCATCAAGGACATCAAAACGTTGAACGCGCGCTGAGTGCGGCACAAACCCTGTCCACCAGTTCGGGCGGCATATTGTAGCCGACGTCAGTGTTTTATTTCGCTCTTTTCCAAGGACAATTCGCAGAAATATTTTGAATTCTGGAATTCGATCCTCAACAAACGCGACCCCGTTGGCCGTTCGGCCTGATCGAATTGCACGCTATCTTCACTCCGGCTGGAGACCGATCTCCTGAACGACTTTGCTCCAGAGATCATACTGGGCTTTTACGAAGGTGCGCGTTGCCTCGGGTGTCTCGGCGCCCTCGGTAAAGAAACCGACGTCGGCAAGCCTTTGCACCATGTCCTGAGACTTGAGAACCTTGTCCATCTCTAAATTCAACCGCGTAATGACGTCCGCCGGCGTGCCAGCCGGCGCGGCGATCACGAACCAACCGGTGAGTTCGACCCCGGGATAAGCTTCGGAAATCGAGGGCACCTGCGCGTATTGCGGCAAGCGCTTGGTCCAGCTGATGGCCAGCGGTTTGAGCGCGCCGCTGGCGATGTGAGGCGCCGCCGACGGAGGCGACAGGATCGTGAGTTGGGTACGCCCCGCCAGCGTGTCTTGCACGCCTTGCGGCATGGTCGCGTACGGCACCTGCAGAATGTTCGCGCCGCTGACTTTATTGAGCCAGGTCGCCAGGATGCCGGAGAAATTTCTCGGCCCGTCGGTCGCGAAGGTCAGCTTCCCGGGGTTTGCCTTATCGTACGCGACCAGCTCGGAAAGATTGTTGGCCGGCAAATTGGCGTTGGCGAGAATCAAGAAAGGATTCTTTGCCACCATGGAAACCGCGACGAAATCATTGACCGGATTGTATGGCAAGGTTTTGAACGTATGGGGATTGCTCACCAGCGCGGCAGCGGTCGCAAAGAACAGAGTGTAGCCGTCAGCCGGTGCGTGAGCGGCCACCGTTGCGCCGACCACATTCGCTCCGCCGGGACGGTTCTCGACGAAGACCCGTTGTCCCAACAAGATCGACAACTTGTCGCTGATGATCCGGCAGATCAGGTCGGGCGTGCCGCCGGCAGCCTGCGAGACGATGATCTTGATCGGTCTGTTAGGCCAATTCTGCGCGCTGGCAGGGGTTAGCGACAGCAGTATCAAGGCGCATAGCGTGACCGCCCGGGCCAAACTGGACATATGTTTCTCCCTCGACCGTAATTCCCCGGAACGCACCCGAACTCAAAAAAGAATAACGATATTAAGAGCCGCACCGACACATTGATACAAGTCAACGTTGCGGCGACGATCGCCGTCGCTTAAACGGGATTCACATGGCCTTGTCGTCGGCGCCCCACAGCAGGCCGAACGCGACCTTGACGGCGAGGTAAACGACCACGGCCAGCGGGATGGCGATGTAGAGCTGCAGGCCGAGGCCCTGCTGCAGTCCGAACAGCACGGCGGCGCCGGCCAGCACCGAGACAATTCGCCCGATCGCCTGCCGGTTCATGCGAGCCGGCCGTTAGCGTTTAGTTTTCGAAATCGTCAGCCCCGCGCATATTTTGCCACGGATCGGAGCGCACCGGCGTGGTCGCCTGGTTGGTACTCTTGAGCGTGGACTTGTATTGTTTATCAAGCGCCTCGGCTTCCTTTTTCTTTTGTATGCGCTCCAGCACCTGCGGATCGTCAGGTATCGCTTCCTCGGCGAAAACAGGCCCCGCGAAGGCGGCCAGCAACACCAGTGCGACGATATATCTTGCCACGGCACTACCCATATGTTCCACGTCCAAAAGGCTAGCATGCCGCCTTTGGGCTTCAATCCGATGAAATCGCGGCGCAATCAGGCTTTTCGGCGGCAATAAACTTTGCCGCCGCCTCGTTAGAATGCGATCGTGAGCCTGCCCGGAGAATCTGGCGCAACTGAGGTAACGGATGTCACTTGCCCACGCGATCGCGCCGCACACGGCTGCGAACCGGCCCCGCCACGACTGGACCCGCGCGGAGGTGCGCGCGCTGTTCGCGCTGCCGTTTCCCGAGCTGATGTTCGAGGCGCAGCGCATCCACCGGCATGCATTTCGATCCGGCCGAGGTGCAGATCTCGACGCTGCTGTCGATCAAGACCGGCGGCTGCCCGGAGGACTGCGCCTATTGCCCGCAGACCGCGCGCTACGACACCGGCGTCAAGGCCGAGAAGCTGATGAGCCTCGACGCGGTGCTGGCCGAGGCGCGCGCCGCCAAGGCCGCCGGCGCCAGCCGCTTCTGCATGGGCGCGGCCTGGCGCGAGCCCAAGGACCGCGACCTCGAGCAGGTCTGCGCCATGGTGGAGGGCGTGAAGGCGCTCGGGCTCGAGACCTGCGCCACGCTCGGCATGCTCGACGCCGCGAGCAGGCGACGCGGCTGAAGGCGTCCGGCCTCGACTACTACAACCACAACCTCGACACCTCGCCGGAATATTACGGCGACATCATCACCACGCGCACCTACCAGGATCGCCTCGACACGCTCGAGCGCGGTGCGCGACGCCGGCATCCATGTCTGCTGCGGCGGCATCGTCGGCATGGGCGAGGGCGCGGACGACCGCGCCGGCATGATCGCGACGCTGGCCAGCCTGCCGGTGCATCCGGAGAGCGTGCCGATCAACATGCTGGTGCAGGTCGAAGGCACGCCGCTGGCGGACCGAGCCCGAAGCTCGATCCGCTCGAGTTCGTGCGCACCATCGCGGTCGCGCGCATCACCATGCCGAAGTCGGTGGTGCGGCTCTCGGCCGGGCGCGAGGACATGAGCGAGGAGACGCAGGCGCTGTGCTTCCTCGCCGGCGCCAACTCGATCTTCTACGGCCCGAAGCTGCTCACCACGCCGAACCCCGGGCCGCGACCGCGACATGGCGCTGCTCGACAAGCTCGGGCTGCGCCCGATGGACTGAAGCGGCCTGCCATCCGATGACGCCCTGGGTCGGGTCGGAGCACATGCCCCAACATCATGGGTTTCTTTCGTCGTCGATGATGTCAACAACGACGTATGCGCCGAGCATGGAATACAGCATGAAGAGAACGATCGGCGCGGTTGAAAGACCACTGCGAGCACTGCGACGCCCAGCGCGCATGCGACCCAGATCCCCAGGTGATCAAGGTTGACAGGCGCCCTCCTTTTTGGCGGGCGCTTGCGCATCCTAGACGCGAAGCGTCGTGGACATTGCGCATTTTCGCTCGATCTTTGGTTTGGATCACTTCCTCAATTGAGCGCGGTACAATTCGGATTTCCCACCAGCAACGGACAGGGCGCGGGCCGCCCGGCCAATGGCGCGGCGACCCACGCCCCGCGTTTTGTTTTGCCATTTCGCGGGGTGCACTTACTCCTCGCGATCAGGCGTCTTCCTCCAGCGGTTTGAACTTTGGCTGGAACCAGCTCTGCGCGATCAGCGTCGGCACCACCGCGCTGCCGATCACGGCCGTCACCAGGATCGTGTATTGCGCTGGTCGATGATGTGGTTGGTCAGGCCGAACAGCGCCGAGATCGAGCCGAAGGTCAGGCCGGTCGACATCAGCAGGGTCGTGTACATGCCCTCTCGCGCTTCGAAGCTGAAGTACGCGCGTCAGCGGCAGGATGCCGACAAACTTGGTCACCATCTTGATCGCGAGAAACACGACGATGAGGCCGGCTGCCGGCGATGACCGCGTTGAGCTCGACCAGCGAGCCGGCCTTCAGGAAGTAGAACGGGCGTCAGGATCGTGAAGGCGATGATCCGCATGCGGTGCGGCAGCTCGGGGTCGTTCATGAAAGCCGGCGCCAGCGCCATGCCGACCAGATAGGCCGGCAGCACCGCCTCGCTGCCGGCGATTGGCAAGGCCGCCGAGCGACAGAACAGGACCAGCGAGCACAAACTTGGTCTCGGGCTCGCTGACCCGATGCCCGACCGCGCGAAGAACCAGGGGGCGAAGCTGCGGCAGCAGCCACAGTGCGACGGCGGTCGCGGCGCCGAAAAGCGCGAGCCAGATATTGTAGTTGCGCGAACACGATGCCGAGCGCCAGCACCGTGCCGAGGTCGTTGATGAAGCAGGCCGCGAGGATGATCTTGCCGAGTCTCGGTCCTGTTGAAGCCGGTCTCGACCATCACCGCGTAGACGACCGCGACCGAGGTCGTCGACAGCGAGATGCCGGCGATCTGCGCCTGCGGCCACGGCCAGCCGAGCAAGTAATGCGCGGCCAGCAGCAGCCGAGATAGGGCGAGGAAGCCTGACGACGCCGATGCCGATGCTCGACCCGAAATTGCGGCGGACGACCGCCTGTCGATTTCGGTGCCGGCGAGGAAGGTCAGCAGGATCGCGCCGAAGCCGGCGAGGAAATTGACCCAGGGCGTGAGCGGCAGGCCGATCAGGTTGCCGGCGACGGCGCCGACCATGATCTCGATCAAGGCGACCGACATCGCGACCCGGATCGAGATATCGAGGAGGCAAGCGCGAGGCCGATCCACAGCGCCGACGCCAGCCAGATGTTGTCCATCATCAGTCACGCTCCATTGTGCCCGTGCGGCACCAAGCCGACGCGGGATCGGAAGCGTGGCGGCGCGAAATTGACATAGAAAATCCGCCTCGCTCGACCGATAGAAATCCTCACCGTTCCACGCGCATGATCCCGAAAAGCATGTCCTCGACCCCGATCGGGGATGGGGACCGGTTTTCGCAAAAGATCATGCGCAAACTAAAAAGACGGGTGGGGAGGATCATCAGCCGTTACGGGCGGTTTCGGGGGACTCCATCCCCATCGCAGGGCAAGTTACCGGCCGGCAAGCGCAGGGTCAACCGGGCGCCGGCAGACAGGCGGCCGGCATTGGACTAAAGTCCAAAACTCGAGCTTTCCAGGAGGCGCCGATGTGCCACCATGTTCACGTCCATGTCACGCTCTCGGCCGAGGACAAACAGGACGTCAAGAAACTCGCGGGCATCATGATCCCGGTCTATGCCTCAATCGTGCTGGCGATGATCGCGGTGGCGGCGGTCGCAAGCTCGCCGCGCCAGAGCGAATTGGTCGCCTCCGCCGGTGCCGCGTCGCCCGCCGCCGCGCATTAGCGCATTGCACTATGCGTGCGGCCGACCGTCTTGAACGGGCGGCCGCGCGGACGCAGGATGCGCTCCCCGCAGCGGATTTCATCCTGGTCTTGCCGTCAGAGCCCACCATCAAACGCCGTCGGCGCGCCTTCGACTGGTCGACGGCGGCGATCGCCGTTGTGGCTTCGCCGCCGCGGCTCGGTCTATTGGCGCGACGGGCGTGAGCTTTCCTCGCCATCCTCGGCAGCGACATCTCGCCTGTTCGGCATGATGCTGCCGAAGGTTCTGGCCGGTTGCCTGATCGGCGCGTTTGTCACGCTGCTGCTGCCGCGCGAAACGTGGCGCGCTGGGTCGGCCCGAATCCGGCATCGCGGCATTCTGATCGCGACATTCGTCGGCTTTATCCTGCCGGGCGGTCCGTTCACCATCTATCCGGTGGCGGGCGCGTTTCTTGCCTCGGCGCCGACGCGGGCGCGGCCTGGCTTTCGTTATCTCCTGGACGCTGATCGGCTATACCCGCGCGCTCGTATGGGAGCTGCCGTTCTTCGGCCCCGATTTCGTGATCTGGCGCATCATCTTTTCGCTGCCGCTGCCGATCCTCGCCGGCATCGCGGCGCGGCGATCCGGAACTTCATCGGCGGCGCAACGGCGGACGCCGCATGAACCTCGTTCATCGATATCCTGCTGTGGCTGATCGTCGCCGCGCTTGGCCTCGCGCGGCATGCGCGGCCGTGTCGCTGTTTGCAAGGCGCGCGCGTCGGCGTGCGCGCGAATTCCTCCTGCTGCTGCCGCGCATCGCGATCGGCATGATCGGCTCGGGCTTTATCGCCGAGTGCTGCCGCAGGCACCTGATCGCCGCCTGGTTCGGCGCCGGGACCGGGCTTCACGGGCTGGTATCGCGACGCTCGGCGGCGCGCTCACCCCGGGCGGGCCGGTGGTCGGCTTTTCCATCGGGCCGCCGCGCTGAAGAGCGGGGCAGGCGCGCCGCAGGTGATCGCCTACACGATTGCCTGGGCGCTGTTCGCGATCCCGCGGTGCTGATCTACGAGATCCCCTCGATGCCGCCGCGCATTGTCTGGCTGCGCGTCGCGGTCTCGCTGCCGCTGCCGTTTCTCGCCGCATGGGCGCCAAGCCTGATGCTGCGTCGGAATACCGTAGAGGCCTTCCACAGCCCGTCCCGCAAGTTACGGGCGCGGCAATGGGGAGCAGTCCCCGACCGAAAGGCGGGTGCCCTGGCGCGTGAGCGGTTTTGCCCGCCCTACGGTATCGGGCCGCAGGCCACGGCCCTCAATAACATCGCCCCTCGCTGCTCGGCTCGGCATGATCGCGCCGCGATGGCGGATCGCCCGCGCCGCAAGGCCGGCGCTTGTGCGCGGCCGGCCGCCCGTGGCTTCCGCCGTTGAGCCGCGCCGCGAGATAGCCGGCATTGAACGATCGCCGGCCGCGGTCGTATCGACCGGCACCACGACTTCCGGCACCGGCACGGCTCGCGCGCGCCGGCCGCCGCGACCAGCGCGCTGTTCGGCCGTTCTTCACCACGATTTCGCCGATGCCGAACGCCTGCAGCCGCTCGACCGTCGCCTCGGGCGGGATCGCCCCACAGCACCGCTTCGTCGTCATAGGCCGGCAGCGCGATGTCGACGCGCTTGAGCGCCTCCGCGAACACGGTGCGGGTGCGCGTGAGGTCGCCGTGCCAGCCGCGCGGGCGGAAATTTCCGTCGAAGGCGATCTTGGCGCCTTGCTTGCGCGCCATCTCGATCGCCGCGAGGAAGCGCCCGAGCCCGACGTTGGAATAGAGCGAAAGCGTGATGCCGGAAAAATAGATCAGCCGCGCCGCCGATCAGGCCTTCGGCGATGCGGCTCCAATCCGGCAGCTCGAACAGTTCGCGCGCCGGCGCCGCCTCGCGCCAGTAGTGGAAGCGGCGCTCGCCCTTGCTGTCGGTCTCGACCAGCGCCAGAGGCCGGCAGCCGGCCGGGCGCGCGCAGGATCAGGTCGGTGCCGATGCCTTCGGCCGCGGCCAGCGACACGATCGCGTCGGAATAAGGATCGTCGCCGAGCGCGCTGGCGAAAGCGACACGGCAACCCGGCGCGCGCCAGATAGATCGCGGTGTTGAAGGTGTCGCCGGAACTCGCCAGCGCGAAGCGGCCGTCGGCGCCGCGGGCGAGTTCGACAATCGCCTCGCCGATGCAGATCGCGCGTTTTGCGGATTCGGTCATGCGGCATGCCTATCACGGACCGGTCGTGAGCGTCACCGGGCCGCTGGCCCGTCGTTTTGCGCATGGCAAACGTGTTACCTTTCTACAGGGGCGGAAGTTCACGAGCCGTAGCTTGAACATGACCGGAAAAAATTCCGGTCAATAAAATCTTGCTCCGCTGGCTGCATGCCAGCGGCGCGGGGGGATGATGGCTGAGGACGTCAAGGTCGGATTCGGAGATTTCGGCGGAAGGCGCTGCGCAAGGCCGAGGAATACGTCCAGCAGGAAGAAGGCGCCGGCAACCGGCTCACCGGCTGGGCGGGCATCATCGTGACGGCGATCGCCGTCGCCATGACCTTGTTCCATCTCTACGCCGCCTACGACATCGTGCCGACCATACCGCTGCGCTACACCCACGTCGCCTTCGTGCTGCTGCTCAGCTTCCTGCTGTTCCCGGTCGCCGACCGCTTCCGCAACCGCATCCAATGGTTCGACGTCATCCCGCCGCTGCTCGGGATCGCGACCATCGTCTATGCGCTCATGCAAGGCGACGACTTCACCGACCGCGCGGCGGTGCCGGAAAAATGGGACGTCATCCTCGGCGCCATCTTCATCGTGCTGGTGCTGGAGGCGGCGCGGCGCACTACCGGCTGGATCATGCCCATCGTCGCCGTATGCTTCATCCTCTACGCGTATTTCGGACCCGATCTGCCGCCGCCCTGGACGCATCGCGGCTACGATCTCGCGCGGCTGGTCGGCCATCTGTTCATCACGCTGGAGGGCATCTTCGGCGTTCCGGTCGACGTGTCGGCGACGCTGATCATCATGTTCACGATCTATGGCGCCATCCTGCAGCATTCGGGCGCCGGTAAATTCTTCATCGACTTCTCGCTCGGAGTCATGGGCAGCAAGCCGTCGAGCGCGGGCCGCGCGGTGGTGGCGTCGTCCTTCCTGCTTGGCGGTCCGTCCGGGCTCCGGCGTCGCGACCACGGTCATGATCGGCACCGTAGCCTAGCCGATGTTGACCAAGGCCGGGTTCGAGAAGAATGCCGCCGGCGGATTGCTGGCGGCGGGTGGTCTAGGCGCCATCATTTCGCCGCCGGTGCTGGGCGCCGCCGCCTTCCTGATCGCCGAGTTCCTGAAGATCAGCTATCTCGACGTGATCTGGATGGCGACGATCCCGACCTGTCTCTATTACCTCTCGCTCCTTTTCATGGTCGAGCTCGACGCGCTGCGCTTCGGCGCGCATGAGGTGGCGTTCAAGCCGGAAATGTCCGTCTGGATGTTGACCAGGCGTTACGGCTTCCACTTCGTCTCGCTGGTTGCCGTCGTCATCTTTATGGTGATCGGCTATTCGCCGATGCTTTCGGTGTTCTATTCGACGGTGCTCGCCTTCGTGATGAGCGGATTGACGCCCGAGACTACCTTGGGTCCGCGCAAGCTGCTGATTCCGCTACTGGTGATCGGCTTCGCCGCGGCCGCGCTGTTCTCCATCCCGGCGATTGGCTCATCGGCCTTTGCGTCGGCTGTTCGAGTCCTACTTCCCGCTGCTGATCCTGCTGTTGATTGCGGCCTTGGCCATTCTCGGCCTGACCCCCGCCGGTCAGCGGCTGGTACCTTCGTCAAAAAAGATGACGGCCGCGATGGCCGACGGCTCGATCGGCGTGCTCAGCGCGGCGACTACCTGCGCCGCCGCAGGCATTATCGTCGGCATCGTCACTCTCACCGGCTTGGGGCTGAAGTTCTCTTCCATCGTCATCGATTTTGCCGGCGGCAGCCTATTGATGACCGCGATTTACACTTGTCTGGTGGTCTGGATCATCGGCCTCGCGGTGCCGGTGACGGCGTCCTACATCATCTGCGCGGTGATTGCCGCTCCGGCTTTGACCAAGCTCGGCGTGCCGGATTTCGCCGCGCACATGTTCATCTTCTATTACGCGGTGCTGTCGGAAGTGTCTCCGCCCACAGCGCTGTCGCCCTTTGCGGCTGCAGCAATCACCGGCGGAGATCCTTACGTCACCACCATGCAGGCGTGGAAATACACGCTGCCGGCCTTCTTGGTCCCATTCGTGTTCGTGCTTGATCCTCAAGGTGTCGGCCTGCTGATGAAGATCCCGAAGGACGGCTCGATCTACGACATCATCTGGGTCACGCTGAAGACCGGCATCGGTCTCGGCGCGCTTGCAGCGGCGGCGCAGAACTGGGCATTTCGACGGAACACCCAGGTCGAGCGGGCGCTCTGGCTTTTGTCGTGGGCTGCTGCTGGTGTTCCCGAGCCTGCTTGAGGGCGTGGCCGAAGCCATCACCGGCCTCGACGTACCGCATCCGGCGCCGTTCGGTCTGGCCTTGGGGGCTGGCTATTTTGCTAAAGCAAAAATTCGTTCCGCTCAAACCGGCGACTGAAATAAACCGGCATTAAGCAAGCATAAGGGAGGAATCGATGTTGAATAGGCCATCCAAAAGACTGGCGACTTTGGCACTGGTGCTCGGCGGCATGCTGGTCACCGGTGCTGTGATTGCCCAGCAGCGCGCGATCTCGATCGCCACCGGCGGGACTGGCGGCGTCTACTATCCGCTCGGCGGAGGTCTGGCCAATGTGCTGTCGAAGACACTGCCCGGCATTGCAGGCGACCGCGGAAGTCACCGGCGGCTCGGTGGACAATCTCAAGTTGATCAATTCCGGCGGCAGCGAAGTCGCGTTCTCGATGGTCGACGCCGCGCTCGACGCCTACAAGGGCCAGGACAAATTCAAGGGCACCGAAGTGCCGGTCCGCACGCTGATGGTGCTCTATCCAAACCAGATGCACGTGGTGACGATCGAAGGCACCGGCATCGAGAAGATGGCCGACCTCAAGGGCAAGCGCGTCTCCACCGGCTCCGGTGGCAGCGCAACCGAGGTGATGGCGTTCCGCGTGATCGAGGCGGCCGGTCTCGACAAGGACAAGGACATGAAGCGCGAACGGCTCGGCGTCGCCGAGTCCGTCAACGCGCTCAAGGACCGCAAGATCGACGCCTTCTTCTGGGTCGGCGGCCTGCCGACCGTCGGCGGTGACCGATCTCGGCGCCACGCCCGGCGTCAAGATCAAGCTGATCGATCACGGCGAACTCGTCGGCCAAGATGAACGCTAAATACGGCAACCTCTATGCCTCCAGCACCATCAAGGCCGGCACCTATCCGGGCCAGACCACCGACAACGTGAACACCGTGGTGTGGAACATCCTGGTCTCCAACGCCAAGATGTCCGACCAGGACGCCTACAACATCGTCAAGACCATCTTCGACAAGAAGGCGGATCTGGTCGCCGTGCATGGCGAGGCGAAGAACTTCGACCTGAAAATCAGGTGAAGGACTATTCGCCGATCCCGTGGCATCCGGGCGCGGTGAAATATCTGACCGAGCAAGGCGTGAAGATGTAGCCATTGACGTGCCCGGTGCGGCGAGCACGGCGTAGTGCGCCGCCGCTTCGGCGAGGCCATTTGCGTTTGTAACGGTCCCGGGTCTGCGTGCGTGACACGCGCAGTGTACATGCGAGCGTCCTGCCAGGGCCGAGGCAGGCGAAATAGCCGAGCGCGCTGAGCATGGCGATGCAGAAGCTGACCGGCCAATCGGTGTAGATAGGCCATCGTCAATGCCGAGCCAGGCTTCGCCAAGGCCAGCACTGCCGACAGCAGCAGCCCGCTCCACAGGCCGGTGGTCACGCGCTGCGCGGCGGCGGGCGGGCCGACCATCAGCGTGAACACCAGCAGCACGCCGACGATCTGCGCGCATTCCGAGACCGCCAGCGCGACGATCGCGAGAAAGGCGGTGGACACGAAGCGCAGCGGCACGCCTTTGGCTTCCGCCAGTTCCGGCTGCAGCGCTCGCGAAAATCAGCGGCCGCATGATCGCCGCGAGCGCGAGCAGCGTGATGGCGCCGAGCACGGCCAGCGTCGCGATCATCGCGCGGTCGACCGCCAGCACGTTGCCGAACAGGATGCGCGGTCGCCTGCGTGGCGAACGACGTATAATAGTGCAGGAACAGCAGACCGAAGCCGAGCGCCAGCGACAGCACCATGCCGATGGCGACGTCGCGGTTGCTGATGCGCTCGCTCAAGCGCGCCCATCACGATGCCGGCGGCGAGCGTGAAGCCGAGCAGGCCCCAGAGCGGCGCGAGCCCGATCAAGCCGGCGCCGGTCGCTCCGGCAAAGCCGATATGGGAGAGCGCATGGCCGGCGAAAGTCTGCCCGCGCATCACCAGGAAATAACCGACAACGCCCGACACCACCGCCACGATGCCGGCGGCGGCGAAAGCATTGTTCATGAATTCGTATTGGAACATGTCAGTGATGATGCTCGTGGCCGTCGTGGCCGTGGCCGTGATGTCGTGTTGAGTGGTCGGAAACCTCGACGTCGCGGCCGCGCGACATGACGAAGATGTGGCCCTCGGCGCGCACCACCTGGATCTCGGTGCCGTAAAGCCGCGACAGCACCGGCGCTGTGATCACTTCCTCGACGGTGCCGAGCACCGCCTGGCCGTTGCCGAGATAGAGCACGCGGTCGAGCGTGCCGAGCAACTGGTTGAGTTCGTGCGCGCTGAATAAAACGGTGATCCCGCGCTCCCGGCAGACCTTGCGCACGACGTCGATCGCCACCTCCTGATGGCGGTGGTCGAGGCTGATCAGCGGCTCGTCGAGCAGCAGCAGTTTTGGCGATCCGATCAGTGCCTGCGCCAACAATAAGCGTTGTCGTTCGCCGCCCGACATGGCGGACAGCGGACGCATCGCCAGATCGCGCGCGCCGACCGAATCGAGCGTCTCCTCGATCATGCTGCGGTCATGGCGGCTGAGGGACGGCACGCCCCAGCGCTCGCCGTGGAGCGAACTTGCGATGAAATCGAGCCCGCGCACCCGCAAGTCCGGCAGCACGGTGCGCACTTGCGGGAGGTACCCGATCGTTCGGTCGCCGCGCTGTGGCGCGTGGCCGAACACGCGCAGCGTTCCCGCGCTCGGCGGCAGCAGGCCGAGGATGGCGCGCATTAAAGTGGTCTTGCCGGCGCCGTTCGGCCCCAGCACTCCGATGAATTCGCCGGCCCGAATTGCAAGGCTTACGTCGGACAGAACACTATGGCCGGCAATCCCGATGGTCGCGCGGTCGAGCTCGACGACATTCATGAAGATGGGCCCGCCAGTGCCTTTTCCACATCGTTGAGCTCCGTCAACATCCAATCCTGATAGCTGAGGTTGGGCGGCGCTGTTTCGGTCACGCCGACCACCGGGATCTTGGCGACGTGCGCCAGCTCGACCAAACGCTGCACGATCTTGCTAGAGGCCTGTTTGTTGTAGAACATCACGCGGACCTTGTGCTCTTTCAGATCTTGTTCGAAGGCAGCGACGTCGCGCGCGCTCGGCTCGGTGTCGTTCATGATCGAGAGCTGAAAACGCTCGTTGCGCATGGTCAGCCCGAGCGCCTGCGCCATAGGGCCGAACACCGGCTCGCTGGCGGTCACCGGTGTGCCGGCATATTTGGCGCGGATGGTGGCGATCTTGTCGTTGACCGGCTTGAGCGATGCCTCGAAAGCGGCGAGCCGCGCATCGTAGTCCTTGCCATGCGCGCGGTCCGCCTTGGCGAGGTCGGCGTCGAGCAAGCGCGCGACGGCGACCATGATCGAAGGGTCGTACCACAAATGCGGATTGTCGCCCGCTTTGTGGCGCGTGAGCGCGGCCACGTTGATTGTGAGGCGCCCTGGCCGCGGGGCCGCGCTCAGCAGCTTCTCCATCCAGGAGTCGTAGTCGGCGCCGTTGAGGATCGCGATCTGCGCAACCGCAATTTGTTTGACGATGCCCGGTGTGGTCTCGAACAGATGCGGGTCTTGGTCCGGACTGTTCATGATGCTGACGACCGTGACCCGGTCGCCGCCGATCTGGCGGGCGATATCGCCGTAGAAATTCTCCGCCGCCACCACGGCGATCTTGCCGTCGGCGGCGCGTGCGGAAGGTGGCGCGGCAAAAGCGAGCAGGGCGGCGAGCACGAGCCCGGCGATGGTCTTCATAACGGAAAAGCCTGCATGTTGCGCGCGAACCCAGGACACCGCCGCTAGGATAATGTAACATTATAACATATCGGCTGGCAAGGCCACGGCGACCCGCGCGGGGCCCATGAAGCCCGCCGGAAAGGGATTTTAATTGTACAGGCTGTAAATGTTGTTTGTGCGGCCGGCCCGTGTTTAGCCTCTTAAAGCAACATTAGTTTTCCCCGGGTAGCTCTAAGGGCCGCAATCTGATGCTCGACCAATTGATTGCGCGGCAACGGCGGAAAGAATTTTCGCCGAACAGGGACTGGAAATGTCTCAAGCGTTGCAAATTATTGACGAACTCGAAGTCGCGCTCAAAAGCAATTCGACCGAACGGCACCACGCAATCTTGAAAAACGTTACCGGTCTGTTCCTGGCCGGCTGCGACAAGATGACCGAGGAAATATCTGCGCTCTTCGATGACGTCATTATCCGTCTGGTCGATCACGTCGAAAGCCGCGCGCGGATCGAGTTGAGCCAGGACGTCGCGCCGATCGCTAATGCTCCGCACAATGTTATTCAGCGTCTCGCCTCCGACGACGATATCAGCGTCGCCGGACCGGTGCTGGCGCAATCGCCGCGGCTCACCGACGAGAAATTGATCGAGATCGCGGAGAGCAAGGGCCAGTCGCACCTGAGCAAGATCGCCGAGCGCACGCAGCTCAGCCCGGTGGTCACCGACGCGCTGGTCGATCGCGGCGACCGCGAGGTCGTCACCAAAGTCGCGATCAATATCGGCGCTCGCTTCTCGAAGACCGGCATGTCGATGCTGGCGATGCGCGCCAGCGGTGACACCGAGCTCACTCAAGCGATGACCCGGCGCCCCGACATCTCGCCCGCGCTGTTCAAGCGGCTGCTCAGCCACGCCACCGAAGAGGCGCGCCAGCGTATGCTGGAAGCGGCCGGGCCGGGCGAGCGCGAAGCCATCAACAGGGTGCTCACGCAGCTTGCCGATCAGGCCGGCAGCAGAATCATTTCGCAGAAGGAATACGTCGCGGCGCAGCGTCTTGTGCACTCTTTCAGCCAAGACACCGAGCAGACCCGCTGCACCGTGCTGCAATTCGCCGACGGCAACCGCATCGCCGAACTGGTCGCCGCGCTGTCGATCCTGAGCTGCGTTCCGATCGTGCTGGTGTCGCGGCTGATCTGTGACACCGAGCCGTTCGGCGCGATGGTGATGTGCAAGGCCATCGGGCTGAAATGGCACATCGCGCACTCGGTGCTGAACAATCTTCCCGGCATGAGCGACGACCGCGAGAAAAAATTCGCCGAAATGGAAGAGCAATACGAGCGCCTGTCGACCGAATCGGCCGAGCGCCTGCTCGCCCATTGGCAAGCCTGCCAGGCGCGCCAACAGTTGCCGTATTGACACGCGGGAACATGGCTCGTTTGCAGAAATAGTCTGCCAGCGGCGGTCTCAATGGTAAATTGATAAGGTTGGCGGTCAATCGCTAATCAAATTTCACGAATTGTCGGCGCTTGTTTAACAATCCTACATGGTTTTTTTGGTAAAAGCTGCGTGATTGGGAACCCGGGACGAACGCCGATGTCAGCGCTTCTAAGCCAACGTCCGAAAAAATCCGTTTATACGCGGGGCGTGGTCACGTGCCGCAAATGCGCAGCCCCAATCTACGTCTATAGGCTCAGCGCGATGCCCGACGAATTCTCGGTGCAATGTTCAAAATGCCGCGACCGCGGCATTTATCTCAAACGCGCGGTCGTCTTAGAGGAATTGCCCGAGCGGCGCCGCAAGCTGCGCAAGTAGCGCGCCGTCCACCCGCGGCAAAGAGGGGACCCGGGTTGAAGTTTCAAACCTCGGGTGACAAAGTCGGCCGGCCGGGGGAACCCATGGACCAGGCCGCATTTTCTTATTCCATCAAGCCGCTGTCGCCGCACACCGGCGCCGAGATCTGCGGGTTGGACCTGCGCCGGCCGGTTGATGCAGCGGCGCGCGTAGGACTCAACCGCGCCTTCGAAGATCATGCGGTGCTGGTCATCCGCGATCAGCAACTGAGCGCGCCGGAATTTCTCCAGGCCATGCAAATTTTCGGAGAGATTTTCCAGCAGCATAATTCGCGCTTCCAGGTGCCGGAATGTCCGGCGATCCACTACATTTCCAACCAGAACAGACTTGAGGACGGCCGCGTCTACATCCCGGGCGAGGGCTATCATACCGATCACTCCAACGACGCCGCGCCGCCGAAGGCGACCGCGCTGCACGCGGTGAAGCTGCCGAAGACCGGCGGCGACACCCAGTTCGTCAATATGTTCGAAGCCTATGCCGCGTTGCCGGAAACGACCAAGAAGAAGATCGACGCCCTGCAGGCGCGCCACGTCTACCAGAGCAAGCACAGCGCGCGGAAGCTTCCTCAGTTGCCGGGCGAGCGCAAAACCATCGCGACGAATTCGGTGTTGCATCCGCTGGTGCGCCGCCATCCGGCAAGCGGCCGCAAGGCAATCTACATCAATCCGATCCGTATCGAGGAAATCGTCGGCATGGACGACGCGGAAGCGTTGCCATTGCTCGACGCGCTGCTGGTGCACGCGACGCAACCCCGGTTCGAATACCGGCACCAGTGGCAGCCCGGCGACATGGTGATCTGGGACAACCGCTGCCTGTTGCACAAGGCGAACGGCGACTATCCGGTCGAACAGGTGCGCTATCTTTACCGGCTCATGCTCAAAGGCGAGCGGCCGGTTTAGACGGCGCTCAGGTCTGATCGCCGTAGCGCTCCTTTACCGCCGCCGCGATAAAGGCTTTGCGACCCTGCCGGCCCGGCGTCGTGCTATGCGCGGCGCACCAAATCGGGAATGTCACCGGATCGATGCGTACACGCATCACCGGGTGACCGTAAGCCTTGAGGCCTTTTTCCATCTCTTCGGCCATGTTCAGCCATTGCTTATAGTCGCGCGGCAGCGTGTCGCCGTCATCGAAAAGTTTCAGCAACGCCGGATAGTCGGCTTCCTCGATCCAAAAGACGCCGACGGCGGGCAGCGGTTTTTCTTCGGAAGGGATCATGCGGGTGAGACTAGCACGAACCCGCGCCCTAATTGCTCGGCGCGATCCCGGCGTCCTTGACGACCTTCGCCCATTGCGGCCGTTCCGCCGCGAGGGCGGCCGCGAATTCCTTAGGCGAGTTGCCGATCACTTCCATGCCGATGTCACTCAATTTTTTGCGCACCTCCGGCGGGGCAAGCGCTTTCACCGAGGCTTGGTGAATTTTTTCGATGATCGCGGCCGGGGTTCCGGCCGGCGCCATCAGGCCGGTCGAGAGAATGGACTCAAAGCCCGGGAAGCCGGCTTCGATCATGGTCGGCAGCTCGGGCGCCGCGCCGAAACGCTTGGCCGATGTGACGGCGAGCGCGCGCAACTTGCCTTCCCGCACCAGCGGGATGGCAGGCGCGATGGCGATAAATGCCATGGTGATGCGTCCGCCCAGCAGGTCGGTGATCATGGGACCGGCGCCGCGATAGGGCACGTGCTGGATATCAATGTGCGCCATCGCCTTGAACAGCTCGCCGGCGAGGTGCTGCGTGGTGCCGACGCCGGCCGAGGCGAAGCTCAGCTTGCCGGGGTTGGCGCGCGCGTAAGCGACGAGCTCCTGCACCGTCTTGGCCGGCACGTCGTTGGGCACGACCAGAATATTCGGCGAGTATACCGCCTGCGAAATCGGCAGCAGGTCTTTAGCCGGGTCGTAGGTCATTTTTGTGTAGAGACCTGGATTGATGGCGATCTGCGCGTTGGTCGCCATCAGAATCGTGTAGCCGTCGGGCGTGGACTTGGCGACGCGGTCGCCGCCGATGTTGCCGCCCGCGCCGGAAACATTTTCGACCACCACCGGCTGGCCCCAGATCTGGCTCAGCCGGTCGGCCACGATGCGCGCAATGATGTCCACCGGACCGGCGGGCGGATAGCCAAGGACCATGTGGACCGCGCGGTCCGGATAGCCACTTTGCGCGACGGCGGCGCCCGGTGCCGCGAGCATTGCTAGCGCGGCGATCAGCAAGGCGGATATTTTTGTTATGATTTTCATCGCGTCCTCCCCCCTATTTTTTGGTTGGTATCACTATAAGCGCAACGGCCGGAGAGAAGACTAGCTGAATTTTATCCGTCATGGCCGGGCAAAAGGCCCGAAGGCGGAGATCGGCGCCAGGGAGGAGCTATGGCGCGTTCGTCCGCCCGGCCGGCTCACCGGGTGGTGCGCTGAAGGCGCGGCTCTGGTAGAAAGAGTCGCCGCATGAAGGCGGACAAGCGAACAGGGGCCCTATGTCGAAGCAGGCGATGCGCGAGGAAACCGAACGTCTCATCAAAGAGGCGCTGGAACGGAAATCGGTCACGGTCAAGGAGGGCGACACCCGGATCGAGACCCACTGCGGAAAGTGCGGTGCGGTCAACCGCATCAAGGCGCCCAGGGGACAGTCCCGCGTCGAATATTCGTGCAAGGAATGCGGGCATAAGCAAAAGGCCCTGTGAGGGGTGGGCGAGCCCATCGGGCCCGAGCAACGTGCGGCCCGAAGGCATGTTCCGGCGTCATCCGCCTGACGCGCTTGTATTACCGTTCGTAATGGCCATATGCTCAAGGTACTTGAATAAAGCGCTTTCATTTTATTTTGCTCGTGACCTGCATCATGCGGCGGCGGGGCGTGTGGCGCCGCATCGTTTCATTGAAAGGTTTCTGGACATGACGAAAATCATCGATCCGCCTTACGTAATGAGCATGGCTGACCGTGTGACGTATGGAATGGTCGGCGGTGTATTTGTCTTGGGCGTCCTCGCATTTATCTTTTTGCAATAGCAGCGGCTTAAACGCCCGCGCTTTATCTGTTGGCCGATCAGCCAGGCGGTCTTGAGCGGCGGCGTTTGGCTGTTTGATCGGGACGTCGTCGATCTCTGAGAATCGCGTGCCGATCGGCACGCATGCGCTTTGCTCGCCCCACTCTGGCTATTCCTGATTGAACCTTCAGCGCTCTCGCGCGTTGCACTTAATGGAAATTCTGCCTCGGAGGAGCATCGCTCCCACGCGGCGGTGGCAGGTTGAGAGGCCGGATCAGCGTCCAGGGCGGCGTACGGAGGCTCTCACCAGAAACCCCCCGAGGAAAAATGTCCTGACAGAAACCACCACCGCTGGAACCAAGTCCGCCGGCGCTGCGAAGATGGGAAGCCCGCAGGCCATCCGTGAAATGGCCGACAAAGGCACCGCGCAAGCCAAAGCGTCCTACGACAAGATGAGCGTGGCCACGGCAGAAGCGTCCAGCGTCCTCAAGAACACCGGTGCGACAGCCGTTCAAGGGTTCAAGGACGGCAACGCCAAGGTCATCGAGTTCGCGCGCACCAACAGCAACGCGGCCTTTGACCATGCAAACGTGCTGCTTGGCGTGAAATCGCCGTCCGAGTTCATTCAAGTGTCGACCGAACAAGCGCGCAAGCAGTTCGACGTGCTATCCGCGCAGGCCAAGGAACTCACCGCGTCCAGCCAAAAAGTGATGCTTGAGACGACGGAGCCGTTCAAGGCCGGCGTCGCCAAGGCGTTTGCAGGCTCTCACACGTGAGGTGCTAAGCTGACGCCAGCTTTCAATTCGCTGCAAAGCCCGGGCCGTTCGCCCGGGCTTTTTTTGTTTGCGGTCGCGCGGGCACCGCACGCGTGTTTTGATTGCAACCATTTGAGCAGGTGAGGCGTTTTCTACCTATGAGATGAATGTCCATGGAGATGTCCGATGACAATGCATAGCGTTCATTATGACGGTAGGATATTCGACAACTTCGGAGCACACCTGATGTTGCTGGCTATCGTGGTAATCGCCGTGGCGGTTCCCGCATTCTTGTTCTATGTCTTGTGATGAACCCATCAAGACGGAGCCCGGTCCGCGCCCGGGTTCGTCTATTTGGAGGCCGCCTAGCTGGCGGTCTCTTTCATTTCGATCAACGCGCTCTATTTGACCTATGTCATTTCCACGTGGAAGCCGTAACGCTTATATACGTTTCACTCATCCGCTCTGCGGAGACCACATGCACCATATTGCATTCTTAAGCCTCTTTGTTGCCGCAGCATTCGCGGTACCGGGCGAAACGCTCGCCCAGCCGGATAACGGCCATTCTCTGGGACGCCAGGTTGCGATCGAGCTTTGCAGTTCCTGTCATCGGGTTACCGAGGGACAGCCCCGCCCTGGTGAGAACGTCGCGAGCTTTTTTGCTATCGCTAACTTGCCGTCAACCACCGCTCTTTCTTTGAAGGTGTTCCTTCGGTCAAATCACAAGGGAATGCCGAACCTGATCGTCTCCGAATCGGATTCCAAAGAACTCATCGACTATATTCTCAGCCTCAAGCGGCCATAAGTTTCGCACCGAGAGCAGCGGCGCCGCTACGCCCGCTTGCGCGCGAGATAGACCGTCTGCGTGAACGGCTTGTTTTGCAGCGGATTGTGAAACGTCAAGGGCTCGGCGCGCGGATCCGCGAACACGCGCGCCAGCCGCGTGGTGAAGGCGTCGTCGGCACGCTCATTCGACCATAGACCGAACACGCCGCCGGGCTTTAGATGCGCGGCCAGCCGGGTGAGGCCCGCTTCGCCGTAGAATGCGGCGTTGCCCGCATCGAGCGGCGCGTCGGGCGAATGGTCGATGTCCACCAGCACGGCGTCGAACGCGCGCCCAGGCGAGGCCGCATCGAAGCCTGCTTGCGAAGCCGCCAGTGCGAAGAAGTCGCCGAGCACAAAGCGGCAGCGCGGCTCGGCGGCGAGTTCGCGGCCGAGCGGCACGAGGCCCGCAACATGCCAGTCGATGACCGGTTGCAGCGCCTCGACGACGATGAGCGATGACACTGTCGGGTGCTCCAGCACGGCTTGCGCCGTGTAGCCCAGCCCCAGCCCGCCGACCACGACATCGAGGGCTTCGTTCGATTCTGGACGGACCAGCGCAGCCAATCCCAGCCGCGCCAGCGCGATCTCGGATGCGGTGAACAGGCTCGACATCAGGAATTCATCGCCGAGCTTGATCTCGAACACATCGATGCCGAGGCTCAGCTCGCGCCGCCGGCGCAGGCTCAGGGCGCCGATCGGCGTCTGGCGATAGTCGAGTTCTTCGAACGAGCGGCTCATGGGACGCTATCTCTACGCTCGTTTCGGCCGGACGGCTTGCCGCAGCCTGCTCTCCCCCTCCTTGTGGGGGAGGGTTGGGGAGGCGCCGGCGAGCCGGCGCCGCCTTATATTCGCATCGAAATAAGCTCGCCGCCCGGTGAGACGATTCAGTCGCTATCGTTCGAACTGAGCCCGTTGCGGCGCGATCCGGCCAAACCGGGGCGCCTTGCGCGCGCCGAAATCGTGCAGCCGGACAAAGACCGCGTATGGCTCGCGGGTACCGTCACGCTGACCGAAGCGGCCCCCGGACGGCAGGTGACGGAACGCTTCGACTTCGCGACGCCGGCCGGCCTGACCGTGAACCGCAGCTTCAAGGCGGACTATCCAAAGCGCAGTATCGTCTGCGGATGACGCGGCTCTTACTGGCTGCTGGTTAAGCACCGCGGCCGCGGGCCGAGCCCTTTTGTACTCCAGCCAAAGATTGCCTATATCTCCCCCTCAAGGAGCCCCCATTTCATGACCGACGCGACCCCATCGCCCGCCAAAATCCCCGTCACTGTGCTCACCGGCTACCTCGGCGCCGGCAAGACCACGCTGCTAAACCGCATCCTGTCCGAGCCGCACGGCAAGAAATTCGCCGTCATCGTCAACGAATTCGGCGAGATCGGCATCGACAACGAGCTGGTGGTCAACGCCGACGAGGAAGTGTTCGAGATGAACAACGGCTGCATCTGCTGCACCGTGCGCGGCGACCTGGTGCGCATCATCGACGGGCTCATGCGGCGCAAGGGCAAGTTCGACGCCATCATCGTCGAGACCACGGGCCTCGCGGACCCCGCGCCGGTGGCGCAGACCTTCTTCATGGACGAGCAAGTCGGCGCCAAGACCAAACTGGACGCCGTGGTGACGGTCGCCGACGCCAAATGGCTCAAGGAGCGGCTCAAGGACGCGCCCGAGGTCAAGAACCAGATCGCCTTCGCCGACGTCATCCTGATCAACAAGACCGATTTGGTGACGCCGGCCGAGTTAAGCGAGATCGAAGCGCGCATCCGCGGCATCAATCCGTACGCCCGGCTGCACCGCACCGAGCGCGCCAAGATCGACATCGCTGAAGTGCTCGGCCGCAATGCGTTTGACCTCGACCGCATCCTCGACATCGAGCCGGCCTTTCTGCAAGCCGACGAGCACGGGCATGATCACGACCACGATCATGATCACGATCACGATCACGATCATCATCACGACGACGGCCACAATCATGCCCACGTTCACCACGGCCTGAAGCATTACCACGACGAGGACATGCAGTCGGTTGCGCTGCGCACCGACAAGCCGCTCAACGCGGACAAGTTTTTTCCCTGGGTGCAGGACCTGGTGGCAACCGACGGGCCGGCTATCCTGCGCAGCAAAGGGATTTTGTCGTTCAAGGACGATCCCGAGCGCTTCGTGTTCCAGGGCGTGCACATGATTCTGGACGGCGACCATCAGCGCGCCTGGGGCGCCGGCGAAAAGCGCGAAAGCCGCATCGTCTTCATCGGACGCAATTTGCCGGAAGAGAAAATCCGCACTGGGTTTGAAAGCTGCATCGCGTAACATTCATAGGATTGCGGAGCTGACCTGACCACTCACCCCGCCCCACCCCTCGCTTGCCGACCGCGTCCGTCCGATCGCGGCCGGCGGCGGAATCGTCGGCGTGCATTTTCTCGGCAGAACACCGGTCTTCGTTCTTGGCGAAGAAGCGCTGTTGTTCGCGCCCGATGATGGAGAGCAGCGCGTCGACGGTGCACGGCGGCGCGATACTCACCAGCGCTTCTGACGGTATTCGCATCGTCACCGGCGGCGATGACGGCACTTTGGTCGCGACCGATGCTCGCGGCGAACACGCGATCCTCGCCAGCGACGATAAGCGACGATGGGTCGATCAAGTTGCTCTAGGCCCGGACGGCGCCGTCGCCTGGTCGGCCGGCAAGACCGCCCATGTGCTCGCCAAAAAGGGCGAGCCGCGTTCATTCGAAGCGCCGTCGACGGTGGCGGGATTGGCCTTTGCGCCCAAAGGCTTCCGCCTCGCCATCGCGCATTACAACGGCGCCACGCTCTGGTTTCCCAACGCCTCGGCCAAGCCGGAGATGCTGGAATGGAAAGGCTCGCATCTCGGCGTCGCCTTCAGCCCGGACGGCAAGTTTCTGGTCACCTGCATGCAGGAGCCGACGCTGCACGGCTGGCGGCTTTCCGACTCCAAGCACATGCGCATGTCGGGCTATTCGGCGCGCGTGCGCTCGCTCTCGTGGAGCGCGGACGGGGAATTCCTCGCCACTTCGGGCTCCGAGCAGCTCATCCTCTGGCCGTTCGACGGCAAAGACGGGCCGATGGGCCGCCAGCCGAAACTTCTCGCCCGCTCGCAGGCGCGTGTGGTGGTGGTGGCCTGCCATCCGCGCCAACCCGTCGCCGCGGTCGGCTATGCCGACGGCGCGGTGGTGCTGACGCGCATTGACGATGGCGCTCTGCGCCAGGTGAAGGCCGCGGGCTTAGCGCCAGTCAGCGCGCTCGGCTGGGGTGCAAACGGTCAGACGCTCGCCTTCGGCACCGAGGCGGGCGAAGCCGGCGCTTTGTCGTTTTGATTGCGGCGGCATTCCGTCCAAACAATTCGGCTGCCGTTCAGCCTGCCTGTAATATGTTCTGGAACTATCCGATGTACCGGCCGTTGCTTCCTGTCATTCGATTGCTCTTGGGGACCAAATAATGATCGACCGATCCATCGTCCGCCGCCTCCTGCTTGGCGCGGCGACCGGCCTTGCGCTTGGTGTCATCGGCGTTTCGGTGCCGATTGTGGCCGCTTCGCTCACGCCGGCCATCGCGCAGTCGTCCGAAGACATGACGGCAGCGCTCGATGCCTACGGCCATTGGGTCCGCCACCCAAGTTACGGCGAGGTCTGGGTGCCGGACGGAGTGCCGCCGGATTGGCGGCCCTATGAATACGGCCGTTGGGTCTTTACCGACGATTGGGGCTGGTACTGGGTCTCCGACGAGAGCGAAGACGATTGGGGCTGGGTGGTCTACCACTACGGCCGCTGGGCCGTGGACCGCCGCCTCGGCTGGTTCTGGGTGCCGGGCGACGAATGGGCGCCGGCCTGGGTCGATTGGCGCTATGGCGGCGACAATGTCGGCTGGGCACCGCTGCCGCCGGACGACCTGATGGACACTTACGACGAGCAACCGGATTACTGGATGTTCGTGCCATTGCGCTATATCGCCGAGCCGCGCGTGCGCACTCACTTCGTGCCGCGGGACCGCCGCATGATCATCTTGCGGGAAACCCGCCTGATCAACCGCCCGGTGCACGTGGAAGGCCGGCGGCTCTGGGTTAATCCGGGTCTGGCGCCCGGATTCATCGCCAGCCGTACGCACGTGGCGTTGCACGCCTACAATGTGCGCCCGCGCGTGTTCGGCGCCACGTCGGGTGTGCAGGGCGCGTTGACCGTGCACAGGGACGACCTGCGCACCAAAGGCGCGGTCAGGCGTATTGCGCCGATTACCGTGCAGCCCACCACCACGACGATCCAAGCGACCACCTCGACGGGCGCGCCGAAGGCGCTCGGCAAGGGTGAACACGGGCAACTCGGTAGCCATCCGCTGCGCGCAGTGCAGGGCACCGGAGGTCAGCAGCAACAACAGCAACAGAACGGGCCAACGGGCGTGCCGCCGCGCACCGGGGCGCCGGTGATCCAGCAGCCTGGCGGCCAAGCGCCGGTAGTCACCCCCACGGCGCCGGTTCAAGGCAAGCCGCTGGAAAAGCGTGAGGAGCGGCGTGTCGTGAATCCGCCGGGCGGTGCCGGTGGAGCTCCGTCCGGCGCCGGCGGCCCTCCACCGCAGCCAAAGATTGTCCATCCGTCGCCACCACCGCCTCCGCCGCCTCCACCTCCGCCGCCAGTTGTGCATGCTCCGCCACCGCCCGTGGTGCATGCACCGCCGCCACCGCCACCGCCACCACCTCCGCCGGTCGTGCACGCGCCACCACCGCCGCCAGCGGTGCACGTGCCGCCGCCGCAACCACCGGCCGGGCGTGCGCCGCCGCCGGCTGGGGCGGGTGGGAGCGCGCCACCGAAACGGCCGCCGCCGAAACCGGGCGAGAAGCCGCCGGAGCCGCCGAAATAGCGCAAATGAAATGGGCGGCCTTGCGGGCCGCCCGTACTATTTTCTCGGCCTGCTGCGGCCGTTTTACGCGGCGAGCGCGGTTTCGGTCGCCGCGATCACATAGGACTTGAGCGGCGGATAACCGTTGAAGCCGACCGAGGAGTAGGTCGAGGTATAGGCCCCGGTCGCCTCGATCAGCACCTTGTCGCCGATGGCGAGCGTGACCGGCAGCGGGTAGGGCGTCTTCTCGTACAGCACGTCGACCGAGTCGCAGGTGGGTCCTGCCACGATACAGGGTCCGCTCTCGTCGCGGTCGCGGCGGGTGCGGATTGGATAACGAATCGATTCGCCGATCGTCTCCGCCAGCCCGTGGAATTTGCCGATGTCGAGATAGACCCAGCGGGTCTCGTCCTCCGGGCTGCGCGTGGCAATCAGCACCACCTCGGCCTCGATCACGCCGGCATTGCCGACCATGCCGCGGCCGGGCTCGATGATCGTCTCCGGGATGCGGTTGCCGAAATGGCGGCGTAGCGCGCGGAAGATCGCCTTGCCGTAGGATTCCAGCTTCGGCGTCTTGCGCACATATTTGGCCGGGAAGCCGCCGCCGAGATTGACGGTGGAGAGCGTGATGCCGCGCTCGGCGCAGCTGCGGAACACCGCCGCGGTCGAGGCCAGCGCGCGGTCCCAGGCTTCCACATTGTGCTGCTGCGAGCCGACATGGAACGAGAGGCCATGCGCGACCAGGCCCTGCTTATGGGCACGTTCGAGGATGTCGGCGGCGAATTCCGACTCGCAGCCGAACTTGCGCGACAGCGGCCATTCGGCGCCGGTGCCGTCGCAGTGGATGCGGCAGATCACACGGGCGCCGGGGGCGGCGCGGGCGATCTTGTCCACCTCCGCCTCGCAGTCGACCGCGAACAGCGTGACGCCAAGCTTGAAGGCGGCGGCGATCTCGCTCTCTTTCTTGATCGTGTTGCCGTAGGAGATTCGGTCCGCCGGGCAGCCGGCGGCGAGCACCGCCAGCGTCTCCTGCACCGAGGCCACGTCGAAGGATGAGCCGAGCCCGGCCAGCAGGCTCAGGATCTCCGGATGCGGATTGGCCTTGACGGCGTAATAGACCTTGGTGTCGGGCAGGGTCCTTGCGAAGGCAGTGTAGTTGTCGCGCACGACATCGAGGTCGAGCACCAAGCAAGGCCCTTCCTCTTTGCGGTTCTTAAGGAACTGGCGGATGCGATCGGTCATTGCTCATGTTTCCCCTCAGTCAAAGCGCCAATGGCTGCAAGACTTTCGGGACAGCGAGATACGCCGCTGCGGCCCGGCTGATGCAGCCGTCTGCTGCCATGGTCTGGATTGGGGAAGCGCCCCGCTCCGCGCCTGGCAAGATGGACAAGCCTCTTCGAGACACCGGCATTGGCGCCGGCTAACCCAAAAAAGCCCGATCCGTCGTTGCTTTAAGCCGCGTACCCCGTTGAGCGCGGGGATCGCCGGTTTCGCCTCCGGCTGCCGACCGCATGAGCCCGCCGTCGCTACGCTAAGGCGGACTTTAACCCGCCGTAGCCAGTTGGCGTAGGCGGGTCGCATGAGCAAGAAAACGAGATCGCTTTCTTAGGCGGCTGTCCGGCCTCTTGTCCGGATGCCCACCGATCGACACACGGCCACAGGCACGTGCGAAAAAGGGCAATGACCGAAATAATCCAATTGTGACGAGAGTCAACAATTTATCGCGCAACGATGCACGCGTATCCACCGCGTGGTGAACGCGCGCGTTAGTTTTTGGTTTTTGTTTGTCCCGTGTGCGCCGAGAGTTGGGCGCCTCACCGCACCAGCACGTTCTTGAACTGCCAGGGGTCGCGCTTGTCGATCTCTTCCGGAAACAGTCCGGGCCGGCCGGCGAGCGGCGTCCAGTCGGTGTAGGCGCCGATCACCGGGCCGAGATAGGGCATCTGAACCTCGAGGCAGCGCCGGTAATCCATCTCGTCGGCCTCGACGATGCCCGCGTTCGGGTTCTCCAGCGCCCACACCATGCCGGCGAGCACCGCGGAGGTCACCTGCAGGCCGGTGGCGTTCTGATAGGGCGCGACCTCGCGGGTCTCGTCGATCGAGAGCTGCGAGCCGTACCAATAGGCATTCTTTTTGTGGCCGTAGAGCAGGACGCCGAGTTCGTCGATGCCGTCCGCGATCTCGTGTTCGTCGAGGATGTGGATGTCTTTCTGCTTCTTGCCGGCCTGGCCGAACATCTCGTGCAGCGAGAGCACGGCGTCGTTGCAGGGGTGATAGGCGTAGTGGCAGGTCGGCCGGTAGAGCGTCTTGCGGCCTTGGCACAGCGTGAAATAGTCGGCGATCGAGATCGACTCATTGTGGGTGACCAGGAAGCCGTATTGCGCCTGCGCGGTCGGTGTCCATGACCGCACGCGGGTATTGGCGCCGGGCTGCGTCAGGTAGATCGCCGCCTGGCAGCCGGTTTTGTGCTTGTGACCATTGGCCGGCATCCACTTCTCGTGGGTGCCCCAGCCGAGTTCGGACGGCTGCATGCCCTCGGAGATGAAGCCCTCCACCGACCAGGTATTGACGAAAGCGTCCATCGCCTTCGGCTGCTTGGCGCGCTGGGTGTCGCGCTCGGCAATATGGATGCCCTTGATGCCGGCCTTCTTGGCGAGCCGGCCCCACTCTTGGCGGGTCTTCGGCTCCTTGAACTTGAGGCCGATGTCGCCGGCGACATTGAGCAGCGCCTGCTTGACGAACCAGGACACCATCCCCGGATTGGCGCCGCAGCAGCTGACCGCGGTAGGGCCGCCCGGCTTCTTGCGGCGCGCGGCGAGGATGGTCTCGCGCAGGGCATAGTTCGAGCGCGCCTCGGGACCGAGCTTGGGATCGAAGTAGAAGCCGATCCAGGGCTCCACCACGGTGTCGATATAGAGCGCGCCGATCTCGCGGCAGAGCTCCATGATGTCGAGCGAGGAGGTGTCGACCGACACGTTCACGCAAAATCCTTGGCCGCCGCCGGCTGTGAGCAGCGGCGTGAGCAGGTGCCGGTAATTGTCCTTGGTGACGGCCTGATGGACGAAGCGAATGCCGCGCTCGTCCAGCATGGCGCGGTCTTTGTCCTCGGGGTCGATGATCACGAAGCGGGACTTGTCGTAGCTGAAATGCCGCTCGATCAGCGGCAGGGTGCCTTTGCCGATCGAGCCGAAACCGATCATCACGATGGGGCCCGTCACGCGGGCATGAACGGGCCATTTCGTCATTTCATGAAGCCTCCAGCCATATTTGGGTGATATCTGCCGCGGCGCGCAAACGGAAGGGCAGCGCCGGAGATTCCGGCGCTGCGTCCACGAGAATCTGTCGATTCTGCTAGGCGGCGCGAGCCTGCGACGATTGCGCCGGGCGTCCAGTTGCACGCAGGAGCCCGCCGGCGCCGTCGAGCGCGCCCGGAACGAGTTCGAGCGCGAGCAGGCGATGGCGCTCGAACGGGCCGGGCAGCTTCAGATCCGCGGCCGTCGCGCCCGCGAAGCCGAACCGGCTGTAGTAGGGCGCATCGCCGACCAGGATGACCGCGCCGTGGCCGAGCCGGCGCGCGTCGCGCAAAGTTCGGCGCACCAGGGCGGCGCCGATGCCGCGGTTGCGACTGTCGGCGGCGACCGCCACCGGGCCCAGCAGCAAGGCCGGCTGGCCGCTGCCGCAGACGACGCTCCAGAGCCGGGCGGTGCCGATCACACGGCGGCCGTCGGTGGCGACAAGGCTAAGCCCCTCGGCCGGCAAGCGGTCATCGCGCAGCCGCTGCGAGGTTTTGCGTGCCCGCGTGTCACCAAAGGCTTGGTCGAGCAGCGCCTCGCGGGCTTCGACGTCGGCTGGTCGTTCTTGTCGCAAGGTGATCATCTTAGGCTCCTTCCCGGCGCTGGCGCGCGCACAAGCGCGCGCACGGACGCAGTCAACTCGAAACGAAGGGAAGGGGAGGCAGGCGTCGCCCGCCTCCCGTCGATGTCAGATGTGGTAGGTCTTCAGCGGCGCGAAGCCGTTGAATGCCACCGACGAGTAGGTCGCCGTATAAGCGCCGGTGCCCTCGATCAGCACCTTGTCGCCGATCTCCAGGCTCACCGGCAGCGGGTAGGGCTGCTTCTCGTACAGCACGTCGGCCGAATCGCAGGTCGGCCCGGCGAGCACGCAAGGACCCATGGCGTCTCCGTCCCGCGGGGTGCGGATCGGGTAGCGGATCGACTCGTCCATGGTCTCGGCCAGGCCGCCGAACTTGCCGATGTCGAGATAGACCCAACGCACGTCGTCCTCCTCGCTCTTCTTGGAGACGAGGACGACCTCGGCTTCGATGGTGCCGGCATTGCCCACCATGCCGCGGCCCGGCTCGATAATGGTCTCCGGGATGCGGTTGCCGAAGTGCTTGCGCAGCGCCTTGAAGATCGCCGTCCCGTAGGTTTTCACGGAGGGGACGTTCTTCAGGTACTTGGTCGGGAAGCCGCCGCCCAGATTGACCATGCTGAGCTGCATGCCGCGCTCGCCGCATTCCTTGAACACCGCCGCCGCCGAGGCAAGCGCGCGGTCCCAGGCATGCTGGTTGCGCTGCTGGGAGCCGACATGGAACGACACCCCATGCGGCTCCAGCCCGGCTTTAAGGGCGTGCTCAAGCACGTCTACGGCCATGGCTGGTTCGCAACCGAACTTGCGCGACAGCGGCCAATCCGCCCCGACGCAGTCGGAGAGGATGCGGCAGAACACCTTGGAGCCGGGCGCCGCACGGGCGACCTTCTCCACCTCGGCCTTGCTGTCGATCGCGTAGAGGCGGACGCCGAGCGCGAAGGCGCGCGCGATGTCGCGCTCCTTCTTGATCGTGTTGCCATAGGAAATGCGCTCGGGCGTGGCGCCGGCGGCGAGCACCATCTCAATCTCGGCGACCGAGGCGGTGTCAAAGCAGGAGCCGAGCTTGGCCAAAAGCGTCAACACCTCCGGCGCCGGGTTGGCCTTCACCGCGTAGAACACGCGCGTGTCGGGCAACGCCTTGGCGAAGGCATTGTAGTTGTCTTTCACGATGTCGAGGTCGACGACCAGGCACGGGCCATCGTCGTTTCGCTTACGTAGAAATTCGCGGATGCGCTCAGTCATTGCGCTATTCCCCACGGCTAGGGGGCATTGCGGGCCCCTGATGTCGCGGTTTTCCAAGCATGACGCCGCGCGCGATGGGGACGCGCAGGCGCTACCGCTCTTCAACCGCTCATGCTGCCTTGGATTGGAAAGGGGAGACCCCCGTCCGCACGGCCGGCAAAGATGAACAAGCCTCTTCGGTGACCCGCGCCGGAGGTGGAGCCCGGCAGAGACCAGAGAAGCCCGATCGTCGTTGCTTCAAGCCGCGTCCCCTGCTGAGAGCAGGGTTTGCCGGTTTCGCCTCCGGCTGCCGGTCAGATTTCTTGGAGAGCTTTGGCTTCTCTCTCCAGGCGGCTGGCGGGCCTCTTGTCCCGCTACCTACCGACCGACACACGGCCACAGGCACGTGCGAATTTGGGCAACGTTGAAATAACAAATTTTGCGCGCGATGCAAGAGAATTTGTTCTCCGCATGCAAAAACTTTCTTAACGATTTGTTTCGGCGGTGAGCGCGCTCGGCTCAGTTGCGAGCTGTGAACGGCTCGATGCGGTGCGCGTTGCGGATGAACTGCGCCATGATGGCGATGCCGCAGAGCACGAAGGCGCCGTCGAGGATGCGCTGCCCGATGCCGCCGAGGTCGAACAGCGTGGCGAGCGCCCACGAGCCAGCGAAGGCAGCGCCGAACACCTCGGCGCCGATCAGGATGGCGGCGCTGAGCACGGTGACGACGTTGAGCCAGACGATGCGGCGGGCTTGAGCCATGACTTTCTCCTTCTAGCGGCCGCAATGTCCACGAATCCGCTTGCCAGATCAAGTCCATAGACGGGCCGCCGGGATTGATCTCGGTCATGGCCGCGGCCGGAGGAAGCGGCAATGGTGCGGCCATGTCGCTCGCCAACACGCTCAAACACGCCCGCCAATTCCTCGCGGCGCTGGTGGCGCTCGGCCTCGCCGCCGGGTTTGCCGTCAAGCTGGCGGGGCTTGGCGCCTGGTCGCAGGCCATCTGGGCCGCAGTCACTATCCCTGTGCTGCTCGCGCTGCTGACCGAGATCGTCACCAGTCTGCGCCGCGGCGATCTCGGGCTCGACATCGTCGCCGCGCTGTCGATGACCGGGGCGCTGCTGGTCGGCGAGAGCCTGGCCGCCGCGATCGTCGCGCTGATGTATGCTGGCGGCCAGTACCTGGAGAGCTATGCCGAGCGGACGGCCCGGCGCGAGATGACCGCCCTGCTGTCGCGGGTGCCGCGCACCGCCGTTCGGCATCGGGACGGGCGACTGGAGGAAGTCGCGCTCGATTCGGTCGTGCCCGGCGACCGGCTGCTGATCCGCCAGGGCGACGTGGTGCCGGTGGACGGCACGGTGGTCGAAGGCCTGGCGGTGCTCGACCAATCGGCGCTCACCGGCGAATCGCTGCCGGCGCAGTTGCGCGCAGGCGAATCCGTGCTGAGCGGCTCGACCAATGTCGGCGACGCCTTCGATCTCATGGCCACCCGGCTGGCCGCGGAAAGCACCTATGCCGGCGTCATCCGCCTAGTGGAGGCGGCCCAGCGCTCGCGCGCCCCGATGTCTCGGCTGGCGGACCGCTACGCGATCATCTTCCTGGCGGTGACGGCAGCGTTGGCCGGCGCAGCCTGGCTGCTGACCGGCGATCCCGTGCGGGCGGTAGCCGTGCTGGTGGTGGCGACGCCCTGTCCGCTCATTTTGGCGGTGCCGGTTGCGATTGTCGCGGGGCTGTCCCGCGCGGCCAAGCTCGGCATCCTGATCAAAGGCGGCAAGGCGATCGAAATGTTGGCGCAGGTCCGTGGGCTGGTCATCGACAAGACCGGGACGCTGACACACGGCCAGGCCAAGCTCATCTCCACCCGGCCGGCCGACAGCATCGCCGCTGACGAGCTCTTGCGCCTCGCCGCCTCGCTCGACCAGGCCAGCAAGCACGTCATCGCGCAGACCATTGTCGCCGAGGCGCGCGCCCAAGGTCTGGCGCTGGCGGTCCCGACCGAAGTGGTGGAGACGGCGGGCGAGGGCATCGTCGGACTCGTCGACGGCCGCTCGGTTATGGTCGGCGGGGCGCATTTCATCGCCGGCAAGGTGGCAGACTCCGGCCTCGCCACGCTCGGCCGCGACCGGCCGCCCGGCGCGCTCGCGGTCGCCGTCGCGGTCGCCGGCAAGCTCGCCGGCCTGATGATCCTGTCCGACGAGCTGCGCACCGGCACGCAAGCCATGCTGCATGAACTGCGCGCGCTGGGAATCGAGCGCATCGTGCTGGCGACCGGCGACCGCCACGAGGTCGCCGAGGCGGTGGCCGCCGGCCTGTCGATCGATCTGGTGCGATCGGACCTCACCCCCGACCAGAAAATCTTGGTGGTGCTCTCGGAGCGCAAGAACGGCCCGGTGATGATGATCGGCGACGGCGTCAACGATGCGCCGGCGCTGGCGGCGGCTGATATCGGGCTCGCCATGGGCGCCAAGGGGGCGGCGGCCTCGGCCGAGGCGGCCGACGTGGTGCTGCTGGTCGATCAGCTCGACCGCGTGCTGCCTGCGATTCGCATCGCGCGGCGCTCGCGCTTCATTGCCCTGCAAAGTGTGATCGCTGGCATGGGGCTCTCCATCCTCGCCATGATAGCGGCCGCGTTCGGCTACCTGCCGCCGGTCGAGGGCGCGCTGCTGCAGGAGGTGATCGACGTGGCGGTCATCTTCAACGCGCTGCGGGCGCTGCGCGGGTGACATCGCCGGGCGAGCAGGCTTTAATCCGGCCGCGATGACCGAAGCCGGACCTGCCGATATCGCCGCCCTCGATGCCGCGCTTGCCCGCATGGGACTGCTCGCGCCTGGCGAGGCGGCGCGTTACACGGCGCTGACCGGCGGCGTCGCCTCCGATATCTGGAAGGTCGACACGGCGGCGAAGACCTTTGCGGTCAAACGTGCGCTCCCCAAGCTCAAGGTCGTCACCGACTGGTACGTATCGGTGGCGCGCAATGCCTTCGAAGTGAAATGGATGGAGGTGGTGCGGGGCATCATGCCGCAGGCGGTGCCGCAACTGCTCGGTCACGATCCCGCCGCCGGCTTGTTCGCCATGGCCTATCTCGATCCGGCCACTTACCGCAATTGGAAGGTCGATCTGCGCGATGGCCGACCCGATCACGCCTTTGCCGTCGCGGTCGGCTGTTGTCTTGTGCGTATCCATGCGGCCACCGCGAGGAATCCAGCCATCGCTGCCGCATTCGCGACCGACGAGACCTTTCACGCCATCCGCCTGGCGGCCTATCTGGAAGCCACGGCGCCGAAACATCCGCAAGCCGCCGACGCTTTGATGGCGCTGTCGCGCTTGACGCTTGCCACCAAACTGACGCTGGTCCACGGCGACGTCAGTCCGAAAAATATTCTGATCGGGCCGGACGGGCCGATTTTTCTCGACGCCGAATGCGCTTGGTATGGCGACCCGGCTTTCGATCTGGCGTTTTGCCTCAACCACATGCTGCTCAAGTGCCTGTGGACGCCGCGGGCGGCGGCGCGCTTCCTTCGGCTGTTCGACATCGTCACGCGCAACTATCTCGCTGGCGTCACCTGGGAGCCGCCGGAGGTGATGGAGCGGCGCACAGCGCGCCTGCTACCCGGTCTTTTCCTCGCTCGGGTGGACGGCAAGTCGCCGGCGGAATACGTCACCGCGGAGGCTGACAAGGCGCGAATTCGCCGCGTGGCTTTGCATTTTCTCAAGCACCCGCCGGACCGGCTCTCCGACATCCGTTACGCCTGGGCGCGCGAGATCGGCATCAAGGAACCTGCGGCATGAGTGCGACGACGATTGCTTCGGTTCATGGCCGGCGGGTTTGGGATTCGCGCGGCCGGCCCACGGTCGAATGCGAGGTGAGGCTTGCGGGCGACGCGCATGGACGCGCCATTGCGCCGGCCGGCGCATCCACCGGCACTGGCGAAGCGGTGGATTTGCGCGACGGCGGTGCGGCTTTCGGCGGCCTCGATGTGCGGCGCGCGCAGGCGAATATTTCAGGCGAGATTGCTGCCGCCTTGCGCGGCGCCGACGCCGCCGACCAAGCGGCGGTTGATCGAATCCTGCTTGCGCTTGACGGCACGCCGAACAAAAACCGCCTCGGCGGCAATGGCATGATCGCGACCTCAATGGCGGTCGCGCACGCCGCGGCGAATGCGCAGGGCGTCCCGCTCTGGCATTATTTGTCGAACGGCAAGCCCGGCCGACTGCCGCTGCCGGAAATCCAGATTTTCGGCGGCGGCGCGCACGCGGCCCGCCGCGTCGACGTGCAAGATTTCATGATCGTTTGTCCGCGCGCGCAAAGCTTCGCCGAGGCGCTCGACGTTACGGCGCAGGTTTATGCGGCTGCCGGCAAGCTGCTGGCCGAGCGCGGCCTGCTGCAAGGCGTCGCCGATGAAGGCGGCTATTGGCCGGCCTTCGCCTCCAACGAAGAGGCGCTCGATATGCTTGTACGCGCAATCGAGCGCGCCGGGTTTTCGCCCGGCAGCGACGTTGCGATCTCGCTCGACATCGCCGCCTCGTCGTTCGGCAGCAACGGCCGCTATCGTCTCGTGCTGGAAGGCCGCGAGCTCGACAGCGACGGGTTGATCAAATTACTCGGGAGCTGGATCGCGCGCTACCCGATCGTCTCGGTCGAGGACCCAGTAGCGGAGGACGATGCGGAGGGTTTCCGCCGTTTCACGAAAAGCTACGGCGCGCGCGTGCAGGTGGTGGGCGACGATTTCCTGGTCACCGATGCAGCGCGGGTACGCGACGCCGCCGCGTCCAAAGCGGTCACTACGGCGCTGATCAAGCCGAACCAGGCCGGCACAATGACTGAAACTCTGGCGGCATTGACGGCCGCGCGCACCGCGGGCCTGTCAACCATCGTCTCCGCCCGTTCGGGGGAAAGCGAGGACGTCACCATCGTCCATCTCGCGGTCGGCTGGGATGCCGGCCAGCTCAAGGTCGGCTCCTTCGCGCGCTCGGAGCGCATGGCGAAGTGGAACGAGGCTTTGCGCATCGAGGAGGCGCTCGGTCCGGCTGCGCGCTTTGCGGGCGGTGCAGCGCTCGGATTGCCGGCCAGAGGATCTTGAGGCCCATGGCTTGGCGATTCTCCGTTCGCCCTCTAGATAGAACGCATGACCTCGCCGCTTTCCGTTCCCGATCGTCAAAATCCCCTGCTATCCGACTGGACCGGCCCGTTCGGCCTGCCGCCGCTCCCCGCAATCAAGCCGGAGCATTTCCGCCCGGCCTTCGACCGGGCATTGGCCGCCCATCGCGCCGAGATCGACCGCATATCGGCCGACCCGGCCGCGGCGAGCTTCAGCAACACCATCGAGTCGCTGGAGAAGGGCGGGCGCGCGCTCGACCGCGTTTCCAACGTCTTTTTCGTGCTGGCCGGCGCCGACACCGGAGCAGCCATCGAGGCGATTGAGCGCGAGATCTCGCCGCTCTTGGCCCGCCACAGCAACGCGATGTACCTCAACCGCGCGCTCTATGCCCGCATCGCCGACCTCTATACCCGGCGCGACAGGCTCGGCCTCAATGCCGAGCAGGCCCGCGTGCTCGACCGCTACCACACCCGTTTCGTGCGGGCCGGGGCTGCGCTCGATAAGCTGGCGCAGGATCGTCTCGCCGCGATCAACGAGCGGCTGGCAAGCCTCGGCACCCAGTTCAGCCAGAACGTGCTGGCGGACGAGAAGGCCTATGCGTTGATTTTGGAGGAGGGCGATCTCGCAGGTCTGCCCGACTTCGCCCGCGACGCCGCGCGGGCAGCAGCGGAAGAGCGCGGTCACGCCGGCAAATACGCCATCACGCTGGCGCGCTCGTCATGCGAAAGCTTTTTGCAATTTTCATCGCGGCGCGATCTGCGTGAGAAAATCTTCCAGGCCTGGATCAAGCGCGGCGAGAACGGCGGCCCAACCGACAACCGCGCGCTGATCGCCGAGATGGTGGGCTTGCGCGCCGAGCGGGCCAAGTTGCTTGGCTACGACACTTACGCCGATTACCGTCTCGACGATCAGATGGCCAAGACGCCGCAGGCTGCGCGCAAGCTCCTCGACGAGGTCTGGGGCCGCGCGCGCGCCAAGGCTGCGGCCGAGCGTGACGCGCTACATAAGATGATCACGGAGGAGGGCGGCAACTTCGCGCTGGCTCCGCATGACTGGCGCTATTACGCCGAGAAGCTGCGCAAGGCGAAGTACGACTTGGACGAAGCCGAGATCAAACCGTATTTCCAGCTCGACAAGATGGTGGAGGCCACCTTCGAGGCCGCGGGCCGGTTGTTCGGCTTGAGCTTCACGCCGGTCAGCGTGCCACTCTATCACCCAGACGCGCGCGCCTGGGAGGTCAATGACAAAAGCGGCGCGCATGTCGGCCTGTTCATCGGCGATTATTTCGCGCGCGGTTCCAAGCACAGCGGCGCCTGGATGACCTCGCTGCGCGATCAAGAGAAGCTTTCCGGCGATATCCGCCCGGTCATCCTCAATATCTGCAATTTCTCCAAGCCGGCAGCGGGCGAGAAGGCTTTGCTGTCGTTCGACGACGCGCGCACGTTGTTCCACGAATTCGGCCACGCGCTGCACGGCTTGTTGTCGAACGTGACCTATCCGCTGCTCGCCGGCACATCGGTGCCGAGCGATTTCGTCGAGCTGCCGTCGCAACTCTTTGAGCATTGGTTGGAGGTGCCGGAGATTTTGCAGAAATACGCGCTTCATGCGGACACCGGCGAACCGACGCCGAAAGCGTTGCTCGATCGCCTGCTGGCCACGCGCACCTTCAACCAAGGCTTTGCTACGGTGGAATACACCGCTTGCGCTCTGGTCGATCTCGATATTCACGCGCTGCCCGGCACGGCCAAGCTCGACGTGAGCCAATTCGAGCGCGACGATCTTGCGCGCATTCAGATGCCGGAGGAAATCGTCATGCGCCACCGCCTGCCGCATTTCCAGCATCTGTTCTCCGGCGGCGGCTATGCGGCCGGCTATTACTCTTACATGTGGTCGGAGGTGCTCGACGCCGACGCCTTCGAGGCCTTCGAGGAAACTGGTAACGCCTTCGATCCAGAAACCGCCCAGCGCCTGCGCGATTTCATCTACGGCGCCGGCAATCTGCGCGATCCGGCGGAGGCCTACAAAGCCTTCCGCGGCCGCCTGCCGGCGGTCGATGCGCTGTTGAAAAAGCGCGGGCTCGCCGACACGGTGCCAGCATGAACCTGCACAGCGCCGGCCATCGTCGCGGCGTCGTCTGCGCGCCGCATTCAGCCGCGGTCGAAGGCGGCCGCGCGATTCTGGCCGAAGGGGGCAACGCCATCGAGGCGATGCTGGCGATGGCCGCCACGATCGCCGCGGTCTATCCGCACATGAACCATATCGGCGGCGACGGCTTCTGGCTGATCCGCGAGCCGTCGGGCCGTGTGCACGCCATCATGGGCGTGGGCCGCGCCGGCGCTAAAGCGACGTTGCAGTTATATCGCGATGCCGGGCACCACGAGATCCCGGCGCGCGGTCCGCTCGCCGCGCTTACGGTGCCGGGTGCGGTGGCGGGATGGATGCTCGCGTTCGAGGCCGCCAAGGCGCAAACCGGTAAAGGCACGCACGCCAAGCTGCCGCTGCATGTACTGTTTGAAGCCGCCATCAACCACGCGCGCGAGGGCTACACGGTGACGCGCAGCCAGGCGCGTCTCACGGTCGAAAAATACGCCGAACTGGAAACCGCGCCGGGGTTTCTGAATGCATTTCTCGTCGATGGCAAGCCACCCGAGGCGGGCGCCAAGCTCAAGCAAACCGCCTTCGCCGCCACGCTTGAACATCTCGCACAAGCCGGCCTCGATGATTTCTATCGCGGCGACGTCGGCCGCGAGATTGCCGCCGATCTGGAGCGCATCGGCAGCCCGGTGACGCGCGCCGATCTGGAGAAATACGAGGCGAAGATCGCCGAGCCACTCAGCGTCCCGATCGCAGCCGGCACGCTCACCAACACGCCGCCGCCGACGCAAGGGCTGGCCTCGCTGATGATCCTCGCTATGTTCGATCGTTTACACGTTGCTCAGGCGGAGAGTTTCGAGCACATCCACGGGCTGGTCGAAGCCACCAAGCGCGCCTTCCGCGTGCGCGACCGTTTCGTCACCGATCCGGACAGAATCGACGGCAATCGCAACCAATATCTCTCGCCTAAATTTCTCGATGCCGAGGCTGAGAAGATCGATCGAAAAAAAGCCGCACGCTGGCCGGCGCCCGCCGGGCAGGGCGACACCATCTGGATGGGAGCGGCGGATTCCTCGGGTCTCGTCGTCTCCTACATCCAGTCATTGTACTGGGAGTTCGGTTCCGGCTGCGTGCTGCCGGCGACCGGCGTGCTGATGCAAAACCGCGGCTCAAGCTTCTCGCTCGACCCGAAAGCGCTCAACACACTTTCGCCCGGACGCCGGTCCTTTCACACGCTCAATCCGGCGCTCGCAGTACTGAAGGACGGCCGCGTCATCGCCTACGGCACCATGGGCGGCGACGGCCAGCCGCAAACGCAAGCGGCCGTGTTCACGCGCCACGTCAGCTTCCGTCAACCGCTCGAGCAGGCGCTCGACGCGCCGCGCTGGCTGCTCGGCCGTACCTGGGGTTCCACCCGCACCAATCTGCGGCTGGAATCCCGTTTCGACGGCAACCTCATCGACCGGTTGATGGCCGCCGGCCACGACGTCGAGGTGCTGGGCGAGGCCTATTCCGACACCATGGGCCACGCCGGCGCCGTCATCCTGCATCCCGATGGCGCGCTGGAAGGCGGCCACGATCCGCGCGCCGATGGCGGCGCGGCTGGCATATAGAATGCATGGACGTGCGGTAACGCGCGGCGATAATGTGCCGTCGCTGCGAGAGAGGGGATGTCATGAAACTGGCCAGCCGCATCGCGCTTGTCGCGCTGAGTCTTACGTTGTCATTGGCCGCCCGGGCCGAAACTTGGCCGGACAGGACGATCAGGGCTTTCATCCCATTCGGCGCCGGCAGCGCCACCGACGTCATCCCGCGCACGGTGTTCGACGCGTTGTCCAAGGAGCTCGGGCAGCCGATCACCGTGGAAAACAAAGGCGGCGCCGGCGGCACGCTCGGTGTCGGCGAAGTCGTGCGTGCGAAGCCCGATGGCTACACCATTCTCGCCAATTCGTCGGCGCACGCCATCGCGCCATTCATCGTGCCAAATTTCCCTTACGACGTCGCCAAGGACCTGTCCGGCGTGCTGATGATCGGACAGAACGCCAATGTGATGCTCGTTCTGCCGTCGCGTGGCTGGAAAACCGTGCAAGATTTCGTCGCGTCGGCAAAAGCCAAGCCCGGCTCGATGAATTTCGGCTCGGCTGGCGTCGGCAGCGCGACGCATATATGCGGCGAGCGGCTTCGGCTTGCCACTGGCATCGAAGCAACCCACGTGCCTTACAAAGGCGGCGCCGAGGCGCTGGCCGATCTGCTCGGCGGCCGCATCGATTTCATGTTCGCTCCGATCTCGACCGCGCTGCCGCTGATCCGCGACGGCCGGGCCGTGCCGCTGATGGTTTCGACCCCGACGCGCGCCTCCGATCTACCTGATGTGCCGACGCCGCGCGATCTCGGCTTCGTCAACGCCGAAACTATTGTCTGGTATGCGGTTTTCATGCCGGCCAAGACCCCGCGCGATATTGTCGAGAAATTCCACGCGGCGGCGATGAAGGTTCTGGCGACGCCGGAGATGAAGGCGAAGCTGAAGAAACTCGCGGTCGATCCGATGCCGATGACGCCGGCCGAAATGGACAAGTTTGTCGCCAGCGAGCTCGCCTCCAACGGCAAGCTGGTCAAGGCCGCCGGCATCAGTCCCAAATAGCGGAGCGGCAGCGGTAACGCTGCATAACTGCAACACTGTTACATGCCCCTATTCCGCCGCACTCCGTGATATTGTGCGCCGCATGACCGCATTCGCCCGCACTCTCCTGATCGCCCTGACAGTCCTCGCCTTCGTTGCGCCAGCGCGCGCGCATCCGCATGTCTGGGTGACCATGCATACCGAGCTGGTCTACGCCCCGGACGGCAGCATCACCGGCGTGCGCCACCATTGGGCGTTCGACGACATGTTTTCCGCCTTCGCCACGCAAGGGCTGGACAGCAAGGAGAAGGGCAAGTTCACGCGCGAGGAACTGGCCCCGCTCGCCAAGGTCAATGTCGAGTCGCTGAAGGAATACGACTACTTCACCTACGCCACCGCCGACGGCGTGAAGACGCCGCTCACCGAGCCCGCGCCCGAATACTGGCTCGACTACAAAGATGAAGTCCTCACGCTGAATTTTACGCTACCGTTTAAGACGCCGGTGAAGGCGAAGGAGCTCAAGCTCGAGGTCTACGATCCGACCATCTTCGTCGATTTCTCATGGGGCAAGGACACGCCGGTCCAGCTGGTCGGCGCGCCGCATTGCAAGGCCGACGTGGTCAAGCCGCGCGAAATGACCTTCGCGGAAGGCAAGGCGTTGAGCGCCATTCCCGCCGACCAGACCAACACGACGATGGCCTGGGGCGCGCAGTTCGCCAACAGGATTTTGGTCCATTGTCCTTGAGGCCCGCATTTATGATCGCGGGGCGCTGGTCCGCGATGGTGCGATTTTCTTTTGTCGTGTTATGCGCGCTCATCGTGTTCGGCGCGCTCGACGCCGCGCTGGCGCAGCCGTTCGGCATGACGCGCGGCTCGGCGCCGTCCGAGGTCGGCGGATTTGCCGGCTGGGTGCTTTTCAAGCAGGCCGAGTTTTACCGCATGCTGTCGGGCGCCATCCGCGCCGCTAAGGCCGACGGCAGCGCCGCCTGGACGTTGATGGGCATTTCGTTTGCGTATGGCATCTTCCATGCCGCCGGCCCGGGCCACGGCAAAGCGGTAATCTCGTCCTATTTGGTCGCCAATAACGAGACCTGGCGGCGCGGCATCGCGCTGTCGTTTGCTTCCGCCATTCTGCAGGCCTTCACCGCGATCGCCATCGTCGGCGTCGCGGCGGTGCTGCTCGGCGCCACTGCGCACGCGATGGGCAACACTGTGCGTATCATTGAAATGTTCAGCTACGCCTTGATCGTACTAATCGGCCTGCGGCTACTATGGGTGAAAGGTCGCGCCTTCCTGAATCTGTTGCGGCCGCACGCCCATGAGCATCATGACCACGCGCACCACCACGGGCACGATCATGACCATGGCCATTCGCACGGTCACGATCACGCGCATGACCACGATCATGGCGACGAGGCGCATGCCTGGGGCCATGCCCACGCGCCGGAGCCGAGTGAGCTGAAGGGCCCGCACTGGCTGCGGCGCGGGCTGACGGCCATCGTCGCGGTCGGTTTGCGACCCTGCTCGGGCGCCATCATCGTGCTGGTGTTTGCGCTGGCGCAGGGTCTGTTCTGGATCGGCGTCGCCTCGACCTTCGTGATGGGGCTCGGCACCGCCATTACGGTCGCGGCCGTCGCCACGCTGGCGGTCGCCGCGCGCGGCTTTGCCGGGAGCCTGGCCAAGGGCAAGCCGGGCGCCGGCATGCTGTTCCTGCGCGGCGTGGAGACCGCGGCCGCGTTGCTGATCATCGTCTTCGGCGTTGCGCTGCTCACCGGCTACATGGTGAGCGAGCGGATGATGGGGGTTTAGCGCATGATCCCGAAAAGTGGGAACCGGTTTTTGGGAAAGATCATGCGCAAAATTATGTGAAGTCGTCCGGACGTAATTCAATCGGCTGCCCGTGCGGGGTGCGGTCGCAGGCGTGGTCCCAGGCGTCACGATAGCGATGCAGCGTGTCTTCTGTCGCCACGCCTTTCTCCGCCACAAGCTTTTCCAGCGCCGCCAGCCAATGCGAATAATAAGTCTCGCCGGTGTCGGGATCGCCGGCCGCTTGCGCGCGCTTGATCTCGGCGGCGAGCGCCGCCGCCCATTCGGTCCAAGTGAATAGCCCGCGTTCGTGCAACGCCAGCGTGATGGCGAAGGCCTGTGCCTCCCAAGGCTCGCGGAACACCGGCCCGTCGGCATCGCGCGGGATGCTTGGCACTTCTTGCGTGGCGCGGGCTGCTGCAGCCTGGTCGATCATAGCGGCTCCAAATACGGCTCCCAGGCCTCGATGCAGACGCGCACGGTCGGATCGCTATCCGCGCCCCACAATTCGCGGCTGTCGAACCGCACCGTGTAGAGCCAACGCGGATCCTCGCCGAGATTGCTGGCATTGCTGTCCGGGAACACATGGCAGCCGACGATGCGCACCACCTCTCCGATATGCCCGCGCGCATAACGTGGCAGCCTTGTGTGCGTCCGCGGATGCATGTTCTTGGCGCGCACTTTGTCGCCGGCCTTGAACAGCGCGGGCGCAGCGGCCTGCCGGTTATAGGGCGAACCGCAGCGCACCATGTTGGCGCATTCGGCAGCGCTCACCGAGTGCGGCGCCTTCTTGATCGGCGCGATCGCATGGCCGGCTTTGAGTTCTTCCGGCGTCGCTACTCCGTATTCGAGCATCATCAGTTCGAGCGTCCGCGTCCACAGCCCGTAATAGCTGAGGTTGAGATATTCCGGCGGCGGAAGGCTTTCGCGCTTGAAGCGGAAGGCGTCGAGATTCCACAGTCTGGCGACGCCGGTCACCATGTTGAGCGCGAACGAGTGTCCCTCCCATTCGGCGTGGAACACCGGCTCGTTCGGCTCCGGCACCACCGGACCGAATCCGTGCATGCCGCCCATGTCGGCCGCGCCGTTCATCGCACATCCTTCGGCGACTTCGCCAGCCCGGTGCCGATCATGCTGTCGCGGGTAACGAGGTCCGCGAGCTTGTCCTCGCTCCAGCCGTCGGTGCCGGCGGGCCGCACCGGCACTACGAGATAACGCAATTCGGCGGTCGAATCCCACACGCGGATTTCGGTGTCCTTCGGCAGCGTGACCCCGAAATCGGCGAGCACGCCGCGCGGGTCGGCGACGGTGCGCGAGCGATAGGGCGCCGACTTGTACCAGAGCGGTGGCAGGCCGAGCACCGCCCACGGGTAACAGGAGCACAGCGTGCAAACGACGATGTTGTGCACCGACGGCGTGTTCTCCAGCGCGACGAGGTGATTGCCGGAGCGTCCGCCGAAGCCGAGCGAGCCGATCGCCGCGGTGCCGTCCTCGAACAGCCACTGGCGGAATTTCGGATCGACCCAGGCTTTCGCCACCACTTGCGCGCCGTTGCGCGGGCCAATCTTTTTTTCATAGGTTTCGATCAGCACGTCGATTGCCGCCGGTTCGATATAGCCCTTTTCGAGCAGGATCGTTTCCAGCGCGCGCGTGCGCAACTGCATCTCGGAGAGTTCCGAGCCGTGCTCGTGATTGTGGTCGTGATCGTGGGTCATGACGAAATTATACGCGCATTTTCAGGCCGGAACCAAATAGGGTTCCCAGGCGTCGACCGAGACGGTCACGCTCGGGTCGCCATCGGCACCCCATAGCTCGCGGCCGTCGAAGCGCACGGTGTAGAGCCATTGTGGGTTCTCGCCGGCGCCTTGCGCGTTGCTGTCGGGAAAAACGTGACAGCCGATCACGCGCTCGATTTGGCCCAAGTGTCCGCGCACGTAGCGCGGCAGCCGCGTGTGGGTGAGCGGATTGATGTTCTTCGCACGCACCGCGTCGCCGACTTTGAAGCGCGCTTGCGTATTCGTTTCGCGCTCGGTCGGCCCTCCGCGATAAAGCACCTGCGCCACGTCGCCCGGCGACAAAATGCACGTGACGGACTTCGGCTGATGCAGTGCGTGACCGACGACAATCTCGTCGTCGCTGACCAGATTGCGCTTTTTGAGCAGCGCTTCCAACCCCGCGAACCAGAGTTGGTAATAGCTCATCGACAGATATTCGTCTGGTGGCCTGTTTTCGCGCGCGAAGCGCGACATATCGATGTTCCAGCCGCCCGGCGTGCCCATCGCGAGCGTTAGCGAGAAGGCGCGCTTCTCCCAGTCGGCGTGAAACACCGGCTCATTCGGCTCTGGCACAACCGGGCCGAAGCCGTCCATGCCGCCCATGTCCTGCGCGCCGTTCATATGCCACCGCTTTCACCTCTCCCCGCGTGCGGGGAGAGGTCGACTTCCGAGCGAAGCGAGGAAGTCGGGTGAGGGGGCGTTGCCGCTGCTTGAGCGAATTGATATGCCCCCTCACCCGGCTCGGACCTTCGGTCCTCGCCACCCTCTCCCCGCGAGCGGGGAGAGGGAAGGAAGTGAGCGCCGTTCATGTCGGCTCCCTCGGCAGGCCGGTGCCGATCATGCTATCGCGCGTTACAAGCTCAGCAAGCTTACCCTCGCTCCAGCCCTCGGTGCCGGCGGGCCGCATCGGGATGACGAGATACCGAATTCTCGGCGGTCGAATCCCACACGCGGATGTCGGTGTCCGTCGGCAGGCTGACGCCGAAATCCTTCAGCACGCCGCGCGGATCGCTGACCGCGCGCGAGCGGTAAGGCGCCGATTTGTACCAGACCGGCGGCAGGCCGAGCACCGGCCACGGGTAACAAGAGCACAGCGTGCAGACGACCATGTTGTGGCGCTTCGGCGTATTCTCCAGCGCGACGATGTGCTCGCCCTGGCGGCCGGCGTAGCCGAGCTCGGCGATGGCCGGCGTTGCGTCCTTGAATAGCCGCGCGCGAAAGGCCGGATCGGCCCAAGCCCTGGCCACTACGCGGGCGCCATTGCGCGGGCCGACCTTCTTCTCGTAGGTCTCGATCAAAAGGTCGAGCGCCGCCGGATCGACATAGCCCTTTTCGGTCAGCACGGTTTCCAGCGCGCGCACGCGCAACTGAGTTTCCGTGAGCTCGGAATGGTCGTGGTCGTGGTGGTGGTCGTGCCCGGACATGGCCGTACTATAAGCAAATCACTTGGCCTTGTGCCATCATCCGCGCCATGCCTTTTACTCCCTTAACCGCCCTGGCCGACCGCGTCGACCGCCTGAATACAGCGGTGGGGCGGGCGGTCGCCTGGCTGGCGCTCGCCATCGTCCTGGTTCAGTTCTGCCTTGTGGTCGCACGCTACGTATTTAGCCTCGGCTCGATCTGGCTGACCGAGACGGTGATCTACGGCAACGCCGCGCTGTTCATGTTGGCGGCGGCCTGGACGTTGCGCGCCGGCGGCCATGTGCGGGTTGACGTGTTCTATGCCGAGGCATCAGCGCGGGCGAAGGCGAAGATCGATCTCGCCGGTAGCGTGCTGCTGCTGTTGCCGTTCGCATTGGTGTTGGTCTGGCTGAGCGTGCCTTACGCGGCGCGTTCTTGGGCGATCATGGAGCGCTCGCAGGAAACCAGCGGCCTGCCATTGGTGTTCGTGCTCAAGACGCTGATCCCGCTGTTCGCGGTGCTGATGGCGCTGCAGGGGATCGCGCAGGCGATAAGGGCGCTCGCTCTTCTAATCCCTCCCCCGCTTGGGGGGGAGGGTGGTCGACGAAGTCGACCGGGTGGGGGTTGATGCCCTTCGCTGAAATCCTCGCCGTCCTGATGGTCGCTGTGGTCATTGCCGCGCTGATGGCCGGCTATCCGGTGGCGCTAACGCTGGCCGGAGTATCGCTGATCTTCGCCCTGCTCGGACACATGCTCGGGATCATGGGATTGGGGATTTTAGGAGCATTACCGCAGCGCATTTTCGGCGTGATGACTAACGACGTGTTGCTCGCACTGCCGATGTTCATCTTCATGGGCGTGATGCTCGAGCAGTCGCGTATCGCGGAAAATCTGCTGGAGCGCATGGGCCGTCTGTTCGGCCGCCTGCGCGGGGGCTTGGGATTTTCCGTGGTGATAGTCGGCGCGCTGATGGCGGCCTCCACCGGCATCGTCGGCGCCACCGCGGTGACCATGGGGCTGATCATGCTGCCGGCAATGATGCGGCATGGCTACGATCCGCGGCTCGCCGCCGGCACCGTGGCGGCCTCGGCGACGCTCGCGCAGATTATCCCGCCTTCGACCGTTCTGGTGGTGCTTGGCGATCAGCTCAACAATGCTTTTCAATCGGCGCAGCTCGCTCAAGGGAAATTCGCGCCCAACGTGATTTCAGTGAGCGATCTGTTCGCGGGCGCGATCGTACCAGGCCTGCTGCTGGTCGCACTTTATCTTGCGTATCTGGTTGCGATTGCGAGCTTGCGCCCGGCAAGCTGCCCTTCAGTCGGCGCGCCGCCTGCGCCCGCGTCGACCGGGCTGCTCGAAGCGTTGTTGGCGCCCGTTGTGCTGATCGCCGCCGTGCTCGGTTCGATCCTCTTTGGCGTGGCGACGCCGACCGAAGCCGCATCGGTCGGCGCGGTCGGCGCCATTTTGCTCGCCGCGCGCAAAATGGGCCTACGCGGTCTGATGATGCTGGTGGTGGAGAAGACCACCCAGATCACCGCCATGATCTTTCTCATTTTGATCGGCGCCACGCTGTTCAGCCTGGTGTTCCGCGCACTCGGCGGCGACGCCATGGTACATCGCGCGCTCAGCGACCTGCCCGGCGGCGTCAACGGCGCGGTGCTGGCGGTGATGCTGGCGATCTTCCTGCTTGGCTTTGTGATGGACGCTTTCGAGATCGTTTTCGTGGTAGTGCCGATCGTGGCGCCGGCGTTGTTGCAGATGTCCGGCGTCGATCCGGTCTGGCTCGGCATCATGATGGCGGTGAACCTGCAGACCTCCTACATGCACCCGCCGCTCGGCCCGACGCTGTTCTATCTGCGTAGCGTGGCGCCGCCCGCGATCACCACGCGGCATATTTATGTCGGCATTATTCCCTTCGTGCTGATCCAGTTGTTGGCGCTGGTGGTGCTGTGGTTCCTACCCGCGCTCGCGACCATGCTGCCGCACGCGCTCTATGGGCGCTAACTCAACTTAAGTGAGCCAAAACCGCTCGGCCAAGACCCAAAGCCACACCGCGCCGGCCAGCAGCAGCGACAGGAAAATGGCCGCGGAGCCCATGTCCTTGACGCGCTTGATGGCCGGATCGTCGTCGTGGGTGATGCGGTCGCAGAGCTTTTCAATCGCGGTGTTGAGCGATTCGACGATGAGGATGAATACCAACGTACCGATTAGCGCAATTCGCCTGCCAGCGTCGCCGGTCAAGTAGAAGGCGAGCGGTATCCCGATCGCCAGCGCTACCAGCTCTTCGCGGAACGCCCGTTCTGATTGCGTCGCTGCAACGAGGCCGTGCCAGCTATTGATGGTCGCTCGCCAAAGTCGTTTCACGCTATCTGCCCCGGTCAACGGCTTGCCCGGCGCAAACTACGCGGGCTCTTTTTGCTAGTCTATTCCATATCGCCGCATCGGATGTGTATAAGGACTTTGCATGAAAGCTGCCGATCTATTCAGCCTTAAAAGCCGCGTGGCGCTGGTGACCGGCGCCTCCAGCGGGCTGGGCACGCAGTTCGCCAAGGCGCTGGCCGATAACGGCGCCGCGGTCGCGCTGGTGGCGCGCCGCGCCGACCGGCTCGCCGGCGTGAAGCAGGCGATCGAAGCCGCCGGCGGGCGCGCGATCGCGATCGAGGCCGACGTCACCGATCGCACCGCTATAACGTTAGCGTTCGACGCCGCCGAAAAGGCCTTCGGCACCGTCACCATCCTGGTCAACAATGCCGGCATCGCGCAGTCCAGCAAGCGCGCAGTCGAGGTGACGGCCGAGGAATGGCGCAAGGTCCTGAGCGTCGACCTCGACGCGGTTTTCTATAACGCGCAGGAGGCGGCGCGCCGCATGCTGGCGGCCAAACAGCCGGGCGCCATCATCAACATCGCCTCGGTGCTCGGCTTCGGCGTCTCCAAGGGCGTCGCCGCTTACGCCGTAGCCAAGGCCGCCGTGGTGCAAGTCACCAAGGCGCTTGCCGTGGAACTCGCGTTCAAGGGCGTACGCGTCAACGCCATCGCACCCGGCTGGTTCGTCACCGAGATCAACGACAAATACTTGATGGGCGAGGCGGGCGAGCCGCTCAAGCGCGCTATACCGATGGGCCGCTTCGGCAACGATGGCGATCTCGACGGCGCGTTGCTCTTGCTCGCCTCCGACGCTGGCAGCTACATCACCGGCGCCACCATCGTGGTCGATGGCGGCCAGGTGGTGATGATTTCAGGGTAAGGAAACAGACAATGGACTTCACACTCTCCCCCGAGATCGAGGACATCCGCCTGCGCGTGCGCGCCTTCGTCGAAGAGCACGTGCTACCACTCGAATCCGATCCGGCCAATTTCACCGAGCACGAGAACATCCCGGCGGAACGGCTTGCCCCGGTGCGCGAGAAAGCCAAGAAGGCCGGCCTGTGGGCGCCGCAGGTACCGAAGGAATTCGGCGGCATGGGTCTGCCGATCGTGGGCTGGGCGGCGATCTATGAAGAGGCGGCGCGCTCGATCTTCGGTCCGCTGGCGATCCACTGCATGGCGCCGGACGACGGCAACATGAACCTGCTCGCCAAAGCCGGCACGCCCGAGCAAAAAGAAATATGGCTGCGCCCCATCGCCGAGGGCAAAGTGCGCTCGGCCTTCGCCATGACCGAGCCGCATCCGGGCTCTGGCTCCGATCCCGGCATGATGCTGACGCGCGCCGAGAAGAAGGGCGATCGCTATATCATCCGCGGCCACAAATGGTTCATCACCGGCGCCGAAGGCGCCGCCCATTTCATTTTAATGGCGCGCACCTCGGACGAGCCGCGCCGCGGCCTGACCGCGTTCCTCTATCACAAGGATCAGCCGGGCTGGCGCATTATGCGGCGCATCCCGATCATGGGGCCGCACGAGCACGGCGGCCATTGCGAGATCGAATATGACGGGCTGGAAATTCCGGAAGAAAACATCCTGCTCAAGATCGGCGACGGCTTGCGCGTCACGCAGATCCGGCTCGGACCGGCGCGGCTGACGCACTGCATGCGCTGGCTCGGCTTCGCCAAGCGCTGCATGGAGATTGCGCAGGAATATGTTGGCAAGCGCGACGCCTTCGGCAGCAAGCTCGCCAGCCGCGAGGGCATCCAGATCAAGCTCGGCGAGGTGGCGCACCAGATCGAGATCGGCCGCTTGCTCACCATGCACGCGGCCTGGAAGCTCGATCAGGGCGACCGCGCGCGCAAGGAAGTCTCGATGGCCAAAGTGCAGGTCGCCGACGCGCTGCATCAGGCTTCCGACGTAGCGATCCAGCTCAACGGTGCGCGCGGCTATTCCAAGGACACCATCCTGGAATGGGTCTACCGCTACGCCCGCGCGGCGCGGCTGGTCGACGGCGCTTCCGAAGTGCACAAGATGGTGCTCGCCCGTTTCATGCGCGAAGAGGGCCGCGATTTCTGGAAGTGGGGCTAAGGCGAGTTAATCGACCGGCTTGATATCAGCTTCTTTGGCGAGCTGCACCGTCGCGGTGAGATCGTCTTTGAAGAATTTCGCAAATTCTTCGGAACTGATCTGCGCCGGCTCGACGCCGAGCTTGGCCAGTTTTTCTTGCACGGCGGGAACGTTCAGCGCCTGTTCGGTCACGTCGTGCAATTTTTTTACGACGTCGGGCGGGGTCTTCGCCGGCGCCGAGATACCGTTCCAGAAGCGGAATACCGCGTCCGGATAGCCGGCTTCAACGACCGAGGGCGTGTCAGGTAGCACCGGCACGCGTTTGGGCGAGCTCACGGCCAAAATGGTGAGTTTATCGCTGTGGAGCGCGGAGGCTGCTGCCGCCAGCGGAATGAAATAGAAGTCGACATTCCCGTTCATCACTTGCACCAGTCCGCCTTCCTTGAACGGCACATGGCGCACGTCGATCTTGGCGGCCAGACGGAACCGCTCGGCGGCCATGTGCGAGGAAGAGCCGATGCCGGCGGACGCAAACGTCAGGGTGCCGGGTTTCGTCTTGGCGGCGGCAACGAGGTCACCGAGAGTCTTGAACCCGCTCTTGGCGGAAGCGACCAGAATGTTTGGCGAGGTGCCGAGTAAGACCACCGAAACGAAATCTTTGACCGGATCGTACGGCAGCTTGCTGTGCAGCACGGTTTCGGTCGCCATCGAGGACGAACTGGTCACCAGCGTGTAGCCATCCGGGTCCGAGCGGGCGACCGAAGCGAAGCCGACTGCCCCGCCGGCGCCGGGCTTCAATTCGATGATCATCGGCTGTCCAATGAGCTGCGACACCTGATCGAGGACCACGCGGGTCACGGTGTCCGACGCGCTTCCGGCCGGGTAAGGACTGATCACGCGGATGGGTCTATTCGGATACTGCTGCGCATTCGCGGATGCGGCTGCAGCGATGAGAATTGCGGCCAGGGCGGCACGGCAAAGTGTACGGACATAGTTCATGTGAGCACCTCTATTCCCGATAGCTCTTATCAATCCCGTCGAGCACGCGCAAATAGGCTGGCCAGTCGGAACTGCCGCGGCCGCTGTCGTGATGTTCGAATTGCTCCGCGGTCTTGGCGCAAACGTCGGGCGGCACCTCGAGCAGTTCGCCGCCGGTTGCTTCCATTTTCAGTTGGATCTCGGCGGCGGTCAGCAGATATTTCATCAGCACGAAGGCCTCGCGCGCGCTCTTGCCGACCGTGAGCATGCCGTGGTGCTGCATGATCAAGGCGCGGTTCTTGCCGAGATCCTTGTTGATGCGGGCGCGCTCGTCGAAATCCTCGGTGATGCCTTCATAGCCGTGATAGCCGACGCGCTTGTAGAAGCGCAGCGCCTGCTGGGACACCATGCGCAGTCCGTGCTTCAAGCCCGATAGCGCCGTGCCGTTCTCGGTGTGCACGTGCACCGCGCAATTCACGTCCGCGCGCGCGCTCAGCACGCCGCCGTGCAGCGTGAAGCCCGGCCGGTTGACGCCGGATTTCTCGTCGAGGTCCTCGTCCATGTTGACCTTCACCAAATTGGACGCGGTCACTTCGGTGTAGAGCAGTTCATGGCGCTTCATCAGGAAATTGCGCGGCTCACCCGGCACCCGCATGGAGGAGTGGTTGTAGATCACGTCGTCCCAGCTGTAGTGCGCGAGCAGCCGATAGACGGCTGCGAGATCGACCCGCGCCTGCCATTCGGCCGTCGAAATTTCGTCCCGTGTTGCGGTCTTGAGTACGCTGGCAAGCTTAGCGTGCTTGTTCATCGGGGACTTCCTCCAATTTTTCTGCAGTTTACCATAGCCGTTACGCTTGGCCATATAGGCCGGCCAGTATAGAGAATGCTGTCATGATCAAACCCATCCCGATCCGCATGGCCGGCTACGGCCCGCCGACCACCGGCTTCAGCAAATCGCTGAAATTCATCGGCGACAAATTGCAAGGCCAGTTCGGCGACCGCATCGACATCGAATACGTGTGGAACATCATGGACCACGGCTATAAGGCCGAGGACATTCTTACGCTGGTCGAGAACGGCAAGATGACGCTCGGCTACCAGTCGTCGAGCTATCTGACCGACCGCGTGCCGGAACTGGGCTTCGTCGACCTGCCATTTTTGTTCGCCAGCAACGCGCAGGCGCGCGGAGCGATGGACGGCGAACTCGGCGCGTTCCTGGCGCGCAAGACCGAAGAGCGTATCGGCTACCGCATCCTCGGCTGGTTCGAGAACGGCTTCCGTCACATATCAAACCGGCTGCGGCCGGTGCATCTGCCGGCCGACCTCAAGGCCATGAAGATCCGCGTGCTGCCGAGCGAAATCCAGAAGCGCACCTTCGAACTGCTCGGGGCCATCGCCATGCGCATGGACCTGACCGAAGCTATCGCCATGATCAAGGCGGGCACGCTTGACGCGCAGGAAAATCCGCTCGCCAACACCGTCACCTATGGCGTGCACAAGTTCCACAAGTTTCACACGCTCACCTCTCACTTCTACATCTCGCGCCCGATCTTTCTGCACCGCACCTCGTTCGATGCTTGGCCCGACGATCTTAAAGCGGCGATGCAAGCTGCGGTGACCGAAGCGGTGGCCTTCCAACGCAAGCTCGCGGTCGAAGAACACGAGCAATCGCGCAAGATCATCGAGGAAGCCGGCTGCGAAATCGTCGAGCTGAACGCGCAGGAACGCGCGGCCTTCGTCGCTGCGGTGCAGCCGCTGCTCAACGACGCGCGCAAGATGTACGGCGAGGAAATGTTCAAGCGGGTGCCGAAGGCCTAGCCCAGCTTTTCCGATGTCAACTTGAACGGTGCATTAGAATGGTCACCGGGACAGATTTGGAAACTAAACCGCGGCCCGCCGAATATGGCGCCTGGAACCCGGGTTTGGAATTGGAGGTGCCGCGAGAGTATTTGCCGCTCTCGACATTATTCCGCAGCGATAACGTTTCGACCGGCGTCGCGAAAGCGCACGAACTGAGCGACTACTGCGGTTTGCCCGTGGAGGAGCTTGTCGCGTTTCGCGCCGACCGATTGGTCGTCCACGAGTTGCTCATTCAGGTGACGACCAGCGTCGCCGTCCCGGACGGCCGGGACTACGAAGACTTGGGCCGAAACTTTCGTGTCATCGCGACCACCATTCTCAATCGATATGTTGCGCCCCATCGAACGGAATTAACGCAAATATTCGAGCAGCTCAAAAGCGATGCTTCCGTCAAGATTGAGCGGGAGCTTGCCAAAGCCTTTGCCGCGCCGAAGCCGGCTGTCGAAGCCGATAGAGAAAGCTGGTTGCGCCGACTATTCGCCATTCACACGCCTACCAAACGACCGGTTGCGCCGGCCGAGAGTGCCGTGGAGCGCGATCGGCGCATTGTCTCCGAATGGCGTAGAAAATCGGAAACGGCGGCAAACCGGTTGGACGAGGCCTGCTTCGACGCGTTGAACAGGATCGCAACGGCGGTCGTGAGCAAGCGCGGCCGGCTTTTCGGCGACAACGCGTTGCTCACGGAACTCGCCGTCACGTTGGTCTGTAATGAATATGGCAGCGAAATCATTGGCGACGCTATCGCGCCGTTTATTCAAGAAGCGGTTGCGCGCGAAAGTTACCGGCCCTTGCCGCGGCAGGAGAAGCCGGTCGTTATGAACGTCAAGGGCGCGTCGGCATCTGGCAAAAGCACGATGCGGCCGTTACAGAAAATCCTAGCGGGGAAATTAAAATTCCCTTGGGAAGAGTTTGCGCTGATCAGTCCCGACATTTGGCGAAAGTTTCTTCTGGACTATGGGTCGCTGGGTCCCGCCTATAAATATGCCGGCACGTTGACGGGGCACGAGCTTGACATCATCGACAAGAAGCTCGACCGCCGAATGGTGGCTAAAGAAGCTAGGGGAGAGTTGTCGCATCTGCTGATCGACCGCTTCCGGTTCGATAGTTTTGTGCCGGAGCTGGAGGGCCGGGGCTCCAGCCGGTTGCTGACGCGATTTGGCGAGCTGGTCTACATGTTTTTCATGATTACGCCGCCGGAAATGACCGTCGAGCGCGCTTGGACGCGGGGACTGAAAGTCGGCCGGTACAAGGCCGTTGACGATCTGCTGGCGCATAATGTCGCGGCCTATACCGGCATGCCTGAATTGTTTTTCACCTGGGCGCTGACCACCGGAAAGCGGGTCCACTACGAGTTTCTCGATAATAGCGTCGTAGAAGGTAAGCCGCCGCGGACGGTGGCCTTTGGCTGGAACGGAGAAATGACCATCCTGGACATCAAGAGCATGCTCGATATCGAACGGTTCAGGAAAATAAATATTCGCGCGCAGAAGCCCGAGGAAGTTTATGTCGGTGAGAACCTGGCGCCGGAGCATAACGTTGATTTTCTAAAGCGTTGCGCGCGCTGGATCCCGATCATCAATTTCGCCGACCATGAAACGGGCGAGGTCTATGCGCGGCTGAACCGCGGCAAGTGGGTATGGCGCAACGAGCGACGATTTGCCGAAGTGCTCATCGATCCCGAAGCCAAGGCCGGTTTGCTGGCGGTCGCTCCAAAGGCCTATGAGCCGGCCGCAGTCACGACGGAAAAGCGCACCGATGTGGCGATTGAAAAAGGGCATACGCTGGGCGCTTGGGGCGAGGCCGCGCATGCCGCGTGAGGCGGCGGCTGCAACATGGTTTCCGCGCACTTAACCAAATACTTTCGGTTTGGCGATTTACGCCGCCGAAACTACTCTCTTGTAGACAGCGGCCATGCATTCCCCGGCCGCCGGCATAAGCCAAAACAATCGCCCGATCGCGCTCGCGGTGCGCGGGCTCGCCAAACGTTTCGAGCGGCCGGCGGTCGACTCGCTCGATCTCACCGTCTATGGCGGCGAATTTTACGTGCTGGTCGGTCCCAACGGCGCCGGCAAGACCACCACCTTGCGCATGGTGACCGGCCTGCTTGGGCCCGACGCCGGTTCGATCGTCATCGACGGCATCGACACGCTCAGCCATCCGGTCGCCGCCAAGCAGATCACCGCCTGGCTGTCGGACGAGCCGATGATCTACGACAAGCTCACGCCGTTCGAGTATCTCGAATTCGTCGCCGGGCTCTGGCACATCGAGGCAAAGCCGGCGGAAGCGCGCGCGCGCGAACTGATCGGCTGGCTCGGCCTCGAACCGCACGCGCATGAGCGCTGCGAGGGATTCTCCCGCGGCATGCGGCAAAAGGTGGCGCTCGCCGGCGCCTTGGTGCACGATCCCAAACTAATCATCCTCGACGAGCCGCTCACCGGCCTCGACGCCGGTTCCGCCCGCCTGGTCAAGAACGTCCTGCGCGAGCGCGTCGCCGCCGGCGGCACCGTGATCATGACCACGCATATTCTCGAAGTCGCCGAGCGCATGGCCGACCGCATCGGCGTCATCGCCAGCGGGCGCTTGATCGCCGAAGGCACGCTCGACGAATTGCACAGGCAGACCGGGAAAACCGCCGCCAGCCTGGAGGATACCTTCCTGACGCTGGTCGCCGAGCCGGCCGCGCAACCGGTCGCGGCCGAGTGAGCCGTCCCGATACATTGACTTGGCTTGCCGGCCACGAGCTTCGCCTGAACTGGCGCGACTGGGTCGCGCTGATGACGGCTGGCCACCGCAACCGCGCGCGCACCGTCGCGATAGCGCTGATCGTCTTTGCCGCCTTCATGCACCTCTTCGCCTATTGGATCGTGGCGGGTTATGCCGATGCCAATGTCGAGTGCGACACGGCGACGCTGGTCGGAATCACCGGCACGCTGGTGCTGTCGTGGTCGCTGCTGCTGTCGCAGGCCATGGAGTCGGTGACGCGCGCGTTCTATGCGCGCTCCGATCTCGATCTGATCCTGACCTCGCCGGTGTCGGCACGCAAAGTGTTCGCGGTGCGCATGAGCCGCATCGCGGCGGCGTCGGTCACCATCGCCGTGCTGCTGGCGGCGCCCTTCATCAATGTGCTGGCGATTCGCGGCGGCAGCCGCTGGCTCGCCACCTATGGCGTGGTTGCCGGCATGGGCGCGGTGGCGACGGCGGCGGCGCTGGCGGTCACCATCGCGCTGTTTCGCATTGTGGGCGCCAAGCGCACGCGGCTGATTGCGCAGATCGTGGCGGCGGTGATCGGCGCCGCCTTCGTCATCGGCTTACAGATCGCGGCGATCTTTTCCTCCGGCAGCATTTCGCGCTTCGCGGCGCTGCAATCGGACTGGATGCTGGCGCAAGCGCCCGACACCAGCAGCGCCTTCTGGTGGCCGGCGCACGCCGTGCTCGGCGACGCGCGCGCGTTGGTCGCGGTCGTGGTGGCGAGTTTCGCCGTGCTCGCGGCAGCGATCGCGCTGTTCTCGCGGCGCTTCGGCGATCATGCTTTGGCGGCGGCCGGCGTCTCGAACACGGTCGTGCGCCAGCGCCGCTGGTCGGTGGCGTTCCGCCGCCGTTCCGCGAGCCGCGTGCTGCGGCAGAAGGAATGGACGCTGCTCGCGCGCGATCCCTGGCTGATCTCGCAGACGCTGATGCAGATTCTCTATCTGCTGCCGCCCGCGCTGCTGTTGTGGATCACCTTCCGCAGCGGCGCCGCCTCCTATGTCGTGTTAATCCCGGTGGTGGTGATGGCGGCCGGCCAGCTCGCCGGCGGCCTGGCTTGGCTGTCGATCTCGGGGGAGGATGCGCCGGATCTGGTTGCCAGCGCCCCGATCCTCACCGGCCGCGTCCTGCGGGCGAAGATCGAAGCGGTCATCGGCATGATCGCGCTGGTGTTCGCCCCGATCGTGGCCGGGCTGGCCTTCGATTCGCTGTTCGCCGCCGTGGTCGCAGGCGTTGGCATCTTGACGGCGGCGGCCGCGGCCACGCTCATTCAGATTTTCTTCCGGACGCAAGCCAAGCGCAGCCAGTTTCGCCGCCGGCAGACCTCCTCACGCATCACGACTTTCGCGGAAGCGTTTTCCTCCATCGCCTGGGCCGCGACCTCGGGGCTGGCAGCGGCAGGAACTTGGATGGCGGTCGGTCCGGCACTGATCGCGATCGGCATCCTGGCCGGCGTGCGGATGATCAGTCCAAAATCTTAGGCGTAGGCAGCGCGATATCGCTGCCGTCCCACCAAGAGCCCGACCACCATCAGATTGAGAATGTTCGCGCCGATGCCGAAGGCGAAGGCGGGCGCGTAATAGCCAAAATGGTCGTAGAGCAGGCCGGCGAGCCAGCCGCCGGCGGCCATGCCGAAGCCGCTGAACAGCAGCAGCGTCGGAATCCGCCAATAGGCCTCCGCGGCCGGAAACAATTCACGCAGCGCCAGCACATAAGCCGGGATGATGCCGGAAAAACCGACGCCGAAAGCGGCGGCGACGGTGAACAGTCCAACTTCGTCCTGCGTGAGCATGAACGAGATCATGGCCGCCGCCTGCCAGGCCGATCCGATCAGTACGGTGGCCAGCCCGCCGATGCGGTCGGAGATTGCGCCCCAGATCTGCCGGCTGAGGAACGCGGTGCCGAGCAGCACCGACAGCATCAGCGCACCGACCGAACGCGCGATGCCGAGGTCGCTGCAGAAGGCCACCAGATGACCCTGCGGCATCGCCATCGGGATGCAGCACAGCACCGCGGCCGCGCACATCAGCGCGAACACCGCATTGGGCGGCCAGCCGAGCACGCGCGTCTTGCCGTCCGCGCCGTGCAACGCCGCCGCCGGATGAATGACTTCCGGCGGATGGCGAAAATAAATCGCCGCCAGCGGGACAATGACGACGATCTCGGCCGCTGCGTACCACACCATCGTTTGGCGCCAGCCGAAGGCGGCGATGGCGCGCTCGAATACCGGCGGCCATAACGCGCCGGCGAGATAGCTGCCGCTCGAGATCAGCGCCAGTGCCGAGCCGCGCCGGCGGTCGAACCAGCGGCTGACATAGATGTACATCGGCGCATTGATGCCGCCGATCCCGATAACGCCGATGAACAGCCCATGCCCGATCCACAGCGGCCACGGCGGGCCGAGAGTCGACAACGCAAGCCCTACGCCGATCATCAGCGCGCCGAAGAGCACGGTCCAGCGCGTGCCGATGCGGTCGGCGACGCGGCCCATCACGATGCCGCCGATGCCGCCACCGAGCCAGGCAAGCGCGCTGGCGAGCGCGGGGATCGAACGCGTGCCGCCGACCTCGGCCGCTATGTCTTTCAGCGCCACCGCGGTGATCCAGGCGGCGCCGAACGACATGCCCATGGTGCAGAGCGCCGCGCCGGCGACGACCCAGGAAGCTCTTGTCTCGATCGAGGAGAAGGGGGATTGCAACATTCAATAAACCTGGTTGGCATTCCCTTTTACAGGCCGCCCATAATTTGACCACCCGCGCCAAGGCGAGAACTGATCTGCTGCTACAGTGCGCCAAAATGCGTGAAACGCCGTGTGGCCGAAATTTCCTTTTCGCCGGCACGCTTATAACGAAATTGACCGCAGGGCCTTGAGGGGTCAGCTTTTATTGGGTTCTTGCGGCTTTGCGTCCCGTGCCGTGAGCCTATATGAGTGTGGCCCGGGACGACCCTTCTGCCGGCCTCTCGGTATTTGTCCAAGGTCACCGATGACGCTTCGCCCTGTCAGCCTCGACGACAAATACGATCTGGCGCAGGACCGCGTCCTGGTCACCGGTTATCAGGCGCTGATCCGCGCCTGTCTCATGCAAAAGGAGCGCGACCGCCGTGCCGGCCTCAACACCGGCGGTTATCTCACCGGCTATCGCGGTTCGCCGCTCGGCGGGCTCGACCAGCAGTTCATGCGCGCCGGCCGCCAACTGGCCGCAGCCGACATTAAGTTCCAGCCCGGCATCAACGAGGAACTCGCCGCCACCGCGCTCTGGGGCACCCAGCAGGCCGAATTGCGCGGCGAGGGCAAATTCGATGGCGTGTTCGGCATGTGGTACGGCAAGGGCCCGGGAGTCGATCGCTCCGGCGACGTGTTCCGCCACGCCAATCTCTCCGGCACCGCCAAGAACGGCGGCGTGCTCGCGCTGATGGGCGACGACCACACCGCAGAATCCTCCACCACCGCGCATCAGTCGGAATTCCATTTTGTCGACGTGATGATGCCGATCCTCAACCCGGGCGGCGTGCAGGAGATCATCGACTACGCGCTCTACGGCTGGGCCATGTCGCGCTTTACCGGCACCTGGACAGCGCTCAAATGCATGCATGAGACGGTGGAATCGACCGGCGTCGTCGACGGCGGCCTCGATCGCATCAAGCTCGTCACGCCGACCGATTTCCGCATGCCGGAGGGGGGGCTGAACATCCGGCTCGTCGACACCATCCTCGGCCAGGAAGCGCGCCTGCACGACTTCAAGCGCGACGCCATGCTCGCCTTCGTGTGCGCCAACAAACTCAACAAGATCGTCACTTCGGGCGGGCGCAACGCGAAGATCGGCATCATCACCACCGGCAAAGCCTATCTCGACGTGCGCCAGGCGCTCGACGAACTTGGGCTGGACGAGGTCAAGTGCAACGATCTCGGCATCCGCCTGTTCAAGATCGCCTGCGTCTGGCCGATCGGCCGGCAGGAGCTGTCCGAGTTCGCGCAGGGGCTCGATCTCATCATCGTGGTCGAGGAAAAGCGTTCGCTGATCGAAGTGCAGGTGCGCGAGGAACTCTACGGCACCGCCAATCAGCCGGTCTGCATCGGCAAGAAGGACGAGCAGGGCAACTGGCTGTTCCCGGTCAAGGGCGCCCTCGATCCCAACGACGTCGCGATCTGCATCGGCGAGCGGCTCTTACGTTACGGCGCCAACGATGAACTGGCCGCCAATGTGGCGCGGTTGAAAGCAGCACAGCGCGCGCTTAGCGAAACCGCCGATGTCGCCCTGCGCATTCCCTATTTCTGCTCGGGCTGTCCGCACAACACCTCGACCCGCGTGCCGGAAGGCAGCCGCGCCTATGCCGGCATCGGCTGCCACTACATGGCGCAGTGGATGGAGCGCGAGACGCTCGGCTACACCCAGATGGGCGGCGAGGGCGCCAATTGGATCGGCGAGGCGCCGTTCTCTAAGCGCCCGCACGTGTTTCAAAATCTGGGCGATGGCACCTACAACCACTCCGGCAATATGGCGATCCGCGCCGCGATCGCTTCCGGCGTGGATATGACCTACAAAATTCTGTTCAACGACGCGGTGGCGATGACCGGTGGCCAGGCCAATGACGGCGGCCTCACGGTCGATCAGATCGCGCGTCAGGTTGCGGCCGAAGGTGCCAAGCGCATCGTCGTCGTCACCGACGAACCGTGGAAATATGCCAAAGATACCGAATGGCCGCGCGGGCTGACCGTGCATCACCGCGACGAACTGGACGCCGTGCAGCGCGAACTCACCACCGTGCCGGGCGTCAGCGTGCTGATTTACGACCAGACCTGCGCCGCAGAGAAGCGCCGCCGCCGCAAGCGCGGCACCTTCCCCGATCCCGACAAGCGCGTGGTGATCAACGATCTGGTCTGCGAAGGCTGTGGCGATTGCGGCGTGAAATCGAATTGCGTCTCGGTGCAGCCGTTGATGACCGAATGGGGCCGCAAGCGCACCATCGACCAGTCGAGCTGCAACAAGGATTACTCCTGCATCAAGGGCTTCTGCCCATCCTTCGTCATCGTGCACGGCGCCAAGCTCAAGAGGGGCGAAGGTGTCGCCGAGCCCGCCGGTTGGCCGCCGCTGCCCGATCCGCGCCTGCCGCTCACCAACCATCCCTACAGCATCATCGTCACCGGCATCGGCGGCACCGGCATCGTCACCATTGGCGGGATCGCGAGCATGGCCGCGCATCTGGAAGGCAAGGGCGCCGGCGTGATCGACATGGCCGGCCTCGCGCAGAAGGGCGGCGCGGTCTACAGCCATATCCGCATCGCCAATACGCCGGACGATATCCACGCCATCCGCGTCGCGGCGGCCGGCGCCGATTTGGTGCTCGGCGGCGACAGCGTGGTGGCCGGCAACAAGAAGGTGCTGGGTGCGATCAAGGCGGGCCATACTCGCGTCGTGGTCAATACGGCGGAATTCCTGCCCGGCGACTTCACCCGCAACGCGGATTATTCGCTGCCGACCGAACGGCTCAAGCGCGCCATCAGCGGCGCCGCCGGTCCCGGGCAGAGCCACTTCGTCGACGCCAGCCGGCTTGCGACTGCGCTGCTCGGCAATTCCATCGGCGCCAATATGTTCATGCTCGGCTATGCCTACCAGACCGGAGCGCTGCCGTTGTCGGCGGAAGCGATTGAGAAGGCCATCGAGATGAACGGCGAGGCGGTGGCGATGAACGTCGCTGCTTTCCGCTACGGCCGCCGCGCCGCGGTCGATCCGGCCAAGCTCGAAGCGCTGGTGAAGCCGGCGCCGGAACTCGCCAACGATTCGCTCAAGCTGTCGCAGTCGTTCGGCGAGACGGTGGATCGACGCGTCGCCTTCCTCACCGCCTATCAGAGCGCGCGCTACGCGCGGCGCTATCGAGACTTGGTCGAGGTGGTGAGAGCGGCCGAGGCGAGCAAGGCGCCGGGCCAATGCGCGCTGTCGGAAGCCGTGGCGCGCTATCTGTTCAAGCTGATGGCCTATAAGGACGAGTACGAGGTGGCGCGGCTCTACACCGACAACACATTTGTCGAGCGGGTGAAATCGACTTTCGACGGCGACAATCTGCGTCTTGAATTCTTGATGGCGCCGCCTTTGTTCGCGCGCCGTGACAATATCACCGGCGAGCCGAAGAAGATGTCGTTCGGACCCTGGCTGCTTGGGCTGCTGCGCGTGCTGGCGAAATTCAAGGCGCTGCGCGGCACACCGCTCGATCCGTTCGGCTATACCGCCGAGCGAAGAACAGAACGGCGTTTAATCTCGGAGTACTGCGATCTACTGCGTGACATCGTCGAACATCTGACGCCGAACAATCATCGTCTGGCAGTAGAACTGGCTGCTCTGCCGGAAAAAATCCGCGGCTTCGGTCCCGTCAAGCAACGGCACCTGGTCGCCGCCAAGGCCGAGGAAGCCGCCTTACGCGAGCAATTCGGTGCCGGTTCAACGCCGTTTCTCAAGGCGGCGGAATAATTTAGCCCGTTCTGCGACCAAATACCGACCTACCCAAGGCTTGACCGGCCCGTGGCGGTGTTTTCATATCGTGGCAATATGACCGCCAAATAGGCGGCAAGGGGCTAAGAAGCCGCGCCACACACGAGCGCGACCGTGAGGGAGGAATAGGCTGTGGCGCCGATCGCCGCCGGTCCGGCGGATACGTTTCCTAAGCTATTGATTCGCAATGCTGATTTGTACGGCACACGGCCGGCGATGCGGCAAAAGGATCTCGGCATCTGGCAAACCTGGACCTGGGGCCAGGTGCTCGACATCGTGCGCGCCTACGCAGTCGGCCTGCACCGGCTTGGCCTCAAGCGCGGCGAGACCATCGCTATCGTCGGCGCCAACCGCCCGAAGCTCTATTGGTCGGTGATGGCGGCTCAGATGCTCGGCGCGGTGCCGGTGCCGGTCTATGCCGACGCAGTCGCCGAAGAACTTAGCTTTGTGCTGGCCCACGCCGAGGTGCGCTTTGCCGCGGTCGAGGATCAGGAGCAGATCGACAAGATCATGTCGGTCATGGAACGTCTGCCGAAGCTCCAGGAAATGGTCTACGACGAGCGGCGCGGGCTTCGCGACTACGATCACAGCCGCCTGCATCCGATCGACGACATCATTGAGGAAGGGCGCAAGGCACTGGCCGACCCGAGTGTCGCCGCCTGGCTTGATGCCGAGATTGCCGCCGGAAAAGGCAGCGATCCATCCATTATTCTTTACACCTCTGGCACGACTGGCACGTCGAAAGGCGTTGTTCTGACCGGCGAGCGCTCGATCAAGGCGGCGACCGACACGGTCATCTTCGACAAACTGAATGAGAACGACGTGGCGCTCGCTTATCTGCCGCTCGCATGGGTCGGCGATCATTATTTGAATTATGCGCAGGGCCTGGTCGCGGGTTTCTGCATGGCCTGCCCGGAAAATGCCGACACCGCGATGGTCGACCTGCGCGAGATCGGACCGAGCTTCTATTTCGCGCCGCCGCGCACGCTCGAACTCCTGCTCACGCGCGTGATGATCCGCATGGATGACGCCGGCTTCCTCAAGCGCAAACTGTTCCACTATTTCATCGGCGTGGCGCGCCGGTACGGCGAGCGCATACTCAACGGCCAGCCGGTGCCGCTCACCGGCCGGCTGCTCTATTGGCTGGGCAATATCCTGGTCTATGGCCCGCTCAAGAACGTGCTCGGCTTTTCGCGCGTGCGCGTGGCCTATACCGCGGGCGAGGCGATCGGCCCGGATCTGTTCAACTTCTATCGCTCGATCGGCCTCAATTTGAAGCAGCTCTACGGGCAGACCGAGGCTTTCCTCTATGTCACCGCACAGCCGGACGGCGAAATCTATTCCGACACCGTCGGCCCGGCCTGCCCGAACGTGGACATTCGCATCGCCGACAACGGCGAGGTGCAGTTCAAGTCGCCGGGCATGTTCTCCGGCTATTTCAAGGACGATGCCAAGACGGCCGAAGCCATGACGCCGGATGGCTATGTGAAGACCGGCGATGCCGGCTACTTCGACGAGAAAACCGGCCATCTGAAGATCATCGACCGCGCCAAGGACGTCGGCAAACTCAATGACGGCACGCTGTTCCCGCCGAAATACATCGAGAACAAGCTAAAGTTTTATCCCAACATCCGCGAAGTCGTCGCCTATGGCGACAGCCAAGATTTCGTCGCGGTCATGATCAACATCGATCTCACCGCGGTGGGAAGTTGGGCCGAGCGCAACAACGTAGTCTACGCCTCCTATCAGGAGCTCGCCGGCCACGCCCTCGTCTATGACATGGTCGAGAATCATGTCGCCGAAGTGAACCGCTCGCTCGCCGAGGACAAAGTGATGGCAGGCGCGCAGATCAAGCGTTTCCTGATCCTGCACAAGGAGCTCGATGCTGACGATGGCGAGCTGACGCGCACCCAGAAGGTCCGCCGCGGCTTCATCGCCGACCGTTACGCGCCGCTGGTCAAGGCGCTTTATGACGGCTCCAAGGAAGCCGCCATCTCTACCGAGGTCACCTTCGAGGACGGCCGCAAAGGGACGATCAACGCTTGTGTGAAAATCCGCGACATGAAAACCGAGCCGGTGGCCGCCGCGCCGATGGGGAAAGCAGCATGAGAGCGCCGAGCGGCCCCGATGTTGCGGTCGGCGACGTGCTCTTGTCGGTGGAGAATGTCTCGCTGTCGTTCGGCGGCGTGAACGCGGTGAGCGACGTCTCCTTCGATATCCGCAAGGGCGAAATCCGCGCCATCATCGGGCCGAACGGGGCCGGCAAGACGTCGATGTTGAACATCATCAACGGCTTCTATCATCCGCAGCAAGGCCGCATCACCTTCAAGGGGCAAACGCGCTCCAAGATGCGGCCGCACGACGCCGCCCACGGCGGTATTGCGCGCACCTTCCAGAACGTCGCGCTGTTTCGCGGCATGACCGCGCTTGACAACATCATGGCCGGCCGCACGCTGAAAATGCACAAGAACTTCATTTGGCAATTGCTGCGTTTTGGGCCTGCTATGGCCGAGGAAGTGGAACATCGCCACCGGGTCGAGGAAATCATCGATTTCCTCAAGATACAGGAAATCCGCCGCACCCCGGTCGGCCGGCTGCCCTACGGACTGCAAAAGCGCGTTGAGCTCGGCCGTGCGCTTGCCATGGAGCCGGATCTGCTGCTGCTCGATGAGCCGATGGCCGGCATGAACATCGAAGAGAAAGAGGACATGTCGCGCTTTGTGCTCGACGTGAACGATCACTACGGCACCACCATCGCGTTGATCGAGCACGATATGGGCGTGGTGATGGACCTGTCCGACCGGGTGGTCGTGCTCGATCACGGCATCAAGATCGCCGACGGCACGCCCGACGAAATGATGAGCAATCAGGGCGTGATAGACGCCTATCTCGGCGTGGCTCATTGAGGAGAACGCATGCATCTCCTCTATCAAATCTTCATCGATCCCTTAGTGCAGATGGGCTCAGCGCCCGACCTGTTGGTGCAGACGCTATGGGAGGGGCTGGTCGCGGGCGTCCTTTATGCGCTGATCGCGCTCGGCTTCGTGCTGATCTTTAAAGCCTCCGGCGTGTTCAATTTCGCGCAAGGCATCATGGTGGTGTTCGCCGCGCTCACGCTGGTCGGATTGCATGCGCACGGAGTTCCGGCATTCCTCGCGCTCGCGTTGACCGTCGGCGTCATGTTCGTCCTGGCGCTTGCGATCGAGCGTTTCGTGCTGCGGCCTTTGGTCAACCAGCCGGACATCATTCTGTTCATGGCGACGTTCGGGCTGACCTATATCCTCATCGGTTTCGGCGAACTGATTTTTGGCGGCGATCCCAAGATCATGATCGCCGACCAACTTTTGCTGCCGAGCGGCTCCTATAGCGTCAAGATGCTGGGTGGCTTCGTGCAGATGCAGAAGATCGACATTGCTGCCGCGATCATCGCGTCGCTGATGGTGGCGTCGCTCGCCGTGTTCTTCCAGAAGACGCGCATCGGGCGCGCGCTGCGGGCGGTCGCCGACAGCCATCGCGCCGCGCTCTCGGTCGGCATTTCGCTCGAATATATCTGGGTGACCGTGTGGTTTGCCGCCGGCATCGTGGCGCTGGCGACCGGCATCATGTGGGGCGCGCGCTCGAACGTATCCTTTGCACTGGAGATCATCGCACTGAAGGCCTTGCCGGTGCTTATCCTCGGCGGCTTTACCTCGATCCCCGGCGCCATTGTGGGTGGCGTCATCATCGGCGTCGGCGAGAAGATCGGCGAATTCTATTGGGGCCCCTTGTTGGGCAGCGGGATCGAATCCTGGCTTGCCTACGTCATTGCGCTGGTCTTTCTGCTGTTCCGGCCGCAAGGCTTGTTCGGCGAACGCATCATCGAGCGGATCTGAGGGTGGCCATGTTTTATCGCGAAGCCGGCCAGTACAAGACCAGCTACCAAGCGGATCAGGCGCTGTTTCCGATCCGGCAGGACCAGATCGGCATGGTCTTGATCCTGGTTGTGGCTTTCATTCTAGTGCCGCTCATGGCGTCCACCTTTGTGATCGATTCAATTCTCATTCCGGTACTGATCTATTCGCTCGCCGCGATCGGGCTTAATCTGCTGACCGGCTACACCGGTCTGCTGTCGCTCGGCACCGGCGGCTTCATGGGTGTGGGCGCGTTCGCTTGCTACAAGCTTGCGACCTTTTTTCCCGGCATCAATGTCATCGTCCTGATCATTTGCTCCGGCTTTTTGGCAGCTGCCGCGGGCATCGTATTCGGCATGCCCAGTCTGCGCATCAAAGGCTTCTATCTGGCGGTGGCGACGCTGGCCTCGCAATTTTTCTTGTCGTGGTGCTTCATCCGCATCCCGTGGCTCTACAATTACAACGTTTCGGCTTCGATCGAAGTGCCGACGCGGACGCTGTTCGACATTCCGATCACCGGGCCGAACGCAACACCGGTCACGCGCTATCTCATCGTGCTTACGATCGTCGCGGTGATGACGTTGCTCGCCTCGAACCTGATCCGCGGGCGCATCGGGCGCACCTGGATGGCGGTGCGCGACATGGACATCGCCGCCGAGCTTATCGGCATCAAACTCTACCCGACCAAGCTTCTCGCCTTCGCGGTATCGTCATTTTACTGCGGCGTCGCCGGCGCCATGCTGGTCTTTCTGTGGCTCGGCAACGCGGAGTCGGAGAGCTTCAGCATCAATCAGTCGTTCCTCATTCTGTTTATGGTCATCATTGGCGGCCTCGGTAGCCTGCTGGGTTCGTTCTTCGGCGCCGCCCTGATCTTCGGCCTGCCCATCTTGCTGCGCATGATTAGGGCTGCGTTGGACCTTTCAATGACCTCCGCGACCCTCGAGCACATCAACTTCATAACGCTGGGAATACTCATCATTTTCTTCCTGATCGCGGAGCCGGCCGGCTTGGCCAGGCTTTGGCAGATCGGAAAGCAGAAACTCAGGGTGTGGCCTTTCCCCTATTGAAAGGGCACACTTGGACCAATTCTCCCATCCGGGACATCAGGACCGGGCGGGAGGACCCTCGAGATCGAGGGTCGGATGTAAATGCCGGAGCTACAAGCACCGGCGGACGCACAAGGGAGAAACACGATGCGCTTAAAACATTTAATCCTCGGCGCAGCCCTCGCGAGCTTGGTCGGCGCGCCCGGCCTCGTTTCGCTAGCTGCTGCGGACACGCTCGTACCGCTGTTCACTTATCGCACGGGCCCGTTCGCCAATTCTGGCATCCCGATCGCCAACGGCATGCATGACTACATTACGATGCTGAACGCTCGCGATGGCGGCATCGGCGGCTCCAAGATCGTCTTCGAGGAGTGCGAGACCGGCTACAAGAACGAGAAGGGCGTGGAATGCTATGAATCGTTCAAGAGCAGGAAACCGTCGGTGATCACGCCCTATTCCACCGGCATCACGCTGGCGCTGATACCGAAAGCTGCGGTCGATCACATCCCGGTACTGTCGATGGCCTATGGCCTGTCCGCTTCCGCAGTCGGAAATGACTTCCCGTGGATCTTCAATCCGCCGGCCACCTATTGGGATGGCCTGTCCATCATCTTCCGCTACATCGGCGGCAAGGAAGGCGGGCTCGACAAGCTCAAGGGCAAGACCATCGGCTTCATCTTCTTTGACGGTGGTTACGGCCGCGAGCCGCTGCCGCTCCTTCACCAGCTTGCCAAGGACTACGGCTTCGAGGTGAAAGAGTATCCGGTGCCGCCGGCCGACATGCAGAACCAATCCGGTCTGTGGCTCAGCGTTCGTCGCGATCGTCCGAACTACATGATCATGTGGGGCTGGGGCGCGATGAACCCGACCGCGGTGCAGGAAGCCGCCAAGACCGGCTATCCGATGGATCATTTCATCGGTGTCTGGTGGTCGGGCAGCGAGGACGACGCGCGTCCGGCGGGAGCGGCCGCCAAGGGCTATCTCGCGCTCAACTTCAATGCCGTCGGCTCGAACTTTCCGGCGATCAAGGACATCGAAAAATACGTGATCGGCAAAGACAGCCAGACGCCCAAGGATAAGGTCGGCGAGAACTTCTACAACCGCGGTGTAATGAATTCCGTGGTGATCGCCGAGGCCATCCGCAATGCGCAGAAAATTACCGGCAAGAAGGATATCACCGGTGAGGAAATGCGTCGCGGTCTGGAATCTCTGCAGATCTCGGCGGCGCGCTGGAAGGAGATTGGCCTCGAGGGCTTTGCAACGCCAATTTCGGTGAGTTGCACCGATCACAACGGCCACGCCTCGGCTTACGTGCAGCAGTGGGACGGCGCCAAGTGGGTGAAAATCTCCGACTGGATCGCGCCCATGAAGGACAAGGTCGATCCGCTGATCGACGCGGCGGCGGCGGACTACGTGACCAAGAACCAGCCCTGGCCGAAGCGCACGGAAGCTTGCGACAAGTCGTCGTAATCTAAGCGAACAATTCCTCTCCCCGCCGTCGCGGCGGGGGAGGTTCTTGTCTGGAGCGCTTATGTCGGCGGCAACACGGACCGAGACCACGGCTTCCGCCCCGGCGGAGAAGATCCTTTCGGTCAACAATATCGAAGTGATCTACGATCACGTCATTCTGGTGCTCAAGGGCGTCTCGCTCGACGTGCCGAAAGGCGGCATCGTGGCGCTGCTCGGCGCCAATGGCGCCGGCAAGACCACCACGCTGAAGGCGATCTCCAACCTGCTGCACGCCGAGCGCGGCGACGTCACCAAGGGCTCGATCATCTTCGAAGGCAACGAAGTGCAGGATTTGTCGCCCAACGAACTGGTGCGCCGCGGCTGCATCCAGGTGATGGAAGGCCGGCAGTGCTTTGCGCATCTGACCATCGAGGAAAACCTGCTCACCGGCGCCTTCACCCGGCGCGACGGCAGACCGGCGATCAGGAAAGATATCGACCTGGTTTATTCCTATTTTCCGAAATTGGCCGAGCGGCGCGACGCCGTCGCCGGCTACACCTCCGGCGGCGAGCAGCAGATGTGCGCCGTCGGCCGCGCGCTGATGTCGCGCCCCAAGATGATCCTGCTCGACGAACCGTCGATGGGGCTGGCGCCGCAGATCGTCGAGGAAATTTTCGAAATCGTCAAAAACCTCAACGAGAAGGAAGGCGTTTCGTTTCTGTTGGCCGAGCAGAACACCCACATGGCGTTGCGCTTCGCACGCTACGGCTACATTCTGGAGAACGGCCGCGTGGTGATGGACGGCGACGCCAAATCACTGGCCGAAAACGAAGACGTGAAGGAATTCTACCTCGGCATTTCCGGCGGCCGGCGCAAATCCTTCCGCGAAGGCAAGCATTACCGGCGCAGAAAGCGCTGGCTGGCGTAAGCCATGCCCGACCACTACGACGCTCTGGAAACCCGCGACCCCGCGCAGCGCGTGCGGGAAGAGGCTACTGCGCTGCCCGGCATCATCGCGCGCGCCATGAGCGCGCCCGGCTGGGCCAAGCATCTTGCGGGCGTCGATCCGAAATCGGTCAATTCGCGTAGCGGCTTGGCCAAGCTGCCGGTGCTGCAAAAGTCGGATATCGCGGCCTTGCAGAAGGAAAACCCGCCGTTCGGCGGCCTTGCCGTCACCGCGCCGGGCAAGGCGCGTCGGCTGCTGATGTCGCCGGGGCCGATCTTCGAGCCGGAAGGGCAGGGCGTGGACTGGTACGGCGCCGCGCGCGCGCTGTTCGCCGCCGGCTTCCGCTCAGGCGACATCGTGCATAATTCCTTCGCCTATCACCTCACGCCCGGCGGCTTCATCCTTGAGTCTGGCGCGCAAGCGCTCGGCTGCGCGGTCATTCCGGGCGGCGTCGGCAATACCGAGCAGCAGCTCGAGGCGATCGCGCACTACAAGCCCTTCGGCTATGTCGGAACGCCGGATTTCCTCAAGATATTGCTCGACACTGCCGAGAAGACCGGCAAGAACGCCACTTCGATCAAGCGCGCGCTGGTAACCGGCGCGGCCTTGCCGGCCTCGCTGCGCGAGGAACTACAAACACGCGGCGTCGCCGTGCTGCAATGCTATGCCACCGCGGAGCTCGGTGTGATCGCCTACGAAAGTGAAAGCCGTGCAGGCATGATCGTGAACGAAGCCGTTATCGTCGAGATCGTGCGGCCCGGCACCGGCGATCCGGTCGCCGAAGAGGACGTGGGCGAGGTGGTGGTGACGTCGTTCAATCCGGACTATCCGATGATCCGGCTCGGCACTGGCGATCTATCCGCGCTGCTGCCGGGCGTGTCGCCCTGCGGGCGCACCAACGTCCGCATCAAAGGCTGGATGGGCCGCGCCGATCAGACGGCCAAGGTGAAGGGCATGTTCGTGCATCCCAAGCAGATTGCCGAGGTGGCCGCGCGCCATCCGCAGCTAACGCGCTTACGTCTGGTGGTCGGCCGCGAAGCCGAGCAGGACAACATGACGCTGATGGCGGAATGCGCCGCGCCCGATGCCGCGCTTGAGGCCGCGGTCGCCGCCACATTGCAATCGGTCACCAAGCTCAAGGGCGCGATCAGACTGGTCGCGGCGGGCGCGCTGCCGAATGACGGCAAGGTGATTGCCGACGAGCGCAAATCATGAGCCCGGCCACGGTCCCAACATCGGGCGGCCGCATCGGCGTGCTACTGGTCAATCTCGGTACGCCCGACGCCACCGATTATTGGTCGATGCGGCGCTACTTGAAAGAATTTTTGTCCGACCGCCGGGTGATCGAGGAGAACCCGATCAAGTGGTGGTTGGTGCTCAACCTCATCGTCCTGACCGTGCGACCCTCACGCAAGGGCCGCGACTACGAAAAGATTTGGAACAAAGAGCGCAACGAATCGCCGCTCAAGACCATCACGCGCTCGCAGTCCGACCAGCTCGAGGACATGGTCGGCAAAGTCGCCGGGCGCATCCGCGTCGATTGGGCGATGCGCTACGGCAAGCCCTCGATCTGCTCGCGGCTCGACGCGCTCGCCGCGCAGAATTGCGAGCGCATCTTGCTCGTGCCGCTCTATCCGCAATATGCGGCGGCCACCACGGCGACCGTCTGCGACGAAGCCTTCCGCGCGCTCGCCGACATGCGCTTTCAGCCGACCTTGCGCGTGGCCGCGCCCTATTACGCTGAGCCGGTCTATATCGACGCGCTCGCCAATTCGCTCAACGCCGAGCTGGGCAAGCTCAAGTTCAAGCCCGACGCGATCGTCGCCTCGTTCCACGGCATGCCGGAAGACTATGTAGCCAAGGGCGACCCCTATTATCGCCACTGCACCGAGACCACTGTGTTGCTGCGCAAGAAGCTCAAGCTCGACGAGGAGGGGCTAATCATGACCTTCCAGTCGCGCTTCGGTCCGGCGGAATGGCTCAAGCCCTATACCGACGCCACCATGAAGGCACTCGCCGAACGCGGCGTGAAAAACATCGCGGTCATCATGCCCGGCTTTGCCACCGATTGCCTGGAGACACTGGAAGAGATCGCCATGGAGAATGCCGAGATTTTCAGGCACGCGGGGGGCAAGAATTTCGCGGCCATCCCGTGCCTCAATGACTCGGGTCCCGGCATGGCGGTGATCCGCGACATCGTGCTGCGCGAGCTCAAGGGCTGGATTTGAAGCGAAAAACGCCCATCAACGTCCCGTTAACCATACGGTTTTAACTTCCGTTAACCAAAGTCCGCGGACCGGCGGGCGAGCGCACCTTTTGAAAAGGCGCGGCCGCCCGGCGTTCCGCCGCGGTCGGGAGAGCAGAGATCGCCGTGCCGCGCTTACATCCTCTAATTCTGGGCACGCCGTGCACCGCACGCCTGCTCATGGCCACGTGCGTGGCGCTGTGGAGCGCGGACGCGCTCGCGCAAACCGCGGCGCCGCCTTTCCCCGATCCGCTGGCGCCAAACCTGCAATCCGATCCGCGCCATCCGCCACGCTTCCAGAAATTCACGCGGCCGGATCTGGCGCGATTGGGGCCACCCGCATGATCTTATCCGAAAACCGGTTCCCACTTTTCGGGATCATGCGCTACTTCTCGGCGAGCAGCCGTTTGAGTTCCGCGCGAAATTCCGGAGCGATGTCTTTGCGCTCGAGCGCATAGGCGACATTGGCGGCGAGAAATCCGATCTTGGAGCCGCAATCGAAGCTGCGGCCCTCGAATTTGAGGCCGTAGAACGGTTGCGTGCGCGCGAGCGCCACCATGGCGTCGGTGAGCTGGATCTCGCCGCCGGTGCCGGCCGCCTGCTTTTCGAGGAGATCGAAAATCTGCGGCTGCAAGATGTAGCGTCCGGTGATGGAAAGATTGGACGGCGCCTCGGTCCGTTTCGGCTTCTCGACCATTTTGGTTATCGCGAAGGCCTTACCCTTGGGCTGGCCGACGCCCACCACGCCATACAAATGGATGCGGTCGGCCGGCATTTCCTCCACCGCGAGGATATTGGCGTTATCGTCGAGGTCCTTGGCGGCATCGATCATCTGAGCGAGGCAGCCGGGCTGATGCTGCACCAGCACGTCGGGAAGCAGCAACGCGAACGGTTCATGGCCGACCAGTTCGCGCGCGCACCAGATGGCGTGGCCGAGGCCGAGCGGCGACTGCTGGCGGGTGAAGCTGAAGGTGCCCGGTTCCGGCAAATCCTGCGATAACAGCGCGAGGTCGGCCTTCTTGCCGCGCTCGACCAAAGTGAGCTCGAGCTCGAATTGGCGGTCGAAATGGTCCTCGATAACCGCCTTGTGCCGGCCGGTGACGAAGATGAAATGCTCGATGCCGGCCTGGCGCGCTTCGTCGACGACGTGCTGGATCAGCGGCCGGTCCACCACGGGGAGCATTTCCTTCGGCATGGCCTTGGTCGCCGGCAGGAACCGGGTGCCGAGGCCTGCGACCGGGAATATGGCTTTGCGGATGCGGGTCATGCGGGATTTATGATGGCTGCCGAGGTGTTGATTCGTTCAGGCGAGCAGAAAGCATGGCGGCGGGCGCGGGTCCAGATGGGTTCCACTAGACCATTAACGCCGTCGAAACGATATCGAGGCACCCCTAAGGGGGATTTTGGGGACGAAAATAAGACCGGGATCGCAATGCGATTGATCGACCGATACGTCTTGGCCGCCGCCGTGATGGCGATTACGTGCTGTGGCGCTACCGCGCAAGTGCGCGACGATCGCTATCCCGGCGTGACCGGGAGCATCCCGCCGGCTGCCATTGCGTCGCCGGCCGGCGGGCCGGCCTGGAGCGGCGAATCGGGCTCCTCCGGCGATCCCCGCATGACCGCCGCGGCGATCCGCGCGGCGGCTACAGACTTCCGCGGCTGCCTCGAACGCCTGTGGCCGCTTGCCGCCCGGCGCGGCATCACGCGCGCGACCTACAACGTTTACACCGCGTCGCTGACGCCGGATCTGCGCATCATGGATCTGCTCGACGGCCAGCCGGAATTTACCAAGTCGTTCTGGGACTATCTTGATCTTTTGGTGAACGACACGCGCATCGAGCAGGGCCGCGCGATCTTGCAGCGCCATCGCGCGACCTTCGACGCGGTGGAGCGCGCCTACGGCGTCGACCGCTATGTCATCGCCGCGATCTGGGGCGTGGAGACCAATTACGGCACGCAGGGCGGCGACCGCCCGGTGATCCGCTCGACCGCGACGCTCGCCTGCATTGGGCGGCGGCAAAACTATTTCCGCGAGGAATTTCTCTCGGCGATGGAAATCCTCGCGCGCGGCGACGTCAAACCCGACCGGTTGGTCGGCTCCTGGGCCGGCGCTTTCGGCCCGACCCAGTTCATGCCGACCGCGTTCAAACGCTACGCGGTCGACTTCGACCGCGACGGCCGCCGCGACGTGGTCGAACTCGGTGCCCGACATCATCGCTTCGACTGCCAACAACTTGAAAAAGGACGGCTGGGTGACGGGGCAGACTTGGGGCTACGAAGTCGTGGTACCGGCGACCTTCAATTTCATGCTCGCCGACCGCGCACGGTCGATGACAATCCGCGACTGGGAGCGCTTCGGGATTACGCGGCCCGGCAATAAGCCGTTCCAGCGTCCGGACGACCGTGCATTCCTGCTGATCCCGGCCGGCGTGCAGGGCCCTGGATTCATGATGCTGGCGAATTTCCGCGCCATCATGCGGTACAATCCGGCCGAGGCCTATGCGCTGGCGATCGGCCATCTGGCTGACCGCCTGCGCGGGTCTCCGCCATTCGCGCAAAACTGGCCGCGCTACGAGCGGGTTTTGACGCGCGGCGAGCGGCTGGAGTTGCAGCAATTGCTGGAACGCCACGGCTATGATGTCGGCGAGTCAGACGGGCACCTCGGTGCCAAAACCAGGGCCGCGATTCGCGATTTTCAGACCAGGATCGGGCGGGTTCCCGACGGCTTTGCCTCGGCAGGCGTTCTTGACCAGCTGCGCGGCCGCTGAAACTGACCTGCCGGCCACCTTCGAGTTGACATTTTTTGCGCGCTATTAGTCCATTGCGGGGCGAAGGCCCTCTTCGCGGCTGGCCTTTTCCCTTGTAGATTAAGGACTTGATAGGGCTAAGGTTTGGACGATTTGATGTTTGGCAAAATACGCCTTGCGCGGTGGCTCATCGGAGCGGTCATTCTGGCCACGGCCGAGTGCGCCAGCGTGGCGGCGATCGAGATCGCGCTCACGTTGCCGGCCCAGGCGCAGCGGGCCGATGACCGCTATCCGTTTTTGAACCGCCAGCGTCAACAGGGCGGATTCTTCGGAGGGTTTTTCGGCGGCGGCTTCAACTCGCGGTCCAATCCGGGCGAGTTCCAGCAGCAACCGCAACCGCAACCGCAACCGCAAACTCAAATTCAGTCCGAATCCTTGCGTGCGCCGAGCCCGCATAAGCCGGATTCGAACGCGCCCGCGCCTACCACCTCCATTGTGGTGATGGGCGACAGCATGGCCGATTGGCTCGCCTATGGACTGGAGGACGCGTTTTCGGACTCCCCGGAAGTCGGCATCGTCCGCAAGAATAAGATTTATTCCGGTCTATTGCGTTACGAGACCAAAAGCGATCTCGACTGGTGGCACGCCGCGCGGGATATCCTCACCCAGGAGAAGCCCAATTACGTGATCATGATGCTCGGCGTCGGCGACCGCCAGAACATCCGCGAGCGGGATCTGGCCAAAGAAGCCAACGCCAAGGACGCGCAGGACAAAAAAAATGCCGACCAAAACGCGAAGACCAAGGATCAGTCCGACGACCAGGATCAGTCGACGATCGCCACGGCCGAGCCGCAGCGCACCAAGAGCGCCAACGGCATTATCGAATTTCGCAGCGACAAATGGGCGGAAGTTTACGCCAAGCGCATCGACGAAACGATTGCAGCGCTGAAGAGCAAGGGCGTGCCAGTGTTCTGGGTCGGCCTGCCGTCGATCCGCGGCACCAAGTCGACCGCCGACGCGGTCTATCTAAACGATCTCTACCGCGCGCGCGCCGCGCGCGCCGGCGTGAACTATATTGACGTGTGGGACGGATTCGTGGACGAGGCCGGCAAGTATTCGAACTTCGGCCCCGACTATGAAGGCCAGATGCGACGGCTGCGTTCGAACGACGGCGTTTATTTCACCAAGTCAGGCGCCCGCAAGCTCGCGCATTATGTCGAGCGCGAAATACGCCGCTATATGAGCAATCGCGGGCCGGTGGCGCTCCCTGTTGGGCCGGTCGGGCCCTTGCCTGGTGACGCGAAATCGGCCGTGCGGCCGGTGGCCGGACCGGTAGTGCCGTTGACCGTAACACCGGCAAATTCCGAGGAACTGCTGGGCGCCAGCAGCGCTCAGCCTCTGCATAGCGACTCCACTGCCAACCGCGTGCTGGTCAAGGGCGAGCCGGTAACGGCCCCGCCGGGACGCGCCGACGATTTCGTCTGGCCACCGGGCAGCGACCGCAAGAGTGAGGTGCCGGCGGTGAGTGCGCCCGCAGCACCTGCGACGGCCGCGGCGCCCGCGCCCAAGGCGGTTGCCCGGACTGAGCCGGCCGCTGCGGTGATTGAAGAACCCAAGCGCGGAGTTTCCGCGAAGACTTCACAGCCCACCGGCGCCAAGCCTCGCATCGAGCAACGGGTGGAAACCAAGCCGCGGTCGCCGCAATCCGACGCGCCGCGTCCGCCGGGGTCGATCCCGCGGTCCGGCGGCTTCTACGGCTGGCAGCGGTAAGAGCCGCCTAACGCGGCAGCGTCGTCGAACCCATCAGGAACTTGTCGACCGCGTGCGCCGCTTGGCGCCCCTCGCGGATCGCCCAAACCACCAGCGATTGGCCGCGGCGCATGTCGCCGGCGGCGAAGACCTTGGGCACCGAGGTCAGATAGGCGTTGGTATCGGCGTTGATATTGCCGCGTTGATCGAGCGCCACGCTAAGCGCCTTGATCATGCCCTCGTGCACCGGATGCACGAAACCCATGGCGAGCAGCACCAGATCGGCTTCGATCTCGAACTCGGTTTCCGCCACCGGCTTGAACTTTTCGTCCGCGTGCACGCAGTGGAGCTTCTTGACCTGGCCGTTCTCGCCCGAGAATTTCTGCGTCAGCACCGCGAACTCGCGCTCGACGCCTTCCTGATGGCTTGACGAGATGCGCAGCTTGAGCGGCCAATCCGGCCAAACCAGCATCTTGTTCTCGTGCTCGGGTGGCTGCGGCATGATTTCGAAATTGGTCACCGACACCGCGCCCTGGCGGATCGAGGTGCCGATGCAGTCGGAGCCGGTATCGCCGCCGCCGATCACCACGACCTTTTTGCCCGTGGCGAGGATCGGTTCGACCTTGCCCTGCGGCTCGTTGCTCGCGCGCCGATTTTGCTGCGGCAGGAAATCCATGGCGAAATGGATGCCCTTGAGCTCGCGGCCGGGAACCGGCAAGTCGCGCGGCTTCTCGGCGCCGCCCGCGAGCACGACGGCGTCGTGCTCCTTGACCAGTTTCTCTACTGGCACGTTGACGCCGACATCGGCGCCGTAATGGAACTGCACGCCCTCTGCCTGCATCTGCTCGACGCGGCGCTCGACGTGAATCTTTTCCATCTTGAAGTCGGGAATGCCGTAGCGCAGTAAGCCGCCGGCCTTGGCCCAGCGCTCGTAGACGTGCACCTCATGCCCGGCGCGCGCGAGCTGCTGCGCGCAAGCCAAGCCGGCCGGCCCCGAGCCAACGATGGCGACTTTCTTGCCGGTCTTGTGCGCCGGCAATTCGGGTTTAAGCCCCTGCGCGATGGCTCGGTCGGCGATCTCGCATTCGATGGTTTTGATGGTGACCGGATTGTTGTCGATATTGAGCGTACAGGACGCCTCGCACGGCGCCGGGCAGACGCGGCCGGTGAATTCGGGGAAATTATTGGTCGAGTGCAGGTTGCGCGCCGCCTCGGCCCAGTGGTTGCGGTAGACCAGATCGTTCCAGTCCGGAATCTGGTTGTTGACCGGGCAGCCGGTCGGCGCGCCGGTGATGCCGCTGGTGCCGTGGCAATAGGGCACACCGCAGTCCATGCAGCGCGCAGCCTGGTCGCGGACCTCGTTCTCAGGCAGCGGCAGTACGAATTCATGCCAGTGCTTGATACGCTCCTCGACCGGCGCGTATTTGCGGTCGTGCCGCTCGATTTCGAGAAAGCCGGTAACCTTGCCCATACTACTCCGCGGCCTGCATGGTAGCGGCCTTCTCCTTTGCCATCTCGGCCAGCGCGCGGCGGTATTCGACCGGCATCACTTTGCGGAACAACGGACGATAGCGCTGCCAATCGGCGAGGATCTCGGCGGCGCGTTTGGAATTGGTATAGCGCGCATGGTTGGCGATCAGCATATGCAGCCGCTCGGCATCCTTGGCTGAAAGGTCGGCCATCACGTCGACGCGGCCGTGGGCTTCGAGGTCGTTGTAGTGCCCGAATTCCTTTTCGGCGATCTCTTCTTCCTGCGGCACCGGCTCGAGCTCGACCATCGCCATGTTGCAGCGGGATTTGAAGGTGTCGTCCTCGTCGATCACATAAGCAATGCCGCCCGACATGCCGGCGGCGAAATTGCGCCCGGTCACGCCGAGCACCACCACGACGCCGCCGGTCATGTACTCGCAGCAATGGTCGCCGGCGCCCTCGATCACGGCGATGGCGCCGGAATTGCGCACGGCGAAACGCTCGCCCGCCACGCCGCGGAAATAGCATTCGCCTTCGGTCGCGCCGTACAGCACGGTGTTGCCGACGATGATCAATTCTTCCGGCACGATGCCTGCGTCCGCCGGCGGCCGGATGATGACGCGCCCGCCCGACAGGCCCTTGCCGACATAGTCGTTGGCGTCGCCGTCGAGCTCGAAGGTGATGCCGCGCGCGAGCCATGCGCCGAAACTCTGTCCGGCGGTGCCGGTGAAGCGCACATGGATGGTGCCGTCGGGCAGCCCGGCATGGCCGTAACGCTTGGCCACCTCGCCGGACAGCATGCCGCCGGCGGTTCGGTCGATATTGCGGATTACGGTTTGCAGCCGCACCGGCGCGCCGCGATCAAGTGCCGCTTGCGATTCCGCGATCAGCTTGCGATCGAGAATGTCGTGGATCTTGTGATCTTGCGCCTCGCACTTGAAGATCGGGGTGTTCGCCGCCGCCGGCGGCTTCATGAACAGCTTGGAGAAATCGAGGCCCTTGGCCTTCCAGTGCTCCACCAGCGCCCGCTGGTCGAGCATCTGCATCTGCCCGACCATCTCGTTGAAGGTGCGGTAGCCGAGCGCGGCCATCAACTCGCGCACCTCCTCGGCGACGAAGAAGAAGAAATTGATCACGTGCTCGGGCTGGCCTTTGAAGCGCTTGCGCAGCACCGGGTCCTGGGTGGCGACGCCGACCGGGCAGGTGTTGAGATGGCACTTGCGCATCATGATGCAACCGGCCGCAATTAATGGGGCGGTCGCGAAACCGAATTCGTCGGCGCCGAGCAGCGCACCCACCACCACGTCGCGGCCGGTGCGGATGCCGCCGTCGACCTGCACGGCGATGCGGCTGCGCAAGCGGTTGATCACCAGCGTCTGATGGGTTTCGGCTAGACCGATCTCCCACGGCGAACCGGCGTGCTTGATCGAGGTGAGCGGGCTCGCGCCGGTACCGCCCTCGAAGCCGGCGATGGTGACATGATCGGCGCGCGCCTTGGAGACGCCGGCGGCGACCGTGCCGACGCCGACTTCGGAGACCAGCTTCACCGACACGTCGCCGGTCGGATTGGCGTTCTTCAGGTCGAAGATCAGCTGCGCCAGGTCTTCGATCGAGTAGATGTCGTGGTGCGGCGGCGGCGAGATCAGGCCGACGCCGGGCGTCGAGTGGCGCACCTTGGCGATGGTCTTGTCGACCTTGTGGCCAGGCAACTGACCACCTTCGCCGGGCTTGGCGCCCTGCGCCATCTTGATCTGCATCATGTCCGAGTTGACGAGATACTCGGCGGTGACCCCGAAACGTCCCGAGGCCACCTGCTTGATGGCCGAGCGCATGCTGTCGCCATTCGGCAGCGGCTTGAATCGGTCGGCTTCCTCGCCGCCTTCGCCGGTGTTCGACTTGCCGCCGATGCGGTTCATGGCGATGGCGAGCGTGGTATGCGCCTCGCGCGAGATCGAGCCGAACGACATGGCGCCCGTGGAAAAGCGCCGCACGATGTTCTTGGCCGACTCGACCTCCTCAAGCGCGATCGGCTTGCGGCCGTCTTCCTCAGCCGACTTGACGCGGAACAGGCCGCGGATGGTCAGCAGCCGCTCGTTCTGTTCGTTCACAATCTTGGCGAAGGCGCGGTAGTGATCTAACGAATTGCCGCGCACCGCGTGCTGCAGGCGGGCGACGGTCTCGGCGGTCCAGACATGGTCTTCGCCGCGCGTGCGCACGGCATAGTCGCCGCCGACGTCGAGCATTGCAGAATAGATCGGCGAATCACCGAAGGCGTCGCGGTGGCGGCGCACCGCCTCTTCCGCGATTTCGGCGAGGCCCACGCCCTCGATGCGGGTATGGGTGCCGGTGAAGTATTTGTCGACGAAGTCCTGGCGCAGGCCGACGGCGTCGAAAATCTGCGCGCCGCAATAGGACTGATAGGTCGAGATGCCCATCTTGGACATAACCTTGAGCAGGCCTTTGTCGATCGACTTGATGTAGCGCTTGATGACTTCCTTCTCGTCGAGCTTCTGCGGCAGATCATCCTTCATGGCGATCAACGTCTCGAAGGCGAGATAGGGGTTGATCGCTTCCGCGCCGTAGCCGGCCAGGCAGGCGAAATGATGCACCTCGCGCGGCTCGCCGGTCTCCACCACCAGGCCGACCGAGGTGCGCAAGCCCTTGCGGATGAGGTGATGATGTACCGCCGCGCAGGCGAGCAGCACCGGGATCTGAATGCGGTCGGCGCCGGCCTTGCGGTCAGACAGGATGATGATGTTGCAGCCGGCGCGCACCTCTTCCTCGGCGTGCTCGCACAAGGCGTCGAGCGCCCAGCCCATGCCGTCGGTGCCGTGCTCGGCCGGGAAGGTGATGTCGAAGGTGTGCGACTTGAAATGGTCGCCGCTCATCTGCGAGATCGCGCGGATTTTTTCCAGATCCGCGTTGGTGAGGATCGGCTGCCGCACCTCCAGCCGCTTGCTGTTCGACAGGCCTTCCAGGTCGAACAAATTCGGTCGTGGCCCGATGATGGAGACCAGGCTCATCACCAGCTCTTCGCGGATCGGATCGATCGGCGGGTTGGTCACCTGCGCGAAGTTCTGTTTGAAATAAGTGAACAGCGGCTTCGGCTTATCCGACAGCGCCGAAATCGGCGTGTCGTTGCCCATGGAGCCGACAGCTTCCTCGCCGGTGGTGGCCATCGGCGTCATCAGAAACTTGAGGTCTTCTTGTGTGTAACCGAAGGCCTGCTGACGATCGAGCAGCGGCAGGTTCGAGATCGGCGCCTCGTTGTCGGTGCCGGGCAGCTCCTCCAGCACGATTTGGGTGCGCGCGAGCCATTCCTTGTAGGGATGGCTCTTGGCCAGCGTCGCCTTCAGTTCCTCGTCCGGGATCAGCCGGCCTTCGTCGAGATCGACTAGCAGCATCTTGCCCGGCTGCAGCCGCCACTTCTTGACGATGTCCTTTTCCGGGATCGGCAGCACGCCCATCTCCGACGCCATCACGATGCGGTCGTCGCGGGTCAGCAGATAGCGCGCCGGCCGCAAGCCGTTGCGGTCGAGCGTAGCGCCGATCTGGCGGCCGTTGGTAAAGGCGATCGCGGCCGGGCCGTCCCACGGCTCCATCAGCGCGGCGTTGTATTCGTAGAAGGCGCGCCGCTCCTCGTTCATGAGCGGATTACCCGCCCATGCCTCCGGGATCATCATCATCACGGCATGCGCGAGCGGGTAGCCGCCTTGCGTCAAGAATTCGAGCGCGTTGTCGAAGCAGGCGGTGTCGGACTGGCCCTCGTAGGAAATCGGCCACAGCTTGCTGATGTCCTTGCCGAACAGCGGCGAGGACACCGAAGCTTGCCGCGCCGCCATCCAGTTATTGTTGCCGCGCAGCGTGTTGATTTCGCCGTTATGCGCGATGTAGCGGTACGGATGCGCCAGCGACCAAGTCGGGAAGGTATTGGTCGAGAAACGCTGGTGCACCAGCGCGAGCGCGCTCTCAAAGTCCGGATCGTGCAGGTCCGGATAATAGGCGCCGAGCTGGTCGGCCAGGAACATGCCCTTGTAGATCACCGTGCGGCAGGAGATCGACACCGGGTAATAGCCGGACGTGCGCCGCTCACGCCGCGTGTAGATGGCGCTGGAGATCGACTTGCGCAGAATGTAGAGCCGGCGCTCGAATTCGGCCTCGGAATATTTCTTCTTGCCGCGGCCGATGAACACTTGCAGGTGCATCGGCTCGGTTGGCTTGACCGACTCGCCGAGCGTCGAATTGTCGGTCGGCACCTCGCGCCAGCCGAGCAGCGAAAGCCCTTCGCGCTGGATCACCTCCGCATAGGTATCGCGGATGATCTGCCGCCAGTTAGGATCCTTCGGCATGAACAGATAGCCGACCGCATATTCACCCGGCTTCGGCAGCTTGATGCCGAGTTCGGCGGTTTTCTTCACAAAAAACTTGTGCGGGATCTGCACCAGGATGCCGGCGCCGTCGCCCATGCGCGGATCGGCGCCGACCGCGCCGCGATGTTCCAGATTGCAGAGAATGCGCAAGCCGTCCTCGACGATGAGGTGCGACTTGCGGCCCTTGATGTCGGCGATGAAGCCGACGCCGCAAGCGTCCTTATCGAGCGCGGGATCGTACAGGCCATGCGGGGCCGGCGAGCCGGGATCGGCGCTGCTGGCGCGCAACAGCGCAGCCTCGTGGGAATGCGCCGCAATCCCGCGTTCGGTCAACTCCGCCCTGCGCCTGTCCTCGCTCATCGCATCCTGCCTCGCCGGCGCGCGCGGCCTCCGGCGTACTCACTTCGTCTACGCGCCACCGATCTCGAGAAGGGCAGCCTTGTTCGGCCGTCGCCGCCGTGGCTGCTCCCGTTAGGCGCCAGCGATGTCAGCCCCGCGTTCAAAGGCCGGCATCATGGCCGCCAGCTATTAGGACAGCATTGCTGTCCTAATAGACCATGCCAAATTCTGCCCCGCCACACAAGGCTGGTCCACGCCGGATCTGCTCGGACCTTTCGCTTTGTTGCGGCGGCGCCTTCCTACCAAGCAAGAAGAGGACCACGCGCCGGTCGCGGGCGCAATGCCGTTACGTCCTTCGCGGTTTGCCGGACTACGAGGCAGGTTAATCGTTTAACCGCTGGGGCCGGAAAATGCCTCGGGTATCCGCCTGGGTTGCCGAAAAATCAGACAATTGACCGGTTCTCACGGGGCGGGCGGTTTGAAGAAAGCGGTCATGATCGGCTTGGCCGGCGCGACGTTGGCCTGAGCCTCCAAAACGAAAGCGCCCCGGGGCATCCGGGGCGCTTCTGCTTGGAGATTGATGCTGCGGGGTTAGGCCGCGGCTTTGGTCTCGACCACCTGCGGCATTGCATTGCCATTGCCGATCGGAATCTGGCGCGGTTTCTTGGCCTCGGGAATTTCGCGCACGAGATCGACGTGCAGCAATCCGTTTTCGACGCTCGCGCTCTTGACCTGGACGTGGTCGGCAAGCTGGAAGACGCGCTCGAAGGCGCGCGCGGCGATACCCCGATAGAGCACCTCGCCGTTCTGCTCTTCCTTCGCCTGCTTGGAGCCCTTGATCGTCAGGGTGTTTTCTTTCGCTTCGATCGAAAGCTCGTTCTCGGCGAAGCCAGCGACCGCGACGGTGACGCGGTAATCATTCTCGCCGGTGCGCTCGATGTTGTAGGGCGGGTAGCCCGGGACGGATTCGAATCCGTCCAGCATCGAAAACAGCCGGTCGAAGCCGACGGTGGAACGGTAAAGGGGAGCAAGATCAAACGTACGCATGGCATATCCTCCTTGAGTTGAGCGACATGCGGGCGGTCCGCCAAATGGCCAAACCGAAACCCGAGCGCAGCCGGAATGGCCTGCGCGAAATTGATATGGGTGCGTGGTTCATGGCTCGCAAGAGGCCCGGCTCATGTTGGTAAGATATTGAAATATAATGATTATTAAGCACTTATCGTATCGCGATTGAGCCCGCCTTCCGCGCTTTTTTGCGCGTGCATGATCTATTCCGAAATCCGGTTCCCACTTTTCGGGATCATGCACTATAAGGCCCAGCGCCTTCCGCGCCCCAGCACATTTTCGGCAGCATGAAACTCGTTTCCATTCCCGCCAATCCGGTGCCCGACGAATTCGTGGTCGGCAGCATCAAAACTCCGGACGGAGTTATCTTGCGCTTTGCACGCTGGGCGCCACCGGCCGGGCGCAAAGGCACGGTCGTCGTGTTGCAAGGCCGCGCCGAATATATCGAGAAATATTTCGAGACGGTGCGCGATCTGCGCGCGCGCGGATTCGCCGTGGCGACGTTCGATTGGCGCGGGCAGGGCCTATCCGACCGCGCGCTCTCCGACCGTCTTAAAGGTCACGTGCGGAATTTTTCCGAATACGCCACCGATCTTGAAGCCATCATGGACCAGGTGGTGCTGCCCGATTGCCCGCCGCCGATTTTCGCGCTCGGGCATTCCATGGGCGGCGCGATCGGCATCCGCGCTTGCCATGAAGGCAGCCGTTGGTTCGAACGCGTGGTGTTGTCGGCGCCGATGATCGCGTTGCGGCCAAGCCGGCTCACCACCGTGGCGGGGCCGCTGGCGCGCTTCATGCGTTTGCTGGGCCGCGGCTCCGGCTATGTGCCGACCGGCGATGGCAATCCGATCGGTGCCGAGGATTTTGTCGGCAATGTGCTCACCTCCGATCCGGTGCGCTACGCGCGCAACATGGCGGTGCTGGAAAAAGCGCCCGAGCTCGGTATCGGCGCGCCGACGGTCGCATGGGCCGATGCTGCGATGCGCCTGATGAAGCAGTTCGCCGGGCCCGGTTACTCCGGCCACATCCGCCAACCGATTCTGCTGGTCGCGGCCGGCAACGACGAAGTGGTCTCGACCCCGGCGATCGAGACATTCGGGACGAAGCTACTGGCCGGCCGGCATCTCATCCTGGCCGGCAGCAAGCATGAAATCCTGCAGGAGCAGGATCACTATCGCGGCCAGTTCTGGGCGGCGTTCGACGCCTTCGTGCCGGGCACCCCAAGGTTTTAAATCGCGCGCCGATCGCGTTATCCGCCACCCGTACTTGCTGTTTCCCCTCGCCCCGCGCCAGTGGTATGAATCTAGCGGCTGTGCGGGATAGCGGCGCGATCATCTTCGCAGGACGTTTGGGGCGGATGCCGTCTTCATAGACGTCGACGCCATGAAGCCCGGGTTCGACTTCGTCAAACAGCTCGACATCCAAGTCCCGCAAAGCGATGTGGTGCTGGCCATCATTGGCACGAATTGGTTCGACGCCCATGATGACAAATGCCAGCGCCGCCTCGACAGCGCGCATGACTATGTTCGTATCGAATTAGCCGCGGCGCTCACGCGCGACATTCCCGTGATCCCGGTCCTGGTCGACGGCGCCATGATGCCGTCGGAGGATACGTTGCCGGGACGATCTCAAATCGCTCGCGCGCCGGCATGCATCGAGGCATTCGTTGCCTGGCGCGTGCTGTGGCCACCCGATAACGGGCTGCGCGGTCTGGGCGTCGGCAGCCCGGCTCCAATCATTCAGCCCGAAAAAAATCCGTAGCCCGTCAAACCAATTGTAGTGACGCCGCCGAAAATTCCGGAGGCGCCGGCGCGGCGCGCTTTGGAATCGACCGCCGCGTCGACCGGATTACGGGTCGCCCTCGGCGATTCGATGGATCATGTGAAATTGGTCTACCACATCGTCACGGAACCGTTCGCGAGCGGCAAGTCGCTGGGCTTCCGCCTTCCGCTGTTCGGCATTTATTTCTTCTTCAAGGAGGCGGAAAAGACGCTAGAAAATATCCGGGTGGACGCGCCATTCGAAGGCAGCGTGGAGGGCGTGCATATCGGCGACCCGGTCAGTGGCATTCTGTCGCGTTTTGGCGAGCCTTACACCACGCCGTGGGACTTCGGCGACAACAAGGCTTATGCTTATCGCATCGGTGGCCGTACCGTCCGCTTCGATGTCAACAAGTCGGGCAAGGTCGAGACGATTTTTCAAATCAAGTAAGCCCGCAGGACCGGCTGCGAAGCCCCGGACTTTCGGCTTTAGCCCTTGAGCATTTCCAGCGTCGCCCGGTGCACGCGTTCATCGCCGGCGACGACGATGCGGCCGCCGCCTTGCGCCGGGCCGTTCTCCCAAGTGGTGACGATGCCGCCGGCGCCGATGATGACGGGGATCAGCGGCACGATGTCGTAGGGCTTGATCCCGGTTTCGACCACGAGATCGATCAATCCCGCCGCCAGCATGCAATAGGCGTAGCAGTCGCCGCCATAGCGCGAGAGCTTGACCTTGTTTTCTAAACGGCCGAAGGCGGCGCGGTCCGCTTCATTCATCAGCAGCGGGCTGGTGGTGGACAGAATCGCGTCGCCGAGCGATGCACAGGCGCGCACGTGCATGTCGCGGTTGCCCGCCGGCCCCCGATAGCGGGCCGCGCCGCCGTCGCCGGAAAACTTCTCGCGCGTGAACGGCTGGTTCATCATGCCGAACACCGGTTCGCCGAAACGCATCAAGCCGATCAGCGTGCCCCAGGCCGCCATGCCGGTGATGAAGGATTTGGTGCCGTCGATCGGGTCGAGCACCCAGACATATTCGGCGTCGGTTCGCTCGGCGCCGTATTCCTCGCCGACAATGCCGTGTCCCGGAAAATTCTTAGCGATGAGCGCGCGCATGGCCTGCTCGGCGGCGCGGTCGGCCGCCGTGACCGGATCGAATCCGCCGGCCTTCTTGTTGTCGATCGCCAGCGCCGTGCGGAAAAACGGCAAAATGGTCTCGCCCGACACGCCGGCGAGTTGATCGACAAAACTGCTGAAATCGATGGCCGTCATTGCACTTTGCTTATCGCACGATCGCCAATAGTGGCACCCGGTTTTCCCGAAAGATCATGCGGCGCCTCGCCCAGCCGAGTGCAAAACAACACACTTCAGTCCCCAAGCAATGCAATTCTCGCTGAGTGAGTTCGTCTTGGCTCATTGAAATTGTGATGTTTTTGCCACTTAGTATTAGCAACTATAAAATTTGTCCATTAAATCGGCTAGCCAGCCATGCATAAAAACATGGGGTTTTCGGCAATGGCTCTTGATTTTTGTGCGTCGCGGTGTAAATTATTGCGATGCGGTAGCGAGAGCTATCGTTGCCCTCCTTGGGCGTTTCCTCCCTAGACTTGGGCCGCTTGCCAACGCGAGCGGCCCTTTTTTTATTCCGCAGCTGCCCGATAGGGGCGCAGTTCGTCCAGCGGAATCTCGCTCAGACGCCGGGCGAGCGTCTCCAGGTCGGCCGCCAGCTGGCTGAAGGTGCTGGAGCGCGCGTAGCGGCGTTCGTCCATGTAGAGCGCGCGGTTGATCTCGAGCTGGATGGCATGCAGGCCGGCAGCCGGGTTGCCGTAATGCTCGGTGATAAAGCCGCCGGCATAGGGCTTATTGCGGCTCACGCTGTAGCCGAGCGTGCGCAGGGTCTTTTCCACGGTTTCAGACACGACGCCGACGCAACTGGTGCCGTAGCGGTCGCCGAGCACGAATTCCGGCCGCGCCCGCTCGTCCTTGTGGCCGGCGGTGGATGGCATGGAATGGCAATCGATCAGCATGGCGGCGCCAAAGTCTCGATGGAGCCTTGAAAACAGCCTGCGCAGGGCGCGGTGATAGGGCTTGTACAGGCTCTCGATTCTGCGCAGCGCGTCGTCGACCGGAATGCGCCGGTCATAGATTTCCTGGGCGTCGCCAACCACCCGCGCCACGGTGCCTAAGCCCCCGGCCACGCGCATCGAGCGGGTATTGGCGAAGGAGGGCAGGCGGCCCTCGAACATGCGCGGATCGAGCTCGTAGGGCTCGCGATTGACGTCCACGAAGCAGCGCGGGAAATGCGCGCGCATCAGAGGAAAGCCGTGATTGACCACGCCGGCGATCAGTTCGTCGACGAAGCTGTCCTCCGAACGGCGCAGGGTGGCGATGTCGAGCCGCGAGACGACCAGGAAATCGCGCGGATAGGTCGAGCCGCTGTGCGGCGAATTGAACAGCACCGGCCCCTTGCCCTCGGCCGGGTCCAGGACCTCGAACGGTGGGTCTAACTCGTCGCGGAGTTCACTCATGGGAGGTAAATGCCATTTCGAGCTAGATAGCATTGCGGTGGGAAGGGCCCAATCAGCCCATAATAACGTTCTATTGTCTATGCGCCGGGGCCTAATGCCAAGCCATGCTTTTGGTTCACTCGTTATTTACCTGGCATAAGTCTTATGGGCTATTGGGGTCCCGGGCAGGGGCGGTTGGGACGGGGCGTTCGGATATTTATGTCGAAAATCCTTCTGGCTGAAGACGATACCGATATGCGGCGCTTTCTGGTCAAAGCGCTGCAGAATGCCGGATTCGACGTGACCTCCTATGACAATGGGTTGTCGGCCTATCAGCGGCTGCGCGAGGAGCCATTCGAGCTTCTGCTCACCGATATCGTGATGCCCGAGATGGACGGCATCGAGCTTGCCCGCCGGGCGGCCGAACTCGACCCCGATATCAAGATCATGTTCATCACCGGCTTCGCCGCGGTCGCGCTTAACGCCGATTCGACCGCGCCCAAGCACGCCAAAGTGCTGTCTAAGCCGATCCATTTACGCGATCTGGTCAACGAAGTGACCAAGATGCTGGCGGCCTAAGGTTCCTGCGACGGCTTGCCTCGCCAGTTTGGAGCCGATAAGACCAAATCCAATAAAGGGCGCGTAGCTCAGCGGAAGAGCACTACCTTGACATGGTAGGGGTCACAGGTTCGATCCCTGTCGCGCCCACCATCTTTGCCGCATAAAATCTAGTGTTTTAAGCGATCTTTGAAATTACGTGCTGGCTCGATCTGCCTGAACAAACCGCGCACAGTGCCCAAAAGCCCGGTGGGTTTGGGCAATGGCTGGGCAGTATGTTCATGTAAGGTTCTTTAGCCAAAAAGCTTTAGTTAGACGAAGCCTGATGTGCAGCCAAAAAAGCGCGGTCTATTATTTGTCAGCCGATGTGCACGTTTCGCAACGTGCGGCTCTCGCACGTCACTGATGCAGCGATGCGGTGCCTCAATGCAATATTATCGGTAGGTTTCCACTGCAATTCACAGGTCGCCATTGCGGGGTCATCATCCCGAGACAATTCTTCGATTTTCTGTGCCCACCAACAAGAAACTTCAAAAATAAAGCCAAGGAGGTGCCGCCATGACAACAAAAACGTCCATCCGTCAGCCAGACCAAGAAGTGACCTGCTCTAAATGCGGCGATGTGCTGACTATTCCTGAATGGTCGGAATTCGTCAGTGAGGGGCTGATCCTCAATCTTTGGACCTGCACGAACTGCGGCAATCGGTTCGAAACCGAGGCTTGTATGCCAGCGGACGCCGAAGCAGACGCCCTGGCGATAAAAGATTTTTTTCCGTCGCTGTTGGTGGCCTAAACAATTTGGATAGTCGGACAGCAGAACTAGACAAGCTAATATTGCCTCTTGGCGGCACCGGGCTATTGGCGAAGAGGTCAGGGCACTCCTTCAACACTTCGCTCGCGCTTCACCGGCGTCGAGTTTTGGCGCGTCGTCTCGGACGAACTCAGAATTTCTAACTGAATTCGTCAAATTCCCGGCTCTAAATAAAGCCCGGCAAGCGGGGCATTTTTGATCACTTGAACCATCCAGCCTTGGTGCGAGCGTTCATGATGATTGCCTCGCAGCCTTTACGCGACACCCTTAAGTGACTGAGGATACCTGCATGCCTGATAGTCTTTCCGTCTTTAGATTCGCGCCAGCCATGAAGATCGTCGGTCGCACAATCGGCAAGATCTTCGACAGAGTTTATGCCGTGTTCAGCAAAGGCGACGAGCATTCGCGGCGTCACGCCTGGAATTTCCTTGAGTTCGTCTTCAACGCCGATCTCCTTTGGCTTAGCATCAACATTCGCCTCAACATGCTTTGATGAGCTTTGAGGCTCCGAACTTGGCGCTAAGTCCGTTTGATACGGGTCATCTGGTTTAATTGGTTCATGGCCTGACGCACGCTTTTGCGAATATGCAGCGATCAATTGTCGTATGCGATCAAGCATCCATTTCATAGCAGAGAATTTAGCTGCTTTTGTTGCGCTGTGTCGAACCAATTTATTTTGGTGTTTAGGTTTGGGGCGCAACTCGCGCTTTTTGAAAAAGAAAGAGATAAAAGTTGCGAATTGTTCAGTGATCGTCTCGTGCGAACTCAGATTTTCTACCTGAATTCCGCAAATTTTCAGTTTTTAAATAAAGTCAATTTAGTGGAGTGGATAACGTGGTCGCTTGATCGAAAATTCGAATATATTTCCCGTTGTTTATTAATATTTCCATCGCCAAGGCTCGAATCTCTCAAGCCATTATTGATTCCATAAAATAACCGGGCAGGGCGGTCGTCGACTCGGGCGAACTGGTTATTTTTCGCCGTTTAAGTGGCAAAATTTGCGATTATTAGGACGCTAATTTCTTGCATGAGTTGCGATGCGACGGAATGTCTGTCGGTGCATTTGCTGAATTAGCCACCAACAATCTGGAAAAGCGTGCAATGCCGTTTCGAATGAGTTGAGAATTAAAATTCTGGGTCGAAGTCGAATGTGGTCAGCAAGATCTACGCCGCGCTGATGACAGAGAAATAGCGGCAATCTTACGCGAGCATGAACGGCGCGGCGACGCGATGCGGTCACTCAATCGTCGCGGCCAGGTCGTTTGGAACGCAACCCCACAAATGTTGGAGCGGTTGGCTGATGCCGAAGCTGAGGCTGATGCCGAAGATCGAATGCGAGAATGAAAAGCAAACCGCGAGCCATCGCTTCAACTTCGCTCGCGACAAACCCAACGCGACGTTAGGAGCAGTGAGATGTCGCTTCCAAGCTTAAATGAAAACCGGCGAACCCGGTCCCAGCCACGGCTTTCATATCCAAATGATGCCCTCAGGTGTGATCTGAGGCGAGTGCATGACGCGTGGCTGGAATCACGACGGCATCATGACCGGTTCGCGATTTATAAATTTCTGACAGCGGTATTCGACTTGGTGATGGTTTGGGATGCAGAAAATCGGGCAGTCGAACGGGCAAAACGGGCGTTGTGGTTGAAGAGACGGGCAGCTGGGGACAATATCGAGCCGTTTGCGGCGGTTATCAATTGCACCAGTTCTCGAAAGAAAGTCGATGCAAAAGCCCGGAGCAAATGGGCTCGTGCTTTGATATTTGCGGCGGAATACAAATTGCCGTCTGAACCCTTAGAGCATTTTATTCGCGGTCACGGCGGAATTAATGCATGTGCCGCCAAACTCAGTCGGCTCAGCCGAACCCAAACCCAAGCTCGGTAAAAAGGGGTATTATTTCGTGAGCTTGCCGTGATGCCGAGCCGCGTTCAGGAAATGCGAAGAGCAGGTAGGCGATTGCGATGGTCAGGAATTGCGTTTTTGCCTGCGTTCTTCAAGCCATGTTTGGCCGTCGGTATTAATCCAATTCGACGCCTCTTCCTCTGAGGATGCTTCAAAGAGTTCCTCGGAGTGGGTGCCTTCAAGCGTGGCCCAGACCGACCACACAGGGCCGTGAGGGGCCTTCCTGATGATCAATGCGGGGCCTTCGTGGGTCGTGGGGGCATTATCTAAAATATCGCTCATCCATCGAATATGGCCCTCGATGTCGCATAGGCAAGCCTTATTGACTGCTTTATTCAAACTGAGCCAATAACGACGAGTGACTTAGGTTGCTCGCGCCCCCCAGTTGTCCAATGATGACTGTCTAGTTTTGCCACTTACCGTCATTCGCGGCGCTGCAATATTTGATTGCGATCGGGGGCAAAGCGGACATAGGCCGGAACTGGCGTTGATTGGCTCGGTCACATGACCCACCAGCAACATCAGATACGTAATGCTATTCATTATTTGCGTTGACCTAGATCAACTTGCTCCACTCAGAATAGCAAATTATTCGCACCAGTTTGGAAGTCATCGGGGGAATCCTCAGCGTCAGTCGCGGCGCGAGACTACGAAAGCACAAAGGAACGGAAGTTCTTGACACACTATCCACGATTCCTGTTGGTGGCTCTGCTCGTCGGATTGACGGTGCCGGCGGCCGCCGAAACCTGGCCGACAAGGCCGCTTCGTGCGTTAGTCCCATTGAGCGCGGGCAGCGCGGTGGACCTGGTGGCCCGCGTCGTTTTCGCCCAGGTCGAACGGCAGCTTGGCCAGCCCGTGATCGTCGAGAACCGGACGGGCGCGGGAGGCCTCATCGCCATGGGGGCGGTCGCAAGCGCCGAGCCTGACGGCCATACTTTTCTTGTTACGTCGGCGATCTTCACCTCTGCGCCCTGGACCGCGCCGAAGCTCGCCTTTGACCCTTTTAAGGACTTCACTCCAGTCATTCCGCTCGCCAACACCGCGCATGTCCTCGTTATGTCGCCTGGCCGCGGCGTGCAGACGCTCAACGATCTCGTGTCCTATGCGCGCGCCAAGCGCGGCGCAGTAAACTATGTGACGCTCGGGTCCGGGAGCGTGGCGCATTTGAACGCAGAACGCTTCCGCTTGGCAGCGAAGTTCGAGGCCACACCGATCCCTTACAAAGGCCCGGCGGAGGCGCTCATCGACGTGATGATGGGGCGGGTCGACTTCTATTTCTGTCCGCTGCAGCCGGCACTTGCGCTGATCCGCGCGGGCAAGCTTGTTCCCCTCGCCGTGAGCACCTCGACTCGCATGCGTGAGCTGCCGGACGTGCCCACCACCGTTGAGGCGGGTTTTGCCGACACGGAGTTCAATCTTTGGTTCGGCGTCTTCGTCCCCGTTCGGACCCCGAGTGGCGTCGTCGAGCGACTTTATCGAGAGACGGCCGCCGCCCTGGCCAACGAGGAGGTCAAAGAGAAACTCCGGAAACTCATGACGCAACCGATGCCGATGAACGGCGCGCAGTTCCGGGAAATGGTTCACAAGGAGCTGACGGAAAACGCAGCCTTTTTCAAGACGGTCGGCGTCAAGGCCGATTGAGATGACTGACAGACGCCGACTGCGCTCGCGAGCAAGCGGAGTCGTGTTTTGGCAACGGCACAAGCTCATTGCTGCTGACGCAGCGCCGTTGCGGGCAATCGAGAAGGAGCATAGGGCATGATCGTCGACTTCCAGCACCATTTTACCCCGCCCGAGCTACTGGGGAAAAAGAAGGGAGACGTCGTATCCGTCCGGCTCGACGAGAATGGTAACCCGAACTACCTGCTGAACCCGCTCTTGTCGGACCTCCCGGCCCATGTGCGAATGATGGATCGCGCCGGCATCGACGCGGCCGTGCTCTCGTGCGGCGAGGGTTTTGATCAGCCGAACTTGGCGACTTGCCATTTCATCAACGATAGCTGCCGGCAGGCGGAACTCGACTACCCGGGACGCTTCATCGGGCTTGCGCATGTACCGGCACTTAAGCCCGAAGAAGCCGCCGCCGAGCTGAAGCGCTGCGCCGTCGATCTCGGCTTCCCCGGGGTGGTGATCGCATCGGAGCTTCAGGGCTTGGCGCTGGATGCCCCGGAGCTGCGTCCGTTTTGGAAAACCGTCGCCGATCTCGGCCTCTATGTATTCGTTCATCCGCTGCCCCGCGTCATCGCCTGGCCGCAGGTTTACAAGGACGATCTCGGGCGGATGCTCGGCTGGGAGTTCTCGCTGATGGTTGCGGTCGTGCGACTGATCAACAGTCGTCTCCTTGACGACCTCCCCACGCTGAACATTCAATGGGCGCATTACGCTGCCGGAGCCGCCCGCTATCTCACCCGGATCAACGCGTTTCAGCAGCGCGAGCGGCTGGCCACGATGAACGTGCCAAACCACAACCGCCGACCGCTCAGGCCATTTGAGCACTACTTCGAGCACCGGTTTTACTATGATTGCGCCGGCTGGTCGGGGCACGAGCACGCCGCGCAATGGGGCTCCGAATGGGTTCGCATCGGCTTGCAGGAGGTCGCGTTGCCGCGCGTCGTCTTCGCCACCGACTATCCCCAGGCCGTCAGCGAGGACGAGCACGTCGCTGAATATGTCGCGGCCGTGCGTGCAATCGGCCCCAACGCGCGCGCCATGCTCGACGGGATGAACGCCGAGAAGCTCATCCCGAATCTTCGCGATCGGCTGGGAAAGCGACCTGGGGGTCGGCTGGCCGACGTTCCGCCAGATTAGGGGCTCTTGTTGTCGGGCACGGTCACGCCGTTGGTGACCTCGGCCAGTTCGAGAACATGCGAGCCACATGTCGCTATTGGCACATAGCGAACATTCGCGGCGCTGCAAATTTTGGTCGCGATTGGACAAGAGCGGACGTGAATTAAGCGCCCCAAGCCGCCTTGAACGCCGCCATCGCATCCTCACGGGTCGCTGCGAAACCGCGATCATGCGGGTACTTCGGCACGCGTGCCGTGATCGTCTAGATCATCGAGCAATGCAGACCTATGCGCTGGCAAGTTACGCGCGCAGGTGACCGAACACAAATACTCGGATGGCGGAAGACATATTGTTGGTGCCCCGCCCAGTGTCAATTTGTTTCAATAGCGTCGTCAACGGTGTCTTCTGTGAATTGGCAATTTCACGCAGACCGGCCCAGAATTCATTTTCGAGCGATACGCTCGTCTTGCGTCCGTTGAGGACGATTGAGCGTTTCAAGTTGGGTAGGTTCATCAGCGCTCCCCGTTCTCAACGTGAAACACTACTCGCTGTTCTTTGGGTGCGGTCGCCCGGCCGCCTGATCTTTCAATTCTTCTTCTTCGATTAGTCCCGTAATCCGCTTGCATTCAGCTTCGTCAGTCGTGCGCGCTAAAAGTTCGCGAAAATGCCTCAGATTTTCACGGTGGATGAAGCGTTTCATGTCAGCACCCACCGTGGCCGCAAAGGCCGGCCGGCCACGCTCGGCTTCGTTAGGTGTCTTGTCCAGTCAATTGTGCGGGACGAGAGGCCTTTGGAACTAAATACCCGAAGCATTGTTACGGATTTGAGGATCACGGCTCGCGCTTCCACGCTGCCTTAAACGCCGCCATCGCCGCCTCCAGGCTCGCCGCGTTTCGCATCGACGAGGCGAAGGCGGTGTCGGCTCCGAGCAGCATCGCGGTCTAAGTGCAACCAGCGGACATAGCTGACATAAATACGAATTGACTCTTGCCCGAATAGAGCGCAATGTTGTGGGACCGAAACGCCAGCGCAAAGCGGCCGGCTCTTTAATCCAACTTATAGACCGGAACCCATCCGGGTGTCCGTTGCCATCGCTCCGAAATATGTCGGGCGAAAGGAATATCCTATGGAAATGCCTGCAATGTTCAAAGGTGAGTTGCTCACGCGTCTCGGCCAAGGCGCCTTCGTTGGCGCCGTCGTCACGATGATCATCGGCTTTAATTGGGGCGGATGGGTCCTCGGCAAAACCGCCGAAGATAACGCCACGCTGCGTGTAAATGCCGCGTTGGTGCAAGCTTATGGACCTGTGTGTATCGAGAGGTTCGAGCATCAGGCCAACGTGGAAGCGAAGTGGGTCGAGCTCACGAAGGTCGAAACGTGGCGCCGCGACGGCTACATCAAGGATAGCGGCTTCGCAACACCTCCAGGCTCGACATCACCGAACGGGGCAGTTGCGGATGCATGTGCAGGAGCGCTTAGCAAGATCATCTCGATGCAGACACCGGTCGCCAAATAGCATCTGTAATCTGCTCACGGTATTCCGCAGCATAAACGGAGAGCACAATGACTCCTACCCAATCTAGGGATCTCAAGAAGGGCACCCGCGTTTATTGGCAGGGCGATGCCACCGATAGCGGCACTATATCGGAACAGAGTTGGGACGCAGTCACGATTGCATGGAACAATGGTCAGGTGGCTACAGTTCATCATGGGGATATGCGTGAAATCCAGCGAGTGTCGGCAACGTTGGCCATGACACCAATCTCGTTGTTTTGATTCCTCCCGCACACTTAGCCCCGCTTTGGCGGGGCTTTTTTGCTTTTCATTGTCTACGTAGTTTGTTTGACCCTAGTAGTTGCGGCTTTGGAGCTGACGACAGGAATCATCTTCCCCTAGATAAGGTCTAACTTCGCGTGTCATTATGCACGCCACGCGGCGCAGTAGGTCAAATTGAATCATGAGCGCGCCCGCCGAGGGGGCGAGCGCACATCCGGATAACTCAGTTACGGGATCCCTCCGGACCGGGCCGATGGACCGGCCCGACTTACATTAATTGTCCGCCCGCTTTGAAATGCTGGCTGTTCAAAAGTGTACACAAATGAAAAAACAATGGTAGCCAGATTTAGAAATTGAGTAAGTTCCATATCAGCAGTTGGTCACTTTTTCATGGAGGTCTATATATGGCGAAGCGTAAAAGGCGGGCTTGGACAAAGAAAGACATTGCCGAGCTAAAGGCGCATTCAAAAGCTAGAACGCCGGTCTCAAAGATTTCGAAAGTGATGAAAAGAACGGATAGGGCGTTAAGACGGAAAGCTGGGATTGTGGGGATCAGACTGGGCCATCGACGTTAGGCATCGGCACGTCATCGTTTACATATTCGCTCACTTCGATAACCCGAAAGTGATTGCAGCCGCGACCGAGGCACTACGCGGCGAGCGTTCGCACGGCGTTGGTGCGGGTGGTGCTGAAGTTAAAGCTTCTCAGCCACCATCTTCTCTGCATCAAATCCTTCCGTCGAAGTCACGAACGCTGCTTCGGCGTCGTACGCCATGACTTCCAATGGACTCTGTCGATATCCGAAATGCTCCAAACCATCGGCGTACGAATGAACAAAGCGCTCTGGTCCAAGAATCCGCCACTGAATTACGTGAATGAGTTCATGAAAATGCATCGCTTCATTTCTTGAATGAATTCTCCCCAGAAAAAAGGTGTCCAGATAGGTGATGCCTTCGAGGTTGCCACGCTCAAAATCGGCAAAGCGCGTCAGTCCCCACGAGGATAACGGTGGGAATGGCAATCGGTCGATTAAGATGACTTTCGTCGACGCTAGAATCTCAGCGGTGAAATAGAGCGGCAAACGCAAAAACCCGCGCGAGGCGACGGTTTGTGCCGCCCCCTCGTGGGCCGCCAATGTTGTGCGGAGCCAATCGGCGAGAAGCGGGTAGAACTTCTGAAATTCTTCCGGGGTCATTGCGCTTCTGATCGTGCCACAAACTATCGCAACGCCGCACCCTAGTCCACGACAGCCCGCAATTGCTGCCGCCGCTGCGCAACGGCGAGACTGCGCAACTGCAGGATCCAAAAATTGAGGACAAGGAGACCCGGCCGCCGTCGCGTTACAACGAAGGCACCCTGATCGAGGCGATGCCAAATGCCTGGCGCTTTGTTGATGACGATGTTTTGCGGGAACGCCTGAAGGAAGCCAAGGGCATTGGCACACCGGCGCGATCACAAAATAGAGCGCCCGCGCCCAAACCAACGGTCGAAATACCGACTGTGGCATGCACGCGACGAACCCCGATAGATTGGTTTTCACGCAAAAGCCGAATCGAAACAAGAGTCCGCTCCGGACCAATTGTGTCCGCGGTAGATGGTCCTTGTTTTTTTCCTTAGCAAGTCAGACGTTTCCTCAACCAATCTGCACCACACGAAGATTGTTCGTAGTTCCGGCCTCGCCAAATGGAATGCCGGCCACCACCACGATTGAATCTGCTCGCTGTCCAAATGCCTCAGTGAGTGCGGTCTCGGTCGCGCGGACCACCATTTCTTCATAGTTCTTGATGTCTTTAGACTGGACGCTATGAGCGCCCCACAGAAGGCAAAGCCGCCGAGACACTCGTTGATCCGGTGTAATAGCGAGGATCGCGACCTTCGGCCGTTTCCGGGCAATGCGGGCTGCGGTGGTGCCGCTCGACGTAAAGGCTACGATTGCTGAGGCATGAATAGCCTCCGCCAGATCGGCCGCCGCCGCCGCGACGGCATGAGGCGCGGTTTTTTCCTCGCCAGGCCGGGAAGCGTCGAGAATGGAACGATACAATTTGTGCTGTTCGGTGCTTTGAATGATGCGGCTCATCATCTCCACTGCCTCTCGCGGATAAAGACCTGTCGCCGATTTGCGGAGAGCATCACCGCGTCGGCGCCATCGTAAATCGCCGTCGCCACATCGGAGGCTTCAGCACGAGTTGGCGTCGGCGCCGCGATCATCGAGTTCAAGCATCTGGGTCGCGACAATCACCGGTTTGCCTGCCAGGCGGCAGGATCTGATGAGCTCTTTCTGACGGCCGGGCACGTCTTCGTTCGGAATCTCCACACCGAGGTCTCCACGAGCAACCATGATCGCATCAGAGAGGCGGATGATGTCGTCGATATGTTCGAGCGCGGCAGGCTTTTCGATCTTCGCCATGATGCCAGCGCGATCGCCGATGAGCCCGCTAGCTTCGATAATGTCTCCAGGCTTCTGGACGAATGATAAGGCGATCCAATCCACTCCGAGCTCCAGGCCGAAGGCAAGGTCGGCTCGGTCCTTTGCAGTCAGCTCGCGGTGTTGGCTTGAAGCCGAGAATCTGTTTCTCCGTCATCAGCTCAATATTGCTTTGAGGCGGGCGACCGTGGCTTCCGCTGGCGGGCTGCATTTTTCGGGCATCACCGAGAGCGGCGCCGCGCCAAAGCGGACATTGAATGTGCACTGCGGTAATGGTTTTGATGGCGGTTTCAGCCCCTATCGAAGTACTCATTCACCGCGCCCAACATAACGACCTGAAGCAAACCGTGCTCCCGCATAGAAGAATGCTCGCGCGAGACCGGATAACGCTTCCGCTCCCACCTGGCAGGGGTCCTTTCGGGACCCTCCCTGGGGAATTCATCCCGCTATCCGCGCACCCTTGGTGGTGCCACCTTCACGGCGCAGCTTTTCGCCTTGATGGTGTGACCACACCGGTACAAAAATGATCCAGTACCCTGCAAGGGTCTAAGTGCCGCTACCTGAAGTCCGGTGAATCTTTAGCCGTTAGACAGCGGCACCGACGTATGTAGTGACTGGCATACTGAACAGAATGAAGGTATTGGTGCTGTGGTGAGCGAATGGTCGAAATTCCGGCGCATTCCCTAATGAGTTCAGAATGCCAAGGGGATCGATCCAGCCAAGATACTGTGCGTAGCTCTTATCGGCCAAATTTTCCGATATCACGCATCCAAACGTCAAAACCGAAATCGTTTTAACGCGTTCCGCGGAGAGCGATCGCAACGCGTTCTCAATCGCGAGTGCGCCTTTGCTATGACCGACCAGACGGGTAATGCCGGGGACGGACTTAAGTATGGCATGCACATCGTCGGAAGCAGCGCTGCCATGACGAAACACCGGGGCACCAGTGGAAGCCATCTCGCGTCCAGGAGTGCTAAGCGCGAGGTCCTTGCCGATCATCGCCAAGGACGGAGCAAGGGTGGCGAGAATATCTTGCGTTGCGCTCTGGAGCGCATTGTAGGTCTCGAATCCGAACCAACCACCGAGCGCTTGCGGGATAACATCGGCAAGACCGTAGCCCGGCACGACGGCTGCAACAGGTTCGCCAAGCGCCTTTGAAACATCCCATGCAAATGCCACGGATCCAAATGCAGAACTTCCGACACCCGTGACGGTGAGTGTGTGAAGCCCCGCACCATCAGAGTTGTTCCCATAATCGAAAAACTCCTTCATATCGAGAAATGGCTTTCCGACATAAGGTGCAAGTTGGGCATCAACAATAATGATGGAGCCGCTCGGGTTTGTAGATGCCGTGAGGTCTAGTCTCTGAAGCGGGTGCTGCGCGCTCATTGAATTAGTCGGCATGCCCGTCTCGATCGCAGCGCCCTTAGTTAAGAGCGTCGCCGTTAGCGCGCCAACATTGTAAAAGAGGGTATCTAGGACCGTATTGGTCAGCCGACACATTCGAAGCATCGGCTCAACGAATGGCTTTTGCAGTTCGTAAAGCGCTAAGTTTGTTTGCGGCACCAATTCTGCGGTGGTAGTACGAACAGCTGCGTCAGACATGCAACTAAACCCTCATTATTCGGCCGCTATTCATAGCGTATCGTACTTTTGGTGACGCCAGATCCTGGGCGGGTTGCATCACCAATATGTCCGGATTTAGTCGATGGGGACAACCACAAATCAGTCGTCCAAATGCCTCCGCCGTCGATCGGACTCGGCGGGGAATTTTCCATGTCAAAGACCCTTGTCAGCAATCATGGGAGGTTTTCGGTACATACAGCCTATTTCTTTCTTCGAATTAGAATTTTCCTTTTGCTAGTGCTAGCAATCGGTTTAGATTTTGACATAGAGGAAGTGGGCTTAATTGCGCTGATGAGCTCTGGGGCGATAGGTGAACCGAGGCCGGTGCACGCGTCCCAACCCGCACCTGCTGTGAAGCTGCCGTTATTTCCCTGGATTATGTCGCGGAAGGCGGCTTTGCCTTTAGCGGCATAAATGGCTGGTTGGATAAAACCAGCGGACTTGCCGTTCTTCTCGTTGGCGACAGCAATGAGTTCCGGCCCACAGCGGAGCAACGGCACTCGTGCCGCCGATCACAAAGCTCTTCCCGTCGACGCGGACGACATAGCCGGTGGCAGGGTCCGCATCACCAGCAACGTCGGGAACGCCGCGGCCTCCTGCGATGGCGGTGGGTTTGGGGACTTTCGAGCTGGCTTGCCAGTATGGCAGCGGGAAGATGTTGCTAACGCCTCCGCCGGTTGCGCCGCCCTGCGGTTGGCCATTCCAGACAGTCTCGGCCGTGATGGTTGAGCCGCTGCCCTGTAGGTTGGTACCACCGCAGGCGAGGACGTGCGGGCTCGAAGCAGGGAAATCAACGTGATTCTTGCCGTCGGTCACGGCGTCTGAGGAGCCATTGTCGCCCGACGCCGCGGTGATAGTGACGCCAAGGGCAGCTGCAGATTGGCAGGCGGCGTCCAGTGCGGCCATAGCCTGGGCGGTCCATTTGACTTCAGCCGAGCCCCAAGAGATCGAGATGACACTGGGCTTATAAGTGGTGTCGTGAATGGCGTCAGCGATAGCGTCGACGAACCCCTGGTCGGTGTTGGGCGCGAAGTAAACGACTATCCGCGCGCCCGGAGCGACGGCACCGGCGACTTCGATGTCGAGCATGACCTCGCCGTCAGCGCTGTTGGAGTTAGTGGGGTTGTTCTTTCCGGTTCCTATGGGGACGGCTATCACCTTGGGTGGCTTCTGTCCGAGGGTTTTGAAGTAGGCCGTAATGTCTTTCTGGCGAAAGCCGCCTCCGAGTTCGATGATGCCGATTGTTTGATTGGATGCAGTAACGCCATTCGGAAATTGGTAGAGTTCGCCGACCTGGGCGGGCGAATAGGAGATATTGCCTCCGGCGTGGGGACGCGCGAAGCCTTGGCCTTGAGCGGCTTCAGCAGTAGCTGCACCCTGTTGACCAAGGATGCGAAAGTGTGGTGCGGCCTGCGGACGGTTGTCGAGGCCGAGGACGGCGACTACGTAGCCCTGAAGTTCGGCCGGTAGATTAATGCTGCCTTCACGAACCCGGTAGGTTTCGCCTTTCATCGTCTTGTGCGCGAGGGAGACTCCGAAGGCTCGCTGCATGTTCGCAACTGTACCGGTGAGCTTGATGGTGCGGCGCCCCGGTGCCGGCGTGCCAGGCTGGACGGTAATGCCAAACTCTTTGGCGAAGCGCTGAACGAGCTTCACGGCGGCGGGGTCTGCCGCATGGTTATCGTCGAACTGAGCGCGAGTGAGGCGTTGTTCGCCCGTGATATGCGCTGCCTCGAGCGGCGTCTTGCGTCGAACAATGACCGATACGGTAATGCGGGCGGCCAAGGGCGCGGGCGTTTCGCCGCCCGCCTCCGCGAGAGGTACTTTCTCGCTGCCGGACAAAACAGTGCGGCTCTGAGTGGCGAAGTGAGGAACGGATTTTTTCGACACCATTTGGTCCTCCAAGGCAGATAAATTGTGAGGGGCTGGCAAAAAAGCTGTCGTCGACCTCCGGGCTAGCTTGTCCGCGAACTACCCGCAGAAAATAGCATTGTCCGCGAAGCATGTTTGTGAACTATCTCACAATTCCGAATAGAGCGCCAAGACTTGGATCATGCAATGTGATGCTTGCTATTCGGCACGCGCTCGGAATATTCGTCTGCGATGTAGATATAGGCATGCTGAATTGCATGGAACTTTTTTCTGGCATCTAGTTCGCCTCGATATTTCATCTAAATGTTCACCGATGCTCAAGAACTCCGAAATGCATTTGACGAATTTCTGTTGAATAAGACAGCGAGTCTTACTTTTTTAATTATCAGGTCGGCGCGAGAAATGTATGCGCTGAGGAGATGTCAAATGACATGGTTCAAGGATCTTGCTACCCCGTACCATCAGCAAGACACCGACTACTATTGCGGTGCGGCGGTCGCGCAAATGATTTTCGGTTCCATCGGATCGGGCATCCTTGATCAGAACACGCTGTATAACTCGAACCACGCCCACTCGAGTTCCGGCTGGTACACGTCCCCCGACGGCTTGAACTTCACGCTAAATGCGTTTATGCCGCCGCCGCCAAAATTCGACAGCTTCTTCATCGTCGAGCGCGCGAACACCGAACCAGACGGTTCGGCGAACATTGTGCGCACTCTGCGCTACTTTGGCGTCGCAACCGGCACGCTGGTATACGGGTGCGGACATTGGGTCGCTGTGCGCGGTGTCAAGACGAATGTGGACCCAAGCGGAGACGGCGGTTCGTATTCAATCGAGGGCTTCTATATTAATAACCCATGGCCACCGACTCCCAGCTTTTACAACCCTTCTTTGTCGCCCCCGCCGCCGCACACCGACTCCGACGCGTGCGGAACGGGAGGCAATCGGGGAAGCGCCAATGAGTACGTGCCCTATTCCGAATGGCAGAGCACCTACTTTACCGGGTGTGACGCCTATGCCGTCGGCCACGTTCAATTCATCAGCGTATGCGACCCGCGCCGCCCACCGCTGCGCTCCCTCAAGATTATCGGACGAACGCGTTTGAAGGACGGAACCCGACTAATCGCGCCCGAGGAGGCGCTGCAAATCGCGGCTCGTGGCCTCGAAGTCCACACGCGCTCAGGCCAGCTGTGCTCTTTGACGCCTGCGCTGAAGGGCGCGCGTCCCGTCTCCGCCCATCTCGTCCAACGCCTCGACCGCCGAGACGAATTCTATTACCTGATCACTGTGCATCAGGAAGACACCGACCGCCATTCTGCGCGGGGACGGCTTGTATGGAACTTTCCAAGGTGCCCTCTCGCTGGCGGGTGCGGATCGATCGCCGATCATCGAGCGTGAAGCGGCGCTGGCCGCGGCGCGAACGGCGGTGATCGACCTCGGCGACGGATCCGGACGCATCCCATTGCGCGACGGGGCATTCTGCGTCTCTCCAACCCTGGTGTGGCGACCGTGTCAAGAATCACGTTCGCCCTATTATCCTTTCTATCAGATAACGGTTGGCGGTGTGACGATCTACGTTGGCTATGACGGCCGCGTATATTCGACTTTGCATGATTTGGGGCGCGGTTGAACGCAGGTATACCCACAGACCGAATTGACGGACGGTGGATTTTATGAATTCCCAGTCCCGAGGCAACGCCCTGGCCGTGCCTGAGCAGGGCCTTGCGCTCTGTCTGTCGGGCGGCGGTTATCGGGCGATGGTATTCCACGCAGGGGCCTTGATCCGGCTTAATGAAGCCGGCTTGCTCGACAAGCTTGCATGCGTTTCCAGCGTTTCCGGCGGTTCGATCACGGCAGGGATCCTCGGCGCACAGTGGAAACATCTTGCGTTTGTTCAAGGCATCGCCACCAATTTCAACATCGTGACCGACTGCGTTCGAGCGATGGCCGATACCAATGTCGACGTAGGCGCGGTGATTGGCGGTTTTCTGTCGCCGGACACGATCAGCGATCGGGTTGCGGCAGCGTATGACCGCGTGCTGTTCAATGGACAGGAAAGGCCGGGTTCCGCACTTTGTAATCAATGCAACTAATGTTCAGTCGTCTGACCTCTGGCGGTTCTCGAAGCCGTATATGGGCGACTACCGGGTTGGTCTCGTCGATGAGCCAATCGTGCCACTGGCTGTTGCCATCGCGGCGTCTTCCGCATTCCCTCCAGTTCTCTCTCCACTCTCGCTAAAGATTTCAGCAGCCAGTGCGAGCAACGGATGGAACGGACCTTAGTCGCCCCCCTACACCACGAATGCCGTGTTAAGCGACGGTGGCGTATACGACAATCTTGGGCTGGAAACGGCGATAAAACGGTACACCACTATCCTTGTTAGCGACGCCGGCCAGAAGATCACGACCGAGGCTGAGCCCCACGCCGATTGGGCACGTCATGCGATTCGTATCTTCGACATCGTTGACAATCAGGTGCGCAGTCTTCGCAAGCGTTACCTTATCGAGTCCTACCGGCGTGGAGACCATACCGGCTGCTATTGGGGTGTTCGCACGAATTTCGCCGACTATCATCTCGACCGCGATCCACTCGGATGCGCGCAGCGCGATGCCACCTCATTAGCGGAAATCCCGACCCGCCTCGAACAGATGCCGCATCCGCTTCAGGAGCGCCTCATGAACTGGGGCTATGCGATCTGCGACGCAGCGCTCCGAAAACACTTGGATCTCGCGACGCAGGCGCAGTTCGGCCTGTCAATCGCCGACCCAAAAGGTTTTCCATTCGCCGGCGGCTATTGAGTTCGAGTGTGACCCGGCCCCCCGTCTCAATATGGCTGCAGTTCGATTGCGCTACATCGCTGGAACGAAATGATCGGCTAATTGCTACATGAACATGGGTCAATCTATGGGCTGATCAAAAGTGAGAAAAATGTGGACAGTATTCCGTTCCGAAAACTTCACCCATCTTATCCGCACTTATCAGCCGAAGAAATCGCCTAACGTCAGTGAACCATGCTCGGGCTTCTATGTTTCGTCGTGGCCAGCTGATCGGTTCGGTCCGGCGCGGGTCCGTGGTCAATTTATCGTCTTGGGCGAGGTGCATCTCCGCCGCAATCTGCGAAACTACGCTGGTTATTGCAATAACATCAGAGCGCATCGTTCATTGAACAAAGATGCGTCGAGCAAGTGCTCTTGAACGTGTGCCCGAACTGCGGCGGAGGTTTTGAACCGCGCCCGGTCCTGCCGGCCAAAGAATGGCGGCCCTGAATCTCGATCGTGACGCGTCCTACCTCCACGGAGCGTATGCATATGTCATGCACGCGCCTCGAGGCACGCGCATTCTTGGAATGCGTGGCGAATGTCGCTCCCAGCAGGCGATGACCCCGCTCGCTCGTATTCCGAGCCGAAGATCGATCGCCGGGACAGGCGACCGGCCCAATCAACGCTGCCGGGGTATTCGTTCAGTGCGACGGGAGGACGTCGACAATTCGTTCTGCCGTCCGTAACGCCAGCGCCGACAGCGTGAGCGTCGGATTGGCGGTGCCTACGCTGGGAAACGTGCCGCTTCCGACCAGGTAAAGGTTCGGATGATCATGCGACTGCAGCCACGAATTGACGACCGACGTTTTCGGATCGTCGCCCATCCGATAGGTGCCCATGATATGACCGGCACCGCCGTAAGTGAGCGGCACCCCGATGCCATCGACATTGAATTTACCAGGATCGGTTTCCGCGACTTTGGTGAAGTCGATCGCCCCGAGCTTGCTGAAGATCAACTCCTTCATGCGAAATGCGGTGGCGATACCCCGCTTCGTATAGTCCGAGATATCGTAGGCAATCCGCGGACGGGGCAAATTCAGAGCATCCTTGACTGACGATAGCATCACGCGATTGTCGGGATCAGGACTTTGCTCGACCGCGAATGCAATCCGGAACTGTCGCGAGATCAGACCGCCCAGGGTCTTGGTGAGGTCGGCGCCGAACAGGGCGCTGTTGTCCGCCAGTTGGGTGAAATCCTTCTTGTTGAGTCCGCTGGCGTTCAACCCATTGATAAAATCAAGCGTCGTCGTCTGAGGGTCGCCGCCAGTGCCACCGACGGTCGCACTCCAAGCTTCGTTGCCCAAACTGATCCGGAAAGCGGCGCGCTGGCTGCGGAATGCACCGTCGCAGAGATCGCCGATGGCCGACGTCACGAGGGGACCGCGATAGGGAAATACGGGGTCCGGCAGCAATCCCCAGGTGAGGTATTGGGGGTGGTCCATCAGATTGCGTCCGACCATATCGCTGCTGTTGGCGATGCCGGTGGCGATCTGGTTGCGTGACATGAGCAAGAGCCGCGGCGTCTCGATGCCATTAGCGGCGACCACGTAGACCTTGGCTTTAATGGCGCAATCGACTCTCGATCCGCTCTTCTCGTCGTATTTAATATAGTTGATTCCGCTGATGCCGCCGTTCTCGATCAGAATCTCGCTGGCGACTGCATGGTCGATCAGCTGCGCGCCATTGTTGGTCGCCTCATTCAAGGTGATGGTCGCATCATATTTGGCCTGGATCGGGCAAATCGGAATGCAACTGGTGTTGCCGGCGCAAGCGCGGCGATTCCGATAGGGCTGGGAATTACGCGCTGCCGGCAGGCTCCGCACCCTCAGCCCGGTCACGGGCGCGGCCGTTCCAAGAAATTGGGTCTCGGCTTCGGTCAACTGCGCGACGGCCTTGCCGACGCGCTGGTCGAACAGCGACGGCGGAATCCGCGGCATCGGGTAGGCGTAGCCTGGGGTGGAGAACGTGATGCCGGCAAAACGCTGCTCGTCGGCATCGGCGGACACACCGAGCTCGGCCTCCGCTTTCTCGTACCAGGGCGTCACTGTGTCGTAGGAGATCGGCCAATCCAAAAAAGGAAAATCCGGCTGGCCCGCGCCGTAAGCTTTTTTCATTTGGAAATCGTTCGGCACCAGCCGCGGCGTGAGGCCCATCCAGTGCGACGTGCCCCCGGCAAGACGTTCGTAGGTACTCTTGAAGGGCCGCGTCTTCCTATTCGGATCATCAGTATTCTGATCGAGATAAGCGACGCTCGTGTTCTGCCAGGTGGATTGGGACAATGTGAGCGCGGTCGGCCTGCCGACGCGGACAGTCGCCGGATCATCAGCCAGGTCGGGGGGATAGGGACTTTCCGGCACCTTGGCGCTGGCCGCATAAAAACGAGCCATGGCATCGTTGATATTCGGTTGAATGCCGGGCCCGGCCTCGAGAATGGCGACCTTGATGCCCTTCTTGCTCAATTCATTGGCAATCAAAGATCCGGCAAATCCGGATCCGACGATCGCGACATCGCAGGTAATGCAAGTGTCGGCCATGACGGTCTCCCTCAGGTCTTCGCGGGATCAAAGAGGGCCGGTCTATTCGGATCGCGCGGATCGCGCGACCAGTAACCGAATTGCAAATTGCTGTAGCCCATCGGGTGGGCACCGGCGATTTGCCAAACCAATCCCTGTGTGTAGGCCTTCGGGGAAACGACTTGTGGCTTGGTAATCTTGTTCTTCAGATCGTCGGGCTTGTACCAAGAGCCGAGGTACCAGAGCAGAACGATGCTCCGCGCGAGGAATTTCATATCATCGGCGCTGCCGTTCACGCTGGGGACGATGTTGGCCAACGACTGGTGGTTGTCCTTGGCGAGCTGCAGCAGTTTGCTGAATGACGACGTCGGATCATGGGCTTTGATCCAGTCGAAATAGGCATCCTTTATGTTGATCGGATCGATGCCGGGATCCGAATTCAAGATCTCGCTTTTGTCTTCCGTCAATTCGGGCGCAAGAGTTTGCCGGCTGACTCCAGTGAGGGCCTCGGAAAACAGCAGGAACGCCATCATGTCCGGATCCACACTTGCCGCAAAAGCCGCGTCAGCGAGAGGCAGAACTGCCGCGATTGCGGTCGTCGCCACCGTTCCGGCGACCACGACACGCCGCGAGACCTCGCTGGGATGTGCGAGAGGGCTGGCGCCTCGATCATTGTGTTTGCGACGATGATCCATCGATATTCTCCCGTTCACCCAGCGCGCTGCAGAAAGCCGTGAACAGCCCCCGCTCGATCTGGCCTTACTGCGCCTTCTCCAGCATGAATGTGAAATCCGATTGGTTTAGGTTCGCCTTGCCGTCCTGCGGATTCGACGCGCTTTGTTGAAAGCCGACAGCGTTGCCGTGACAGGCGATACAACTCGAGGAAGCGAGTGGGACATTTCCCTGGCTGTAGGTCTCAAGCGTGGAATTGGCCAGGTAGGTCGGCGCCGGCGAACAGGTCATGTCGGGCTGCTTGAGAAAGTCGGTCTTCGGCGCCGGCGCATCCGGGCTTTGCGCGTGTAACGCCGTACAGCCAAATGCGCTTGGCCACTGCGTGCTGAGCAGCATGTAGTTTTTCCAGACGCTGTTCTGCAGCATGCTCTGGAAGATCTTGTTCATATTCTTGGCCGCATTGGTCAGCGGCGTTTCGCGGACGATCTGGCTCTTGAACGAGTTGTCGCTTCTGAACCTCAACGCGAGCTTCGGATCGGGATCCCAGGGTCGCGGCGGCGTCGCGTTCACGACCGGACAGCGGTCGCCGCAATCGGCGCTGAAGAAACTATACGGACCGTTGAGCTTGTTGGCGGCGACCTCGTCCTTATCCGGCACGTTTTTGATATGCTCGAACGAAGTCCAGATCCATTGCGGACGGCTCACGGTCTTATGCACCGCGTGAAAGCCGATCAGGCCCAACTTTTCGGACAGGCATTGCCGCTTCGCATTCGGGTCGTCCGGAGGCGGCATCAACACCAAGGCATCCACCATGTGGAAATTCCTCGCCTGGATCTCAGCCGACGACAGGATTTTCCATGAAACCTTCAGCATGAAGGCTCCAATGAAGGGCGCAGGCGTCTTATCCGGATTCTGATTTTGGCCGGCCGGAAAGTCGACCGAGAGGTCGGCATTGGCGGCTTGTCCGGCCTTGGTATTCAGATGATTGAGCATGATGTAGTCGAACATCTGCCGGTTCATCAGGATGTCGAAGATGGCGTAGCGGCCCTGCTGGTCGATCAACGGCCCGGTCTTGAATGGCTCGTTGAAGCTCTCTTCGATCATCTTCACGATCATCTTCGTGGGCGCCGCTTGGTGCTGCGGGAGGCATTCGGGAGGCACCAACCGTTCGCGCTCGTTTTCCATCCCTGCTCTATCGGCCGGCCATTTCGGCGGCTGCAAACCAGCCGGCAGCATCACGTCGAGCAGTTGCTTGAAACTGTTCATATCCTCCCACAGCGTCGGCGCGTCTGCTTGCGCGCGGTCGATGGGACTGCCGTCGGCAGGTGAGTTCAGCGCGATAAACGTGCGCCAGGAGTAAAAGTCGAAACCGCGCTGGAGGTTTTCCAATCCTGCGGCTTCCTTGCCAGCCGGTTCCGCTTGCGCGCCGGTCGAGACGTTTTCCTGGCATGGCAGGCCCGAGCTCAGAACTCCGGACTTAACTGCGTCGCTGATCGGCAGCAGACCCGGGGGCAGATCCTGCCCCGCAAGGCTGCCTTGGAATGGATCGAGGATGCGTGTGCCGTTGCACGCCAAACCGGGCGCCCCGGTTGCCGCGACGGCTGTCTCAGCCGGGGATTGCGTGGGGGGAACCGACAGCAAGGACAAGCCGATCACGGCCGCAAGTAACAGGCTGTGGCGCATGTTCTATGTCCTTTTCCTATCCTACCGGAACGGCGGAACGCGGTTCGCGACGTTCGGACGAATGCTCCTCGCGTCTGCTGTTCGATCGCTATCTTTTCGGTCGCGAACTCGCCTTCTTCGCCTTCTTTGCTTTCTTTGCTTTCTTTGCGACCGTCTTTCTTTTTGCCTGCGCTCCAGGCTGCCGGGCTCGAGCCCCTACGACGAGCGGACGCGAGTTCGCTCCAATCCGCGTCGAAAATCGGCTGGAAATATTGCGCGACCTGCTTGCTTTCGAGGATGACGCCCGCGTCGCGATTGTCCGAAATACCTGCCGGCGAAAAATTTTGACTGCTGACGACAACGGTTTCCCCGTCGATCACAAAGCCCTTGTTGTGCACGTTGGGAAAAGTGCGGATGCTGGCCGTCAGATCGACGCCCTCATCCTTCATTTTCTCACCCCACTTTTCCGCGTAGCGCGCGCTGACGATGAGCCTGACATCTTTCTTGGCAGCGATCTGTTTCGCCAGGGTCTGCAGCAGCACATCGTAGGGAGAGCCGTCGCCCTTTGACGCCTCGATATACTGCAACTCGATATAGATGGACTCTTGCGCGCCCTTGATCAAATTGACGATGTTCGTGATGTATTGCCCCTGCTGTCCGCCAGGCAGCCTGTCGGGCGTCAACAGCGGCGTGACCTTCATGGAAAGCTTGTTGAAGACCTTGGGATCACGCGGGGGCGTGGCTGCAGTCGCGGCGCTCCTTGGTGCGCGGACTTGCGTCGGATTGGACTCCTTGGCGCGTTTCGCGCGCGCATCCTCAATCGCTTTTTCAATCTCAGGCTGATTTGGGAGCTGGTTGGAACTGGCGGTGCGATAGTCGAAATCGAGATACGCCATGAAGGTCCGGGCCAGGCCCGAGTCTTCTATGATCACGTGCCAGTCGCGATCTTCGGTTGTGGGCGGATGGTTCGGATCGGGCTCATTGCTGTTGTTGAGATTGCCGCTCGAGAGCCATACGGCCTTATTGTCCCTAACGATGACCTTGATGTGATAGGCATAGGGAAACAACCATTGCGCCGCAAAATGGTCGGACCGGGTGAGCGCCCACGCCATTTGCAAACGGGTGCCAAACGTCTGTTTCAGATCCTGGACCGTTTGCCAGTCGGTCTGATCGCGCGTGTCATTCGGCGCGGGATCATCCAGCACCATTTGCAGCGTCTTAGGTGCCGCGAGGGCACTTTTGAATTGGCCGAGAATTGTCGCGGACGTGAAGTCGTACATGCCGACGACCAGCGAGGAACTCGTGGCGCCGAGAAATTTGGCCAGCGTCGTCAGGCCTCCCGGGCTCACCGCAGTCGTTACCGTGGCGGTCACATTGACCGGCGCTAACGGTGGACAACCCTTCGGATCATAATCCAGCTTTTGTTTTTGCTGGTGTGCTATCAGCACTTTGGCGGCGGCTGGCTGAGCAGCCTTCTGGGCTCTGAGCTTCTTTTGCGTTTCGCTCCGCACGCTTGTCAGAAGTTCGCCACTTGGCAGCTCACGTTCGAGCGGCCACTCCGGCTCCGCCTGCTCCGGGCGGCGATACGCCTGGCTCACTTCCGCCGCAAGCGGATCAATGGCGCGCAGCCGTTGATATGAACTCGCCTCGCGCACATCGACCGATATGCCGCCAATATTCTTCGGAAGCGCTTCGCTGCTCGGTATTTCCGCCAAAGGCTTTTTGGTGTGAACAGTCGCGACGATGGCGCGCCTGCCGGTCAATTGGTGGTCCGAGATTTCATAACCAGGGCGGGCGGTCAGCACGCCGGGTTTGCTCAATCGGCGCAAATTCTTTCGGATCGTTGCATCGATCTGGTCGCTGTTTGCCATTTACCCCCCCCTCCACCCGAGAACACTCAGACGAAAAAACGCCCGTCATCGAATGCGATTGCAAATTGCCGAAACGCGAGACGGTCTCGCCAAGACCCTCAGCCTCGAGTGCTGATCGCTCTCCGGCCTGACATTTCGCCCTAGATCAAAGCTTTTCGGTCAGCATTGTCGTGCTTAAGTTACGTGTCAATAAAACTATCGGTGATGAACAAATATGACATGTACTCCAAGTGTCTATAGTCCAAGCATTTTCGATCAATCTTTCTAAAAACAAGCAGCAATGCTGTCCTACATGGAACTTGCCGCCAACAATAGTGAACTAGGGCGCGGACTTATAAGCACGTAGCCAGATGCAAGCTTAATGAAGGCAAGATAGTTGGTTAAATGCTAAACTTGCCGGTCTTATCGTTATTATTGTAGGGGGCGGTTGTCGGCGCCGCCATTGTCGTCGCGATTTTATACAGGAGTGGGAGTTTTAGCGTTGTGGCACAGAGCCAAGGGGTCGGCAGCGTTAAGTTCAAGTTTGCACAAAACCAAGTTTCATTCAGCGAAGTACTCGATCGGCTATTAACGGAGCAGCCAGGCAGTGAGGCTGATGCTGCGTCAAGGCAGCGACTGATTGCAAACATCTTACGAGCGCACAATTTCTACTATATCCCGAGCGACGACGCCGTCTCCGCGCTACGACGAATGAAGGAAACTGAAGTCACGCGAGAGTTTATGCGCGCGGTGCGTCTCCTAAATGATTTGGCGGGTCCGTTCGCACATAATCCCACAAGTCCACTTGCTGTTAGTCTTTGGGAAATGAATTTCAATTTACGGGGTATTTTCAGTCCGCGGACGATAGATGTATCGGTTCAAGTCAATGAAGGCTTAAGTGATGGAGTTGCTGCGACATGTACTGGAAGTCCATTGCTTGGCAAGCTAGGCATAAAACCACGGTGACCTCGTTTCACCATCAGCCTGAAGCGAAGCACCAAAAATCCTCAGCTATCCACAAGATCGCCGGCCGAGTACCTTATCTAAGCCCAAAGCGGACATTATTGCTATTGCGCCCGATCCCTTTCAGTGTGCTAGTTTAAGCCATTACGATGTGGGTATAAGGGAGGTATCCAATGTACCGACCCTCCAGAATGACCATAGCTCTAGCGCTGTTGCTTGGTGGAGTTGGGCTAAGCGTCGCTCAAACTGCATCCGACATTGAAGCCGTCAAGGCCGCAGGCGCGCTTGCGCAGCCCGCCGGAACTGAAGACGCCGACATGAGAAAAGAGAAGCTCTTCCCGGTTGGGGGCGGTGCAGGACTCACGCACTTCCGAGTTGTCATGCCCGGAGTCCTTTATCGCGGTGGCACGGAAGGCCCGCGCGCGGACGTCGATGGACCACGCCGGCCGCTTCAAAATCAATCTCTCCAGGCGCTATGCAGAGTTGGCTTTTCGCAAGCGGTGTACGCTTATCGAACCGGATGGAATGGAACTGAGAATGTCAGTTGCGCTGGCAATTCGCTACAATATGACTATCACCAGTGGGACAACCGTGCGGCCTTGAAACAGGTCTTCATCAAACTTCATGAGATCATCACTCAAGGTAAGGGTGCGATGTACGTCCATTGCTGGTATGGCCTGCACGCTTCGGGTTTTATCTCGGCGACCGCGCTCGCTCAATTTTGCGATACAGCGGGGTGGGATTCTCGGAGAGCGGCAGAATATTGGGACAGCGTGATCCCGCCTAAGATTCGTTATCCAAAAGAGCATGATCAAGTCGTGAATTTCGTTCGATTTACGGATCCAGAACTGCAGCTTTCTGTGCAAGACGCGACTCGAGTTTGCCCGCGGTACAATTGAGTCCGGCCTAAAAGATACAGGTCTAGTTTATCCCTACCCCCGCTATTGATGCTGTGGACTGCTCCTCCACCGGCACGTGAGTGCCATGAGTATGGTTGCTGTTGATGCAACCAGGATTCGGAGGAGCTAATTATGCAAACGATCACGACAATCGGTCTTGATATCGCCAAGTCGGTATTCCAGATCCACGGCGTTGATGCTGGTGGCCAAGTGGTCATCCGCCGTCAACTCAAGCACCGCTATGTCCTGGCGTTCTTCCAGAAGCTGCCGCCTTGCCCGGTTGGCATCGAGGCCTGCGCCTCATCGCATCATTGGTCGCGTGAGCTCAAGGCGCTCGGCCAAAGCGTGCGGCTGATGCCGCCGGCCTACGTGAACCCCTGTGTCAAGCGGCAGAAGAACGATGCGGCGGACGCCGAGGCCATCTGCGAGGCAGTCACCAGAGCAAACTTGCGGTTCGTTGCCACCAAGACGCCCGAGCAGCAGAGCTGTCTAACACTTATACTTTCCGAAAATTCTATCCAGCTTGGATTCGCATTATGAGGCAGAGTCATCGCATTGAATGCGACGCACTCGGAATGTTCGTCGCTGATGTGTTCAAGTCGCGGTGTCGGCTTGAAGCCGAGAATCTGTTTCTCCGTCATCAGCTCAATATTGCTTTGAGGCGGGCGCCGCCTCGTCTTCGACTGCACGGCATTGACCGCGCTCCGCTGGTATGGATGACGAGGCTCTGGCCGAGCCTGTTCGGTGCAACTCAGGTGGTTCAGCCGGAGACGATCCTTCGGTGGCATCGCTCAGGGTTTAAAGCGTTCTGGCGTTTGAAATCGAGAAATAGAGCAGGGCGGCCGAAGATCGATCGAGGCCTACGTGATCTGATCCAGCGGATGAATAGGGAAAACCCGCTGTGGGGCGCGTCCCGGATCCATGGCGAGCTTCTGATGCTTGGCTTTGAGGTGGCCCAATCGACGGTCACGAAATATATGGCCCGACCTTCGAAGCTGCAATCGCAAACCTGGAAGACATTTCTGCGAAATCACGCTGAATCGATTGCCGCCATCGATATGTGCGTTGTGCCGACGCTGACGTTTGATCTTTTGTTTGCATTCCTGGTTGTGGGCCACGGCCGGCGACAGCTGTTGTGGTTCGAGGTGACAAGGCATCCGACAGCCGAGTGGCTGGCCCGGCAGATTACTGAGGCGTTCCCCTGGACATCAGCGCCGGCCTATCTGGTGCGCAACAATGACCGAGCTTACGGGCATACATTCCAGCGTCGGGTGAGGACGATGGGTATCCACGACCGGCCGATCTCGCCTGCATCGCCGTGGCAAGATGGCATTGCGGAACGCCTGATTGGCACATTGCGTCGCGATTGGTCTGGACCAAATGGTCATCTTCAGCGAGGCGCACCTGCGGCGAATTCTTTCCGCCTACGCGGCGTATTACAATCAAGCGCGTATCCACTTAGCATTACAGAAAGATGAGCCGTTGCGTCGCGCTGTCCAACGGTCTGGCGCCATTGTCGCAATTCCGATCTTGGCTGGGCTGCATCACCAATACGTCCGGATATGATTTTCCGATAGGACACGACACGACCTGAAAGTATCCGTTTGCCGCGGTTCTACTGAAGGTTTTAATTGTGCTAAAACGCCGATCAGCCTTATTCTCTCCCGAGGAGGCGGCGATGGATCAGAGTTATTTTGCGAGTGTCATGGCCGTCGTGCTGACGCGCGCGGCCGAGCGCATGCTTCTGGTGCTGGTAGGCGCGCTGGCGATCTATCTCGGATATAGCCTGTTTCTCCGCATGCCGAACGCCGCCAAAGGCAGGCAGGACGGCGAAGGCAAGATCGAACTGCCCGGCGGCGTATCGATATTTCTAACCCGCGTCGGGCCGGGAATATTCTTTGCATTGTTCGGCATCGCGGTGATTGGCTATTCGGTGACGCGGCCGGTCAGTCTCGATTTCCCACCACCAACGACCGTGGCTTCCGCTGGCGGGCTGCATTTTTCGGGCATCACCGAGAGCGGCGCCGCGCGAAATCCAGCGCCATTGGCCGCGATCGCCGGACCCGAGGCAAAAATCGTCGTCGCCAGGCTCAATGGCATTTACCAAAAAACGCAGAGCCAATTGAATACGGTAGAAGCTGCAGAGCTGGCGCAAATAATCCGCGCCGCAAAATTCGCAGTCATACTCGGCGGTTGGAAACCGGAGTGGGGCGATCGAGCCGCGTTCGAACGTTGGGCGCACGAACATGGCGACCAAGATCCGCCACCGAACATCGTTCCCGGCGTTACGTTGGTTTTCAACACCGTCCTACCGTAAGTACGACCGCCATGAGCGCATACCGTCAGGTCTGTCTAGCCATTGCTTTGGGCTGCGCGCTTGCCGGCGCTGCGCGCGCGGGCGCACTCGATAACATCTATGACGACCGGGAACTGGCCGATTTGCAGCCACGCTATGAACGCGGCTGGCGCAGCAATTACGACAACTTCTTTTGGCCGGTCTTTACCGCCGAGGAGCGCGCACGGTTCGCAAACGTTCAACTTCATTTCGTGCCGCGCGTGCCCGGTCTCGAGCCATTCGGCTTCTATTCCGCAGGCGACCAAATTGCCGCCTCGACCGCGTCGCTGAAGTTTCTCTTCGAAGTCGCGCTCGCCGAACGTTGGCTCGACATGAATGGCTTCGCCATCACCAGCGTCAGCGATTATCTGACGATGTTGCGGTATTGGGACGCGAGCCGGGGCCGTCCGCCAAAACCGCTGGCGACGCTCTGCATTCCGCCCGAGTCCTCGATCGATCCCAATATCGTCGAAAGCGCCGAACAGATATTCAATGATGCGGCATATTTCGTGCTGCTACACGAATATGGCCACGCGTTGTATCGCCATCCTGGCAATCTGTCGGTGGCACCAGCGCAATCGCGAGCCAACGAGCAGGCCGCAGATTTATTTGCACTCAATATTTTTGCGCGCAGGGAAAGCGCGCCGCTCGGGGTGCCGTGGTTTTTCTACGTATCGACCCAAATGCTTGAGTTTAGTCCGAATGCCGGAAGTGTGTCGCAACAAGCCTTGCTCGCTGCACGCACGCATCCGGTTTCGCCGGACCGCCTGCAAGCCGTCGCCAGCCAAATCGTGACGCAAGCGAACGCTTATGCAAAAGGGTTTAAGCCCGGTGCGCGGGCTTCGCCTATGACGCTTGCCTTGGAGATAACCAGGCTCGGTTATCTGCTTGCCGATCCGTCGGTGCAGCGGTTCTCCGTTCGAATCGGTCAGACGGTTAGCCCGGTGGATCTCGCCCCGCGCCCCAAGGGCCGCAACCTTTCTGCGCCATGCAACGGCCGCGCGCCTTCCGGACTTCTCTATGACGGCACACTGTGGGGAAAATTCGTTGGCGGCCGCACCGAATTCAACGTCGACATGGTGTTGGCACAAGACGGCGAGGCGGTTAGCGGCTCGTTCAGCTACGGCAATGGTGTCGGGCGCGTAAACGGCATAGTCAAAGATGGCATGCTGATCTACCGCTGGACTCTCGGCAGCGAGAGTGGCGCCGGTGCTATCGCCGCGCAAAATGGCTCTTATCGCGGGACCTGGGGCTACGGCACGGCGGCGGCGGGCGGCGGCACGCTCGATCTGAAGAAAGAGCCGTGACGCCGGTCGCGGCTGCTTTGTCGAGCCGCTTGCCTTGACAAAGCCGATCCCCCCATGCACTTTTCGCGCGCCTCACAGCCATAGTGAATCGCCTGCCGGAATAGCCCTGAAATGCCTATGCATCGCTATCGCTCCCACATCTGCGGCGCCTTGCGCGAGGGCGATATCGGCCAAGCGGTTCGCGCTAATTATGCTGTGGACGGCTCGTCCACCGGCACGTGAGTGCCATGAATGTGGGTGCTGTTAGGGCCCCCACAATTTTGGAGGAGCCAAGCATGCAGACTATCACGACAATCGGTCTCGATATCGCCAAGTCGGTGTTCCAGGTCCACGGTGTCGATGCGGAAGGCAACGTAGTCATCCGCCGGCAGCTAAAGCGCCGCTATGTCCTGACATTTTTCCATAAGCTGCCATCGTGCCTGGTGGGCATCGAGGCCTGTGCCTCATCGCATCATTGATCGCGTGAGCTCAAGGCGCTTGGTCATACGGTGCGGCTGATGCCGCCGGCCTACGTGAAGCTCTACGTCAAGCGGCAGAAGAACGACGCCGTGCTAATGACCGGGACCCGATCCGCGGAGGGCATTATGGCCAGCGGTCAAGTGAACCGCTGTGGGTACCGAAAACCTCGTCCGCATTGACTAGCTGAGGGAATCAACCAACTTCAGTGGACAATGTTTTCACTGTTCTGCTTCGTCCTGGCTGTGTGTACCGAGAACTTCATCCGCATTGATTAGCCGAAAGAATCGCCTAACGTCAGCTCATAACGATTGGCTGCTATGTTCCGTACTGGCGGTCTTGGCCGCGCCATTCAATAATTGAATGAGTTTTGTTCAATCCTGCTGCATTCGCACAATGGTAGATTACGGAACATGAGGGCGCTCTAGGGTATCGCCCCGTTCAGCGGACTGTAATCATCAGTTCACGTCCAATCCTTGGCAGGCTTCATCACCACGATGTCCGGGTTTAGGTTTTCGGTACACACAGGTATCTCGGATCCCGCTAGCATCGCCTCACCTGGATTATTCCTCTTAGCGGCGGATTGATCCAGGTGGACAGCGCCAAAGCGTCAGTAGCCTTTTGGGCGCTTAGGTTTTCCATAGCTCGGGTGCTCCCTCAGGATATCTTCGGCGTCGCGACGCTCTCGGCCGATCTTGCTAGCGCCGATTCCGAAGAGAAGCACGAGCCCGCGAGCGACGTCGACACTACAGTGGTGGATAGTCTGAAAGGTAGTGGTTGATGGCTTGAAAGTGCTTGACCCGGAATGGCCGATTAGAGAAGCGGACAAAGCCGGATTTTGGCCCGGGGCCGTTTGTCTGCTTTTGACCCAAAGCCGACCTCGCCCGCGCCAGTGCCTGAGGATGACCACCCTCTTGACGCAGAGAGTGCCCCAGTCAAATTTGGCACGCTCGCCAGGCTCCCAACAAATACAGAATCCACGCGCGTGGTGCGGACCTTGGCTCTCTCTGGCGAGCGGGCAAGGAGCTGGTCGAGAACTTGCCCGACTTGGCTGAGTTGGTTGAATCGCTGCTTGTCGTCCGGCGGGTACTTCGCGAGCAGTTCGTCATCCAGCATCGCCGCTTGCTCGCTATCGTGCGGGACGATGAGGTGTGCCGGAGACTGATGACGATCCCCCGGGTCGGCCCAGTGGTGGCGCTGACCTATCGTGCCACCGTCGATGTACCTGCACGCTTTCGGGACTCCAAGTCAGTCGGGGCGGTGTTTAATCGGGCGAGGTGGAATGGAGCGGCAGAATATCACGCTGCGAAGACGAGATGATGCGGGTGATGCTTTACGAAGCAGCCCAGATCATGCTGGTGCGTTCGACAAAATGGTCCTGGCTCAAGGCCTGGGCGATGCAGATCGTCAGGCGCCGCGGGATGAAGAAGGCGATCGTGGCGCTGGCGCGCCGCCTTGCCGTGATCATGCACCGCATATGGGTTGATGGCACCGAGTTCCGCTGGACCCGGGACGCCGCAGCAGCATGAAAACCGCGCAGAATCAAATACAATAGGAGAAAACCCGAGCCCCAGCCAGCGGTGGAAAGATGTCCCTCGCGGGACGATGTATGAGGTAGGCCGCGTAACAGATTGTTCCGCCTTGTCCTCGAATCCCATACTGGAAGGGGCCTGGTGCGGAGTCCGAAGAGAAGCGCGAGCCCGTGAGCGACATCAACACTGCAGTGGTGGATAGTCTGAAAACGCTTGACCCTGAACGGCCGATTAGAGAAGCGGACATTGGCCAGAACTGGCGCGAGATGGCTTGGTCGCTAATGACCCGAGGCGGTCATGGACGATCACAAGTTTTTCCGGATTGCGTGAACCAGCTCACTATTGATACTCCGGCACTGAGCTCTAATATGCTTTAGGGCGTACGCCCCAAATCGTTTGCTGGTTACCGCTACGCTCACGAAACCGCCAGCGATGCAGTTGCGACTGAGCAGCATGTAGCGAGGGCCGGGTTTCAGGAGGCGATCATGGCCTATTCGCGTGGTCTGCTCGGCGCGAGCGAAAACCCTGCGGTCCGCACGGCGTAAAACTGAAAATTCTTGCGGAGAAAAATTATGAGGACACCCGTTCGTCTGACGCAGCTTCTGCTCTTGTCGGTGGTGTCCCTTGGTCCGGGGTTCGCCTATGCCACGTTATCAGCCCACCTTCAACGCGGCGAAAAGATCGTGGATCTTGCGGTGCCAGGTAGAAATGCCGAGGTCTGCGTGATTCCCAGGCATTTCGTCGGTGGCGAATATTCCGATAAGGATATCGAGGTCGAGACCAAGCTTTGCAATATAGATGGGAATACGAACGCTGCAGTTTGTCCAAAGCTCAACAGCACGAACCCGGGGCTCGATTTCTATTCGCTCCCTCAAGGTGACACCCCCGACAAGGTTGAGGACGCGCGCTGCGAGACTGCCGGCGGCAAAAAGATCGCCAAATACAAGCTGAGCACGAGCTGCAGCTATACGCCTTCCATCCTCGGCTATTACCACGTGTCGCGTATGCTCGGCGGCATCGGTGACGTTCCGCCAACAGTTCTGCGCACGTTCGACCTGAAAAATCACATTGCCTTCGGTCACAAGGCTTTGGACCAGACCAAGTCGGGCACGCTTATTCATCAAACTTGGGTCGGCCTGATGGCACAGCTGACGGCCGGCGCCAAAGGCAACAAACGGGATTTTTTGCTCACCGACGATTTTGCCCAATCTTATGGCGCGCTCAGCGAGAATCCTATGAAAGAGGATTTCTACAAAGACTTCTTCAATGGTGGCGCAAACAATGTTGCCCGCGCGCGGAACTTTCGCGACGGGAACCCGATCGTGGGAATGCTGGCTCGCAACTCGGATATCAGTACACTCGTGGGGCGAAACTTCACAACCGAAAATGTTCAGAAGATGGTACAGCTCAAAGATGCTGCGGACTTAATCGCGATCGACACGCTCATGAACCAGCAAGACCGCTTCGGCAATATTCACTATCTCCAGACCTATTACTATCTCGATGCCAACGATCTGAACCAGGACGGCAACGCCAAACTGAAGTCGAGTAAGAGTTTTACTCCCGAGGAGGCTGCGCGGGTTGGAGGCGTTCAGGTTAAGAAGTTGCTCCTAAAGGATAACGACTGCGGCGTCGCCAAAGACAATATCGCAAAGCAAACGGGCTTAGCTGATCGTATTGCACACATTGATCCAAAGACCTATCGCCTCATTCTACATTTTGACACTATTGCCGATTCTGCGGAAACCAGAGAATTCTTCGTTCGAGAATTGGTTTTCACCGTCGACGACTATGCGGAAGTCCGCAAGAATCTGAAGGATCTCGCGACAAAGCTGCATCAAGCCTGCTTACAAGGCCGATTGAAGCTTGATTTGGATCTTCAGGCACACTTTTCGACTCAACCTTTGAAAGCCCAGAGTTGTGACCTCTAACACTTAGGTCAGTGCTAATGACTGTCTCAGCGGGGACGTAAAGTATAAAGTATGATGTGCTTGTGAGCTAGATCGTCGGCGAAAAAACCGTTGGAACCTGGCTATGGGTATGAGTGCCACGAACGATCAATTCGATCAGGTCGAAGTGTCCAAGAACCTTTCGCAATTGATCCGCAGCAATACGCCTCACTATTGGACCTACATGAAACATCGGGCGGATCTAAGCAGCCTGAAGCAATACCTTCCGTTCGAAGGGATATTGGCCGGCGACCCGCACATGGGCAATTTCACGGTTCTCCCTCTAGAGCAGGTTGGCGGATCAAGACAGATGAGATTTGTCGACGTCGACTTTGACGATGCCGGCCGCGGACCGTTCGTACTCGACATAGTTCGCTACCTGATCGCTTCGAAGTCTATAGGCGGGCAAATCAAGAAGCGTCCGCTGGAAAAGATCTATCTTGCGGGCATCGCGGGCAAAGAGTTGGATCCGCCAAAAGAGGTGCGATCTCTCTTGGCCATGCCTGTCTCCGAGTACGATGACAAGGTGGCACAGTATGCCGAGAAAAAATCTTCAAAATACGGCTTTGTATTCAAAAAGGGAGAAATTGAGCCTTACAACGCAAAGATTGCTCGCCCGACAATCGAACACCTGTTTACCACTGCGAAAGTCATCGATCTAGCAATCCGGCGCGAAGAACGTGGCGGGAGTGTCGATCAGCTGCGCATCTGGGTTCTGGTCGAAGATCAGAAATCTCGGCGCATTGTGGAGTTAAAGCAGTACGGCGAACCGGCAATCGCTAACTACCAGACTCAGCCCCCGGTTCATGAATGGTTGGATGCAGTTCGCCGAACATTTTGGCCAGGCTTGGATGGCTCTGCCTATGACCTTATCGACCTTCCCGGCGCTGGCCTGTTTTGGATTCGTGAGAAGCACGTGTCCCTCATCGACGTGCCTTATTCGAGCAAAAAAAGCAGCGACATCGCCTTCTTGGATGCCCTCGCGAGTTACGATGCCAATGTGCTGGGCCTGGCGCACGGACGCCAAGCCGAAGCCGCTCCCTACCGCGCCATTGTCGAAAAGGACGCCGAAGCATTCCACGACGCAACGGAGCCTGTCGCTAAGGCTTATCTTGAACTTGCTCGCGAAAATTTCCGTGACAAGTGACGCTAACTGGATGCTTTCGGTAAACACAGGAGTTCGGTCGAACTGCAGTTCGCGGCCTGATCCGAAACGTGACCGCGTCACGATGTTCCGATGTTAACGCGCGCCAGCACTGCGAGGTGCGGCGCGCAATATTCGAAACAGGGGTGAAACATGACAAGCCATGTCGCTGGATTCGCACCGAAACGGATTTGTCAGCAGCACGTTGCTGCGTTGTTTGGAGTTCCGGCGGCATATTGTTACGCGGTTTTTATTGCCTGCGCGTATTCGATGACGCGAAATATGAACGCAAAAGCTACAACCTTGGTCAGCGCGAGCGCGATCGTATTGGGCGCTGCGACATTAAGTGCGTTTGCGGGCGGGTCATTTGATCCCAATTCTGCCTCGCGGAATTTCGATGTCTAAGTTTGCCGTTCCAGGAAAATCAATCCAAGAAACTTGCATTGTCCCAAAGCACATTCCTTTTGCTGAGTACCGGAAGGCCGATGAGAATAGGGAACATGAGCTGTGCAAATACAATTTCTATGAGTTTTCTGGTACGACAGACCTGTCGGGCGCCGTGGTCGTTTGTCCGAAAACGAGCAGCACGAGTGCAGGGGTGCTTCTGTATGATATTCCAGACGGGCACACAAAGTCAGAGCTGCAAAACGCTTCAAAGTGTCTCTCACTCGAAGCAAAGAATCGCCCCCCATCGGACGTCAAGGAAATCGCTAAGTTCAAACAGACGGATGACGACCGCACTTGCACAAGCACTTCCTCAATTCTCGGTTATTATCATGTATCGCGCGCGTTGGGAGACATCGCGCAGATCGCACCGGCAGTAATTCGAACGATGGATTTCGACCAGCATGGTAAGATCGTCGACCAAGCGCTCTCAATTGCTAAGGTTACTCGGAACCGCGCTTTGAAAAAGAGTTGGAGTAACTTTACCGCGTTCAAATCAGGCTCAAGCAAAAATCCGGCATCGCTTTTTACAATCGACAATAGTCAGATCTTTGGCGCGCTCATCTCCAAGGATCATGGCACGACGCCTTATAAGGAGTGGATCACAGACGCCAGCTCCGGCCAGACCAACATTGGCGCCGTATCGGCGTTTAGAAATGTTACTAATCCACAATCTGCCGCAAAAATCATTGGCAGTCAGAGCTTTACTCAGTCCACTGCGCAAAGCTTGCTTGCCATGCGCGACATGAGTGAGATGCTCTTGATTGATACACTCATGCAGCAGAATGACCGGACTTCAGGAGGAAATATTCTTAAGCTTCGACCGAAGTCGTTTATCAGGATGGCTCTGAATTTAAGACCGATAAGACGGGCAAGAACGTTCCTCCGGGCCTACCGCAGTTCACTGTCAAAAGATTGCACCTTGTTGACAACGATTGCGGTCTGATTGAAGGCCCCGGCTCGATCGTCAAGCAAGGATATCTGGGTAAAGTCAATCATATGCATCCCAAGACATACGTCCGACTCATGCAACTTGCGAGCAAATGGGAGAACGACCCGAGCGTGAAAGCTTTCTTTCAGACCGAAGCGCTTTTTTCGTCCGCTCAGATTAGCTCTTTTGACGGAATACTGCTCAAAACGCGCGATACCCTCCGGGCTAAATGCAAGCAAAGCGATCACTTCCTGGATTTAGACATAGATGATTATTTTAATGGCAAAGAATCCGATAAGGGTCTTTGTGATGCCGACTCTCCGCCCATTAGGTGAAGCCGAGCCGTTTAGTAAAACATGGAGCATATTGTTATTTCATGGTTGCGTGGAGCGCTGCTAAGCTGAGCAGTCGTGAACGGCTGTCCTTCATTACGTTAATATCCGATGAGGTGCCCGCGCGATGCAAGATTTGTTGCGCGATGTCGCCTATTGGCACTTAGCCGACGTCAAAAAACTACCGAGTTCCGTACTCGACGCGCTGGCATATTCCGCTTTGACTTCCATCAACGTGAAATGGTGCGGATTGAAATCTGCGCTGATCTGCTCTAGCAGATCTTTCGCCAAGATCCTCGCGAAAGTTTCCGACTATTATAATGGGTGGCGTCCTCATGTTTCGCTCGGAAAGGATGCGCCGGACGGGTGCCCGATCGATCGCTTCGGGGACATCGTCGCCCATTCAATCTTGGGCGGATTGCATCACCGGTACGCTCGAATTTAGTTTTTGGAAGCGACGGCACGAAAGCACGTAACCGTGGAATGGCTACCTCGGAATAACGGCCCCGATATCGCCATAACAGCCGCAGGCCGAGCCGACCGGCGCTGGATTGACCTGGCAGACACCTTTGTAGGTGCGGCATACGTTGCTGACAGCCTGCATCTGCTGTGGCGCGATCGCGCCGCCCTGCGGCAAGATTTGTCCAGGTGCGGGACCAAAATTGGTGTAGCAGCCACAGGGGGAGCCCACCGGTGCAGGATTGACTTGGCAGGGCCCCTGCATTGTGCCGCACACATTGTTGACAAATTGCGCTGAGGCCGGCTGCGCGATGATCAGCGTACCGACAGTCCAAGCGACAGTGAAAGTGACGTTCGACCTAACCATTGTATCTCCGTCACACATCCGCATTCCGGCAACATCCGTGGCCGAATGATAGAGGCAAGAGGACGATTAGTCATGTCGGTATAACTAACTTGAGCTAATGCTACCTCGATTCCTGATTGGCGTCGACGTTACGATCCGAGTCCTTGGCAGGCGTAGGGCAGAGTGTCTTCTCATTAGAACCAGAACCCAATTTGTGGAATATCGCCGGGATGGGAAGTGAAGTGCTGCCCTGGCTTGTCCAGACCGTAAGCGGGACCTGGAAATCCCGGCTGAGGTCGGACCAAGTATTGGGGAATTGGACGGACTTGAACGTCGCGACAATCCCGTTCATATCAGGAAGAACGAATATTTCGTCCGCTTTCTGACTACCAAGCAAAACGACGGTGCTGCGCCATAGCCGGCGTCCCGGAATGACAATGTCGGCTCTCTGGCACGGCCTAACAATCACAGCTTCGGTTGCCCACTCATTGATGACCGGGCTGCGGTCGTTCGTCTCGAACAAGCTTGCGTCGACAGTCTCGAAGTTGACCGGCAATTCGATGGTGTACTCCTGATCGGGTTTGAGCGTATTTTCAGGTTTGCCAGATTCCGTCGTCCAAGAGCGTGTGATCCTGACTCGAATCTCCTCCCACCACGCTGGCAAGGAAATCAGGGCCGCCAAGGACGTTTGTGACGCTCGCTGGCGGTAATCGTCATTCCCGTCGATTGGCTCCTGGGGTTGGATGACCCAACCGAACGTGGCTATCTTGGGATTGAATTGCTCTCCGAAGGCAATGACCAGCTTGCGTGATGCGTTCCGGCTTTGCTCGACGCCAGACTGCTGGCCCACCTTCGCCCCGCCTGTACCTTGCAAGCCTGCCAGGGCAGCAGTGGCCTGCGCCGCGAGTGTCCGGCTCTGCTCATCGAGCGAACGCGTTGCGACCAGCTCATCCGGCTCCGAGGGACTGAATGCATAGCTAAAGGCATCTAGCCTACGGCCTGCAGCTCGAACGAAATTTACCAATCCGGCGCGAACGATTTGCGTGCCGACGTGAGCTTTGCCGGCCGGATCGATAGGTGGCCACTCCTTTACGAATGGTTCGAGTACTGCTTCCAATTTAAACTTCGGGACAAGGTATTCTAGATGGGCAACGTCGGCTTTCAGAACATACACCCTATGGTCCGCCACAAGCCTTTCTTCAACAGAGCCAATAAGGCCTTCCGGAAAGCATTCCTTTTTGTCAGTGAATACGAGCGGGGCGGTCCGCTGGCTAAACAGGAACGCTGGCCCATCGGATCCAAATCGGGATTCTTCAACCGCGAGCGGCACTAGCGGCTTGATATTGTTCAATTGGTCGTCAGTGGACGAAGGGTCAGGTTGCAGCCCAAGAATTGATTTTGCCAGCTTGCTTTGGAAAGCCCGGTCCATAAAATAGCTAAGGCTAAGATTGTATTCAACGTAGGGCTGTGGAACCTGATTTACTGTCCCGTAGGCTTTCAAATCGCCGCAGCCGTCGTCGAGTTGTGGCTTTGTTGGTGCAAATGTTGGCGTGCTTTGGCTCTGGGAATCTGCACTAACGTGTTTTACGGCAAATGCCAGGAAATTCCACGCTAGGACTTCCTGTTGCACTATCTCGATTAGGCGGGTGATCTCATCCTTATAAGCCCTATGACCAGCATTACTAATCCCCTGACCAGCATCACTAATCCCCATAATTCCGTGTGAGTAATCTATTCGGAATTTGTCAATGACTTTCAGCTGGTCAGGTCGTGTCGATATAACCTGCGTCTCGTTCTGATCTAGTCTCTGAAGAAAATCCTTTGTTTGAGGAGGTAAATTGGTTTTTGCAGTTCCAACTTTCTTCTGAACGTCAATCAACTGGGCATGCCAATAAGTGACGGCTTGGCGGACGTCCTTTAGGAGGCGTTCGTAGTCTTCTGGTGCGAACCGATCTGAAGTCATACGCAACTCGCAGGGCCTTGCGCCCATCTTCAAATCGCTTACCGAGCGAATCCAACCATCTGAGGTAAACCCTCTCCCACACGGCCTGCTCGTTGCTTTTCAGTTCCGAGATATTAGTCTGAGTGGCGAGCTTTAACTCCAGGTCCTTATTGTTGTCCAAATCTGTAAAACTTTCGCTCAGTCCATCTGGGGGCAATACAGACACGGTAACTTTTGCACTAGCGTCAGTATTGTTGCCGGGAAGCACCGCCGCATCGAAGCGTAAACGGTAGAGAGAATTACCCCTCAGGTCGTGGCGGTCGTCGAGTTGGTTCTCGATTATTAATGTGCGGATCTGTTCTCGGTACGTTAGCAATGCGCGGAATCTCTCAAATGGCGTCACGTCGACCGCGGGGGCTAGCGGCTTGGCTGCATCGCTCGCTGGCTTCGAGTTATTTGCCGTGGGAGCTGGAATTCCCGTTCCCCCACTTAATGTCACGTTATAGTTAGACGTGCGATTTAGTGACGCAGTTGCGCCGAAGGTCCACTTGTTTGAATTGTCCAGTTCCCCGAGCAACCATGCGTCTTCGCGGTAGCGATCATTCACGAGTTGCTCCCGCGTGTAGACCTGCGGGCCGCTTACGAAAATCGACCCGGTCGTATGCGTAATCATGAACCTGGAAGCGCGGGGCCCCAGCCATAAACCCACGCTGATCATTGCGATTGCCGCAATTGCAAAAATCAGTTTCGTCCAGCTCACGGCCTTACCTCGTTGGTAAGTGGGTAGCATCATCTACGATGTTGCCGGCGGGATACATCTACCGGTCCGAGACGCAAGACGGTCACGATTGACGATGTGGAGCAGTGGCGTTGGAATTTTGACGAGTGTCCTTTCGGAAAAGCTCCACCAGGCGGATCCGCGGCATTTAGGCAACGTCTCCCCCACATCTCGCAGCTTTGGGCGAACTCACCTCAATCTATTTGCGTTCAGAATATTACAATACACTATATGGTTGCGCGGTTGAAGGGTGTGAGTGCCGAAAACTTCATCCGGCATTGATTTCGGTTTTGGCAGGTAAAATTCCCTGTTGTCCCTGTCGCAAACCTCATCTGGCTGGCAGTTGATCGAGAATCAGCCAATCCTGCTGTGGGATGAGGGATCTTTGCAGACTTATTGGTTGGACGATCGTCGATCTGCTCCGGTCGCGGGCAACGCTTGAGGCAGAGATTTGGACGTTGCGGCACCAAATAAACGTCCTGCGGCGGGCTGCTCCAAAGAAGCTCTCCTTCAGTACCATCGACCGTTGGATATTCGTTGGTCTTTATCGGTTGTTTCCTAGAGTTTGCGATGCTTTGGCGATTGTTAAGCCGGACACTATTGTCCGCTGGCATCGTGCGGGTTTCAGGTCGTATTGGCGCTGGAAGTCGAGATGCCGTGGTGGCAGGCCTATTGTGCCGCTGGAGATCCGCCGGTTGGTCCGCGAGATGAGCATTGCCAATCCGCTTTGGGGCGCGCCGCGGATCCATGGAGAGCTGCTCAAGCTCGGGATCGATATCGGACAGATGAGCGTTGCCAAGTATATGGTCAGGCGAAGAGGCCCGCCAACTCAAGGGTGGAAGACGTTTCTTCATAATCATGCCGACGGTATCGCGGCGATGGATCTGTTCGTCGTGCCTACAATATCGTTTCGTCTGCTTTATGGCCTGTTGATTTTGGGGCATGGCCGACGACGGATTTTATGGGTTGGTGTCACAGCGCATCCCACCGCAGAATGGATCGCAAATCAGATCACGCAAGCTTGCGGCTGGGAACAAGCTCCTCGCTATCTAATCCGTGACCGGGACACGGCCTATGGTGAGGTCTTCATCCGCAGACTTCGATCAATTGGTATTCGTGATCGACCAACTTTGCCGCGTTCCCCCTGGCAAAACGGATATGCTGAACGGCTGATCGGTTCGATCCGCAGGGAATGCATCGATCACATCATTGTCTTGGGCGAACGACATCTTCGTCACGTACTGCAGTTGTACATGAAGTACTACAATGAGGTACGCACGCATTTGTCCCTAGACAAAGACGCGCCCATACCGCGCGCCACTGGAGCCGTCGGTCACATTCTTTGCCGTCCGGTCCTAGGCCGCGTGGACAAATTTGATCCAGTAACGAGCTGAGGCGATGAATAGCATGCCGAGGAAGCTCTCGGCGAGCTGATCGTATCGCGTGGCGATGGCGCGATTGATCTTGAGGTGGCCGAGCACCCGTTCGATGCAATTGCGCTGGCGGTAGAGGCGTTTGCTGTAGCGGATCGTTGCGGTGCGGTTGGATTTCGGCGGGATGACGGGTTTGATCCCGCGCTCTTTCAAGTCGGCTCGGATCGCGTCGGTATCGTAGGCCTTATCGGCGAGAAGCGCATCCGGTGTCTGCTCCGGAAGATCGATCAGCGTATCGTAGACTTTGCAGTCCGCCGCTTCGCCGGGCGTGAGATGGAAGGCGATGGGCCGGCCTCTGGCATCACCGAGACAATGAACTTTACTGGTGAACCCGCCCCGCGAGCGGCCAAGAGCTCGTTGATGAGCCCCCCTTTTCCGCCCGCTGCCGAGACATGGGCGCGAACCGTGGTGCTATCGATGTTGTAGTGGCCGCTTTCGGCCATCGTTTCGGCGAGAGCAACGGCGACGCTCTCCCAAACCCCGCAGGCGCTCCATCGCCGGAACCGCCGATAGATCGAATTCCAGTTGCCGTACTTCTCCGGAACGTCGCGCCAGGGCGCACCTGTGCGCAGCCGCCAAAGAACACCGTTGATGACGTTGCGATTATCCTCGGGCGGGCGTCCTCGTCCCCGCCTCCCAGGTTCTCGCTCAATCGGCAACAAAACCCTCAAGATACGCCACTCGACCTCTGTCAGATCGCCGCGGCTCAAGGCTGCCTCCTCGAATCTGCAGCCTTGAATCAAAACGAAATTCACGCGTCAACGATTTTGTCCACGCCACCTAGGCGGACTGCATCACCAATATATCCGGATTTGAATTACGACAGGCACAAGGAGTACAGGCAGGTAGATGAGCGTGAGCTTCATGGTCTGTAACCTTCGATCTCATGCAGGCGCTGATATTATTCCATCTCGTTCGGCGAGTTTGAGAATGTGGTGTTTTAGTAAGGGACAGAAGACCTGCCGGACTTTCTTCGGTGTTGATGAAACGACCTTAACGTTCGCGCAAAAGCCTAAGTTCAATCTCGAACGTTTCCCGCGTGCCCAAGTTACTCTCACGGGGGCTGTGTAATGGAGGGTCGCAATGGGACACCTGCTCACGGCGAAAACAGTGATGTTTCTCGGCTACTTTGTTTTATGCTGGGGCCTCAGCAAGCGCTTTGGGCGTATCGAAAATCGTGCAAATCAATTAGAACTTACGGAATGCAAACGAAATCACGCCAAAGAATGGGGTTTTCCTGAGGAAGAGATAGATAGATTAGATGGATTAAAAGTCATCAAAGAGAACGGTCGAACAGAAATAGCAAAATTTGAGAGCACTTGTCGGAGTTTGCATATATTGGGCTGGTTACTTCTAATTATTGCTACAGCAATGTGTTTTGGTGAAGATCGAAATTATTCATGGAATGAATTGGGAAATATTGTAGCTATTTTAGGCGTGTTTGTCCTGCTTGGGATCAATGTACTTGAGACCGACAAAAGATTTGATAAATTGTGTATGGAGATTGCGTGGCTGAATCACACCTTGAAAGTGATGAATGATCATACAGAAAATATGAAAACAGCTTTGTTTGATCGCAATCTAAAAATGGCGGACAGGCTTAATAAAGTGGAAAAAAGGTATTTGATCGACTAACCGCAGCGCTGCTGTTATTGGCTTACGCTCCTATTCGCTTCCAAAACTCAAAACAACTAATCGGATTTCGGAGAGACCGCCGCGCTGGCCGCCGACGCGGCCGCCGTTTCACAAACGATGGCAATGACGACGGTCCCGGGAGGGCGGCTGCCTCCATTTCCTGGATGTGCGCCGCGCGGCCTCGTTCGAGGCCGGTTGGATCAATTACCTGTGATCCGGGTCACACCCGAGTGGCCCGAAATGAGGTTATTCG